>NZ_LZHV01000001.1 GCF_001667275.1 Mycobacterium sp. ACS4054
TCCTGGTGGAGCGGCTGGGTCCCACCCGCAGCCTCAGCCATCACCCCCTGATCCAAGTCGTCCTCGCCTGGCAGAACCTGCCCTGGCAACACGAGGGCCCGGCCGCCGGGCTGACGTTGGGCGATGTGCGGGTCACCCCGATGTCGGTGGACACCCAGGTCGCCCGGATGGATTTGGTCTTCTCGCTGGCCGAACGCTGGACCGAGGACGGCCAGCCCGCCGGCATCGGCGGCGCGGTCGAATTCCGCACCGACGTGTTCGACACCGCCACCGTGGAAAGGCTGATCGAGCGGCTGCGATGGGTACTTGTCCAACTCACGGCCGATCCCTCCCGGCGGCTTTCGTCGATCGATGTGCTCGACGAGTCCGAACAGGCCCACCTCGAGGCCATCGGAAACCGCGCGGCGCTGAACGAGCAAGCGCCCGTGGCGTTTTCGATTCCGGCGTTGTTTGCCGAGCAGGCGGTGCGCGCCCCGGAGGCGGTGGCGATCACCGATGGTGAGCGGTCGTGGACGTATGGCGAGGTGGAGGAGGCGGCGAATCGGTTGGCCCACTTGTTGGTGAGCCGGGGTGCTGGTGCGGGCGAGCTGGTGGCGGTGGTGTTCCCTCGGACGGCTGAGGCCGTGGTGGCGATTTTGGGTGTGCTCAAGACCGGGGCGGCGTATGTGCCGGTGGATCCGTCGGTGCCGGCGGCGCGCATGGAGTTTGTGTTGGGTGA
>NZ_LZHV01000002.1 GCF_001667275.1 Mycobacterium sp. ACS4054
TGCTCGACGGCAAGATCACCGTGCTGCTCGGGCATTCGGGCGTCGGCAAGTCCACGTTGGTGAATCGCCTTGTGCCGCAAGCGGAACGGGCGGTCGGCGAGGTGACCGACATCGGCCGGGGACGGCACACCTCCACCCAGTCGGTCGCGCTACCGCTGGCGACGTCGGGCTGGGTGATCGACACCCCGGGCATCCGCTCGTTCGGCCTGGCCCACATCGAGCCCGACGACGTGTTGATGGCGTTCTCGGATCTCGCCGAGGCGATCGAGGACTGCCCGCGCGGCTGCGGACACATGGGGCCGCCCGCCGACCCCGAGTGCGCGCTCGACACCCTGTCCGGCCCCGCCGCCCGCCGGGTGGCCGCGGCCCGCCGCCTGCTGGCCGCGCTCAATCAGGCTTAGCCAGCCGCACGCCGAGCTCGTCAGGCGGCACCAGATGGCCTTCGGTGCAACGCATCTGGACCTCCGCGTCGGCGCCGCAGCCGACGTGCGTCAGGCGCAGCCGGTGCCGCCCCGGCAGGTGGCGCCGGCCCCACTCGAACATCGCCCACACCACCGGCATGAAGTCGATGCCGGCCTCGGTGAGCACGTACTCGTCGCGGCGGCGCTGCCCGGGCTCGTGGTAGGGCTGCCGCTTGAGCAGCCCCAGCTCGACCAACTCGGACAGCCGCGCCGCAGCGGCGGCCTTGGTGATGCCCACCCGGCGGGTGAAGTCATCGAACCGCGTGGTGCCGTAGTACGCCTCGCGCATGATCAGCATCGCGGACTTGGTGCCCACCACCGACATGGTCTTCTCGATCGCGCACTCGCCGACGGCCGACCAGGCATCGC
>NZ_LZHV01000003.1 GCF_001667275.1 Mycobacterium sp. ACS4054
CAACGACGCCACAGCGCACTCGCAGGACTACCCCCGATCAGCCGACTGCGACCAACCTGATGGCTGAGTACAGCTAGAGGTCGAGTCACTTCGTCGCGCCTGGTTGTGATGCACAGCACATTTGTGCTTTCTTTGTATCCGAGGTCACAACGCGATGGAGGTTCCATGGCCGTAGCCGACGGCTCGGGCAAGTATGTAGTCGTTGCACCGCGCGCGACCGGGGCGGTGCGTTCACATCGGATACTGCTGGCCGTCGTCGTGGTCATGGCGTTCATCGCCGCGGTCACCGGCGTCGTCGTCGCCGCGACGACGGGGCACACCACCGCGGCGCTCGTCATCGCGCTCGTGGCGGCCGGGTGGTTTTCCGCCGCGCTCTGCTAGCGGCTCCCGGGTGATCTGGCTTTCGTCGTGAATCGTTCACGGCGGCAAGGTATTCGCGCGCAGCAACACCAAATCCTACGGAGGGGAGCCACCCGTGAGCTTGAGGGCTTTGTTGAGTTCGGCGCTGGTGCTGGCCGCGCCGGTATCGCTGGCGCCCACGGTCCACGCCGACCCCAATCCCATCTCGATCGGCGCCTACCTGCACACGCTCAACGTGCTGCAGGTGCCCTACGACAATCCGG
This sequence comes from Mycobacterium sp. ACS4054, assembly GCF_001667275.1. Taxonomy (GTDB): domain Bacteria; phylum Actinomycetota; class Actinomycetes; order Mycobacteriales; family Mycobacteriaceae; genus Mycobacterium. The sequence goes on from NZ_LZHV01000003.1 coordinate 624, forward strand.
GGCGAATGATCGACATCGGCAACAACGTCTGCCAACAGGCACGCGGCGGCACCGACTTCGACAGCATCTACGGATATGTGGCAAGCAACGGCTATGAGTCCGTACAGGCGGGCCACATCATGGGCGCCGCCGCCGGGGCGTTCTGCCCCGACATGGAGCCCGCATTCAACCGCTGGGCCAACAGCTAACTGGCGACCGCACCGGGGCAGTACTTGATCCGCCCCAGGTCGACCCACATGTTGGCGCGCTTGGCGGCCTGAACGGGAGTCAACCCCGTGACCGCCTGGTTGTTGGCTTGCTGCATCGCGCCGACGATCTGGGCGCGGGACCAACCCTGCGCCATCGCGTTGCACATGGTCTGCTCGGTTTGCATTTCGTAGTACGGCCAATCCGGCGGGAAGCCGATCGGGTCGGCGTGGGCGGCCGGCACCGCGGCGGGAGCGAACAACGCGATGACAAACGTCAGGGCAAGAAGCAGCTTTTTGAACACTTCTCCTCGATTCAGTCGCGCAGTCACGGGCTAATGCATTTATACCCCGAACGTCGAAGTGGGACCGATGTTTCGACGGGCTCAGGGGCCCTCACCTGCACACACTTCGGGCCGCTTGCGTAGCAACGGCATTCGCCGGCGTCGCTTCGGTGCCTTTGGTCCTTCCGCTTGCATCACTTCGGCCCTGACAATCGCGGCGGCCCTGGATGATCCTGCCGTTGGGTACATAGCCGATCAGAAACGAGCCGAGATGTGGCAGCCACCACCTGACGCGATCTTGGTTGGCGTCGACGGCTCGGCAGCGGCGCTGCGCGCCGTCCGGTGGGCGGCCCGCGCAGCCGCGCTGCGGGATGCGCCGCTGGCCCTGGTCCACGTCGTCGACGCCCCCTCGCCCGAGTGGTTTCAGGTCACCGCTCTGGCCGGCTTCAGCGATTGGCAGGAGACGCGGGCACGCGAATGCATCGCGGCGGCGGTCAGGGCCGCCCGAGAATCGGAGGCTGGACCGCCGCAAATCGATAGCCAGGTCCTGTATTCGGCCACCATTCCCACGCTCGTCGCCCTCTCCAAGGCGGTGGCGATGGTCGTGGTGGGCTATCGGGGGCACGGCGGCTTCCTGGTCCGCAGCGTCCTCGGCTCGGTGAGTTCGGGATTGGTGTACCACGCGCATTGCCCCGTCGCCGTGATCCACGACGAGGACGCGCTCGTCGGCAGCATCGCGCGGGCACCGGTACTGGTGGGCATCGACGGCTCAACGGCATCGGAGGCGGCGACCGCGATCGCGTTCGCCGAGGCGTCCCGGCGAGGTGTCGGCTTGATGGCGTTCCACGCCTGGGCCGACCCACGCGTCTATGCCCTCAAAGGGGCGTACCAAGACGCCAAATGGGACGCCCGGCTGTCCGAGGAGGAGGAAACGCTCGCCGAACGCCTGGCAGGTTGGCACGAACGCTATCCCCACGTGGCGGTCCACCGCAGGATCGAAATCGGTGAGCCGGCGCGCTGGCTCCTCGAGGCGGCGGAACGGGCGCAACTGATGGTGGTGGGCAGCCACGGCCGCGGCGGGTTCCCGGGAATGCTGCTGGGCTCCGTCGGGGCGACGGTGGTCAACAAGGCCAAGATCCCCGTGATCGTGGCGCGTCAACCCTGACCCAGGCTGCGGCCAATACGGCCTTCCCCGTTGCCGGGTCGACACACCCCCCGGCCTTTACCGCGCCGCCGGCGTGCGCGCAACAGTAGTCGTTGCCCTGGCCGAGGTCCTTGATGCAGAAGCTATAGAACTCTTGGTTGACGTCGGCGCGCGCGACGGCCGGATGTTGCAACGGGCCGGCCATCAGCGTCAGTGCGGCGCCGAAAAGGGCGGCACACACCAGCTTTTTCGGACGAGTGCTCATCAGGGTGATTCCTTCCATCTAGTCGTGTCTTTCAAACGCTCGCGCCTCGGCCGTCAAGACGAGGCCCCCGCCGGTACGCGCACCTCGATCGGGGCAAGGTCTTGCACGGGGAGCGCGCGCGCGTCGCCGTTGGCCGTCGTGACGCCATCATCGCACGGGACCGTCATGGCGCACATCGCAATGCTGCGACCGACCTCCGTGTAGGCGGCGAACTGCCCTTCGGAAAACCATTGATCGGATGTGTTGTCGTGGGGGAACTCCGCGCCGCCCTTCTCCGCGGCGTAGGTCAACACCCAATCGGGAAGCCCCTGCCACAGCACGGCTTTGGCGATGATCAGCCATCCGGTCCTGGCTTCCGCCGTCTTGATCCCGGCCGCGTCGGGATACGTGATCCTGCCCCTGGCCACGGCGCATTTGCTGATGCGGCCGTTGAGGCTGCAGAACGCGTGACTGTCGCCGAACTGCTCGCCGGACCCCGGCGCGAGATTCTCGACACCGAACGGTCCGCCACTGTCCATGGTGATCTCGACGCCGAGTTCGAACCTGGCGAGCCTGATCGCATCTGCCAGGCCGGACAGCAGCGGAGGAGCGTCACCACTGCTGTCGATGCAGTAGATCAGTCGGCACCGCCGGCGCAAGGCCTCGACCAGACCGAGGTTTTCGTAGTGCCCACCGTCGGTGACCTGAACAAGTCGGGCGTCAAACTTGTTGATCCCCAGGAGTTCTCGATAGAAGTACCCGGCTCCCCGCATGGAGGGCAGCGCCTTGGGAAACGACGGATCGGCGGCCTTGCGCTGAGCGTTCCGCACGAACAGCGGGTTGGGAAGCCACGTTCCCAGGCGGGCACCGGAAAGCGCCAGCAGCGACTGAACGCCCTTGCTCTGCCTGCCCATCGCCGAGGCGAAGGCCGCTCCGCTCACCGCCATCGCCGCCTCCACGGTGAGGTCGCGTTCGATGCGGGGCGGCGACGCCTGACGCAGTTCGGCGGTCTTCAGCCAGCCAAGTGCCGGTCCCCCAACGTAATCCGCGGTCATGACGTACGACACGGCGTTGAGCCCGGGCGCCGGGCGGATGTCACCGTCGGAGATGGCGGCGGCCGCGGCGAAGACGAATTTCGGGCCGCCGGTTTGCGTCTTGCCGTATTCGTCGAGCCAGGTGGCCTCGCTGCGCTTGTATTCCACGGCCCTGCCGCCAAGGCGGCGGACGGCGAACGTGTGCGCCAGCCGTTGCCGATAGAACGGGTGCAGGCTCAGCGAGGTCACGTCAAAACTGCTCAGCAGCAACGCCAACAGCCCGATGCCACCCAGGTACAACCATTGGACGTCGGAAGTCAGCGGCTGGCGGTTGCGCTCCGGGTGCAGGATCTCCTGATCGATCTCCATGTTGAAGACGTAGCCGGCGACAACGCCGAGCAGCAGCAGCCACGCGACCAGCAGCACGCCCAGCGTGAAAACCACCAGGGCGATGCGCAGCACTCCGGACGGCACGAATCTGAGCCACCGGGAGGGATTTACCAGGCTGTCCTTCTTCGAGGTCATCGAGACCAGCGTCGTCCAATATTGCAGGATCACGACGGCCGCGATGCCGCCGACCGCCCCCACCGGTCCCTTGTCGGGGCGCTGTAGGCACAGCCACATCAGTGCCGGGCCGGCGACGCTGAGGCCGAATACCAGCAACGCCAACAACGCGGCCCGTCGGCCCAGCCAGCCGAACGCGGCTTGCCCCACGGTGCTCCATTTCGACGCCGACGCCCATTCGCAGGCCAGATCTCCGATGATGCAGATGATCACTGCCGCAACGGGAATCGCGATCGCCGCCAGCGCCGCCACCGGGCGGGCCTGAAGCGCTTCGAGATCGAGCTGCTGGTGCAAATCGGCGCCATGCGGCGCAACCCCACCCCTGCGGGGCACGACGGCCCGGAACGGGAAGTACTTGACGAAGATGCCCAGCAGCCATCCGAGCACGACCGCGGACGAAGCGACGATGAGCAGCGAGGCCAACAGGTTCTTGAGTACCTCGGCGAGTGCCCGCAGGAGCGCCAGCGGTGAGTCGGCGATGTAGTCGCAACGGCGGCGCAGGGAGTCGAATTCGACTGAGCCAGGGCTGAATCGCTTGGACAGCGGCGCGATCGCGCCGCCCGCCCTGCCCTCGGAAGCGTCGCTTTGGACGCCGAGCACCCGCGCGCCGGCGCTGAAGCCACCACCGGACACCGAGATCACATAGTCGAATTCGTCCAGCGCCGGCGCCCGGCGCCACGCGTCCACGACGTCATCGCGCGGGCCGGCCAGCTTCTGCATCGCGCCCATGGCCACGCACGCGGAGCGCATTCCGCCGCCGGACAGGCACAGTGCCGTCGGCGCCGGCACCGGGCTGCCGTCGTGTTTGAGGGCCAGGTCTTCGGCGTCGGGGACGTAATAGGCCTGGCGCCAGGCCGCCTCGACGTCACCCGGCTGCGGGTCCATCGCCGGCGGCGACAACGTGTCGTCCCACCAGTTCTTGCCGTGGTGTCGCCGGCGGTACCTGCGCATGCGCAGATGCGACAGGATCACCCGGACTATCGCGAAGACGGCCGCCGGTATCGCCGTCACGGCCAACACGAGCGCGCACCACTTGACGGTTGCCATGGCCGCGGGCGCATAGATCCAGAAGGCGTCCGGCACGCGGCCGAGCAGCCCGTCGGCGGGCTTGGTCAGCACGCAGAAGATCAACGCGTCCTCGAGTAGGTGTGCGAACGCGGCGACCAACGCCGCGGCGAGGATGTAGTGGCTGAGCTTCTTGCCCGACTTGGAGAACGCCAGGGCCGTGAAGACAAGGGCGCAGGTGACCAGCATCAGGAAGTAGCCCAAAATCACCCATTGGTCGAAGTCCAGCGCCTCGGTCAAAGCCTTTTTCAGGAACGGGGGTATGCCCTGGCGCAGGAACTGCGGATTCTTGCTGAAGGTCGTCGTGAAGAGGTACTCCGGATCGGCCCGTCCCCAATGATCGGTGAACAGGTACGCGCCCACGCCGACCGGGATGCCGATCGATGCCACCTTCCCGCAGGCGCTCGCGATGGCGGACCACCAACGGAATCGGATCGGCACGACGCTGCCGGGACTGTGCACTGTGGTCATGATGACCTCACCGGAAGGCTCGAGTTGTTTGTCGTGCTCTCGAGGGTTCGCCGCGGGCACCGGGGCAAGTAGCGTAGTGGGCTACTCGAAAGTTTCTGATCGCATCGGGGCGGCTTCTTGGACTTCCGGATCGCGCGAGACCGGGCGCGGCGGCGGGGCGCCGCGGCGGCCGGCGTGCTCGCGGCCTGCGTCGCGCTGGTGCAATGCACGACCCCCGCGCCACCGCGCGCGGGCTCACCGTCAACGTCCGCCGTACCGTCATCGCGGGCCGTCGCGTCGTCGTCTAGTCCGCCACCGCCGCCCGGTGCCACAGTCGCACCGGTCACGGCCGCCGACCTCGGCACGACCTGGCGGCCGGGTTGTCCGGTCGAGCCGGCGCAGCTGCGGCGGGTCGAGGTCGACTACATCGGTTTCGACGCCCAGACCCACCGGGGCCCGTTGATCGTCCACGAAGACCTCGTGCCGGACGTCATCGCGATCTTCGAGCAGCTTTACCGACTGGGCTATCCCATCGAGAAGATGCGCACGGTCGAGAATTACCCGGACGCCAATGACGAGTTGTCGATGGAGGACAACAACACGTCGGCGTTCAACTGCCGGCTCATCCCCGGAACCGACGAATGGTCTCCCCACGCTTACGGGCGGGCCATCGATATCAACACGCTTGTCAACCCCTGCCTCTACGCAAGCGGATATTTCGAACCGCAGAACGCGGCCGCCTACCTGGACCGCACCCGCACCGACCCGGGCCTCTTACACGTCGGCGACCCGGCGGTGCGCGCCTTCACGGATCGCGGCTGGCGGTGGGGCGGCGAGTGGGCGGGTCCCCTCGACTACCAACACTTCGAGCGGCCCTAGAGACCCAGCGCCCGTGCGGCCGCGGTCGCGACCTGACCCCGCAGGTCCGAAATCGGTGGACTGCCCCGCACATGAATCGAGTTCGTCAGCAGAACGACGTAGGTATCCGAGTCCGGGTCCAGCCACACCGAGGTTCCGGTGAAACCGGTGTGGCCGAAACTGCCGATGGGAAAGACCACGCCGCGCGGCATGGACAGCCGCGAATCGATATCCCAGCCCAGGCCGCGCAGCTCCTGCCCCGCGATCGCCGGATAGCGCGCAGCGAGCAGCGGGTCCGCCGTCTTCGGTCTCTTCGCGATGGCCGCGCGGGCGGCGTCGTTCGCCGCCTGGAGCTGTTGAGCGTTGTGGCCGGGCTGCTGCGGAGTGGTCATCAACTCCAAGGTTGCTTGCGCTAGCGGGAATTCGCTTGGACGGCCCGCCAGCCGGTCGAGCAACGCCTGTGCGAAGATGCTCACATCGTGGGCGGTCGAGAACACGCCGGCATGCCCGGCCACGCCGCCCATCCGCCGCGCCGTCGTGTCCTGCACGGTGCCCCGCAGCAGGCGGTCGAGGTCGGGATTCCTGCTCGGATCGGATCGCCCCTCCTCGTCACGAGCGGTCGGCGCGACGCGCGGCAAGAGATTGACGTTCCACGTGCCGGCCGGACAGGCGTCCTGCGTCCGCTCGGGCGGCGCGGGGGTCCAGGCGACCGCGGACCCGATCGTCGTGTGCGGACCGCATGCTTTGGCCGCGGGAAGGTAGCGGGTGTCGGTCATTCCCAACGGTTCGAACACGTGTCGTTGGGCGTAGTCGTCCAGGGTGTCGCCGGTGACCTTCTCGACCAGCGCACCGAGCAGGATGAAGTTGATATCGGAGTACCGGAAACCCTGACCGGGGTCGGACTCCAGCGGCGTGGTGAGTGCGCGGTGAACGCCTTCCGCTTTGTCGGCCCCGTCCAATCCCCACGGATCGCCGAGGTTGACGTCCCCCGTTTCGCCCGAGGTGTGCGTGAGCAGCATGCGAACGGTCACGGTCGCGCGGCGCGGATCGTTCCCGGTGTCGAAGTCGGGCAGGTATTGCCCGACGGAATCGTCGAGCCTGAACTTGCCTTGTTCGTAAAGTTGCATGACGGCGGTCGTCGTGGCGAGGATCTTCGTCAATGACGCCATGTCGAAGACGGTGTCCTCCGTCATCGCCTCCGCGGGTGCCGGCGACCCGTCCAGTCCGGGTTCGCCCGCGAGCTTGCGCGAGCCGTAGGCCTGCTCGAAGGCGACCTGGCCCCCGTGCCCGACGGCGACCACCGCGCCGGGCAGCCGGTTCGCCGCAATCGCGTCGTTGATCAGCTTGGACACCTTGGCGAAAGCGGCGGCGGTTGCGGCATCGGGCGGTTTGGCCGGCGCCGCGGGCAGGGGCGTAAACACCGCGACCGGCGGTGTTGTCGTCGGGCTGATGCTCGACGCGGTGTGCGCCGTATCGCCGCGCGAGCAACCCGCCACCAGCGCGACCACGACGGCTCCGACGGCGATGGCTTTCCGCCTGCCGAAGGGCAAGCCGCCAAGCGAGCTGACGCAAAACCCGCTGGCCCGTCCCATCGCCGCCTCCCTACGGCAAAGCGTAGTGCCGATTCGGTCGCGAATGCAGCTGCGAGCCAACAGCTTCGCCCGGTAACGCAATCACGGCGTTCGGCGGCGCCGATCACCGTATCGTGATGAAGCGTGTGTGAGCCCGCGCGCGGTCGGCCGGCCGTCGTCAGCCGCCGCCAGCTGCTAGGACTGGCCGGCAGCGTCGGTGCGGCGGCCGTGGTCGGCACCCACTCGAGGACGGCACCGACGGACGTTGCGGCGGCCGCGCGGGCGACGTCGACGGCCGATGCCCGCCTGATGAGTGCCGGCTCGGCCCTGTTGTTGTGCCGGGACGCCTGGGGCGCCCGACCGGCCCGCTCCGGCGGCCGGCGTCACACCATCACCCGCATGACCCTGCACCACGAGGCCGTGGTCCTCGGCGACAACCGCAACGCGCCAAGCCACCTCCGGCAAGACCAGCGATACCACCAGGACGACCACGGGTGGATCGACATCGCCTATCACGTCGGGGTCGACCGCAACGGCAACATCTACGAGCTGCGCAGCACCGAGCTCGCGGGTGACACGGCAACGGACTACGACACGACGGGGCATTTTTTGGTTCTCTGCGAGGGCGACTTCGACCAGGAGTCCGTGCCCGAGGCGCAGCTTGTCGGGGCGGCCCGCGCGTTCGCCTGGGCGGCCCAGACCTTTCGCGTCGCGACGACCACCTTGGCGGGCCATCGGGACCTGGCGTCGACCTCGTGCCCCGGGGCCAACCTGTACGCGCACCTGTCCTCGGGCGACCTCAAACGCCGCATCGACGAGCTGCTGGCCGCGGGCGGAGTGGACCTGCAGCGCTTCTGCGGGCCCGACGCGGCGGCGCGCGTCGCGGCGATCGAGGCGGGCAACTGAGGTTCGCGTTGATTGCGCTGCGCGGGTTTGCTGGCGGTGCTACGTTGCTGACCAATCGGTAGTTCGACCGGCCTTTGCGAGGCAACATGTTCGACTCTCGGATCGCGGCCGCGGTACCCACCGCCCTGGTGGCCGCCTGTATCGGTATCGCGAGCGTATCGGCGCTGTCTTCGTGCAGCGCCGCGCCGTCGTCGATGCGCGCGGCGGCGACGTCAGCTACCGCCGGTACCGGCCGCATTTATCCCGACCCGCCGAGGGCCAGGACGATTGCCAGCGGCGTGTACGGCGACCCCGACGCGGCCGCCGAGTTCTGGCAGCAGCAGTCGTACGAGGACAACTGCGGGCTGGCGTCCGTGGCCGACGTGGTTGGGGAGGTCACCGGCCACTCCCCGACGGAGCAGCAGATCATCAAGCTGGCGCAGCACACGCCCTCGTCGATCCGCAACGGCCCGATTTACGCGCCGACCGGCGACCCGGCTCACGATGGCCCGAATGGCGGCATCGACATGGCCGACACGGTGGTGCTGCTCGACCACTACGGCATCAAGTCGCACATGACCTACGACAAGCACCCCGAAGAGGTGGGGCTGCCGTCGCTGGAGCAGTACCTGGGCGCCAACCGCAAGGTCATCGCGTGGGTCAATTCCGGAACCATCTTGAATTCAAACGACCAGCGCACCTCGGCCGACCATCTGCTGGTGGTCACCGGCATCGACACCAACAAAGACGTCGTCCACCTCAACGACCCCTACGCCGATCACGCCAACACGAAGGTCAGCATCGCCACGTTCATGACGGCCTGGAAGATCGGGCAGGAATCGATCGTCGTCACCGCGCCGCCCGGTTAGGGCGTCGTCACTGGGCGTTGCCCGGACCCGCCGTTTTGAGTGCGCTCGTCGAGGTGGTGGGGGCCGTTGGGGTGGTCGTTGGGGTTGCGGAGCTCGTGGGGCTTGTCGTGCTCGTCGGCTTCGTCGTGCTCGTCGGGCTCGTCGTGCTCGTCGGGCTCGTCGGGCTCGTGGGAGTCGTCGGGCTGGTCGGAGTCGTGGGCGTGGTACTCGCGAGGCCCGGCCCTTCGCCACACCAGTCCGCGACGTCCTTCGGGTACTGCTCGAGCGGTGGTGGGCAACGCTGCCCCGGCGGGAAATTGGCGCCGGCGTTGAGCAGGTCGCAGGGCACGTAGACCTGCTTGCCCGTCTGCGTGTTGGTCAGGCACTTCGTCGGCGGCTCGCCGTGGGCGGTGACGGGAATGACGACGGCCGCCGCCACCACCGCGCCGAGCGCCCAGGCAAGTCGGCGATAGGTCATGAAGGCTCCTTGTTCTCGGTGCGAAGACGATTAAAGCCGCTCACCGCCGGAATAATCCAACCCGCCGGTCGCCCGGTGGGGCTGCCCGGAATCGAGCCCGCCTCGAAAATCGGGCTTTGGCCTGTGCATACGGCGCCGGCGCCTACGCGGTGCCGAAGGAAAAAACCGTTGTCGAATCGTAGGTCTGCCCCGGGTTGAGCGTCGTGGTCGGGAAGTTCGGGTGATTCGGCGAGTCCGGGTAGTGCTGAGTCTCCATCGTGAATCCCGCGCCCTGCCGGTAGACGTGGCCGCTGGTGCCCGTGAACGCCCCCTCGATGAAGTTGGACGTGTAGAACTGCACAGCGGGCTCGGTCGTGGAGACGGTCAGCGTGCGCCCCGTTCGCGGGTCCTCGGCCTTGGCCGCTTGCACCAGCCCGGCGTTGTCGCCGCGGTTGATCACCCAGTTGTGGTCGTAACCATGGGCCAGCAACAGCTGCGGGTCATTGGCGGTGATACGCGCGCCGATCGCGGTCGGTGCGGTGAAATCGAACGGTGTGCCCTTCACCGGGGCGAGCTGTCCGGTCGGGATCTGGGTGGGGTCGGTCGGCGTGTAGTAGTCGGCATCGATGGTGACCTTGTGGTCGTAGATGTCGAGGGCGTCCTCACCTGCCAGGTTGAAGTAGCTGTGATTGGTCAGGTTGATCACGGTCGGCGCATCGGTGGTCGCGTGGTAGTCGATGCGCAGTTCGTTTTTCTGGTTGAGGGTGTAGGTGACGGTTGTCGTCAGCGTCCCGGGATAGCCCATTTCGCCTGCGGGACTTACGTATTGGAGCTTCACGCCCACGCTGTCGCCATCGTGCTGCTGGCCGGCCCGCCACAGCTTGGTGTCGAAGCCCGCGGTGCCCCCGTGCAGGCTGTTGCCGTTGTTGTTGACCGGCAGGTGATACTCGTTGCCGTTCAACGAAAATGCCCCCTTGGCGATCCGGTTGCCGTAGCGGCCGATGATCGCGCCGAAGTAGGTCTTGGCGGATCCGGTGTTGTTCAGGTAGTCGTCCAGGGTTTCAAAGCCCAGCACCACATTCCCGACATGTCCGGTGCGGTCGGGCACCTCAATCGACTGAATGATGCCGCCGTAAGTCAGGATTCGCACGCGCATGCCGTGCCCGTTGGTGAGCGTGTAGCGGGTCACCGGGGTTCCATTCACTTCGCCGAACGGCTCGCCGGCGATCGACGGCGGCTCCGCGGGTGCGGTGGTCGTGTTGCCACACGCCGCCAAGCCCGCGACACCGGCCACGGCAATCAGCAGAAGCAGTCGTTTGCCGTCCACGGCGCTCCTCGCACTCGTACCGAACCCACCTGCACCAGAAAAAACGGCCGCATCTCTGCGGTCCTTTTTTTGAGCTGCCGGGAATCGAACCGTTTCGCACCTGCGCACGACCTGCGACTGAGGTATCAAGAATGGTCTGACCTGCGGATTGACGGTAACTGGGATTCACCTTGATCCACGAGAATTGCCCTCGATAGCGGGCAAGTGTGCTCGAAATGTGCCCACCGCTGAGGCTGCCGATTCAATCGCCGGTGCTGCCGGATGATTGATCCGGCGTGTTCTGTCGCTGTTGCTTGGGCTGCTCTACCGAAGCTCGGTGCTGTGCAAACATCTGCATGGCTCGCTCGTGCTGCTCGCGGTCACGCTTGCCGTCCCGATACTCGATCTTGCCCTGCTCGCGGTGGCGCACCAATTCAATGTAGCCGTGGATCGCGTGTTCCAGCCGGTGCCACCGATCGGGCGGTTGCGACAGGTCGCCTTCACGCACTCGTGGAATCTGCACCCAAGTCAGATTCCACATGAGTTCGATCATGGGTGCGTTTTCGCGAACGAGTTTCTTGTCCTTGGCATCTTGTACAAAGTTCTCAAACGGCCATTGATGCCTCCCCCAGAAATCACGCGGCACGTCTACCTCAAAACCCATGGCGCGAACCATGTTGCTCGGAAGCGCTGACACGAGACCCTGCACGTGTGCCCTCGTCTGCGGAGTGTCTTTGCCTTTGTAGTCGCCCCACGCGGCGGCCAGGTCTATGAGAGTTTTTCGAATTTCGGCGCACCACACCCTATCCATGGCACCTTCGGCCTCGCGTTCGACTTCACGCCGCTTAACTGTCTCGTCAAATGTCTTGTTGGGTATGGCGTCCAGCACGTCTTTGAACGTCTTGCGTTCGGTTTCACCTTCGGGCAGCCAATCCAGTTCTACTGCGTTGCCGGCACTTCCGAAAGTAAAGTGAGCGTGGAACGCCACTGCATGGCCGGGCGCGACAGTCGGGCCTGTTTCACCCTCGTGCTGTTCGAAGAACATCATCGTGTGAGGGTCTACGTTGATGAATCGCACATCCTGGGCCGTCGATGTTCCGGTATTACGCAGCACGTAGCGATCCCCGTCGGGATGGACGGTGATCACCCAGCCGTACTTGGCGCGCTCCTCGTTCGCCTGAGCGCGCTCCTCAGCCGAATGTGCGAGTGCAGCTGCCTTCGTAGAGTTGTGTGCCGATCTGGACGCTTGGAACTGGGCGAAGCACGCGACTCCGAGCGCGCCGACTGCAACGAGCGTCGCAGCCGGAGAGTGGTAGTGCTTCCACAGCCAGAAATCAAAACCGCCGAAAACCACGACGATGATCAAGGCCACCAACACGGACAGTTTCATCGGTCACCCCAAACGCCTACCCCTGTCAGGACATTAGCCGTTGCGTCAGACATGGAGACGCGGCGCGCCGCCGCTGGCCGCCGAGCAGTGCAAAGCTGCGGACTTTGCTGGACACTGGCGCAACAGGATCGACCAGGCATAACGCTTCTGGCATCGACTAGGTTGACTCCGGCGGTTCTGGTTGAGCTTGGGGCGGCGCGGTGTCGGTCGCGGGATTGATGATGTAGTTTATCCGGTTCAAGTACGGCTCGAAATTCTGAAAGTTCGCCGGGTCCGCGTCATCGCCGCACAATTTATCGGCTAGCAGCGTCTTTCGCACTTCAGGAATAATTTTTGGCTTCCCTACAATGCCAGATGGTATCTCTTTGTCGTGGAGTACCTCCGGAGTGAATACATCGGCGGGTAGTAAATTTTCTATACCCGGCTCAACCGCTGCGCCTTCAATCTTCTCCAATGCAATGACATGGACGCTGCCGAATTGAGCATCTACCTGATTGGCGTCGTTGTCGAATACAGCAACGACGGTGCGGCTGGTGAAGCGTTGATTCGCTTTTAGGAATTTAATAGCTGCCTTAAGATTATCGTCTCCAGTATATTCTCCGCCCCCGCTTTTACCGGGAACACCAATCCACTCGAAATAGTTGATAAGTTGTGGGTAACCGAGGAGCTTGGCTGCAGTTTTGAAGTAAGGCACGTCAGTCTCACCTGCCAGCCAGACAACTGGTGTTTGGGACGCCGCCAACGACTTGCCGATTTCCGCTTCGAATGCGCGTGTTTCCATGAGCGCTGCCATAGCGCTATCGAACTCCGCATAGGACTCGGCGCTCAACGTCAATCCAGTTGATACGTCGATGATGCGAAGCCTCTCTTCAGAGAAGCGTTTCTCCATGCCAAGCGCAAAAAATGGCGAATGGCTCGATATTACAAATTGCACGCGCGGGAACATCGCGACTAACCGCGGAACCGCAGTGGTTTGAAGCTCGATATGCATGTGCGCGTCGAGTTCGTCGATCACTACAAGCCCTGTGACATTCTGAGGCAACAGCCCCGTTACATCGGCGTACCTCAGAATAGTGCCGAAAATTGCAAGCAATGACGACTGTCCACCCGACAAACCGTCCAAGCCGGCTGCCAGCACTCGATTTCCTGATGCCACGCCCACCTTGCGCGGCTGCCTACGGCCAGCCCAGTAGAAATATGCTTCTGGGTCACCCATAATCGCTTGAAGAAGTCTATTGGCGGCGGATAATCGCTGCGATGCGTCGACCCAAAGCGGTATGTCGCCATCCATTGCATTAAGCATAAACTGGTTAGGATTGTCCTGCGTGGCTACAGGGTTAACGCGGGTTCGCGATTCGGTCAATACTCCCAGTAACCACTGCGCGAAAGAATCCACTCCATGTTCAACGTAGATCGGCTTGTTAAGGTTATGACTGTATCGTTCCGTCGAATCAAACATGTCTTCAAAAATTGACTGTTGATTTAGCCAAAACGGCGCCTCGGACCTACTCGACGGGAAGAAAGCATGTGCCCCATTCTGATAAACTGCTCTGACAACATCTTTCGGCATGGCAAATGCTTTACCGTTTTTGTCATCATCGCCCCAATGCACTATTCCACGTAAGGACTCAGGCGCCATCGCCTTGACTTCTTCTGCGGTGAATCCCGCATGTTCGTTGTATAGGTATTGTTGCTCGTCATGCTCGAAACGCAAAATCGAGAAGCTCCCTGGTTCGTTATAGCTCGTCGTCTTAACGCCGACTATCCTGAACCAATTCCGGGAGAAACCTGTATGAGTGAGAATATCGCTGTAAACCGTTGCAGCACCCTCCATCAAGGCGTCGGCCATCAGCGATAGAAGGTTTGTTTTTCCTGAGCCATTTCGCCCAACAATCAAATGTGGTATCGGTAACCCGTCTGGCGTAAACGCCATTTCAAGGTGCAGTTCGCGAATCGGGCCACTGTTCTTGATGAACAACTCGCGCAGATACACCCGGTCCCTCCTATGCTCAGACGTTGCGTTACGGCTACCCACGCCGAACGGCATCGTATGCGTCTGAGCCGACAGTTGGACGGATCAGCGTGATTTTCGAGCGGATTTCCTTTCCGTTTCGACCTGCTTCAGGTAGCCCTTGGCGAGCTTGGGGCCCTCGCCTCTCGCGGCACGCGCGTAAACGGCTTGCAGTGACCGCTGACGTGGGGGCGCGCCTGCACGCATGCTCGATTCGGCGCAGCGGTCAAACGCTGCCAGGCAGCCGACGCGAAGTTTCATCGCGTCGCCGTCCACGAGCTACGCCAGACGGCGGCGTCGTGGATGATCGCCAGCGGTGACACCATCAAGATGGTGCAAGCCCAGCTCGGGCAAGACGGCCACGACGACCCAAGATCAATACGGCCACCTGTTCCCCGATGACCTCGATGGCGTGCCGAAGATGGACGACGTCCTATCAGGATGTGCTGATAATGAGCCCACAAAGCGATCAGGCCAGGGCGCGAAGCGCGCCCTGGCCTGATCGTTCACCGCTAACTCTTTGGTGGAGCTGCCGGGAATCGAACCCGGGTCCTACGGCATTCCCTCAAGACTTCTCCGTGCGCAGTCCGCTATGCCTCTACTCGGATCTCCTGGTCACGCGAACCAGCCAGGATGACGATCCCAGTCGCTGTTGGTGTCCCGATGAGTCCCGCGACCGAACCCATCGGTGGATCCCTCTAGCTGACGCCAGGCTCCGGGTCGAGGGCTTTCCCGGTCTGACGGACTAGCTGTCGCTTAGGCAGCGAGAGCGTAGTCGCGCTGATGTGAATCGGCGCTTAATTGGTTGCAACGACGCTTACGGTGGTCTCTTGCCTGCACCGGCACGCTTCCCTTGATTCGATGCGCGAAGTCGAAACCGTTCAGCCCCTCGCATCCCCGCCGACTTTCGGCAGGACAATCCATGGTACGCCGCTATCAACGCGCGGCAACGACGTTATCTTCCGCTCCGGCGCTGCGATCAGATCACGAAATTGAGGTGCTCGACGACCTGGGCGGCGACGTCCTCGTTACCGCCCAGCTCAACGCTCTGCGCGCGGGTGGGGCACATCGGCCGCCCGCCCGCGAGCCTGGTGAACTGCAGCCCGTCCAGCCGGATGGTCACCGTCGGCTCCTGACCACCGAAGTCGTCGACCACTTGGGCCCGCCCGTCGACGGCGACGCGGATGCTGCGCGACAGCGGCCCGGTCAGATCGAACAGCACCCGGGAACCCTCGGGCGCTTTGGCGCGCTTGCCGACCACGTAGCCCATCGTGGCTTCGATCTCGTCGAGGGAGAGCTCCGCCGCGGGCCCGACCAGCTGATCGTCGGACGGCGGCCACCGCAGCGCCTCGCGGATGTCCTGCTCGTGCATCCAGCAGTCGAACACCCGGACGCGCATGAACCGCCCGTAGCTCTCCGGGCCGACCGGCGTCAACGTCGCCGCGTCCCAGTCCTGCGCGGACATCTCCGTCAGCGCCTTGCGCCGCTCGTCGGTGATGTCCTTGAACCGCTTGATGACATCCGCGCCGGCTTCGGCGCTGAGGTAGCGGACCCAGCACTCGTTCATCACGCCGATGTCGTTGCGGACATGGTCGAGGGTCGAGACGTCGATGTCCGGCTGGGGCGCGGGGACGCCGGCGAGGAAGGATTCGGTACCGATCATGTGCGCTACCAGCGCCTTGACGTCCCAGCCCGGCAGCGGGCTGGCCGCCTGCCATTCGGCTTCCGGCAACCCGCCCAGCAGCGCGGCGATGTCGTCCCACACCGCGAACAGACCGGCGAGTACCTCGGACTTGTCGAGCTTGGTGACGGGGCGATCGGCCATTACCGGATAGTAGGCCGATCGGACGCCGAATCGACAGGCGCAGCCTCAGCTGGCGGCGATCATGGCCACCGACCCCATGGCCATCACCATGCCGAACCCCTGCCAGCGGGTCAGCCGCTCGCGCAGCACGATCATGGCCAGCACCACGGTGGCCGCCGGGTATAGCGAGATCAGGATGCTGGCCAGCGAGAGCAACCACGTGTGCAGCGCCAGCAGCATGGTCACGTTGGCGCAGATGTCCAGCAGTGCGACGGCCCAGGCCAGCTTCATCGGCTTGCCGCGCGGGGCGCGCAGGTTGTCGCTGGCCGCGGCCATCACGAAGATCACCACGGTGGCCGAGAGCCGGGCGAAGACCAGGGGCCACAGCTTGCACGCGTGCGGCGCCTGATGCAGAAACACCAGATTCAGCCCCATCGCCGAGCCGGCCAGCAGCGTGAGCCACGCCACCTTGGGGGTGAAGCGATACGGCGTGACCCCTTGGGCGGTCGCCTCGCGGCTCACCAGCATGACGGCGACGAGCGCCAATACGACGCCCACCGACGCCCCCGGCCCCGGCCGCTCCCCCAGCGCCACCCCGACCGCCACCGGCACGGCGGCGTTGAGGACGGCCGCCAACGGTGACACCACCGAGATGGGCCCGGCGCCCAGCGCCGCGAAGAAGGCCCACATGCCGACCGCCATCCCGACGCCGTAGAGGGCGCCCCAGAAGATGGCGCCGCGCGAAATCGGGCCGCCCACGGCGAGGGCCATCGCCGCCAACAAGAACGTCTCGATCGGATAGACCACCAGCATCACGCGCAGCGCCGCTACCCGTCGAGCTGCCACACCGCCCACGAAGTCGCTGACACCGTACGTAACGGCCGACAGCTGGGCGTAAGCCGCCCCGATCAGTTCATGCCCTTGGCTCGGCGACCCAATTCACGGACCACTTCGCGCTGGGCATCGCGCCGGGCCATGTCCTGTCGTTTGTCGTGCGCTCGCTTGCCGCGCGCTAACGCGAGCTCGACCTTGACCTTCCCCTCGGAGAAATACAGAGACATCGGCACGAGGGCGAGGTTACCATCTCGTATCTTTCCCACCAGGCGGTCGATTTGTTGCCTATGTAACAACAACTTTCGATTGCGACGTGGCTCATGGTTGGTCCAGCTACCGTGCTGATACTCCGGAATGTACAAGTTGCGCAACCACACTTCGCCGTCGTCGACGGTTGCGAAAGCGTCGGCCAGCGACGCATTGCCCTCGCGCAGACTCTTCACCTCGGTGCCCTGTAACGCCACCCCGGCCTCGAACTCTTCGAGAATTGAATAGTTGTGCCGCGCTTTGCGATTGGTGGCGACGATTCGTTTGCTGCCGCGCTTGTCGCCCGCCGCCTTCCCCCGGCCGGGATCTTTCGCCATAGCTACCGCCGGATGTAGAGGCGCAGCGTGGCGTAGGAGGTTAGGCCGGCCATCGACACGCCGAGCAGGAACAGCCACGGCGAGATGTAGAGGATGTCGGCGTAGTCGACCTTGGCGATCAAATGTGCTTGGTAGAACTGGCTCAGCGCGTTGTCCAGGAACCACGCCCGCACCAGAACCAAGCCGACCACCGCGATGGCCACACCGATGGTCGCGGCCAGCATCGCCTCCAGCAGGAAGGGCAGCTGGGTGTACCAGCGGCTGGCGCCGACCAGCCGCATGATCCCGATCTCGGTGCGTCGCGTATAGGCGGCGACCTGGACCATGTTGGCAATCAGCAGAATTGCGCCGACGGCCTGCACCAGGGCGACGGCGAACGCGGCGTTACGCAGCCCGTCGAGGACCGCGAATAGCCGGTCGATCAAATCCTTTTCGTTGAGGATGCTGCGCACGCCGGGCTGGCCCTGCATCGCGGCGTCGAACTCCGCGTGCTGTTCGGGGTTGTTCAGCTTGACGATGAACGACGCGGGAAACGATTCCTTGCCCGCGACGTCTTTGAACTCCGGGAACTTCTTGATCGCGTCGTTGTACGCGTCCTGCCGGTTGACGAAGCGCACCGACTTGACGTCTTGGCGCGCATCGATCTTGTCCCGCAGCGCTTTACACGGACCCGACGCGCAGGTCGCGTCGTTGGCGGAGATGTCGTCGGTGAGGAACACCTGCGTCTCGACGCGATCGAGGTAGATCTCGCGCGAGTTGTCGGCCAACCGGACCACCAGCAGGCCACCGCCGAACAGCCCGATGGAGATCGCCGTGGTCAGGATCATCGCGGCCGTCATCGTGACGTTGCGACGAAGGCCGGTCAGGACCTCGTTGAACAGGAAGCCAAAGCGCACTTAGCGGTCCATCCCATAGATGCCGCGCTGCTCGTCGCGAACCAGCCGCCCCAAGGACAGCTCCACGACGCGCTGACGCATCGAGTCGACGATGTGGTGGTCATGCGTCGCCATCAGCACCGTCGTCCCCGTGCGGTTGATCCGCTCCAACAAATCCATGATGTCCTTACTGGTGTCTGGGTCGAGATTGCCAGTCGGCTCGTCGGCCAAGAGAACCAGGGGCCGGTTCACGTAGGCGCGGGCGATCGCCACGCGTTGCTGCTCGCCACCGGACAACTCGTGCGGCAGCCGGTTGGCCTTGCCGGACAGGCCGACGGTTTCCAGCACCTCGGGCACCACCCGGTTGATCGCGTCGGTCCGCCGACCGATCACCTCCAGCGCGAACGCGACGTTCTCGTACACGGTCTTCTGCTGCAGCAGCCGGAAGTCCTGAAAGACGGTCCCGATCACCTGGCGCAGCTTCGGGACGTGACGCCCGCGCAGCTTGTTGACGTGAAACTTCGACACCCGGATGTCGCCGGAGGTCGGGTTCTCCTCGCCGAGCAGCAGCCGCATGAACGTCGACTTACCGGAGCCCGACGGGCCGATCAGGAAGACGAATTCACCCTTGTCGATTTTGACGCTGACGTCCTCCAACGCCGGACGCGCCGACGCTTTGTACTTCTTGCTGACATGGTCGAGGGTGATCATCACGGCACGCCAGTGTAGCCGTGATTTTCGCTGGCAAGCCAAGTCAACTGGCTGGCAGCGGCGAACTGGGCGCCGGTCCGGGCCCCGGCTGCGGGAGCGGGGGCGGCGGTGTGGGCGGGCTTGTGCTGGGCGGACAGAAGGGCGCCGGCAGCAGGCAGGGCAGCTGCGGGAGCTGCAACGGCGGCGTCGTGGTGGTCGTCGTCACCGGCGGTGGCGGGGGCGGGGGCGGCGGCGTGCTCGTCGGGGTCGGCGGGTGCGTGGTGGCCGGCGGCTCCTGCACGCGGCTGCGGGGCACCCAGGTGTAGTTGGGGTCGGGCACGAAGCCCGGCGGCACCACTTGCTGCGCCGGCGGCTTGGGCGCCGCTTCGGGGCGGTACGTGTCGTAGACCCACCACACCGCGAAAAAGGCGATGATCAGTACCAGGGTGGACGTGCGGACCCGCCCGCCGAACATGTATTTCGGCCAGCGATGTTCGGTGTCTTCGCTGCGTTTCTCGAAGACGCTCAGGGTCAATTTCAACGCTTCTGCACCGCACCTTGGACGTCATCGCCGGCTACCCCCTCGGCGGCCTGGGCGGCCGGCACGGACGGGTCCTCGACCAGGCCCACGGTCGCGTCCGCCGACGTCACGATGCCGACGCGGGCCAGCGCTCGGATGACCAGGACGCGCAGCTGCCGCCCGGCCTCGAACTGCTTGCCGGGCAGCGTGCGGGCCACCAGGCGAAGGGTGACGGTGTCGACCTCGATGCTCTCCACACCCATCACAGTGGGCGCATCCAACAGCAGTTCCCCCAGCCCCGGGTTGTCCATCGCGCGGTCGCACTCCTGGTGCAAGACCTCGTTGACCCGGTTCAGGTCCGCGCTGGTGGACACCGGGATGTCGACCACCGCGCGGGCCCAGTCCTTGGACAGATTGACCACCTTGACGATCTGCCCGTTCGGAATGGTCAACACCTCGCCGTCCGGTGAGCGCAGTCGCGTCACCCGCAACGTCACGTTCTCGACCGTGCCGCTGGCCTCCGTCGAGGAGACGACGGTGAGGGTGACCAGATCACCGAAGCCGTACTGGCGCTCGGCGAGGATGAAGAACCCCGAGAGCAGGTCCCGCACCAGCTGCTGCGCGCCGAAACCCAGGGCGGCGCCGACCACGGTGGCCGGCGCGACCAGTCCCCCGACCGAAAACTGCAGCACGCTGGCGATCTGCATCATCACCCAGATGCCGATGAGGACCACCGACACCCAGGAGATCACCGAGGCCATCGCCTGACGGTGCTTGGTGGCTTCCGAGCGCACCAGCGCGTCGCTCTCGGCGAAGCCCAGGTTGAGTTGACGGGTCACCTGTTGAGCCACCCAGTTGACGAATCGGGCCGCCAGCACCGCCACGATCAGCACCATGACGATCCGCAGACCGCGCGTGATGATCCATTGACCGATCTGGCCACGCCAAAATTCGTGCCAACCGAGCGCCTGCACCGAGGCGGTCGTGGCCTGAAGAGTTGTGTTAGTCGTCATCTTTTCGGTTGCGCCAGCGGATTCCCGCTTCCAGGAACCCGTCGATGTCCCCATCCAGGACGGCCGCCGGATTGCCGACCTCGTACTCGGTCCGCAGGTCCTTGACCATCTGATAGGGATGCAGGACGTAGGAGCGCATCTGGTTGCCCCACGAACTGCCGCCTTCGCCTTTCAACGCGTCCAGCTCCGCGCGTTCTTCGGAACGCTTGCGCTCCAACAACTTTGCCTGAAGCACGCGCATCGCTGAGATCTTGTTCTGCAGTTGCGATTTTTCGTTCTGGCAAGTCACGACGATACCCGTTGGGATGTGGGTTAAACGAACCGCCGAGTCGGTGGTGTTCACCGACTGCCCGCCCGGGCCGCTGGAACGGTAAACGTCAACGCGCACATCGCCTTCCGGTATGTCGATGTGATCGGTGGTCTCCACCACAGGAAGAACCTCGACTTCGGCGAACGACGTCTGACGTCGGCTTTGGTTGTCGAATGGGCTGATCCGCACCAGCCGATGGGTGCCCTGCTCGACCGACAACGTGCCGTACGCGAACGGGGCGTGCACCGCGAACGTCGCGCTCTTGATGCCCGCCTCTTCGGCGTAGGAGGTGTCGAACACCTCGACGGGATACTTGTGTTGCTCGGCCCACCGCATATACATGCGCATCAGCATCTCGGCCCAGTCGGCGGCGTCCACCCCGCCTGCGCCGGAGCGGATGGTGACCAACGCCTCGCGCTCGTCGTACTCACCCGAGAGCAGCGTGCGCACCTCGGTGGCCTCTATATCCGCGCGCAGCGCCTTCAGCTCGGCGTCCGCCTCGGCCAGCGCGTGGGCGGCCCCCAACTCGGCCGCCAGCTCGTACAGGACGGGAAGGTCGTCGAGCCGCTGCCGCAGCTCTTCGATGCGACGCAGCTCGCCCTGGGCGTGGGACAACTGGCTGGTCACCCGCTGCGCGTTGCTCTGGTCATCCCACAATTTGGGATCCGACGCCTCGTGTTCGAGCTTCTCGATCCGGCTGCGCAAACCGTCAACGTCGAGCACCCGCTCCACCGTGGTCAGGGTGGAGTCAAGGGCGGCGATATCGGCTTGACGGTCGGGTTCCACAGCGGACCACGTTACCGGGACCCACCGGGGACCCCGGCTCCCGGCGAGTGCTCGGGCCACGACCAGCGGTCATGCGTTTAGCATCGAGTCACGGTCATGTGCACCCCGCGCCGCGCGCCCGCAGCCCCCCGCGCGCTAACCGGGCACGAATAGAAGGTCGAGTATGCGCCCCTACCACGTTGCAATCGTCGGCTCCGGACCGTCGGGATTCTTCGCCGCTTCATCCCTGCTCAAGGCCGCCGATGCGGCCGAAGGTCTCGACGTCGCCGTCGACATGCTGGAAATGCTGCCCACCCCGTGGGGGCTGGTGCGCTCCGGCGTCGCGCCCGACCACCCCAAGATCAAGTCGATCAGCAAGCAGTTCGAAAAGACCGCCGAAGATCCCCGCTTCCGCTTCTTCGGCAACGTGGTGGTCGGTGAACACGTGCATCCCGGTGAGCTGTGTGACCGCTATGACGCGGTGATCTACGCCATCGGGGCGCAATCCGACCGGTCGTTGAAGATTCCCGGCGAGGACCTGCCCGGCAGCATGGCCGCCGTCGAATTCGTGGGCTGGTACAACGCGCACCCGCATTTCCAAGAACCCGGCCCCGATTTGTCCGGCGCCCGCGCGGTCGTCGTCGGCAACGGCAACGTCGCCCTCGACGTCGCCCGCATCCTGGTGACCGATCCCGATGTGCTCGCACGCACCGATATCGCCGACCATGCCCTGGACTCGCTGCGGCCGTGTGGCGTGGAGGAAGTGGTGATCATCGGGCGGCGGGGGCCGCTGCAGACGGCGTTCACCACACTGGAATTGCGCGAGCTGGCGGATCTGGAAGGCGTCGACGTGATCGTCGATCCGGCGCAGCTGGAGGGCATCACCGAGGAGGACGAGGCCGCCGCGGACAAGACGACGAAGCTGAACATCAAGGTGTTGCGCGGTTACGCCGGGCGTGCCCCGAGGCCCAACCACCGTCGAATCGTGTTCCGGTTCATGACCTCTCCCATCGAGATCAAGGGCGACGGCAAGGTGGAGAGCATCGTGCTGGGCCGCAACGAGCTTGTCACCGACGAGAGCGGCCGGGTGTCGGCCAAGGACACCGGCGAGCGCGAGGAGCTGCCGGTTCAGCTCGTCGTGCGGTCGGTCGGCTACCGCGGCATGCCAACGCCGGGGCTGCCGTTCGACGAGAAGACCGCGACCATCCCGAACACCGCCGGCCGGGTGGAGGGCAGCCGCAACGAATACGTCGCCGGATGGATCAAGCGCGGGCCGACCGGCGTCATCGGCACGAACAAGAAGGACTCCCAGGAGACCGTCGACACCGTGCTGGCCGACTTGGAGCGCGCGAAGGGCGAGTTGGCGGATTTCCCCGACGACCACGCCGCCCAACTGGCCGACTGGCTGGCCGCACGCCAGCCCAAGCTGGTCACCTCCGAGCACTGGGAGATCATCGACCGCCACGAGCGGGCCGCCGGTGAGCCGCACGGGCGGCCGCGGGTGAAGCTGCCCAACCTGGAAGAGCTGCTGCGGATCAGCCACGGCTGAGCGCCCCTGCGTGCTGCTTGACACGTGCCCAACAACGCGCGCCGCAGGCGCCCGCGCGGCGGCGGATTGGCAAGTCCCGCAGCGGGTTTCGTGTTTTCCTGCCGGCATCGGGGCACGCGGGCCCGGTTAACAAAAGATGAACTAACGGCAAACTACGCCTTAATTCTGTCTGGCTGCCGCCGGAATAGCCGCAAAACCCCGCAAGCGCCGTCCACGCCTGCGACCTTTGAATTGCCCGACCATCGAAGGATCCATTGCGATGCCCTGTGCGCACGGTCCGCCAACTCGATAAGCGCCACGCTGCCCGCTAGACAGCACGTGAGCGCTCGCGCTCGGCCGCCCAGTCACCCGGGGTGAGCTTTGCCGACCGGCAAAGCGGTGTGGAAGCGGCCAACAGATTTTTGCCAACCAACGCCGATGCGTTCAGCCCCGGCGTTATTCACGTTTGCCTTCACAGGGATGGGACATCATGGATTGGGCTTTTCTTCCACCGGAAATCAACTCCGCCCGGATGTACGCCGGGCCCGGGCCGGCCTCGTTGCTGGCCTCCGCGGGAAGCTGGGACGCGTTGTCGGCCGAGCTGGCCTCCACCGCCGCGTCGTACGAATCGGTGCTCTTGAGCCTGGGCCTGCAGTGGCGCGGCTCGGCGGCTGACGCGATGGCGTTCGCGGCCGCCCGCTACCTGGCGTGGTTGCAGGCGACCGCCGAGCAGACGCAACAAACCGCCATGCAGGCGCGAACGGCCGTGGCGGCGTACGAGCAGGCGTACGCGATGACGGTGCCGCCCCCGGTGGTCGCCGCCAACCGCACCCTGCTGGCGTCGCTGGTGGCGACGAACATCGTCGGCCAGAACACCGCGGCCATCGCGGCCGTCGAGGCGCAATACGCCGATTTCTGGGCTCAGGACACCGCCGCGATGTCCGGTTACGCCGCCTCCTCGGCGGCGGCGACGCGGTTGCCGAAGTTCACCGCCGCGAACAAATCCACCAACGAGTCCGGGGTTGGCGCCCAGAACGCCGCGGTGGCCACGGCCAGCGCCAGGACGGCCGCCAACAAGGCTGTGGCGCAGTCGTTCTCACCGCAAGCCAGCCAGCTTTCGGCGCCGAACCCGCAGTCGGGAGTCGGCGCTGCTCCGCTGGCTGCCGCCAACAATAACAACGCCTTCCGGGTCCTCGACCTCATTCAGGGCACGGGCGTCGGCTTCAGCGCTCCCTACAACATGGAGCAGTTCGTATCGGGAATCATTGGGGCCGAGAACAATCTGGGCATCCTCGCCAAGCCCGGGGCGGCGGCCGCCAATCTCGCCCCCGCCATCGCGGCGCCCGCGTTTCGCGGCGCGACGGCGGGCCTGGGCGGGGGCCTGGGCAACATCACCGCGACGCTCTCGCACGCCGGCTCGATCGGGCCGATGTCGGTGCCCGCAAGCTGGTCGGCACCGACGAGCACCCATATATCGCCGCTATCGCCCGCCGGCTTCACCACGCTGCCCGGGACCGAGGAGCCGGTGGCGTCCGGGTACCCCGGCTATCCGGGCATGCCGGGCAGCGGCGCCTCGCGCTCCGTCGGCGTCGGCGCACCGCCCCGCTACGGGATGCGGCTCACCGTGATCCCCCGCCCGCCGGCCGCCGGGTGACGTGCCGCCAATCCGCCAACTGCCGTCGGACATAGCACGAACCGTTCGCCGCAGGCAGTTTCGTTGTACTCGCTCATAGGGCTGTAACACAATGGATTTCGGCCTTCTGCCACCGGAGGTGAACTCCGGCCGGATGTACGCCGGCCCGGGGTCCGGCTCGTTGCTGGCCGCCGCCGGGAGCTGGGACTCGCTGTCGGCGGAGTTGAGCATCACGGCCGCCGTCTACGAGTCGGTGCTGTCCGGGCTGACGGGGTTGCACTGGTACGGGCCCGCCTCCCAGGCCATGGCGGCCAGCGCGGCGCCCCATGTGGCTTGGCTGCATTCCACCGCCGAACGGGCCCAGCAGGCGGCGACGCACGCCCGGGCGGCCGCGGCGGCTTACGAGCTGGCGCATGCCATGACGGTGCCGCCACCCGCGATCGCGGCCAACCGCAGCCAATTGGCAATGCTGATAGCGACGAACTTCTTCGGCCAGAACACCGCCGCGATCGCCGCCACCGAGGCGCAATACGCCGAGTATTGGGCTCAGGATGCCGCCGCGATGTACAGCTACTGCGCCAGTTCGGCTGCCGCGGTGCAGTTTTCGCCGTTCTCCTCCCCACGGCAGACGACCGACCCGGGTGGGGTGCCCGCCCAGCAGGCGGCCGTCGCGCAAGCCACCGCCGGCGCCTCGAACTCAGGCACGGGCTCGCAGGTGGTGACCCCCGCGGCGCCCGGCCCGTCGTCGCAACTTTTCCGGATACTCGACACCATCCAGGGCGTCCAGACCACGTTCAACGCGCTTTTGAATTCGGAAGGGTTTCCCGCGGGAATCATCCAGGCCGACAAGAACTTAGGCATTTTGCCGAACCTCGGGGCGGCTCCGGCCGCGGTGCCCGCCGCGCCCGCGCTGAGCGGTGCCGCGTCGGGCCCGGGGGGCGGCCTTCGGGCGGTACTCGCCAGCGCCGGAAGGATCGGAGCGATGTCGGTGCCCGCCGGCTGGGCGTCCGCGACCGGCAACCCCGGCGTCCAGTTGCCGGTCGGTGGATTGTCCGCCGCGCCGACGACCGAGGCGCTGGCGCGAACGACGACGGCCGGGGTGCCCGGGCTACCGGGGATGAGAGTCTCGCGGGCGGCGATGGTGGTGCCGCGCTACGGCGTGCGGATCACGGTGATGGCACGCCCGCCCGCGGCCGGCTGACCGGCGCTAGACCGGCGGCGGCTCGGACGGCGCGAACCTCCAGTTGTCCGGATTCTTCGGCGAATACACCACCGGGAACAACTGGCCCATGGTCGGCCAGTTGTCGGCATCGACCGCCATGCGCTGATACACCGCGTGCTCACTGACGGTGGGCCCGTTGATCACGCCGGCGATGGTGACGAACTGCTCACCGGTGGCCTCGGGCCGCGGGCTGACGCCGGTCACCAGCAGCGTGCCGTTCAGCAGCTCGCCGCGGGGGCCGCGCGGCCCGAACCGCTGGGCGAGGGCGACCGCCAACACGGCCAGCAGCAGGATCAGGACTCCGAATTCCCACACGCCGCCATGGTAGAGCCGTGATAGGACTGCGTCATGAGTCGGGACGATGTGACATTGGCGCTGGCGCTGGCCGACCGCGCGGACGCGCTGACGTCGGCCCGCTTCGGCGCCCTCGACCTGCGCGTTGACACCAAACCCGACCTGACCCCGGTCACCGACGCCGATCGCGGGGTGGAGACCGAGCTGCGCGAGGCGCTGGGCCGTGAACGGCCGGACGACAGCGTCGTCGGCGAGGAGTTCGGCGGGACCACCGCTTTCACCGGACGGCAGTGGATCATCGACCCCATCGACGGCACGAAGAACTTCGTGCGGGGCGTGCCGGTGTGGGCCAGCTTGATCGCGCTGCTCGAAGACGGTGTGCCCACCGTGGGCGTCGTCAGCGCCCCCGCGCTGCGGCGGCGTTGGTGGGGGGCGCGCGGCCAGGGCGCCTTCGTCGGCGTCGACGGCGCGGCGCCGCGGCGGCTATCGGTTTCCTCAGTGGCGCAACTGGATTCGGCCAGTCTGTCGTTCTCCAGCCTGTCCGGCTGGGCGGACCGCGGTCTGCGGGACCGCTTCATCGCGCTGACCGACGCCGTCTGGCGGGTACGCGCCTTCGGCGACTTCCTCTCCTATTGCCTGGTGGCCGAGGGGGCCGTCGACATCGCCGCCGAACCCGAGGTCTCGGTCTGGGACCTGGCCGCGCTCGACATCCTGGTCCGCGAGGCGGGCGGGACGATGACCGGCCTGGACGGCGTGCCGGGACCGCACCGCGGCAGCGCCGTGGCGACGAACGGGCCGCTGCATGCCCACGTTCTGCGCAGCCTGGATACCGGCGCTGTGAATTAGTTAACAAGTGTTCTCTGTGATCTTACTCCGGAGTAAGATAGGCCTATCCGCACTGCCCCAACAACAGAGGCGCCCAGATGACCGACAGTCGTTCCGGTTCACCAAAGACTTCGAAATCCGCCCGCTCCGGTCGCAAACGGAAAGACCACGAGAGCGCGGTCGGGTTACAACACCACAAGCGCACCGGCGTCGACATCGCCATCGCGCTGCTCACCCCGCTCATGGGCCAGGAGTTCCTGGACAAATACCGCCTGCGCGACCCGGTCAACCGGGGGCTGCAGTACGGCACGAAGACCGTATTCTCCACCGCGGCCGCCGCCTCCCGGCAGTTCAAGCGCGTGCAGAACCTGCGCAGCGGACCGACCCGGCTGAAGTCGAGCGGCAAGGACTATTTCGACCTGACGCCCGACGACGACCAGAAGATGATCGTCGAGACCCTCACCGAATTCGCCGAGGAGGTGTTGCGGCCGGCGGCGCCCGAGGCCGACGAGGCCGCGACCTACCCGGCCGACCTGATCGCCAAAGCCGCGGAGCTGGGCATCACCGCGATCAACATCCCCGAGGACTTCGACGGCATCGCCGCCCACCGCTCCAGCGTGACCAACGTGCTGGCGGCCGAGGCGCTCGCCTACGGCGACATGGGCCTGGCCCTGCCGATCCTGGCCCCCGGGGGGGTGGCAGCCGCGCTAACCCATTGGGGCAGCGCGGACCAGCAGGCAACCTATTTGCACGAGTTCGCCGGCGAGAACGTTCCGCAGGCCTGCGTCGCCATCGCCGAGCCGCAACCGCTGTTCGACCCCACCATGCTGAAGACGACTGCGGTGCGCACCCCGAGCGGCTACCGCCTCGACGGCGTGAAGTCGTTGGTTCCGGCGGCTGCCGACGCCGAACTGTTCATCATCGGCGCGCAGCTGAACGGCAAGCCGGCTTTGTTCGTCGTGGAGTCGTCGACCAAAGGCCTTGCCGTCAAAGCGGATCCGAGCATGGGCATCCGCGCGGCGGCCCTGGGCCAGGTGGAGCTCTCCGGGGTATCGGTGCCGCTGAGCGCCCGCCTCGGCGAGGAGGAGGCCACCGACGCCGACTACTCGGAGGCGATCGCGCTGGCCCGGCTGGGCTGGGCGGCGCTGGCGGTGGGCACCTCGCACGCGGTGCTCGACTACGTCGTGCCCTACGTGAAGGAGCGCGAGGCCTTCGGTGAGCCCATCGCCCATCGCCAGGCGGTCGCGTTCATGTGCGCCAACATTGCCATCGAGCTGGACGGCCTGCGCTTGATCACCTGGCGTGGCGCGGCCCGCGCCGAGCAGGGCCTGCCCTTCCTCCGCGAGGCGGCGCTGGCCAAGCGGCTGGGCGCCGACAAGGGCATGCAGATCGGCCTGGACGGCGTGCAGCTGCTCGGCGGCCACGGCTTCACCAAAGAGCACCCGGTCGAGCGCTGGTACCGCGATCTGCGGGCCATCGGCGTGGCCGAGGGCGTCGTCGTCATCTAGCCGTCATCCGGACTACCGAAAGACCAACCATGGCAATCAATCTGGAACTACCCCGCAAGCTGCAAGCGGTGGCCGTCAAGACCCACCAGGGCGCCGCGGAGCTGATGCGCCCGATCGCCCGCAAGTACGACCTCGCCGAACACGCCTACCCGGTCGAACTCGACACGCTCTACAACCTGTTCGCGGGCGCCTCGGAATCCATCGAATTCGCCGGCGCCGACAACCTGGGCGACGAGAATAAGGACCGGGACCAAAACCACAACGGCGCCAACATGGCGGCGCTGCTGCAGACCCTCGAGGCCTGCTGGGGTGACGTCGCGATGATGTTGTCGGTGCCCTACCAGGGCCTGGGCAACGCGGCCATCTCCGCCGTCGCGACAGAGGAACAGCTGGAACGCCTGGGCAAGGTATGGGCGGCGATGGCCATCACCGAGCCGGGGTTCGGCTCCGACTCGGCGGCGGTGTCGACCACCGCCAAGCTGGACGGCGACGAGTACGTGATCAACGGCGAGAAGATCTATGTCACCGCCGGTTCGCGCGCCACCCACATCGTGGTGTGGGCCACGCTGGACAAGTCGCAGGGGCGCGCGGCCATCAAGTCGTTCATCGTGCCGCGCGAGCACCCCGGCGTGACGGTCGAGCGGCTCGAACGCAAGCTCGGCATCAAGGGCTCCGACACCGCGGCGATCCGCTTCGACAACGTGCGCATCCCCAAGGAGAACCTGCTCGGCAACCCCGAAATCGAAGTCGGCAAGGGCTTTTCGGGTGTGATGGAGACCTTCGACAACACCCGGCCGATCGTGGCGGCCATGGCCATCGGCGTCGCCCGAGCAGCCCTCGAGGAAATCCGCAAGATCCTCACCGAGGCGGGCGTGGACATCTCCTACGACAAACCGTCGCACGTGCAGAGCGCCGCGGCGGCCGAGTTTTTGCGGATGGAAGCCGACTGGGAGGCCGCCTACCTGCTCGCCCTGCGGGCGGCGTGGCAGGCCGACAACAAGATCCCCAACTCCAAAGAGGCGTCGATGAGCAAGGCCAAGGCCGGCCGGATGGCCAGCGACGTCACCCTCAAGACGGTCGAATTAGCCGGGACCGCAGGCTATTCCGAGCAGTCGATGCTGGAGAAGTGGGCGCGCGACTCCAAGATCCTGGACATCTTCGAGGGCACCCAGCAGATCCAGCAGTTGGTGGTCGCCCGCCGCTTGCTGGGCCTGTCGTCGGCCGAGCTCAAGTAGGCCCGGTTCGCCGAACGTGAAACCACGGCGGCCAATCGGCGAATTTCCCGCCCTGAGTGCACGTTCGGCGTGACTACCCGGCGAGGGCGTCCAGCCGTCCGCGCACCTGGTCGTCGAGTTCGATCGAGGCGACGTCCATGTTCTCCTCCAGGTGCCGCACCGACGAGGTGCCGGGGATCAGCAACACGTTGGGCGCCACGCTCAACGTCCACGCCAGCGCGACCTGCGCCGGCGTACGGCCGAGCCGCTCGGCCGTGTCGGCCACCAGCGGGTGCGTGAGCACCGGGTTCGGCTGGACGAACGCGGCCCCGAGCGGGAAGAACGGCACGAACGCGATCCCGCGGGCGGTGCACTCGTCGAGCAGGGGCCCCGATTCCCGGTCGAGAAGGTTGAATGCGTTTTGCACACAGGCGATTTCGGTGCGCTCCAAGGCGCGCAGCAGGTGATCGCGGTTGACGTTGCTCAGCCCGATCCCGCCGATCAGCCCCGCGTCGCGGGCTTCGATCATGACCGAGAGCTGGTCGTCGAACAGCTGATCGGGCTCGCCGCTTTCGAAGACGCGCAGGTTGACCGCGGCCAGTTGGTCGACGCCGAGGGTGCGCAGGTTGGTCTCGATGTCGCGGCGTAGGTCGGCGGGTTCGTCCACCGGCAGCCAGGCGCCCTTGTCGTCGCGCCGGCCGCCGACCTTGCTCACCAGCGCCAGGTTCTCCGGGTAGGGGTGGAGCGCCTCGCGGATGAGCTCGTTGGCGACGTCGGGTCCGTAGAACTGGGCGGTGTCGATGTGGTCGACGCCGAGTTCGACG
Source organism: Mycobacterium sp. ACS4054 (assembly GCF_001667275.1). Lineage (GTDB taxonomy): Bacteria > Actinomycetota > Actinomycetes > Mycobacteriales > Mycobacteriaceae > Mycobacterium. The sequence goes on from NZ_LZHV01000003.1 coordinate 31,363, forward strand.
GCCCGGCGCAGGACGGCCAACGCCTCATCGCGATCCCGGGGCGGCCCGAAGACGTTGGGGCCCGGCAACTGCATCGCGCCGAAGCCCACCCGGGAGACCGAAAAGCGACCGAGTGGAAAGGAATCCATACGGTGAGGTTAGCGTCGATTGCATGGACACGTTTCAAGCGCTCGTCGCTCGCGAAGATGGCGACCGAATCACCGCGTCGGTCGAGGCTTTGAGCCACTCCGCCCTGCCACCCGGTGAGGTCACCATCCGGGTGCTCTATTCGAGCGTCAACTACAAGGACGCGCTGGCGCTGACCCCGGGCGGCGGCGTGGTGCGCAGCTACCCCGTGGTGCCCGGCATCGACCTGGCCGGCGAGGTCGTCGAGTCGAGTTCACCCGACTTCGCCGTCGGTGAGGAGGTGCTGGCGCACGGCTACCAGATCGGCACCGGCCACCACGGCGGCTACGCCGAATTCGCGCGACTGCCAGCCGACCAGGTCGTCGCGCTCGGCCCGTTGACCCCGCGCGAGGGTGCCGCCATCGGGACCGCCGGCTTCACCGCCGCGATGAGCGTGCAGGCGCTGATCGACTGGGGCGTTGAGCCCGGCGCCGGGTCGGTCGTGGTCACCGGCGCCTCCGGGGGCGTCGGCTCGGTCAGCGTGGACCTGCTGGCCGCCAAGGGCTATCGGGTGGTCGCCTCGACCGGCAAGGAGGCGGCGGCCGGGTTGCTGAAACAGCTTGGCGCGGCGGAGGTTATCGGCCGGTTGCCGGAGGATCCCGACGCCAAGCCGCGGCCGTTGGCCAAGGCGCGCTGGGCGGCCGCGGTGGATTGCGTGGGCGGTGCGACGCTGGCCGACGTGCTCAGCGCGGTCGACTACGGCGGGGCGGTCGCCGCCAGCGGGCTGACCGGTGGTCCGGCGCTGCGCACCACGGTGATGCCGTTCATCCTGCGCGGCGTCGCGCTGCTGGGAATGGATTCGGTGCAGATGCCGATCGGGCGGCGCCGCAAACTGTGGGCGCTGCTGGGCGATTCGTTGCGGCCGCGCCATCTCGACTCGCTCACCAGCGACGTCGACGTCAAGGACGTGGTCGACGTGCTCGATCAGGTGCGCGCCGGCAAGTTCACCGGGCGGGCGGTGGTGCGGGTCGCGGGCGGATTCTGAGTCGGCAGTAGGCTCTGCGACCATGCGCGCTGCACGGGTGACTCGGTTGGACGGTCCGGAGGCGATCGAGGTGGCGGAGGTCGACGAACCGTCGGGTGACGGCGTCGTCGTCGAGGTGCACGCCGCCGGTGCCGCCTTCCCCGACGCGTTGCTGACCCGGGGCCTGTATCAGTACCGCCCCGAGCCGCCGTTCGTGCTGGGCGCGGAGATCGCCGGTGTGGTCCGCTCGGCGCCGGCCGGCGCGCACGTGCGGGCCGGCGACCGGGTCGTCGGGCTGACGATGCTGTCCGGCGGCATGGCCGAAGTCGCAATCCTGGCGCCCGACCGGGTGTTCAAGCTGCCCGACAACGTGAGCTTCGAGGCCGGCGCCGGACTCCTGTTCAACGACCTGACCGTGTATTTCGCCCTGACGGTGCGCGGCCGGCTCGCCCAGGGCGAGACGGTCCTGGTGCACGGCGCCGCCGGGGGCATCGGCACGTCGACGCTGCGGCTGGCCGCGCTGCTCGGGGCGTCGCGCACCATCGCGGTCGTCAGCACCGAGGGGAAGGCCGACGTCGCGACCGCCGCCGGCGCCACCGACGTCGTGCTGGCCGACGGGTTCAAGGACGCGGTCAAGGAACTCACCGGCGGTCGCGGTGTCGACCTGATACTCGACCCGGTCGGCGGTGACCGGTTCACCGATTCGCTGCGCTCGCTTGCGCCGGGTGGGCGGCTGCTGGTCGTCGGCTTCACCGGCGGAGAGATCCCGACCGTGAAGGTGAACCGGTTGCTGCTCAACAACATTGACGTGGTCGGTGTCGGCTGGGGCGCGTGGACGGCCACGCGTCCGAACGCGCTGGCCGAGCAGTGGGCCGGGCTCGAGAAGCTGCTGAGCTCCGGGCAACTGGCCGCCCCCAATCCGGAGGTGTACCCGCTCGAGGAGGCCGCCGCGGCGGTCGCGTCGCTGGAGAACCGCACCGCCAGGGGCAAGGTCGTGGTGCGCGTCCGCGACTGACTCGTCGGGCTTGATCGGCGGCACTGAAGGGTCGACGAAGACGCACGGACCCTTGTGCGGGCGCAAAACAAAAACTAATATCACTTTCAGTTTTGTAGGTCGCCCGAGCCGGGGGTATTCGATGGAATCGTTCGTTCACTTGCGAAAAGGCAAGACGCCCCAACGCCTGCACGCCGACCTCGACGGGCTAAAGGACGACGAGCTGGGCCGCGGCGGATTCACCGGCCGCACGGCGAACCTCTACCGCCGCCACGACCCCACCGCCTACCGGTCCGTCGGCCCGCTGCGGCCCGTCGACGTGCTGGCCGGAGAGCTGAAGCCGAGCGACGCCACCGACGCCAACGGCGGTCCCCTGCTGATGTTCAGCAACGCCGACTGCCGAATCCTGTTGAGCCGGCGCGCCCAGCCGATGCCGTTTTTCGCCCGCCATGTCGACGGCGACCTGCTGTGCTTCGTGCACCAGGGCGCGGGCCTGCTCGAAACCGAGTTCGGGCCACTGCGCTACTCCCCAGGCGACTGGGTCTACCTGCCCAAGGCCTGCACCTGGCGTCACGTTCCCGACGCCGAGACGACGCTGCTCATGATCGAGGCGACCGACGAGTTCCGGGTGCCGCCGCCCGGGCCGCTGGGCCGGCACTTCCCGTTCGACCCGTCGCAGGCCACCATCCCCGAACCGGCCCCCGTCGAGGACGACGGCCGCGACGAGTACGAGGTCCGGCTCCTCCACCGGCCTGTTGGGGATGGCGGCCCGACAACGCTGTTCTACCAACACAATCCGCTCGACGTCGAGGGTTGGCGCGGTGACAACTTCGCGTTCACCTTCAACATCGCCGACTACAACGTGGTCACCTCCGACAGCGTCCACCTGCCACCGACGGTGCACCTGTTCATGCAGGCCACCGGCGTCTACGTGATGAACTTCCTGCCGAAGCCGGCCGAGGGTGTCCCAGGCACCGAGCGCACCCCGTGGTATCACCGCAACGTCGACTATGACGAGATCGCCTTCTTCCACGGCGGCTCGCTGTACGGCATCCCGATGCCGCCCGGCCTGATCTCCCATGCGCCGCAAGGCGTTCACCACGGCGCACCGGAGAAGGCGCGGGAACGGGCGCGCCGCAAGTTCGACGAGTACTCCCGCGTCGATTGGCAAGTGATCGCCGTCGACACCCGTCGGCGACTGACCCCGTCGGCCGAGGTGCTGGCGAACGACCTAGGACAACACTGAGCATGACGACCCGTCACGAATACGAACGAATCCCCTATCTCGTTGCCTTCCAGAACAATTCCGGCGTCCGCGACGTCTATGGCGGCCTGGCCGAGATCACCGTGCTGGAAAGCTATCTGCTCAAGCCGACGGAGCGGTCGTCGGACACGGTGCTGGTGTTCATGCACCCGATCGGGGGCGGCGCCTACCTGCCGATGATCAACGCGCTGGCCCGCGCCGGCCACCACGTCATCTACTGCAACAGCCGATTCCGCGGCACCGACGCGGCGCTGCTGATGGAGAAGGTGGTGGAGGACCTCGGCGAGTGCATCAAGGACGCCAAGAAGCGGCTGGGCTACTCGAAGGTGGTGCTGGCCGGGTGGAGCGGCGGCGGCTCGCTGTCGGTGTTCTATCAACAGCAGGCCCAGCACCCGACCATCACGTCCAGCCCCTCCGGCGACGGGCCCGACCTGACCGCCCTGGACCTGCCCGCCGCGGACGGCATCATGCTGCTGGCCGCGCACATCAGCCGGCACGGCACGCTGACCGAATGGCTCGACGCGTCCATCCTCGACGAATCCGACCCCACCAAGCGCGATCCCGAGCTGGACCTGTACAACCCGGACAACCCCAACCAGCCGCCGTACAGCCAGAAGTTCCTGGCCCGGTATCGCGAGGCGCAGATCGCGCGCAACCGGCGCATCACCGCCTGGGTCCGGGACAAGCTCGCCGAGTTGAAGGCGGCCGGCCGGCCCGAAGACGAGTTCGGCTTCGTGGTGCACGGCACCATGGCGGACCCGCGCTGGCTGGACCCGACCGTGGATCCCAACGAACGCACCCCGGGAACCTGCTACCTGGGGGATCCTCAGGTGGTGAACATGAGCCCGGTCGGGCTGGCCCGCTTCTCGACGTTACGGGGCTGGCTGTCGCAGTGGAGCTACGACGACGCCCGCGGCGACGGGGTGGCGTGCGGGGCCGACATCGCGGTCCCGGCGCTGGTGATCGGTAACCTGGCCGACGACGCCTGCACACCCAGCCACACCCGGCGGCTGTTCGAGGCGATCGGGTACCACGATAAGGAAATGCACGAAATCCCCGGCGCCACCCACTATTACGCGGGCCCCGACCAGCGCGACAAGCTGCGCGCGGCCGTCGACATCGTTACCGACTGGCTGGTCCGCCACGACTTCGCGAGCAAAGAGTGACAGCCGGTCCGCTGGACGGCGTACGGGTGCTCGAACTCGGCACGCTGATCGCGGGCCCGTTCGCCGGGCGGCTGCTGGGCGACATGGGCGCCGACGTCATCAAGGTCGAGCCCCCCGGCGCCCCGGACCCGCTGCGCACCTGGGGCCAGGCCGAGATCGACGGGCAGCACGTCTTTTGGACGGTGCACGCGCGCAACAAGCGAGCGATCACCCTCGACCTGCGCAAGCCCCGCGGCCGCGAGCTGTTCCTGGAGCTGGTCGCGAAATCCGACATCGTCGTGGAGAACTTCCGGCCGGGAACGCTGGAGAAATGGGACCTGGGCTACGACGTGCTCAGCGCCCGCAACCCGGGCATCATCCTGGTCCGGGTCTCGGGTTACGGGCAGACCGGGCCCGACGCGCACAAGGCCGGCTACGCCTCGGTGGCCGAGGCGGCAAGCGGGCTGCGGCACCTCAACGGCTTCCCCGGCGGCCCGCCGCCCCGGCTGGCGCTATCCCTCGGCGACACCCTGGCCGGCATGTTCGGCGCCCAGGGGGCGCTGGCAGCGTTGTACCGCCGCGGCATCACCGGGCGCGGCCAGGTGGTGGACGTCGCGCTGACCGAATCCTGTTTGGCGGTCCAGGAATCCACCATCCCCGACTACGACGCGGGGGGCGTGGTGCGCGGACCGTCGGGCACCCGGCTGGAGGGCATCGCGCCGTCGAACATCTACCGCAGCGCCGACGGCTCCTGGGTGGTGATCGCCGCCAACCAGGACACCGTCTTCGCCCGGCTGTGCAAGGCGATGGGCCGCCCCGAGCTGGTCACCGACGACCGGTTCGCCACGCACGGCGCCCGTGGCCGCAACCAGGACGAGCTCGACGGGATCATCGGCGCATGGGCGGCGGAGCGCCGGCCGGGTGAGATCATCGAAACCCTCAGCGCCGCAGGCGTGATCGCTGGACCCATCAACACCGTCGCCGAGGTCGTCAACGACCCGCAGCTGCGGGCCCGCGGCATGCTGGTCGAGCACTTCGATGAACGGGTCGGGCGAAACGTGCTGGGGCCCGGCGTGGTGCCGGTGCTCTCCGAGTCCCCGGGCCGGGTCCGCAGCGCCGGGCCCGCGCGGCCGGGACAGCACAACGACGACGTCTTCATCGGACTGCTGGGCAGGACCGCCGAGGAGCTGGAGACGTTGCGGGCCGAGGAGGTGCTGTGAACACCCAGGTGGCGATCCGCGAGGTATCGCTGCGCGACGGACTGCAGATCGAGGCGCCAATCCCGTTGGCGGCCAAGCTCGAACTGCTGGCGGCGGTCGCCGCGACCGGAGTGCGCGAGATCGAGGCCACCGCGTTCGTCTCGCCGTCGAAGGTACCGTCGATGGCCGACGCCGCCGAGCTCGCCGCGCACCTGCACGACTACCCCGACATCGAATTCTCCGCGCTGGTGGCCAGCCCGAACGGGGCCAAGCGCGCGGTGGCGGCGGGGCTGCGCTCGATCGAGTACGTGGTGGCCGCCGACGACACCTTCAGCCAGGCCAACGTCGGGCGCACCAGCGCGCAGGCCACCGATCAGATCGGCGAGATCCTCGCCATCGCGCACGACGCCGGCGTCAGCGTCGAGGTGATCATCGCCACCGCGTGGGACTCACCGTTCGAAGGCCCCACTCCCCCGCAGCGGGTGCTCGACATCGCCGCGGCCGCCCGCGACCGCGGCGTCGACCGCCTGTCGATCGCCGACACCATCGGCACTGCCACCCCCGGGCGGGTGAATTCGCTGATCGCCCAACTGCGTCCGGTGATCGGCGACCTGCCGCTGGGCGGGCATTTCCACAACACCCGCGGCTCCGGGCTGGCCAGCGCCTACGCCGCGGTCAGCGCCGGGGTGAGGAGGCTGGACGCCTCAGTCGGCGGCCTGGGCGGCTGCCCGTTCGCGCCGGGCGCGACCGGCAATATCGCCACCGAGGACCTGGTGTACCTGCTGCGCGACAGCGGCTTCGGGGTCGACGTCGACCTGCAGGCCGCCATCGCCGCCGCCGAGGTCGCCAGATCCGTTGTCGGCCATGACCTGCCGGGCGCCCTGCTGCGCGCCGGTGACCGGATCCGGGCCTGATGCCCACCCCGGACACGCTGACCGCCAAGGGCCGCCAGACCAGGCAGGCCATCGAGCAGGCCGCCCGAAAGCTGTTCGCCGAGCGGGGCTTTCACGGTACCACGCTGGCCGACATCACGTCGGCTGCCGGCAAGTCGTCCGCCGTGTTCTATCGGTATTTCGGCGACAAGGAAGACCTGCTCGCCGCGCTGGCGGAATCCTTTCTGCACGACGTCGTGACGCCGTCCGGGCTCAGCGTGCACCTGCCGGACTCGCCGGAAGACGAGGCCTTCTTCACCTCGGTGGTCACCGGCTACTGGAACATGTTCAAACAGAACATCGGCATCATGATCGCCGTGGCCCAACTCGCCGCCACCCAGCCGCGCTTCGCCGCCGTGCAGGACGAATTTCGCCGCTTCGGCATGGACATCGTCGCCGCCTCGGTGCGCCGCGCCCAGGAGCAGGGCTACGGAACCGAGCTCGATCCGCAACACACCGCGGCGGCCATCGCCCTGCTCTTCGAGAACTTCACCACCGTGTTCGTCGGCAACTCCAACCTGGGCCTCAAGATCAGCGACAAGGACGCCATCGCCACGCTGTCGACGATCTGGAAGAAAACGCTCTACGGCGAGTAAGGAGACAACTGTGGATTTCACGCTCCCCGAACACCTTCCGGGCCTGCTCGCCGAGATGGACGACTTCATCGAGGCCGAGATCAAACCGCTCGAGCGCGAACACATCCAGTATTTCGACAAGCGCCGAGAACACGCCCGCACCGACTGGGAGAACGACGGCATCCCGACGCTCGAATGGGAGGAGCTGCTCGCCGAGATGCGCAGGCGGGCCGACAAGGCGGGATGGCTGCGGTACGGTCTGCCGGCCTCGCTGGGCGGGCGGGACGGCACCAATGTGGACATGGCCGTCATTCGGGAACACCTGGCGCACAAGGGACTTGGGCTGCACAACGACTTGCAGAACGAGTCCTCGATCGTCGGGAACTTCCCGCAGGTGATCATGATGGAGCGGTTCGGCACCTCCGAGCAGCGACGGCTGTGGTCCGAGGCGCTGATCACCGGGGAACGTTCGATGGCGTTCGGGCTGACGGAGCCGCAGCACGGCTCGGACGCGACGTGGCTGGAGACGCACGCGCGGCCCGACGGCGACGACTGGGTGATCAACGGATCCAAGCGGTTCAACACCGGCGTGCACCGCGCGACCCACGACCTGGTCTTCGCGCGCACCTCCGGTGAGCCCGGCCAGGCGCGGGGCATCACGGCGTTTCTGGTGCCGACGGACGCGCCCGGGTTCAAAGTCCCCTACTACTGGTGGACTTTCAACATGCCGACCGACCATGGCGAAGTCTCCTTGACCGACGTCCGGGTACCCGCCGATGCGGTCCTCGGTGAGGTGGACCGCGGCCTGGAGGTGGCGCAGACCTTCCTGCACGAGAACAGGATTCGGCAGGCCGCGAGCAGCCTGGGCGCCGCGCAGTACTGCATCGACCGCGCCGCCGAATACGCCGGCAGGCGAACCGTGTTCGGCAAGCCGCTGTCGGTCAACCAGGCCGTGCAATGGCCGCTCGCCGAACTGCAGACCGAAGCCCAGATGGTGCGGCTGCTGGTGGCCTACGCCGCCTGGCACCTGGACCGCGATCACCACATGGAGGTTTCGGACAAGGTGTCGATGGCCAACTACCGGGCGAACCGGCTGGTGTGCGACGCCGCCGATCGGGCCATGCAGATCTTCGGTGGCCTGGGCTACAGCCGGCACGAGCCGTTCGAGCACATCTATCGCCACCACCGCCGTTACCGGATCACCGAAGGCGCCGAGGAGATCCAGATTCGCCGGGTGGCGCAGCGGCTGTTTAAGTTTGGCAAGTGACGCCGACCGACGACCTGGCCACACAACTCGCCGCGCTGCTGGCGCCGGTCCTCGGCGCCGACGTCGCGGTGCGCAACCTGCGCGCCCTGACCGGCGGCGCCAGCCGCGCCACCTGGGCGTTCGATGCCGCCACCGGCGACCGAAGCCAAGCGTTGATCCTGCGCACCGGCGCACCCGACGACGTGCACGCAGGCATGGAGCTCGAGGCGCGCGCCCAGGCCGCCGCCGCAGCCGCCGGCGCACCGGTCCCCCACGTCCTGATCGCCGACGATTCGCCTGCGGCACTGGGCAACCCGTTTCTGATCTGCGAGGCGATCGCGGGCGAGACCATCGTCCGGCGCATCCAGCGGCAACTCGACGCCGCGGGCGGACAGGCGGCCCGCACGGGGCTGCTGCGGCAATGCGCGCAGGCGCTGGCGGCCATCCACCGCGCCGACCCGGCCATCCCCGGGCTGGCCCACGAGGATCCGCTCGCGCAGTATCGGGAGCGCCTCGACGCGATGGGCGACACCACGGCCACCTTCGAATGGGCGTTTCGCTGGCTGGAAGCCCGTCGGCCCGGACCGTCGGCGGACGTCCTGGTGCACGGCGACTACCGGATGGGCAACCTGATCGTCGACGGGTCCCGCCTCGCCGCCGTCCTCGACTGGGAGCTGGTGCACCGCGGCGACCCGCACGACGACCTGGCCTGGTTCTGCATCCGGGCCTGGCGCTTCGGCGCTCCCGCCGGCCTCGGCGCCGGAGGTCTGGGCAGCATCGAGAGCTTCCTGCGCGCCTACGAGCAGGCCAGCGGTTCCAGCGTGGATCGAGTCACGTTCCACTGGTGGCTGGTGCTGGCCACGCTGCGCTGGGGCGTCATCTGCCGCTATCAGGCCGAGCGGCATCTGACCGGTCTGCACCGCTCGGTGGAGTTGGCCACCATCGGTCGCCGCGTGTGCGAGACCGAGTGGGACCTGCTCGACCTGCTCGAAGGAGCCGCCTGATGATCGGCGCGTACGGCCGGCCGGTCGCCGCCGAGTTGGTGGCCGCGGTGGCCGAATTTCTGGAGACCGACGTGCGGTCGGCGACCAGCGGGCAGGTCAACTTCCACGCCAGGGTGGCGGCCAACGCGTTGCGCATCGTCGAGCGCGAACTGCTCGACGAGAGCGAGGCCGAATCCCGCGCCGCCCTGGCCGACCTGGGGTTCGCCGACGAGGAAGAGCTGGCCGCCGCGATCCGGGCCGGCGAGCTGGACGGGCGGGCCCTGGAAGTGACGGCCTGCCTGCGCACGCTGGTGCGGCGCCGGCTGGCGGCCGCACACCCGGGTTACGACAACAGCGATTAGGAGCGTTTGCCATGCCGAGTGCGGAAACCGTCGCCGACGCGGCCGACCGGCTGTTCGCGGCCATCGAAAAGGGTGACTTCGCGGCGGTCGACCAGATGTGGAGCGACGACATCGCGGTCTGGCGGGTGGGCGCGCGCCGCGACGACGGCAAGGCCCGCGCGTTGCGGGTCATCGACTGGTTCATCAACGCGACCACCGCGCGCCGCTACGAAATCCTGGACCGGCGCTTCTTCGAGGGCGGCTTCGTCCAGCAGCACGTCCTGCACGCCACCGGCCATGCCGGTCAATCGATCTCGATGCGGGTCTGCATCGTGATCAGGGTCGGCGAAGACGGCCGGCTCGCCCGGATCGACGAGTATTTCGACCCCGCAGAGATCGCGCCGCTGATGCAATAGCGGTTAGATTCCCCTCGAGAGATGGGGTGGGAGATGACAACTCTGGAAACACTGCTGAACGATCCCGACGTGGCCGGCGTCTGGAACCTCGTCCCGGACCGCTCGACCATCACCTTCAAGATCAGAAACATGTGGGGCCTGGTCAACGTCAAGGGTCGCTTCACCGAGTTCAGTGGCGACGGCCAACTGACGGGCGCGGGAGCCGTTTTCGGCCGCATCGACATCCGCGCGGCCTCGATCGACACCGGCATCGGCCGGCGCGACAAGCACCTGCGCTCCGCCGACTTCTTCGACGTCGAGCGCTACGGCGAGATCAACGTCGTCATCACCGCGGTGCAGCCGACCAAAGGCAAGGCGGCGGATGTGCGGGCCGCGTTCACCATCAAAGGCATCACCGAGCCGCTGCCGGTCTCCGCCACCATCACCGAGCTCGACGACGGATCGATCCGGATCGCCGGGGAGACCGACGTCGACCGCACCAGGTTCGACCTGGGCTGGAACCGGCTTTCCATGATGGGTTCGACGGCCAAGGCGGCCGCGGAACTGGTCTTCGTGCGGGCTGCCCAGTAAAGCCGGTGCGGCACCAGTACCATCTGGACCGTGCCCGATTCCAGCCCCGAATCCAGCGTTGCCCTGCGGATCCTGGTCTACAGCGATAACGCCAACACGCGCGAACAGGTGATCCGGGCACTGGGCAAGCACCTGCATCCGGATCTGCCGGAGCTGACCTACCTCGAGGTGGCGACGGCCCCGATGGTGGTGCGCCAGATGGACGAGGGCGGCATCGACTTGGCCATTCTGGACGGCGAGGCCACGCCCACCGGCGGCATGGGAATCGCCAAACAACTCAAAGACGAACTCGCGACGTGCCCGCCCCTCGTGGTCCTGACCGGCCGCGCGGACGACGCCTGGCTGGCGAACTGGTCGCGGGCCGAAGCCGCCGTGCCGCACCCGATCGACCCCATCGTGCTCGGCCGCACGGTGCTCGGACTGCTCCGCACCCCCACCCGCTAGCGCCTTCACCTGCGGTAACAGCACCCGGTCGCGCCTCGCGGCCGAAGGTGCCGGTGCACTGCGGCCAACCGCCGGGTTGCCACGACGCAAAACTCTGACGGATACCCCCACCCCGACAAAGCACACCTGTCTTCACGACGCTATGTTGTGGAGGTCACTGTGGCGCCCCGCAGCCCGCGTACGTCACAGCAGCCCGGCCCCCCGCCCGGCCGCCGCACGGCGACCCGTACGAGGAGATCTTGGAGCGAGTTGAACGTCTACATACCCATCCTGGTTCTCGGAGCGATAGCGGCGGCCTTCGCCGTGGGATCGGTCGCGATCGCGAGCATCGCCGGACCGTCGCGATACAACAAGTCGAAGATGGCGGCCTACGAGTGTGGGATCGAGCCGACCGAAAGCCCGGTCAGCGGCCCCCACGCGGCGAGCGGACAGCGGTTCCCGGTGAAGTATTACCTGACCGCAATGCTGTTTATCGTCTTCGACATCGAAATCGTGTTCTTGTATCCCTGGGCGGTCAGTTACGACGCGCTGGGAACGTTCGCGTTGGTCGAGATGGTGGTGTTCATGCTCACGGTTTTCGTGGCGTACGCCTATGTGTGGCGCCGCGGCGGCCTGACGTGGGATTGAGGTAGACGTGGGTCTCGAGGAACAGCTGCCCGGTGGGATTCTGCTGTCGACGGTCGAGAAGGTGGCCGGTTACGTCCGCAAGAACTCGTTGTGGCCGGCGACATTCGGGTTGGCGTGCTGCGCCATCGAGATGATGGCAACCGCCGGACCGAGATTCGACATCGCGCGGTTCGGCATGGAGCGGTTCTCGGCGACGCCGCGGCAGGCCGACCTGATGATCGTGGCCGGCCGGGTGAGCCAGAAGATGGCGCCGGTGCTGCGCCAGATCTACGACCAGATGGGCGAGCCGAAGTGGGTGCTGGCCATGGGCGTGTGCGCGTCGTCGGGCGGGATGTTCAACAACTACGCGATCGTGCAGGGCGTGGATCACGTGGTCCCGGTGGACATCTACCTGCCCGGCTGCCCGCCGCGGCCCGAGATGCTGCTGCACGCAATCCTCAAGCTGCACGAGAAGATTCAGGAGATGCCGCTGGGGGTCAACCGCGAAGAAGCCATCGCGGAAGCCGAGCAGGCGGCGCTGGCCGCCCGGCCCACGATCGAGATGCGCGGGCTGCTGCGATGAGCTCGCCGGACCACGACCCGAAGGAAGCGGCAACCGAAGGCGTGGGCCCGCCCCGCGCCGACGGCGAAGTGATCGGCGTACGCCGCGGCATGTTCGGCCTCTCCGGCAGCGGTGACACCACCGGGTACGGACGGCTGGTCCGGGAGGTCGTGCTGCCCGGCAGCTCGCCCCGCCCATACGGGGGCTACTTCGACGACGTGGTCGACAAGCTGGCCGAGGCCCTGAAAAGCGCCGACGTCGAATTGTCCGACGCGTTGGAAAAAGTCGTGGTGTACCGCGACGAGCTGACCCTGCACGTGCGCCGGGACGCCCTGCCCCGGGTGGCCCAGCGCCTTCGCGACGACCCCGGACTGCGCTTCGAGATGTGCCTGGGCGTGAGCGGGGTGCACTACCCCCACGAGACGGGCCGCGAACTGCACGCCGTGTATCCGCTGCAGTCGATCACGCACAATCGCCGCGTCCGCCTGGAAGTGGCTGTGCCGGACGGTGATCCGCACATCCCCTCGCTGTTCGGCATCTACCCGACCACCGACTGGCACGAGCGTGAAACCTACGACTTCTTCGGCATCATCTTCGACGGGCATCCGTCGCTGACCCGGATCGAGATGCCCGACGACTGGCATGGCCATCCGCAACGCAAGGACTACCCCCTCGGCGGCATTCCGGTGGAATACAAGGGAGCGCAGATACCCCCGCCCGACGAGCGGAGAGCGTACAACTGATGAGCACAATCACCGATTCGACCAGCGGCGGCGCGGAAAGCCCGGAGACCGTTTTGGTCGCCGGCGGCCAGGACTGGGACCAGATCGTCGAGGCCGCCCGCAACGCGGACCCCGGCGAACGGATCGTCGTCAACATGGGGCCCCAACACCCGTCCACCCACGGGGTGTTGCGGCTGATCCTCGAGATCGAGGGCGAGACGATCACCGACGTCCGCTGCGGAATCGGCTACCTGCACACCGGGATCGAAAAGAACCTGGAATACCGGTACTGGACGCAGGGCGTCACCTTCGTGACCCGAATGGATTACCTCTCACCGTTTTTCAACGAGACCGCCTACTGCCTGGGCGTGGAGAAGCTGCTCGGCATCACCGATCAGATCCCGGAGCGGGTCAACGTCATCCGGGTGATGATGATGGAGCTCAACCGGATCTCCTCGCATCTGGTCGCGCTGGCCACCGGCGGCATGGAGCTGGGCGCCATGACCCCGATGTTCGTCGGTTTCCGCGGCCGCGAGATCGTCCTGACCCTGTTCGAGAAGATCTCCGGACTGCGAATGAACAGCGCCTACATCCGGCCGGGCGGCGTCGCGCAGGACCTGCCGCCGGGCGCGGAGTCCGACATCGCCGAAGCGCTGGCGCCGCTGCGCCAGGTGCTGCGTGAAATGGGCGGGCTGCTCAACGAAAACGCCATCTGGAAGGCCCGCACCCAGGACGTCGGCTACCTGGATCTGACCGGTTGCATGGCGCTGGGCATCACCGGGCCGATCCTGCGCGCCACCGGGTTGCCGCACGACCTGCGCAAGAGCGAGCCCTACTGCGGATATGAAAACTACGAATTCGACGTGATGACCGCCGACACGTGTGATGCTTACGGCCGCTACATGATTCGCGTCAACGAGATGTGGGAGTCGATCAAGATCGTCGAGCAGTGTCTGGACAAGTTGAAGCCGGGTCCGACGATGATCGAGGACCGCAAGATCGCCTGGCCGGCCGACCTGAAGGTGGGCCCGGACGGCATGGGTAACTCACCCGAGCACATCGCCAAGATCATGGGCGGCTCGATGGAGGCCCTGATCCACCACTTCAAATTGGTCACCGAGGGCATCAGGGTGCCGGCGGGCCAGGTGTACACGGCGGTGGAATCGCCGCGCGGCGAGCTGGGCGTGCACATGGTGAGCGACGGCGGCACCCGGCCCTACCGGGTGCACTACCGGGACCCCTCGTTCACCAACCTGCAGTCGGTCGCGGCGATGTGCGAGGGCGGCATGGTGGCCGACCTGATCACCGCGGTCGCCAGCATCGACCCGGTCATGGGCGGGGTGGACCGGTGACGGGCCCGCAGGGACAGCCGGTCTTCATCCGGCTCGGACCCCCGCCGGAGGAGCCCAACGCGTTCGTCACCGAGGGTGCGCCGCAGTCGTATTCGCCCGAGGTGCGGGCGCGCCTCGAGGTCGACGCCAAGGAGATCATCGGCCGCTACCCCAACCAACGCTCGGCGCTGCTGCCGCTGCTGCACCTGGTGCAGGCCGAGGATTCCTACCTCACCCCGGCGGGCCTGGAGTTCTGCGGGGAGCAGTTGGGACTGACCGGCGCCGAGGTGTCGGCGGTGGCGAGCTTCTACACCATGTACCGGCGCGGACCCACCGGTGACTACCTGGTCGGGGTGTGCACCAACACGCTGTGCGCGATCATGGGCGGCGACGCGATATTCGACGCCCTCAAAGAGCATTTGGGCATCGGCAACGACGAGACGACCGCCGACGGCTCGGTCACCCTGCAGCACATCGAGTGCAACGCCGCCTGCGACTACGCGCCGGTGGTGATGGTCAACTGGGAGTTCTACGACAACCAGACGTGCGAGTCGGCGCGCGAACTCGTCGACTCGTTGCGGTCGGGCGAACCCCGGCCGCCGACGCGCGGTGCGCCGCTGTGCGCCTTCCGCGAGACGTCGCGCATCCTGGCCGGCCTGCCCGACGAGCGCCCAGACCAGGGCCAGGGCGGCGCCGGTGCGGCCACCCTGGCCGGCCTGAAGGTGGCGCAGGAGCACGGCATGCAGGCGCCGACTCCCCCGGAAAGCCAGTCATGACCAGCTCGCAGGCCACGCCGCTCACGCCGGTCATCAGCCGCTTCTGGGACGACCCCGAGTCGTGGACCTTGGAGACCTATCTGCGCCACGACGGCTACGAGGCGATGAAGAAGGCGCTGAGCATGGCGCCGGACGACGTGATCGCGACCGTCAAGGACTCCGGGCTGCGTGGGCGCGGCGGCGCCGGCTTCTCGACCGGGACGAAGTGGTCGTTCATCCCGCAGGGCGACACCGGCGCGGCCGCCAAGCCGCACTACCTGGTGGTCAACGCCGACGAGTCGGAACCCGGTACGTGCAAAGACATTCCGTTGATGCTGGCGACGCCGCACGTGCTCGTCGAGGGCGTCATCATCGCCGCCTATGCGATCCGGGCCAGCCACGCCTTCATCTACGTGCGCGGCGAGGTGCTCCCGGTGTTGCGCCGCCTGCAGAACGCGGTGGCCGAGGCCTACGCCGCCGGATACCTGGGCCGCGACATCAACGGCTCGGGATTCGACCTGGAATTGGTGGTGCACGCCGGCGCCGGCGCCTACATCTGCGGCGAGGAGACCGCGCTGCTCGATTCGCTGGAAGGCCGGCGCGGCCAGCCGCGGCTCCGGCCGCCCTTCCCGGCGGTGGCGGGGCTGTATGGCTGCCCGACGGTGATCAACAACGTCGAGACGATCGCCAGCGTGCCCTCGATCATCGGAAACGGTGTCGACTGGTTCCGGTCGATGGGAAGCGAGAAATCGCCCGGCTTCACGCTGTATTCGCTGTCCGGCCACGTGACCCGGCCCGGCCAGTACGAGGCCCCGCTGGGTATCACGCTGCGCGAGTTGCTCGCGTATGCCGGCGGGGTGCGCGCCGGGCACCGGCTCAAGTTCTGGACACCCGGCGGTTCGTCCACCCCCCTGTTGACCGACGAGCACCTCGACGTGCCGCTGGACTACGAGGGCGTGGGCGGGGTCGGCTCGATGCTGGGCACCAAGGCGCTGGAGATCTTCGACGAGACCACCTGCGTGGTGCGGGCGGTGCGCCGCTGGACGTACTTCTACAAGCATGAGTCGTGCGGCAAGTGCACACCGTGCCGCGAGGGCACTTTCTGGCTGGACCAGATCTACGAACGGCTGGAAACCGGTAAGGGCACCGACGAGGACATCGACAAGCTGCTCGATATCTCCGACACCATCCTCGGAAAGTCGTTCTGCGCCTTGGGTGATGGCGCAGCCAGCCCGGTGATGTCGTCGATCAAGTACTTCCGCGACGAATACGTGGCTCACGTGCAAGGCGGTGGATGCCCGTTCGACCCCCGAGATTCCATGCTGACGCCCAACGGAAAGGCTTGACACTTTGACTAGTGCCGCCAAAACCGAGACCGGTGACCCCAAAGACGGCCCCGCACGTCCGCCGGAAATGGTGACGCTGACCATCGACGGCAACGAAATCAGCGTGCCCAAGGGCACATTGGTGATTCGCGCCGCCGAATTGATCGGCATCCAGATCCCGCGGTTCTGCGACCACCCGCTGCTCGAGCCGGTCGGCGCGTGCCGGCAGTGCCTGGTCGAGGTGGAGGGGCAGCGCAAGCCGATGGCGTCGTGCACCACCGTCGCCACCGACGAGATGGTGGTCCGTACGCAGCTCACGTCGGAGGCCGCCGACAAGGCCCAGCACGGCGTGATGGAGCTGTTGCTCATCAACCATCCGCTGGACTGCCCGATGTGCGACAAGGGCGGCGAGTGCCCGCTGCAAAACCAGGCGATGTCCAACGGCCGCGCGGATTCTCGCTTCACCGACGTCAAGCGCACCTTCGCCAAACCGATCAACATCTCCGCCCAGGTGCTGCTCGACCGCGAGCGTTGCATCCTGTGCGCCCGCTGCACGCGGTTCTCGGAGCAGATCGCCGGCGACCCGTTCATCGACATGCAGGAGCGCGGCGCCCTGCAGCAGGTCGGCATCTACGCGAACGAACCGTTCGATTCGTATTTTTCGGGCAACACGGTGCAGATCTGCCCGGTGGGCGCGCTGACCGGGACCGCCTACCGCTTCCGGGCCCGCCCCTTCGACCTGGTGTCGAGCCCCAGCGTGTGCGAGCACTGCGCCTCAGGGTGCGCGCAGCGCACCGACCACCGCCGCGGCAAGGTGCTGCGCCGCCTGGCGGGTGACGATCCCGAGGTCAACGAGGAATGGAACTGCGACAAGGGCCGGTGGGCGTTCACCTACGCGACGCAGCCGGACGTGATCACCACTCCCCTGATCCGCGACGCCGACGGCGCCTTGGTGCCCGCGTCGTGGTCGCACGCGATGGCGACGGCGATCCGGGGTCTGGACGCGGCTCGCGGGCGCACCGGTGTGCTGGTCGGCGGGCGGGCCACCCTGGAAGACGCCTACGCCTACTCCAAGTTCGCGCGAATCGTCCTGGACAGCAACGACATCGACTTCCGGGCCCGGCCGAACTCGGCCGAGGAGGCCGACTTCCTGGCGTCGCGGATCGCCGGCCGTCGTGACGTCAGCTACTCCGATCTCGAATCGGCGCCGGTGGTGGTGCTGGTCGGGTTCGAGCCCGAAGACGAGTCGCCGATCGTGTTCCTGCGCCTGCGCAAAGCCGCCCGCAAGCACGGGCTGCCGGTGTACGCGGTGGCGCCGTTCGCCACCAGGGCGCTGGTGAAGATTTCCGGTCGGCTCATCAAAACCGTTCCGGGGACCGAAGCGGCCGCCCTGGACGGGCTGGCCACCGGTGAGGTCGGCGAACTGCTGTCCACCGCCGGCGCGGTCATCATGGTCGGGGAACGCCTGGCCACGGTGCCCGGCGGGTTGTCCGCCGCGGCCCGGCTCGCCGATGCCACCGGGGCCCGGCTGGCGTGGGTGCCGCGCCGCGCCGGGGAGCGCGGCGCGCTGGAGGCCGGGGCACTACCCGCCCTGCTGCCGGGTGGCCGGCCGCTTGACGACGAGACCGCCCGCGCGCAGATCGCCGCGGCGTGGCATGTCTCCGAATTGTCTTCGGCCGCAGGGCGTGACGTGAACGGCATCCTGGCGGCCGCCTCCGACGGGACGCTGGGCGCCCTGCTGGTCGGCGGCGTCGAACCCGACGACTTCGCCGACCCCGAAGCCGTCCTGGCCGCGCTCGACTCCGCGGGGTTCGTCGTCAGCCTGGAGCTGCGGCGCAGCGCCGTCACCGAGCGCGCCGACGTGGTGTTCCCGGTCGCGCCGACGACGCAGAAGGCCGGCGCCTTCGTCAACTGGGAGGGCCGCTACCGGCCGTTCGCCCCGGCCCTGCGCGGCACCATCGCGCAAGCCGGCCAATCCGACCACCAGGTGCTCGACGCGCTGGCCGACGAGATGGGCGTCTATCTGGGGTTGTCGACCGCGGACGCGGCCCGCGCGGAACTGTCCGCACTGGGCAGCTGGGACGGCAAGTGGGCCGCCGGGAGCGACGTCGCTGCCCCGCAGCCCGCGCGGCCCGGCGCCGGCGAGGCCGTGCTGACCGGTTGGCGCATGCTGCTGGACAACGGCCGATTGCAGGACGGCGAACCGCATCTCGCCGGCACCGCACGCAAACCCGCGGCGCGGCTGTCGGCCGATACCGCCGCCGAAATCGGCGCCGGCGACGGTGACGCGGTCACCATCAGCACGCCACGCGGGTCGATCAGCCTGCCGCTGGTGATCACCGACATGCCCGACCGGGTGGTCTGGCTTCCGCTGAACTCACCGGGTTGCGCCGTCCACCGGCAGTTGGGCGTAACCGCGGGCAGCATAGTGAAAATCGGAGTGGGCTCATGACGTCGACCTCGCTGACCGCCTTCGGGCACGACACCTGGTGGCTGGTGTTGGGCAAGGCGCTGGCCATCTTCGTGTTCCTCATGCTCAACGTGCTGGTCGCGATCCTGCTCGAGCGCAAGATCCTGGGCTGGATGCAGCTGCGTCCCGGGCCCAACCGGGCGGGACCGTGGGGTGCCCTGCAGAGCCTGGCCGACGGAATCAAGTTGGCGCTCAAGGAAACCATCACCCCGGGCGGCGTCGACAAGTTCGTCTACTTCGCGGCGCCGGTCATCTCCACCATCCCGGCGTTCACCGCCTTCGCGTTCATCCCGTTCGGCCCGGTGGTGTCCGTGTTCGGCCACCGCACACCGCTCCAGCTGACCGACCTGCCGGTCGCGGTGCTGTTCATCCTGGGGCTGTCGGCGATCGGGGTGTACGGGATCGTGTTGGGCGGCTGGGCATCCGGGTCCACCTACCCGCTGCTCGGCGGGGTGCGCTCCACCGCCCAGGTCATCTCCTACGAGGTGGCGATGGGACTGTCGTTCGCGGCGGTGTTCCTCTACGCCGGCACCATGTCGACGTCGCAAATCGTCGCCGCGCAGGACCGGGTCTGGTTCGTCTTCCTGCTGCTGCCGTCGTTCGTGATCTACCTGATCTCCATGGTCGGCGAAACCAACAGGGCGCCATTCGATTTGCCCGAGGCCGAGGGTGAGCTGGTCGCGGGTTTCCACACCGAGTACTCGTCGCTGAAGTTCGCGATGTTCATGCTGGCCGAGTACGTCAACATGATGACGGTTTCCTCGCTGGCCACCGTCCTGTTCTTCGGCGGCTGGCATGCGCCGTGGCCGATCAACATGTGGGACGGCGCCAACACCGGGTGGTGGCCGGTGCTGTGGTTCACCGCCAAGATGTGGACCTTCCTGTTCATCTACTTCTGGTTGCGCGCCTCGCTGCCCCGGCTGCGCTACGACCAGTTCATGGGGCTGGGCTGGAAGCTGCTGATCCCGGCCTCGCTGGTCTGGGTGTTGATCGCCGCGGTGATCCGCACGCTGCAGAACCAGGGGTACGCGCACTGGACGCCGCTGCTGGTGGTCAGCAGCCTGGTGTTCGCCACCGTGCTGGTGCTGCTGCTGCGAAAACCCTTCAGCACGCCCGGCATTCGCGCGCTGGAGCGGCAGCTGCGCCGCGAGGCCAAACAACTTCCGGCCGGACAGGGTTCCACTCCGGTATTCCCGACACCGCCGCTGCCGATGAAGTCTTTGGCGGCCGCGAGCAAGGAGAAAGCACGTGGCTAAGTTTTTGGACGCTGTCGCCGGGTTCGGTGTGACGTTCGGGTCGATGTTCAAGAAGAACGTCACCGAGGAGTACCCGGAGAAGCCGGGCCCCGTCGCGCCTCGCTATCACGGCCGCCACCAACTCAACCGCTACCCGGACGGCCTGGAGAAATGCATCGGGTGCGAGTTGTGCGCGTGGGCATGTCCGGCCGACGCCATCTACGTGGAGGGCGCGGACAACACCGAGGAGTTGAGGTATTCGCCCGGGGAGCGCTACGGGCGGGTCTACCAGATCAACTACCTGCGGTGCATCGGCTGCGGCCTGTGCATCGAGGCCTGCCCCACCCGGGCGCTGACGATGACCAACGACTACGAGATGGCCGACGACAACCGCGCCGACCTGATCTACGAAAAGGACCGGCTGCTGGCCCCGTTGCTGCCGGAGATGACCGCGCCGCCGCATCCCCGGGCGCCCGGCGCCACCGACAAGGACTACTACCAGGGCAACGTGACCGCCGACGGCCTGCGGCAGATCGAGAACGCCGGAGAGTCGCGGTGACCGGATTGACGGGCCAGCTGTTGGCGGCCGACACCATCGTCCGCACCTCCACCGGTGAGGCGGTCGCGTTCTGGGTGCTGGGCGCGCTGGCGCTGATCGGCGCGATCGGGGTGGTGCTGGCGGTCAACGCCGTGTACTCGGCGATGTTCCTGGCGATGACGATGATCATCCTCGCGGTGTTCTACATGATCCAGGACGCGCTGTTTCTCGGCGTCGTCCAGGTTGTGGTCTACACGGGCGCGGTGATGATGCTGTTCTTGTTCGTGCTGATGCTGATCGGCGTGGACTCGGCGGAATCCCTGAAGGAGACGCTGCGCGGCCAGCGCGTCGCCGCGGTGCTGGCCGGCGTCGGGTTCGGCGTTCTGCTGATCGCCGCGATCGGGACCGCCGCGACCGGCGGCTTCGCCGGGCTGACCACCGCCAACGCCAACGGCAACGTGGAAGGGCTTGCCGCCCTGATCTTCTCCCGGTATGTGTGGGCCTTCGAGCTCACCAGCGCGCTGCTGATCACCGCGGCCGTCGGGGCGATGGTGCTGGCGCACCGCGAGCGGTTCGAGCGCCGCAAGACGCAGCGGGAGCTCTCCCAGGAGCGGTTCCAGCCCGGTGGCCACCCGACCCCGATGCCCAGCCCCGGTGTCTACGCGCGGCACAACGCCGTCGACGTGGCCGCGCTGCTGCCCGACGGGTCGTACTCGGAGTTGTCGGTGTCGCCGATCCTGCGCAGCCGCGGCGCCGACGGCAAGGAAACCCCCTCGCGTCAGGCGATCAAAGGCGGTGCATCGTGAATCCGGCCAATTACCTGTACCTTTCGGCCCTGCTGTTCACGATCGGGGCCTCGGGTGTGCTGTTGCGGCGCAACGCCATCGTGATGTTCATGTGCGTCGAGCTGATGCTGAACGCGGTGAACCTGGCGTTCGTCACGTTCGCGCGGATGCACGGCCACCTGGACGGGCAGAT
Source organism: Mycobacterium sp. ACS4054 (assembly GCF_001667275.1). Taxonomy (GTDB): domain Bacteria; phylum Actinomycetota; class Actinomycetes; order Mycobacteriales; family Mycobacteriaceae; genus Mycobacterium. Next base: position 53,123 of record NZ_LZHV01000003.1, read on the forward strand.
GATCGCGTTCTTCACGATGGTGGTGGCCGCCTGCGAGGTCGTCGTCGGCCTGGCCATCATCATGACGATTTTCCGTGCCCGCAAATCGGCGTCGGTCGACGACGCGAACCTACTCAAAGGCTGACAGCGCCAACATGACTCACTACACCTGGCTGCTGGTGGCGCTGCCGCTGGCGGGTGCCGCGATCCTGTTGTTCGGCGGACGACGCACCGACCCGTGGGGGCACTGGCTCGGCTGCGCCACCGCGCTGGCGGCGTTCGGCGTGGGCCTGGACCTGCTGAACGAGCTGCTCGGCCGCGCCGCCGATGACCGGGTCATTCACCAGACGGTGTTCAGCTGGATCCCCGTCGGCCAACTGCAGGTGGACCTCGGCATGCAGATCGACCAGCTGTCGGTGTGTTTCGTCCTGCTGATCTCCGGGGTCGGATCGCTGATCCACATCTATTCGGTCGCCTACATGGCCGACGACCCGGACCGGCGCAGGTTTTTCGGCTACCTCAACCTGTTCCTGGCCTCGATGCTGCTGCTGGTGGTCGCGGACAACTACGTGGTGCTCTACGTCGGCTGGGAGGGCGTGGGCCTGGCCTCCTACCTGCTGATCGGGTTCTGGTACCACAAGCCGACGGCGGCCACGGCGGCCAAGAAGGCGTTCGTGATGAACCGCGTCGGGGACGCCGGGCTCGCGCTCGGAATGTTCTTGATGTTCAGCACGTTCGGCACGCTGTCGTATGCCGGGGTGTTCGCCGGGGCGCCCGCCGCCGGCCGCGGTGCCCTGACGGCCATGGGGTTGCTGCTGCTGCTGGGCGCCTGCGCCAAGTCCGCGCAGGTTCCGCTGCAGGCCTGGCTGGGTGATGCCATGGAGGGCCCCACCCCGGTGTCGGCGCTTATCCACGCCGCCACCATGGTGACCGCCGGCGTGTACCTGATCGTGCGGTCCAACCCGCTCTACAACCTGGCGCCCGACGCGCAAACGGCGGTGGTGGTGGTCGGCGCCGTCACGTTGCTGCTCGGGGCGTTCATCGGTTGCGCCAAGGACGACATCAAGCGCGCACTGGCGGCGTCCACGATGAGTCAGATCGGCTACATGGTGCTGGCCGCCGGCCTCGGCCCTGCCGGCTACGCGTTCGCGATCATGCACCTGCTCACCCACGGTTTCTTCAAGGCCGGCCTGTTCCTCGGCTCCGGCGCGGTGATCCACGCCATGCACGAGGAGCAGGACATGCGCCGATACGGCGGCCTGCGCGCCGCCCTGCCGGTCACCTTCGCCACCTTCGGCCTCGGCTATCTGGCGATCATCGGTGTGCCCCCGTTCGCGGGCTTCTTCTCCAAGGACGCCATCATCGAGGCGGCCCTGGACGCCGGCGACGCCCGCGGCTACGTCCTGGGCGGGGCCGCGCTGCTGGGCGCGGGCGTCACCGCGTTCTACATGACGCGCGTGATGCTGATGACCTTCTTCGGCAAAAAGCGTTGGGGCCCCGGCACGCATCCCCACGAGGCGCCCGGCCTGATGACCTGGCCGATGATCCTGCTCGCCGTCGGCTCGGTGTTCTCCGGTGGGCTGCTGGCCTGGCGGGGCACCTTGGCGCGCTGGCTCGAGCCGGTCGTCGGCAAACACGAAGAGGTGACCCACGCGTTGCCGGCCTGGGTGACCACCGCCGTGGCGCTGGGCGTCGTCGCGGTCGGCATCGCGGTGGCCTACCGGTTGTACGCAAACGCCGAAATCCCCCGCGTCGCACCGCTTGCGGTGTCGCCGGTCACCACGGCCGCGCGCAGGGACTTCTACGGCGACGCGTTCAACGAGGAAGTGTTCATGCGCCCCGGGGCCGAGCTGACCCAGGCGCTGGTCGACGTCGACAACGCCGGGGTGGACGGCTCGGTCAACGCGCTGGCCGCACTGGTCGGCCGGACTTCGAATCGCTTGCGGGGGCTGCAAACCGGCTTCGCCCGCAACTACGCATTGTCGATGCTGACGGGCGCGGTCCTGGTGGTCGCGCTGATCCTGGCGGTGAAACTGTGGTGAAAACCCTTCCCTGGCTGAGCATTCTGTGGCTGGTGCCGCTGGCCGGCTCGGTGCTCGTCATCCTGCTGCCGCCCGGGCTGCGCCGGCTGGCCAAGTGGACCGGCCTCGTCTTCGGCGTCCTGACGCTGGCGGTGGCGATCGTCGTCACCCTGGGCTTCAAGTCCGGCGGCAGCACCTACCAGTTCGTCGAAAGTCATTCCTGGATACCGGCCTTCGGTGCCACCTACTCCCTCGGGGTGGACGGCATCGCCGTGGTGCTGGTGCTGCTCACCGCGGTGCTGATCCCGGTGCTGCAGGTGGCCGGTTGGAAGGATGGCGGCGAACGCAGCCCTCGCGGCGTGCACGCCTACGTCGCCCTGACGCTGGCCATCGAGTCGATGGTGTTGATCTCGGTGGTCGCGCTCGACGTGCTGCTCTTCTACGTGTTCTTCGAGGCCATGCTCATCCCGATGTACTTCCTGATCGGCGGCTTCGGCGGTGGCCCGGGCTCCTCGCGCGCGGCGGTGAAGTTCTTGCTGTACAACCTGTTCGGCGGGCTGATCATGCTGGCCGCGGTGATCGGGCTGTACGTGGTGACCGCGCAGCACGGTTCGGGCACCTTCGACTTCCGCGAGATCGTGGCCGGCGTCGCCTCCGGCCGCTACGGCGCCGACTCCGCGGTGTTCAAGGCGCTGTTCTTGGGCTTCATGTTCGCGTTCGCCATCAAGGCGCCGCTGTGGCCGTTCCACCGCTGGCTGCCCGACGCCGCGGTGGAGGCCACCCCGGCGACCGCGGTGTTGATGATGGCGGTGATGGACAAGGTCGGCACGTTCGGCATGCTGCGCTACTGCCTGCAGCTCTTCCCCGGCGCGTCAACGTATTTCCGCCCCCTGATCATCGTGCTGGCCGTCATCGGGGTCATCTACGGCGCCATCGTCGCGATCGGGCAGACCGACGTCATGCGCCTGATCGCCTACACCTCCATCTCCCACTTCGGGTTCATCATCCTGGGCATCTTCGTGATGACGAGCCAGGGGCAGAGCGGGTCGACGCTGTACATGCTCAACCACGGCCTGTCCACGGCGGCGGTGTTCCTGATCGCGGGATTCCTGATAGCCCGGCACGGCAGCCGGCAGATCGCCGATTACGGCGGTGTGCAGAAGGTGGCCCCGGTGTTGGCGGGCACGTTCCTCGTCTCGGCCATGGCGACGTTGTCGCTGCCCGGCCTGGCGCCGTTCGTCAGCGAATTCCTGGTGCTGCTGGGCACTTTCAATCGTTACTGGCTCGCCGCCGCGTTCGGTGTCACCGCGCTGGTGCTGTCGGCCATCTACATGCTGTGGCTCTACCAGCGCATGATGACCGGACCGGTGGCCGCCGGCAACGAGAAGATCGGTGACCTGCGGGCACGCGAATTGGTCGTGGTTGCACCCTTGATCGCGCTGTTGTTCGTGCTCGGGATCTACCCGAAGCCGGTCCTGGACATCATCAACCCCGCCGTCGAGAACACCATGACCACCATCGGTCAGCACGACCCCGCGCCGAGCGTGCCGGCAGTCAACCGCGTACCCCGGACAGCCGAAGGACCGCGATAATGACCCTCCCCACCCCCAGCATCGAGTACTTCCTGCTGTGCCCGACGCTGATCGTGTTCGGCGTCGCCGTGGTCGGCATCCTCGCGGAGGCGTTCCTGCCCAGGCGGATTCGCTACGGCGCCCAGGTGACGCTCGCGCTGGCCGGTTTGATCGCGGCGTTCGTGGCGACCGTTGAGGTGGCCGAGTCGATTCCGGCCTCCGGCCGGGCGACGGTGCTGTGCGCGATGGCGGTCGACCGGCCGACGCTGTACCTGCAGGGCACCGTGCTGCTGGTCGCGGTGCTGGCGGTCATCTTCATCGCCGAACGCACGCAGGCCAAAGCGGACAGCAAGGTCACCGCGGGGGTGGGAGCCGCCGGGTCGGGCGGGCTGGATTCCTTCACCCCGCAGGCTTCCGCGGTTCCCGGCAGCGACGCCGAGCACGACGCGCAGCGGGCCGGGGCCGCGCAGACGGAGCTGTTCCCCCTGGCGATGCTGTCGGTCGGCGGCATGATGGTGTTCCCGGCGTCCAACGACCTGTTGACGATGTTCGTTGCCCTCGAGGTTCTTTCGCTGCCCCTGTACCTGATGTGCGGCCTGGCCCGGCACCGGCGCCTGCTGTCGCAGGAGGCGGCCATGAAGTACTTCCTGCTGGGCGCGTTCTCGTCCGCGTTCTTCCTGTACGGCGTGGCGCTGCTGTACGGCGCGACCGGCACGCTGCTGCTGACCGGCATCCGGGATGCGCTGGCGGCGCACGGCGACACCTCGATGGCGTTGGTCGGCGTCGCGCTGCTGTCGGTGGGCCTGCTGTTCAAAGTGGGTGCGGTTCCGTTCCATTCGTGGATTCCGGACGTGTATCAGGGCGCCCCCACCCCCATCACCGGGTTCATGGCGGCGGCCACCAAGGTTGCGGCCTTCGGCGCGCTGCTGCGGGTGGTTTACGTCGCGCTGCCGCCGCTACACGAGCAGTGGCGGCCGGTGCTGTGGACCATCTCCATTCTGACCATGGCGGTGGGCACCATCACCGCGGTGAACCAGACCGACGTCAAACGCATGCTGGCCTATTCGTCGGTCGCCCACGTCGGGTTCATCCTCACCGGCGTGATCGCCGACAACCAGGCGGGCCTCTCGTCGACGCTGTTCTACCTGCTCGCCTACAGCTTCAGCACCGTCGGCGCGTTCGCCATCGTCAGCCTGATCCGCGACGCCGATGGGGTCGAGGACGCCACGCTGTCGCACTGGGCGGGACTCGGGCAGCGCTCACCCATTGTGGGCGTGATGTTTTCGATGTTCCTGCTGGCGTTCGCCGGCATCCCGCTGACGAGCGGCTTCGTCAGCAAGCTCGCCGTGTTCAAGGCAGCCGCCCAGGGCGGCGCGGTGCCGCTGGTGATCATCGGTGTGGTCGCCAGTGGGATCGCCGCCTACTTCTATGTGCGGGTGATCGTGTCGATGTTCTTCACCGAGGCGACCGAGGACACCCCGCACGTGGTGGCCCCGGGGATCCTGAGCAAGGCCGCGATCGCGGTGTGCGCCGCGATCACCGTGGCGTTGGGCATCTTCCCGCAGCCGCTGCTGGACCTGGCCGACCAGGCCGCCCAGCTGTTGCACTGACCTCAGCTCAGAAACGGCCGCACGGCCAGCACGTAGACACCGAGGGCCGCGAGCGGCGCGGCCAACGGTAGCCACGGCAACTGTAGCGGAAACGACGTCGCGGCCAGCCCCGCGAGCGTAAAGCCCACCGCCCCAACGGCCGTGGGCCAGCTGCCCAGGACCGCGCCAGCCGCCGGGCCGGCCGCGTGGCGGCAGACCAGGTAGGCGGCGGCGCACAGTCCGGACAGCGCGACGAACACCGGCGGCGGTTCGGACAAGATGACGGTGACCACCGCCAGCAGCACCGCTAGCGTTGCCGCGGGGCGAAATACCGTTCCGGCGGCCACCGCCAAAAGCGCCGCCGCCCAAGCGGTCACCGCCAGCCCGCGTGAACCGTCGGCGGCCAGGCCCACCATCAGCAGGCCGAAGGCGATCGAGAACACCGGGGCCCACAGGCGGGGCAGCGTGCCCGCGCCTGCGCTAGCCACGGAGCCGTCCCCGCACCCGCCGGCGGCGATCGGGCAGCACACCCATCGACTGCTCCAATCCGCTGTCGCCCTCCCACGACACGATGTCGACACCGACCGTGGCCATGTCGCGATACATGGCCGAGCGCTGCAGCGTCCACATCCGGTTCACCAGGGGGTCCTGTTGGGCCTCGAACGGGGACCGGTCGAGGATGTCGACGGCGACGACGACGTGGCCGCGCCTGCGCAGGTCGATCAGCGCGAGCGCGAATTCGGTGTCGAGCAATGTGGAGAACGCGATGACGATCGCGCCCGTGGGCACGGCCGCGCGCGGAGCCAAAGTGCCGGTGGTGTTTTCGAACCGATCGCCGGCGCCGAGCACGGTGTCGAGCACCCGGTAGAACTGGCGCTGCCCGATGTCGGCGCCAAGCCAGCGCGGTCGGTTGCCGCCGACGGCGACGACCCCGGCGCGGTCGCCGTGCCGCAGGGCGGTCTGCACCACTTGCGCGGCGCCGCGCACCACGCGCTCGGTGGCCTCGGTGGCCGGGCCCGCCGGCTGCCGATAGGTGTCGATCAGCACCACCACGTCCGCGGCGCGGTCGGTCAGTCGCTGCGTGACGTGCAATTGGCCGCGGCGCGCGCTCACCGGCCAATTCACCGCCCGCAGTTGGTCGCCGGGGACGTAGGCGCGAATGTCGGCGTATTCGACGCCCGGGCCGATATGGCGGGTGAGGTGGGCGCCCAGGCGGTCGAGCAGTTCGGTTTGCGGGATGGGCGTCGACTGCGGCGGAGTCAACGGAAACACGATGACTTCGGCGGCGTCGACGGTGGCCGTCCCCGACAGCAGCCCGCCGCGCGCGACCGCGTCGACCTGGGCCCGCACGAAGTAGCGGCCCCAGCGTTGTGCCGTCGCCGCAACGGTTTTCGCGTCGCGGGATTCCGCGTTGAGGACTTCGACCTGCATTCCCTCGACGGCGGGGACCGTCACCTCCACCGCGGCGGCCGTGCCGTCTTCGGTCGCCCAGATCTTCACCCGAGCCCGGTCGTTCTCGAAGCACCGCTGCGAATCGGGGTCGCCGTGCACGCGGACCGTCGGGACGGGCCGCTGCCAGCTGATCGAGCACAGCACGCCGAGCAGTGGCGCCGCGAAGGCGATCAGCTCCCACCGCCCGCCGATCACCGCTGCCGCGAGGGCCAACCCCGCGCAGGTCGCGACCGCCCGCGTCAACTGCGATGCGCGCCAGCGGAACTCGACGGCTGCCCCGGCACTCATCCAGGGTCCCCGTGCCCCGTCCGGGGCACCGGCAACCGCCGCAGCAGCTCCCCGACGACGTCGGCGCCCTGGATTTTCCGCACCCACATCTCCGGGCGCAGGGTGATCCGGTGCGCCACCGCCGGGATAGCGAGCGCTTTGACGTCTTCGGGGATCACGTAATCGCGCCCGAGCAAAAGCGCGCGGGCACGGGCGAGTTGGACCAGGTCGAGCTCGGCGCGCGGGCTGGCGCCCACCGCCACCTGCGGATGGTGCCGGGTGGCGTTGGCCAGCGAAACCACGTAGTGCAAAACGTCTTCGTGCACGGTCACCTGCTCCACCGACTCGCGCATCGCGAGCAGGTCCTGGGCGTCGACCACCTGATTGACGGTCGGCTCGTTCGAGCCACGCTCGAGCCGGCGGCGCAGCATCGCGGTCTCGTCGCGCTCGGAGAGGTAGCGCAGTTCCAGGCGGATCGCGAATCGATCCAGCTGCGCCTCCGGCAGCGGATAGGTGCCCTCGTACTCGATCGGGTTGTCGGTCGCGAGCACGATGAAAGGCCTTGGCAGCTGGTGTGTTTCGCCGTCGATGCTGACCTGGCCTTCGGCCATCGCCTCGAGCAGCGCCGCCTGGGTCTTGGGCGGCGTGCGGTTGATCTCGTCGGCCAGCAACAGGTTGGTGAAGATGGGCCCGGACCGGAAGGCGAACCGGCCCGACTGCATGTCGTAGATCGTCGAGCCGAGCAGGTCCGCGGGAAGCAGGTCCGGGGTGAACTGCACGCGGGTGAACTGCAGGCCCAGCGCGGCGGCGAACGACCGGGCGATCAGGGTCTTGCCCAGGCCGGGCAGGTCCTCGATCAGCACGTGGCCGCGCGCCAGCACCGCGGTGAGGATGAGGGTGAGCGCGGAACGCTTGCCCACCACCACGCGCTCGATCTCGTCGAGCACGGCCTCGCAGTGCGCTGTGGTTGTCGCCGCCGGCAACGTCATACCTGTTCCAACTTTCGCAGAATCTCTTCCAGCGTCGCACGGCCGGGACCGGGGCGTCGGTCGCCGGTCGGTGCGACGTTGTTCGGATTAACCCATTCCCATAACTCGGTCCCGAACAGCATTTGGCCGCTGACCTGATAGGCCACCGGGTCCTTGGATCGCCGTTGGCCGGTGGTCATCTCGTATCGGCGCGCGAGCATCGGGCGCAGGTGCCGGTCCCAGTCCACCCGGGTGGACTCCGCCCACCGGATCGTCGTCTCGGTGTTGGAAAGCCAGCGGCGCAACGAATCCCCGAGATCGTCGGGGTCCGCTTCGGCATCGGGAAGCATTCCGCGCCCGAGGACGCGACGAACGGTGAGCAACACCAGAGCCAGCGCGCCACCCGAGGCGGCCAGCACCAGCCCGCGATCGTGCTGTGTCAGCGCCAGCAGCTCGATCCCGACGATGAGGCAGACACCAAGGGCCAGGGTTCTTTTCATACCGGACTCCGTGAGCCCAGTTCGTCGAGGACCAATTGAAGAACGCGCACGGCCAGGTCGCGGTGGCTCTCGTTCATCACGTGCGGGCTGAATCGCGCCTCGGCGAACAGGTTCACCAACTGCACGGCGTTATCGACGTGCAGGGCATGGTGTTCGACCGCGCGGGCCAGCACCTCGGTCGGGGTGTCGAAGTCCTGCGGGGCGGCCTCGGGCACATTGGCGAGCTCGCGTTCCATCGCCGCGTAACAGGCGATGATCGCCTCGCGCGGTTCGCGGCTGAGGTCCGTCATCTCGGCGAGCCCGCGTTCGGCCGCCCGCGCCAGCGATTCGTTGGGCCGCGCCGCGGGTTCGACGGGGGCGGCGGCGACCGCGACCGGTGTCGCGGCGTGCGACCGCCGCCGGGACATGACGAGCGTCCCGGTGACGATGATCAACATCATCGGGACGGTGGCGGCGAGCAGGATGCCGAACATGTCCCCGTTCGGCCGGTGGGGCCGCGGCGACGCCGGGGCGTTGACCGGGTCCGCCGGCGCGGTACCGGTTCCCGACGGCGGAGGGGCCGGACCGACGTTGTGGGTGGGCAGCAGGCGGGACACCACCAGCACGATCAGCAGCCAGGCGACGATGACGGCCACCCCGATCAGCACCACGCGCCAGCTTGGCCGCCCCCGGCCGGTGCCCAGCATCTCGGACAGCTGCCCGGCCTGCGGTGCGGCGGCGCGGGGGTCACGCAGCCGCGCGATGACCGCGACCGCGACGAGCGCGAGTGCCAGGCCGAGGATTGCCACCACCGCTATCAGTGCGGCCTGGCTGCTTTCGGACTCCGGCCGCTCGGCGTGGTGGGCGGCGGGCAGGTAGCCGCGCAGGGCGGCGGAGACGACGAGCAGCAGCACGATCAGGGCGACGACCCGCCCCGTCGGCTTGTCCATACCAGGCATTGGCCCACCACTCGAACGGTTGGCTTTGTCTCATCCTGGCACGTCAGACGAGGCGTTATCCACAGTCCGCCGTTCATCCACAAAACCGGTTCGACGCGGGTCGTATTCGAACTTATGTTCGATACCGTGGGGGCGTGGGTTTACCGATGAGCGCCGAACAGGCACGGGAGCGGATCGACGCCGCCCTCGACGCGATCGACGCGGCCCACGATGTGCTGCGGGAGACCTCATCGGATGTGGTCGGCAACGACTTTCGGCTCGGGGTCGCCGAACGGCTCGAGACCCAGGAACGCGCCAACCGTGGGCTGATGTACCGGTATTTCGCGGAAATCGCCGACCCACCCGACGGTAGCGGGTTCGTCCCGGCGGTACGCGACAAGCTGTGGGCGCGGCTGCGCATCACGCCCAACGAGATCACCCGCCGCTTCTGGCTCGCGGCCCGGATCCGGCCGCGGCGCTCGCTCACCGGTCCGCCCGTGCCCCCGGAGCTACCGGCGCTCGCGGCAGCGGTGGCGGCGGGTGCGCTCGGCGAGGACCACATCCGGGCGGTTTGCGCGTCCGTGGATGTTCTGCCCTCCCGCGTATCGCCCTTGGACGTGGCGGACGCCGAGCGCGCCCTGGTGCAGCATGCGACCAAACTCGACGCCGGGGTCGTCGCCAAGCTCGGCCGGCGGATCGCCGACCACCTCAATCCCGACGGCCTCTTCAACGACGAAGACCGGGCCCGGCGCCGCCGATTGCACCTGGGCCCACAGGGTCCCGACGGCATGTCCCGACTGTCCGGCCTGCTCGACCCCGAGACCCGCGCCTACTTCGAAGCCGTCGAAGCGGCCGTGCGGCCCGGCCGCCACGAACCCGACGGCGGGGCCGACGACCCGGAGTCCCGCGATCGGCGCACAGCGGCCCAACGCTGCCACGACGCGTTGAAATGGGGCCTCGAAACGGCCGTCTCCTCCGGCCGGCTCGGGACGCACCGAGGCCACCCCGTCACGGTCATTGTCACGACCACGCTGGCCGAACTCGACCGCGCCGCGCACGCGGTCGCCGACTCGTCGGTCCCTATGCCGCCGCCCGCCCGCACGGGCGGCGATTCAAGGCTGCCCATGCCGGACCTGATCCGGATGGCGGCCAAGGGAATTCACTACCTGGCGGTGTTCGACGAGCACACCGGCCGGCCGCTGTATCTGGGCCGCCAGAAACGCCTCGCCACCGCCGACCAGAGGCTCATCTGCTACGCCCGCGACCGCGGTTGCACGCGACCCAACTGCCTCGAACCCGGCTACCACTGCGAGGTGCACCATTGCCCGGATTGGGCGGGCGGCGGCCAAACCGACGCGGACAAACTGTTCTTCGCCTGCGGTTCCGACCACGCCGCGGCGAGCCGGGGCGAATGGAGGACCGAGGTCGCCGACGACGGGCGGCTCGGCTGGACGGATGGCGACGGCTCGCCCGAGATCAACCACGCTCATCATCCGGACGAACTACTCCGCGGTGATCCCGATCCACCCGAAGGCCAGGGCGAAGAAGGCCCCTAGTCGAGCTGAAAGGGCCGGAAACTGCCGTCGAGCACCTGCAGGTGGCCGATCGTGCGCCCCGTGACCTTACCCGGATCGACCAGCGTCAATTCGACTGCGGCCCGGGCGAATTCGTCGGCCGCGGCGGTATCGTCGAAATCCCGGGCGTAGTAGGCCAGCCCCGGCGTGAGGATGGGTTTCGACGGCGACAGGGCATTCACCGCGATCCGGTGGTGGGCGAGATCGTACGCCGCGCACTGGGTCAGATGTTCCAGCGCCGCCTTGGATCCCCCATAGCCGGGCAGGACCCCGCCGCCGCGGTCCGGATACGGCCCGTCACCCGGCAGTCGCGACGCGACCGAGGTGACGTTGATGATCGACCCGTTGCCCGCTTCGATCATGTCGGGGCACACCAGTTGCATCAGTTCATAGGCGGCGAACACGGCAATGTCGAAATGCCGGCGGTAGGCGGCCAGCGGGATGCTGAGGAATCCGGGCCAGCCGGGCTTGCCGGCGCCGGCCGGCGGCGTGGCGGGCTTGGCACGCGGTTCGGCGCCCGGTGTCGGGGGGCGGCCGGGCGCGGTGAAGGCCGCGTTGTTCACCAGAATCGTGATGGGCCCCAGGGCATCTCGCGCCGTATCGACCAACCGCGCGACGTCGTCACGGTCGGTCAGGTCGGCGCGGACCGCGATCGCTTGTCCGCCGGCCGCCTCGATGTCGGCCACCGTCTCGCCGATGGTCCCCGGCAGCCGCTCGTCCCACACCTGCTCGGTGCGCCCGGCCACCGCCACGGCGGCGCCCTCGGCCGCCAGGGCCAGCGCGGTGGCCCGCCCCAGCCCGCGGCTGGCGCCGGTGACGATCGCGGCGCGGCCCGCCAGGCGGCCGGTCATCGCGTCACCCCGTGCACGACGATGGCGGTGGTCTGCTCCACCCACGCGTCGTCGAGGTCGTCCTCCGGCCGCAGCAGCATGCGCAGCATCGTGGCGCCCCCGATCAGCTCGATCAACCGGTCCGGATCCACGTCGGGATGCGCCTCGCCCCGGTCGACGGCGTCGCTGAGCCGCACCCGCACCGTCGCGAACAGGTCGGCGAACCGCGACATCACGCGGGCGTTCAGCGCCGGATCGGCCGTCATGTCGGCCACCAGGCCGGGCAGGGCCGCGCGAACGACCGGCGTGGTGAAGACGTCGCGGGTGGCCTCGATCATCATCCGGACGTCGGCGGCGAAATCCCCCGCCGGCGCCTCCAGCGCGGTCGGCGCCACCGGGAAGGCCGCCTCGTGCACCAACTCCGCCTTGCTGGACCAGCGCCGGTAGAGCGCCGATTTGGTGGTTCCCGCGCGCTCGGCGACCGCCGCCAGACTCAGGTTCGAATAGCCCATTTGGACAAGCAGTTCCGCGGTGGCCGATAGGATCGCCGAGTCGATGCGCGGGTCCCGCGGCCGGCCGGCGCCGGGGGCCTTGTCAATGGCGGACGGGTCTGCTTTCATAACGCTACCTACCGTATCGTAATTGCCGCGCCGGAGTCGCCGACATCGCCGTCTCAAAGAGAACCGAGTCTCAAAGAATGGAGGCACCCGTGGCCAACGAACCCGTGCTCGACAAGGTCGACCGACTTCAGCGCTCCAGCCGAGACGTCACGACGCTACCCGCCGTGATGTCGAAATGGCTGTCCACCGTGCTGCCCGCCGGCGCCGCGCCGGAGGTGACCGTCGAGAGCGGCGTCGACTCGACCGGCATGTCGTCGGAGACCATCATCCTGACCGCGCGCTGGCAGCAGGACGGCAAGCGCACCGAACAGAAACTCGTGACCAGGGTGGCGCCCGCCGCCGAAGACGTCCAGGTCTTCCCCACCTATCGGCTCGACCACCAATTCGAGGTCATCCGCAAAGTCGGTGAACTCACCGACGTGCCCGTCCCGTCGGTGCGCTGGCTGGAGCCCACCGGAGAGGTGCTGGGCACGCCCTTCTTCGTGATGGACTACGTCGACGGCGTGGTGCCCCCCGACGTCATGCCCTACACGTTCGGCAACAACTGGTTCGCCGACGCCCCGGCGGAACGCCAGCGCGAACTGCAGGACGCCACCGTCGGGGTGCTCGCCAAGTTGCATTCAATCCCCAACGCCGAGAAGACATTTGGCTTCCTTTCTGACGGGCAAGACGGCGACACCGCCCTGCGCCGGCACTTCAACTGGGTGCGGTCCTGGTACGACTTCGCCGTGCCCGACATCGGCCCCTCGCCGCTGCTGGAGCGGACCTTCACCTGGCTGGAGGACAACTGGCCGGCCGAACCGGACGCGCGCGAGCCCGTGCTGCTCTGGGGCGATGCCCGGGTGGGCAACGTGCTGTACCGCGACTTCTCCCCGGTGGCGGTGCTGGACTGGGAGATGGTCACGCTCGGGCCGCGCGAGCTCGACGTGGCGTGGATGATCTACGCCCACATGGTGTTTCAGGAACTGACCGGGCTGGCGGGACTGCCCGGCCTGCCGGAGGTGATGCGCGAAGACGACGTCCGCGCGACCTATCAGCGGCTGACCGGCGTCCAGGTCGGCGACCTGCGCTGGTTCTACGTCTACTCGGGCGTCATGTGGGCCTGCGTGTTCATGCGCACCGGCGCCCGGCGGGTGCACTTCGGCGAAACCGAGAAGCCCGACGATGTCGAGTCGCTGTTCTACCACGCCGGGTTGATGCGACGACTGATCGGTGAAGGCCTGATCGGAGAGGACCACTAATGCTCGGACCGCTCGACGAATTCCCGGTACATCAGATCCCGCAGCCCATCGCGTGGCCGGGTTCCTCGGACCGCAACTTCTACGACCGCTCCTACTTCAACGCGCACGACCGCACCGGAAATATCTTCGTCATCAGCGGCATCGGCTACTACCCCAACCTCGGCGTCAAGGACGCGTTCTTCCTCGTCCGGCGCGGGGACACGCAGACGGCGGTGCACCTGTCCGACGCCATCGACCAAGACCGGCTGAACCAGAACGTCAACGGCTACCGGATCGAGGTGGTCGAGCCGCTGCGCAAACTGCGGTTGGTCCTCGACGAAACCGAGGGCATCGCAGCCGATCTCACCTGGGAGGGCCTGTTCGACGTCGTGCAGGAACAGCCGCATCTGATGCGGTCCGGCAATCGGGTGACGCTGGACGCGCAGCGGTTCGCCCAGCTGGGCAGCTGGAGCGGCCGCATCGCCATCGACGGCGAGGAGATCGCCGTCGACCCGGCGACCTGGCTGGGCAGCCGCGACCGGTCCTGGGGCATCCGGCCGATCGGCGAACCCGAGCCGGCCGGCCGGCCCGCCGACCCCCCGTTCGAGGGCATGTGGTGGCTGTATGTGCCGATGGCGTTCGACGACTTCGCCATCGTGCTGATCATCCAGGAGGAGCCCAACGGGTTCCGCTCGCTCAACGACTGCACCCGGGTCTGGCGCGACGGCCGCGTCGAACAGCTCGGCTGGCCGCGGGTCAAGATCCACTACCGCTCGGGCACCCGCATCCCCACCGGCGCGACCATCGACGCGACGGCCCCCGACGGGACGCCGGTGCACTTCGACGTGGAGTCCAAGCTGCCGGTGCCCATCCACGTCGGCGGCGGTTACGGCGGCGACTCGGACTGGCTGCACGGCATGTGGAAAGGCGAAAAGTTCATCGAGCGCCTGACCTACGACATGACCGATCCGGCGATCGTCGCGCGCTCGGGCTTCGGCGTGATCGACCACGTCGGCCGCGCGCTGTGCCGCGACGGCGACCGCGATCCGGTGGAGGGCTGGGGCCTGTACGAGCACGGCGCGCTGGGCCGCCACGATCCGTCCGGATTCGCCGACTGGCTGACGGTCGCCCCCTAGGCAGCCCGCGAACGTCGAGGAGTACCGAGATTTTCGGGCCATCTCGCGCAACGAATCGACGTTCGCGGGTGTAGGCATTCGCCACACGAAATCCCAGAAGTGCGGTTGACTGGTGCGCGTGCCAAACCCCCCCTGGATTGTCGACGTTGTCGTGGTCGGCGCCGGCTTCGCGGGGCTTGCCGCGGCGCGGGAGCTGGCCCGCCAGGGCCACGACGTGGTGGTGTTCGAGGGCCGCGACCGCGTGGGCGGCCGGTCGTTCACCGGGAGCGTGGCGGGGTTGCCTGCCGATCTGGGGGGCACCTTCGTCGGCCCGACCCAGGACGCCGTCCTGGCGCTGGCGGCCGAGCTGAACATCCCGACCATCCCGACCCATCACGACGGCAAGAACGTGATCCACTGGCGCGGCTGGACGCATTCCTATCGCGGCACCATCCCCAAGCTTTCGCTGACGGGCCTGCTCGACATCGGCCGTCTGCGTTGGCAATTCGACCGGATCGCCCGCGGCGTCCCGTTGGAGGCCCCATGGGGCGCGCGCCGGGCCCGCGAGCTCGACGACGTCTCGCTCGGCGACTGGCTGCGCTCGGTGCGGGCCACCGCCTCGTCGCGCGACCTGCTGGCGATCGTGTCCCGGGTGACCTGGGGGTGCGAACCCGACGACGTGTCGATGCTGCACGCGGCCCGCTACACGCACGCCGCGGGCGGCCTGGACCGGCTGCTCGACGTCGAGAACGGCGCCCAGCAGGACCGTTTTCCGGGCGGAACCCAGCAGATCGCCGAGGCCTCGGCCGCCGAGCTCGGCACCCGGGTGGTGCTGGGCGCGCCGGTCCGCCGCATCGACCGGCACGGCGCCGGGGTGACCGTCAGCACCGACGTCGGCCAGGCCGAGGCCGGCTTCGTCGTCGTCGCCGTGCCGCCCGCCCACCGGGCGTCGATCGAGTTCTCTCCCCCGCTGCCGGCCGAGTACCACCAGCTCACCCAGCATTGGCCGCAGGGCCGGCTCAGCAAGGCCTACGCGGCGTATTCCACGCCGTTCTGGCGCTCCAACGGGTTCTCGGGCCAGGCCCTGTCCGACACGGGGCCGGTCTTCATCACGTTCGACGTCAGTCCGCACGCCGACGGCCCGGGCATCCTGATGGGCTTCGTCGATGCGCGCGCCTTCGACTCGCTCTCCCCCGAACAGCGCCGCGAGGAAACGTTGCGCTGCTTTGCGACGCTGTTCGGCGACGACGCTCTGAAGCCGCTCGACTATGTCGATCATCGTTGGGGCGCAGAGCAATTCGCGCCCGGCGGTCCCACGGCGGCGGTGCCGCCGGGATCGTGGACGCGTTTCGGGCGGTGGCTGCGCGAGCCGGTCGGACCCATCCACTGGGCAGGCACGGAGACCGCGGACGAATGGACCGGGTTTCTCGACGGCGCCGTGCGGTCGGGTCAGCGCGCGGCGGCCGAAATCACCGCCCTGCTATGAGCTGATCCGCACGTCCTGGGTCACCGATTCGGCGAGGGCGCGCAGGTGGCGGTTCACCTCGCGCGGGTGTTCCAGCATCGAGCAGTGCCCGCCGGGCAGTTCGACCAGGCCGACGACGTTGGGCGCGGTGCTCGCGATCCTGCGGGCCTGGCTGATGGGGGTGAGCCGGTCGCGTTCGCTGCCGATGACCAGGGTCGGCACGGTCAGACCGTCGAGCTCGAGGTAGCGCGACCCCAGCGCGGCGACCAGCATCCTGGCGCAGCCGGCGCGCCCGGCGGGCGAGGTCTCTTCGAAGAACCGGTGCACGATTCTGGCGACGCTCGGGTCGGCATCCCTGCCCACCGCCAGCAACCCGACCAGGTGACGACTGGGGATGCGGGCGGCGGTGGGGATCGGGAACCCGCCGAACGCGTTGATCAGCGCGCGGGCCGCGACCACCCGGGCTGGCGAGAGCCCGTACGGCACGGACAGCAGCTGCACCTTGCGGACCAGATCGCCGGTCGTGGTGTTGATCAGCGCGACGGCGTCCGCGCGCCGGCGCACCATGTGCCGGTACCGCGCCGACCACGCGGCGATGGTGATGCCGCCCATCGAATGGCCGGCCAGCACGGCGCGCTCGTGCGGCGCCAGCGTCGCATCCATGACCGAATTGAGATCGGACGCAAGGTGTTTCAGGCTGTACCCGTTGCGCCGGGGCATGCCGCTGCGGCCGTGGCCGCGGTGGTCGAAGGCGATCACGCGGTAGTCGTTGGCCAGGTCCGCGATCTGGTATGCCCAGGCCCGGATGGCGCAGGTGATGCCGTGCGTCAGGACGATCGGATAGCCGTCGGGCGGCCCGAACACCTCCGCGTGCAGGCGGGTGCCGTCGGTGGCCCGCACGGCCACCGTCTGGCTGGGCGGCAACTCGTGGGGGTAGGGGTCGACTACGCGAGCCGATCGTCGAGCACTCATCGCCGCTCCCCCCTCGAACGTGGCCCCGTCGCCGCAGTTAAGGTCTGTCGCAACTTTATCCCTAAGGTCCGTTCGGATTCGGTAATTCCGGCAAACGTTCTCATGAGACGCTAACACCCGTGTACCCGATGTCCCGTCGGGAATTCATCACCGCAGCCATGGTCGGCGGCGGGCTGATGGCCGCCTGCGCGCCCCAGCGTCCGCCGGCGGCGCACCCGCCGCCGCCGGACACCCGCTCGGTGCTGGTCGTCGGCGCCGGGATGGCCGGGCTGTCCGCCGCCCGCAGCCTCACCGACGCGGGCTGGCCGGTGCGGGTCATCGAGGCCCGCGATCGCGTGGGCGGGCGCGTCCACACCGACCGCGACTGGGGCGTCCCGCTGGAGATGGGCGCGTCGTGGATCCACGGCACGTCCGACAACCCCCTGATGGAACTGGCGCGGCAAGCGCAAGCCGACTTGGTCACGACCGACTACTACGGCTGGGCCAAGCTCGTGGTCGATCCCAAACTCTCACCGCTGGACTACGATCCGACGCCGTGGCGCGCGTTCGTCGAGCGGGCGCGCTACCAGGTCGATGGCGGCAGCCTGGGCGCCGCCGTCAACGCCGCCGCCGCCGACGAAGGCCTGTCCGCCGCCGAGCGCGCCCAGTTGGCCTTTTACCTCACGACCGAGGTCGAGGACGAATTCGCCGCCGACGCGGATCAATTGTCCGCCATCACGTTTGACGAGGGTGACTACAGCGGCGGGGACCAGGATGCCGTCACCAACGGCTATGACGCCCTGCCGAGGCTTCTCACCAACGGCCTGCAGATCGAACTGAACACGCCGGTGACCGCGATCGCGCAACATGACGACGCCGTCGTCGTCCGGACTAAAGATCGGTCGTTTCAAGGGCCCGCCGCGATCGTCACGGTGCCCCTGGGCGTGCTGAAAGCCGGTGCCATCGCCTTCGATCCGCCGCTCCCCGAGCGCCACAACCGGGCGATCGCCGCCCTGGGCTTCGGGGTGTTGTCCAAAAGCTTCTTCCGCTTCAACCGGCGCGGCTGGGCGGCGGACAACGCCTTCTATCTGTATCTCGGCGCCGGCGGCGGCGACTGGGCGCAGTGGTTCACCATGCCGGCGGCGGCGGGCCCAATCGTGTTGGCGTTCAACGCCGGTGACCGCGGTCGCGCCGTGGAGTCCTCAACGGCCCGGGACCTGACCGCCACCGCGCTGCCGATCGCGCGCCGGCTGTTCGGGGACGTCTCCGTGGTCGACGTGAAGACATCGAACTGGAGCGCCGACCCGCATGCGCGCGGCGCCTACTCTTTTCACGCCCCCGGCTCCGGTCTGGACGACCGGCGACGGCTGACCGAACCCGTCGGCGACCGGTTGTATCTGGCCGGCGAGGCGGTCGGCGTCAACAACCCGGCCACGGTGCACGGCGCCTTCGCCAGTGGCCGGTACGCCGCCGAACAGTTGATGCGCCGGCTGGGTCGTTAGGACGCGAGCCCCTGAAGTCGCGTGGACGCGTCGCGCTGCGGTTCGTGCTGGCGGGCGGGACCCGAAACCAACCGGCGACGCGCCGTGGTGGCGCCTTCGATGTGGTCGAGGGCCACCTCGACGGATTCGGCGATGGGCAGGCCGTGATCGGGCAGCACCCGCGTCAGCCGGCGCAGCGCCGAGCCGCCGACCACCCAGCACCGCAGGTGGGCTTCCCGGTGCTCCTCGTTGAGGACCAGCAGCGCCCGAAGGCCCGAACCGGCAAGGAAATCCAGGCCGGTCAGGTCGAGGATCAGCGGCGCCCTGAGCCGCGCAAAGCGGCGGATGGCCTCGGTGACCAGGCCGGTATTGGACGCGTCCACCTCACCGACGATGCGCAAAATGGTGGCTGTGCTGCGGGCATGGACATGGATTTGCGCTGCGGCGCAATCGATTTCGTAGCGGCTGCGGGGTTGCCCCAACAGCTCCGGGGTATGTCGTGCAGGGGATAGATCGGATAGTGCAGTCATGGGATGTGCGCCCTTCAGGCTTGAGAGTGCAGGGCGAGCGACGTCGGTGTCCGAATTGGCGCCCGTTGATAACGGCAGCTGGGGACTCAACCTGCCTAGAGCCTACCGGCTGCGGCCGACGCCCGTGCGCCAAAACGGTGTGGCACCGCCCACCGGTGGCCGGAAATACGGCTTCAACCAGGCGGTTTCACTATTATTCCGCGTGCGAAAAATAAGTTTGGCGTGTCGTATGAGCTGCGCCTGAGGGACGTCTCGTTGTTAGGACGGCGGCGTCATGTGCCGGAGGGTGGTGTGCGGGCTCTGGCCGTACGTCTGTCGATAGAGCACCGCGAACCGGCCGGTGTGCGCGAAACCCCAACGCTGGGCGATTTCGGTGACGGTGGTGGTGGACGGGGCCCCGGCGATCAGCTCTTGGTGAGCGCGACCGAGGCGGACGTTGCGAATGTATTCCGTTGGCGTGGTGCCCAATTGACGCCGGAAAAGGTACTGCACCGCCCTGGGTGTGAGGTGCACCGCACCCGCAACGTCGTTGATGCCCACTTCCGAGGCGGCGTGCCGGTGGATGAACGATATGGCGTCCTTGAGCGCCTCCGGCAGCGCGGGCTCGTTGGCCAGGTCCTGCTCGGTGAGGTTGGACGGGTAGCACTCCAGCAGCGCGCCGGCCAGCAGCGGAGCCAGCCCCGCCACGATCAATGGCTGCTGGGCGGTGTCCGGGGCCGCCAACGTCAACGCCACGTAGTCCAGCGCCCGATGCCACGCCCGCACCGCCGAGCGCGAGCGTGGCCGCCAGTCCAGGAAGTGGATCTGCTGGGATAGCGGCGCCCGCCACTCCGCGGCGAACTGCTGCAGCACGTCCGCACCGATGCTCACCACGTCGAACCGCGCCCCGTTGCACTGCAACAGGCACGGCATGTCGTGCGCGACCAGGATGGGAAAGTCAACGGTGGCGGGGGGCCCGCCGGCAACGCTCATCGACCCCGCGCGAGGCTGGATGACGGCGACGGTGTCGGACCCCGGGATCTCGAGCGCGACGCGTCCCTGAATGGTCACGTCGTCGACGGTCAACGAACCCGCTTCGCAGCGCCGATGGGAGACGGCCGAGCGACCCGTCAGGCCGGCGATGCGCCAGCCCGGCTGGTAGGCCTTGGCAAAGAATTGCCGCGCGGCCTGGGCATCGATGGTGCGGAACTGGTCGTACCGGCGCGCCGTGGTCGATCCCCCAGCGCGCCGCAGCGCATCCCCCGAGGGGGACGGCTGGGCGCGCACCAACTCGGGCGGACTGGCCGTCTCGGCGACCAGCCCGGGGCCGGTGTGTTCGGTTGCGCTCGTCACGGTGGTCATAGTTGGCGTCCCCGAGGGGCCTCGCACGCTGTCATCATTCCATCACCGAAGCCCGGACGACTGCAACCGTGCCTGCGCTCCTACCTGCTGATAAACGCCAAGTGCGTCCAGGGCGATGCGGTCCCAGGCATAGCGGGACAGTGCGCGACTGCGACCCGCCGCGCCCATGCTCTGGCACTGAAAGCTCTGCGCGAGGAGGCTTCTCAAGGTAGCGGACAACCCGCCGGGGGCTTGCGGCGACAACACCAGCCCGGTGACGCTGTCCACCACGGCGTCCTTGAGTACGCCGACGCCGAAGGCCACCACCACCACGCCGCTGGCCATCGCCTGCAGCGCCGCCGCCGCCCGCGGTGGCTCTCGGGGCGTGCACGCGACCACGTCGGCGGACCGCACCAGCATCGGCAGCTCATCACCGGCGACGGTGCCGGCGAACCGGACGCGGTCCGCCACCCTCAGCCCGGCGGCCAGGCGTTGCAGCCGAACCCGTGCCCCGTCGTGATCGGAGTTCGTGGGATCGGTTTCGGCAATCACCAACTCGGCGCCAGGGACCCTTGGCAAGGCGTTGATGACGATGTCGAACCCGTTGTGCGGCAGAGGGTTTGGCGCCAGGCAAAGCACACGATGCGGGTGCGTCCGGGCCAGTGCCGGACCATCCGAGGTGTATCGCTCGACGTCGACGCCGCTGGTCAACACCGACACCCTGGCGCGGCTGCGGCGCAACCGGCTCAACGCGTCGACATCGTCGGAGCTCTCGCCCGTCACCCACATCGCGCTGCGCGTCAGCAGCGGTTCGACGCGAAGCCGTTCGGGGTCACGTGGCGCTCCGCGGGGCGCGCGGGTGGCGGCCAGGCCCAGGAAACTCTGGACGGTCGGCACGTCGTGGCGCCGGGCGGCCAGTTGGGCGGCCAAACCACCGAGCCAGCCGTAGGCGTGCACGACGTCGGGCGCGTCGGCTGCCCATTCGCGGGTGAGCGCGGCCGCCCAGTCCCCGATGTACGGCAACACGTCCGAGGGCGACTTCGGCGCGCGGGGGCCAACCGGCACCGACAACGTGCGGTGGGCGCCGGTGGTGTTCACCGGCGAACGTCCCTTGCGCCGGACGAACGCCGTTACCGCATGATCGCGGGACGCGAGCGCCGCGCTGAGTTGCTGTGGGTCGTCAGCGGCGATGTCATCGCCGCTGACGATCGCGATCCTCACTCCGACCCCCTCGAGTCGCTGTTTGCGTAGGGACGTACCCGACCAGCTATCGGCGAAACGGCGGCGACTCGGCGCCTTCGCCGGCGACGCCGCCATTTCGCTTTCCGGATAGGAGCCTTTCTCGGGGCTGTGGCAGCGGCCGGCCATTTGGGAAACTGGAGGCGTGGCGAGCGACACACATCGTCCCGCCGTCGAGCTGGTGGTGCTGCTGGCGTCGGCGGGTGGTTTGAACGCGCTGTCGACGGTTCTGCGTGATCTGCCGGCCGACCTGCCGGCCGCCATCGTCGTGCAGCAACACCTCGGCGACCACGACAGCGTGTTGCCGGCGATCCTTCGCCGCCAGACCGAGCGCGGGGTGGGTTGGGCCCATGACGGCCAGGTTCTCGCCGCGGGGCAGGCCGTCGTCTGCCCGCCCGCGATGGACCTCGAACTCTCTCCCGACGGCCGCTGCCGCCTCACGGAGGACGGCGGGGTGCGGCGCTTCGACGTGTTGCTGCGGTCGGTCGCCAAATCGTATGGACCGCGCAGTGTGGCGGCGGTGCTGTCGGGCTCGGGCCAAGACGGGGCGGCGGGCACCGCGGCGATGAAGCGGGCGGGCGCCATCGTCATCGCCGAGAGCCCGGACACCGCCCTGTACTCGTCGATGCCGCTGGCGGCGGCACGCGCAGGCGCCGACCTGATGTTGCCCGTCGACCAGATCGGCCGGGTGCTGGTCGGCATCGTCGAGGGCGCGCCGTTGCCCGAGCCGCAGCCAGACCAGGGTCGCGGCGCTGTCCCAGGGCCGGTGGTGGAGGTAACCGGCTCGATCCCGATCCCGGTGCAGGACGACATCGTCAACAACGCGGGATGCCGCGCCGAGCTCGCGGGGTTGCGTGCGGCCGAACTCGCCCGTCGGCGCCGCGAGCTATCCGCGGGATCCGGCGCCACCGCCGAAACCGTGGCGACGGCGCGACGCCGGGCCGCGGAATCGCGGCGCCGTGCGCAGTTGGCCCATCAGGCGGCCGAGGAAGCGTCTGCGCGCTGGGGTCACTGAGGCGGCTAGTTCAGCACCTCCATGAGCAGGAGCGCTCCCCCGACCGTCCCCTCGCGGGAACGAAACGACGTGCACGTGACGCGGACCCGGGTCGACCGCCCGCGCCGGTTGACCGCGTCCACCTCGGTCTCACCGACGCTGTCGGCATCCACGAACGCGTTGCCGATGAGCGGACGCACGGCGTCCAGGGGCAGCCCGATGTCCAAGCTGGTGAGCCTGGTGCCGGTCGCCTCGTCGGAGCGCAGGCCCCACAGCTCCTCGCAGCCGCGGTTCCACAGGATCACCGTCATCTCGCGGTCGACCACGACCATGCCCATGCGGACCGAGTCGATCAGGGAATCCAGGAAGTTCTTCGCGTCGTCCAGCTCGACGCTGCGATCCCGCAACATGTCGTTGATGGTGTGCAGTTCGTCGTTGGTGGACTGCAGCTCCTCGTTCATCGTTTCGAGTTCTTCGTTGGTGGATTGCAATTCCTCGTTGGTGGTCTCTAGTTCCTCCACGGTGGACTGCAGTTCCTCGTTGGTGGTCTCGAGTTCCTCGTTGGTGGACTGCAACTCCTCGTATGCCGCCTCCAACTGACGGTTGGTCTGGACCACCTTGTCCAGGAGGGCGGGCGTCGCGCTGACGTCGAAGAACACGATCGACACGCCGAGCAGACCGTTTTCGGCGTCGACGAGCGGGTTGATGTGGATTTCGAACCACACCGTATCCGCGCCCGGCCGTTGCCATTTGACGTCCTGGATGCGCGCCGACCGGCGCTCCACCTTGGCCTGCTCCAGGTAGGCGCGCAGCTCCACCGGGCGGTAGGACACCTCCAGGTCGCGCAGCAGCCGGCCGATGTCGCGGGCCGAGAGCCCGAACAGGGTCTCGGCCTGCTGGTTGATCATTGCGACCGTGTCCTCGCCGGTGATCACGATCTGTGCCACCGGGCTGGCGCGAAAAGCCAAGTCGCGCACCGTGCTCAACCCCGTCAGGTCCACGTTGCGTTCGTAGAATGCGCCGGCGGGGTCGTAGCGCTCGATGCCGGTGTGGCTTCCGACCGCCTTGCGGAAGATTCGGTGCTTGAGGTTCAGCGGGGTGAACCGATCCCCGTGGCTGAGCAGCATCTCGGCGTGCCCGAGGAACAGCGTTCCCTGCGGCGCAAGGGCGAAATGCAGGCGCCCCACCACGTTTCGCTGCGTCTCGGCGTTGAGGTACATCAGGGTGTTGCGGCACACCAGCAGGTCGACCCGCGAGATCGGTGCGTCCTTGACCAAGTCGTTGCGCCCGAAGATCACCGCGCGGCGCAGATCCTTCTGAAAGACGTAGCGGCCGTTGACTTGCTCGAAATAGCGTGTCAACAGGTCGCTCGGCACCGACTCGACAGCCTTGGCGTCATAGGACGCCGCGCGCGCCTCGGACAGCGCGTCCTCGTCGATGTCGGTGGCGTAGATCTTGACCCGCTGCCGGAACGCCTCGGGACCCAGGTTCTCGGCCAGCAGCATGGCCAGCGTGTAGGCCTCCTCCCCGGAGGCACATCCCGCGCTCCACACCCGGATCGGATCGCCGGGACCCCGCTCGGCGAGCATCCGGGGGATGACCTCGGAGCCGACGTATTCCCACGCCTCCGGGTCGCGGAAGAAGGCGGTGACGTTGATGAGGATGGTGTTGAAGAGCGCGGCGAATTCGTCGGAACTGGCCTGCAGGAAGTCGAGGTATTCCTCGAAAGAGCTGAAGCCCGCCTGGTCCATTCGGTGACGGACGCGCCGCATCAGGGATGTGCGCTTGTAGCCGGTGAAGTCGAAGCCGCGGGAATCGCGCATGTAGCGCAGCAGTGCCTCGAAGGCCTCGTCGGTCGT
The DNA here is from genome assembly GCF_001667275.1 of Mycobacterium sp. ACS4054. Taxonomy (GTDB): domain Bacteria; phylum Actinomycetota; class Actinomycetes; order Mycobacteriales; family Mycobacteriaceae; genus Mycobacterium. The sequence goes on from NZ_LZHV01000003.1 coordinate 77,585, forward strand.
GCCGTCCATTCAGGTCCCATCAGGCGTGGTCGAAGGACTTGAACACTACTCGCGGTGGTCAGAATTCATTCTCGCGACCGACCAATGCCCACACCGTTTTGCCGGTCGAGGTGGGGGTGCTGCCCCACGCCCGACACAGCGCGGAGACGATGGCCAGGCCGGAGACGATCTCGGCGCCGCGATCGGCATCCTCGTGGCGGCCCGGCAGGCGGAAATTGCCATCCTCGACCGCGATGGTGACGGCGTCGCGGTGGCTCTCCACCCGCAACACCGGCGCGCTGTCGGTGTGATCGAGGACGTTTTCGATGAACACGGTGGCGACCGTGGAGGCGACAGGAATGACCTCGCGGCAGTCCCATTCGGTCAGCCAATCGGTGACCACCGCACGGGCGAGACCGAGGCTGGCGTGCGAGCGCGGAAGCTCGGTTCGCGCTCGGCGCCTCAGCTGTAACGATCGGCTGCGGGCGGCTTCCAGCGCCGCATCTAGGACAGGATAGATGGGCACGTACCGGCCCATGCCACCCGCGATTATGGCGCACCGGGCCTCCGCATCCGCGCAGACGAGCAGGATCGGGACGTCGGGCCAGATGCTGACGTGCCAGCGAGCGCTGGTGAAGACCGTCAAGGCCGACGGCGTCGGCACTTCAAGCCGGTCGACGTCGACGATCACCGCGCGGGGCTCGTCGAGGGCCGCCTTGATCACGGTGTCGCGGACGCTGCGGTATGTGGAGCTGTCCAGCACCCCGTCCACCGCCAGGATTGTCACGTCCCGTTGCGCTTCGGTGTCAATGCGAACCTCCGACCGTTGGTCAGCCACCGGGTTCACCGCCGTGCGCGGCGTTGGCCGACAACCGGTCACTGAGGACCGCCAACGCCCGTTCGGTCTCCTCGGCCAGTTCGGTGTAACGCCGCTCGAGCGGGCCAAGGCCCGCCTTGTCCGCTAGTTCCCGCGCCAACCGCGCCTTCTCTTGCAGGCTTCGCACGGCGACCCAGAGTGCGCCCTCGACCTCGACGTCCCGCGCGCTGAGCAGGGCATCGGCCGTCCACGCATGGCCCACCTGGCAGCGGTAGTTGCCCTCGCTGACCGAAACCAAGGAGCCGTTGCAGTCCGGGCAGATGTAGCCCGACGGCGCGCCCAACTCCTCGGTGTCGAAATTTGTCGAGAATCGCGACGCCATGGCGATGCGATTCTCCAGTTCCATTGCGGCGTCGCGTTCCATCTCCGGATCCTCTAGCTCGCGGTGCGACAGTTCTTTGAGGAGGGCGCCGATTTCGGCGGCCGGAGCCTGGCGATCCAGCACGCCGGCCTCACGCGCGTTCATCGGCATCGCGGGGAACAGCGCGTCCTCCGGCGCCTGGCCGATCGTGGTGCCGCCCCGCGCGCGAATCGCTGCCAGCCCGAGCACCCCGTCGTCGAGCACGCCCGAGAGCAGGACACCGATCGCCCGCGGCCCGTAGGCCAGCGCGACCGAGCGGAACAGCGCGTTGATCGCGGGCCGGTGCCCGTTCTCGGTCGGCCCCTGGGACAGCACCACGTGGTGGTCGTCGACCAGCAAGTGGCGGTCCGGACGGGCGACGTAAATGCGCGCCGGTTCGAGCTCGGCACCGTGTTCGGCCGCGACGGCAGGCAGCGGGCCGCTCCGGTTCAGGATGCGGGCCAGGATGCTTGGCGCACCGGCCGGGACGTGCAGGGTGACCAGGTAGGCGTAGGGCACGTCCGGCGACAATCCCGCCGCCAGCTTTGAAAGTGCCTCGACCCCGCCCGCCGAGGCCCCGATCGCCACCACGCCGCGCAGATCGCCATTTTCGCTAGATGCTGTGATCACCACTCCTCGACTACCCGCCTCAATCGTAAGTAACCCGCTCGTGCGGGGATAGGCGTGGCGTCATGGGTTCTGATGGGTTTTCACCGTGGCCCGGGCGGGCACCCTGACCATTACGTCTTGCGGACAGGAGGATGGACCATGCCGAATTCGTCGATCAAGAATGAAAAGCTGTACAAGGACCTGCGCAAGCAGGGCGACTCCAAGGAGAAGGCGGCCCGGATCTCCAACGCGGCCGCAGCGCGGGGTAAGTCTTCGGTCGCGCGCAAGGGCGGCAAGTCCGGTTCGTATCAGGACTGGACCGTCCCCCAGCTGAGGAAGCGCGCGAAAGAGCTTGGCATGTCCGGGTATTCGAGCCTGACCAAGGACAAACTGGTAGCCAAGCTGCGCAATCACTGAGCCGTGAGGCCGAGCCGATCGGCCAACACCAGAAAGGCGACCGCGTAGTCGTTGTCCGCGGTGCACGCCCTGACCCGCTCCCAGTCCAGCCGCTCGCGCACCGCGCGCACCGCCGGCAACAGCTTGGCGAAGTCGCAGTAATGCTCGTGCAGGGCGCGCAGTTGCTGGATGAGCACCATCGTGGGCGGCAGCACCGGCATCCTGATCGCCAGCACGTCCTGCTGCTCGGCGCAGTCCAGCGTGGTCGATTCCACCCGAACCCCGTTGAGGCGGTGCAGCACGTCGACGACCGTATCGCCGGCCCGCACCTTGAAGAGCCAGTCCTCCGGGGGCCGCTCCACGGCGAAGCCGGCACCGCTCAGGGTGGCCACCGCGTCGTCCACGTCGGACTCGGCCACCACCAGATCCACGTCGTGGGTGGGTTCCGGCGCGCCGTAGGCCCACAGCGCGTAGCTGCCGGCCAACGCGAACCGGGGGCCGTTTTCCTTTAGCGCAGAGGCCGCGCCGCGCAGCGCTTCCCGCAGCGCCGCGCTGGGTGCGGGGGGCTCGATGGGTGCCATGGTCCCTACGTCATACCCCGCTGGCGACGAGCTACAACCTGCGCGGATGGGTCGCCGACGGTGCTAAGCCTGTTTAACTTGCGGCCAATTGGGAAATTCTGTCGTGGTGTTAACCGCTTGGTTAAGCGCCGATGATGCCGCCGCCGCAGTGATCCCAGCCCGCGTCGGGCGGGTGCAACTGGCGGCCGGCCTTCGCGCGCCAACCCCTGGCGAGGACGCCGCCCCGGCCGACCGCTTCGAGGTCGCCGGCCACCGCGTCCACCGCAATACCGAACTCCCACTCCTCGCGTCGGCACGAACCCAGGCTCGGGCGCCACACGGGTTCGCTTTCCGCCTCAGGCACCTGAGGAGATCGGCGGCGGGTGATTGCGCGTGACGGCGGGACTGGTCAGGCATTGGCTCGAGTCGGGACGGCTCGAGCTGCCATTACCCGCTTCGGGGCGCACCGCCGAACGCTGGCAGCGCCTGGCGTCGCTCGCCGAGGAGAACATCGTGGCGGCCAGGGTCGCCGAAGCCCACGTCGATGCCGTCGCCATCCTCCACGAACTGGGCGGTAAACCCCCGGAATCCGGTCAGCTGTGGGCGGTTTGGGCCACCGAATCCCCGGACGCGGTGCTCACCGCCACCGACACCGAGGGAACGTTCACCCTCACGGGCACCAAGGTGTGGTGCTCGGGCGCCGGGTTCTGCACCCACGCCCTGGTGACCGCCCGGCTCGAAGACGGATCACGGGGCCTGTTCGCCGTGCAGGTCACGGACGCAACCGTCAAGCCGTTGCCGAGCACCTGGTGGAACGCCGGCATGGCCGGCAGCGACACGAGGCCAGTGCAATTCACCAATACCCACGCCGTCGCCGTGGGGGATCCCGGCGACTACGTGGACCGACCGGGGTTCTGGCATGGCGCTATCGGCGTGGCCGCCTGTTGGCTCGGCGGTGCGCGCCGGGTTGCGGATCCGCTATACCGTTGCGCCGGAAGCCAATCCGCCGATGCCTACTCGTTGGCGCACCTCGGCGCCGTCGATGCCGCGCTGGCCGCCGGCGACGCGATCCTGGCCGCCGCCGCGGCGCAGGTCGACTCGGACCCGTTCGACCGGAGCGGAACCGCCCAGCTGCTGGCCCGTCGCGTCCGCACGGTGGTGGAACACGCGGTCGACGAGGCCATCACCCGCACCGGCCGGGCGCTGGGACCGGGCCCGCTGTGTCAGGACGGGCGGCACGCCCAGCGCGTCGCCGATCTGAGCATCTACATCCGGCAAAGCCACGCCGAGCGCGATCTCGCCGAGCTCGGGCAGCTGGCGGGCAGCAACCGCTGAGGCCGTCATGAGAACCGCGCCGACCAGCAACAGCGCCCGGTTCGCGGCCAAGCCGCTCACCCACGGCGGCACCCCAGCACCGTTGTGGCTGGCGGCTTTTGAGCGCGGCCCCCTGCCGGAACTGGACCTGACGAGGTGTCGGAGCCTGATTGTCGTGGCGCCCCACCCGCACGACGAGACCCTCGGTGTGGGCGCGATGATCGCTCAACTGGTCGCGTCGGGCGTCGACGTGCGGGTGGTGTCGGTGAGCGACGGCGGCGCCGCCCAGCCCGGGGCGACCCTGTCCGGCCGCATTCGGCTTTCCACGACCCGCCGGTACGAACTTCGCAGGGCCGCAAGCCTTTTAGGGGTGGCGCCGCCGGTGCGGCTCGGGTTGCCCGACGGCGAGCTGGGTAAGCACCAGGACCGCCTCACCGCGGCGCTGGTGGACATTCTGCGAACCGCCGGCCCCAACGCCTGGTGCGCCGCCCCCTGGCGCCGCGACGGGCATCGCGACTACGAAGCCGTGGGCCGCGCGGCGGCGGCGGCCTGCTCGCGCACCGGCGTCGCACTGCTCGAATATCCGGTCTGGATGTGGCACTGGGCCACCCCCGCCGACCCCGCGGTACCGTGGGAGCGCGCCCACCGAGTCTCGGCGCCCGGCTGGGCCGTCAATCGCAAACGCCAAGCCGCGCAATGCTATCGGAGTCAATTGCGGCCCGGGCGCGGCGAAACGCCGCCCATTTTGCCGCCGTTCGTCCTGCAACGACTGCTCGCGGTGGGCGAGGTGGTCTTCCGCTGACCACGCCCCGGCACGACTGCACGAGCCGGAAAGTGGGTAGGAGAACCCCTATGCGTGTGGCGACCTTCAACATCCTGCACGGCCGCACCGTCGGTGACGGGGTGGAATTGCAGCGGCTGCGCGACTGCGTGCGCCGGCTCGATGCCGATGTGCTCAGCCTCCAAGAGGTCGACCGTGACCAGCCGCGGTCCGATCGCGCCGACCTGACCGCGGTCGCGGCCGAAGCCATGGGAGCCGTGGAATACCGGTTCGTGGCGGCCATCTCCGGAACACCCGGGGCGACGTGGATGGCCGCCACGGGGCGTGAGCAGCCCGGGACCACGGCCTACGGAATCGCGTTGCTGTCGCGATACCCGGTGGCCAGCTGGCAGGTGGTGCGGCTGCCCCGCATTCCCATGCGCTTTCCCATGTATCTGCCGGGCCCGAACCGGGTGATGGTCGTCGACGAGGAGCCGAGGGCGGCGGTCATCGCGCAACTGCACACCCCGATGGGCGGGCTCACGGTGGCCAACACGCACTTGTCCTTCGTGCCCGGCTGGAATCGGCGCCAGTTGCGCAGGCTGGTGCACGACCTGCGCGGCTTTCCGGGCCCGCGGCTGCTGACCGGGGACCTCAACATGACCCCCAAGGCGGTGCGCCGCTGGTCGGGCATGCGGGCGTTGGCCAACGCCGCCACCTTTCCCGCGCACGCGCCGGACCGGCAACTGGATCACATCCTGACCGACGACCGCCGCCTGCGCGGCAGCGCCGTCGACGCCGAACCGATGGGAATTTCCGACCATCGACCGCTGGTCGTCGACCTCGAACACGCGTGATCGGGTCCGATCAGCCGTACTGGTGGCCCGCCCGCCCCAGCGCTTTTACCCGGCGCTGGACACGCTCGATCTCGTCCACCGAGGGCAGCTGGTCGGTGAACCGGGTGATTTCCACCCCGACGTCGACGTTGGTGATCGAACGGGGCTTGGGCGCAAGCAATTTCCGCGCGATGGTGGTGATCTCGTCGTCGGACACCCGGCGCGGGAGCAGCGCCAGGAGCGGCGAGTAGCCCAGGGCGGGCGCGCCGCTCGGGCGGCCCGCGCGCAGAAACGCCACAATGCTCGAGACCCGGTCGCTCAAGCTCATCTTCCACCTCGCTCGTCCGCCACCCGCTGCGCCGCAGCCGACGGTCCTAGCCGGGGATAGCCGGGCGTGGCGGTTTGAAACCTGCCCGCCGTGGAGAAGAAAACGTCGAGACGGAAACGGGGCCCGGCCCCGAGCGGGACCGGACCCCTTCACCAACTAGCTACTGGTTTTCCTTCTGGCGCTGTTCGGCGGCCTCGGCGCCGGCCCGCGCGGACTCGGCTTCGGCCTCCTTTTTGCCCGCGTCACGCTGAGCGTCGGCCTTGTCCTGCTGGGCCTGACCCTCCTCGACCATGTCGTCGCGGCCGAGCACCGTTCCGCCGGCCTCCTTGACCTTGCCCTTCACGCCCTCGACGGCGCCCTTGACGGCTTCCTGCGGTCCGCTCTTGTCATCCCCCATGGGTCGACCTCCCTGTTGGTTACTTCTCAGTTGGTCCCTACGGCGTTCCCGTCGGTCGACCCGTCAAACGGGAACGTGCGGGCGATCACGGACGGGATCGCGGCGGAATCGGAACGTTTGAAGCGGAATTCGGTGGGTAGTAATCAGCGACCAACGAAAGCGGGTGAGGCTGCTGACCACCATCGCCGTCATCGGAGCGACCGGCACCGCCGGCGCCGGCGTCGTCGCCCGGCTCAGGGCCCGGGACGTCGCGGTCGTGGAGGTGTCCCGCGCGCACGGGATCGACCTGCTGAGCGGAGAGGGCCTGTACCGGGCGTTCAAGGGGGTCGATGTGGCGATCGACGTGTCCAATCCAGTGGCGGACGACGGGCAGCCCACCAATCCGCAGGCGTTCACCACCGCCTCGCACAATCTCATGGGTGTGTGCGCCGCACGGGAGGTTCAGCGCCTGGTGGTGTCGACGATGGCGGGCATCGACGACCCGGTGTTCGACGGGGTCCCGTTCTTCGAAGCCAAGCGGGCGGCCAAGGAGATCCTGCTCGACGGCCCGGTCCCGACCACCGTGGTGAAGTCGACCACGTGGTACGAGTCCGCCACCGGCCCCGCGGGGCCGGTGACTTGTGACGGGGACGAGGTGATCGTCGAAGACTGGCTGATTCAACCCATCGCCGCCGACACCGTGGCCGACGTGATCGTCGAGACGGCCCTGGGACAGACGCCCACGCCGCGCACCATCACCGGCCCGAACACAATTCGGCTGCCCGAGTTGACCACCAAAGTGCTTGCCCAGCAAGGCGATAGCCGGCCGGTGCGCGCCGTGCAGCCAGCGGTTGGCGCACTTGCCACGGGGGCGCTGCTGGCCCCCGATCGCGCGATCGTGCTGGGTCCCGACCTCGATACCTGGCTGCGCACCCAGGCGCCGGCGGCCACGGACGGCCACGCGAGCGACGGCCGCGACAACGCGGCCGGGTCGCTGCACAGGCCGGATTTCTCCCGGGTCTGAGTGGGCGCACGAAGCCAAGAAACGAAGAGTTTTGCCGGCGACAGCCATTTCCTCCCGCGTAGCGGGCCCGGGGGTTAAGTTCAGCTCAGGTTGAATCCACAGCTGCCCTCTATCGAGCGGCCCTGGGCAACTGGTCGCTCACTCACCACAAACCCGACGGGCGATCAGATGACCTCTCAACCCTTCCGAGCCGAGGAACGGCTCGACTGCTACGAAATCGATTGCGCCGGAGCGCAACTGCACGTACAGCCGCACGGGCTGGCCACCGTCTTGCGCGTCGAGGGAGAGATCGACGCGTCCAACTCCGATCTGGTCGCACAGGCGGCCCGCCGCTTAGTGCGACTGCGGGTCCCGCTGATCCTGGATGTCACCCGCGTGGACTACCTCGGCAGCGCCGGCCTTCGGGCGCTGCTCCTCGTCGACGACGAGTGCCGGCTCGCTCGCCTGCACTGCAGCGTCGTCGGGGGTGAGGCGCTGCACCGATTGACCCGACTGGTCACCGGCCTCAGCTTGCCGTTGGTCGATTCGGTTGCCGAGGCGCTTCGGCTGATCCAGGGAGCCCTTCGCCCGCGCTGAAGGTCCGTTTGGGAACCCACGGCGGGTCACGATTTCGTCACGATCATGATCACGAATCCTTAAGGATTGCATCCCTTTCCTTAAGGATTCTCAAAAACGGCCAGCGGGAATTGATCGTTGGCTTAGTGAACGGCTCCGTTCCGTGCCGGATTGGCGGGTCCCGGCCCATCCGCTTCGGCGTCAGCGAACACCGCCACTTTTTAGTTCCGCTACTTTGGGTTTCGAGGATCGGGAGCCTCGTTGGAACAGATTCACAATTTCGTAAGGACACACTGATCATGAAAATCAGCAGTATTGTCGCGCGCCGGCGTCTGGCCGGCGTCAGCGCCGGCTGCCTGCTCGGGGGAATCACCATCGGTCTCGTCGGCGCCCCGTCGGCGGCCGCAGCGCCCGACTGCAGCCCCGGCGGCGTGAACGCCACCGTTTCGTCCGTCCAGGGCTCGGCCGAGCAGTACCTGGCGGCCCACCCGGGCGCCAACCAGGTGGTCACGGCGGCCTACACCCAGCCGCGTCCCGAGGCCGAGTCCAGCCTGCGGGGCTACTTCACGGCCCACCCGCAGGAGTACTACGACCTGCGCGGCATCCTGGCACCGATCGGCGACACCGAACGGCAGTGCAACGTCAAGGCCCTGCCGCCGACCCTGGAGTCGGCCTACCAGGAATTCATGGCCGGCTGATCCGGCCGCGAGATCCGGCCCGCCACAACGCTGTGGCGGGCCGCTTCTTTGCACGTGTGAACGGCTGCCGCGGCGGGTAATTGTCCAGTCAGCGAACGTAACTGGAGGCAAAGATGCGGCTGCGTCGCAGCGTTCTCAGCAAACCGGGCATCACGCGCAAGCGTCGCGGCAAGGGCTTCGCGTATTACGGCCCCGACGGCGACCTGCTGTCCGACCCTCAAACCATGCAACGGATCAAGGATCTGGTGATTCCACCGGCCTGGAAGAACGTGTGGATTTCGCCGCATCCCAACGGCCACATTCAGGCCGTCGGCGTCGACGCGGCCGGCCGCCGCCAGTACCTCTACCACACCGCGTGGCAGCAGGAACGCGCGGAGGAAAAGTTCGACCGCGTCCTGGAACTGTCCACCCGGTTGCCGCAATGGCGCGCCGCCATCGCGAAAGACCTGACGCGCAGCGGCCTAACCCGCAAGCGGGTGCTGGCGCTCGCGCTGCGCCTGCTGGATCGCGGGTACTTCCGCGCCGGCGGCGAGCAGTACGCCGAGGAGAACGAATCCTACGGGCTGGCGACCCTGCTGTGCGAACACGTGGTGGTCCGCCGCGACGCGGTCGAATTCGACTTTCCCGCCAAGAGCGGCGTGCGGCGGACCGTGGAGATCGAGGACCCCGAAGTGGTCCGCGCGGTGCGCGCGCTGATGCGCCGGCCCGACCGTACCGAGCGGCTCCTGGTGTGCCGCAACGCCGCCGGGTGGCTCGATGTGCGATCCGCCGACCTCAATGCCCGGTTCAAGGAGCTTGTCGGCAGCGAATACACGGTAAAGGATTTGCGTACCTGGCACGGCACGGTGCTGGCGGCGACGGCGTTCGCCGACGCCGATCCCGCGGTCTCGCGGCGGGTGGCCAAGCGGGTGGAATCGGCCGTGATGAAGGAGGTCGCCGAGGAGCTGGGCAACACCCCGGCGGTGGCCCGCGGCTCCTACGTGGACCCACGCGTCGTGACCGGTTACGAGCAGGGGCTGACGATCGCGGCGGCCACGCGGCGCGCCGAACGCGCCCGGCACCCCGACGCGGCGCAGGAGATCCTGGACAAGGCCACCCGCATGCTGATCCGGCGAGTGGCCAAGGGTCACAGCGCATCCGGGATGGCCGCCCTCCCCAAGAGCGCGTGACGTGATTTCGGTGGCGTGACAGCGGGAGGTCGTCGCCGCGGGCCGTTGCCTGACAATCCGCTGAGAGTTTTTGCGTCCCGGCCACGGCCCGAATAACGCCCGCGTTTGAGGGTATGCCCCGAAAGTGGGAAGTGCCTTGGCCGCCCATTCGCGCCTGACTGCGGTCGAAAATCACGGCCGCGGGTCTTCGCAGCAAACCGCGTCCAGCGCGGCCGCTGTGCCGGCCGGCGAACGTAGCGACATTTCACCGAACCGTCTGTCTAGGAGGAACATCAATGGCTAAGCAAGAGGTCTCCGACTATCTGCTGGAGCGTTTGCGGGCATGGGGCGTCGAGCAGGTTTTCGGCTACCCCGGGGACGGCATCAACGGCTTGCTGGCCGCGTGGGGCCGCGCGGACAACAAGCCGAAGTTCATCCAGTCTCGCCATGAGGAGATGAGCGCCTTCCAGGCGGTCGGCTACGCGAAATTCACCGGCCGGGTCGGGGTCTGCGCGGCCACGTCCGGGCCGGGGGCGATCCATCTGCTCAACGGCCTCTACGACGCGAAGCTCGACCATGTTCCGGTGGTGGCGATCGTCGGCCAGACCAACCGCACCGCGATGGGCGGCAATTACCAGCAGGAGGTCGACCTGCTGAATCTGTTCAAGGACGTCGCCAGCGACTACGTCCAAATGATCACGGTCCCCGAGCAATTGCCCAACGTCCTGGACCGCGCGATCCGCATCGCGATGACCCAGCGGGCCCCGACGGCGTTGATCATTCCCAGTGACGTTCAAGAGCTGCCGTACTCCCCGCCCGAGCACGCGTTCAAGATGGTCCCCTCCAGCCTGGGCATCGAATACCCGCAGATCGCCCCCGACGACGCGGCGATCAGGCGCGCGGCCGACATCCTCAACGCCGGCAAGAAGGTCGCCATGCTGGTGGGCACCGGCGCCCGCGGGGCCCGTGAGGAACTCGCCGAGGTGGCCGACCTACTGGGCGCCGGCGCGGCCAAGGCGCTGCTGGGCAAGGACGTCCTGTCGGACGAATTGCCTTGGGTCACAGGCTCTATCGGCCTGCTGGGGACGCGCCCGAGTTATGAGCTGATGCGCGATTGCGACACCCTGCTCACGGTCGGATCCAGTTTCCCCTACACGCAGTTCCTGCCCGATTTCGGTCAGGCCCGCGCGGTGCAGATCGACGTGGACGGCCGGCTCATCGGAATGCGCTACCCGTACGAGGTCAACCTGGTCGCCGACGCGAAAGCCGGCCTGCGAGCGCTGATTCCGTATCTGCGCCGCAAAGAGGACCGATCGTGGCGGGAGGGCATCGAGAAGAACGTGGCGCGGTGGTGGGAGACCATGGACAAGGAGGCGATGGTCAGTGCCGACCCCATCAACCCGATGCGCCTGTACTCCGAGCTTTCCCCGCAGCTGCCCGAAAACGCCATCATCACAGCCGATTCCGGTTCGGCGGCCAACTGGTACGCCCGCAATCTGCGCTTCCGCGGCGACATGCGCGGCTCGCTCTCCGGCACCCTTGCGACGATGGGCCCCGGCGTGCCGTACGCGATCGGCGCCAAATTCGGCCACCCGGACCGGCCCGTCATCGCGTTCGTCGGTGACGGCGCCATGCAGATGAACGGCATGGCCGAGCTGATCACCATCAAGCGGTACTGGCAGGAGTGGAAGGACCCCCGCCTGATCATCGCGATCCTGCACAACAACGACCTCAACCAGGTCACCTGGGAGATGCGCGCCATGGCGGGCGCGCCGAAATTCCATGAGTCGCAGGCGCTTCCCGACGTCGACTTCGCGGCGTTCGCGGCCAGCCTCGGCCTGAACGCGATGGCCATCAAGGACCCCGACGAGCTGGAGGGCGCGTGGCGTCAGGCCTTGTCCGCCGACCGGCCGACGGTGCTCGACGTCTTCACGGACCCGGACATGCCGCCCATCCCGCCGCACGCCACCTGGGAACAGTTCAAGTCGGCCACGGCCGCCGTGCTGTCCGGGGACGAGGACCGCGTCGGCTTCGTCAAGGTGGGCCTCAAGACCAAGGCGCAGGAGTTCATGCCGCACAAGAAGAGTTGAGGCGAGGCCGAGTCACGGATTGGCGGCGACTGACGAACGCGCGCTGCGCAAGTCGTCGACGAAGAGCCGGTAGGCCTCGTCGTGCCGGTCGCTGCGATCGCGCAGCACCGCCGACGGGTGGACCGTCGCGACGACGATGGGGTCGGGCTGCACGTCGACGGCCGACGGTGGCAGCCGCACCTGTTGGCCCCGCTGGGCGGATATCCGAAAGTCCGCTCCCAGAAGGGATTGCGCGGCGGTGGCGCCCAGGCACACGATGACCCGCGGGCGCACCGCCTCGATCTCGGCGATGAGCCAGGGCCGGCAGGCGACCACCTCGGTGCGGCCAGGCTTCTGGTGGATGCGCCGTTTGCCGCCCTTACGGGTGAACTTGAAGTGCTTGACCGCGTTGGTCTCATACGTCGACGCCGGGTCGATGCCGGCGTCCTCGAGCGCGCGGGCCAGGAGTCGGCCGGCCGGCCCGACGAACGGCTCCCCCGCGCGGTCCTCCTGATCTCCGGGCTGCTCGCCCACCAGCATGAGCGGCGCTCCCGGGTCACCGCGGCCGAAAACCGTTTGCGTGGCATCGGCGAAAAGCGGGCAGCCGCGGCAACATTCGGCCGCCGCCCGCAGCGCATCAAGCGCCCGCCGCTCGGGCAGGTAGCGCCCGGCACCGGGTGCCTTGATTGCGGTCATCTGATTCCCTTGCCGGGGCTGGGGCGCCCCCGCTCCCCCTCGGGTGAGGGCGCCCCAGTGAGCCGTTAGCCCTTCCCGACGATGGCGTCGCGGGCGCGGTCCAGCATCGCCGCGAACGGTCCGGCGGCCAGGTTGGCCGCCTGCGATTCGACACCGGCATGCGGCCGGGTCGGCGCGATCGCCTCGGCGAGCTTGGCCGCGCGGCCCATCCGTTCGAGCTCCTCGCCGCTCAATTCCTGGCCCAGCTTGGCGAATTCGTCGTGCTCCTCGTGCTCGGCGTGCTCGATGACCGCGTCGCGAAGCTGCGTCAACAGGCTGGTGAACTCCGCGCTGTCGACGTCGAGTTTCTCCAGCTTCTGCAGGACGGTCTTGGCCTCGTGCTCTTCGTGGAGGCGCTCGTCGACCACGTCGGCCGCGTCGGCGAGCTTCCGCTTGGCCCGCGGGTGCACGATCTCCTCTTCCGCCGTTTCGTGGACGGCCAGCAATCGCCGGAGTTCGACGAACGCCTTCTCGCGTTCCTTCCCCGTCGCCGCCAGCGTGGTGGCGAACAACGACTTGATCTGCTCGTGCTGACTGACAAGAAAGTCGACCACATCGGTGGGCGACTTGATGGCGGTCTGAGCCATGATGTCCTTCCCATCTACCTTGGCGCGCGGGCTGTTGCGCGCTCCCTGTCGGCTACCCGACGAAATCGGGCACCAAACGGGTACGCCCATGCGCCAGCGGGTAGTTCTCCACCAACTGCGAACAAGGAGAACGCTTGTGGCCATCGGCCTGTCCAGCCGGGTGGCGGTCCTCGGCGCCCTCGTCCTGACCGCCGGCTGCGCGGCGCCGGGCGCGTCGCTGGCGAGTGCGCCCGATGTCGAGCTGTGGTCGGTCGCCGCGCCGTTGCGCGAACCGGTCTGGTCGTATCGCACCCACGCCCTCGTCGCGCTCACCGACGATCACCGGCTGGCCGAGGTGAGCGCCGGGAACCGGCCGGGCGACGCCGAGACGCGGTTATCGGCGCCCATGGCGGTCGGACGCAATCTGCAGATCAGCCGGAAAAACGCCGACATTGTGTTCGTGCCACAGCCCGAGCGCGGCAGGGTCGCCGAGGTCGACCTCGAAAGCCTGCGCCAGGTAGGCGATTTCGACGCCGGACCCGCCCCAGCGTATCTGTCCGAGGACGCGGGCCTGCGGATGCTGCTGGCGCTGTCGTCGGACGGAACGTCGGTGACACCGGTGGACCAGTACGGCTTGCGCAAGCTGCCCACCGCCCCGGTCGCCGGTGATCCCGCGGACACCATCGACGGCGCCAACCGCGGCCGCCAGATCGACTACCACGTGTTCGCACCGTCCGGAATCCGCCACTACCAGGGGTCGCAGTCCCCGGCGCAGCAGCGCGGTTCGCTGGGCATGAACGTCGCGGTGTCGGCGGGCGACGGCGCCGCGGTGACGCGCAGCTACGTGGCCGGCCACGACGACGCCACGCTGTACGCCGTGGACTCGCGGCGCGGTGGTGAGGGTTTGACGGTGCTGGCCAGTGCCCGGCTGCCGTCGGCGATCCGCGAACTGGGCACCGACGACACCCGGATCTACGCCGCCACCGACCGCGAAGTCGTGGTGCTTCAGACGGCGAGCTTCACCGGCTTCGGAACCCACACGATTCCCGTCCTGCGTGTCGTCGGCTACCGCGCGGGACTGCCGCCGGCGGCCCAAGCGGCACCCTTGTCCGGCATGGCGATCGGGCCGCACCGGGTGTACCTGACCTTGGCCGGCGCGCCCTATGTCGTCAGCGTCGCCAAGCCCCGCGTGTAACGCCCCGCCGTCGGCTACATTTCGGGCAGGTGCGGCCGGTAAGGAGGTGCTGGCGTGACCAACCCGCAGGACCCGTATTGGCAGAACCCGTACACCTACGACCCGCTCGGCCGGACGCCGCCCACCCCGGACTACGAGCCGCCCGTCTTCACGCCCCCGCCCGCGCCGCCGCACCGACCGCCCGTCAACGTGCTGGCGACGCTGTCGCTGGTGTTCGCGTTCGTGTTCGCGCCCGTGGGGGCGATCCTGGGACACGCCGGGCTGGCGCAGATCCGACGCACCGGCGAGCTCGGCCGGGACCGCGCGCGGGCGGGACTGGCGCTGTCCTACACCTTCATCGCCGTCGCCGTCGTTGGGCTGGTCGCGTGGGCCATCTTCGGCGCCGCCCCGTCCACCCAGACGGCGGCGCCGACCTCCACCCCAACGAGCGCGGCGACGCCCGCGGCGGCCCCGCGCCCCGTCGCGCCGGACGCCCTGGCGACGCTGCTGCCGGGCGCTGATGCCCTGAAGAACATCACCAGCGACCAGAACCTGCAGGCCGGCCAGACGTGGGACAACATGGGCCGCGCGGGCGCGGGAGGGGCGATCGACCGGCCGGAATGCTGGGGCAGCGTCGCCCCCGGCACACCGGACGCCTATTCGGGCGCCGACGTCGCCGGATACCGCGCGACGGAGTTGCGCGACTCGCGCAGCTTCCTCAAGTCCACCCAGGTCATCCAGGCCGTGGTGGCCTTCCGCGACCCGCCGGCGGCGCAGGCGCAGCTGGCCGCGTTGCTGTCGGGGTGGCGCCGATGCGGCGGCTTGACCGTGACCCTGACACCGCCCAACGGGGAGGCGCTGCCCTTCGCGGTGGGCGCGCCGGCCGATGCCCCCAACGGCGTCACGACGCTGGACCTGGCGCCCAGGGGGCTGCAGATCCGCTCGGCGCGGGCGGTCGCGGCCAAGGCCAACGTCATCGTCGACGTGCTGGTCTCCTGCAGCGGCACCACCGACGGCGACCAACCGCGGGTGGCGGGCGTGGGCATCGCCGACTACGTGCTGGGCAAGCTTCCTGGCTAGGGTTGGGCGCATGAAGTATCTCGACGTCAACGGCGTGGGACGCGTCAGCCGGATCGGCCTGGGCACCTGGCAATTCGGGTCTCGTGAGTGGGGCTACGGGGAGGGCTACGCGTCGGGCGCCGCCGGTGACATCGTGCGCCGCGCCCTCGCCATGGGGGTCACGCTGTTCGACACCGCCGAGGTCTACGGGCTGGGCAAGAGCGAGCGGATCTTGGGCGAGGCGCTCGGCGACGAGCGCGCCAATGTCGCGGTGGCCAGCAAGATCATGCCGGTCGCCCCCTTCCCCGCCGTGATCAAGCAGCGCGAGCGGGCCAGCGCGCGGCGGCTGGGCCTGGACCGCATCCCGCTCTACCAGATCCATCAGTCCAACCCGGTGGTCCCCGACACGGTGATCATGCCCGGCATGCGCGACCTGCTCGACACCGGCAAGATCGGCGCGGCGGGCGTCTCCAACTACTCGCTGGCGCGCTGGCAGAAGGCCGACGCCGCGCTGGGGCGTCCGGTCGTCAGCAACCAGGTCCACTTTTCGCTGGCCCATGCCCGGGCGCTGGAGGATTTGGTGCCCTTCGCCGAACGGGAGAACCGGATCGTGATCGCCTACAGCCCGCTCGAGCAGGGGCTGCTGGGCGGCAAGTACGGCCTGGACAACCGCCCCGGCGGCATCAGGGCGCTGAATTCGCTGTTCGGCACCGAGAACCTGCGCCGCGTCGAGCCGCTCCTGCAGACCCTGCGCGACGTCGCGACCACCGTCGGCGCCAAGCCCGCGCAGGTGGCGCTGGCCTGGCTGATCAGCCATCCGGGCGTCGTCGCCATCCCCGGCGCCTCCAGCGTCGAGCAGCTCGAGTTCAACGTCGCCGCCGCCGACATCGACCTGCCCGCGGACGCGCGAGAGGCACTCACCGGCGCGGCCCGCGCGTTCCGGCCGGTCTCGGCCGGGCGTTTTCTGACTGACCTGGTCCGCGAGAAGCTCGGGCGCTGAGGCTAGGGCCGGTCTAGGACTGCGCGGAATCGGCGAACGCGGCCGGGCTGGCCGGCGCGCCCCGCGCCACCACCACCGGCATCGAGGTCGCGGCGTTCGTCCGCAGGATGGTGTGCACCACGTCGATGAGGTCCTCGACCGGCATCAGCTTGCCGGGCATGCAGCCGCGCGACGCCCACAGCGGCACGGCCTTCATGGCCAGGTCCATGTCCCAGTCGACGTTCATTCCGGTCTGCCCGTCGCCCTCGCCCCCCGCGCATTCCCCGACGATCAGGGTGGTGAAGCCGATGTCGGGGTGCTCGGCGCGCCACGCGTCGACCATTCGCTCGAGGGCCGCCTTGCTGACGCCGTACGCCCCGAGGCCCGGCCACGGCGGCCCGAACGTGCCCGCGTCCGAGGAGAGGTAGACGGCCTTGCCCGCGGAGGCCGTCAGGTGCGGCACCGCGGCGGCCGTCACCAGCGCCGCGCCGATGACGTTGGTGTCGAAGATGCGCCGCCAGGTGGCGGCGTCGGTCTCGACCATGCGGACCAGGGGCCCGACGGCCGGCGTGTAGACCAGGTTGTCGATGCCGCCCAGCGTGTTGGCGGCATTCTCGATCGCCGACCGGCACGACGCCTCATCGGTGACGTCGCACTCGACGGCGATCGCGCCCGGGCCGGCGTCCTTCGCCGCCGCCTCGATGCGCTCGCGCCGCCGCGCCAACAGCGCGACCTGATCGCCGCGCTGGGCCAGGCCGACACCGATGCAACGACCGAGCCCGCTCGAGGCGCCCACCACCACTGTCCTTGACATATTTGCCCTCTCTTGTAACGAGCTGCCGTCGGCAAAAACCTACCGGATATCACCCGGCGCATGTCGATGGCTGGGCTGGCTAATTCCGGACGACGGTGTTCCGGTCCCCAAATTTGGCCTGGTACATGGCCGCGTCCGCCCGGGCGGTGACGGCGTCGACGGTATCGCCGCGGACGGCAAGGGTGGCGCCGATGCTCAGGGTCGCGGAGAACGTCTTGCCGGACACGTGGATGGGTTCGGCGGCGCGACAGCGAATCTTCTCGGCGATCCGTGCGAGCTCGTCGATGCTGCGGACGCCGGGCAACAGAACGAGGATTTCGTCGCCTCCGGTCCGGCCGACGGTGTCCCCGCGGCGAACGCTTCCCCGGATCCTCGCCGCCAGGGTCGCGAGCACGTAGTCACCGATCCCGTGTCCCCCGGTGTCATTGATTTCCTTGAAATGGTCGACGTCGCAGTACAACACGCCGACGTAAGTCCCGACCGGTTGCGGTTCCTCGAGTGCGGCGGCGAGCCGGCCGAGGGCCTCGGCGCGGTTCACCAGTCCGGTCAGGGTGTCGAACCGGGCGAGCCGTTCGAGTCGCTGCTCCGCCTTCACCTGATCGTCGACGATGCGTACCGCGGCGATCATGCCGTCGATATTGCCGTCGGCGTCGACGTACGGTTTGCCGTGGCTCTCGACCCAGTGGTATTCACCGTCGGCGGATCGGATTCGGAACCGTTGCACCACCGATTCGCCGGCGGCGACCCTGCGCACGGCGGCGGCGACCTTCTCGATGTCCTGCGGATGGATGTGGCGGTTGAAACCGGGGCCGATCCACCCGTCCGGCGGCCGGCCCAACGCGGCCTCGACGGACGGCGAGACCCATACGATCTCGTCACCGCGGAGGAGCACGACGACGTCCACCGCGTTGTCGGCAAGGATGCGGTAGCGCGCCTCGGCCTCGGCGCGCTCCTGACTGGCCAGTTCCTTTTCGATCAACAGTTTCTGTTCGCGCTGAGTGAAGAAAAATGTGATCGCCCCGACTACGAGGGTGCCCAGCAGGATCGAGAAGGTCCATTCCGCGTGCTCGCCCAAGCCGAGCCGCAAGAAGATCGGCCGAGCCAGCGCAACCACGACCGGAAATCCGGCGAGGATGCCGACCAGCCGAAGCAGTGACTTCCGGTCGGGTCGGGCGAGCAGCCAGGCCACCGGGAACCGGTCGGGGCGGGCGAGCGTCGTCGCGGCGGCGAGCAGCAGCAAAGACAACGCAGTCAGGAGCGCCTGGCCGGTCGAAGGCGTATAACCCACCAACGCCAATGCATTGAACAGGTAGGCCCCGACCGTGACAAAGGAAACGGCCCCGCCTGCCGCCACGCAGGCGGGCCAAAGCACGCGGGTCCACCGATCAACCCGTACCAGGCCCACAGCGGCCGCCAGCAGCGGCACCGACGACGCCGTCTGCGGGCTCGGGCGGCCCGGAAAGGTCTGTTGCGACGCGCGTACGGCGTCACCGAACCACACCAGGTCCAGGCGGGATGATGGCCCAACGGTGACGTACTCCGCGAGGGTGATGGCGGCGAGGGCGCCCACCGCGAAGGCCAGACCCCGCCCGGCCCACACCCGCTTCCCCGAGGGTCGACCCGCCTGCAACGCGATTGCGGCAGCCAGAACCGCCAGCCACAATGCGGTCCACGGCATCATCTGCGGCCACGCCGGATCGATGCGGGTCAGCCGGTCGACACCAGTAGCCCATCCCAACAACGCCATGACGGCGATGACAAACACGACCAGCAGGGCGATTCGCCGGCACCAGGCCACGTCGTTGAGGCACGCACCGGGGCTCGGCGTCTCCATCGGCGGCCCCTTCCTCCCCCACGGCGCGCGCCCGTCAGTGTGCGCGGATTGATGACCGAGCCGGAGGGCAAAAGGTAATCAATTCGGGGGCGAAAGTCCTCGATGGCGGGCGCTGCCGGGCTTGTCAGCCGCCGTCGGCGGCTTGCAACACCACGGCGGTGTGGGCGTCCACGGTGAGCATGCCCCCGCCGGGCACCTCCTCCGCCGGCGTCTCCTCGTCGGGACCGGTGAAGACCACGAGTTGCCAGGATGCGCCGAATTCCTTTGGCGGCAAGGTGAATTCGATGGGCTCGTAGTGCGCGTTGAAGCACAGCAGGAACGAGTCATCGAGGACCCGCTGCCCCCGCGCGTCCCGGTCGGGGATGCCGTGCCCGTTGAGGAACACCGCGAGGGATTTCGCGAACCCCGCGCCCCAGTCCTCCTCGGTCATCTCCGCGCCCTCGGGGGTGAACCAGGCGATGTCGGGCAGCCCGTCCTGACCGCGGCGGCCCAGCGGCTTGCCGGAGAAGAACCGTCGCCGCCGGAACACTGGATGGTTGGCGCGCAGCGCCGACACCAGGCGGGTGAACTCCAGTAGGCCGTTGTCGGCCTTCGACCAGTCGATCCAGGTGATCTCGTTGTCCTGGCAGTACCCGTTGTTGTTGCCGTTCTGCGTGCGGCCCAGCTCGTCGCCGTGGCAGATCATCGGCACGCCCTGCGACAGCAGCAGCGTGGTGAGGAAGTTGCGCTGTTGGCGGGCGCGCAGCGCGTTGACGTCCGGGTCGTCGGTGGGGCCCTCCACGCCGCAGTTCCACGACCGGTTGTGGCTCTCCCCGTCGTTGTTGTCCTCGCCATTGGCCTCGTTGTGTTTCTCGTTGTAGGAGACCAGGTCTCGCAGCGTGAAACCGTCGTGGGCGATGACGAAGTTGATCGACGCGACCGGCCGGCGCGCGGTGTGCTCGTAGAGGTCGGCCGAGCCGGACAACCGGTAGGCGAACTCGTCGAGGGTCGCCGGCTCCCCGCGCCAGAAGTCCCGGACCGTGTCGCGGTACTTGCCGTTCCATTCGGTCCACTGGGGCGGGAAATTGCCGACCTGGTAGCCGCCCGGGCCGACGTCCCACGGCTCGGCGATCAGCTTGACCTGGCTCACTGTCGGATCCTGTTGCACCAGTTCGAAAAAGGTGGCCAGCCGGTCCACGTCGTAGAACTCGCGGGCCAGCGTCGAAGCGAGGTCGAAACGGAAACCGTCGACATGCATCTCGGTCACCCAGTAGCGCAGCGAGTCCATGATCAACTGCAGCGCGTGCGGGTGCCCGACATTGAGGCTGTTGCCCGTGCCGGTGTAGTCCATGTAGTAGCGCTTGTCGTCGTCGACCAGCCGGTAGTACGCGGCGTTGTCGATGCCGCGCATCGACAACGTCGGCCCCATGTGGTTGCCCTCGGCCGTGTGGTTGTAGACGACGTCCAGGATGACCTCGATGCCGGCCTCGTGGAGAGTCCGCACCATGGCCTTGAATTCCTGCACCTGCCCGCCCGGCGAGGTGGCGCTCGAGTACTTGAAGTCGGGCGCGAAGAATCCGATTGTGTTGTAGCCCCAGTAATTCGACAGGCCCTTGTCCACCAGGGTGGAGTCGTTGGCGAAGTGGTGCACCGGCATCAGCTCGATGGCCGTCACCCCGATGCTCTTGAGGTGGTCGATGATCGCCGGGTGCGCGACGCCCGCGTAGGTGCCGCGGAGCTGCTCGGGGATGTCGGGGTGGGTTTGCGTGAGGCCCTTGACGTGCGCCTCGTAGATGACCGTGTCGGCGTACTGGTGGTCCGGCGGCCGGTCGTTGCCCCAGTCGAAGTACGGGTTGATGACCACCGACTTGGGCATGAACTCGGCGGAATCGTCGTCGTTGCGGCTGTCGGGGTCGCCGAAGTTGTAGCTGAACAGGGCCTGGTTCCACTCGAAGGAGCCGTCGATGGCCTTCGAATACGGGTCCACCAGGAGCTTGTTCGGGTTGCACCGCAGGCCGTTCTGCGGGTCGTACGGGCCGTACACGCGGTAGCCGTAGCGTTGGCCCGGCTCGATGTTGGGGATGTAGGCGTGCCAGATGTAGCCGTCGACCTCGGGCAGCGGGACCCGGCTCTCGGTGCCGTCGGCGTCGAACAGGCACAGCTCCACCCGCTCGGCCACCTCGCTGAAGACGGCGAAATTGGTGCCCGCCCCGTCGTAGGTCGAGCCCAGGGGGTAGGCGCGGCCCGGCCACACCTCTCCGGTGGGCGTGGGGGCTAAAGCTCCTGCGGCTTCTGCGGATGTCATGGCGCAATCAATACCCTACCGGGGGCACCCCCAAACGGATGCACAAAAGGGCTTGTGGCACAGCGCTTTTCAAGGCCGTAACATCACCTTCACGGCTCCGTCTTGCTTCTTCTGGAAAATGTCGTAGCCGTGCGGGGCCTGGTCCAGCGGCAGCACGTGGGTGGCGAAATCGTCGACGCCGAGCGGGTCGTCGTCGGTGAGCAGCGGCATGATGTCGTCCACCCACCTCTTCACGTTCGCCTGACCCATCCGCAGGGTCACCTGTTTGTCGAAGAGCGTGAGCATCGGCAGCGGGTCGGCCATCCCGCCGTACACACCGATCAGCGATATCGTCCCGCCGCGGCGCACGATGTCGATGGCCGAGTACAGCGCGTGCAGCCGGTCCACGCCGGCGGTCTGCATGAACCGCTTGGCGACGAAGTCCGGCAACATGCCGGTGGCCTGCTGGGCGAGCTTGGCCGCGGGCGAGCCGTGGGCTTCCATGCCCACCGCGTCGATGACGGAGTCGGAGCCGCGCCCGTCGGTCAGGTCCCGGATGGCGTCCCCCAGCGGGGCGTCGAGCCGTGACAGGTCGATGGTGTGGATGCCGCGCTGCGCCGCACGCCCCAGGCGCTCGGCCACCAGGTCGACGGCGATCACGCGATAGCCGAGGTGATCCGCGATGCGCGCGGCCATGTCGCCGATCGGGCCCAGCCCGAGCACGGTGACGGTGCCGCCGTCCGGAATGTCGGCGTAGGCCACCGCCTGCCACGCCGTCGGCAGCACGTCGGACAGATAGACGAACCGCGAATCCGGCGGCCCCACAGGGACTTTGATGTGGGTGAACTGCGCCTGGGGCACCCGCAACAGCTCGGCTTGGCCGCCGGGGACTTCGCCGTACAGTTCCGAGTATCCGAACAGAGCGGCCCCCATGCCCTGCTCACGCACCTGGGTGGTCTCGCATTGGGTATAGAGCTGCTGGCCGCACATGTAGCAACTGCCGCAGGAGATTTGGAAGGGGATGACGACCCGGTCGCCTATCCGCAGGTCGCCCGTCTCACCGCCGACCTCGCGCACGATCCCCATGGGTTCGTGCCCGAGGATGTCGCCGGGCTTCATGAACGCCCCGAGAATCTCGTAGAGGTGCAAATCGGAGCCGCAGATGTTGGTCGACGTGACTTCGACGATGGCGTCGGTGGGCTTCTCGATCTTCGGGTCCGGCACCGACTCCACCCGGACGTCGCGCTTGCCGTGCCAAGTGACAGCCTTCATGTGCGAGGCACATACCCGCCTGGGGCCCGCCGAAACGCCGGGCGACGGCAGTCAGCGGCGGCCGCGTTTGATCGGGTGCTCGCTGTCGACCAGCCCGTGAGCGATGTCGATGAGCCGGGTGTTGGACTGTTGCGAGAGCCGGGTGAGCAATTCGAACGCTTCCACCGCGTCGAGGCCGAAGCGCTCCATGATGATTCCCTTGGCCTGACCGATGATGTCCCGCGACGCCAGGGCGCTGCGGAACTGGTCCTGCCTGCGCATCACCGACCACGCCAACGCGACGTGCGTGGCGAAAACGGCGCCGAGTTCCACCGCGTCGTCGCCGAACGCGTGCGGGGAGTCGGCGTAGAAGTTGAGCGCGGCCAGGCTGTCGTGGTTGACGTACAACTCGAAGGACAGGATGGACCGAATCGGGGTCTGCTCGAGCGCGTGCCGCCGATATCGCGGCCAGCGTTCCTCGGCGGTGAGGTCGTCGACGTGCATCACATGGTGCCGCCACGCCGCCTCCACGCACGGGCCCTCCCCGTACCGGTCCTGTATCGCGTCCAAGACGATTGGGTACTGATGCGTGGCGACGACGTTGTTGACCGCCCTGCTCTTCTCGGCCAGCGTGATCCCCGCGTACTGGGAGCCCGCCACGTGCTGGACGCCGTTGTGGATCAGTTCACGCAGGCCGACATCGGTGTGGGTTTCGTTGTGCTCCAAGCTGGCGACCAGTTCCGCCAGCCGAGCGACAATCACTTCGCTACGCTCCTGCATGGCGTCACCCCTTCCGCCTGTTGGGCGCTAATCCGGGCATGATCCATTTCGAGGCCCCCGCCTCGCGGGTCCGATCATTCCGTCGCCGCGCTTGCATGTCTACACCCGAAACGAAGTCTAGGGGCCAGGGAACGAAACGCGGACCCGGGCCCGAACGGCGGCACGTCGCGCCGTCGGATGGATTCCGTGATGATCGCGCCTAATTTGTTCCCGCGCCAACGGGTTTCGCTGTGCCAGCCGTCCCTTGCAACGAATCCGGGCGGCGCTCGGTGCGTGATTCCTCCTACACTCGGCTTGGTGACCTCAATCGTGATCGTTGGCAGCGGCTTCACCGGATTCACCTGCGCGCACCGCCTGGCCCGCATTCTGCGCCGGCGGCGCGTGCAGGCCGACATCACGATCGTCTCCCCCGTGGACTACATGCTGTACACCCCGTTGCTGCCCGACGTCGCCGGCGGGGTCGCCGATGCCCGCTTCGTCGCGATCCCGCTGGCCAACACCCTCAAGGGGGTGCGCGCCGTGCGCGGCCGCGTGGACGGGGTGGACTTCGCCCAGCGCACGCTGAAGTACTGCGATCCCGAAGAACGCAGCCACACCATGTCCTGGGACCGGCTGGTGCTCACGCCGGGCTCGGTGACCAAATTATTCGACGTGCCCGGTCTGACGACCTGCGCGCGCGGCTTGAAGACCACCGCCGAGGCGCTCTACCTTCGCGACCATTTCGTGGAGCAGCTGGAGTTGGCCAACATCGAGGACGACCCGGCGGCGGCCGCGGCCCGCCGCACCGTCGTCGTGGTCGGGGCCTCCTATTCGGGCACCGAACTGGTGACCCAGCTGCGAGCGCTGGCCGACGCGGCCGCCAAACAGATGCGCTTCGATCCCGCCACGGTCCGGTTCGTGCTGCTCGATCTGGCGGAGCAGGTGATGCCCGAGGTCGGCAAGAAACTGGGCGATGCCGCGCAGAAGGTGCTCCGCCGGCGGGGCATCGACGTCCGCCTCGGCATCACTCTGAAGGAAGCGCACGCCGATCACGTTGTGCTCAGCGATGATTCGCGCATCGACACCCGCACGGTCGCCTGGGTCACCGGCGTCACCGGCGCGCCGCTGATCCAGGATCTGGGACTACCGACCGAGCGGGGCCGGCTCAAGGTGCAGGCCGACTTGCAGGTGCCGGACCACCCGGAAGTGTTCGCCGCCGGCGACGCGGCCGCGGTTCCCGACCTGACCCAGCCGGGGAAGATCACCCCGCCGACCGCCCAGCACGCTACCCGGCAGGGCAAGGTGCTGGCCCGCAACGTGGCGGCCAGCCTGGGTCACGGCACTGCCAAGCAGTACAAGCACCGCAACCTGGGCCTGGTGGTCGACCTGGGGCCGTGGCATGCGGTGGCCAACCCGCTGAACATCCACCTGTCGGGGCTGCCGGCGAAATTCGTGACCCGGGCCTACCACCTGTACGCGATCCCGCGGGGCGTCAACCGGTGGGCGGTTTCGCTGGCCTACCTGACCGACCTGCTGTTCAACCGGTCGGTGGTTTCCATCGGCCTAGCCTCCGAGGAGGACTCGCAGTTCGCGGCGAGCGAGGGCATCCCCATGCCGAAGACGGGCTGAGGGCGGCTCAGCCCTCGGCCGACTTCTGGGCCATCGCGTAGCCGAGCTGCAGAAAGTCGGCCCCGGCCAGCGCGGTGAAGACGCCGGCGATCAGCCGGGTGAACCGCGGGGCAAAGACCAGGCCGATGGCGAAACCGGTGGCCACCCACATGTCCAGGCAGAACGGGCAGGTCAACAGCTCGCCGAGGCTGTGCCGCAGCTGGCTCTCGTCCCTGACCTCCTCCTTGACCTCGGCCGGGCCGCCGGTGCCCACGTACCGGGTGAACGGCGCCCGCAACGGGCTGGTCACCGCGTCCTTGGTCACGGTCCGCGAGAGTTTGTGGGTGCCCAGCGTCACCAAGACGAGGTCCTGGATGCGCCAGCGCGGCGGCAGCGTACGCCCGGTGAGCAGCGCGGCAGCGGTCGCGGCGGCCACCACGACGCCGTAGATCATCAGCACCGCCAGGTAGCCGCCGAGCGGCTGGGGCGCCTCTCCGCGGTACGCGTCGGCCTCGCGCCGCGCTCCGTCGACCACCTGGGCCTTGGCCTCCGCCACCTCTGCCATCGCATCTCCTTCACTAGGCACAGCAGGGGGTGTACCCGATGTGGGTCGGCGCAATCCGAGGACGCCCTCAGGCGTCGTTGGCGCCCTTCGCGGTTTTGGCGGCCTTGCGCAGCGTGCGGTTGGTGGACCGCAGGTCGGTGTTGGCGGCCGAGAGGGTCGCGTTGTGGTCCTCGAGGTCGAGGATGCGGGCCACGCCGGCCAGGTTGACGCCGGCGTCGACCAGCTCGCTGATGCGCTTGAGCCGGGCCAGGTCGTCGTTGCTGTAACGCCGGGTTCCACCGTTGCTGCGCGCCGGCGTGAGCAGTCCATAACGCTCGTACAGGCGCAGCGACTGCACCGGGATGCCCGAAAGCTCGGCGGCCACCGAGATGCCGTACACGCCGTGATCGGGCGCCGGGGCGCCGGAATCGCCGCGTAGGTCGGTCATCACCCGCTCCCCCTCGAAACGAACTGGCTAGAAAATCTGTTTACCACACTTGCAGGCATAGTGTCGATGGTGCTATATAAAATCTATGTCATTGGACATAGGTAAGAACCGGACCACAGCCTAGATTGGAGTGAGAGGTGACCACCATGCTGATGCGTAGCGACCCCTTCCGCGACCTCGACCGCTTTGCCCACCAGGTGTTCGGTACGGCCGCCCGGCCGGCGGTGATGCCGATGGACGCCTGGCGCCAGGGCGAGGAATTCGTCGTCGAGTTCGACCTGCCCGGCATCGATGCCGAATCGCTCGACATCGACATCGAGCGCAACGTGGTGACCGTGCGCGCGGAGCGCCCGGCCCTCGACCCGAACCGCGAGATGCTGGCCACCGAGCGCC
Source organism: Mycobacterium sp. ACS4054 (assembly GCF_001667275.1). Lineage (GTDB taxonomy): Bacteria > Actinomycetota > Actinomycetes > Mycobacteriales > Mycobacteriaceae > Mycobacterium. The sequence continues at coordinate 103,881 of NZ_LZHV01000003.1, forward strand.
CGCGCGGGGTGTTCAGCCGGCAACTGGTGCTCGGCGACAACCTCGATACCGACAAGATCGAGGCGTCCTACCGCGAAGGCGTTCTGCGCCTGCGCATTCCGGTGGCCGAACGGGCCAAGCCGCGCAAGATCACCGTCGGCCGCGGCGACGCTCACTCGGCCATCGACGAGAAAGCCTCGCAGCGCGAGGTCATCAACGCCTGATCGGCCGCGGGGGGGGGGGGGGGGGGGGGGGGGGGGGGGGGCCCCCCCCCCCCCCCCCGGCGCGGGGGGGGGGTGGCGGGGGGGGGGGGGGGGGGGGGCGGGCGGGGGGGGGGGGGGGGGG
>NZ_LZHV01000004.1 GCF_001667275.1 Mycobacterium sp. ACS4054
CTAGCTGTACTCGGCCAACAGGTTGGTCACAGTCGGCTGATGGGTGGTAGGCCGGCGAGTGCGCTGTGGCGGCGTTGAGTGTTGTAGATCTCCAGCCATGGCGCAAGTGCTTGGGCGCGCTGGGTGTTGGAGGTGAAAACTCTGCGATAGCACCATTCGGTTTGCAGGGTGCGGTTGAATCTTTCCACCTTGCCGTTCTGCCAGGGGCAGTGTGGCTTGATGAACAGGTGCCTGGCGCCGAGTCGGGCGACTACGGCTGCCACATCGGCCGACCGGCGATAGCTGAGATGGTTGTCGGTGATAATTCGTTCGATGTGTGAAATGCCCTGCGAGGCAAAGTAGGAAGCGGCTCTGTCGATGAAGCCGGCACATGTTGGGCCCTTCTCGTCGTACAGGATCTCCGAGTAGGCCAGCCGACTGTGGTCATCGACCATGGAGTGCACGTAGTCATAACCGTTGCCGCGGCCGCGGACCTCCTCACTGCGCCCATGAGCGCGCCATCCCCCGCCGTCGGGGATCCGACTGAGCTTTTTGACATCGACATGCACTAACTCGCCGGGACGGTCTCGCTCATAGCGCACCGCGGTGGTCTTGGAGGCCTTGATCAGCGCCCCGGTCATCGGGTCACAGTCACGCAAGTAGGGCTGATCATGGCGGCGCAGGATTCGTCCGACCGTGCGGGCCGGCAGGCCCAGCTCCGGGCCCAACCAGTCTTGGCCACGACGGTGCTCACGACGTGCCTTCAAAACCTGCTGCTCAACAACGGCCGGCGTGCGCCGCGGTGAGCAATGCGGACGCGAGGAGCGATCCCACAACCCCGCCTCACCCTCGGTGGCATGCCGGCGAATCCAGGTATGCACACACTTACGGGAAATCCCCATCGCTTCGGCGATCTGGGCCTGTTTCCACCCCTGCCGGTAGCGCTGCACAATCAGCAGCCGCCCCTGAAACGTCGTACGGGCATTACGGTGGGACACGAGAACCTCCG
>NZ_LZHV01000005.1 GCF_001667275.1 Mycobacterium sp. ACS4054
GCCCACCACCAAGCGCGGCCCCGCCCCCGGCGCCCCCACCCGTGGGCAAGGACTACGTCGAGGGCATGGTCCAGTCGGTGGCCGGCGACAAGATTCAGCTCAGAACGCGCAGCGGTTCGGCGACGGTGGACTTCGCTCCTGCCACACCGGTCTTCCAGGTGGCCCCGGCCAAGCTCCCCGATGTCACCCCGGGTAGCTGTGTGAACGTGCGGGCGACCCCGCAAAGTTCACCGGCCGCCGGCGTGACCGCCCAGACCGTCATGATCACGGCGGCCGTCGACGGCAAGTGCCCGCCGCCCGCCGGCTTTTACGGCACGGTCGCATCGGTATCGGGAAACACGCTCGCCGTCAACGGGATTGGGCCCGGCGGTCCCACCACGGTCACCGTCAACGACGCGACGTCCTACCAAAAGCAGACGATCAGTAACACCCAGGCGATCACGAACGGCACGTGCATGGGGGCCCAGGGGACGAACGACGGCGGGGCGCTGCAGGCGACGACCATCAGCCTCGAGCAGTGCCCGCCGATGGGACGACCGCACCATCACCTGCATCTGCCGCACCTGCCCTTCCACCTCTAGGTGGACGGCTTCAGACGGTGAAGCCCAAGGCGCGCAGTTGTTCGCGGCCGTCCTCGGTGATCTTGTCCGGGCCCCACGGCGGGTTCCACACCCAGTTGATCCGCAGGTCGTCGACCAGCCCGCTGCTGACCAGCGCGCTGCGCGACTGGTCCTCGATGACGTCGGTCAGCGGGCAGGCCGCCGAGGTCAGCGTCATGTCGAGCAGGGCGACGGTCCCGTCGTCGCCCTCTTCCACGTTGAGGCCGTAAACCAGCCCGAGGTCGACGACGTTGATGCCCAACTCGGGGTCGACGACGTCGCGCATCGCCTCCTCGAGGTCGGCAAGAAATTCGTCACCCGGTGCGGCGGTCTCGCTCATCCTGTTCCTCCTCGAAGTCCGCGCCCCTGTCCGAACAAGCTTGGGCCAAAGCGTCTTTGAATGCCATCCAGCCCAGCAGTGCGCATTTCACCCGGGCCGGATATTTGGCCACCCCGGCGAACGCGATGCCGTCGCCCAGGACGTCCTCGTCGCCCTCGACGGTGCCGCGCGAGGACACCATCTCGGTGAACGCGGCGATGGTGTTCAGCGCCTCGGGCACGGTCTGACCGATCACCTGCTGGGTGAGCACCGAGGTCGCCGCCTGGCTGATCGAGCAGCCCTGCCCGTCATAGGAGACGTCCGCCACGCGTTGGCCGTCGTCCGACAGCGCGACCCGCAGGGTCACCTCGTCGCCGCAGACGGGGTTGACGTGGTAGACCTGCGCGCCGAACGGCTCGCGCAGCCCGCGGTGCTGGGGATGCTTGTAGTGATCGAGGATCACGTCCTGATACATCTGCTCCAGGCGCACCGTCAGTCTCTTCCAAAGAATTCCACCGCGCGGCGCACGCCGGCCAGCAGACGCTCGACCTCGTCGGTGGTGTTGTACACGGCGAACGATGCCCGGGCGGTGGCCGCCACGCCGAACCGGCGGTGCAGCGGCATCGCGCAGTGATGCCCCACGCGGACCGCGACGCCCTCGTCGTCGAGCACTTGCCCGACGTCGTGGGCGTGCACACCAGAGACGACGAACGACACCGGCGAGGCACGATTTTCCATCGTGGTCGGCCCGACGATCCGCACGCCATCGATGCCCGACAGGCCCTCGAGGGTCGCGGCGACCAGCTCGCGCTCGTGCGCCTCGACCGCGTCCATGCCGATGGCGCCCAGATAGCGGGCGGCCGCGCCCAGCCCGACGACCTGGGAGGTCATCGGCGTGCCGGCCTCGAACCGTTGCGGCGCCGGGGCGTAGGTCGAGGTCTCCATGGTCACCGTCTCGATCATCGACCCGCCGGTGAGGAACGGCGGCAGCTCCGAGAGCACCTCGCGCCGGGCGTAGAGCGCACCAACCCCGTTGGGGGCCAACATCTTATGGCCGGAGAACGCGGCGAAGTCGACGTCGAGAGCATGCAGGTCGACCGGCTCGTGCGGCACCGACTGGCAGGCGTCCAGCACCGTCACGGCGCCGACGGCCTTGGCGCGGCGGACCAGCTCGGCCACCGGCGCCACCGCGCCGGTCACGTTCGAATGATGGCTGAACGCAACGACCTTCACGCGCTCGTCCAGCTCCAGCGAGTCCAGGTCGATGCGGCCGTCGTCGGTCACGCCGTACCAGCGCAGGGTGGCGCCGCTGCGGCGGGCCAGCTCCTGCCACGGGACGATGTTGGCGTGGTGCTCGAGCTCCGTGGTGACAATGACGTCGCCCTGGCCGACGGCCCGGTCGAACCTGTTGTCGCCCAGCACGTACGACGCCAGGTTGAGCGCCTCCGTGGCGTTTCGCGTGAAGACCAGCTCGTCGCTGTCGGCGCCGACGAACGCCGCGACGTCGGCGCGGCCCTGCTCGTAGGCGTCGGTCGCCTCCTCCATCAGCTGGTGCGCGCCGCGATGGACCGCGCCGTTGGAGGTGACCAGGAACTCGCGCTCGGCGTCGAGCACCTGCAGCGGGCGCTGCGACGTCGCGCCGGAATCCAGATACGCCAACTGTTTTCCGCCGCGCATCACGCGCTTGAGGATCGGAAAGTCAGCGCGGATCGCGTCGACGTCCAGTGCGGTCATGCTTACGCTCCTGCAGCCGCCGCTTCGGTGAAGCGCACGTAGCCGTTCTCCTCGAGCTCGTCGGCCAGCTCCGGACCGCCGGATTCGACGATCCGGCCCCCGACGAACACGTGCACGAACTGCGGGCGGATGTAGCGCAGGATCCGGGTGTAGTGGGTGATCAGCAGGATGCCGCCGTGCTCGGCCTCGGCGTAGCGGTTGACGCCCTCACTGACCACCCGCAGCGCGTCCACGTCCAGCCCGGAGTCGGTCTCGTCGAGGATGGCGATCTTGGGCTTGAGCAACCCGAGCTGCAGGATTTCGTGGCGCTTCTTCTCGCCACCGGAAAACCCTTCGTTGACACTGCGTTCCGCGAACGCCGGGTCGATGTCGAGGTCGGCCATGGCCGCCTTGACCTCCTTGACCCAGTGCCGCAGTTTCGGCGGCTCGCCGCGCACGGCGGTGGCGGCGCTGCGCAGGAAGTTCGACATCGACACGCCCGTAACCTCGACGGGGTACTGCATGGCGAGGAACAAACCGGCGCGGGCGCGTTCGTCGACGCTCATGTCCAGCACGTCCTGGCCGTCCAGGGTGATCGACCCGGAGGTCACCCGATACTTCGGGTGACCGGCGATGGCGTAGGACAGCGTTGACTTGCCCGAGCCGTTGGGGCCCATCACCGCATGCGTCTCACCGGACTTGACGGTCAGGTTGACGCCGTTGAGGATTCCGATCTCGCGGCTGCCCTCGGCGGCGTTGGGGTCCTCGACGCTGACGTGCAGGTCTTTAATTTCCAAAGTCGTCATTACGCTGTTGTCTTCTCCGTGATTTCCAGTTCGTGTTCGATGGCGGCGGTGAGGCGCTCCCGGATCTCCGGCACGGCGATCTTCGAGATGATCTCGCCGAAGAATCCGCGCACCACCAGCCGGCGCGCCTGGTCCTCGGGAATGCCGCGGGCGCGCAGGTAAAACAGTTGCTCGTCGTCGAAACGCCCGGTGGCACTGGCGTGTCCGGCGCCGACGATCTCGCCGGTCTCGATTTCCAAGTTGGGCACCGAGTCGGCGCGCGCCCCGTCGGTGAGCACCAGGTTGCGGTTCACCTCGAAGGTGTCGGTGTCGGTGGCCTCGGCGCGGATCAGCACGTCACCCACCCAGACGGTGTGCGCGTCGGGCCGCTGCGATGCCGGATCCCCTTGCAGCGCACCCTTGTAGAGCACGTTGGATTTGCAGTTCGGCTGCGCGTGGTCGACCAGCAGCCGCGATTCCAGGTGCTGCCCGTCGTCGGCGAAGTACAAACCGAGCAGCTCGGCATCCCCGCCCGGGGCGGCGTAGCGAACGTTGGCCGACATCCGAACCACCTCGCCGCCCAGCGTGACGGCGACGTGCCGCAGTACGGCGTCCTTGCCCAGCTTGGCGTGGTGCGCACTGAGGTGAACCATGTCGTCGGCCCAGTCCGCGACCCACACCACGGTGAGCCGGGCCGCGTCGTCGACGATGAATTCGACGTTGTCGGCGTAGGTTCCGCTGCCCCGCAGGGCGATCACCACGACCGCCTCGCCGAGCTCGGCGACGCTGATCTGCAGGTGCCCGTAGGCCACCGCGCCCGCGCCGGGACCCGTCACGGTGATGTTGACCGGTTCGGCGATCTGCGTGTCGCGCCCGACGCTCACCACCGTCGCGGAGTTGAACGACGAAAACGCTTGCGCCGCAACACGGTCGGCGGGCACGCCGGCGCGTCCGAGCCGGTCGTCGCCGCGGCGGACGGTCTCGACCCGCACGCCCGGCTGCTCGGCCACGTCGATCTGCGCCTTGCCGGTGGCCTGCGCCGATCCGTCGTGCAGGCCGCGCAGCCGCCGCAGCGGCGTGAAGCGCCAGATTTCGTCGCGGCCGCTGGGCACCTCGAACGCGTCCACGTCGAAGGACGCGAACAATTCGCCCTTGTTCAGGGCGGCAGCGGTGGCGGTCATCCGACCGAGCCCTCCATCTGCAACTCGATGAGCCGGTTGAGCTCCAGGGCGTACTCCATGGGCAGTTCCTTGGCGATCGGCTCGACGAAGCCGCGCACCACCATCGCCATCGCCTCGTCCTCGGTCAGCCCGCGGCTCATCAGGTAGAACAGCTGGTTCTCGCTGACCTTGGACACCGTGGCCTCGTGGCCCATCGTGACGTCGTCCTCGCGGATGTCGACGTAGGGGTAGGTGTCGCTGCGGCTGATCGTATCGACCAGCAGCGCATCGCATTTCACGCTGGACCGGGACCCGTGCGCGCCCTTGTTCACCTGCACCAGACCGCGGTACGAGGTGCGGCCGCCGCCACGGGCCACCGACTTCGAGACGATGTTGCTCGACGTGTTGGGCGCCAGGTGCAGCATCTTGGCGCCGGCGTCCTGGTGCTGGCCCTCCCCGGCGAAGGCGACCGACAAGACCTCGCCCTTGGCGTGCTCTCCGGTCATCCAGACGGCCGGGTACTTCATGGTCACCTTGGAGCCGATGTTGCCGTCGACCCACTCCATGGTGGCGCCGGCCTCAGCCCGGGCGCGCTTGGTCACCAGGTTGTAGACGTTGTTCGACCAGTTCTGAATCGTGGTGTAACGGCAACGGCCACCGGGCTTCACGATGATCTCCACCACCGCCGAGTGCAGCGAGTCCGACGTGTAGATGGGCGCGGTGCAGCCCTCGACGTAATGCACGTAGGCGTTTTCGTCGACGATGATCAGCGTCCGCTCGAACTGGCCCATGTTCTCGGTGTTGATCCGGAAGTAGGCCTGCAGCGGGATGTCGACGTGCACGCCGGGCGGGACGTAGATGAACGATCCGCCGCTCCACACCGCGGTGTTCAGCGCGGAGAACTTGTTGTCGCCCGCCGGGATCACGGTGCCGAAGTACTGCTGGAACAGCTCCGGGTGCTCGCGCAGGCCCGTGTCGGTGTCGAGGAAGATGACGCCCTGCGACTCGAGGTCCTCGCGGATCTGGTGGTACACCACCTCGGACTCGTACTGGGCGGCCACACCGGCGACCAGCCGCTGCTTTTCGGCCTCCGGGATGCCGAGCCGGTCGTAGGTGTTGCGGATGTCCTCGGGCAGGTCATCCCAAGTGGCGGCCTGCTTCTCGGTGGACCGCACGAAGTACTTGATGTTGTCGAAGTGGATGCCGCTCAGGTCCGAGCCCCAGTTCGGCATCGGCTTGCGGTCGAAGATACGCAGCGCCTTCAGCCGCGTCTGCAGCATCCATTCGGGCTCGTTCTTCTTCGCCGAGATGTCGCGCACCACCGCCTCCGAGAGCCCGCGCTGCGCGCTGGCCCCCGCGATGTCGGAGTCCGCCCAGCCGTAGCCGTAGCGGCCCAGCGACGCGATCGTCTGCTCCTGGGTCAACGGCTCGGCAGCCTTCTGGGCCTCTGGCGTGAGGGTCATAACGACGCTCCTTCGATGCTCGTGGTGTCGCGACGCGGGCTGGGCGCCGGGGTAAGTGGCACGTGGGTGGTGCAGGCGCAGTTGCCGTTGACGATGGTCGCCAACCGCTGCACGTGGGTCCCGAGCACCTCGGCCATGGCCTGCTGCTCGGCTTCACACAACTCGGGGAATTCCTCGGCGACGTGCGACACCGGGCAGTGGTGCTGGCAGATCTGCACGCCGTGGATCGGGCCGCCGACCCGCGTCGTGGTGGCGACGTAGCCGGCCTTGGTCAGCGCGCCGGCCACCCGCTCGGCGGCCGCCTCGACCTCGGCGTCGTCGTCGCCCTCGGCCGACGGTACGCCGGCCAGGATCGAGTCGATGCGTTGCCGGGCGAACGTGCGGACGGCGTCCTCGCCGCCGATCTCGCGCAGCTGCCGCATGGCCGCCGCTGCGAGGTCGTCGTAGGCGTGGTCGAGCTTGGCGCGGCCCCCTGCGGTGAGCCGGAACCGCTTGGCGGGGCGCCCACGACCCACCTGCTGCCAGGACGCGGCGGGCACCGACTCGGCGTCGCCCGCCTCGATCAGCGCATCGAGATGGCGCCGCACGCCCGCGGCCGCCAGCCCCAGCCGATCACCGATCTCGCCGGCCGTGATCGATCCGGACTCCACCAGCAGGCGCACGATGGCCCGACGGGTGTGTCCATCCGGCACCGACGCGCCCGCCGCGCCCGCGGCAGCGTCGTCGAAGCCGGTTCGGATTTTCACAACACCAGTGTGACGCAATTCCGGGGATCGGTCTACCAAGGGTCCCCTGAGCGGGCGTTGCGCTGGTCACACTCAAGACAACGCGCGGCGGCGAGGCGAGCCCGGCGACCCCGGCGGTTACGCTGCTCTGATGGCAGCCCGCCACCACGTGCTGAGCTCGTCGATCGCCAGCCTGCATGGCGACGAGCAAGCGGTGGGCACGCCGCTCAACGCTACCGAGCTCACCGCGCTGCAGCGCACCCGGCGGTTCGGTGCCGCCGGCACCGTCCTGATGGCCATCGGCGCGCTGGGCGCCGGGGCGCGTCCCGTCGTGCAGGACCCCACGTTCGGCGTGCGGTTGCTCAACCTGCCGTCGCGCATCCAGACCGTGTCCCTGACGATGACGACGACCGGGGCGGTGATGATGACGCTGGCCTGGCTGATGCTCGGCCGGTTCGCGCTGGGCAGCAGGCGGATGTCGCGCGGTGACCTGGACCGCACCCTGATGCTGTGGATCCTGCCGCTGCTGATCGCGCCCCCGATGTACAGCAAGGACGTCTACTCCTACCTGGCCCAGAGCCAGATCTCGCTGGAAGGGCTGGACCCGTACCGGGTGGGTCCGGCGTCGGGCCTGGGCCTGTCGCACGTCTTCACGCTGTCGGTGCCCACGCTGTGGCGGGAGACGCCGGCGCCCTACGGCCCGCTGTTTTTGTGGATCGGGCGTGGCATCTCGGCGATCACCGGCGAGAACATCGTCGCCGCCGTGCTGTGCCATCGGCTGGTCGAGCTGATCGGCGTCGGGTTGATCGTCTGGGCGACGCCCCGGCTGGCCCGCCGCTGCGGCGTCGCCGAGGTCAGCGCGCTGTGGCTGGGCGCGGCCAATCCGCTGCTGATCATGCATCTGGTGGCCGGCGTCCACAACGAGGCACTGATGCTCGGGCTGATGCTGGCCGGCGCCGAGTTCGCGCTGCGGGGGATCGACTCCCCGCGGCTGTTCCCGACCTCCTGGCGGCCCGGCCCGGACTGGGAGCCGTTGGGCATGCTGCTGGCCGGCGCCGTCCTGATCGCGCTGTCGTCGCAGGTGAAGCTGCCGTCGCTGCTGGCGCTCGGGTTCGTCACGATGGCGCTGGCCTACCGCTGCGGGGGCAACCTGCGCGCCTTGCTGCTCGCGGGCGGCGCGATGAGCGCGCTGTCGCTGGCGGTGATGGCGGTCGTGGGCTGGGCCAGCGGGCTCGGCTTCGGCTGGATCTACACGCTGGGCACCGCCAACGTCGTCCGCAGCTGGATGTCACCACCCACCCTGCTGGCCCTGGGCACCGGGCAGGTCGGCATCCTGCTGGGACTCGGCGACCACACCACCGCGGTGCTGGGACTCACCCGCGCCATCGGCGTGCTGATCATCACCGTGATGGTGGGCTGGCTACTGGTGGCCGTCTTCCGCGGCCGGCTGCACCCGATCGGCGGCCTGGGCGTGGCGCTGGGCGTCACGGTGCTGCTGTTCCCCGTCGTGCAGCCCTGGTACCTGCTGTGGGCGATCATCCCGTTGGCCGCCTGGGCGACCCGCACCGGATTCCGGGTCGCGGTCATCGTCATCACCCTGGTCGTCGGCATCTTCGGCCCGACCGCCAACGGGGACCGCTTCGCGCTGTTCCAGATCGTCGACGCCACCCTGGCCAGCACCCTCATCGTGGTGGTGCTCATCGCGCTGACGTACACCCGCCTGCCGTGGCGGCGACTCCCCACCGAGGGCGGCGAGACCCCGCAGCCGGCCGTCGGGGCCGCGCCGGCGCCCGACCCCGCGCAGACCCCCAATCCCGAGGCGATACCTGACGCCTACGCTGATTCCACGTGAGCCGCGCCGACGACGATGCAGTGGGGGCACTCCCCAGCTCCGCGGGGACCCCACCCGCTTGCGGGGGAGAGCGGCGCTCGTGAGCTCGGACGTTCCTGAAACAGTCGTACGGCTGCGCGGGGTGAGCAAGCACTACGGATCCACCACCGCCGTCGCCGATCTCGACCTCGAGGTGCACGCCGCCGAAGTGCTGGCCCTGCTGGGGCCCAACGGCGCCGGCAAGACCACGACGGTCGAGATGTGCGAGGGCTTCGTGCGCCCCGACGCCGGCACCATCGAGGTGCTCGGGCTGGACCCCATCGCCGACAACTCGCGCCTGCGCACGCGCATCGGGGTGATGCTGCAGGGCGGCGGCGGCTACCCCAGCGCCCGCGCGGGCGAGATGCTCAACCTGGTCGCGTCCTACGCCGCCGACCCGCTGGATCCGGCCTGGCTGCTGGACACTCTGGGCCTCACCGACGCCGCCCGCACCACCTACCGGCGGCTCTCCGGAGGGCAGCAGCAGCGGCTCGCGCTGGCCTGCGCGCTGGTCGGCCGCCCCGAACTGGTCTTCCTCGACGAACCCACCGCCGGCATGGACGCCCACGCCCGGCTGCTGGTCTGGGAGCTGATCGACGCGCTGCGGCGCGACGGCGTGACGGTGCTGCTGACCACCCACCAACTCAAGGAGGCCGAGGAGCTAGCCGATCGGCTGGTCATCATCGACCACGGCGCGACGGTGGCCGCGGGCACGCCGGCCGAGCTGATGCGCACCGGCGCTAAGGACGAGCTGCGGTTCACCGCGCCGCCGCGGCTCGACCTGACGCTGCTGACCGCCGCGTTGCCCGAGGAATACCGGGCCAGCGAGGTCACACCGGGCGAATACCTGGTCGAGGGGCCCGTCGACCCGCAGGTGTTGGCCACCGTCACCGCGTGGTGCGCGCGGATCGACGTGCTGGCCACCGACATGCGCGTTGAGCAGCGCAGCCTCGAGGACGTGTTCCTCGACCTGACCGGCAGGAAGTTGCGGCAGTGACCGAATCGAACGTCTTCCCCGCGGGAACCTTCACCCCCGACCCGAGGCCCAATGCCGTGCCGCGGATGCTGGCCGCGCAGTTCGGCCTGGAGCTCAAGCTGCTCTTGCGCAACGGCGAGCAACTGCTGCTGACCATGTTCATCCCGATCACGCTGCTCGTCGGCCTCACCCTGCTGCCGTTCGGCTCCTTCGGGCACAACCGCGCCGCCACCTTCGTCCCCGCCATCATGGCCCTCGCGGTGATCTCGACCGCCTTCACCGGCCAGGCCATCGCGGTCGCCTTCGACCGCCGCTACGGCGCGCTCAAGCGGTTGGGCGCGACCCCGCTGCCGGTCTGGGGCATCATCGCCGGCAAGTCCCTGGCCGTCGTGACGGTGGTGTTTTTGCAGGCAATCCTGTTGGGCGCCATCGGTTTTGCGCTGGGCTGGCGGCCCGCCCTGGCCGCGCTGGCGTTGGGCGCGGCGGTCATCGCGCTGGGCACCGCGGGTTTCGCGGCCCTGGGACTGTTGCTCGGCGGGACGCTGCGCGCCGAGATCGTGCTCGCGGTGGCCAACCTGCTGTGGTTCGTCTTCGCCGGCCTGGGCGCGCTGACCGTGGAGAGCGGGATGATCCCGGCCGGCGTCAAGTGGGCGGCCCGGCTCACCCCGTCCGGGGCCCTGACCGAGGCCCTGTCGCAGGCGATGGCCCTATCGGTGGACTGGTTCGGCATCGTCGTCCTGGCCGTGTGGGGCACGCTCGCCGCGCTGGCCGCGCGGCGCTGGTTCCGGTTCACCTGACGCGCCGGCTCGACCGTCCGCGACACGTAAACCACGCACACGACACGCCGTGGCGGGCGTGCGTGGTTTCAGTCTCGCGACGCCAGGGCTTACTACAGGACGTAGTTTTCGTTGGCCTACCATCGGGCCATGCCCGTGGGACGAACGCTGAGGCGGTTGGTGGACCTCCTCCCCAACCCGAGCGCGCGCGTGCAGCGCCTCATCGCCGCGGCCGTCATCCTCACGCAGGGCGGCATCGCCGTCACCGGCGCGATCGTCCGCGTCACCGCCTCGGGGCTGGGGTGTCCCACCTGGCCGCAGTGCTTTCCGGGCAGCTTCACGCCCGTCGCCCACGCCGAGGTGCCGCGCATCCACCAGGCGGTCGAGTTCGGCAATCGCATGATCACCTTCGCGGTGGTGGTCGCCGCGGCCCTGGCCGTGCTGGCCGTGACCCGCGCCCGCCGCCGCACCGAGGTCCTGGTGTACGCGTGGCTGATGCCGGTGTCGACGGTGGTGCAGGCCGTGATCGGCGGCATCACCGTGCGCACCGGGCTGCTCTGGTGGACGGTGGCCATTCACTTGCTCACCTCGATGACGATGGTGTGGCTGTCGGTGCTGCTGTACGTCAAGATCGGCGAGCCTGACCACGCGGTGCTGCACCGGCGCGTGCCCCGGCCGCTGCGCGCCCTGACGGCGCTGATCGGGCTGGACCTGGCCGTGGTGCTGGTCACCGGCACGCTGGTGACGGCCGCGGGCCCGCACGCCGGTGACCGCAGCCCCACCCGGACCGTGCCCCGGCTCAAGGTCGCGGTGGACACCCTGGTGCACGCGCACTCCTCGCTGCTGGTCGCCTACCTCGCGCTGATCGTCGGGCTGGGCTTCGGGCTGCTGGCCGTGCGCGCCGGGCGGCCCATCCTGCGGCGACTGGTCGTGCTGCTCGCCCTGGTGTGCGCGCAGGCCGCCGTCGGCACCGCCCAATACTTCACCGGGGTGCCCGCCGCGCTGGTCGCGCTGCACGTGGCCGGCGCCGCGGCCTGCACCGCGGCGACCGCCGCGCTATGGGCGTCGATGCGAGAGCGGGCAGAGTCCGAGGCGGCAGGGTCGGCGCCCGCATAAGACGTTCCGCGCGACGGCGCCGCGAGGGATGATCCGCATAGCGGATCGCGCTACGGCGCCGACGCCCGCCTGAACCGCGCCGTGCCGAGTGCGTTGACTTGGCATCCTCCTCTGACCGAATTAGCTTGGCGTACAACGAATTATTCGCCGCAGCGGCCCGGTAATGCATCACCATGACAGCGGGTCGGCACCACCCTTTGGCCGGCGCAACGGCGCCGTCCCGCCCGCCGTCGGGGGACTTTTCGGATCTCCGATCGGGGGACACGGATTATCGCCGGGCGGTGGATACAACCCGGGCGGCCAGGTGGCCACGATGGGTTACGGCAACCTACTCGACTCCGCGTAGCAGCCCGCACTACCCGCCACGCGGTAGGGAAAGCCGCATCAGCTACCGACATCCGGAGGTCACGAAAACCGATGAGCCTCAACCCATTCGACGACGCTACCGGCACTTTCGTCGTCCTGGTCAATGGCGAGCAGCAGCACAGCCTCTGGCCGACCTTCGCCGAGATTCCGCCGGGCTGGCGGGTGGTTTACGGGGCGGACACGCGCGCCGCGTGCCTGGACTACGTCGAGGACAACTGGGCCGATTTCCGGCCCGAGAGCCTGGGCGAGAGGCCGGCGCGGCGCCGAGCGGTCGGCGCACAACCATTCGGCCGGCGGTGATCCAGGTGTCTCTGGACGCGTTGCCGCTGACGCAGGAGAGGGCGGCCGACGACCCGGCGATCCCGTTGTCGAACGCCCAAAATCGGCTCTGGCTGCTCGACCAGCTCCAGGGACCCGGCCCGGTCTACAACATCGCGAAGGCGCTGCGGTTGGACGGCCCCCTCGACAGCGGCGCCCTGCGAGCGGCGCTGGCCGATGTGGTGGGCCGCCACGAACCGCTGCGCACGGTGTTCGAGTCGAACAACGGCATACCGCACCAGCGGATCCTGCCCGCCGAGCACGCGCGGCAGGGCTGGCACATCGTCGACGCTACCGGCTGGCCGGCCGCGCAGCTGCAGCAGGCCATCGACACCGAGGCGGCCCACAGTTTCGATTTGTCCGCCGAAATCCCGTTCCGGGCAAAGCTTTTCAGGGTCATCGAGCAACGCCACGTGCTGGTGATCGTGGCGCACCACATCGCCGCCGACGGCTGGTCATGGACGCCCTTGCTCGACGATCTCGCGGTGGCCTACACCAGCCGGCGCGCCGGACGCGTCCCCGACTGGAGCCCATTGCCCCTGCGCTACTCCGACTTCGCCCGGTGGCAGCGCGCGCGGTTGGGCGAACCGGGCGACCCCAACAGCGCCATCACCACCCAGCTGGCCTACTGGGAGCAAACCCTGGCCGGCATGCCCGGACGCCTACAGCTACCCACCGACCGGCCCTATCCCCCGATGGCCGATCACCGCGGCGCCAGTGTGGGGGTGGACTGGTCAGCCGAGCTGCAGCAGCGGGTGAGCCGCCTGGCCCGTGCGAACCACGCGAGCAGCTTCATGGTGATCCAGGCCGCGCTCGCCGCCCTGCTCTCGGCGCTGAGCGCGAGCCCCGAGGTGGCGGTCGGGGTGCCGGTGGCCGGGCGCGATCACCCCGACGCCGACGAGTTGGTCGGCATGTTCGTCAACACCGTGGTCCTGCGCATCGACCTGACCGGCGATCCCAGCTTCACCGAACTGCTCGCCCGGGTGCGCGCCCGCACATTGGAGGCCCTCGAGCACCCCGACGTGCCCTTCGAGGTCCTCGTCGAACGGCTCAATCCCACCCGATCACTGACCCACCACCCCCTCATCCAGGTGATGCTGGCCCCGCAAAACACCATCCAGCCCGCGCTTTCCGGCCTCGATGTCACCACCGTGGCTGCGCACACCCATAGCGCCCGCATGGACCTCGCGTTCTCCCTCACCGAGCGCTTCACCCCCACCGGGGAGCCCGCCGGCATCCACGTCGACGTGGAATACCGCACCGACGTTTTCGACGCCGCCACCATCGACACCCTGATCCAGCGGTTACAAAAAGCGTTGGCGGAGTTGACGATTCACCCGCGGCGGCGGCTGTCGTCGACAGATCTGCTGACCGGCACCGAACAGGTGCGCCTGGACGCATGGGGCAACCGCGCCGCACTGACCGCGCCGCGATCCGCCGTGTCCATTCCGGGCATGTGGGGTGCACAAGTGGGCCGCACCCCCGAGGCGGTGGCACTGGTCGACGCGGGCGCCTCGTGGACCTACGGCGAGCTCGATGCGGCCGCCGACCAGTTGGCCCGGTTTTTGGTTGCTCGTGGGGTGGTCCCCGGGGACGTCGTCGCGCTGCTGTTCGAGCGCTCGGCGCGGGCCATCATCGCGATGCTGGCGGTTCTGAAATCCGGGGCCGCCTACCTGCCCATCGACCCCGCCCACCCGGATGCCCGCATCGCGTTCATGCTCGAGGACGCCACACCGGTGGCGGCCTTGACCACCGGCGAGCTAGTTAGCCGGCTCGCGGGCCATCAGCTCTCGGTCATCGATATCGACGACGCGACTCGGTCCGGCCGCCCGGACGCCGCCTTGCCCACACCCGCCGCCGACAACATCGCCTACCTCCTCTACACCTCCGGTACCACCGGAACCCCCAAAGGGGTCGCCATCACCCACCACAACATCACCCAACTGATCAGCTCGCCTCGCCCGTTTCCCCCGGAAGCGCAGCGCGTGTGGACCCAGTGCCACTCCTATGGCTTCGACTTCTCCGCCTTCGAGATCTGGGGCGCGCTGCTGGACGGCGGGCGCCTGGTGGTAGTGCCGGAATCGGTCACCCGCTGCCCGGACGACTTTCACGACCTGCTGCTGGCCCAGCAAGTCACCATGCTTACCCAAACCCCCTCCGCCGCAGCGGTATTGCCCACCGACGGGTTGGGGTCGACCACCCTGATGGTCGGCGGCGAGGCCTGCCCGGACGAGTTGGTGGATCGCTGGGCGCCGGGGCGGGTCATGGTCAACGCCTACGGCCCGACCGAAACCACCGTCTACGCATCGATGAGTGCGCCGTTGACACCGGGTTCGGGGCCGGCGGCGATCGGCGCGCCGGCGGCAGGTTCGGCATTATTCGTTCTGGATCCGTGGCTGCGGCCGGCCCCGCCCGGAGTGGCTGGAGAACTCTACGTCGCCGGAACCGGCGTGGGCTGCGGGTATTGGCGGCGTTCAGCCCTGACCGCCGCCCGGTTCGTGGCCTGCCCCTTCGGTGGCGCGGGGGCGCGGATGTACCGTACCGGCGATCTTGTGCGCTGGGCCGCCGACGGCCAGCTGGAATACATCGGCCGCGCGGACCAACAGGTCAAAATCCGCGGGCATCGCATCGAACCCGCCGAAATCGCCTCCGCCCTAACGGAACTCGACGGCATCGAGCACGCCGTCGCCGTCGTACGCGAAGACCGCCCCGGCGACAAACGCCTCGTGGCCTATTACACCGGCACCCTCGAGCCCGCCGCCGCCCGCGCCGCCCTGGGCCGCCGGTTGCCCCCGCACATGCTGCCGGCCGCGGTAATGGTCCTGCCCGACCTACCCCGCACCGTCAACGGCAAGCTCGATGCCGGCGCCCTGCCCGCACCGCACTACGGGCAGGCCGACAACTACCGTGCCCCCGGCACCGCGCTCGAAGAAGTCCTGGCCGCCATCTACGCCGAGGTGCTGGGGCTCGAACGCGTCGGCGTCGACGAATCCTTCTTCGACCTGGGCGGCGACAGCATCCTGGCCATCCAGGTCGCCGCCCGGGCCCGCGCCGCGGGGGCCCTCTGCTCGCCCAGGGACCTGTTCACCGAGCAAACCGTCGCCGGGCTGGCCCGAGTCGCGCGCGTGACCGGTGACGACGGCGCCGCCGCTGGGTCCGCCGACGACGGTGTCGGCGCCGTGACCCCCACCCCGATCATTCGGTGGCTGCACAGCGTGGACACGCTGGCCGGGCGGTTCCATCAGACCGCGCTGTTGCAGGCCCCCAGCGGAGTCAGCGCGGAGGACGCGGTGCTCTTGGTGCAGGCACTGCTGGACCGCCACCCGATGTTGCGGTTACGGCTGCACGCCGACGCGGACGCCCGCGGGCGATGGTCACTGGTGGCGGGCCCCCCGGGCTCCGTGGACGCCCGCGACCGCGTGCTCCAGGTGGCGGTGTTGACGGAGGAAGCGCTTAGCGCGGCGTGGTCACGGTTGGATCCCGCGGCCGGGGTGGTGCTCAGTGCCGTTTGGGCCACCTCCACAACGCAGTTGGCCTTGGCCATTCACCACCTCAGCGTCGATGGAGTGTCCTGGCGCATCTTGCTCGACGACATCAACACCAGCTGGAGCCAACACCGCGACGGCCGACAAGTGGCGCTCGCGGACGGGGGCACCTCGTTTCGCCACTGGGCCGGCGTGCTGGCCGACCACGCCCGTCGGCCGGCGGTGACCGATCACCTGGCGACATGGCGCAGGATCGCCGCGATCCCGCCGGCGCTGCCCGCGCCCGACACCGCCACTAGTCGGCAGCACTCGGCGTGGTTGGACGCGCCGACCACGCGCCAGCTGCTCGGCGCCGTGCCGGCGGCCTTCCACGCCGGCGTGCACGACATCCTGCTGATCGCCTTCGCGTTCGCCTGGGCGCAGTTCCTCGGCGGTGACGAGGGCCCGATCAGCATCGACGTGGAGGGCCACGGCCGCGACGAGGGCGTCGTCCCCGGTATCGACCTGTCCCGCACGGTGGGCTGGTTCACCACCAAGTACCCGGTGGGCCTGACGGTCGGCCGGCTCCCGTGGCCCCAGGTGGTCGCCGGGCGCGCGGCGGTGGGAGCCGCGGTCAAACGCCTTAAAGAGGAGCTTCGCGCGGTTCCGGACGGTCTGACCTACGGTCTGCTGCGCTACCTGAACCCCGACGCCGAGCTGACCGGGGAGGACCCGCCGATCGGCTTCAATTACCTTGGTCGCCTGGGTGTTTCGCAGTCAGCGCCGTCAGACGAGTGGCGCATCGTCGATTCGGACCTGCTGTCCACCGATGCCGCGCGCGCCGGATCGCCGCTCGCCCACACCGTGGAACTCAACGCGGTCACCGTCGACACCGACACCGGCCCCCGTCTGCAGGCAAACTGGACGTGGGCATCCTCGAGGTTCGACGACGCCCAGATCGCCCGGCTGGGCCGGCTGTGGTTCGCGGCCCTCAGCGGCATCTGCGCTCATGTCGCCCACGGCGGAGGCGGGTTCACGCCGTCCGATCTGGTCCCGCTTCGGTTGCGCCAGAACCAGATCGAGCGCCTGGAACAGGCCCACCGGGTGCGTGATCTGCTGCCGGTGACCCCGCTGCAGCAGGGATTGCTCTTCCACAGCGTCGACCAGCAGGGCCCCACGCAGGCCTACCTGGTGCAGGTGGAGATCACCCTCGAGGGCCGAGTGGACCGCCACCTCCTGCGCGACGCCGTGCAAACCGTCGTCACCCGCCACCCCAACCTGGCCGCCCGCTTCGCCTACCAGGATCTCGACGAGCCCGTGCAGGTCATCGTCGACGACCCCGCCGTGCCGTGGCGCTATGTCGATCTCACCGGAAACCCGCCGCACCACTGCGACATCGAGGCTGTGCGAGCCTCCGAGCGCGCCGCCATCGGCGACATCAGCGAGTGCAGCCCGGTGCGGGCCGCCCTGGTGCGCACCGCAGCCGCGGAACACACCCTGGTGCTGACCAACCACCACATCGTGTGCGACGGCTGGTCACTGTCGATCCTGCTCGGCGAGATCGTCGCCAGTTACCACGGCCTGCCGCTGCCGGCGCCCATCCCCTACCGCAACTTTGTCATGTGGTTGGCGGGCCAGGACCGCACCGCCGCTGAAAAGTCATGGAGCACAGCCCTTTCCGGCTTCCGAACACCCACCCTGCTCGGGCCCGAACAGCGCACCGGCCAACGCGCGGTGAAAACCTGCCAACTGCGCGGGGAAACCACCGAAGCGCTGATCGGGCTGGCCCGTTCGGCCCACACCACCGTCAACATCGTGCTGCAGGCCGCTTGGGCGCAGCTGCTGGCCGGATTGACCGGCGCCAACGACGTCGCGTTCGGCACCACCGTATCGGGCCGTCCCGTGGATCTGGCCGGCGCGCAATCCATGGTCGGCCTGTTGATCAACACCATTCCGGTGCGCGCCATCATCGGGCCGAACACCGACACCACAGGCATCATCAATCAACTCCACCAGGTCCATAACGAAACCCTGGAACACCAACACCTCGCGCTCGCCGACATCCACCGGCTCACCGGTCACGAAGCGCTGTTCGACACGCTCTTCATCTACGAAAATTACCCCGTCGGCGGGGCGGCCGACCAAGGCGCACGGGACATGGCCATCACCGACGTCACCACCCGCGAATTCACGCACTACGCCCTGACATTGATCGCCGAACCGGGACCCCGGCTGGGGCTTCGGCTGGAGTACGCCACCGACGTCTTCGACGCGGAGGACATCGACGCGCTGGCGGAGCGCTTGCAGCGGCTGCTGCAGGTGATGACGACCCAGCCGGAGCGGCCACTGTCGTCGGTGGATATGTTCGACGGGACCGAGCGCACCCGAATGGATGCGTGGTCCAACCGGGCGGCGCTGACGCAACGCGCGCCCCGGGTGTCGGTGCCGGAGTTGTTCGGTGCCCAAGCGGCCCGCGCCCCCGAGGCGGTCGCGCTTGTGTGCGGCGACCAATCCTGGACCTACCGTGAACTCGACACCGCTACAAACCAACTCGCGCACACGTTGGTCGGTCGCGGGGTGGGGCCCGGTGACGTGGTAGCGCTGGTGTTCGAGCGCTCTGCCGAGGCCGTGATCGCGATGCTGGCCGTGCTCAAGGCCGGGGCCGCCTACCTGCCGATCGACCCGGCCCACCCATCGGCGCGCATCGCCTTCATGCTCGGCGACACCGCACCGGTCGCCGGGATCGCCGCCGGTGAGCTGGCCGGCCTCCTGGACCAGCACCGGGTTCCCGTGATCAAATTCAACGACCCGACCCACGCCGCCCGGCCCACCACCGCGCTGCCCGCCCCGGCGGCCGACAACATCGCCTACTTCCTCTACACCTCGGGGACCACCGGCACGCCCAAAGGCGTTGGGATCACCCACCACAACATCACCCAACTCCTCAGCACGCTCGGCCCGTTCACCAGCACCGCCGGCCACACCATCACGCACTGCCATTCCTACGGCTTTGACTTCTCGGTCTACGAAATCTTCGGCGCACTGCTGCACGGCGCCAAACTGCTCGTCATCCCCGAGGAAATCACCCGCTCCCCCAACGACTTTCACGCCCTACTGGTGGAACAGCAGGTCGGTATCCTCACCCAAACCCCGTCCGCGGCGGCGGTGTTGGCGCCCGAGGGCCTGGAGTCGACCGCGCTGATACTGCTCGGTGAGCCCTGCACCGACGAACTCGTCCAGCGCTGGGCGCCCGGAAGAACGCTGATCAACACCTACGGCCCCACCGAAACCACGGTCTGGGTCACCACCAGCGCGCCGCTGACCCCCGACACGCGACCCGCCCCGATCGGCACACCGGTGGCCGGCGCGGCCCTGTTCGTCCTCGACCCCTGGCTGCGCCCGGTACCCCCAGGGGTGATCGGCGAACTGTATGTCGCAGGCCCCCAAGTCGGCACCGGCTACTGGCGCCGCCCCGGCCTGACCGCGTCCCGATTCGTGGCCTGCCCCTTCGCCGACAACCCGACACGGATGTATCGCACCGGGGACCTGGCGCGCTGGGACGCCGACGGCCAGCTGCACTGCCTCGGACGCGCCGACGAGCAACTCAAGATCCGCGGACACCGCGTCGAACCCGCCGAGATCGCCACCGCCCTAACCGAACTCGACGGCGTCGAGCACGCCGCGGTCGTCGCCCGCGAAGACCGCCCCGGCGACAAACGCCTCGTCGCGTACTACACCGGCACCCTCGACCCCGCCGGCGCGCGCGCCGCCCTGGCCGACCGGCTGCCCCACTACATGCAGCCCGCCGCCTTCGTGGTCCTGCCCCACCTACCGCGCAACGTCAACGGCAAACTCGACACCCGGGCGTTGCCCGCGCCAGAGTACGGAGGCATCGACGGTTATCGCGCGCCCACCACCCGCGTCGAACGAACCCTGGCGGACATCTACAGCCGCGTGCTGGGTGTCGAACGCGTCGGCACCGACGACTCCTTCTTCGAGCTCGGTGGCGACTCCCTGCTCGCCATGCGGGCCGTCGCCGCCATCAACCCCGCCCTGGACGCGCAGATCAGCGTGCGCACCCTGTTCGACGCGCCCACCATCGGAGCCTTGAGCCAGCGGCTGCACGCACCGGACAGCTCGATCGAGGTCGTCCCGGTAGAGGTGCTCGCCGACGGCGACGGGACCCCGCTCTTCTGCCTGCATCCCGGGGCGGGAATCAGCTGGGTATACCGCAGCCTGGCTTCCTACCTGGACTGCCCGATCATCGGCATCCAGCAGCTTGCGCAGGACGAGCGGCCCGGCTCGCTTCGTGAGCTGGCCAAGAACTACGCCGACACCATCCAGGGGCTCCACCCCGATGGCCCCTACCACCTTCTCGGCTGGTCTTTCGGCGGCATCGTCGCGCATGAGATCGCCGTGGAGCTGCGCCGGCGAGGATGCGCCGTGCCACGCCTGCTCGTGCTGGACTCGCTGCTCATGTCGGGCGCGCACGGCATACCGTCGGTGACCGAAAGCGATGTCCTGCACTCCCTGTTGACAGCCGCGGGCATCGACATTCCGGAGCACACCCAGCCCCTCACCCGTCGGCGGGCCCAGGCATGGATTCGTCAGGACGAGGCGGTGGATTTCGCCCTGCCGTCAAGGCAAATCGTCGAGACCATGGTCAAGAACGCGAACACCAACTTGGCGCTGCGCGCAGACCATGAGCCGGACATTTTCGATGGCGACATGATCATCTTCTCGGCCAGACCGACGGGCGGCCGCTCGGCGCTCCGGCAGAGTTGGCGCCCGTACGTCGCCGGCCAAATCCGCGAATACCCCGTCGACTGCGAACACGAGGAGATGCTGAGCAGCCGATCGCTGAAACTGTTCGGGGAGCAACTGGCCGCGGCCTTGGCCCGCGGCGTGCGCGGCGACCACCTCGCTATGGGCGTCGATGCGAAAGCGGGCCGAGCCCGAGTCGCTCGCAGGCGGACTCCACGGCCAGCGCGAACTCGCGCTGGGCAAGTTGGCGGGTGTGGGGATCGAGCCGCCCCCAACCGAGCGAAGGCGCCACAAGGTCGAGGCCGACAACCCGATCGTCGTTGACGTCGACCCGCGCGTAGAGCAGTTCGCCCACTGCCACCCGGGCGCGATCGGCCGCCGCCGCGACGGCCGCGTGGCCCACGTCCCAGCACTCGAATTCCGGCTCGCCCGGCCACCCGTGCGACTGCTTGCCGCCCAGGAAGATCAGCGTCGACCGCGCGGTCGCGCCCGGTAGCGTCGGCACCCCGGTGTCCGCCAGGTCGCGCAGATACCGCTCATCGAGGTTCCAAGCGACCGCGTCGGGTGGGTTGAGCAGGTGGCGCACCCGCCGGATCCAGGCGAGGAATTCGTCGCGCCGGGACGGGTCGTCGGGTCTGGCGCGCAGGATCACCAGATCCGCGCGCAGAGTCGCCGGGTCGTCCCAGGGCAGCCAGCGCGCGTGCAGACCGCGCTGCCGCAGGGCCGCGACCACGCCCGGATCGTCGCCCGGCCCCGCCAGAACGATGCGGGGATGAAAGACGTCCGGGCGAGCTAGCTTCATGCCCGGGCATGATAGGCGCATGCACGCGATCGAAGTCAGCGAAACCGGCGGCCCCGAGGTCCTGCGCTACGCAGAGGCCCCGGAGCCCACGCCCGGGCCCGCCGAGGTCCTGATCAAGGCCGAGGCGATCGGGGTCAACTACATCGACACCTATTTCCGCTCCGGGCAATACCCGCGGGAGCTGCCGTTCATCCTCGGTTCCGAGCTGTGCGGCACGGTCGCGGCGACCGGTGAGGGTGTCGACGGCTTCCGCGTCGGCGACCGGGTGGTCAGCGCGTCGGCGTCCGGCGGATACGCCGAATACGCCACTGCCCCAGCCTTTTTGACGGCGCACGTACCCGACGGCGTGAGTTCCGACGTGGCCGCGTCGGTGCTCCTGAAGGGGTTGACCGCGCACTACCTGTTGAAGTCGGTGTATCCGGTGCAGGCGGGCGACACGGTGCTGGTGCACGCCGGAGCGGGCGGCGTCGGGCTGATCCTGACGCAGTGGGCTCGCCTGCTGGGCGCGCGGGTCATCACCACGGTCTCCACCCCGGAGAAGGCCCGGTTGTCTCGCCAGGCCGGCGCCGACGAGGTGCTGTCCTACCCCGACGACGCGGAGGAATTCGGTCGGCAGATTCGCGGGCTCACCGACGGCGCGGGCGTCGAGGTCGTGTACGACGGCGTGGGCGCCACCACCTTCGACGCCAGCCTGGCCAGCCTCGCGGTGCGCGGCACGCTGGCGCTGTTCGGCGCGGCCAGCGGGCCCGTTCCGCCGTTCGATCCGCAGCGGCTCAACGCCGCCGGTTCGGTGTTTCTGACCCGGCCGTCGCTGGCCCACTTCATTCGCACCGGCCAGGAATTCAGCTGGCGGGCCGAGGAACTGTTCGACGCGGTCGGCGGCGGGGTCATCACCATCGAGGTCGGTGGGCGCTATCCGCTGGCCGAAGCCACCCGCGCCCACCAGGACCTACAGGGGCGCAAGACGGCCGGCTCGATCGTGCTGCTGCCCTGAGCCGATTCCGAGCCGCTGTCACAACAGGTGCGGCAGGGCGATCACCGAGTCGACCGCCAACGCGCAGAACACCACCGCGAGATAGTTGTTCGACTGCAGGAACAGCCGCAGCGGCTTGACCGGCTCGCCGGCGCGCACCCCGGCGTAGAGCTGGTGGGCCATCGCCAGGAACCAAACCCCTGCCACCACGGCGACCGCCGCGTACAGCCAGCCGGCGGCCAGCGCCAGCGCCAGCGTGGCCGCCACCGTCAGCCAGGTGTAGATCAGAATCTGCTTGGTGACCTGGCGCTCGGTCGCCACGGCGGGCAGCATCGGGACGCCGGCCGCCTTGTAGTCGTCCTTGTAACGCATCGCCAGCGCCCAGGTGTGCGGCGGCGTCCAGAAGAAGATGATCGCGAACATCACCAGCGCCGGCCAGCCGATGGTGCCGGTGACCGCCGACCAGCCGATCATCACCGGCATGCAGCCGGCCGCGCCGCCCCACACCACGTTCTGCGAGGTGCGGCGCTTGAGCAGCAGCGTGTAAACCAGCACGTAGAAGGCGATGGTGGCGCCGGCCAGGTGTGCCGACAGCAGTTTCGTCGTCCACCACAGCCAGAAGAACGACGCCACCGACAGCGCCAACCCGAACACCAGCGCGTGGCTGCGCGGGACCGCGGCCCTGGCCAGCGGCCGGCGCGCGGTGCGCTTCATCACCTTGTCGATGTCCGCGTCGGCCACGCAGTTGAGCGTGTTGGCGCCCCCGGCGGCCAGCATCCCGCCGACCAACGTGTTGAGGATCAGCAGCGGGTTCACGCTCCCGCGGTGGGCAAGCAGCATCGCCGGGATGGTGGTGACCAGCAGCAGCTCGATGACCCGCGGCTTGGTCAGCGCCAAATACGCCAGCACCGTGCCGTGAACTCGGCTCGGTACCTGGCTCGGGGCGACGCGCCCGCGAACGCTCACGCAATAACTCCTTGGGGTCGCAGCACGCGCAGCATCTACTACGCACGATGGTAGACCGCGGGCCGGTGTCGGCCTGCCCGCAGGGTCTATTCACCCAGACTTCTCCCAGATTTCCGAACTGAATGTTACGGGTCGAGCGGCACCGCGTAATTTTCACAGCAGCCGGCAACGGGTACCCGAAAGCCTGCACTGCAAGAGCCGGCCGTCCCGCACTAGGGTGGGATTGATCGGCTCGATGACCCCAAGGACTGAGTCTGTGACCACACTCGAAGAGATCTCCACGCTGACCCAACCGCACCTCCCCGACGACTGGTCCGAAATCGATTCGGCCGCCGTCGACACGATTCGCGTGCTGGCCGCCGACGCGGTCCAAAAGGTCGGCAACGGACACCCCGGAACGGCGATGAGCCTGGCTCCGCTGGCCTACACCCTGTTCCAGCGGACGATGCGACACGATCCGAGTGACACCTATTGGCTTGGCCGCGACCGGTTCGTCCTGTCGTGCGGGCACAGCAGCCTGACGCTGTACATCCAGCTGTACCTGGGTGGGTTCGGGCTGGAGCTGAGTGACATCGAGTCGCTGCGGACGTGGGGATCCAAGACGCCGGGGCATCCAGAGTTCCGGCACACCAAGGGTGTTGAGATCACCACCGGTCCGCTGGGCCAGGGCCTGGCCTCGGCGGTCGGCATGGCGATGGCCTCGCGCTACGAGCGCGGGCTGTTCGACCCGGACGCCGCGCCCGGCACCAGCCCGTTCGACCACTTCATCTACGTGATCGCCTCCGACGGCGACATCGAGGAAGGTGTGACCTCGGAGGCCTCGTCGCTGGCGGCCGTCCAGCAGCTGGGCAACCTGATCGTCTTCTACGACCACAACGAGATCTCGATCGAGGACGACACCGACATCGCGCTGTGCGAGGACACCGCCGCGCGCTACCGCGCCTACGGCTGGCACGTGCAGGAGGTGGAGGGGGGCGAGAACGTCGTCGCCATCGAGGAGGCCATCGCCAACGCCAAGGCCGTCACCGACCGGCCGTCGTTCATCTCGCTGCGCACCATCATCGGCTACCCGGCGCCCAAGCTGATGAACACCGGCAAGGCGCACGGCGCGGCGCTGGGCGACGAGGAGGTCGCGGCCGTCAAGGAGATCCTCGGCTTCGACCCCGAGAAGAAGTTCGAGGTGCGCGACGAGGTCATCGCCCACACCCGCAAGCTGGTGGACCGGGGCAAGGAAGCGCACGAGAAGTGGCAGGCGGACTTCGACGCGTGGGCGGAGCGCGAACCGGACCGCAAGGCGCTGCTGGACCGCCTGACCGCCGAGGAGTTGCCCGACGGCTGGGACGCCGACATCCCCACCTGGACAACGGAAGACAAGCCGTTGGCCACCCGGGCGGCCTCGGGCAAGGTGCTGTCGGCGCTCGCGTCGAAGCTGCCCGAGTTGTGGGGCGGCTCGGCCGACCTGGCGGGCAGCAACAACACCACCATGGACGGCGTCAAATCGTTTGGCCCGCCGTCGATTTCGACGAAGGACTACACCGCCGACTGGTACGGTCGCACGCTGCACTTCGGCGTCCGGGAACACGCGATGGCCGCCATCCTGTCCGGCATCGTCCTGCACGGCCCCACGCGGGCCTATGGCGGCACGTTCCTGCAGTTCTCCGACTACATGCGCCCGGCCGTGCGATTGGCCGCGCTGATGGACATCGACACCATCTATGTGTGGACGCACGATTCCATCGGGCTCGGCGAGGACGGTCCCACCCACCAGCCGATCGAGCACCTCGCGGCGCTGCGCGCCATCCCCAAGCTGTCGGTGGTGCGCCCGGCCGACGCCAACGAGACCGCCTACGCGTGGCGCACGGTCCTGGCCCGCGGCAACGGCAGCGGTCCCGTCGGGCTGATCCTGACCCGCCAGGGCGTGCCGGTGCTGGAGGGCACCAGCGTCGAGGGGGTGGCCCGGGGCGGCTACATCCTCGGGGACGACGGCGGCGACGAACCCGACGTGGTTCTGATCGCCACCGGCTCGGAGGTTCAGCTCGCGGTCGAGGCCCAGAAGTTGTTGGCGGACAAGGACATCGTCGCGCGGGTGGTCTCCATGCCGTGTGTGGAGTGGTTCGAGTCGCAGCCCGAGGACTACCGCGACAGCGTGCTGCCGCCGTCGGTCTCGGCCCGGGTGGCCGTCGAGGCGGGCGTGGCGCAGTCCTGGCACAAGCTCGTCGGCGACACCGGCCGGATCGTGTCGATCGAGCACTACGGCGAATCCGCCGATTACAAGACTTTGTTCCGTGAATTCGGTTTCACAGCAGAAGCCGTCGCGGCCGCCGCGGAACAGGTAGTGGACAACTGAGAAAGGGTGATTCACATGACTCAGAACCCCAACCTCGCGGCGCTGTCCGCCGCGGGCGTATCCGTGTGGCTGGATGACCTGTCGCGCCAGCGGCTGCAGTCGGGCAACCTGCAGGAGCTGATCGACACCAAAAGCGTTGTGGGAGTGACGACCAACCCGTCGATCTTCCAGAAGGCGCTGGCCGACAGCGACACCTACAACGACCAGATCACCGAGCTGGCCGAGCGCGGCGCCGACGTGGACGCCACGATCCGCACGGTCACCACCGACGACGTGCGTAACGCGTGTGACGTGCTGCGGCCGCAGTGGGAGGCCTCCGACGGTGTCGACGGCCGGGTGTCGATCGAGGTCGACCCGCGCCTGGCCGCCGAGACCGACAAGACCTCCGCGCAGGCCGTCGAGCTGTGGAAGATCGTCGACCGGCCCAACCTGTTCATCAAGATTCCGGCGACCAAGGCCGGGATTCCGGCCATCACCGCCACCCTTGCGGAGGGCATCTCGGTCAACGTCACGCTGATCTTCTCCGTCGAGCGGCACCGCCAGGTGATGGACGCCTACCTGGCCGGCCTGGAGAAGGCCCGCGAGGCCGGCCATGACCTGTCCAAGATCCATTCCGTCGCTTCGTTTTTCGTGTCCCGGGTGGACACCGAGGTGGACAAGCGCCTGGAGAAGATCGGTTCCGAGGAGGCGTCGGCGTTGCGCGGCCAGGCCGGGGTGGCCAACGCCCGGCTGGCCTACGCCGCCTACCAGGAGGTGTTCGAGGGCGGCGACCGGTTCGAGGCGCTCAAGGGCGACGGCGCGCGGGTGCAGCGTCCTTTGTGGGCGTCGACCGGGGTCAAGAACCCCGACTACTCCGACACGCTCTACGTCACCGAGCTGGTCGCACCGAACACGGTGAACACCATGCCGGAGAAGACGATTGACGCCGTCGCCGACCACGGTGAGATCAAGGGTGACACCGTCACCGGCACCGCGTCGGCCGCCCAAGAGGTGTTCGACAAGCTGGCCGGGATCGGGATCGACCTCACCGACGTGTTCAAGGTGCTGGAGAACGAGGGCGTGGAGAAGTTCGTGGAGTCCTGGACCGAGCTGCTGGAGGAGACGCAGAAGCAGCTGGACTCCGCCTCGAAATGAGCCCTGCTCGTACCGCTGAACAATGGCATAACCCGTTACGGGACAAGCGCGACAAGCGACTGCCGCGCATCGCGGGCCCGTGCGGCATGGTGATCTTCGGGGTCACCGGCGACCTGGCCCGCAAGAAGGTGATGCCGGCCATCTACGACCTGGCCAACCGCGGGCTGCTGCCGCCGAGCTTCTCGTTGGTGGGGTTCGCGCGCCGGGACTGGGAAACCCAGGATTTCCGCAAGGTGGTCTACCAGGCCGTCAAGGATCACTGCCGCACGCCCTTCCGGGAGGAGAACTGGGAGCGGCTGGCCGAGGGATTCCGTTTCGTGCCAGGGTCTTTCGACGACGACGCGTCGTTCGCCCGGCTGGCCGAGACCCTGGACAAGCTGGACGCCGAGCGCGGCACCGGTGGCAACCACGCCTTCTATCTGGCCATCCCGCCGAAGTCCTTTCCCGTGGTGTGCGAACAGCTGCACAAATCCGGGCTGGCCCGCCCGCAGGGCGATCGCTGGAGCCGGGTGGTGATCGAGAAGCCCTTCGGGCACGACCTCGAGAGCGCGCAGGACCTGAACCATGCGGTCAACGCCGTCTTCCCCGAGGAGGCGGTGTTCCGCATCGACCACTACCTGGGCAAGGAAACGGTGCGCAACATCCTGGCGCTGCGGTTCGCCAATCAGTTGTTCGACCCGATCTGGAACGCGCACTACGTGGATCACGTGCAGATCACCATGGCCGAGGACATCGGATTGGGCGGGCGCGCAGGCTATTACGACGGCATCGGCGCCGCCCGCGACGTCATCCAGAACCACCTGATGCAGCTGCTGGCGCTGACCGCGATGGAGGAGCCGGTCAGCTTCAACCCGGCGGCGTTGCAGACCGAGAAGATCAAGGTGCTCTCGGCCACCCAGTTGGCGCAGCCGCTGGACGAGACCACCAGCCGCGGCCAATACACCGGCGGCTGGCAGGGCGGCGAGAAGGTGGTCGGGCTGCTCGACGAGGAGGGGTTCGCCAGGGACTCCACCACCGAGACCTTCGCCGCCATCACGCTCGAAGTGGACACCCGCCGCTGGGCCGGCGTGCCGTTCTACCTGCGGACCGGAAAACGCCTGGGCCGCAGGGTGACCGAGATCGCGCTCGTCTTCAAACGCGCCCCGCATCTGCCGTTCGACGCCACCATGACCGACGAGCTCGGCGCCAACGCGATGGTCATCCGGGTGCAGCCCGACGAGGGCATCACGCTGCGGTTCGGCTCCAAGGTGCCGGGCACCGCGATGGAGGTCCGCGACGTCAATATGGACTTCTCCTACGGCTCGGCGTTCGCCGAGGAGTCGCCCGAGGCCTACGAACAGCTGATCCTCGACGTGCTGCTGGGCGAGCCATCGCTGTTCCCGGTCAACGAAGAGGTCGAATTGGCTTGGCAGATACTGGATCCCGTTCTGGACAACTGGGCCGCCGACGGCAAACCCGAGCCGTACGAGGCGGGCACCTGGGGCCCGGAGTCCGCCTTCGAGATGCTGCGCCGCACGGGGCGCGAATGGCGGCGGCCCTAAATGATTATCGACATGCCCGACACCACCACCACCGCGGTCAACAAGAAGCTCGACGATCTGCGGGAGCGGGTCGGCGCCGTGACGATGGGCCGGGTGCTGACGCTGCTCATCGCGCCCGACAGCGACGCCATCCTCGAGGATTCGCTCGAGGCGGCCAACAACGCCAGCCACGAGCACCCCAGCCGGATCATCGTCACGATGCGGGGTGATCCGTATGCCGACGAACCGCGCCTGGACGCGCAGCTGCGCGCGGGCGGGGACACCGGCGCCAGCGAGGTCGTCATCCTGAAGCTGTCCGGGGCGCTCGCGGGGCACCCCGCCAGCGTGGTGATGCCGTTCCTGCTGCCCGACATCCCGGTGGTGGCGTGGTGGCCGGACATTGCCCCGGCCGTGCCCGCCCAGGACCCGTTGGGCAAGTTGGCGATTCGGCGCATCACCGACGCCACGAACGGCACCGATCCCCTGGCGGCGATCAAGAGTCGTCGGCCCGGCTACACCGCCGGCGACACGGACCTGGCGTGGGCGCGCATCACCTACTGGCGGGCGCTGCTCACCTCCGCCGTCGATCTGGCCCCCCACGAGCCCATCGAGTCGGCCCTGGTGTCCGGCCTGAAAACCGAACCGGCGCTCGACGTCCTCGCGGGCTGGCTGGCCAGCCGCATCGACGGCCCGGTGCGCCGGGCGGTCGGCGACCTGAAGGTGGAACTCGTCCGCAAGAGCGAGACCATCGTCTTGAGCCGGCCGCAGCAGGGCAGAACGGCGACGCTTAGCCGCACCGCCAAGCCGGAGGCCCTGCTTCCCTTGCCGCGCAGGGAAACCGGCGAGTGCCTCGCCGAAGACCTGCGGCGGCTCGACCCCGACGAGATCTACCAAACAGCGCTAGAGGGCATTGAGAAAGTGCAGTACGTGTGAGCACCATCATCGAAGTTTTCCCCGACAGTCAAGCCCTGGTCGAGGCCGCCGCGAACCGGCTGGCCGACTCCATCCGCGACGCCGTGGCGGCCCGGGACCGAGCGCTCGTCGTGCTGACCGGCGGGGGCAACGGCATCGGATTGCTCGAGTCCCTCGTTGGACGCGACATCGCATGGCCCAAGGTGCACCTGTTCTGGGGCGACGAACGCTACGTCCCCGAAAACGACGACGAGCGCAACGACAAGCAGGCGCGGGCGGCGTTGCTGGACCGGATCGACATTCCGTCCAGCCACGTGCACACGATGCCGGCCAGCGACGGCGACTTCGGCACCGACCTCGCGGCGGCCGCGCTCGCCTACGAGCAGCTGCTGGCCGCCAACGCCGAACCCGGCCAGCCGGCGCCGAATTTCGACGTGCACCTGCTGGGCATGGGGCCGGAGGGCCACATCAACTCGTTGTTCCCCGACACGCCCGCGGTCGTGGAAACCAGCCGCATGGTGGTCGGAGTCGAGGACTCCCCCAAGCCGCCTCCCTTGCGAATCACCCTGACCCTGCCCGCGGTTCAGCGCTCGCGGGAGGTCTGGCTGATGGTGTCCGGCGGTTCGAAGGCCGACGCGGTGGCGGCCGCCATCGGCGGCGCCGCGCCGGTTTCGGGGCCGCCCCCGGGGCGAACGGCACCTAAACCACGCTCTGGCTGCCCGACGAGGAGGCCGCGGCCAAACTCCCCTCGGGTCAGCGGC
>NZ_LZHV01000006.1 GCF_001667275.1 Mycobacterium sp. ACS4054
CGGCCTGGGCGCACCGGTGGGCGGCGCGGGCGGTTGGCCGGTAAGGGGAGGCATTCCGGTCGGCGGTGGCGCGCCGCCACCGGGTGATCCGGGTGGCGAAAGCGGGGGAGCGCTCGGGGGCGGTGCGACCGGCGCGGGTTGCGCGGGATCGGGCTGCGGGCGTTCCTCTTCCTCGGGCGGTGCAGGCTTGTCCGGGAGTGCGACCGGGGGAGGTTGTTTCTGGTCGAGGAGATCCTGCAGGGCGTTGTGCGGCGGCTTCCAAGCCTTACTCGCCAAGATGCGCTCGGCGGTGCCGGTGACCACTCCGAGATTCGCCCCGTACGCGGTGCCCACCACCGCATTGATCGCGGTGGTCCGCTCGGCGGCCTCCAGAGACGAATCGTTTTCGAGCGCATCGATTTCCGCCTGCGCGGCCTCGACGATGTCGCTCACGTCCCACTTGGCCTGGGTGATCGAATCCGCGACATACCGGTTCCAGGTGATGACCGTCGCCAGGCCGTTCTGCAGCTTCGTCAGCTCATCGATGTTGGTGCCGAGTTCGGTATTGGCGGCGGCGGCGGCGCCCCCCGACCAGAACCCTCCGTCGAACAGGTCGCTTTGTTCGTGCTGGCAGGTCTCCAACACCTCGGTGACCCGCCGCAGCACATCGGTGTACTGCTGCGCGCGGTCGTAGTAGTTGTCCTCGTCCAGCTCCGGCCACGCGTCCGGGGCAAGCATCTGCCCGGCGTATTCGCTCGCCGGCTTCGCGACGCCCATCGGTTACTCCTCTCCCGGCGGCGCAAACCGACACCGCGGCCGCTGGGGGGTACCGGACATCATGGTTAGTAAGCGTAATCGAGGTTCGGCCAAGCCAACTGCGGCAAATTGCGCGGCCGCCGGCGCCGGCGGTGGGCGCAAATCCGCGGCCCGCACCGGGTTTCGCTCAGGTCAAGCCCAGGGTCTCTTTGAGCGAACCGGCGATTCCGGCCACCAACTCGATGAGCCGCTCGTGCTCGGCGTCGATCTCTTCGGTCGCGGCGGCTTGCGCGTGGCCGATCGCCTCGTTGATGCGCTCCATGACCGTCTCCGCGCCCAGCCGCAGCAGGCCGTCCTCGATATGCAAGCCGGTCAGGCACAGCCGCGCATTGAGTGTCACCTCGACGGTTTCGGATTCGTCGGTGGCGCTGAATGTTTCGGTGTCCCTGCGGTGCTGCTGATCTTCCAGCGCGGACTGGAACAGCCGCGCCTGCCGCATGGCCTCGGCCACCTGGGGATGCATCTCGACGGTCATTGGGGTCCTCACTTGTCGGGTGTGCTCTTGCGCGGGCGGTTCCCGATGACGCCCTCAGTCCATGCGCGCTCCTCGGTATAGAGCGATTCGTCTTCCGATTGCACGCGTTTGCCTTTGCCCTGGTTTTGGTTCTGGCCGGGGCCGCCCATCGGCGCCATACCGCCACCCATGCCGCCGCCTGCCGCGCCCGCCACGGCGGGCATCGCGCGGCCCGGTCCCCCACCCCCGGGTCCCGCGCCGGCCGGCCGCGACGCCGCTTCGGCATCCACCGCGGGCTGCAACGGCATCGATGGCACGCCGGCCCCGCCGCCACCACCCAACGACGCGGGCTTGAGTCCCGCCCCACCGGGCGCGCCGGCCCCTTTGCCCTTCAGCGCGTCCTGCATCGCGGCGTCCATGGCCGCCTGGTCCGGCGACGCTCCAGCCCCACCCATCCCCGGCGGCATGGTGGGCATCATCGGCGTCGGCGTCGGGGGAATTCCAGTTCCCCCACCGTCCAGGATGGGGTCGACGATGGTGTCGTCCCCGGGGGCGTTGGGGTCGGGCGGCGGGGCGATGTACTGGGCCCTGGGCGGCATCTTCGGACTCACCGGCGCCATCGGCAAGCCCGCGTTCGAAACGTAGAGCGCGAGTGACCGCTCGGATTTCGCCTGCAGACTTTCGTACCAGCTGATCGCCATGTACAAGTAGTGGCCGCCGTCTTCGGTGTATCTCCGGTACCACCAGTCGTTCAGTTCGACCTCGTAGTTCGTGGGGTGCTCGGCCTCGATTGCCCACGTCCCGTCGGGATTACGCGAGGCGGAGTCCCCGTACGCCACTCGCGCTTTCTTGTGCGCGTCGACGACCCTGTTGGCCTGGTTGCCGAGTGTGACGCACATTTGTGCGATCGAGAGGATCCACTCGCGCTGGGTGTCGAAGTTAGCTTCCACGAGGTCCCGCGCCTCGCCCTCCCAGGAAACGAAGGGGCGGAACCGGTAGGCCGTCTTCTGGAATTCGCGCTGAAACGCGTCCCATTCCTTCGCGAAAGCCCGGAAGGCCGCGCCCTGATCGCCGGCCTCGATGTCCTTGGCCGCCTGCCTGACCTCGTAGTACGGGTATTCGAACGTCGGCGGCGGTTTCAGCGGTGGCAGTGGATCGCGGGCCCAGCTTTGGTCTTGCAGGGCCGACAGTTCACCATTGGCTCCCGCGGCCGCCGCCGAACCCGAAGAAGACCCGTTTGTGCCGATGGCATCGATCGACGCCGCCGCCCCCTCGTCGACCTCTTCGTAGGCCTTGGCCGCGTTGCGTAGCGACTTGGCCAACGCTTTCCATTCGCGCTCACAGGTTTTCAGGTAGAGCCGCATCGCATCGGCCGACAGCGCGAGTTGGGTGGCGGCGTCGTTGACGAACGAAAGGGCGCATGGCGGCGGCGGATTGGTGGCGGGGACGGACGGCAGCGGGGCCTCGAGTTCGTCGGCGCGCTGCAGGAGTTCCTCGTACTCGACCTTCAGCATCTGAGTCACGTCGGCTCATTCTCCTTTTGCGCAAGCCGTCGGGGATTCCCGATGACCGCGGCCCGGCCCGGTCGCCCGGCGGTAGCCGATGCTGACCGCGCCACCGGCGCGTGACACGGACGCGGCACCACCGAAGACAGGATGCGGTGCGACCACCATCACCCCTTTCGTAGTGCCGGATCCCGCGGGCGGTGCAGGGTGCACATACCGCTCACGATGGTTAATCCTAAGTCACCAAACAGTGCCCACGCGCAGCAATTTGCGCCCTTGCTTTCGGCTCTTTTCGGGCCGAAATCGGCCGGTCTCAGGCCGCAGCCCGGCGGCATCCGGACGCCTCGGTCTCCCCTGACGACGCGGGTTGCCGACCGCGTTTCGGCGGCGTGGGGCGCGCTCCCGGCCGCCCGGAAAGGCGGTCGTTCTGCGTTAGGCTCACCGCAGCCATGAGACTGGACATCCACCTGCAAACCCATTCGGAGACGAGCGTGCACGGCGGGCACCGGTACGTCGGCGCCCCGAAAAGCGAAATCATGCTCAGGTGCACACAGTCGCTGGTCACCTCGATCAACGAAGCGTCGGGCGACATCCTGCTGCGCGTTTTCGACGATCACTCGTCGCCCGCCGCCATCGCTCCGCTGCACCGAATCCTCGACGGATGCCGGCATCCGGTCGAATTCGTCGCGCTGACGGATCGCGGCTACAACGCGTCCTGCGTGGCATCCTTCTCCAGGGCCCGTGACGACGCCCGCGACCTCGTTTACTTCGTCGAGGACGACTACCTGCACGCGCCGTCGGCCATACCGGAGATGCTGGAGGCCCATGCGTTTTTCAAAAACAAACGCGGCGGGGATGAAGTGGCCCTTCACCCATTCGATGATCCCGATAATTACCTCAGCCCGATATACAGCCGGCATGATTGCCGAATCCTGTACGGCCCCCGCCGGCATTGGCGAACGAACACGCACACGACGAATACCTGCTGGGTGGAAACCGCCACATTGAGGCGGAACTGGGAGCTTTTCGACCGGCTCGCCCGCTATTCGAGCACCCCCTACGGCCTCGAACATCACATCTTCGAGGAATCCACCATCAACAAGATCTGGCGCGAGCAGGTTTCGCTGTTCACCCCGCTACCGTCGATCGCCCTGCACCTTCAATACGCGGCGCAGAAGGACCCCTTCCTGGACTGGCAACGGTGGTGGGAGGCGGCAGCGTACTGAACGCGCCGCGTCAGGGCTCTCGGTTCTCGAACAGCGCGCAGTGACTTCGCTGTTCGGCCGCCTTGAACTGTCGGTAGAGCTTGAACCTGATCTCGCCGCCGGCCAGCCGCGTCAAAAACTGCTCGAGGCCGCCGAAGAGGTCGTCGTACTGCTCTTCGAGCACCGCAAGGCGCGAACTGGGACCTTCCGCCCGGTTGGTGTGCATGATCCGCAACGCCAAAACGGAAAGCCGGTCGACGATCGTGCCGGGCGTTTCGGTGTGCAGCGGCGCGGTATCGCGGGCATCGAGGCGCTCGAGCAGGCTCACGTCGATGTGCTCGACGGCCGCGTTGCGCCGGGCGTTGAGGTCGTCGATGCAACGTTTCCTGCGGGCTATCTCGCGGTCGTTGACGCCGGTGCGGCGAACAGCGTCTTCGTGATGCCACAGGGCGAAGTTCAGCGCGTGCACGTGTAGCGTCTTCGCCGAGATTCCTTGCCCCTCAATGGAAATCGCCGGCTCGGTGCAGTGCCACGCCAGCGCCCTGTCATAGAATTGGCGCGCGGTCGACAGCAGCCCCGAAGTGGTCGGGTCACCGCCGATGCGCCCGGGCAGCCGCCCGCAGAATTCGGAGTAGCTGATGGCCAGGTGCTCGAAATAGTTGCGGGGGTCGAGGCCAGGCTGCGGGGCGAAGACGATGTCGACTGCCTTGTTTGGTTGTCCGGTATCGGTCGGCAGCTCGCACTCGTTGACCTCCACCGATACCCGGGGGATGTGACCTGCGGGCGAATTCGCCTGCGCCGCAAGCTGTCGCAGCTTGGTCAAGACCTCGCCGGCCGCCGCGACGCGGACATACCGCGGCTGCAGGCCGGAGTCGCCGCCAGGGGGATGCCCCTCACAACCGCGAAGGGTACGGCCCCCGAGCGCGCCAACGCGCTGCTGGAGCAGCCGAATACCCGGCTCGAGCTGAGCGTGACAGCGCAGGCTCTGCATGCTCGCCGTCATGCGCGGCTCGCCATCTCGCGGACGGCAACATCTTCCAGAGCGCTGAGGGCCATGTCGACGGTGATGTCCGTCATGGCCGCCATGTGAATGTGCCGGTGCGGCGCGAACCGGAAGCCCCATCTGTCTGGGTGGGTGGGACCGTAGAGGCCCACGCCCGGAACGCGTGCCAGGTCGGCGGCATGCAGCATGCACGAGTCGATTCCCAGGAACAGGTCGGCTTCGGCGACCATGCCCATCGCGACGTCCAGCGGCGACCCGAGGTGCGGGATCACCCGGTCGCGCTCGCGGCCGACGTTGAGTTCTTCGGGTCCCATCCCGACGACCCAGACCACAAAATCACGGTGACGCACCAGGAACCGGTCCAACAGATCGATGAAGCGGGTTACCGGCCACCGCTTGTTGAGCGACTTGGTGTCGGCGTGCACGGCCAGGACCTTGGTCCCGGCGGGCAGGGCGGCGCGATGCGCCCGGATCTCCGTTTGCACGGACGCGGGGATGGGCACCGGCCCGGCATAGCTTTCGATCCGCGCGTCGGGATTGAACAGCCGCGCCAACTTGAACGTCACGTCGGCCGCGTGCGGCAGGTCCCTGGGCACCACGATGTCGTAGGCGTCGCTGGTCGGAAAGCCGATGCTGGTCGCGGGCGCCAGTCGCTGCCGAAGCGGACGGACGAAAACGTTCGACGGCACGTCCCACGGCACCGCGTCGATGAACAGGTCGATGTCGCCGATCTCCGTGACCAGGGCGTCGTAATCCAGAACTCGGTTCGACGCCGGTCCCAGCGGCGGCCCGAACGGAGGCGACCCGGTGATGTCGACGAGCCGCGCACCCAGCTCCCGGAAACACAGGTCGTAACTCACCTCAGGGCAGACCAGTGTCATTGGCGCACTGAACAATTCGGCCAGCGCCCGCAGCGTCGGCAAAACCAGGACGGAGTCCCCGATAAGGGTGGAGAAATAGACCGTGGGCCTACGCGCCTGCAGCAGATGCGTTAGCAGGCCACGCTCAACCGTTACCGAGTGACCGCCCTGCAGCACCGTGAGTTCGCTCAACCCGACCATCCTTTGCCGAGCTTAAACCCGCGTCGGGCATGGTGAGTGCACTAATTCGGAAGCTGACGCCTACGTCACGCGGCCGGCGAGCTCGTCCATCGCCGCCAGCACCTCGTCGACGGTGATGTCGGCCATCGTGGTCCTATCGACGTGCCGGTGGGGCCCGAACCGGAACCCCCACGTGTCGGCCCGCGTCGGGCCGAAGAGGCCCACTCCCGGAACGCGCGCCAGGTCGGCGGCGTGGAGCATGCAGGAATCGATCCCGACGAACAGGTCCGCCGCGGCGACCATGCCCATGGCGAGGTCGAGCGGCTGGCCGAGGTGGGCGAGGATCCGGTCGCGCTCGCGCCCGACGTTGAGCTCCTCGTGCCCCATGCCGACGATCCACGCGACGAAGTCGTGATGGCGCGACAGGAACCGATCCAACAGGTCGATGAATCTGGTGGCGGGCCAGCGCTTGTCCGGCCAGTTGGTGTCGGCGTGCACGACGAGCACCTTGGCGCCCGGGGGCATGGCGGCGCGGATCGACCGCGCCTCCTCCTGGACGGGCGGTGGTATGGGCACCGGCTGGGCGTAGGACTCGATGCGCAGCGAGGGATCGAACAGCCGGGCCAACTTGAACATCAGGTCGGCCGCGTGGCATTCCTCTTTGCCGATCACGACGTCGTAGCCGTAGTCGGCGACGAATCCGATGCTCTTCTTGGGCGTTATCCGCTGCACCAGCGGACCAATGATGGTGTTCGACAGCGCACTCCACGTCAGCGTGTCGATGAATACGTCGACGTCACCGATCTGGGCGGCCAGGGCGTCGAAATCGAACGGACGCCGCGACGGCGAAGGCGGGCCGGCGGATGCCGTGAACGGCAGTCCCGCGGTGTCGACGTGCCGCGGGCTGACCTCCCGAAAGCACAAGTCGAAGGCGACCTTGGGACAGATCATCGTGATGGGGGCGGTGAACATACCGGCCAGCGCGCGCACCGCCGGCAGCGTCAGCACCGAGTCCCCGATGTTCGAGACGAAACACAGCGCGGGCCTTGCCGCGTGCAACAGATCGGTCAGCGGCTCCGGCTCAGCGCGCACCGAATCGCGTCCGGGAGAACCGACATCTCGCTCGAAATCGCCCATGCTCCCGGCAGAGTCTAGACGCCAGGAGGGGCGTTGTCCCCCAATCCGAGTGGGCTGCGGCTCAAATCAGGCCGACGGTCTTCTGCAGCGAACCCGCGAGCTCGGTGAGGCTGGCGAAGAGCTGCGCCTGCTGCGCCCGCAACGCCGCCGAGGCGCCGGCCTGCGCGTTGTGCAGCGCCTCGTTGATGCGCTGCTGCACGGTGTGGGAGCCGAGGCGCAGCAGGCCGTCCTCGATATCCAGGCCGACGATGCACCGCTGCCCGTTGATGGTCACCTCGACCGTCTCGGTTTCGTCTGTGGCCGTAAAGGATTCGATGTGCGTCCGGCGCATCTGGGACTCGAGGGCCGAACTGAATTGGTGCAACTGCTCGAGCGCCTGCGCCACCTGCGGGTGCGCGTCGGGGCTCATGCGAAGAGTGCTCATGAGGAAGGTCCTTAACCTCGGCTGAGTCTTGCGCGTGGGCCGACTGCGCTTGGTCCACGACCGGCTCGAGTTTAAGGCGCCCCGGCCGATCGCGCGCGTCGAGCGGAGTCGCCGCGGCGGGGGTCAGGACGCGGTTCTGCCGGCCCCGGGCAGGGTCTGCTCGTAGCGGCTTTCCTCCGGCGCGCTGAGGGGCCGGATCGGCAGTTGCCGGTGCCTGGGAGTGCTGAGGGCGTTGTGCCGCAACGTCACCCGCTCGACCCCGGCGTGCCGGCCGAGGTAGCTCGTCGCGTGCGGCCACGCCACCTTGGCCTCCGGCCCGAGCTGCGCGCCGACCAGCTCGGCGAATTCCCGGAAGTGCGGGCCCAAGGTGACGGTGCCACCGGCGGCCACGGCCCGCAGGACGAACTGGGTGAACACCCGGGCGTCGCCCAGGTTGACGCTCACGTCGACGTCGTCGAACGGCAGATAGACCGGGTAGTGGCTCGCCGTCTCACCGACCAGCACGCCCGCCGACCCGATGGGCAGCTGACAGTGCCGATCGGAGACCAGGGTCTGACCCTGCAACGCGGCCCGCTGGCCACCGGACACCCGCTGGAACCCGCGGCGCTTTCCCGGCTTGTCTGCGGTGGTGAGCAAAACCGTGGACTGGGGCGTCGCCCCCGCCCCGATGCGGACCCGGACGATGGTGTGATCGGCGGGAGCCGCCCACCACACGTCCGGGCCGCCGGGCGCGGTGTATGCGGTGGTGAAGCTGTTGCGCCCCTTGATCGTCGACCATCTCTCCCGTTCGAAGCCGATGTCCGTGGCGCGGTCGTAGTCGTCGAAGCTGCGCCCGCACACCGCGTCGACCCCGTGCCTGGCCAGTTCGTCGGCGATCCGCGTCGTCGACGCCACCAGGTAGCGGACCAGTCCCGCCACCCCGGCGTCGCGCCGCCCGGCCGACTTGCGGTCGACGCGCGGATCGGCGCGGATGATGATCCAGGTCCGGCGGTGCGCCGGCGCCGGGTCGGAGCCGACCAGCTGCTCGTACATGCCCACCACGTCCGCCGCGGCCGTCTTGGCCACGCGATAGCCCGCCGAGACGACGTCGGCCTCCAGGTCGGGACAGTGCACGCACAGCAACTGCTCGAGCAACCGGGTGTCCACCACGTCGTCGGTGTTCGCCTTCCCGTCGACGATGACGGTCGGGGTGAACGGACGCGGGACGAGCTCGATGACGGCGACCAGGACCTTGCCCTTCCACCGCACGGCGACGTGGTCACCCGGCTGCACGGTGGCTCCCACGACGGGCTCCGACGGCGTATCCAGGGGCCGACGGCGGCGCACCAGCCAGGCGAAGAACGCGGCCACCCAGCCGAGCAACCGTCGACCGCGGAAGGTGACCAACGCCAGCAGCACCGCGACGCCCACGATGGTGGGGCCCGCCCAGGGGTAGCGCGTCTTCAGGAACAGCAGGATGCACGGCGGGGCCAGCACCCCCAAGAACAGCGCGTACACGGTGCTGAACCGGAGCCCCAGTGATCGCATCGTCGTCACCGCCGCCGCAGCGCTCGTCCGGCGAGCGCGGCCATTCCCAGCGCCAGGGTCAGCCCGATGATTCCCAGCGCCACGGCGGTGATGGGCCCGTGATCGGGCGGCGGCACCGGCACCGGGGGCTGGATCCGCTTCACCGACGGGGCGTTCCCGGCTCCCGCCGGGAGGTCCCAGGTCAGCGCCGCGACGGCGTCGACGACGCCCGCGCCCACCGCGTCGTCGACGCCGCCGCCGGGGTGTCGCGCGGTGGCCGTGATCCGATTGATGATCTGGGCCGGAGGCAGGTCGGGAAACTTTTGCCGGAGCAGGGCCGCCACGCCGGAGACGTACGCCGCGGCGAACGAGGTTCCGGCGATGGGGACGGGACCGTCCTTGCCGGGCAACGCATCCACCGGTTCGCCGTTGCCGCCGAGCGCGACGATGTCCTCCGCGGGTGCCGCCACGCCCACCCAGGGTCCGTTCATCGAGAACGGGCTCGGCGCCCCGTTCTGGCCGACGCCGCCAACGGCCAGCACCAGCGGCGCGTACCACGCCGGCGTGACGATGGTCTGCACCTGCTCCCAGCCGCGGGGGTCGTTCGGCCGGGACGCGTCGGGCGGGGGGTTCTGCGAGCAGTCGCCGCCGGTGTTGCCGGCCGCGACGATGACGACGGCGCCCTTGACGTTGACCGCGTAGTTGAGGGCGGCGCCCAGGGAGGACTCGTCCACCGGTTTGCGCACCTTGAAGCAGGCCGCCTCGCTGATGTTGATCACGCCGGCACCCATGTTGGCCGCGTGCACCACGGCGCGGGCGAGGCTGCGGACGGACCCGGCCGCCGGTGAGGCGTTCGGGTCGTTCTGGTTGTTCTGGTTGTCCTTGGCCTCGAAGGCCTCCGACGTCTGGCGCACCGAGATCAGCCGCGCGTCGGGCGCGACACCGACGAACCCGTCGGTGAGCGAGGGCCTGCCGGCGATGATGGACGCGGTGAGCGTGCCGTGGGCGTCGCAGTCGGAGAGGCCGTTGCCGTCGGGGACGACGAAATCGCCGCCCGGCTCCGCCGGGACCCGGGGTGAGGCGTCCACGCCGGTGTCGATCACCGCCACCGTGACCCCGGCGCCGGTCGCGAATCGCTGCGCCTGCCCGACGCCCAGGTAGGCGTTGGCCCACGGGGCATCGTGAAAGTTGGTGCCCGGCAACGTCAATGGCGCACGGCAGACGCGGCGCTGTTCCAGGGGCTGGTCGGGTCCGGTGGTGTCCGGCGGCACCGCGGCCGGGTCTATCGAGGGTGGGGCGACCGCGGCGGCGGGCGGCGCGGTGAGCAATACGAACATGAGCGCCACCGTGATCGGGAAGATACGGTGCACCTCCGGACACTCCAATCGCTTCGCCGCGGCGGCCGCACTGGCTCGCCGCGGGCCTGCGAGCATCCTAAGCTTTCCGGGCCGCGTCCCGAACGCTTTTTTAGGAGGCGATCACCAGACGATGGCGGCCATGTCGCGGTTGTCCGAACACACGCTGCGCACCGCGGCATCGATGTCGGGGGCGGTGATGATCTGCAGATCCTCGACCGTCACCGGCTGGCCCGCGCGCTTCTGGCCGACCACGCGGGTGTCCCGGAAACCCTCCGCACGCTCAATGACGTTGCGGGCGAACCGGCCGTTCTGCATGGCGTCGATGCCGTTGCGCCCGCCCGGAGTCGTGTAGTTACGGATCGTGGTGGCCGCGTCCAGGAACGTGGCCCGCGCCGCGTCGTCGAGCTTGCTGGCGCGCGGCGCGGCGTAGCGGTGCCCGATCTCGACGATCTCCGCGGGCGAATACGACTCGAACCGCAGCTTGCGGTTGAACCGCCCGGCCAAACCCGGGTTCACGGTGAGGAATTCGTCCACCTGGTCCTCGTAACCCGCGCCGATGAAACAGAAGTCGAAGCGGTGCGCTTCCAGCGCCACCAGCAACTGGTTGACGGCCTCCATGCCGATCATGTCGGGTGTCCCGTCCTGGTGCCGCTCGATCAGCGAGTAGAACTCGTCCATGAAAATGATTCGGCCCAGCGACTTTTCGATCAACTCGTTGGTCTTGGGGCCCGACTCGCCGATGTAGTGCCCGCAGAAGTCCGAGCGGCGAACCTCGCGAATCTCGGGGTGGCGGACGATGCCCATTCCGGCGTAGATCTTGCCCAGCGCCTCGGCGGTGGTCGTCTTACCGGTTCCGGGCGGTCCGACCAGCAGCATGTGGTTGGTCTGCCCCTCCACCGGCAGCCCGTGCTCGAGGCGCATCATGCGCACTTCGAGCTGGTCCTCGAGCGCCGACACCGCCTGCTTGACCGCCGCCAGAC
The DNA here is from genome assembly GCF_001667275.1 of Mycobacterium sp. ACS4054. Lineage (GTDB taxonomy): Bacteria > Actinomycetota > Actinomycetes > Mycobacteriales > Mycobacteriaceae > Mycobacterium. The sequence continues at coordinate 11,408 of NZ_LZHV01000006.1, forward strand.
CGACCTGCTTGGCCAACAGGGCGTCGCCCTCGGCGAGCAGCTCGGCCCGCCGCTCGGCGGTGGCATCGTCGTCGAGCTCGTCTCGGCTCTTGGCCGTCGACACGTCCCAGCGGTCGGTGCGGCTGGCGATCGTCTCCTCGTCGGTCACCACCAGGTGCAGGTTCGGGTCGGCCAACGCCTCCTTGGCCGCCTCGGTGAGGACCCCGTTGATGGTCGCCTTGGACAACCAGACCTGGGCCTTGTCCTCCTCGCGTAGCTGGCGGTGCACCATGCCGCGGACGTACGCCAAATCGGCCACCAGCAGCGGGATATCGGCCGGCCCGATCGAAGCGGTCAGCACGTCCGCATCGAAGCGGCCCGACGCGTTGGTCTGCCCGATCACGTCGACGCGGTCCAGCCAATCCAGCGCCACCCGGCCCTGCCCGAGGTGCGCGGCCGCGTGGGCCGCCAGCGCGCAGATCGACGCCGTCACCGCCGACATGATGATGGCCTGTGGCGGCAGTTCTTCGGCGGCGGCCAGCAACACGTCCGGCCAACGCTGCGTGGTGTACATCAGGAACGCGCGGGCCAGCTGGTGCCACTGATAGTTGGCCCAGGAATCCAACAGGTCGCGGTTGGCCAGCAGCCGGTCCGCCTCGGGGTACTCCCCGGCGATGGTCAGCGCCGACGCCAACGCCAGCCCGACTTGCGAGGCGTCGGTCACGGTGATCCCGATGTAGGGGCCCAGCTGGATCTCGGCGGCGAGCGTCTGCCCGATGCGGGTGGTCTCGCGGTGCAACCATTCGCTGGCGGCATACAGCTTCTTCAGCGATGCCAAGGCGTTGTCACCGCAGGCGACGCGGCCCAGCCACGCGTCGGCCATCGACGAGTCGGCATCGGTGGCCGCGACGAACTCCGGCAGCGCCGCCGCCCGGCCCTGCCGGCTCTTGATCGCCATGGCCCGATCGAAATGCCTACGGGCAGTTTGTAAATCACCCATTGTGTGCGCTCTTCAAACTCAAACTCGCTGACGTACTAGAAAACCGACATGGTGACCGGGTCGAGGCTCACATAGCGGTTCTCGGCGCGGAACATGTCCATCTCGACGAGCCAGTCCTTGCCGGCCGCGCCGACCCGCACCGTGGCGGGGCCGATCTGCTCGATGATCACCTCGAAGTTGTGCCGCTGGCCCTCGGGCAGCCTCGTGCCCGACGGGGCGACGGTGATCACGGTAACGGGTCGCGGGGTCGGCGAGATCGGACCGACGTGCTCCACGACGCTGACCGTGGTGCGCGGCGCGGGCCGGGGCGTGCTGACGACGCTGATCTCCGGCATCCGCACGGTGGTCCATCGCGTGGTGTCGCGGGTGTGCACGCAGACGCGCTCGCCGGCGCCGGCGGTGCGGATCACGATGCGCTTGGCGATCGGGTCGTCGGCGGCCACGAAGACCCGCGACAGCTCACCGGCATCGGTGACCGGGATCAGCAGCCGGTCCCCGTTGCTCAGCTTGCCGATGAGCACGCCCGATGGGCCGATCTCGGTGACCAGGTGCTCGGGCAGGCGGCTGGGTCGCAGGGCGCGCAGGTAGGGCCGCGGCCCGCACATGTTGGCCGCGGCGGCGGCGGCCTGTTCCCCGTTGAGCCGGCGCAGGATGACGCTGGGCGCGGTGGGAGCCGGCGTCGGTGTGCGCACGGTGATGGTGGCGGTGCAGGTAGCGTCCGGATACAGGGTCAGGTTCTGGATGACCTCGTCGGCGCGCAGCGTCCAGGCCTGGGACAGCACGCGCGACGTGATCGCCTCCGGGGGATACGCGTAGGTCGTCATCCAGCCCGCCTCACCGCGGATGGCCTTCCACCTCTGCGTGTCCCCCTCGATCGCGTCGCACCCCAGCCGCCGATCGAGCTCGCCCAGGTCGGTGGCGGTGGCCACCTTCGCCCGCAACCCCTGGCAACGCAGCAGCCCCGCGATGCGCTGTGCCACCGAAATCGCCGCGGAGCCAACGGTTGTGCGCCAGCGCAGCGCTTGCGTGTTGTCGATGATCGACAGCCGCATGATCAGCCAGGTTTCGCGCCGGCCCGCATACGGCGGCGTGCCGATCTCCGAGTCATACACCCGCGGATAGTCCCCGATGGTGCCGTGCCGAGAGCCGAGCGAGACGACGCTGATCGAGTCGAGCTGCAGCCCCAACGCCTGCTGCATCATCGGCACCAGTTCCACCACGTCGATGACGTTGTCGGTCTCGACGGTCACCGAGCCGGTCACCGTGGTGGCCTGGTGCGCCCTGCCGAGCAGCTGCACCGCCACCACCGCGACACCGTCCTGCACCCGGACTCCACCGCCGGATCGGTTGTTGGCCACCGTGATTGGCACATCCCAGCGGATCGGGCGCCGGCCGTGCCGCCACAGCACCAGCCATGACCACGCCGGCTGACCCCACCAGCGGACGAACACCAGCGCGACGCCGACCACCACGGCGACCGCCGCGCCGCGGTAGCCGCCGGCCGCCCAGCTCGCCACCGCGAGCAGGAAGATCACCCAGACCCCGAGGACCCGCCGGTTGCTACCCGGGCTGAACCCGGTCAGCCTGGTCCTCACCGCGCCCGCCTCAGCCGCGCGGCGACCGTGGCCACCAGCACACCGGCGGCCACCGCGCCGATGAACCCGATGGCGACGTTGCGCGCCCGGTGATCGGCCGGCGGGGGCGGCGGGGCGGGCCGGATCACCCGGGTTTGCGCGCCGGGCGGCAGCCGGTCGCCCGGCGGGATGTTGAACGTCAGTGCCGCAACGGGATCCACCAGCCCGTAGCCGACCTTGTTGTCCACCCCCGCCGGCGGATTGTGCGCCGACTGGACGATCCGGTTGATCACCTGATGCGCGCTCAGGTCGGGGAACTTCGCCCGGACCAGCGCCGCCACCCCGCTGACGTAGGCGGCCGAGAAACTGGTGCCCCAGAACGGCATGTTCTTCTCGCCCGGCCGCGACGGCGGGTAGGCGTTGACCGGCCCGCCGCCCTGCGGCGACAGACCCATGATGTGGGTGCCGGGCGCCGCGACGCTCACCCACGGGCCCGACATGCTCTTGTCGAGCGCGGCGCCGGTCGCGTCGACCGCACCGACCGACAGCACGTAATCGGAGAACCACGACGGCGACGAGACCACCTTCACCTGATGCCAGTCCCGCGGATCCGAGGGATCCAGCGGGTCGTACATCGGGTTGTTGTTGCAGCCGGCTTCCCCGTCATTGCCGGCCGCGGCGACCACCACCGCGTCCTTCACGGTGGCGGCGTACCACAGCGCCGCGCCGAGCGCCCGCTGGTCGGCCGGGGCCGCGGCCGGCAGGCATGCGGTGACCGAAATGTTGATCACCTTCGCCCCCATGTTGGCCGCGTGGACCACCGCCCGCGCCACCGTATTGAGCGTGCCGGCTTTGACCTTCTCGTCGGAGTTGGGGTCTCCCGGTGGCGGATTGACCGGCTCAAAAGCCCTGGAGGACTGGCGGATTGAGATGATCGTCGCGTGCGGGGCCACCCCGACCACCCCGTCGGGCGCACCCGGCGGGAGCGGGGGCACCGCGGGTTCGTCCTCGGTCTGCGGGTCGGCCGGCCCGTTGGAGGCCGCGGTGGCGCCCCCGGCGGCGGCACCTCGACCGGGGTCGGCGGCGCCCCGTTGGCCGGCGGTGGTCCGGCGGGCGGGGGGAACGCCGGCGTCGACGGCATCGGGCGCGGCATCGGCAGGACGCCTTGCGGCGCGGCGGCGATGATCGAGCCCACGATCGTGCCGTGCGCATCGCAATCGGACAGGCCGTCCTCGCCCATGATGTAGTCACCCCCGGGCACGGCCGGCAGCCGGGGGTTGGGCGAGACGCCGGTGTCGATGACCGCCACCGGAACACCGGTGCCGGTGCTGTACTGCCACGCCTTGGTGATGTTGAGCAGATTGAAGCCCGGCGCCAGCTGCGCCACGTCGGGGTTTCGCACCGTGATCGGCGTCGAGCAGCTGTTGGCCCGCCGCATCGGTTGATCCGATCGGGGCGGCCCGTCCGGTGGCACCATTGCGGGATCCACCTGGGGCGGCGTGATCGCCTGCGCGGCAGGGATATTCGCGGACAGCGCGACGAGGGCGACGGCGCCGGCCACCGCCGCGGCCCTTTTCAGTGGCGAATCCACGTGAACAGCCCTCCCAGGGCCGCCGCGGCGGGCAGCAGGACGATGAACGCCAGCACTTCCACCCATTCCACCGTCAACCGGATAAAGGGTCTGAACCGCACCGTCGGCACCAACAGCGCCGCGGCCAGTCCGCAGGCGGCGAAGGCCGCCACCGCCGCCGCGGGCCAAAGCAGCCCGCTCGTAACGTCTTTCGGCTCGGCGAGCGCGTATTTGAGCACTCCGGCGCATACCGCGGCCGCCGCCCCGCAGGCCAGCGCGACGGCCTGGTATTTGGCGGCGAATCCGCGGCCCTGCGTGATGAAGATGCCCACCACCAGCCCGGCGACCACCAGCGCGAGCCAGGCCCACGGGCGCCCGGGCGTCAGCACCCCCCACACCGCGGCGGGCAGGACGAGCGACACCCCGACGCACACGCCGACCTGCACCGCGTTGACCAACCGCGCGGAGGCGGCGATCGCCGCGCCGCGCGCGGTGATGTCGGTCAGTTCGTTGTCCTCGTCCTCGGATTCGTCCTCGCTGACCGGGGAGACGGTGTCCACGGGCATGCCTTCGCGGCGCGCGAACAGGTCGCGGCCGGTGATCGACCCGAAGTGCGGCGGCCGCACCCGAGCCACCCAGAGCGCGATCAGCGGCGTCATCCGCACCAGGATCAGCAATCCGACCAGCACGCAGATGGCGAGCACCTGCGCCGAGGCCGGCCGGAACATCCGGACGAGGGCGACCGCGGCGAGGATCCCGCACACCGTCACCACCGCGGTGACGACCGCGGTCTGCCACCGCTTGCGCGTCATCACCCCGATGGCGATGGCCCCCAGGATCACGATCACCAGGCCGATCAACCCGTGGGCCGCCCCCAGCGCGCCGGGCGGCGCGCAGCCACCCGCGACGGCCAGCAGCACGACCGCGAGCCAGCCGAAGCCGCTGAACAGGTCGCGGCGCTCGCGCCAACCCCACCAGACCACCGAGGCCGCGACCACCAGCAAGACGCCGACGGCGCCGGCCACCGCGGCGGGGACGGGGCTGTCGGTGAACGTCCGCGCACGCAGCGTCAGCGCCACCACCACCGCCGCGGCCATGGCGATGATCGCGATCGCGGTGTGCGCGGCGGTCAGCGGCGTCACCGGGGCGAACATCCGGTCGCCGCCGTCGCGACCGAGCCACTTACCCATGGCCGCCAGCCCGGTCGACAGCGACTCGTACTGCGGTTCGAACGACTCGCCGTCGACCCGGGGCACCAGCACCAGGGTGTCGCCGTCCTGCACGCCGAGCTCGTCAAGGCTCTTGTTGATGTCGAGCCGCACCCCGTTGATCTTGTGCAGTTCGTAGCTGCCCGCCGGCAACGTAATGCCTTCGAACCCTTTGCGCTTCAGGTCGGCGTCGAAGAGCTCGACCATTCCCTCGAAGAATCCCTCCACCGGAATTCCGGCAGGGAAAACTTGGGAGCAGAGATGCTTCTCGTAGGAAATGTTGACCGCACAGCGCGCCGGGAAAGCGACCTTATGCGCTGATGTCACGGCGCCGTCCGCTCGGCATCTGGAATGTATTTGTCGGCCAACCCGGCGGTAATTTCAAAAAGCCGCAACCGCGTCTTTTTCTTCAATTCATGAACCGTGTCGATGAGTCCGCCTTTGGCCAGGTGCGGATCGAACGGCATCTCTTCGACAGTTGCGCCGACTTTGCTGAACCGTTCCGTCAGGTAAGCGAGCGCATCCTTGTCGGTGATCTCGTCGGTGTGGTTGATGATCACGGTGCTCCGCGAAACCAGCTCGTGGTAACCCTGTGACCGCAGATAGTCCACCGCCCGCAGCACCGGCCGGGACCGGTCGGCGGTGATGCCGGAGACGAACACGAGGGTGTCGGTGCTTTCCAGGACCGGCTTCATCACCTCGTGTTCCAAGTCGGGCGAGGTGTCGACGATCATCACGGTGTGCGTGCGCCGCAACCGCGACAAGACGCCGGAGAACATGGCCGGCACCAGCGGCCGGGGCTGGTCGGACGTGCGGTTTCCGGCGAGCACGTCCAGCCCGATCGGGTTCTGCCCCAAGTGTTCACGAATGTCCGCGTACCCCTGGACGTCGGTGTCGTTGATGATGGCGGTGTAGTCGCCCGGCGGCGACTCGTCGATGCGGTCGGCCAGCGTGCCGAAACCGGGGACGGCGTCGATCGCAATCACGTTCTGCGGGCGGCACTCTCGGAACACACCACCGATGCAGGCGACCATCGTCGAGACGCCGACGCCACCCTTACCCGAGACCACCGTGATGACGTACTGCCTACGGATGTGCCGCCGGATGCGGTTCTGCAGGTCACGGTAGTGCCGCTCGCTGGGCGATTCCCCGGGGTTTATTTTCTTAAATGAGATGACGTAGATGAATTTCCGCCAACCCGAGCCTGGAGGAATCTTTCGAGGCGCCGCCAGATCGGTAATGCGCATGGTGTCCGATACCGAATCGGGGAAGTTGCGGCTCCCTGACGGATCCCCCCGTCTGAGCGCCCCTTCGTCCGACATATTCGGGTCATTCCAAGGGCTCGTCACTTCGCGATGCTAACACGCTCGGCGATACCGCGTTTACCGATCAAGAGACCGTTCAAGCGCGTAAGGGGTTGCCATTCCACGCCATTGGTTTACTGACTTATCTTGGGTCAGTTGAGAAGTCGGCCCGTCCGGTCAGACCACCCGCCGATACGAGTACCACTCGTCGCCGGCGGGCAGGCGGCGAATGAGCCGCTGCACCGCGCCACTGATGTCGCTGCGCGACCCCGGCGAAAGGATCTGGTAGCGGCGCTGGCCCGAGATGACGTTCTCCACGCAGACCCGGCCGGCCGGGGTGTCGATGATGGACACGGTCGAATCGCCGACCGCGATCCGCGCCATCTCGTCCGGCCCGACGCCGGCCTGCAGGCCGACGATGTGCGCGTGCGCCGAACGAGCGGGATCGGCGGCCATCGTGACGATCTGCATCTGGTCGACGTCGAGGTTCTGGCCGAGCAGGAACTCCTTCAGGCCGGCAGCGTCGCGCACCGAGGCCAGCAACTGCTCGGTATCGAGCGTGACCGGCTTCAGCGGCGCCACCTCCGCCACCCCGCACAGCCGCTCGACCTGGCCCACCACCAGGTCGCTGGCGCCGTTTTCGTTGCTCGCAGTACCGGCGGGATAGAGGCGCACCAAGTCTTCGTGGCGTTCCAGCACCACCCACCAGGAGGCGAATCGGCAGATCGCCGCCCGGGTGGCCTCGCGCCCGGGGACCGAGATGTTGATCAGGAGGCCCAAGTCGCGCCGCAACAGCACGGTGAGCCACTCGCGAATCATCGGGTCGGCGTTGCCGGCCTCGTCGAGCGCGCCCGCGGCCGTCAACTCGGCCGCCACCGGGTGGCGCAGCGCGCGTTCGGGGGTGTCGAGCCGCGGTATCAGCGGGCGCAGTCCGAGCTCGGGACAGGTCTGCTCCACCCCGCAGACCGCCTGCAGCACCCACAAGCCGTCGACCGTCGTTGTCAGCATGTCGGTTTCCTCAGCGGGCAAGGGCGCCAAAGGTGGGGCATGGACGCGCGGCGCGCCTGCCCCACCTTTGCCTCGGAGTCAGAACAGGCCGGCGATGTGCTGGTCCGTGCTCAGGGCGCCGTCGAGCACGTGCGACGTGGTCTGCCCGTGCTGGCGGATCGTGTCGATGAGACCCTGCAGCCCCGACAACATCTGCGCCTGCGCTTCGAAGAAGCCCGACGCGCCATGGCCGGCGAAGAATTCCTGCAACGCGTTCGTCCGGTTCGAGGTGTCATCGAAAATGCCCTGCAACTGGCCGGCGCGAGAAGCGACATCGGTGGCGAAGTCGGCGACGGCCCCCGGGTTGTAAGTGATTGGGTCGGACATAATTAAGTTCCTTTCAAAAACCGTTTATGGATTTACGAATGCGGCGCGGGAGTCAGGATCCGCCGTGACCGAATAGGGCGCTGAAAGCGTGCGAAGAATCCGCCTCGTGACCCTCCATCAGGGCGGCGGCCTGCTTGAGGCCCTCGGCCAGCCGGGTGCCGCCGTTCAAGACCTTGTTGAGGTCATTTTGGACCTCGATGGCCGTCGCATGCGACGCGACCACCGCGTCACCGGACCATGTCGACGGGTTCATCACGTTTTCCTGATTTGCGACGTACCCCTGGCCGATACCAATCGCGTGTTCCATGTTCGCCTGGATGGCGTTGGACGTATCGCGAAGCATTTGCGGTGTCACCTTGATTGTCACTGAATTCTCCTTCTCCGGTTGGCCGCCCCCCGTAATGCCTGGGGCATGGAGCGAAGTGTATGGCGGCTATTTATACCTGTCGATTCACCCTTAGCCGGGCCGGCTTCACACCCGATCGTCGACAACCCGCACTGTCGCGGGCTGTTCGGATTTGTCTCGAGATCCGCGTTCTCCTCCCGCCCCATGCCCCACCGGCATGCCGCCCATCGGTGTACCGCCGCCGACCGTCGTGGTCTGCGGACGCATGGCCTCGGCGCCCAACGCCCCGCTGGGCCGCAACCCCACCGGCCGACCGCTGCCGGCCGGTTCGAACGCGCTGACCGGACGGGTGAAGCTGGTCGCGGGCATACCCCCGGCGCCCATGGCCGCGCCCCCGCCGCCCCCGGACGCGCTGACGGCCGACATCTCCGTCGCCGAGACCGCCGACACCCCGGGTGCCGCCCCGGCCATGGCGCCGGGGTTGGCGAACATGCCCATCATCGATTGCAGCGGCTGCATCATCTGCATCGGCGCCTGCATCATCTGCATGGGCGCCTGCATCATCTGCATCGGCGCTTGCATCACCGACTGCAACGGCTCCATGAACGAGCCGGCCTGGCTCATGAAGTCCTGGCCGCCCGACGCCGCCTGACCGGCGCTCGATGTGCCCTGCTGCGCGCCCTGCAATGCGGAGCGCATGCCGTCCCCGGCCCCGACCTGGGCGGCCGACTCGGCCACCGCCGAGGCCGCCTGAGCCGGTGCCGCCGGCGACGCGCCCAGGGTCGCGACGGGCGGGGCGATCGCGAGGCTCTCGGTCAGTGACGTGAGGATGGCGCCGTAGCTCGCCCCGACGGCGGAGTTGTTGGGCCACATCACCCCGAAGTACTGAACGTCGAGCGAGACGATGCGCGGGGTGAGCGCCCCGAGCACGATGGGGTTGATGCAGTTGTCGACGCCCCATTCGTCACGGTTGGCGATGCACTCGGGCGCGGGGCGCATCGAGCCGTACGCCATCTGATACGCGGAGACCGCGGTGGCGACGGTGGGCGGCTTCACGTCGACCCAGCCGGCCAGCCCGTGCAGCGCGGTGTTGAGCATCGTGACGTTTGCGACCGAAGCGACCGACCCGGCACCAAGCCACGATGCCGACGTCGTAGCGGTGTTGATCGCCGACGCGACACCTGAGGCGTGGTGGGTGGCTGCCAGAGCCATCCAGGCGGCCTGGTTGGCGAGGTGCGTGCCCACCCCGACGCCGCCCTTCAGCAGCAGATCGTTTTCCTCAGGCGTACGCGCGGCCCACCCCGGATCGGCCATGCGTACTTCCCCCTTTTAAGCGATTCCGCTGGCCGCCAGCGCGGCCATGCGGGCGGCCTCCGTCGTCACGACGGTCGCCGAAGCCAGGCCCTGCGCCCCGGCGAACAGGCCGCGCTGCGCGGCGTGCTCGGACACCACGCCCAGATAGCTCGCGCCGCACGCGTTCAGGGCCGCCGCGAACATCGCCGAGTCGGGGTCACTGCCCATCGGCAGCGCACCGAGCAGGGCCGGCGCCGCCGCCGAAGCCGCCGCCTCGGTCTCGGCGCTGATGGCCGACTCCGCGCCTGCCGATGCCAGAACCGCCTCTGGCTGCATCGACATAGTCATGATTTCCCTCCGATTGCTCAGCGTCATAAGACGGGCTTGGCGCATCAGTCTAGTGCGGTTCGACCGTTCGTGTATTCACTCGCTTTCTCGCAAGGCCGGAGGCCGAAAATTCGGCGGCCGATCTGACCGCCGGTATTCCCGTTATCAGTCATCCGTCAAACAATCTCGTATGTCACTGCAGGCACACCGGTCACGCCGGCACCGGCCCGAACCGCCGATTCGCCTCGGTCATGCAAATGCGTGGCAGTAATCGGCAATCCGCCCATTGTTGGCGGTATTAGCGCGAATTCGGCCGATCGCCGCAATTTCGCGAGCCGGAATAGCGGCCGAAAGCTACGCGGGGCCGCGCCCATCGCCGGCGAGGTTCAGCAGCAGCCGGGTGCCCCCCAACGGGCTGGTCTGCAACGCCGCCGTGCCACCGTGCAGCTCGGCCTGCTGCGCGACCAGCGCCAGGCCCAGTCCGGATCCCGACCGCGATGCCGTCGACCCCCGGGCGAAGCGCTCGAAGACCGAAGCGCGCTCCGACTCCGGGACGCCGGTTCCGTCGTCGTCGATCGCGATCTGGACGCCCTCGCTGGAGCTGCTGACGGTGAGCAGAATCTTCCCGGCGTTGCCGTGCTTGACCGCGTTGGCGATGGCGTTGTCGATCACCAGCCGCAACCCGGTGGGCAGCCCGACCATCAGCACCGTGGGCGACGGCACCAGCGACACGTCCACCTCCGGATAGACCCGCAGCGCGTCGTGCGCCGCGCGGTCGAGGAGTTCGGTGATGTCGAACGGGACGAAATCGTCGACGGTGGTGAGCTCCCCCTGCGCCAGTCGCTCCAGCGCCGTCAGCGTCGCCTCGATGCGGCTCTGGGTGCGGATGACGTCGCCGATGACCTCGTCCCGCTGCTCGCGGGGCAGGTCCAGGGTGGAGAGCACCTCGAGGTTGGTGCGCATCGCCGTCAACGGGGTGCGCAGCTCGTGAGAGGCAACGGCCGCGAAGTCACGGGCCGACTCGAGCGCGGCCTTGGTGCGCTGCTGTTCGTTGCCGATGCGCGCGAGCATGCCCTCGACGGCCTCGGCGATCTCCACGGCCTCGCGCACCCCGCGCACCTGAACCTCGTCGGGACTGGACTGGGCGTTGATGGCGCGGGCCTGCTGGGCCAGCAGCAGGAACGGGTTCACCATGATCAACGAGATCACCCAGCCGACGACCACCGTGCCGCCGATGACGCTGGCGCAGATCAACAGCACCCGCAGATGCAGCTCGTTGATGCGGTGCTGGGCTTCGGCCAGCGGCGCGGCCAGCGCGATCGAGGCGGGGCCGGCGGAGAACGTGCGGACGCGGTATTGCACCCCGTTGATGGTGGTGTTCGCGTATCCGTTGGGCAGCTTGGGCAGCACGATGTTGCTGGGCACCGAGACGGTCACGTCGCCGATGCGCGCGGTGCGGACCAGGTTGCCGTCGGGCATGGGCTGGTCGGGGCTGGCGTGCTCCACGTTGTTGAGCAGCGTGTTGATGTCGCCCAGGCTGCTGACTGAGTCGAGCCGGCGGTCCAGCTGGCTGTACTGATCGTTGGTGACACCGACCCACACCCAGGTGCCCAAGAGCACGACGAGGGTGATCACCGACAGCGCCGCGACGACGACGATGGTGCGCAGCGACAACACCCGCATCGGCAGCTTTACGTGCGGTAACACGCGGATGTCACGCTCCTTAGTGCCGCTCGCGGCGCCGGGCCGGCGACGGTGTCGACGGCTGATCACAACCCTCACACCGATAACGGTTCGCCGCCTTCAGGCGTCGTGGCGTTTCGCAGAGAATGTAGCGCCAATCCTTCGGCTCGTGCCCGGCCGCCCCGCGACCTGCAACATTTGCCTCTGAGCTCGGTGAGTGAGTACTCTCTCACCATGCTCGCCTCCGGACGCGACCGGCTGCTGGCCGAGGCGCTGAAGCTCTTCGCCGCCAAGGGCTACGCGGCGACCTCGGTCGCCGACATCCAGCGGGCATCCGGCCTGGCCCCCGGGTCGGGCGCGCTGTACAAGCACTTCGGCTCCAAGCGCGAGCTGCTCGAGGCCGCCGTCGCGCACCGGATCGACAGCATCGTGGCGGCGCGCGAGCAATACGACGCGGGGCAGCCGGGCAGCGTCGAGCAGGCGGTCCGCACCGCCGGCCAATTGATCTGGAGCAACTTCAAAGAAAGCGAAGATCTGCTCAAGGTGATGCTGCGCGAACCCGACGAGCTCGGCGACCTCGACGAGAAGACGTGGCAGGTGATCACCGACAACGCCTATCAACGCTTCGCCGACGAGTTGGCGGCGTCCAACCGTTCCGGCCGCACGGCCATCCCCGATCCGGAGGCGGCCGCGGCCGTCGCGATCGGATCGTTGTCCTACGCCGCGACGCTGCAGGCGCTGACCGGCCGGCTGCCCGGCAACATCGACGAAGACCGCTACTTCGAGGCGTGGGTCAACCAAACGGTCAGCGTCCTCTCGCAATACGGAACCCGTTGAGCACAACAACCATTCAGGAGTGAAGCCATGACTTTTTCCCTACAGCTGACCGACGACGTGATCGAGGTGCGCGACTGGGTGCACAAGTTCGCCGCCGACGTCATCCGCCCCGCCGCCTCGGAATGGGACGAGCGGGAGGAGACGCCCTGGCCGGTGATCGCCGAGGCCGCGAAGGTGGGCCTGTACTCCCCCGACTTCTTCGCCCAGCAGGCGGCCGAGCCGACGGGCCTCGGCATGCTCACCGCGTTCGAGGAGATGTTCTGGGGTGACGCGGGCATCGCGCTGTCCATCATGGGCACCGGCTTGGCCGCGGCGGCGTTGGCGGGCAACGGAACTCCCGAACAGCTGGGTCGCTGGCTGCCCGAGATGTTCGGCACCGCCGACGAGCCGAAGCTGGGTGCGTTCTGCTCGTCCGAGCCCGACGCCGGCTCGGACGTCGGCGCGATCCGCACCCGGGCGCGCTACGACGAGGCCACCGGCGAGTGGGTGCTCAACGGCACCAAGACGTGGGCGACCAACGGCGGCATCGCGAACGTGCACATCGTGGTGGCGTCGGTCTACCCCGAGCTGGGCACCCGCGGGCAGGCCACGTTCGTCGTCCCGGCCGGCGTCAACGGGCTGGCCCAGGGCCAGAAGTTCAAGAAGCACGGGATCCGGGCCTCCCACACCGCCGAGGTCGTGCTGGACAACGTCCGCCTGCCCGAGGACCACATCCTCGGCGGCCGGGAGAAGTTCGAGGCGCGCATCGCCCGCGTCAAGTCGGGTGCCTCCGCGCGCAGCCAGGCGGCGATGAAGACCTTCGAGCGCACCCGTCCCACGGTCGGGGCCATGGCCGTCGGCGTGGCGCGGGCGGCCTACGAGTATGCGCTCGACTATGCCTGCCAGCGTGAGCAATTCGGCCGCAAGATCGGTGAATTCCAGGCGGTGGCATTCAAGTTGGCGGACATGAAGAGCCGCATCGACGCCGCCCGCCTGTTGGTGTGGCGGGCCGGCTGGATGGCGCGCAACAACCAGCAGTTCGACGCCGCGGAGGGGTCGATGGCCAAACTGGTGGCCAGCGAGACGGCCGTCTACGTCACCGACGAGGCGATCCAGATCCTCGGCGGCAACGGCTACACCCGCGACTATCCCGTCGAGCGGATGCACCGGGACGCCAAGATCTTCACCATCTTCGAGGGCACCAGCGAGATCCAGCGCCTGGTCATCTCGCGGGCGCTGACCGGCTTGCAGATCCGGTAGCGGCCGCATCCCGCGGCCCGTGCCGCGGCGGGCACCAGACATGATGGCCGGATGACCACCGAGATCCGGATCCTCGACAGCGAAGCGGACCTGCTCGCCGCGGCCAACGTGTTTCGGGTCGCCATGATCGGGTTCCCGCCGCTGCCGGACCTGCCGGCCGGCCGGATCACCGAGCTGCTCGAGCCCGGCCGCACCGTCGGCGCGTTCGTGGGCGGCCAGCTGGTGGGCACCGCGGACGCCGTGACGAGCCGAATGACGCTGCCCGGCGGGGCGGTGGTGGGGCACGCCGCCGTCACGCACATCGGTGTGCTGCCGTCGTTCACCCGGCGCGGCGTAGCCACCGAGCTGATCCGTCATCAGCTGAGCGACATCGCCGCCCGCGGTGAGGTGGTCGCCTCGTTGCGGGCATCGGAGGCGACGATCTACGGCCGATACGGCTATGGCGTCGCCAGCTCGTCGCAGACGGTGGAGGTGCACACCGCGCGGGCGGCGCTGCGCCGCGACGTCGGGGACGGCGGCCCGGTGCGGTTGGTCGACCCGGCGGACGCCTGGGATTTGCTGCCCCGGATCTACGCCGAGAACCGTCCGACGCGCCCGGGCACCATCGACCGGCCCGACGCGTGGTGGCAAGGTCTGCGGCTACGCACCGAAATGTCGCCGCAGCCTTCGTATGTCGCGGTGCACGGGGCGCCGGGGTCCGAATCGGGGTTCGCCCGCTACCGACCCGTCGACACCGACAGGTGGTTCGTCAGCGACCAGCGCACCATCGCGGTGGAGGACTTCTTCGCCCCCACCGCCGAGGCTTACCTCGGACTGCTGCGGTTCCTGCTCGGGCTCGATCTCATTGACCGCGTGGTCTTTTGGATGCTGCCGTTGGACGACCCGCTGCCCGGGCTGCTGGCCGATCGGGGGGCGGCGCGGGTCACCGCGGTGCACGACGAGACTTGGCTGCGCGTCATCGACGCGCCGCGGGCCCTGGCGGCGCGTCGCTACGGCGACGGCGACGCGGTCACCATCGCGCTGAATGATTCTCAGCTGCAACATAATTCGTGCAGCTTTGTGATCACGCCGGACGGCGCCGGGCCGACCGAAGAACCCGCGCAGTTGCGGGTCGACGCCGAGGGGCTGGGTGCGGTCCTGCTCGGCGGCACGACGTGGCGCGACCTCGCCGTCGCAGAGCTTGCCCGCGCCGACGACCCGGCCGCGATCGCCGCGGCCGACCGCCTGTTCGCGGTGGCACAGGCGCCCCACGCCGGGTTCTTCTTCTAGCCGCGCGGGTATGCGGGTCGCGTGATCGTCATCGTCGGCGCGGGGGTGTGTGGGCTGGCCGCCGCCTACGAGCTGGCGCGGCGCGGGGAGCCCGCGATCGTGCTGGAGCGCGGGCGCCCATTCGGTGAGCAATCCACCGGGTTGGCCCGTATCTTCCGGATCGCGCACCGACGCCCGGCGCTGTGCCGCCTCGCCCTGCGGGCCCGCGCCGGCTGGCAGCGCTGGGAGACCGAACTCGGTGCGGGCCGGTTGCTGGGCTCGGAGGGATTCATCACCGCCGGCGCCTGCGAGGAGACCGCGGAGGCGATGACGGAGGCCGGGGCGGCGTTCCACTGGCTGGACCGGGCCGATATCGCCGCGCGCATTCCTTTCGCCGCCGCGCCCTGGGAGTCAGGCGTGCTGGACCCCCTCGGGGGCAGCCTGCGCATCCGCCGGGCGTTGTCCGCGTTGGCGCTGCGGGTCGAGGTGCGCCGCGACGAGGTCGTGTCGGTCGCCGACGACGGCGCGACGACGCTCGCCGACGGCACCGTGCTGCGGGGCGATCGCGTGCTGGTCTGCGCCGGTGTGCAAACCCCCGCGCTCTTCGGCCCGCTCGGTGTCGACTTCGCGCCGCACACCCGATTCACCTACGAGGGCGCCGATGCGACCGGGGCGGTGTGCCTGTCGGCGCCCGAGGGCTACGGGCTGCCGCTCGGCAGCACGGGCCGCTGGGCCTTCGGGCAGGAGGCACCGGATCCCGCGACGGTCCGCGCGTTGTTTCCCACGCTTTCCCCGGTGGACCGGGTGGACTGCGTGACCGTTCGCGCGCCGTGGCTGGACGCGGGCGGCGACGGCTGGACGGTGGCGCGGCGCGGGCGCGTTCTCGCGTTCGTCGGCGCCAACCTGATGAAGTTCGGCCCGCTGTTGGGTGAGCTGCTCGCGCGCGCGGCCCTCAGCGATGAGACGCCGGTCGAGCTGGTGTTGAACTAGTTGCGGCGCAGGGTTACTCGATGCGACGCTGATGCCGCCGACGAGTAAAGCCTTGGCGCGCAACCGCTTCGGTGCGGGCCGGCGGGCGCCGTCAGCCGTGCGGCGCCTCGGAGATCTTGGTGTCCGGCTTGCCCAACGTCTGGCAGTACGTCAAGGCCGACAGCCGGGTGGCCGAGATCTCGGCGTTGGCCGGGTCGGTGCCGTTCTTGTCCTTCAGCATCTTGCTGACCTCGTCGTTCTGCTTCTTCTCGTCCTGCGTCGTGAACTCCTTGCACTTGGTGTCGCCGCCGGTGTTGATGACCTGTGAGGCCGAACACGCGCTGGACAGCAGCACAGCCATCGCGAACGCCGCGGCCGCGATTTGCTTCATGGTTTGCCTCCCTGGAGTCGAGTAGTGGTATCAGTACACCAAATCGACCGATTTGAAACCCCCGCACGAGATTTGCCCGGTCGGTTCCCGCGTTTGCGCCGCGTGCAAACCGCACGCGATGGGGAATAACTGCCTCGTCCGCATCGTCCTTTAGGGTTTGTCGTGCCGAGCCGCACGGGGAGGAAACGTCCAGTGTCCCTAGCCAACGGGTCAACTCCGCGGCCGTCGGTGGCGACACTGGGCAAGGCGGGTGCCCAAAATTCCGACCGCGGCGTGTTCGCGGCCGTGTTGGTGCTGCTGTTATCCGTCGGCTGGGTCGCCAACCACTTCGTCGCATTGATGCCCCTGCTCAGCGTTCGGCAACGCCTCAGCGCGGCCACCCTCGATGCGATCTTCGGCGTGTATGCCGTGGGATTGGTGCCGGGTCTGCTCGTCGGCGGGCGCACGTCGGACGCGTTCGGGCGGCGGCCGGTGGCGCTGGCGGGTGCGGCGACCGCCGTGGCCGGCACGGTGGCGATGCTGTGCTCTCAGCAGTACGACGTCTTGCTCGTCGGACGCCTGGTCGTCGGGTTCGGCGTCGGCCTGGCCATGAGTTCCTGCACCGCCTGGGCCTCCGATCTGAAGGGTCCGGCCGGGGCCGCCATGGCCGGAGCGGTGTTGATGGGCGGTTTTGCGATCGGCCCGTTCGCTGGAGCGTTGATCGTCAAGGCCGGCCCGGGCGGCATCCTCTTGTCGTTCGTGATCGCGGCCGCGATCGGCGTGGCCGCGATGGCCTTCGCGGTTCTTGCGGCGCGGGGCGCGCGCACCACCGCGCCGCCAACCACTCAGGTGCAGCAGCCGACGACGAACCCGGGACAGGGAGCCGCGCGGGCGTTGAGCTGGGCGATGCCGCTGGCGCCATGGGTGTTCGCGTCGGCGACCCTTGGTTTCGTCGCGATCCCCGGCCGCGTCCACACGGGGCTGGCCGCCCCCATGGCGATCGGCACCGCCACGCTGCTCGTCAACGGGGTCAGCGGGCTTATCCAAGTGCTCGCCCGCGCGCGCCGCTGGGGGCCGCGGGCCGGCACCGTCGGCGCCCTGCTGGCCGCCCTCGGCTACGCGGTCACGGCGCTGGCCCCGCCGACCATGTCGCCGGCGTTGGGCCTGGCGCTGTTCCTGGTGCTCGGGTGCGCGTCCGGGCTCTGTCTGCGTGAGGGCCTGATCGACTTGGAGTCCGCGGCGCCGAAACACTTGCGCGGCGGGCTCGTTGGCGCGTTCTACGTGGTGACGTACATCGGTTTCGGCCTGCCGCTCATCTTGGCGACGGTCGGATCGGCGGTTTCGACGACCATCCTCGCGGTGATGGCGGCGTTGGCGTTGTTGGCCGCCGCCAGTCGGGCGGTGCGCCTTCGACGCGACGCCCACCGAAAGGGCTGACGCCGCCGACCGCATGTTTCGCCGGGCGGCGCGCGGGTACCAGGGAGTGATCGATCACCATCCGCGGCGGGGCTCGAGGGTTTCACCGAGCGCGGCCCTCGGACCGGAGAACAGCAACCGCACCATGACCAGAAACGCATCAGTGAGCACCGCGCCGCCGGTCACTCAAAACGACCACGATTCGGGGGAATCCGCACGGCCCCCGGTGAATCGGCTGTCCCTGGGGCGCATTCCGCTCGAGATCCGCAAGGCGGCCGCGGTGATGGCGATCGCCCTCGTGATGACGTCGACGTTCGCGGCCGCCTACACGGTGGCCCTGGGCAGACCCGCGCCGCGGGAGCTGCCCATCGGGGTCGTCGGTCCCGCCTCGGTAACCGCGCCCATCGTCGCCGGAATGCAGCAGGGGCAGCACGAATTCAGCGTCCGCGGTTACCCATCCAGGCAGGCGGCCGTCGCGGCAATCGATCATCAGACGATCACCGCCGTCATCGACGCCACCGTCGCGCCGCCCCAGCTCCTGCTGTCGAGCGCCAGCGGCTCGTCGGCGGTGCGCGTCCTGACGCAACTGGACGAGCCGGCGCCGGGACGCTACCTGCTGCCGATCACCGATCTGCATCCGCTGCCGGCCTCCGACCCATCCGGGTTGGCCACCTTCTACGTCACCATCGCCGCGACGATCCTGGGATTCGTCACGATGTTCCAGCTGCGGGCCAACGTCAAGACGCTGACGCTGCGCGGCTGGTTGACGTGCGTGGGCGCACTGGCGGTCATCGGCGGGGCGGCGCTTGCCGTGGTGGCCGGGCCCGTTTTGGGGGCGCTGCACACCCGCTTCCCGGAACTGTGGCTGGTGATCTCGCTGCAGATTGCCATTGCGGCGCTGTTCAATTCGACGATGCTGGTGTTGATCCACCGCTGGGCGATCATCCCGACCTGGGGCGTGTTCATCCTGCTCGGCAACACCTCGTCGGGGGGCGCGGTGTCGGCGTCGCTGCTGCCGCAGCCGTTTGCGGTTCTCAACCACGCACTGCCGAGCGGTGCCACGGTCGCCGCCATCCACACCGCAACCTATTTCCCGCAGAACCAGCGCGCGTTGCCGTTCGTCGTTCTGGCCGTATGGCTTTCGATCACGTTGGCCGCGTTGCTAGCGTGTTCCCGCGCGCTACATCGCTCCCCGGCCGAAGCGTAAGGCGTTCAGGCTCACACTAATTCGCGCAGGGTCTCGATCAGCTTGATCCGCTCGCCGGGCGTGGACGCGATGGGCGAAACGTTCAGTGTGGTAACCCCGGCTTCCCGGAAGGCGGCCAGGCGATCCTTGACGAACGCGCGGCTCCCGATCAGGTTCACGTCGCGCACCAGATCGTCGGGCACCACTTTGGCGGCGCCCTCCTTGTCACCCGCCAGGTAGAGCTCTTGGATCCGGTCGGCCTGCGGGCCGTAGCCGTACTTGGTGGCCAGCGTGTGATAGAAGTTCTTGCCCTTGGCCCCCATCCCGCCGATGTAGAGGGCCAAGTGCGGCTTGACGAATTCCCTCAGGGATTCCGCGTTTTCGCCGATCGCCAGCACCGGGCCGGCGAAGACGTCGAGCTTACCCAGGCCGGGGTCCCGCTTGGCGCGGCCGGCGGCCAACGCCTCCCCCCACACCTCCTGCGCCTTCTCGGGCAGATAGAAGATCGGCTGCCACCCCTCGGCGACCTCGGCCGCCAGCTCCACGTTTTTCGGTCCCAGCGCCGCGATCAGTATCGGAATGCGTTCCCGGACGGGCTGATTGATCAGCTTCAGCGGCTTGCCCAGGCCGGTGCCCTGCCCCGCCGGCAGCGGGATCGTGTAGTACCGGCCCTGGTGTTTGACCGTCTCGCGGCGCCACACCTGGCGGCAGATTTCGATGACCTCGCGGGTCCGGGCGATCGGCGCGTCGTAGGGCACGCCGTGGAAGCCCTCGATGACCTGCGGGCCGGAGGCGCCCAGGCCCAGGGTGAACCGGCCGTCGGAGACGTAGTCCAGGCCGGCGGCGGTCATCGCGGTCAGCGTCGGCGTTCGGGTGTAGAGCTGCAGGATGCCGGAGGCCAGTTCGACCCGATCGGTGCTGGCGGCCAGGTAGCCCAGCGCGCTCACCGCGTCGAACGAATACGCCTCCGGGACGAAGACGATGTCGAGCCCGGCGCGCTCGAGGTCGGCGACTTCGGCGGCCACGTCCTTGAATCCGCCCGCATAGTTGATGCCCAAACCGATTCGCATCTTCCCCCCTTACGCGGTGGTGGACTCGTCGGCCAGCTCGAGCGCCTCGCGCTGGATCCGGTCGAACTGCGCCCCCATCGCCTCCGAGAGCGCTTTGGCGCCCGACAGCGGCCGCACCATCACCATGAAGTCGTCGATGAGCCCGTCGTCGTCGAAGTGCAGGAAGTCGCAACCGGTGATCTTGACGCCGGGCGCCCCGGCGATCCCGGTCTCGAACACGAAAGCGTGGTCGCGCCCGCCGTCGTCGTGGATCTCACGGATGTAGCGGAAGTCCTCGAAGATTCGCAATACGCCGCGCAGGATCGCGGCGGTTATCGGCTTGCCCACGTAGGGCTTGAAGGCCACCGGGCTGGTGAACACGACATCGTCGGCCAGCAGCGCCTGCATGGCCCGCTCGTCACGCTCTTCGACCGCCTTGCGGAAGGGATGCATCCGCCCACCTCACATTTCGTTGGGAAGTGCCGTTGACGCTATGCGGTGGGATCTCACATGTCCATAGTGCGATTAATCACTTTGTTGATTAATCGCGCCGTTGTAGCATCTTTGGATGTCGCTGCGTGACGCGGTACTGGCCGCCCTGCTCGAGGGCGAATCGTCCGGGTACGACCTGGCCAAGGACTTCGACGCCTCGGTCGCCAATTATTGGATGGCCACCCCGCAGCAGCTGTACCGGGAACTCGACCGGCTCGCCGACCAGGGGCTCATCCAGGCGCGGCTGGTGCACCAGGAGCGCCGGCCCAACAAGCGCCTCTTCTCCCTGACCGACGCCGGTCGCGCCGCGATCGGAGAGTTCACCGCCAAGGCGCCCAGGCCGTCGGCGATCCGCGACGAACTGATGGTGAAGGTCCAGGCCGCCGACGCCGGGGACGCCCGCGCCGTGCGCGAATTCATCGACGAGCGCCTGCAATGGGCGACGGCCAAACTGCAACGCTACGAACGGTTACGGGCGCGGGTGCTGGACGGACGTGACGAGGAGGAATTCCTGGCCGAGGCCGAGCGCATCGGCCCCTACCTGACGCTGCTGCGCGGAATCGCGTTCGAGGAAGAGAACATTCGCTGGGCCAGCCGCGCGCTGGCCGTCATGGAACATCGCCTGTCCGCGCGGGCCGAGGAGTGAGCCGACGCCGACCATGGCGCTCGACCGCTATCTCCAGGCGAAGACCGGTTGCTCCAGCTCGTCGACCGGGTCCGGGCGGCCTTCGAGGCCCAACCACCGCAGTTGCAGCAGCACGGCGCCGGTGGGCGCGTGAATCAGGTCGTTTCCCAACGGGATTTGCACCACCGGGCGCGGGCTCTCCGGGATGGTGATGAACCGCGGTGAATCGGCGCGCTGCAATTGATGCAGGCCCACCCGGTACACCGCCACCACCTCGTCGGGCGCCGGCCGGGGATCGAGGCGGCCGCCGCCCCAGATCACGACCGGGGTGATGACGTACCCGGACCGGGTCGGGTAATCGTCCAGCAGCCCAAGCACCGTCGAGGCGGCCAGGGCGACGCCGACCTCCTCGCGCAATTCCCGCAGCGCCGCGTCGACGGCGGTCTCGCCCGGGTCGAGGCGACCGCCGGGCAGCGCCCATTGCGCAGCGTGCGAGCTGAGGCGAGACGCCCTGCGGCACAACAGGAACGCCGCGCCACCGGACACGTCGACCATCCGGCCGTCGAGGCCGTGCGCCGGCATCCCGCGGTCGCCGTTCCACTCGTCCACCGGCGCCGGATCCACCCGGTCCTCGCCCGGGGTCGAGTCCACCAGCACCACGGCCACCGCCGCGTGGCGCTTCGTGGGGTCGGTGACCTCGCGACGGTGATGGCTCGCCAGATGGCCGCCGATCCGCTCACGCAGCGCCTCGTCGTACGGGATGGTCACGAGTTCGAGACTAAGCGCAAGGCCGAGCCCCGATGTGGTTGACTGCGACCGTGCAGAGGAACCCCCTACTGGCCCGGCGCTTCTTCGACCGCTTCGAACCGGTGCACGCGGTGACGTACTTCGCGCCGGAGGCGCGGGCGGCCCTGGACGGCCTGGGTTACCGCGGATTCTGGATGGGCTATTTCGCCGCCCGCTCGGCGCCGCTGGGGATGGTGCCGCGCGAGGTCGTCACCGCCGTCTTCTACAACTTCGCCCCGGAGCGGGTGGCCAAGGCGCTGCCGGCGGCATGGCACATCGCCGGCCCGGACGCGGCGCTGCGCGCCCGGCAGGACTCGGCCGTCGCGGCGCTGCGCCGGTACGGGCTGGAGTCTGTCGAAAGCGTCCGCATCGCAGCGGAATTGGCGGGGAAGGCGGCAAGACTGGCGCCGCTGGACGGGCGTCCGCTGTTTGCCGCGAACTCGGCGTTGCCGTGGCCCGACGATCCGCTGGCCGCGCTGTGGCACGCGACCACGCTGTTGCGCGAGCAACGCGGCGACGGTCACGTGGCGGTGCTGGCCGCCGCCGGCATCTCCGGTCGGGAATCCAACGTGTTGCACGCCGCGGCGGGCGGGGTGCCGCGCGAGTACATCGCGCGCACCCGCGATTACGACGAGGCGGCGTGGCGGCACCACGAGCAACGGCTGGCCGATCGGGGGCTGCTCGACGCTGACGGGTCGCTGACGAGCGCCGGCCGGGAACTGAAAGACCACATCGAGCGGTCCACCGATGCGCTGTCCCTGTCGGCGCTCGACGCGCTCAGCGACGAGGAGGTGGAAACGCTGTTTCGGGCGCTCACACCGATCACCCGCGCCGTGGTGGCGGGCGGCGACGTTCCCGGCCTCACGCCGATGGGGTTGCGCCGCGACGAATTGCACGACGACAGCGCGCATTTGGCTTCCTGATGGCTGCGTGCCCGTGCCGGCGCGTTAGCCTGGCCGCATGAGCAACCAGCGGATACCCGGCGGAGTGGTACACAAGCTGCCCGCGGACCTGCGCGAGTCGCT
Source organism: Mycobacterium sp. ACS4054 (assembly GCF_001667275.1). Lineage (GTDB taxonomy): Bacteria > Actinomycetota > Actinomycetes > Mycobacteriales > Mycobacteriaceae > Mycobacterium. The sequence goes on from NZ_LZHV01000006.1 coordinate 34,308, forward strand.
GATCGGCAATGCCACGGCACTGGCCGCGTGGAACGACATCACGGCCTTGGCCCGTAACGAGTTCATCTGCTGGGTGGAGGACGCCAAGCAAGACGCGACCCGGCAGCGTCGCATCCGCCGGACGCAGGAGGAGTTGGAAGAGGGCAAGCGCCGGCCGTGCTGCTGGCCGGGCTGCAAGCACCGCGAGCGCACCGGTAAATAACTGTCAGCGGCTCAGCGGCTTGTAGAACACCAGGCCGTTGCCCTTGTTGTCGTAGACCACGGCGCGGCGTTCGTGTGCGTCGTCGTACGGACCCTTGACGATGCCGCCGCCGCTGGCCTCCACCGCCTTGGCCGCGGCGTCGACGTCGGCGGTCTTGATGCCGACGACGACCTGCCCCGGGATGGGATGGTCCACCGGGGTCGCGAGGGCGAGCGTGACGGGCCCGCCGTCGAGGGCGGCGAAGTGCGCTCCGTCGCGGAATTTCAGCGCCATTCCCAGGGTCTCGCTGTAGAACCGGATCGACTCTTCGAGGTCATCGGTCGACAGGATGATCATCTTCACTTCGTGCTCGCTCACGGTGCCTCCTCTGGCCGGATGGCATACAGACTAGGCCGCGGGAGCGGGCGAGCGGTCAAGATCAGGTCCGGCCGGCCGGAATCACCTGTCCGTCAAGGTAATCCATGGGCGGCCCGTCCCCGCGCCCGGCGTCACGGTCGGCCACCGCGGTGGCCAGAGCGGTGCCGCCCTGAATGGTCCCCACGATCTCCACGTGGTCGTTGACCGTGAAATGCGAAGCGACACCGGCGGGTTGGCCCCCGCCATGGCCGATGAGCGCGGTGTTGGGGGTGACCAGGTAGGTCTGGGTGTACCCGTTGGCGCTGCGCGCGGTCACCGAGCCCGGCGACACGGCGATCACCGTGCCCTCCTGGCGCACCGACTGCGAGGCCACCGGCGGCTCCTGGCTGGCCTCGATGGTTCGCTTCTGGCCGTGCGGCGCGTTGAGCAGCAGTGCCGCACACGCCGCCGCGCACAGCATGGACGCCGAGGCGACTTCGCACACCGCCGCGACACCCGACCCGCGGCGCGCGGGCCAGCGTACCGCCGAACTTTGCTCCGGCGTCGCGGGCATCCGATATTTGGCAGCCACGATCAGTCCTCCCCTGCGGTTTTGCGCCGACGAATGCCGACGCGCACCGAGTCAGGTTGTTGCTCGTGGATTTACCCCGGGGGCGAAGCTGATAAACCGCCCCGGGTCAGTCATGTGCCGCCCGCACGGGCGGCGGCGTCGTCAGCCCTTGGTGAGGGTGAACTGCGCGACGTCGGTGTAGCCCTCGCGGAACAGGTCGGCGCAACCGGTGAGGTATTTCATGTACCGGTCGTAGACCTCTTGGGACTGGATGGCGATGGCCTCGTCGCGGCGCGACTCGAGCGCGGCCGCCCAGGTGTCCAGCGTGCGCGCGTAGTGCGGGCGCAGCGGCTGGTAGAGCTTGAGGCTGAAGCCGGCGCGGGTCGCCTGCTCTTCGACGGTCTTGGCCGCGGGCAGGTCTCCCCCCGGGAAGATCTCGTCCATGATGAATTTCATGAACCGCAGTTTCGTCATGGTGATGGGCAGCCCGCGCTCTTCGAACTCCTCGCGGCTGGGCTGAATGATGGTGTGCAGCATCATCACACCGTCGTCGGGCAGCGCCTCGTAGGCCATCTTGAAGAAGTCGGGGTAGCGGTCGCGCCCGAAGTGCTCGAAGGCGCCGATGGACACGATGCGGTCCACCTTCTCGTCGAACTGCTCCCAGCCCTGCAGCAGCGCCCGCTTGCTGCGCGGGCTGGGGTGCTCGTCGAGGCGGCGCTGCACGTGCGCCTGCTGGTTGCGGCTCAGGGTGAGGCCGACGACGTTGACGTCGTACTGCTCGAGCGCCCGGATGATGGTGGTGCCCCAGCCGCAGCCGATGTCGAGCAGGGTCTGGCCCGGTTGCAGCCCGAGCTTGCCCAGCGAGAGGTCGACCTTGGCCAGCTGTGCCTCTTCGAGGGTCATGTCCTCGCGCTCGAAGTAGGCGCAGCTGTAGGTCCGCGTCGGGTCGAGGAACAACGCGAAGAAGTCGTCGGACAAGTCGTAGTGCGCCTGAACGTCGTCGAAATGCGGCTCTAGGCTCACGGGCTCGCTGCGGTTCTCGGGCACAAACAACCTCTGACTTTGGTGGATTTTTTCCCGCGTGCGATCGCGGTCGATCGACATGCTGACGCCCCAGTGTATCCGCACGGTTGGCGAGGCCTTTCCCCACGTCGCCCGGCCGGTTGACTGGCCCGCCCCGATGGGACAACATGGCCGCGAACCGTAGCGGGTGAGAAAGGCGGGGCGCCGCGATGGCCGACATCACCATGTTGATCCTCGCCGACCACGAGTGGTTCCGCGAACAGTTCGCCAAGCTGGACTACTTGCAGGCGCAGACACCGGTCGACGAGACCGCCCTGGCGCGGGTGTGGCGCCCCCTCGCCGACAAGCTGGACGTGCACGCCTACATCGAAGAGAAGATCTTCTACCCGCAGCTGCTGAAGCGGGGCACGCAGGACGCCGAGGGCGAGACGCTCGACGCGATCGGGGATCACAACGACATCCGCGACGGCGTGCGCGACGCCAACGCCGCCCGGGTCGGCAGCGAGCAGTGGTGGGCGGCGGTCGGCCGCACCCGCGAGGCCAACGACGAACACATGGGGGAGGAGGAGCGCGAGGGGCTCTCCGACTTCCGCCGCGCCGCCCCCGCCGGCCTGCGCGAGGCGTTGGGCCGGCAGTACAGCGAGTTCATGGCCGAGCATCCCACCACCAAGGGCTTGCCCATCGTCGACCGGGACCCGCAGCGCTACGTCGAGGATGTCGAGGCCACCGCGCCGCCGAAGGAGCGGTCCGAGCCGAAGGACTTTTCGCTCCGCATCGGCAGCCTGAAAGGTCAGTGAGTTCGGTCGACCAAGGCCCGGTGGCTACGATCGGCCCCCGGTCAATTCCGACGTACAGCCGGTTGGGAGTGAGAAGTGTTCGGCCCGCGAGACTTCTGGGTACGCAATCGGGCGATGAACGCGCGACCGCGCCGGACGAAATGGGCCCGCGACGAGATCCGGGTCGCCGACCCGGCCATGCGCCAAACCATCATGGGCACCGCCATCGGCAACTTCATGGAGTGGTACGACTTCGGTGTCTACGGCTACATCGCCACGACCATCGCCCAGGTGTTCTATCCGGGTAAGAGCGTCAGCGGTGTCCATCTGATCGCGACCTTCGGCACGCTGGCGGCGGCGTTCATGGTGCGCCCGCTCGGCGGCTTCATCTTCGGCCCGCTCGGCGACCGCATCGGACGGCACCGCGTCCTCGTCGTCACCATCCTGATGATGACGGTGAGCACCACCGTGACGGGCCTGCTGCCGGGCTACAGCGCCATCGGAATCTGGGCGCCCATCCTGCTCGCCATCGCCCGCATCTTTCAGGGCCTGTCGACCGGCGGTGAGTTTGTCGGGGCGATGACCTATCTGGTCGAGCAGGCCCCGGACCACAAGCGCGGCATGATGGTGGGCTTCCTGCCGATGGGCAATCTGGTCGGATTCGTGCTCGCCGGGGGGATGGTCACCGCGCTGCAGAGCTGGCTGCCCGAGGACGACTGGCTGGCCTACGGCTGGCGGATTCCGCTGCTGCTCGGCGCGCCCTTCGGCCTGTTCGCGCTGTTTTTGCGGCTGCGACTCAAGGAGTCGTCCGCCTACCAGAACGCGGCCGAGAGCGCGGGGCCGCCGGGCGGCGGGCGGCAGCAATTCCGGCGCACGGTGCTGGACCAGTGGCGCGGCCTGCTGATCTGCGCGGCGCTGGTGCTGACCTCCCAGGTCGCCGACTTCATGCTGACCGGTTACCTGCCGACGTACCTCAAGCTGTTCGTGCGCGTCGGCCACACCGCCGGGCTGGTGATGATCGTGGTGACGCTGGCGATCCTGATGGTCACCGTGGTGCTCGTCGCCGCGCTGTCCGACCGCATCGGCGTCAAACCGATCATGTGGACCGGCTGCGCACTGTTGATCGTGGGCTCCATTCCCGCCTTCCTGCTCATGCGCTTCGGCGGCATCTACCCGGTGATCTTCCTCGGGGTGCTGCTGATCGGATTGATGGAGCTCTGCTTCGACAGCACCGCACCCGCGATGCTCCCGGCCCTGTTTCCCACCAGCGTGCGCTACGGTGCGCTGGCCATCTCCTACAACATCGCGATATCGGCGGTGGGCGGCACCACGCCGCTGATCGCCCAGGCGCTGGTGTCGGGCACCGGCAACGTCATGGCGCCCGCCTACATGATGATCTTCGGTGGCCTGGTGGGGGCGGTCACGTTGGTGTTCACGCCCGAGGTCGCCGGTAGGCCGCTGCCGGGGTCCGGGCCCGCGGTGGAAACCGAACAGGAGGCGCGCGCGCTGGCCGACGACGTCAGCTAGCGACGTTTATTTTTCGCGTCCCTGCCTAATCTCTTTAGGCATGCGGAGCGCTTTTCATCACCAGTTGGGAACGCTAACCCAACAGCTCGGGGCGATGTGCGCGATGGCCGGGGAGGCCATCGCGCTGGCCACCGAGGCGCTGCTGAAAGCCGACCTGGTGCTGGCGGAACGCGTCATCGCCGGCCAGTCGGACCTCGTCGCCGTCGACCACGACGTCGAGGAGACCGCCTTCGCGTTGCTGGCATTACAGGCGCCGGTGGCCACGGATCTGCGCGCGGTGGTGAGCGCGATCCACATCGCCGCCGACGCGCAGCGGATGGGCGGGCTGGCGGTACACGTCGCCGAAATCGCCCGCATGCGTCATCCGCGCAACGCGGTGCCCGACGACGTGCGCCGGCACATCGCCGAGATGGGCGACGTGGCCGAGCACCTGGCCGGCGACGCCCGCGAGGTGTTGCTGGCCCAGGATCCGGGCGGGGCGGCGCAGATCCGCCGCGACGACGACGCGATGGACGAACTGCATCACCAATTGCTTGCGGTGCTGATGGATCCCGGCTGGCCGCACGGCGTGGCCGCCGCGGTGGACGTCACACTGTTGGGGCGCTTCTACGAGCGATTCGCCGATCACGCCGTGCAGATCGCCCGGCGGGTCATCTTCCAGGCCACCGGGCAGTAGGCGAAAGCGCCTGCAACCAAACGGCTTCCGTGTGAGGAGCCGCGGCGTGGGTATATAAGCGAGGTGAAGCCGCCTTGCCGCCGCCCCCTCTTCGACGCCCACGTCCTGCAAGGGCCGGCGCGCTGATGGCCAAGCCCAAGGCGGTCCCCGAGGACCTGCGCCGGCTGGCCGCGGCACACGGGGTCGCCACCTCCTACCGAAACGAACGACGCGAACCCGTCGAGGTCGACGCCGACGTGGTGATCCGGGTGCTCGGCCTGCTGGACGTCGATGCCGCCAGCGAGGCCGGCCGGCGCCAAGAGCTGGCGAAGCTGGCCGCGCGCGAGCGCGCCGGCGCCCTGGCGCCCACCATGGCCGTGCGCGTGGGCGGGCGACCGCGGCGGCTGCCCGGGGCCGCGGTGTTGATGGGCGAGGACGGCGACCGGATCGAGGTGCGCGACGAGCTGCCCGCGGACCTGCCCGCGGGCTGGTATCGGCTTCAGCTGCGCGACGGCCAGGAGGCCACCCTGGTGGCCGCCCCGCCGCGGGTGCCGCCCACGCCGGCGACCTGGGGCTGGATGCTGCAGCTCTACGCGTTGCGCTCGGGCCGGTCCTGGGGCATTGGCGACCTGGGCGACCTGCGCGAGTTCCTGAACTGGACCGCCACCGAACACGGCGCGGGCGCCCTGCTGCTCAACCCGCTGCACGCGCCGGGGCCGACGCATCCCGTACAGCCGTCGCCCTACACCCCGTCCAGCCGGCGGTTCGCCAATCCGTTGGCCCTGCGCATCGAGGACCTCGATGCCTATTCCCGCGCCGACCCGGCCACCCGCGCGGAGGTCGATGCGCTACGGGTCTCGGCGACCACCGAGCGGATCGACTACGACCTGGTGTGGGCGGCCAAGCGGTCGGCCCTGGAACTGCTCTGGCGCGCCGAGGGCCGGCCCAGCCCGTTGGACGGCTCGGGCGCCGAGACGGGGTTGCGGGACTGGGCCACCTATTGCGCCCTGGCCGAGCGGCACGGCGGCCGGTGGACCCGGTGGCCGGCGCCGCGGTGCGACGTCGCCGGGCCGGCGGTCACGGCGGCCCGGCGCGACCTCGCGCCCAGGGTCGCCTTCCATGCCTGGGTGCAGCATCGCTGCAACGAACAGCTGACGGCGGTGCGCGACGCCGCCCGGGCGGCGGGCATGGCGCTCGGCGTGCTGCACGACCTGCCGGTGGGCGTGGACGCGAACGGCGCCGACGCATGGGCGCTGGCCGACGTGCTCGCCACCGGGGTCAGCATCGGGGCCCCGCCGGACAACTTCACCCCGCGCGGCCAGGATTGGGGACTGCCGCCGTGGCGGCCCGACCGCCTCGCCGCCACCGGCTACGCCGCGCTGCGCGACATGCTGCGCGCCGTGTTGGCCCACGCCGACGGTCTGCGGATCGACCATGTCGCCGGCCTGTGGCGGCTGTGGTGGATTCCGCCGGGCGACGGCCCGGACCGCGGCACCTACGTCCACTACGACGCCGAGGTCATGCTCGCGGTTCTGGCGCTGGAAGCGCACCGGGCCGGGGCCACCGTGGTGGGCGAGGATCTGGGCACGGTCGAACCGGAGGTGACCCAGGCCCTCGCCGACAACGAGATGCTGGGGTGCGCGGTGTCCTGGTTCACCCGCGACGAATCCGCGGCGGGCGAACCGCTGCTCCCGCCGCGGCGATGGCCGTCGCGGGCGGCCGCCAGCCTGTCCACCCACGACCTCCCGACGGCGGCCGGCTTCCTGCGGGGCGAGCACGTGCGGGCCCGCGCCGACCTCGGCCTGCTCGACGACGTGCCGGGCGAGCAGTCGGTGGCCGACAAGGAACGGGCCGAATGGGTGGAGCTGCTGCGGTCCGAAGGACTGCTCACGAGCCCGGACCCGGACGAGGCGGCGATCATCACCGCGATGCACCGGTTCCTGGCCGCCACCCCGAGCCGGCTGAAGCTGATCTCGCCGTACGACGCGCTGGCCGAACCCCGCCAGCCCAACCTGCCCGGCACGGTCGACGAGTACCCGAACTGGCGGCTGCCGCTGCCGGAAACGCTCGAGGAGCTGCGCGCCGACCCGAGGGTCGCCGAGATCACCGCGGTTTTCCGCGCGTCGTCCTAATCGCGGTCAGGGCTGATTAGCAAGGGCGCACTTCGGCTACTAGGAGATGGGTGTGTGCCGCTTCGCCGGCGCAGCGAAAGGAATGGGGCTGACCATGGAACCGATATCGCCGACCGATGCGCTGTTCCTCATCGGCGAATCCCGCGAACACCCGATGCATGTGGGGTCGCTGCAACTCTTCGAGCCGCCGAAGGACGCCGGGCCCCACTTCGTCCGCGAGTCCTATCAGGCCATGCTCGAGTGCACCGACGTGCAACCGACGTTCCGCAAGCACCCGGCCTTCTTCGGCGGCCTGACCAACCTCGCGTGGTCGTTCGACAAAGACGTCGAACTCGACTACCACCTGCGCCGCTCTGCCCTGCCCGAGCCCGGCCGGGTCCGCGACCTGTTGGAGCTGGTTTCCCGGCTGCACGGCAGCCTGCTCGACCGGCACCGGCCGATGTGGGAGGCCCACCTGGTGGAGGGCCTGCAGGATGGCCGGTACGCGGTCTACACGAAGTACCACCACTCCTTGATGGACGGCGTGTCCGCGATGCGGCTGGTGCAACGCGCCTTCACCCCCGACCCCGGCGACGACGAGGTGCGCGTCCCGTGGAGCCTCGGGCCGCGCAACCGCGGCGGGGACCACAAGCGTCCGTCACTGCTGGATCGGGTGGGCCGCACCGCGGGGTCGGCGCTCGCCCTGGCGCCGTCCACGCTGAAACTGACGCGGGCGGCGCTGCTCGAACAGCAACTGACGCTGCCGTTCCGGGCCCCGCGGAGCATGTTCAACGTCCGCATCGGCGGCGCCCGCCGGGTGGCCGCGCAGTCCTGGTCGCTGGACCGGATCAAAGCGGTGAAGTCGGCGGCCGGGGTGACGGTCAACGACGTCGTGCTGGCCATGTGCTCCGGGGCCCTGCGGGCCTACCTCCTCGAGCAGGGCGCCCTGCCCGACTCCCCGCTGACCGCGATGGTGCCGGTCAATCTCCGCAAGGCCGACGACGACCGCGGCGGCAACCTGGTCGGCACCTTCCTGTGCAACCTGGCGACCGACCTGGACGACCCGGCGAAGCGGCTCGAGATCGTCAGCACGTCGATCCGCGACACCAAAGAGGTCTTCCAGCAACTGCCGCCGGTGCAGCAACTGGCCCTGTCGGCGTTCAACATCGGCGGCCTGTTCTTCGGGCTGATCCCGGGCTACCTGTCCGCGGCGTCACCGCCGTTCAACATCGTCATCTCCAACGTCTCGGCCGGTCCCTCCGAGCCGCTGTACTGGCGTGGCGCGCGGTTGGACGGCAACTACCCGCTGTCCATCCCGTTGGACGGTCAGGCGGTCAACATCACGGTGACCAACAACGCCGACAACCTCGACTTCGGCCTGGTCGGCTGCCGCCGCAGCGTCCCGCACCTGCAGCGGCTGCTGGGTCACCTCGAGACCTCACTCAAGGACCTGGAACGCGCCGTCGGCGTGTGAGCGGCGGCTAGGGCCTGGTGGTGTAGTCCAGGCACACCGTCGTGCCGTTGGGGCGCGCGGTGATGGTGCAGTGGTCGGCGAGCGCGTGCATCAACATGATGCCGCGGGACCGCCGCGGATCGCTGAGCCGCCGCGGCGACGGGGGGTGCCACGATCCGCGGTCGCTGACGCACACGCTCACCGATTGGGTGGCGGCGTCGTGGCTCGCCTGCAATTTCATGGTCCCGGCCGAGTCGTGGGCGCGGTACGCGTGCTCGACGCAGTTGGCCAGCGCCTCGTTGACGCCCAGAATGATGTCGTCGCGAACCTCCGCCGGAGCCAGGGTCGCCTCCTGAAGCCACCGGCGCAGGGCGCGGCGCAACTGCGCCGCGGTGACCGCGTCGGCGGCGCCGGCGCAGGTCAATCGCGCGGGAGTGACAACGATGGGTGGAGGGAGTGAGGCCATGCTCAGGGCATACCCAGTTGCGCCGGGGATGCTAACCCGTTCGGCGTCTCGCTTTGGCCACAGGCGGGTACAGGTTCGGAATCAGGCTGCATAACAACGAGATACGAAGGATCGGCATGGAATTCCGCGCATTCATCGAGCCACAGCAGGGCGCCGGTTACGCCGAACAGGTCGCCGTGGCCCAGACCGCCGAGCAGCTGGGTTTTGCGGCGTTCTTCCGGTCCGACCACTACCTGGCGATGAGCGGCGACGGCCTGCCGGGGCCCACCGATTCCTGGGTGACGCTCGGGGCGATCGCCCGGGAAACGTCGAGCATCCGGCTGGGCACCCTGGTGACCTCCGCAACATTTCGGCACCCCGGCCCGCTGGCGATCGCGGTGGCGCAGGTCGACGAGATGAGCGGCGGCCGCGTCGAATTCGGTCTGGGCAGCGGCTGGTTCGAACAAGAGCACCTGGCGTACGGCATTCCCTTTCCGCCGCTGCGTGAGCGGTTCGATCGGCTCAGCGAACAGCTGGCCATCGTCACCGGGCTGTGGACCACGCAGCCGGGTGACACCTTCGATTACGCCGGCAAGCACTACACCATCACCGGTTCACCGGCGCTCCCCAAGCCGGTGCAGAGCCCGCATCCGCCGATCGTCATCGGCGGCCTCGGCGCCAAGCGAACCCCGCACTTGGCGGCGAGCTACGCGGCCGAATTCAACATTCCGTTCGCGCCGATCGACGTGGCCGAGAAGCAGTATCAGCGCGTGGCGCAAGCGGTCGCCGCGGTCGGCCGATCCGACGACTCGATGACCTACTCCAGCGCGTTCGTGCTCTGCGCCGGGCGCGACGACACCGAAGTGGCCCGCCGCGCCGCGGCGATCGGGCGCGAGCTCGACGAGCTGCGTTCGAACAGCCCGCTGGTCGGCACGCCCGCCGAGATCGTCGACAAGCTGGGCGCCTGGCGGGAGATCGGCGTGCGGCGCGTGTACACCCAACTGCTGGACCTGACCGATCTCGCGCACCTGGAGTTGCTCGCGAGCGAGGTTATGCCGCAACTGCTTTGACGCTCTACTGAACGGACTGCGCGTCGGCGCGTTCTTCCTCGAGCCGGTCCTTGCTGCGCAGCAGCCGTAGCAGCGTCACGAACAGCAGCCCACCGATCATGTTGCCCAACACGGTGTAACCGAACCAACCCAGCCAGGTCAGGTAACCGAACGGCGCATCCCCGGTGACCAGCGCGCCGAAGATCAGCAACGAGTCCAGGATCGAATGGAACAACCGCAGCCCCGCGAGCAGGAAGGCGGCGGCGACGGCCGCCGCGATCTTGGCGGGCACGGAATCGGTGCCATGCTGCATCCGGGTCATCAGCGTGATGACCATGCCGCCGAGGATCGCCAGCGCCATGCTCTGCCCGGACAGCGGGGCGGTGGCGAAGTGGGTGCCGGATTCGATGGTCTGCGCGTGCAACTCGGGGAAGCCGGTCATGATCAGCCACATGATCACCCAGCCGCCGACGAGGTTGGCGAACATGGTGCCGCCCCAGAGTTTGCCCAGCTGGCGGAAATTGGCCCGCCTGGCGGCCACGGTCACCACCGGGATGATGAAGCCCTCGGTGAACAGCTCGCTGCGGCCCAGCAGCAGGGCCAGGAAGCCGATCGAAAATGCCAGGCCGGCCAGCAGCGGCCGGTGGGTGGCGTCCAGCACCGACAGATAGGCGAGCACGCCGATCCCCACCTCGGTGCCGCCGAAAAACCCGGTGACCAGGACGCCGCGCCACGTGCGGTGCAGCCGCTGGGTGCCCTCGCTCAGCATCCTGCCGAAGGCGTCCTCGAGCTCGTCCTCGATCGGGCTGTCGGTCTGGCCGAGCTGGCGCTGGGTGGTGTGGCTCATGGTGGATGGCCTGATACCCGTTATTCGGATGCTCGACCATCCGTGTGAGACATCTGACAGGAGCCGGCCGCTCGGGGATTCACCGCCGCGGTCGAAGCACGGGCGTCACCAGCTCACCGGTTTGCAGGTAACTGTCCAGATTGCGGATGGCGAGCAGCGCCATCGCCCGGCGCGTGCGCGCGGTGGCGCTGCCGATGTGCGGAAACAACACGACGTTGTCCAGGTCCACCAGCTCGGTCGGGACGTGTGGTTCGTCGACGAAGACGTCCAGCCCCGCTCCAGCCAGGCCCCCGCCGACCAATAACTCCACCAGCGCCTCCTGGTCGACCACGCTGCCGCGCGCGATGTTGACGAGGTAACCCTGTGGCCCCAACGCCTCGAGGACGCCGCGGTCGACCAGATGGCGAGTGTGCGGGTCGCCCGTGGTGGCCACGACGAGAACGTCGACCGACTCGGCCAGCTCCAGCGGCGACGCGGCGTAGCGAAACGGTGAGCCCTCGATGCGATGGCGGTTGTGATAGGCGATCGCGCAGTCGAATCCGAGGAGCCTGGTTGCGATCGCCGATCCGATGCGGCCCAGACCCAAGATCCCGACCTGCAGGCCGCTGACATCGCGGGCGTACGGGAACGGGCCGTCGCGGACCCATCTACCCGCCCGCACGTAGCGGTCGGCGGCGCCGAACCGGCGCAGGGTCATCAGGATCAGGCCCAGGGCGGTGTCGGCGACCGTGTCCGAAAGCACGTCGGGCGTGTTGCTGACGCCGATGCCGCGGCGCTGCGCCGCCGGCAGATCGATCAGATCCACCCCGGCGCCGTTGTTGACGATCACCTCCAGGTTCGGCAGCGCCGCGATGGTTTCGGCATCGACGCCGGGCGGCCCCGAAGTCACCACGACACGAAACTCGGCCCCGTGCTCGGCAAGAAAGTCGGCCCGCCCGGGGCCGTCGGGCAGCTTCGGGATGTCGTAGCGCGCGGCCAGCTCGGCGTCGAATGTCCGCTCGAACTTGCCGACCCGCACCGCGCTGCTGATCTTTTTCGTCGTCACCCGTCCATCATCGAGTGTCGGCGAAATATTCGAGCGGCGGGCGCCGTTATGTTCCGCGACGGTGTCGGGCATTCCCCCGGGTACCACCTTGAGAACCGTCGCTTCGAGCGACCACTTGCCGAGAGGCGCGAAGACGGCACCGTCCCAAATCTTTTCCCGTTACGCGTGGGAAGCAATCCGGCGATGGCTTGGTTGAACGACGAATGCGCATCGGAGTTGTGTTCCCGCAGACCGAGCTCGGCGGTGACCCCGCGGTCGTCCGCGCGTATGGCGAGGGCGTCGAAGGCCTCGGATTCACCCACATCCTCGCCTACGACCACGTCGTGGGCGCCGACCCAAAAGTCCACCAAGGCTGGGACGGCCCGTACGACATCGATTCGACATTTCACGAGCCGTTCGTCATGTTCGGCTACCTGGCCGCAATCACCTCACTCGAACTTGTCACCGGGGTCATCATCCTGCCGCAGCGACAGACGGCGTTGGTGGCCAAGCAGGCCGCCGAGGTCGACCTGCTGACCGGCGGCCGGTTCCGGCTCGGCGTCGGATTGGGCTGGAACGCAGTCGAATACGAGGCGCTTGGGGAAAGGTTCACCAATCGGGGCAGACGCTCCGAGGAACAGATCGAGCTGATGCGCCGGTTGTGGACCGAACGATCGGTCACCTTCGACGGGAAGTACCACGCGGTGACCGCGGCGGGGCTGGCGCCACTGCCCAACCAACGGCCCATTCCCGTCTGGATCGGCGCGGCCTCCGACCGCGGCCTGGAACGGGCGGGACGGCTCGCGGACGGGTGGTTCCCGATGACGGCTCCGGGGCCCGGCTTGGAGCACGCGCGCGAGCAGGTGGAACGCGCGGCCGCGGCCGCCGGCCGGGACGCGGCCGGCCTCGGGATGGAAGGCCGGGTCACCTGGTCCGGTGATCGCGACAAGGTCGCCGCCCACATCGCGGGCTGGCGCGCCGCCGGTGCCACCCACGTGTCGGTCAACACCATGAACGCCGGGCTCGCGACCGTCGACGAACACCTCGCGGTGCTGGAGCTCCTCGCCGCCGACGCGAGATAGGGACCCGGGAGGTGGCCAACCGCGCGCCCACCAGGCATACTTAGGACACCCTAACTACTGCCGGAGGCGTGATGCGCACCGTCCACCTCGAAACGGTCCTACCCACTACGGCCGACCGGGTGTGGGCGGCCATGCTCTCCCCCGTCACGTTCCTCTACGTCTGCAAAGGCCTGTTCGGCATCCCGGCGTTGAGCGGCCGAGCGGAGCCGCTGCGGTTGGGCGAGCGCGGGACGGCGTTGCTGTTCGCCTTTCATCTGCTACCGGCGTACCGGCACACGATCGAGATCGTGCGCATCGACGAGGCCGAGGGAACGGTTCGCACCCACGAGCACGGCGGAATTCTCCGGGCGTGGAATCACACGCTGCACGTCGAACCGATCGACGGGCACTCGTGCCGGTACAGCGACACGGTCGAAATCGACGCGGGGCCCGCGACCGCCGTCGTGGCGAGGGTCGCGACCGGCATTTTCCGGTACCGGCAACGGCGGTGGCACAAGCTCGTTCGCCGGCACCTGTTGCCTCAGGGCACCGCCTACGCATCCTGAGCCGGCCGACGTGGGTTAACCCGCGTCCGCGTCCACCAGGCTGAGGTGGGCCGCGCGACGCCCGACCCTCGACGACTCATCCACGCGCCCAAAGGGTTCCATCGGTCCGTGGTGGACCGTGACCTCGCCGCCCGTGGCGCAGTGCCGACGCTGCCAGTCGCCGATCGCTTGGTGCGCGGCGTGGTCGAGGTAGTTGGCCACCAGGTGGACGGTCACCCGGGTGCGTTCGGGAATCGTTGCGAGCACGCCCGTCAGCCGGGGCAGGGCCAGGAACGTGCAGGCGCCTTCGATGACCACATGCCATTCGTCCCCCACGGGCTTGGCTTCCACCTTGGCCCGAACCACCCGCCATCCGGTGACGACGACCGCCACGGCCAGCCCGATCATCACGCCGTGCAGCAGGTTTAGGAAGACAACGCTGACGATGGTCGCCAGGTAGACGGCGAGATCGCCGTTGCGCAGCGCGGTTTCGATGTGTGCGGGTTTCAGCAGTTCGATGCCGATGACGATGAGCAAGCCGGCGAGGGCAGCGGTGGGGATTTGTTCGACCAGCCCGGCGAAAGGCACGGCAAACGCCAAAATCCAGAACCCGTGCATGATCGTCGACGCGCGAGTCTTGGCGCCCGCGTTGACATTAGCCGCGCTACGCACGATGACACCGGCAATGGGAAGGCCGCCGATCGCGCCCGACGCCATGTTCGCCGCGCCTTGGCCGATCAGCTCGCGGTTGAAGTCGGTGCGCGGCCCATTGTGCATGCGGTCGATCGCGACCGCAGTCAGCAGGCTCTGGACGCTGGTGATCAGCGTCACGGTGATCACCGCGATCACGACGGCTCCCCAATTGCCGTGCGGAAGTTCCGGCAGCTGCAGCGCATCCAGCACCGAGCCCTCCAGCCTGATCCGGGACACATTGAACGGCAACGTGATTGAGAGCACCGTCGCGACGACGATGGCGACGAGTGGACCGGGGATTTTGGCGAGCCGGGCCGGCGCCCAACGCCACGCGATCAGGATGGCGATGACCAGTAGGCCCAGCGCGAGGCCCGGCCGGTGGGCGCCGGCGATCTGTGCGGGCAGCCCCACAACGTTCGTCCATGCCGAGCTCTGGGATTCACCACCGAGCAATACGTGCGCCTGCTGCAGCGCGATCGTGATTCCGATCCCGGCCAGCATTGCGTGCACCACCACCGGCGAGATCGCCAGGGCGGCCCGCGCGATCCGGCTGATGCCCAACACGACTTGGAGCGCTCCGGCTATCACGGTGATCAAACATGTGATTCCCCAGCCGAATTGGGCGACCAGGTCGGCGACAATCACCGTCAGCCCGGCAGCCGGTCCACTGACCTGCAACGGCGACCCACCGAGGCACCCGGCGACGATGCCCCCGACGATCGCCGCGATCAAGCCGGACAGCACCGGGGCATCCGAGGCGATCGCGATCCCCAGCGACAAGGGAAGCGCCACCAGGAAAACCACCAACGAGGACGGCAAGTCGTACGAGATAGCCGCGCGCAAGCCGCCGAATCGAGTCGGATCAACCTTTTCGGCGTGTTGCATCGACCCCTCCTGCATCAGGCATGACGGCGCCCTCGGAGATCTGTCCGTAACATGCCGGTTAGCGCACTGAAATATACGGCGACACAAGCGAATACACTCGCCACGAACGTCATTGTTCTTTGGGGCGTGCCTGGCCCATGCCTACCGAAGGTATGGGGGCGCCACCTGAGTGGCAACCCGACGAGCCCTGCGCATAGCGAATGCAAATGTTCTGCTACAGCTGGATATCGCCGTTTTCGGTGCGCGCTTGAAATGAAATCAATTGGGGCGCAGCGGACCTATTCCAGAACGAAAACCGGTATCTGCCTTGCGGTCTTGGTTTGGTACTCGGCGTAGGGAGGGTAGGCGTCGACCGCGCGCTGCCACCACTGCTCGCGCTCGGATCCCTCGAGCTCGCGAGCCCTAAGCGCGAGGACCCTGTCGCCGTCCTGCAGCGTTACCTCCGGATTGGCCCTGATGTTGAAGTACCACGAGGGATGCGCCGGGGCGCCCCCCTTCGAGGCGACCATGGCGTAACGGCCGTCGCTCTCGACGCGCATCAGTGGCACGTAGCGCTTTTTGCCGGACTTTGCTCCGGTCACGGTCACCAGAACTACCGGCCGATCGAGAATCTCCACCCCGTCGGTCGTGCCCTGCTCCAGAATCTTCTCGGTCTGCTCGCGTACCCAGTCCCGCGGGCTCAGTTCGACGTCGTCGGCCATACCCGATCTCAACACGTCGTCGCGCTGCAGTCACCCCGCCGCGCAGCGCCGCACGGTCGCTTAAATGGGCTAACTAACTGGCGGCCACCCTGAAGTAGCCTGCCTGTCGGGTTATATCAGGCTAGTTGACATATCTCAGCGAGATTGATATAAAGGTGGCATGTCTCAGTCGACTCACGAAATGTTTGAAGCCGCCTACCGGGGCGAAGCCCCCGAGATGGGCGAGGGCAATCGGCCGCCGTGGAGCATCGGCGAGCCCCAACCGGAGATCGCGGCGCTCATCGAGGCCGGCAAGTTCCACGGCGACGTGCTCGATGCCGGCTGCGGAGAGGCGGCGGTATCGCTGTTCCTGGCCGAACGCGGCTTCACCACGGTGGGCCTGGATCAGTCGCCCACCGCCATCAAGCTGGCACGCGAGAAGGCCGCCGCGCGGGGCCTGACCACTGCCACCTTCGACGTTGCCGACATCAGCGCCTTCGGCGGGTACGACGGACGCTTTGGCACCATCGTCGACAGCACTCTTTTCCACTCGATGCCCGTCGAGCTGCGCGAGGGCTACCAGCAGTCGATCGTGCGCGCCGCCGAGCCGGGTGCCTCCTACTTCGTGCTGGTCTTCGACCGCGCGGGCATGCCCGCCGACGGCCCGGTCAACGCCGTCACCGAGGACGAGCTGCGCGGCGTCGTCTCCAAGTACTGGGTGATCGACGAGATCCGCCCCGCGCGGATACACGCGAACGTGCCCGACAGTTTCCTGGCGGGCTTCCAGGCCTTTGGCGGGGCCGACATTCGCGACGAGGGCAACGGCCGCAAGTCGGTGGGGGCCTGGCTGCTGTCCGCGCATCTCGGCGCGTAGGGGCTCGCAAGGTTTCGCCACCGGCCATTCGGGAGATCCTGACTGGAGCGACAAGTCAGAGGGGATCTCACGTGGACCAGCAAGTGAATTTCGACCCGCCGCCCGCACCCGAGGACGCCAGAGAGGCGACCGAGGAACAGCGCAAGTTGCAGGAACAGCTGGAGCACCAGGACGACGACCCGGATGCGCCGGGACTGCACCAGTCCCGGCGTGACCTCCCCGACGAGAGCACGCGATAGGGTGATCGGGGGGCTCGGAATCCGTTGAGCCAGCTCATGATCCGGTGATTGCCGTCAGGTGCTGATCTTCCGGCGGTCGTGGGCGAGCGCCGACGTCGTCAGCGCCGTCAACGCCAGGCCCCCCAGTGCCGCCAGGGGAATCGCCCACAGGCGACGCATCATCAGCGCGGTGCCGCATTGGCCGACATAGTTCGAGCTGGGGGCGCTGACGGCCTGGTCGGCGCTCGACGCCTGGATCAAATCCGTCGTGAAGCCGCTGCCGCATTTGACCTGCCAACCGAACTGGTCGTAGGCGTCGATGAAGACGGGGAAGCGCAGGGCGAAAAGCCCGCCTGCCAAAGCCAGTACGGCCGCGGCGGCAACCAGGGATCCGCGTTTGGTCATGTCGTTCCTACGTCATGCACACGTTCGCGAAGATCAGCACGGGCCACGACACGATCGACCCGAGAAACGACACCACCAAATCGAGGCCGTGCATGTCGCGCAGGTGCGCCGTGTGGGTGGACGACCAGATCACCCCGACGATCAGATAGGGCGTGCCGAGCAGGACGGCCAGTCCCAGCAGCTCAGCGACGGTCAACTGGTAGTCCAATAGGCGGCGGATCTTGTTGAGCATCGGGCGTGCCTTTCGCACGGAAGCGTGGTCGGAGCTTATTATGTTAACGGTCGTTCGACGTATTTGATAGCGCTCGTCGGTATTGAGCGCCGCCCGATCGCTGCGTCGATCCGGAGATTGGCCTGGGCGGCATCGCTTTCAAGGCAGCGCGGTGCGCTGGCCGCGCACAGGGTGGGCCTGCGATGTGCAGCACCGTTCCGGGCGAAGCGTGGCCCGACCCGCAGCGGATCAAGCCTTGGTTGGGGCTGACCCGCCGAGCAAGGTGATCTCCATCAGCCGGCGCACCGTCTCACGGGCGTATTGGCCCGGGCCGTGGATCACGAGCTGGCCGATGTCGACGGCCAGGGCGAAGGCGGCGTGTACGGCGTATCGCGCGCGGCCAAGCGTTAGGCCGGGCCGCGCGGCTACGGCCAGTCGGGCCCAGGACTCCACCGTCGAGCGGTGAATGTTGTAGAGCAGCACTGCGTCGGCGTCGGGCAGGTTGTGACGCTCCGTGTAGTACACGCGGCCCAGTTCGGGATTGGCTAACGACCGCGCGACGAAGGCGTCGATCAGTTGCGTCAGCGAGCGCTCCGGATCGCCGCCCGCGGCCAGAATGGTGGTCAGGTCGCTGGAAAGCTGGTCCGCGCCGCGCCGATATGAGACCGCCAAGATCGCGGACTTGCTCGGGAAGTATTGGTAGATGCTGGCCACCGGTATGCCGACGGCGGCCGCGATGTCCTCCATGCCGGTTTCGCGGTAGCCCCGTTCGTCGAACAGCCGGATGGATTCGTGCAGCAGCAATTCGTAGCTACCGGCCGCACTCGTAATCGTCGTTGCCCGTGGGGATTCCGCTGCGGTCGCCGGCGGGTCGGACACGTCAGCCCTCAACACGGCCGCGGAGATATCGGCCAAGGTCGCCCGGATCTCACCGTTGCCGAGCCGGGAGCGATGGTCGGTGATGCTGCCGATCACGCTCAGCGCCGCGGCAGAAAGCACCCACCGCTGCCGCGACCGCAGTTTGGGCCGGAGCCTGACCAATGGGCGTTGCAGGCGCCGGTTGACCAGCCTGACCTGCTCGGCCAGCAATTCCTGGTCCGCACCGAGCAGGTAACGGCCTTCCCACCGATAGAGTCCGCCGGCGGTGCGGTTGGCGATGGCGGTGTCGATCAGCGCTTCGGTCAGAGCACGCAGCGACTCCTCGGGATCGGCGTTGTCGGGCGGCTGGTCGGCGAACTCGGTGGCGTCGACGAGCTCTTGACCTAGCGCCAGGACAGCGGACCGGAACAGGTCGTATTTGCCCTGCGAGTGCCGGTACAGCGCCGCCGCCGAGACCCCGACCCGGGCCGCGATGTTCTCCATGCTGACCGCGTGATAGCCGAGCTCGCTGAACGCGTCGGCGGCCGCCCGCGCAATCTGTGCCTTGCGGTCTTTGGGACGTCGCTTTACCGGCTTTGCGGAGGCGCGGCTGGTCGACGGCATAAAGATCACCGTAGCCGCAGCGTGCGCGGGAAGTGGCCGGGTGGCTGACCGGATTTTCCGACCCGAGCGCTACCTTCCAGAACACGAGGGTGCCGCGGCAGGAATTCGCTGGCCCAGGGGGGACACCCCCAGTTCCGGGACCTCCGGCGCCGCACGGCGCGGGCGGGCGGCCCTGCCGTTGAGCCAGCAGGCGACGCCGCCCAGGACCAGCCCGGCGGCGACACCGGCGTCGGGCCGCTGGCCGAGCATGAGCCATGCCAGCACCCCGGCGACCGCGGGGATGACGGCGAACAGCATGGCCACCGCCGCGGCGCCATGGGCATTGATGGCGCGCACGTAGAGGCTCACCGCCAGCGTCGCGTTGAGCAGCACCATGGCGGTGACCGCGATCACCGCCTGCCGGACGTCGTGCACGGTGAACGGCGTGGCGACCGCCAGCGCCGCCGCGGGGATCAGTGCGACCGCATTCTGCATCGCGCTCGTCGTGCGGAAGTCGACGCCCGAGCAGAAGCGCTGCTGGTAGACGCCGCCGGCCGAAAGGCCAAGCAGCGCAACGCCAAGCAGCACGATTACCGGGTCGATCCCGTGGGTGCTCGCCAGCCGCCTGGCGCATGCGGCGAGCACCGCGACTACCCCGATCGCGAGCGCCGCCACCCGTTGCGGGCCAAGGGGTTCGCGCAAGAACGCGGCGGCCAGGATGGCCGTGACGACCGGGTTCATCGCGATCACGACCGCACACAGCACAGCCGGCGACCCGAGCTGAACGGCCTCGTAGAGGCAACAGAATTGCACCGCTTGAATCAGCAGGCCGACCACCACGACGTGACCCAACTGCGCTCCCCGCGGCCAGGGCGCCTTCGCCAGCAGCGCCCAAATAACCAAAACCGTTGTGGCCAAACCGAATCGCAGGACCAACGCGGCCATGGGGGTGATCGCGGTCACCGCCAGGACCCCGATCGGGTAACCGAGCGCGTAGAAGAACGTCACCGCCGACGCGGTCGTCAGCGGCATGCGCGGTAGCTCCATGCGACCCATGCTGGCCCAGACGACCGCCGGCGTCCAACGAATATTGCTGATCGGGATCGATCGCGTTCTCTTATCAGTCCTTGAGTCCTGGCGCCGAAATCGGTTCACCTATCGGCACGATTGATCGAGAATGCTGATCGGACTATCGTGCTGACTATGGCCCAAGTGCTGGACATCGCGCCGCTGCGCAGCCTTGTCGCGGTCGCCGACTGTGGCGGATTTCACCGCGCCGCCGCCGCCCTGCACCTGAGTCAGTCCGCGGTCAGCCAGCATCTGCGCCGAGTCGAGGCGGTGGTCGGCGAGCCCCTGATCGAACGCTCCGGGCGCGGCATCGTCTTCACCGAGATTGGGCTCAAGGCGTTGCGGCATGCCCGCGCGATATTGGCCGCTCACGACACCGCGCTCGACGACCTGGGGGCCACCGAACCCAAGCTGCTGACGATCGGCGCCACCGAGCACGGCGCCGACGTGATGCTGGCGGGGCTGACCACCGTGCTGCGGGAGCGGCTGCCCGATCGTCGGGTGCGCTTCCGGCTCGACCGCAACGTCTCCCTGGCCGATTCGATCGAACGCGGGCTGGTCGACTTGGCGATCATGCTCGACGGCGCGGGCCTGGACCGCGCCCACGCGTCCGGACTCGTTCGGCTGCAATGGATTTCGGCGCGCGCCTTGGCCGTCCCGGCACGAGAACCACTCCCGCTGGTGGTCTTCTCCGAGCCGTGTACCTTGCGTGAACCGGCGTTCGCCATCCTCGAAAACAACGGCATCGCCTATGACATCGCCGCCGAGTGCGGCGACTTGTCCGGGCTGTATGCGGCGGTGCGGTCGGGTCTGGGGGTGGCGCTGCTGCCGATGATCGGGAGGTTGCCCGACGGCCTGTGCCCCGCCGAGGGTCTGCCACCCGCCAATAACGCATCGGTTCTGGTGCGCGGCCGCGCCGGCATCGACCCGGACGTGCTGAGCACGGTCGACGACGCGGTGCGTGACGTGCTCGCCGCCGCGGAGTAGCCGTCGGCGCCGCGGTTGATATCCGGACGGCCAAGGCATTGAATTTCAGTCATTCACTCGCTGGCCCCGCCCGGCCCGCGCCGCACGAAGAGGAGCCGTCGGCATGACCGATCCCGTCGCCCCACTGGCCGGCAGAGTCGCCTACGTGACCGGGGCCGCCCGCGGCCAGGGCCGTTCCCACTGTGTCCGGCTGGCCCGGGCCGGCGCCGACATCGTCGCAATCGACGCCTGCGCACCGGTCGCACAACACAACGGCTATCCCCCGGCCCTTCCCGAGGACCTGGCCGAGACGGTCAGCCTGGTCGAGGGCGAGGGCCGCAAGATTTTCGCCGACGAAGTCGACGTCCGCGACTTGGTGGGCCAGCAGCGGGTCGTGGCCAACGCGATCGAGCAGTTCGGCCGGCTCGACATCGTGGTGGCCAATGCCGGCGTGCTGAATTGGGGCCGGCTATGGGAGATTTCGGCCCAGCAGTGGCAGGAGACCATCGACACCAACCTGACCGGGTTGTGGAACACCATGAAAGCCGTTGTCCCGGCGATGATCACGGCCAGCAATGGCGGATCGATCATCAACATCAGTTCCGCGGCGGGAATCAAGGCGGTCCCGGGCTGCGGGCACTACTGCGCCAGCAAGTTCGGCGTCGTCGGGCTCACCAACTCGTTGGCCGTCGAGCTCGGCGAATTCGGCATCCGCGTCAACTCGGTGCACCCGTATGGCACCGACACCCCGATGGGCAACGACCTGTCGATGTATCAGGTCTTCCAGGATCATCCGCAGTACATCCACAGCTTCTCGCCCGGCGCGCTGCCGACCGATTCGCTGGCTTCTCCGGACCTGATTTCCGACATCGTGGTGTGGCTTGCCAGCGACGCGTCGTCGTTGGTCACGGCCGCCCAAATCCCCGCCGATAAGGGCTACTTGAAGATCTGAGACGATCGGCGATTACCGATTCAGTAGCGGCCTCAGGTCGTCCAGGCGGTCGAACAGGTGCCAGATGTATGCCGATGACCCGTTCTCGCGGTGCGGATGCAGGTCGGCAAGCTCCGGGTCGTTGCAATAGTTGTCGAAGGCCTCTCGCGATTCCCACTCCACCAGAATCAGCACCTGCCGCGGAGTGATGTCGCCGAGGACCGCGTGTTGGAAACCACCGAGTGCGACTACCCGGCCGCCGTGCTTCGCCACCTCCGCGGGAGATCGTCGCGAGTAGGCGCGGTACTCGTCGGCGTCGGCCACATCGAAGAGATTCAAGGCATAGACGGTCATGGTCACCGACATTACGTGGCCGCGTGCGCGCCGGCGGGCCGTCGCCTCTGCCCGGTTCGCGCAGCTCGCCGACCGCCCGCGTCGATGGTCGCGGGTCTCTGCGCGTTAGGGTGCCTTGGTCGGCCGCAGCGAACCGGTCGATAGAAATGTTGAGCTAATTCATGACCGCACCAGCCGAAACGTCGACGCTCGAATCCCGCGTGGGCCACTACTACCCGGTCGACGAACCGTACCGGGTCTCCGGAGAGAAGGTGCGGGAGTACGCCCGGGCTGTCCAGGACTACCACGCGGCGCACTGGGACGTCGCGGCCGCCGCGGAGCTGGGATATTCGGGGCTGGTGGCGCCGCTGACGTTCACGGCGATCCCGGGCATGGTCGCCAATCGCCAGCTGTTCGAATCGGTCGTCGTCGGTTACGACATGTATTTGCAGACCGAAGAAGTCTTCGAGCAGCACCGGCCGATCGTGGCCGGCGACGAATTGCACACCGACGTCGAACTCTCGTCGGTCCGCAGAGTCGCTGGCCGTGACCTGATCACCGTGACCAACACGTTCACCGACTCCGCGGGCGAGCGGGTGCACACTATGCACACCACCGTCGTGGGTGTCACTGCGGACGATGTCGATCCGTCCATGCTGGTGGCCGCGAAGAACGTGGTGATGCACGACGTGAACCTCACCGGAATCGACACCTCGGAAGCGGCGTATCGGAAGACCGTGCGCCCGGCGAGTGATGTTCGGATCGCCCGAGGCGGTTCGGACCGCATCCCGGGCACTCCGTGCTTCGATGACCTGAAAGTCGGCGACGAGCTACCGGTGCACCACGCCCGTCTGTCCCGCGGCGACCTGGTGAACTATGCCGGTGTCGCCGGCGACGCCAATCCGTTGCACTGGGACGAGAACGTCGCCAAGCTGGCCGGCCAGCCCGACGTGATCGCCCACGGAATGCTCACCATGGGTTTGGGCGCCGCGTTCATCTCCGCGTGGTCGGGCGACCCCGGCGCGGTGACCCGCTATGCGGTGCGGCTGGCCCAGCCCGCGATCGTGTCGGCCACCGACGGTGCAGACATCGAATACAGCGGCCGGATCAAGTCGCTGGACCCGGCTACCCGGGCCGGTGCGGTCATCGTCGTCGCAAAGTCCGGTGGTAGGAAGATCTTCGGGCTGGCAACGGCGGAAATCCGCTTCCGCTGAACGACGGCGGCGAACAGCCGCTACCCGAGACTGACGAGTTGCTCGACCGAGTCCCTGGGTAGCTCACCGTCGACGACCGCGGTGACGGCCATGTTCTGCACGGTGATCGCGCCCCCATGGTTGTCGAGAAATGCGGTGTCGGCGGCATCGCGGCCCGTGGCGATCCGCACCATCGACTGTCGGGGCGCCAGGCACGTCGCGTCGACGACGCGCCACACATCATCGATCAACGCCTCGGCCACGGCGTGAAAGTCCATCGGATGGCACCCCGGCGCGTATACCGCGACCAGTCGCGCCGGGACATTGACCGCGCGCAGCAACGCGATGACCAGATGGGCATAGTCGCGGCACACACCAGCGCCCGCAAGCAAGGTGTCGGTGGCCCCGTCGATCGGATCGCTGGATCCCGGGACATAGCTGAGCCGGGTGCCGACCCAAGACGAGACCTTCTCCAGCAAGGTCACCGACGTGGCGTACTGCTCGAATTCGGTTGCGGCGAAACCGAAGAACTTGTCGGCCTCGGCGTATCTGCTCGGGCGCAGATACGTGATGGCGTCGATGTCGTTCACCGGCGCGGGGTCGGCCTGCCCGGTCACCGTCGCCGAGTACGAGACCGTGACGGTTCCTTTGTCGGCCGCCACGACGTGGATGCGCGACTCATGCGGGCCGATAACCTCTCGCGGTTTCAGTGCCTTGCCGTTTCGCGTGATCCTGAGGGATTCGCTCACATCGATGCCCGGCTGGCTGCTGACCGCGACCTGGAAATCCAGCACCGCCGCTTCGGTGACCTCGACTTCGATCTCGACGCCGACGCTGCGGCGGGCGTCGGTCGTCCTGCTCTCGGTGGTGGCGCTGCGGTGTCTCCATGCGGGCATAACTCAAGCCTTCTCGTCGAAGCCGGTCGAATCCCGCTCGCTGCTTGGCAGGGCTTCCGTATACGCACTTTCTTACCGCACGAACGCCTTTGGCGCTCGCCGGCAGCCGCCTCGACTACTGGCCCGCCCGGTGTGCGAGGTCGATGGCGTATTGGCTGACGAAGGTGCCCGCCGCGGGATCGCCCTTGCCGCAGGATCCGTCGGATTCACCGGGTCGTTTGATCCACAGGTAGGCGTCGGCGTGCGCACCCGCGGTCGACGCGGTGGGCGGGGTGCCCAGCGCCCGGCCGCTGGGATTGCACCAGTTGAGCTCGGAGTCGGGCGCCGGCCCGGCACCGTTGCGGGACGTGTCGACCACGTAGTGTGAACCGTTCGTGAGCCCCGAAATGGCTTCGCCGTAACCGATTTCGTCCTCGGTCGTGAAGAAGTTGGCGGTGTTGACACTGAAGCCCCGCGCGTGGGCGACACCGGCCTGATTCAGCCGGCCGGCCATGTCCTCGGGGGTGTGCCAACGCAGATGACCGGCATCGACGTAGACCGCGGCGTTCGGATCCTTGGTGAGCGTGTCGACGGCGTAGCGAATCAAGTCGTAGCGTTCCTGACGCTGATCTGCCGACAAGCAGTCGGCCATCGCGAGCGCGTCGGGTTCGACGACGATCGCCACCCGCGAGGCGCCGACGCCGGAGGCGATGCCGTCGATCCAGCCGCGGTAGTCCGCGCCCGACCCCATGCCGCCCGCGGCGAAGCTGCCGCAGTCGCGGTGGGGGATGCCATAGAGCGCCAGTACCGGGATGGCGCCGGCGGCGTTCGCGTCGCCGACGTACTTCCCGACGGTGGCTGCCGAACCTCCGGGAACGATCCAGTAGGCCTGCGGCGTGTTGGCGATGGCGGTCAATTCGGGGCTCGGCGGATCGGCGCTCTGCGCGGCGCGCATGGCCGCCGAGTTGGGGTTGACGTAGAACGGCGCGCCGGCCAACGGGTTGCCGTCGGCGACCAGTCGCATCGTCGGGGCGTGCGGCGCGCCGGTGGACATACCCACGAAGCCGATGGCCGCAACGGTCAGGAAGGGAGCGATCCAGCGCGCGAGAGCGCCGGCAGCCGAGGACATCACGACAGGAAAGTTAGTGCTTCGAGGTATCGGGCGCGAATCCGGGTCCGGCATGGCCGAAGGCCCGTCGCGATACAGCACAGATTGACCGGGGACAGCGCAGTGCGGCCCACCGAACACCAATCAAACTCCCCGTCGGGCACGACCGTGGACCAGCCTGGATTCCCAATCACCCTTCACGCAACGCAGTCAACGCTGTTCTTGTTGCGCCAGCATTCGGCGGGCAGTTTCGATGAGCTGTTGCACCCGGTCGCGTAGTTCCTCGTCCGGGGCACCCCTGGCCCCGAGTTCTTCGGCTTTAGCGAGCGCCATTCGGATCGCGTTTCGGATCTCGTCTATCCGATACGACGCCGCGCATTGCTGCGTGTATTTGAGAAGTGATTCCAAATAGGCAAAGCGCTCCCAGAATTTCCCAAGTGGTTCAGTGCGCTCTACCAGGTGAAGATATCGAGTGTCGTTGTGGTGATGCAGATAGTCCAACGTCGACCAGTTGCCAGGCTGGTCGAGCCGCGCCAATTTGGCCGCCGTCAACTCTCGGCGCCAACTCGCTTCGAGCTCGCCTGGGACGGCGCAGTCTAGATACTCCTGTTCAACACCGTCACGCGACATATAGAACTGGGAGCCGTCGTACTGAAAGAACAGCACGCGTGCACGTTTGATCCAAGGATTTCCGTTCGCACCGGAGTTCGAAGGAGTGTTCACCCTGCCGACTCTAATGATCGGCAGCGCATCAGAATGAGCGCAAATCGGTCGATCAATCCCCGACAAGCGAATTTCAGCTGGGGATTTGTATTTCGCCTACCGCGCCATGTTGGCGAAGCGCGACAAGTGCAGCTGGTGCGCGACGGTCACCGTCTTGGTCGGGCCGTTGCGGTGCTTGGCCAGAATGAAGTCCGCCTCGCCGCCGCGCGGATCGTCCCGCTCGAACGCGTCGGGCCGGTTCAGCAGGATGACCATGTCCGCGTCCTGCTCCAGCGACCCCGACTCACGCAGGTCCGACAGCATCGGCTTCTTGTCGGTGCGCTGCTCGGGACCGCGGTTCAGCTGGCTGATCGCGACCACGGGAACCTCGAGCTCCTTGGCCAGCAATTTGAGCTGGCGCGAGAATTCGGACACCTCCAGCTGCCGCGACTCGACCTTCTTGCCCGACGACATCAACTGCAGGTAGTCGACCACGACCAGGCGCAGGTCGGCCTTCTGCTTCAGCCGGCGCGCCTTGGCGCGGATCTCCATCATGGTCAGGTTCGGCGAGTCGTCGATATACAGTGGCGCCTCGCTGATTTCGCTCATCCGCCGGGCCAACCGGGTCCAGTCGTCGTCGTTCATCCGGCCCGACCGCATGTCGGCGAGTTTGATCTTCGCCTCGGCGGAGAGCAGCCGCATCACGATCTCGGACTTACTCATCTCCAGCGAGAAGATGACGCTGGCCATCCGGTGCTTGATCGAGCACGACCGCAAAAAGTCCAGCCCGAGGGTGGAGTTATGGGTAGGAACCATTGCCTGGCTCGCCAGATACATGTGGCTGTGGTTGTCCACTTCGACACAACGCACGGGAACGGTCTCGATCGGCCGGACGTCCACAATGAAGCGTGAGCCCGAGCGCGCGGTTCCAGTGGCGGCCCGACGCTCCTTGTGCAACAGGGCTTTTCGCTGCAACGCGAATACCGCGTCGTCGGTGGAGAACGTCAGGGTGTAGGCGACGCTGGACGACTCGCGGCGGCCCCGGACGCGCTTGGTCGAGGTTTGGCAGCGATAGCCCAGGCTGACGATCAGTTCGGCGACATCGCACGCCAGCCGCTGGTTGGTGACCGAGAATTGGACGGCTCCGCCCGCCGTTACGGTTCCGTCGGTGTCGAGCAAGCCGGCGAACAGGGCTCGCCGTTGTGTCTCCGAACCCCGCAAGTAGTCCACGGGAATGTGCTTGTTACCGAGCACGCCGAGCGTTCGGAGTCGCGCCTGCAACGTCGTCACCAATCCGTCCGCTTCGATACGCATGATGATCTCGGGATCGGCCACGGTGATCTGCGCCGCCGCGCTGGTGCCATCCCCGAGCCAGGCGCCGAGAGTATAAGGCGGTACCAGGAATTCACGGTCCGGGAGATCGAGGGCGCGCGCGTTGACCACGCTGTGGTTCAGTCGCCGGTCTAGAGTGGCGCAGCGCAGGCTGCCGGCGATCTCGGCCGTCGTTCGCACGGCCGCAAACGTGCGCTGATTCTTATAGCGGTGGTAGCCCACCGCCGCGGCTTGCGCCGACTTGCGGGATGCGCGGGTTTCGGTCAGCCACTGGTGCGCCGCGTCCGCGACGATCACGGTCCCGTCGGAGAACTCCACCTCGAAGCAGGGCCGCCCGAGCATCACCTCGGTGGCGGCCACCACCCGCGTCGGCCGCCCGTCGTCGCCGAGCAGCTCGTCACCGACCGCGACCTCACCCATCGTCGTCCAGCCGGACGGCGTGGGCAGCAGCGTGTCCAACGCGAGCGCCTTCCCGACTCCAGGCCTGGCCGCCACGATGATCATCTGCCCGGCGTGCAGGCCGTTGGTCACCTCGTCGAGCTCGGTGAAGCCGGTCGGTACCCCGCGTGCGACGCCGCCGTTCGAGGCGATGGCGTCGATCTCGTCCATCGTCGGCTGCAGCAGATCCTCCAGCGGAACGAAGTCCTCCGTCGTCCGCCGGTCGGCCACCTCGTAGATCTCCGCCTGCGCCCGGTCGACCACCTCGGCCACGTCGGCACCCTCGGCCCCGGCGTAGCCGTACTGCACCACCCGCGTGCCCGCCTCCACGAGCCGGCGCAGCAATGCCTTCTCGGCGACGATGGTGGCGTAGTAGCCCGCGTTGGCGGCCGTGGGCACGGTCGAGATCAGGGTGTGCAGATAGGGCGCGCCGCCGATCCGGCGCAGCATCCCGCGGCGGTCGAGTTCCGCGGCGACCGTCACGGCGTCGGCCGGCTCGCCGCGGCCGTAGAGGTCCAGGATGGCGTCGTACACGTTCTGGTGCGCGGGGCGATAGAAGTCGCCGGGGCGCAGCCGCTCGAGTACGTCGGCGATGGCGTCCTTGCTCAGCAGCATGCCGCCCAACACCGCCTGCTCGGCGGCCATGTCCTGCGGGGGCTGACGGCCGAAGTCCTCGCTGGGCGCGGGTGAATCCATGCCCGGCGCCAAGTCATCGACGACCGCCATGCATCCCTCCTCCCCTACCACGCACCCGAACGTACATTCGAAAATCGCTCTCGTCAGCGTAAGTCAAGGAGCCGACACTTCCGTCCCACAGCACTCGCACGCCTCGCGCCGGGACGACGTTAGACGTTGCTGGCTAGTAGGTGAAAGGGGCGCTGTTCATGAACCTGTGCATCGTGTGTGCATATCCGTCGACACCTGTGTTGAGTGGGGTGTGGAGAACCTGTGTATGAATTCAAGGGGCCCTGACATCACTGCTGTTAAGGGCCATGTAACGCGACGAAATTCGTGTGGACAAGAATCTCTACGGCGTGTCGTCGCAGGTTACTGCGCCGGGCGTGTTGGCTTTCGGCCACATTTTGGCAGCGTTACGGGCCGGTAAATAGGGTCGGCGGGATACACCGCAGCAATTGTTCGCTAGGGCGGCCGTCCGCGACCATCCGCCGCGCGAAGCGGGCGGGCGCCCGCAGCACAACTGAGCCCGGCGGCGGCCGATAGTGGCCACCGCCGGGAAAGAGCAAACGTCGGAGGCTTAGCTCTCCGCGACGACCTCGAGGGCGACCTGGACGTCGACCTCGGGATGCAGGTGCACCGACACCGGGTGGGTGCCGACGGCCTTGATGTGCGACTTGGGCAGCCGGACGATCCGCTTGTCCAGGTTCGGGCCGCCGGCCTTCTTGATGGCCGCGACGACGTCACCGGACGTCACGGAGCCGAACAGCTTCCCGGAGTCCGCCGCGGTCCGCACCGGCAGCTGGACGGGGCCCAGCGCCTCGATCGCGGTCTTGAGTTCGTTGGCGTGACCGAGGTCGCGCACGGCCTTGCTCTCGCGGGACCGGCGGATCTCGTCGGCCTGCTTCTGAGCGCCGCGCGAGGCGAGGATCGCCAGGCCGCGCGGGAGCAGGAAGTTGCGGCCGTACCCGTCTTTGACCTCGACCGTGTCGCCGACGGTACCGAGGTGGTCGACGTCGGCCGTCAGAATCAGCTTCATCGTTGTTCGTACTTTCGCTTGGGTCCTAAATGAATGCGCCGGCTATCGCGCCGAGGAGGTGAAGGGCAGCAACGCCACCTCGCGGGCGTTCTTCACCGCGATCGCGATGTCGCGCTGGTGCTGCACGCAGTTGCCGGTGACACGGCGCGCCCGGATCTTGCCGCGCTCACTGATGTAGGTGCGCAGCAGTGCGGTGTCCTTGTAATCGATCGATTGGTCCTTCTTCGCGCAGAAGACACACTTGCGCGTCTTGACCGGCTTTTCCGGAGCCGGACGTCGCTTGCTGGACTTGGCCATGACTGTCTTTCTTTCCTTTTCTTACAGTTGAAGTTCTTAGAACGGCGGTTCGTCGTCGCCGCCGCCGAAGGACCCGGATGCCGGGGCGCTGCCCCACGGGTCGTCGGCGGGTGCGCTGCTCGCCGGTGCCGATGCCTGACGGGATCCGCCGCCGCCGCCGAAGCCGCCACCACCGCCACCGCCGCCGCTGCGGCTCGCCTTGTTGACCTTGGCGGTGGCATACCGCAGCGAGGGCCCGATCTCATCGACCTCGACCTCGAAGACGGTGCGCTTCTCGCCTTCGCGCGTCTCGAAGGACCGCTGCTTGAGCCGGCCGGTGACGATCACCCGCGACCCGCGAGTGAGGCTCTCGGCGACGTTCTCGGCCGCCTCCCGCCAGATGTTGCATCGCAGGAAGAGCGCCTCGCCGTCTTTCCACTCCCCGCTCTGGCGGTCGTAGATCCGCGGTGTCGACGCCACGGTGAAATTCGCGACGGCGGCACCGGACGGGGTGAACCGCAACTCGGGGTCGGCGGTCAGATTCCCGACAACGGTGATAGTGGTGTCACCAGCCACAGTTTCCTCCTCGTTCCGCCCTGCTACTCGCTTCTCCGACGGTGAATGGCACGTATCCTCGCTGAGCCTACGCAAGTCCACCGACGGTGGGCCCGCGACTCAGCCATGGGTGTTAGTGCTTGTCGGTGCGCATCACCTTGGTGCGCAATACCGACTCGTTGAGGCTCAGCTGGCGGTCGAGCTCGGAGACCGTCGCCGGCTCCGCCTTCAGGTCGACGACCACATAGATGCCTTCGGCGTGCTTGGCGATCTCGTAGGCCAGCCGCCGTTTACCCCAGATGTCGACCTTGTCGACGGTTCCGCCGTCTTTGCGGACGACGTTCAGGAACGTCTCCAACGACGGGGCAACGGTCCGCTCGTCGAGCGTGGGGTCAAGAATGACCATGATTTCGTATGGACGCATGGAAACCTCACCACCTCCTCTGGTCTAAAACGGCCACGGTCGATCCGTGGCAGGAGGGTCGCCTGCGTCGGCAACCGCACCAGGTTACCGGACGACGGGGTGAGTAAAGAAATCCGGGCGAACCGGCTACTGCCGGGCGTCCAGGTATTCGGTGGCCCGGTCCATCGTCGCCTGGTCGGCCTTGGCGAGGGAGCCCGAGTCGAAGGGCGGCTGCGGGTCGTATTCGATGAGCAGCTGGGCGGCCTGCGCCGCCTCCCGATCGACCAGGAGCTCGACCAACCGCAAGGCCATGTCGATGCCGCTGGACACGCCCGCCGCAGTGATGATCCGCTGCGGGAGGTGCTCGACGACGCGGTCCGGCACGTAACGCGCACCCAGGTCGTTGAGCAGGTCCCTGGCGCGCCAGTGCGTGGTGGCGGTCAGCCCGTCGAGCAGGCCCGCGGCGGCCAACAGCAACGCTCCGGTGCACACCGACGTGGTGAACGTCGTCGTCGGGTGCACGGCCTGCAGCCATGCGCGGATGGTCTCGTCGTGGATCAGCTGGCGGGTCCCGATCCCGCCGGGGAACAGCACGACGTCGGGCGAGCTGACTTCGTCGAATCTCGCGTCGCAGCTCAGCCCGAGCATCCTGTTTTCCGTGCGCACCTCGCCCCGACGGTGACCGACGAACACCACCTCGATCGAGGGGATGCGCTGCAACACTTCGTAGGGGCCCACCGCGTCGAGCGCGGTCACCCGGGGGAACAGCGGGACGGCAATGAGGGTCATGGCGCCACTCCCACCGGCACCGCGGGCTCGGCTTCGGGGACCGGCGCGCGGCGCGCGCCGGTCGGTCGCAGCCGGTCCGGCAGCCACCGGGGCGGGGCGTCCGGGGCGCGGTCAAAGGGTCCGCCCGACGGGTCGTCCACCCGGCCGCCCCAGCGGACCAGGTCCTCGTCGGGCCGGTAGATCTGGCGAATCACCAACGCGCACAACGCAATGACGGCAACGTCTCGCAACAGCACCGTCGTGGTGAAGAACTGTTCCGGCAGCGAACGGTTCGGGTTGCCGTACAGGTAGTACATCCGCGGCACCCACACCACCGCGTCGATGGTCATCCACGCCAGCAGGATCCGACGATGCGGCAGGGCCAGCACCGCCAGCGGCACCAGCCACAGCGAGAACTGGGGGCTCCACACCTTGTTGGTCAACAGGAACACCGCCACCACCAAGAACAACAGTTGCGCGAGCCGCGGGCGTTGCGGCGCGGTGAGCGCCACGTAAGCGATTGCCGCACAACTGATTACGAACAGCACCGTGACCACGGCGTTCAGCACCGTGGGCGGCTGCCAGAACCCCAGCTTCGCATCGAACCCGTGCCAGCCGGTGAACGATTTCACGACGTTGTACACCGAGTCCATGTCGTCACCGCGCCGGGTGTTGAGCCGGAAGAATTCCGACCAACCGCGCGGAAAGAGCACCAGCACCGGCAGGTTCACCAACAGCCACGTGGCCGCGGCCATCCCGGCGGTCCGTGCCAGCGCCCGATACCGCCCCGTCCGGATCGCCAGGACCACCATGGGGCCCAGGAACAACAGGGGATAGAGCTTGGCGGCGGCGCCCAACCCGATGAGGACGCCGGCGAGCACCGGCTTGCGCCGCGCCCACGCCAGCAACCCGCCCATAGCGAAAGCCGTTGCGAGCGCGTCGAAGTTGGTGAAGATCTGGAAAATCAGCAGCGGCGAGGCGGCCACCAGCGCCGCATCCCATATCCGGCGTCCCGCCAGGCCGGCGGTCGCCCAAACGGTCGCCAGCCAGGCCAGCGCCAGGCCGAAGGCCGCGACGTCGAAGAACATCACCACCTCGGCGACCACCGGGATCGGGGCCAGCTTCGTCAGCGCGGTGTAGGTCTTGGCCAGCGCCATCGACACGTACTGATACATCCCGGTCAGCACCGGATACTCCATGTACCGCACCGCCGGCCGGCCGTCGTAACGGGTCTGCGGGGTGCCGCTGCCGTCGGTCTCGACCCAGCTCGACTTGTACGGAAACTTGCCCTGGCTCAACAACTCCGCGCCGTAGAGCGGGACGGTGTCGGAGTAACACAACTCGTAGTACGCGCGCTGGTTGTCCCAGTTGGCGACCCGCTGATCGGCCGTTCCGGTGCCGGTGCTCTGCAGGCAGGCCGCCTTGGTCGACCAGCCGAGCGCCAAGAACACCAGGCCGATCAAGAACATCACCCGCAGCGGGGTCATCACCCGCGCGCGCCCGATCAGCGCGTGCCTGCCCACGGGTCCCCCGACGACTTCAGCCAGCGCGGCGCCCAACGCGTCGGTGCGGCTTGGGCAATCGCGGTTGTCGACGCTACGCAGATCGCCCGCCAGCCGCTGCGGAGAGATGCGCTGCTCGGCGTCGGTCACGGCGGCGGTTGCGGCGCGGGAGCTTGGGGGCCGCCCGGCGGGACGCCCGGCTCAAGACCGCCTGGCCCGCCTTGGCCGCCCGGCCCGCCTCCGCCCGGGCTGGGCGGGGCGTTGGTGATGGTGGTGGGCGGGCCGACGGGGATCGTGATGCCCGGCGCCACCTCGATGGTGGGCTGGATGA
>NZ_LZHV01000007.1 GCF_001667275.1 Mycobacterium sp. ACS4054
CCCCGACCATGGCCGCCCACAGCCCGATCGCCTTGGCCCGCGCCACCGGGTCGGTGAAGATGTTGGTGATCAATCCGAGCGTGGTCGGAAAGATCACCGCCGCGCCCACCCCCATCGCGGCGCGCGCCGGGATCAGCTGGCCGGCCGAATCGGTATGTGCCGCAACGGCGGAGGTGACCGCGAACAGCGCGAGGCCGGAGTTCAGCCAACCGAGCCTGCCGAATCGGTCGGCCAGGGTGCCCGCCGACAGCAGCAGGCCGGCCATCACCAGGGTGTAGGCATCGACGATCCATTGCAGCTGCGCGGTGTTGGCGCCGAGCTCGCGCGACAGGGTCGGCAGCGCGACGTTGACGATGGTGGCGTCGACGCTGATGACGAAGACACCGAGGCAGATGACGGCGAGCGCGGCGATCGGGTGGTTGCGGACACGGCTTGCGATGCGCATGAACGAGACCTTAAAGCCGACAGACAAGAAAATCAAGTGAATAGTTGAAAAAGATGTCTGACGTGCTAGGGTGTGGTGGTGGCGACCCGCCGGACCTACAACCAGAACTGCCCGATCGCGCTCGGGCTCGACGTCCTGGGCGAGCGGTGGACGCTGCTGATCTTGCGCGAGCTGGTCGGCGGCCCCCGCCGCTACGGTGACCTGCGCGCCGAATTGCCCGGCATCGCAACGAATCTGCTGGCCGAGCGGCTCAAGGAACTGCAGGACGCTGGGCTCGTCGACCGCGCCGACCTGCCCGCCCCGATCGGGCGGACCGTTTACACGCTCAGCGACATCGGCTGGCAGCGGGTGCTGCCCGTGCTGCGTAGCGTCGCGTGGTTCGGCCTGGACCGGCTGGACCCGGTCGAGGGCGAGCCGGTGTCTCCGCTCAACGGGTTTCTGGCCGGGATTCTGCTCGGTTTCGACTCGGTCAAGGCCGCCGGGCTGGAGGCGACGTGCCGGGCCGAGATCGACGGGCGGCGCTTCGACTTCGCGGTGACGCAGGGGCGGCTGGCCGGTGCGCGCGGTGAGCCGTCGGCGACGATCACCGCCGCCGCGGCCGATCTGGTGACCGCCCGTCTCGGCGCGAGCGAGGCCAAGCGCAAGGCGGCGGCGCGGCGAATCGCGGTGACGGGCGATGCGGCGGCCGTCGACGGCGTGCGCCAGGCGTTCGGGCTGTAGGCCTCAGTCCGCGGGTTCGAGCAGCGCGCCGATGAGCGCGTCGGCGATGAACGTGCCGTATCGCTTGGCCGACCAGCCCCGTTCGAGCACGAGGAGCTCGTAGAGCTCCGGCGCGTGATACGTCCAGAGGATGTCGCGCGCTTGTCTGGAGCCGACGCGCAACCGTCCCGTGCGGGCCAGATCGGCCGCGAACATCGTCATGGCGTTGAGGGTTTCCTGGCGAATCTGCTGCCAGACCTCGCGCGCGTCGGGCGACGACGCGGCGCCGTCGCGCGCGAGCAGCTGCACCGGAGCGCTGCGCGGCATGGTGGCGGCCAGGTGGTCGGCGTAGATCCGTAGCTTGCGGCCCGCCTCGGTCGCCTCGACGACGTTGCGGATCACGTCGCGCTGGGCCATCGGGATCGGCTCGTCGTCGCCGGCCACCGAGACGTCGAACAGCGCCTTGAGCACGCCCGCCTTGGTCGCGAACGCCTTGTACACCGTTTCGACCGACACGGCGGCGTCCCGCGCGATCTCGGCGATGGTGGTGGCCGCGTAGCCCTGGGCCAGGAATCGCCGCCGGGCGGCGGCAAGCACCGCGTCCCGGT
The DNA here is from genome assembly GCF_001667275.1 of Mycobacterium sp. ACS4054. GTDB lineage: Bacteria > Actinomycetota > Actinomycetes > Mycobacteriales > Mycobacteriaceae > Mycobacterium. The sequence goes on from NZ_LZHV01000007.1 coordinate 1,753, forward strand.
TGCGCTGCGCCTGTTCGCGGCGGCGCGTCGAGTCGTAGGGGCGCGGTGGCCGGCGCTTGACAGATCCCATAATTAGTTACATGCTCCTGTATCTATTACAGATTACTGTATCAGAATTAGGAGCATGACATGACCACCGCAACGTGCTCCGCCGTCGGCCTGTCCGGAGGCGCCCACCCCATGGACGTCGCGCGTGCCCTGGCGCCAGAGATCACCCGGCGCGCCGGCGAGGCGGAGGCGCTCGGAACGACGCCACCCGATCTGGTCGGGCGGCTGCGTGCGGCCGGCGTCTTCCGGGCGCTGCAGCCGCGCTCGCTCGGCGGATCCGAAATGGCGCCAACCGAATTCATCCACATGATCGAGGAGCTGGCGCGCGCCGACGGATCGACGGGCTGGATCGCGGCCATCGGCGCCGGCGGCCCGGCATTCACCGCCTGGCTCGAACCCACCGCCGCCACAGCGCTGTTCGGCCAGGACGCCGATTTCCTGGCGGCCACGGTGTTCGCCCCCACCGGGCGCGCCGTCCCGGACGGCAGCGGGCGCTTCGCCCTCGACGGGCGGTGGCCGTTCGCCAGCGGCTGTCGCCATGCCGAATGGGTTTTGGCCGGGATGTTCGTCTTCGACGGCGACACGCCGCGAATGATCCCCGACCAGGGCCCCGACTGGCGCCTGGCGTTCTTCCCCCGCGCCGACGCCGAAATCGTCGACAACTGGGACGTTTTGGGGCTGCGCGCCACCGGCAGCAACGACCTGGTCGGCCGCGGCCTGCGGGTCGGCGAGGAACACACCATCAGCCCGTTCTTCTCCCCGGCCCGCCAGGACGGCCCGTTGTGGAGGCTGGCGTTCTTCACGCTCGTCGGGGTCGCCATCGTGGGCGTCCCGCTCGGGATCGCGCGTCGCGCGCTGGACGAATTCACCGAGCTGGCGGCGACGAAAGCGCGTGCGGGCACGTTCGAGCCGCTCGCCCAGGATTCCGCCGCGCAGGTCGAGTTCGCCGGTGCCCAGGCCGGTTTGAGGGCGGCCCGGGCCTTCGTTCTGGACGAGGCCGCCGCCCTGTGGGAAACCGCGTGCGCCGGCGACCCGCCGACGCTGGGGCAGCGCGCCGGCTTCCAACTCGCCGCCCAACAGGCGATGCGCGCGGCGCGTCACGCGGTGGATACGGCGTTTCACCTGACCGGCGCCGGCGCGGTGCACGCGAGCCACCCGCTGCAACGATGCTTCCGGGACCTGCACACGGTCGGCCAGCACGTGTACTTCAGCCCGGCCGCGTTGAAGCGCTATGCCGGCACCCGCTTCGGCATTGCGCAACCGACACACCTGATGTGACACCGCAACCACTAAGCTGGCTGCCGTGGAAACCCCCTCGCCGCGACCCGTGCTGGTCGTCGACTTCGGCGCGCAGTACGCGCAGTTGATTGCCCGGCGCGTCCGCGAGGCGCGGGTCTTCTCCGAGGTCATCCCGCACACCGCGTCGATCGACGAGATCAAGGCCCGGGAGCCGTCGGCGCTGGTGCTGTCCGGGGGGCCGTCCAGCGTCTACGAGCCCGGCGCTCCGCAACTCGACCCGGCGGTGTTCGACCTCGGCGTGCCCGTGTTCGGCATCTGCTACGGATTCCAGGCCATGGCGCAGGCCCTCGGCGGGACCGTCGCCCACACCGGCACCAGCGAGTACGGCCGCACCGAACTGAAAGTCGCTGGGGGCGAACTGCATTCGGGGCTGCCGAGCGTGCAGCCGGTGTGGATGAGCCACGGCGACGCGGTCACGGCCGCGCCGGACGGGTTCGACGTGGTGGCTAGCAGCGCGGGCGCGGCGGTGGCCGCCTTCGAGAACCGGGCCCGCCGCCTGGCCGGGGTGCAGTATCACCCCGAAGTCATGCACACCCCGCACGGGCAGCAGGTGCTCAGCCGCTTCCTGCACGACTTCGCCGGTCTGGGCGCGGAGTGGACGCCGGCCAACATTGCCACCGCGCTGGTGGAGCAGGTGCGCGAACAGATCGGTGACGGCCATGCGATCTGCGGGCTCTCCGGTGGCGTGGACTCGGCGGTGGCCGCCGCGCTGGTGCAGCGCGCCATCGGCGACAGGTTGACCTGTGTCTTCGTCGACCATGGACTGCTGCGTGCCGGCGAGCGCGATCAGGTGCAGCGCGACTTCGTGGCCGCCACAGGCGCCAACCTGGTCACGGTCGACGCCGCGGGCACCTTCCTGCAGGCGCTGTCGGGGGTGACCAACCCCGAGGGCAAGCGCAAGATCATCGGCCGCCAGTTCATCCGGGCGTTCGAGGGCGCGGTGCGCGACATCGTGGGTGACACGGATTCTCAGGTCGAGTTCCTGGTGCAGGGCACGCTGTATCCGGACGTGGTGGAATCCGGCGGGGGCAGCGGCACCGCCAACATCAAGAGCCACCACAACGTCGGCGGCCTGCCCGACGACCTGAAGTTCAAGCTCGTCGAGCCGCTGCGGCTGCTGTTCAAGGACGAGGTGCGAGCCGTCGGGCGTGAGCTCGGCCTGCCGGAGGAAATCGTTGCGCGCCAACCGTTTCCGGGGCCGGGGCTGGGCATTCGGATCGTCGGTGAGGTCACCGCGCAGCGGCTGGACACGTTGCGGCGGGCCGATGAGATCGCGCGCGAGGAGCTCACCGCCGCCGGCCTGGACAACCTGATCTGGCAGTGCCCGGTGGTGCTGCTGGGCGACGTGCGATCGGTCGGGGTGCAGGGCGACAACCGCACCTACGGGCACCCGATCGTGCTGCGCCCGGTGTCCAGCGAGGACGCCATGACCGCCGACTGGACCCGGGTGCCCTACGAGGTGCTGGAGCGCATCTCGACGCGCATCACCAACCAGGTGGCCGAGGTCAACCGCGTGGTGCTGGACATCACCAGCAAGCCGCCGGGCACCATCGAGTGGGAGTAGCTGGCCCGCGAGTGTGCGGCTAGCCGCACACTCGAAGCCGAACGTGCGGCTAGCCGCACGCTCGGGCGCGGCTACCCGACGAATTCACGCCTGCCATAGGCGATCATGGCCGCATCCCAGTTTCCGCCGGCCGCGGTGACGAGCCCGTGGGCGATATCGCGATCGCCGTCTTCGGCGACCAGGATCAGGGTGTGGTCGGTCGTGGTGACGGATCCGCCGCGGATGCGGTCGCGGGCTACCGGGTCGGCCGCCAGCGCGTCGCCGAGGCGCGCGACGTCGACGCCCGGAACGGTGATGAGGATCGCGTCCTGTCGCGGCGCGTTCTGCGGCAGGTAGTCGAAGGTCAGCACCGCGTCCTGGTCGAACTGGCGGCCGAGCGCCTCGGCGGCGGTGTGCGACGAGCCGTCGACCCCGCACAGATGAAATTCCCGCGAGCGCTCGTGGGTGGTTCGCTGCAGCGCGGAAGACCAGTACACCCCGTCGAGCGGGGTCGACCCCGTCACCGCCGCGCCGTGTAGCTCGAGCGTCACGTCGGCCTGCGTCTCGAACAGGGGATCGGTGTTGTCGGCGGCGAACAGCTCCGCGGGTTGGCAGGGCGCGGCGTGGGCCGGCGCGGGAAAAGTGATGCAAAAAGGCACCATCAGCCCCACCAGCACCGACCGCATAAAGCAGCCTCTCACGTTTCTTGACGGTTGTCGGAGGGTGGGTGTTAACTCTCAATCAGTCGAACATACTTTCGAAAACAGTGGTGGAGGGGGCTCGTCATGACTGCGGCTTTCGCCACCGATCCCGGCCGGGAAACCCGCGCTGAGCAGCTCGAATCGCTTCGCCGGCGGATGGCCGTGATCACCGGCAAGGCACCGGGGCCCGCGTCCGCTCGCGCCGACGATCTGCTGCCGGAATCGGAAGCCCAACTGGCGCTGCCGACGTGGCTGGCGGAGTCGCTGCCCGCGCCCCTGCCGCGCGGAACGGTGGCGGTGCTCTCCGGAGCCCGCTCGCTGCTGTTGGGCGTGGTGGCCGCGGTGACGGCGGCGGGCGGCAACGCGGCAATCGTCGGCCAGCCGGATATCGGATTGCTGGCCGCCGCGGAGATGGGTGCGGATCTGAGCCGGCTGGCGGTGATACCGGATCCCGGAACCGATCCGGTGGAGGTGGCCGCGGTGCTCGTCGACGGCATGGACCTGGTGGTCCTCGGCCTGGGCGGCCGCCGGGTGCCGCAGACCCGGGCGCGGGGGGTGGTGGCGCGGGCCCGCAACAAGGGGTGCACGGTGTTGGTCACCGACGGCGACTGGCAGGGGGCGTCCACCCGGCTGGAGGCCCGGGTCTGCGGCTACGAGATCACGGCGAACGCTCGCCCGGGCTTCGGCCGGATCGGCCGGGTGCGGCTGCAGGTCAGCGGGCTGTGTGCGGGGCGACGGGTGACCGCCCGGGCGCGAGCCGGGTGAATCCCGGTGGCATCCCGGGTACTGGCCGTCTGGTGCATGGACTGGCCGGCGGTCGCGGGGGGCCCGGC
>NZ_LZHV01000008.1 GCF_001667275.1 Mycobacterium sp. ACS4054
CCCAACACCGCCCGATGACCCCACCCATCCAGCCGGTCCCGCTCACCCTCCTCGAGCACATCAATCGCCGACAACCTGGTGCCCGGATCAGCGGTCATCGCCACCAACACCCGCCGCAACCGCTCCACCAACATGCTCACGGTGCCCGGATCGAACACGTCGGTGCGGAACTCGACCGCCCCCGAAATCCCGCCCGGCTCACCGGCATCGGTGTAACGCTCGGCCAAGTTGAACGTCAGATCCATCCGCGCGGTCCGGGTGTCGACCGGCAACTGGGTCACCCGCAAATCACCCAACGCCAACTCAGCCCCGGGATCACCGGGCAGGTTCTGCCAGGCCAACATCACCTGCACCAGCGGATGATGCGCCAACGACCGCACCGGATTGAGCCGCTCCACCAACACCTCGAACGGCACGTCTCGATGCTCAAGCGCGGCAAGCCCTTTCAGGCGTACCTGACCGAGCAACTCGCTGACGGTGGGATCACCCGTCACATCCACCCGCAGCACCAACGTATTGACGAAGAACCCGACCAAATCGTCGAGCGCCGGGTCGTCGCGACCGGCGGTCGGAAAGCCGAGCACCACATCGGGACTCGCGCTCAGACGCGAGAGCAGCACCGCCATCGCGGCCTGGACCACCATGAAACTCGTCGCGTTGCACTCGCGTGCTACGGCGCGCACCCGCTGCTGCAGCTCCGCGGGCCAATCCACCGCCACCGTATCCCCGCACTGATCGGCCACCGCCGGATACGGCCGATCCGTCGGCAACTCCACGCGTTCGGGAATCCCGGCCAGCGCATCCTGCCAAAACGCCAACTGGCGGGCGATCGGACCGCCGCCTTGCTCGAGGTCACCGAACTGGGCCCGCTGCCACAGCGTGTAATCCGCGTACTGCACCGGCAAATCAGCCCAGTCGGGCGCGCGGCCCTGCCGCCGAGCCTCATACGCCGCGCCGATGTCCCGCACCATCGGCGCCAGCGATAACCCATCAAAGGCGATGTGGTGTAGGACGATTCCCACCACATGCCGGCCTGCACCGACCGAGTAGACGCGCACACGAATCGGGATGTCCGTCGACAGGTCGAACCGATAACCGGCGAGCGCAATCAACTCGGCGCCCAGCTCGTCCTCCGGCAACGGCACCACCGCCGCGTCCCCGCGATGCCACATGCCGCGTTCGGCCGGCAACACCCGCTGGAACGGGACACCGCCGGTGTCGGGAAACACGGTTCGCAGGGATTCGTGGCGCTCGATGACATCGTCGAGGGCACCAGCCAACGCCTCGAGATCCAACGGCCCGCTGATGCGGAACGCGGTGGGCATGTTGTAGGTGGCGGCGCGGTCCTGCCAGTGCGCGAGGAACCAAAGCCGGCTCTGCGCAAACGACAACGGAATCACGGACGGCCGTTCGCCCGCCACCAACGGTTGACGCGCGGTCCCGTCCTCGGCGAGGTGGGGTGCCAACAGCGAGACCGTGGGCGCGTCAAACAGGGTGCGCAACGAAAGGCGGGCATTCAACGACTTGTTGACGGCGGTGACGAGACGCATGGCCGACAGCGAGTCGCCGCCCAGGTCGAAGAACGACTCGTCGACGCCGACCCGCTCGAGCCCCAGCACCTGGGCGTAGGCCCCGGCCAGCACCTCTTCCACGGCGGTGGCGGGTGCGCGAAATCGATTGGCATCGGCGAATTCCGGCACCGGCAGCGCCCGGGTGTCGAGCTTGCCGTTGACGGTCAGCGGCAGCGCCTCCAGTACCACCACCGCGGCGGGCACCATGTAGCCGGGCAGCCGATCGGCCAGCTCGGCTCGCGCAGCGGCCGGGTCGATCGTCCCGGTGACGTAGCCGACCAGGCGCTGGGCGCCGGGTTGATCTTCGCGGGCGATCACCGCCGCCTGATCGACGCCGTCCAGCCCGGCCAACGCGGCCCGTATCTCGCCGAGTTCGACACGGTAGCCACGGATCTTGACCTGTTCGTCGGCACGACCGAGGTAGTGCAGCTGCCCGTCGCTGCCCCACCGCACCAGGTCCCCGGTGCGGTACATGCGGGTTCCGGGTGGCCCGAACGGGCAGGCGACAAACCGTGACGCAGTCAGGCCGGTCCGGCGCCAATACCCGACGCCCACACCGCGGCCGGCGACATACAACTCGCCGACCACGTCGACCGGCACCGGCCTCAGCCAGCCGTCGAGGACGAACAGCGCCGCCCCCGGCACCGGTGCGCCGATCGGCGGCGCACCCGAGCCCGGCGCCAGCGGCGCGCTCCTGGACGCGCACACCGTGGTCTCGGTGGGGCCGTAGCCGTTCACCATTTCCCGTCCCGGCGCCCAGTGGTCCACGATCTCGCCCGGGCATGCCTCGCCTGCGACCAATAGCGCTGCCGCCGGAAAACTTTCGGCCGGCAGAACCGCCAAGGCGGAGGGGGTTTGGCTCAACACGTCGACCCGCTCGGCCTCCAGCAGGGCGCGGAGCTCGTCCGGTGAGCCGGCCACCGTTTCGGGGACCACCACCAGCCGCCCCCCGAACAACAGCGCACTGAAGATCTCTTCCACCGAGGCGTCGAAGGCCAACGAATGCCACTGCGCCCACGCCCGTCCCGGCTGGTCCGAATACAGCGATCGCAAGAGCTGCGTCACGTTCTGATGCGTGACCGCAACACCCTTCGGCGCGCCGGAGGTCCCGGAGGTGTAAATGAGATAGGCGACATCGTCCGCCGAGGGCGCGGGCAGCGTGGTGCCGGTCCGGGCCTCCACCGCCGGATCGGCGACGTCGATGACGGTCACCTCGCGGCCGTCCACCCGTGGCCGTAAGCCCACGGTCGTCAGGACGGCGACGGGGCTGGCGTCGGCCAGCATGAACCCGATTCGGGCGTCCGGCAGACCCGGATCGATCGGTAGGTAGGCCGCACCGGTTTTGAGCACCGCAAGCATCGCCGTAACCGCATCGGCGCACCGGGGCAACAGCAGTGCGACGCAGCCGCCCGGTGCGGCCCCGTGGTCAATCAGCCGGTGCGCCAACCGGTTAGCGGCCTCGTCGAGCTCCCGGTAGGTCGTCGAGCGGCCCTCGAAGGTCACCGCCACCGCCTCCGGGGCCCGCGCCACCTGGCCGGCGAACAACTCCGGAATCGTCGCCGGCACCGTGGCCCGGGTCAATATCGCGCGGTTGCCCCACCCGTCCAGCCGCGCGGCCTCCTCGGCGTCGGATGGGTCGATCGACAACAGGCCCCGCCCCGGGTCGGTGGTCATCGCCGCCAGCACCCGCCGCAGCCGCTCCGCGATGTCCGCGACGGCAAAGTCCGGGAATTGTTGTCCGGCGCCTTCGATGCCGAACAAGAGTTGGTCACCGGCGGCGGAGAAGAACAACCCCAGGCCGTCCGCGAGGCCCGAATTGGTGTACGAGGCCGACGCCGCCAGGCCGGCGAAGTCCAGCGCCATCGCAGCGGGAAGGAAGTTGATGCTCACTCGCTGGGTGACCTGGCGGGGGTCACCGGGCCGGGCTTTGCGTTCCAGCGCTCCTACCGGGAAGCGCTGATGCCGCAGCGCTTCCCGAATTCTGGTGTCGACGTGGCGACAGAAATCGCTCACCGTAGCTTCCGGCGCAACGTTCAAGACCAGCGGAACGACCCCGGAGAGCATTCCGGGAAGGGTCTTGGACTCCGGGGAAACCCGCCTACTCACCGGGAAGTCGAGCACCACCTCCGAGCGGTCGCCGCACCACGCGCGCATCAACAGGGCGCACGCGGCGGTGATTACTGACGAGCGGGGCATATCCCACGCGTGCGACAGCTCGTCGACGCGGCGGAGGACCACCGGATCGAGCGCAACCGGGGCGGAGGACCGGTATGGGCCGCGCTCACCGCCGTCGCGCGCAAACCTATCGAACCCCGTTGTCGTTGGCAGGTTTTCAGCCCAATAGTCTCGATCCTTCAGGTAATCGGTCGAGGCCTCGTATTCCGCCTCGGAGCTGACCAAGTCCTCGAGCGAACCGAAGAACGCCGGTGGCATCGGTGCACCCGACATGACCGCGGAGTAGAGCGTGGCGATCCGATGGCCGATCAGCGCGATGCCGGAGGCGTCGACGACGATGTGGTGACAGCAAGTGAACCAATAGAACTCGTTGGGTGCGGTCTGAAAGAGCGCGAATTTGAACAGCGGCCCGGTGAGGGGCATGGGCGCCCGCTGAATCGATGCCGCGATTTCGCGGGCCTCCTGTACGGCGTGATCCGAGCCGCGCAGGTCATGGAAAGCGAGCTCGACGTCGGGCTCATCGATCGTCTTCTGCAGAACCTGGCCGTCCTCGGTGAAGAACGTGGCCCTGACGGGCTCGGCCTCGCGCAGCGCTCGGCGGATCGCCCACTCAAGGGGTTTCCGCTCGACCCGGCCCTCGATCTTCACGAACAGGCCGAGTTGCCAGTCGGTCGCGGAGCGGCCCGTTTCCTGGGCGAGCCAGATGTCCAGCTGTCCCGGTGTCAGCGGAAGTCGGCGCTCGTCGGCTTGCATCGATGTGCTCGACATCAGGCGACCTCCGCGGGCGCGAGCTTCTCGCACAGCAGGGCCGCCAGACCACGGATCGTGATAGTGGAGATGTCAGCGGATGGGATGCGCACCCCCGTTTCGGATTCGATGCGGGTGCGCAGTTCGAGCGCACCGAGTGAGTCCATGCCGTATCCGGAGAGCGGGCGATCGGGGTCGACGCTGCGGCGCAGGATCAGGCTGACCTGGTCGGAGATCAGGCGACGCAGCGAGGTGGGCCATTCATCCAATGGCAACCCGTCGAGTTCGGCGCGCAGCTTGCTTGTGCCCGTGGGGTTCCCCGCGGACCGGAACGCTTCGGCGAACGGGCTGCGCTCGGCCACGAGCTGCAACCATGGGGAGCCGGTGACGGGCGCGTACCCGGTGTAGGCGCGGTCGTGGCGCAGCAGCGCTTCGAATGCGTAGGCGCCCTCGTCGGGATGGATTGCCAGGTCGGAACTTTCGGCCAGGGCGGTGGCCCGCCCGATCTGCGCCCAGGGGCCCCAGGCGATGGTGGTGGCCGGCAGGCCCTGAGCCCGCCGCCAGTGGGTGAAGGCGTCGAGCCAGCTGTTGGCCGCGGCGTAGGCGCCCTGCCCCGGGGAGCCCACCAGCGCCGCGGCGGAGGAAAACGAGCAATACCAGTCCACGGGTTGGCCGGCGGTGGCGGTGTGCAGGTGCCATGCGCCGTAAACCTTTGGCGTCCAGCCACGCTCGACAAGGTCGTCGGTGATGTTGCCCAGCGTGGCATCCTCAACAACCCCGGCCGCGTGGAGCACCCCACGCACCGGAAGGCCGGTGGCGGTCGCGGCGGCGACCAGACGCTGCGCGGTGCCGGGCTGGGCGATGTCGCCGCACTCCACCGCGACGTCGGTACCGCTCGTCCGGATGCGCTCGATGGTCTCCAGTTGGTCCTGTGTTGGCTGGGATCGCGAGCACAGCACGATGCAGCCGCAGCCAGCGGCCGCCATCTTCTCCGCCAGGAATAGCCCCAGGCCCCCGAGCCCGCCGGTGATGAGGTAGGCGCCATCGCGTCGGAAGACGGGGACCTGGGCCGGCGGCACCACCACCCGGCGCATGCCGCTGTGGGGTACGTCGAGCACGAGTTTGCCGATGTGCCGGGCGCTCTGCATCATGCGAAGGGCGCTGTCGGCCTCGGCAAGCGGGCAGTGCGTGCTGCTCGGCGTCGGGAGCGCGCCGTCCGCTATCAGCCGGTACACCGTTGTCAGCAGGGCATGTACGTGGTCTGGCTGGCTGGCCGCCAGCAACTTGACATCCACGCTGTGGAAGGCGAGGTTGCGCGCGGGGAATTGGCTTAGGCGGGCCTCGTGCCCGCTGATGTCGATGAATCGCCCTCCGGGCGCGAGCAATTCGATTCCGGCCCGTTGGACTGCGCCGGGCGCCGAGTTGAGCACGATGTCCACGCCGTACCCATCGGTGTCCCGGCGTATCAGTTCGGCGAAAGCGGTGTCTCGCGAGTCGTACACGCGATCGATGCCGTTGTCTCGCAACAGTTCCCGGCGCGCCTCGCTGCCGGCGGTGGCGAAGACCTCGGCGCCCGCGGCGCGGGCCATCGCGATCGCCGCCTGCCCGACCCCACCGGTCGCGGAGTGGATCAAAACCCGATCACCGGCCTTCATGCGGGCCAGCTGGTGTAATCCGTGATACGCGACGGCGTGCGACGTCGGAACCGCCGCCGCCGCTTCGTCGGACAGCCCGGCCGGCAGGGTGACCGCCAGGCGCGCGTCACAGGTGACGAAGGTGCCCCAACAGCCCCCGTCGCACAGACCCCCGACGCGATCGCCCACCTTGGGCCCGGCGACGCCGGGGCCGACCGCGGTCACCACTCCGGCGAAGTCGGTACCCGGCGGCCGCCGCGGGTCACCGTTCAGCGCGGCCGGCAGGTCGTGGTAGTTGATTCCCGAAGCGCTGACCGCGACCTCTATCTGACCCGGCCCGGGCGAAACGCGTTCGCAGGAGACGAGTTCCATTGACCCGAGGTCACCTGCGGCGCCGATTTGCAGACGCATCCCGTCCTGCCCGAGGTCGGCGACGGAGGTGCGCCGCTCCTCGGGGCGCAGCGGGGCGGGGGACAACCGCGCCGTATACCAGGTGTCCTCTCGCCACGCCGTCTCGTCCTCGTCCGACCCGCTGAGCAGTTGCCGGGCCAGGTGCTCGGGGTCGGTGGTTTGGTCCACGTCGATCTGCGTGGCGCGCAGGTGCGGATTTTCGGTGCCGATCACCCGCACCAAGCCGCGCAGCCCGGCCTGCTCCAGGTTGGCCACGTCACCGGCCACCACCGTCTGGGCGTTACGTGTCACGACGTAGAGACGCGGAAGGGCCGCGGGGAAGTCCGCGAATTCGCGGGTGATGCGGACCAGATGCTGCACGGATTCACAGCCCACCCGCGGGGATTCGTCATCGGTTGCGTCGGTTCGCGATCCCGCCAGCACCACCATCCCGCTGAATCCGCCACGGCGCAGTTGATCGCGGAGCTCCGTGGCGGCCGCGACGTGATCGGCGCCAGGTGGCCAGCACATGGTGATGCATTGCCCGCCAGCGCGTTTCAGCGCATCCGTCAAACCCAGATCGCTCGCGGTGTTGACCAGCAGCCAGGTCCCGGCGTTGGCGTACTGCGCCTCGGGCAAGTCCCGCTGTCGCCATTCGATGCTCAGCAACCGCTGCGCCAACAGGCGATCGTGGTGCTCGGCGGCGGATGCCCCGGTGCCCAACCGCAGCCCTTGCAACGTCAGCAGGGTCACCCCATCACCATCGAGGATGTCGAGGTCGGCCTCCACCCCGGAGGTGTCGGCTCTGGTCACCCGCGTGTAGCAGTAGCGGGCGGTCTTGGCCGCGCCGTGGGAACGAATCCGTCCGATGCCGAGCGGCAGCGCCAACACGTCCTGGCCCAGGGCCTGCACCCGCGGGTGGGCCGCGATCGACTGGAAGCACGCGTCGAGCAACGCCGGGTGCACCCCGTAAGCCTGTTGTTGTGAACGGATTTGGCCGGGCAGGGTGACCTCGGCCAGCACGGTTTCGGTTTCCTGCTCACCGGTGTGCAACGTGATCAGGCCGCTGAATGCCTGGCCGTACCGAAGACCGCGCCGGTCGAGGCGTGCGCGCACCTCTGCGCCGTCCTCGCGGCACGGGTGGGCGGCAAGCAGCGCGGGCACGTCGCGGGTGGACGGCCGCTCGTCGGCGGCGGCGCGCAGGACCGCCGTCGCATGGGGCCCTTGCTGTTTGGTTTCGACGGCGAACGCGACGGTGCCCGGCGATGACACCGTCGCCGAGGCGCTGACGGTGGTCTGCTCGTCCAGCAGCAGCGCCTGTTCGAAGCGCAGGTCGTGCACCTCGGCGGGGTCGCCGAGCACGGTGCGCGCGGCGGCCAGCGCCATCTCGCAGTACGCCGCCGCGGGAAGCACGGCGACGTCGCGGATTTGGTGATCGCCCAGCCACGGCTGGGCGGCGGTGCCGACCTCGGCCTGCCAGACGTGGTGTTCGGGTTCCTCCAGGAGGCGCACGTGCGCGCCCAGCAGGGGATGGACCGCAATGGTGCCTCCCCGCGTCGACGGTTCCCGCTCACCCCGGCCCAACAACAGCCGACGGTGGGTCCAGGTCGGCAGCGGCGCATCCACCAGCCGGCCACTCGGGGAGAGCACGGCGAAGTCGACCGCGGCGCCCGCGCTGTGCAGCTCGGCCACGAAGCCGCGCAGCCCGTGCGGCATCGGCTGGCCGCGGCGCATCGCGGCCAGCGCGGCCAGCGGCATCTCGAGGCTGCGGGCGGTCTGCTCGATCGCATGGGTGAGCAACGGGTGCGGCGCCAGTTCCGCGAAGACCCGGTACCCCTCCTCGAGGGCGGCGCGGACCGCCGGGGCGAACCGCACCATCTGGCGGAGGTTTTGCACCCAATACTCGGCGTCGCACACCGGCCGCTCGCGCGCGTCGTACAACGTCGCCGAGAAGAAGGGGACGTCCGGCGGCATCGGACGCAGCTCCGCGAGCGCGTCGGCCAAGTCATCGAGGATCGGATCGACCTGCGGGGAATGCGAGGCGACGTCGACGGCGATCTCGCGGGCCATCACGTCCTGAAGTTCCCAGGCCGCGACCATGTCGCGGACCGTTTGGGTGGCACCGCCGATCACCGTGGACTGCGGCGAGGCCACCACCGCCACCACGGCGTCGTCGACGCCACGGGCGACCAACTCCGAAAGCACTTGCTGGGCAGGCAGTTCCACCGACGCCATGGCGCCGGCTCCGGCGATGCGGGACATCAGCCGCGAGCGCCGGCAGATGACACGCGCCCCGTCCTGAAGCGACAGGGCCCCGGCGGCGTCGGCGGCGGCGACCTCGCCCAGGGAATGTCCGATGACCGCGCCGGGGTGCGCGCCGTGCGCGCGCAGGGTGGCGGCCAGCGCGACCTGCATGGTGAACAGCGTTGGCTGAACCCGATCGATACCGGTGACGGGCTGCGAGCCGGCCAGCGCCTCGGTCACCGAAAATCCCGACTCGTGGGCGATCAGGGGCTCGGCGGCGGCGACGGTCGCGGCGAAAACCGGTTCAGCCGTGAGCAATTCAGCGCCCATCCGGTCCCATTGCGAGCCCTGCCCCGAGAAAACCCACACCGCGCCGCGGTCGTCCTGGCCGGTCGCGGCCTGGCAGGGACTGTCGCCGGCGGCCATCTCACGCAAGGCCTCGATGAGCTCCGGGCGGCCGCCCGCGATGACGGCGCCGCGCACCGGGCGGTGCGCGCGCCGACGCGCCAGCGTGTAGGCCAGGTCCGGTAACTTCACGTCCTCGCGTGCCGCCAGCCAGTCGGCCAGCCTGCCTGCGGTGCGGCGCAGTTCACCGGCCGAGCTCGATGACAGCGGAAACACCAGCGGGGCCGCCGCCACCGGCTCGGGCGAAACGATTTGATCGGCAAGGGGTTCGGGCGCCTGCTCGACGATGACGTGAGCGTTGGTTCCCGACAGCCCATAGGAGGACACCGCCGCCCGCCGGGGATGCCGGCCGATGTCGGGCCAGGGGGTAATCGATTGCGGCACGAAAAGATTGGTGTCGATCGCGGCCATCTCGTCGGGGAGGTTGGTGAAGTGCAGATTCTTCGGCACCACGCCGTGCTGCACGGCCAGAATCGCCTTCATCAGGCCGATCGGGCCGGCCGCCGCCTGGGCATGCCCGAGATTGGTCTTGACCGCGCCCAGCGCACAGGGGCCGTCCGCGCCGTAAACCGCTGCCAGGCTTGCGTATTCGACCGGGTCACCGACCGGCGTTCCGGTGCCGTGGGTCTCCACCATGCCGATGCTGCCGGCGTCGACGCCGGCAGCGGCCAGCGCCGCCCGGTACACCGCGGTCTGCGCGGCGACCGACGGGGTCGCGATGTTCACGGTGTGGCCGTCTTGATTGGCGGCGGAGCCGCGGATCACGGCAAGGACGCGATCACCGTCGCGCAGCGCATCGGACAACCGCTTGAGCAGCACCACCACACAGCCTTCGGCGGAGACGAACCCGTCGGCCGCGACGTCGAACGCGTGACATCTCCCGGAGGGGGACAGCATGCCTTCCGCCGAGCCCGCCACAAACTTTCGCGGATCCAGGATCACGGTGGCGCCGCCCGCGAGGGCGAGGTCGCTTTCCCCGTTGCCCAGGCTCTGGCAAGCCAGGTGCACCGCCGTCAGCCCCGACGAACATGCGGTGTCCACGGTCATCGCCGGGCCGTGGACGCCCAACGCGTACGCGATGCGGCCGGACGCCAAACTGAAGCTGCTGCCCGAGAATCCGTACGGGCCCTCCACGGCATGCGCGTCGGCGGCCAGCAGCTGGTAGTCGCCGTGCGTCAAGCCGACGAACACCCCGGTGAGCGAGCCGGCCACGGTCTCGCGCGTCAGCCCCGCGTGTTCCATTGCCTCCCAAGAGGTTTCCAGTAGCAAACGGTGCTGTGGGTCGATCGCGACGGCCTCGCGCTCGGTGATCCCGAAGAAGTCGCAGTCGAACCCGGCGACGTCGTCGAGGAAGGCGCCCCACTTGGTCACCGAGCGACCCGGCACCCCCGGCTGCGGGTCGTAGTACTCCTCGGCGTCCCACCGTTCCGGGGGCACCTCGGTGACGAGGTCATCCCCCCGCAGCAACGCTTCCCACAACCGCTCGGGAGAGTCGATTCCGCCCGGCAGTCGACAGGCCATGCCGATGACAGCAGTGGAAGTGGCACCCGCTAGCTCCACGGCCGTTCACCCTCTCCTTATCCGACGGGGCGGTACGCGCGTTCGAGCCCAAATCGGTTGGTGAATCCCCGCCGTTCGTGCTCTCGCCGTGCTTTGCTCGTGACCTTCCTAAGCAAATGGGCACCGTTCTCCACCGACAGAACGGGCCGCCAGTACGCGCGGGAGTGACCCGATGCCCGCGAAGGCCACGCTCCCGTTTGCCGCCCCAGCAGTGGACGCGTCCGGCCCGCTAATTTCATCCGGCCTTGCCCAGCCTCGAAGCCCTATATCCCGGTGGCCGCGCCGGGGCGGCCGCTGTCGCTCCTTCGTCGGCTTCGATATTCAATTGGGCCGGCCGCGGCGCACGCATGCAGCGCAGATGGGCGCGTTCTCGCCCGTCCGGCAGGTGGCCGAAGCCTCGGCGAAGCCCCGCCCCGACCCGTCCCGCGCCGGTTGGCACCGGCCGCGGCGAGCGCGTTGTCATTGTCGTTGTCGACAGAGTGACGATCATCGGTTCTCCCACACCGCAAGTCGACATGCGTGCAACAAACCATACAGAAGGTGACCTGGGCGCGCGCCGCGTTGAGGCAAATTCCTCGAAGCGATCGGTGTGTTAGCCAGGTGTTAAGCCGGGATTGGTCGGACGGCCCGGCGGAGAACCGCTTCCGCGGCGGGCGCTCTACTGCGCCTGGCCCTGGGAGGCCAGGAAACCGGCGACGCCGCGGACCATCGCGTCGGCGTATTTCTGCCGGCCCTCGGCCGACTCCATCAGCGCAGAATCGGCGGGGTTCTTCATGTTGCCGCACTCGACCAGGATCGACGGGTACTGCGCCAGGTTGAGCCCGGCCAGGTCCGAGCGCCCGTACAGCCCGTTCTGCCCGATGTAGTTGGCCGGCGGGATCCCGGAGGCCTGCATCTGGTCGCGCATGATCCGGGCGTACTGCACCGACGGCCCGGCCTGCACCTGGTTGAGCGGCGGGGCGGAGTAGTTGACGTGGAACCCCCGGCCCGACGCCGGTCCGCCATCGGCATGGATGCTCAGAACCGCGTTGGGGTGCAGCGCGTTGGCCATGTTGGCGCGCTCGTCGACGCAGGGGCCCAGGCCGGTGTCGTTGCCCCGCGCCATCGCGGTCCGGACGCCCAGGGCGTTCAACGCCGCGCGGACCCGCAGGGCGGTGTCCCAGGTGAAGGTGTGTTCCTGATAGCCGCTGTTGGTCGACGTCCCGCTGGCTTGACAGTCCTTGGTTCCGCCGCGGCCGGTGGGCACCTGCCGGTTGATGGAGGCGTCGTTCGAACCGTTGTGGCCGGGATCGATGAAGACCACCATGCCGGCGATGTTGGACGGGACCGCCCACGCGGCGGGCGCCGTGGACGGGGTGATCGCCGCCGCAGCGGCAACCAGCACACCGATGACCAACCTGATGCCGACACGCCTGCTCGCTCGTAGGTCCACGGCGCAAAGGTAGCCTCGCGCGGTCTACGCTGGGTGTTTCGAATCGCCGGACACCCGCAGGCGAAACCAACTCGAGACCAAGATGCGAGGGGACTGTCATGCAACCCGGAGGCGACATGTCGGCGCTGCTGGCCCAGGCGCAGCAGATGCAGCAGAAGTTGATGGAAGCCCAGCAACAACTCGCCAACGCCGAGGTGCACGGCGAGGCCGGCGGCGGCCTGGTCCGGGTGACGGTGAAGGGCAGCGGCGAGGTGGTCGCGGTGCAGATCGATCCCAAAGTGGTCGACCCCGGCGACGTCGAGACGCTGCAAGACTTGATCGTCGGGGCCATGTCCGACGCCTCCACGCAGGTCACCCGCATGGCGCAGGAGCGGCTGGGGGCGCTGGCCGGCGGATTCGGCGGGCCCCCGCCGGGCCAGCCACCGGCTCCGGCGCCGGGGCTTTAGATCGTTCATGTTTGAAGGACCCGTCCAGGATTTGATCGACGAGCTCGGCAAGCTGCCGGGTATCGGGCCCAAGAGTGCGCAGCGCATCGCCTTCCACCTGTTGTCGGTAGAACCGCCGGACATCGACCGGCTGACCGCGGCGCTGGGGAAGGTGCGCGACGGCGTGCGGTTCTGTGCGGTGTGCGGCAACGTCTCCGACAACGAGCGCTGCCGGATTTGCTCGGATCCGCGTCGGGACGGCTCCCTGGTCTGCGTCGTCGAGGAGCCCAAGGATGTGCAGGCCGTCGAGCGCACCCGAGAGTTCCGCGGCCGCTACCACGTGTTGGGCGGTGCGCTCGATCCGCTGTCCGGAGTGGGGCCCGAGCAGCTGCGGATCCGCGAGTTGCTGAGCCGGATCGGGGAGCGGGTCGACGGCGTCGACATCACCGAGGTGATCATCGCGACCGACCCCAACACCGAGGGCGAGGCCACCGCCACCTACCTGGTCCGGATGCTGCGCGACATCCCGGGGCTGGCGGTCACCCGGATCGCGTCCGGCCTACCGATGGGCGGCGACCTGGAGTTCGCCGACGAACTCACGCTCGGTCGCGCGCTCGCCGGCCGCCGGGCGATGGTCTGAGGTCGCTCAGGATTTGATCAACCGGAACGGGCGCGTGACGGTCGAGCCAGGACCGCCGCACCCGTCCGCCGTGGTCGTCCGGCCCTCACCCGCGAGGGACACGGCGTCGAAGCTGTAGTCGACGGTTGCCGGGACGGAGGCTCCGTTCGCGCACGGCGCCTGCGTCGCGCCGCTGTGGGTCCAGCGTCCGTTCGCGAGGTCGAACTCCCAGCTGATGACGAACGTCCCGCCGTCCTGCGAGGTCGCCAGCGTGCAATCAGACCCGCACGGGGCGAACATCCAATTGGTCGACTTGTCGCTGTCGGTATAGAGCACGGTGTACCGGCCGCTGGGCACCTCCGGGGCGGCGTGCGCGGGCACCGGCGCGATCAATGCGGCCGTGACGAGCAGGGCGCTGCCGCCTGCCAACCCCGGCCGACTGCTCCTGGCGATGTCTTTCCTCACGTCAGCGCGCCCCCAATCGCTCCCGGCGCAACAACTCCACCTCCGGCAGGTCCAGCGGCGCCAGGTCACCCACCACCTTGCCCAGCAACAGGTCGGCCAGTTCGGGGTTGCGGGCCAGGCACGGCCCGTGCATATAGGTGGCGACGACGCTGCCCTGCACCGCGCCGTCGAAGCCGTCGCCCGCCCGGTTGCCCGCGCCCCTGGTCACCGCGCCCAGCGGCGACGCCGCGGGACCGAGAACGGTGCCGCCCCGGTGGTTCTCGAAACCGGTGAGCCGTTGGGTCAGCCCGGGCAGCAGCGGCTTGGTGATCAGCTCGCCGATGGTGCGGGCATCCTGCGGCGAGGTGGTGGCGTCGAGCATGCCCACACCGTCGACCCGTTCGCCCGCCGACGTCTCATACCACCGGCCGAGCACCTGGACGGCCGCGCAGATCGCCAGCACGGGCGCCCCCCGCTCCGCGGCGCGCTGCAGCCCCGGATGTTTGATCAGGTGCCGGGTGGCCAACCGCTGCGCGTAATCCTCCGCCCCGCCCAGGGTGTAGAGGTCCAGCGAATCCGGCACCGGGTCGGCCAGCGTGATCTCCACGATCTCGGCTGGGATGCCCCGCAACCGCAGCCGCTGGCGCAGCACCAGCGCGTTGCCGCCGTCGCCGTAGGTGCCCATCACGTCGGGCAGCACCAGCCCGATCCGCACGGTCGAGTCAGCCATGGCGCGCCAACGCCCGTTGCAGCTGCAGGAAGGCGGTGTAGTTGGCGACGACCTCGACCCGCCCGGGCGGGCACGACGCGATGGCCGCCACGGTGTCGTGCACCAGCGTGTGTTCGACCCCCGCGTACCCGAGGCGCACCGCCAGGTCGGTGCCGCGTTCGCCGGCGGCGACCACGGCGGTCTCTTCGAAGTGCTCGAAGCGCACGTCCCACAGCCAGGACAGGTCCTCGCCGTCGGGCACCTGCCCGTTGACCGAGATCACCACCCCGGCGGCCTGCTTGTCGACCATCGACAGCGCCTCCTGCCAACCGGCTGGGTTCTTGGCGAGCAGGATTCGCGCCTCGTGCGCGCCCACTCGGACGGTCCGGTAGCGGCCTGCGACCTCGTCGACGCCCGAAACGGCCGCCACCGCCTTCGCCGGGTCGGCACCCAGCGCGACGGCGGCGGCGACGGCCTGGGCGGCGTTGCCGCGATTCACCGCGCCCGGCAGCGCCAACCGCATCGGCAGGGCCAGCCCGTCGGGCCCGTACAGCGTTTCTTCGTCGAACCACCACTGCGGGCTGGGCCGCTTGAAGTCGGCCCCCGTCGAGTACCAGTGGCCCTGGTCGCGGACGATGACCTCGCCGCTGCGTGGGCAGCTGACCGAGTCGTTCGCCCAGGAGCCGCCGGCGGCCACCCACACCACGTTGGGGCTGTCGTAGGCCGCCGACGTCATCAGCACGTCGTCGCAGTTGGCGACCACGACCGCCCCGGGATGCCGGGCCAGCCCGGCCCGCAGCGTGCGCTCGATGACGTTGATCTCGCCGACGCGGTCCAGCTGGTCGCGGGACAGGTTGAGCAGGATGATGACGGCCGGCTCGACGGCGTCCGAAACGTGCGGCACGTGCATCTCGTCGACTTCCAGGGCCGCCAGCGGCGCCGCGCGGTTGGCCGCCAGCGCGGCCACCAGCCCGGCGTCCATGTTCGCGCCCTCGGCGTTGGTGGCCACCGAGCCCAGCGTGCCCAGGGCGGCGGCGGTCATCCGGGTGGTGGTCGACTTGCCGTTGGTGCCGGTGACCACGGCGGTGCGGCGTCCGGTCGCGAGCTGACGCAGCACTGAGCGGTCGAGGGTCATCGCGATCAGGCCACCGATCATGGCCCCGGCCCCGCGGCCGGTCACCCGCGAGGCCCAGCGCGCGCTCGCTCCCGCGGCGAGGGCAAGGCGGGCGCGGGTGGTGATCACCCGGGCAGTTTAAGGGCGATCGCGAGCGCGGTGCAGAGCGCCGGGCGCTGCGGGTCGCCCTCATCGAATCAGGGCGATCGCGAGCGCGGTGCAGAGCGCCGGGCGCTGCGGGTCGCCCTCATCGAATAAGTGGCATCGCGATCACGATCGAATTGCCGACCGACACGGCAGCGCAGCGACCAGTCGATGTCGGTCGGACGTGCCATTCTCAATTCATGAACCGGGTGTCCTGGGGGCGGCCGGCCAGCGAGCCGGACGGGGGCTGGGCCGTCATCGACGTCGAGACCTCCGGCTTCCGCCCGGGCCAGGCGCGGGTCATCAGCCTGGCGGTGCTCGGTCTCGACGGCGACGGTCGCGTCGAACAATCCGTGGTCAGCCTGCTCAACCCCGGCGTGGACCCTGGTCCCACCCACGTGCACGGGCTCACCGCCGCCATGCTGGAGGACCAGCCGCAGTTCGCCGACGTCGTCGACGACGTGATCAAGGTGCTGGACGGCCGCACGCTGGTGGCGCACAACGTCGCATTCGACTACGCGTTCCTGGCCGCCGAAGCCGAGCTCGCCGAGGCGGAACTTCCCATCGAATCCGTCATGTGCACGGTCGAGCTGGCCCGGCGGTTGGACCTCGGCATCGAGAATCTGCGGTTGGAGACGCTCGCGGCGCACTGGGGCGTGACCCAGGAACGGCCGCACGACGCCTTCGACGACGCGATGGTGCTGACCGGTGTGCTCGCCTCGGCGCTCGAGCGGGCGCGCGAACGCGACATCTGGCTGCCGGTGCACCCGGTGACCCGCCGCCGCTGGCCCAACGGCCGCGTCACCCACGACGAGCTGCGCCCGTTGAAGGTGCTCGCCTCGCGGATGCCCTGCCCGTATCTGAACCCCGGGTTGTATGTGTGCGGCAGGCCGCTGGTCCAGGGGATGCGGGTGGCCCTCGCGGCCGAGGTCGGCCGCACCCACGAGGAACTCGTCGAGCGCATCCTGCATGCCGGGCTGGCCTACACCGACGCCGTCGACGGCGAGACGTCGCTGGTGGTGTGCAACGATCCGGCGCCGGATCAGGGCAAGGGCTACCTGGCTCGCCAGCTCGGGGTGCCGGTGATCTCCGACGCACAGTTCATGGACTCGATCCGCGTCGTCCTCGGCGGCACCAGCATGGAGGAATTCACCGACACCACCGAGGTGCACCAGCAGCTCGCGCTGTTCTGAAGTACCCCTTGCACCACTACGCCCGTAGTGCTAGCGTCGGGGCATGAGTACCACTACAGATGTAGTACACGGGCGATCGTGGTGGGCGTCCTTCCGCGGGCACGGCTACTTCTTCCGGCAGGCGGCCATGCTGACCATCTCGCTCGGGTTCGCCCTGCATCTCTACCGGGTGATCTTCGGCGACGCCCTCACCCTGCAGCACGCCGCGACGCTGACCAACGACCGGATCCTGCTGGTGCCCATGACCTACGCCGGCATCACCGGCATCCTGGTGTGGCGGCGCGTCAAATTTTCCAGCAATCGGCATCGGGCACTGTTCACCGCATCGGTCGTCTACATCGCCGGCAGCGTGCCGCTGCACATCTACCTCGACTACGTGATCAAGGACCTGAAGTTCGTGACGTGGTTTCCGATGTGGTTCAGCTATTTGCTGCTGCTCGTCGTCTATCCGGCGTTCCTGACCATGTTCTGGCGACTGCGCTTGCGAGACTGATGCCGCCCAACCCGGAGCGCCGCGCGCAGTTGCTCGACGCCGCGATCGACATCCTGGCCGACGTGGGTGTCGGCGGGCTGACGCATCGCCAGGTCGACGACCGCGCCGGTCTGCCCGCGGGGACGACCTCCAACTACTTCCGGACGCGCCAGTCCTTGCTGGAAGCCACGGCCGCCCGCACCGTCGAGTTGCACTGGCGTCGCGTCGACGCCCTCCGGGCGGCGATCGGATCGCTCACCCGCGACGGCGTCAAAGCGCTGATGACGCAACTGCTTTCGGTGCCCGACGAGCAGTTCCGTCGGTTCACGCTGGCAAGGTTCGAGCTGTTCATGGAGGGCACCCGCCGGCCCGAACTGCGGCCATTCCTGAAGGACCTCCAGGCCGCCGCGGTGAAGAGCGCCACGCTGGTCTTCGAGGCTGCGGGCTATACGCCCGAGCCCGAGCAGATGGAGGAGCTGAGCCGCCTGCTCAACGGCTACGTGTTCAGCAACCTCACCATCGGGGCCGCACCCGGCGACCCCGCCGGCCTGGTGCACCGGTTGCTGGGGGCGTACTTCGACGGCTAGATCCTGGATGCGCGGTTGACCGCCGACACGACGGCGCGCAGCGACGCGGTGGTGATCGACGGCGCGATGCCGACGCCCCAGACGGTGCGGCCGTTCACAGATGCCTCCACGTATGCGGCGGCCTGCGCGTCGTCACCGGCGCTCATCGCGTGCTCGGAGTAGTCCAGGACCGCGACGTTGAACCCGACACCGTCCAGCGCGTGGACGAACGCGGCCAGGGGGCCGTTGCCGGCGCCGCTGATCTCGGTTTCCTTCCCGTTGACCTTCACGGTCGCCGAGATCGTGGTGGTGCCGCTGTCCTCCTCCGAGGCCTCGACCCGCTGTTTCATCCGTTCCAGCGGCCACACCGGGGCCAGGTACTCCTCGTAGAACGCGTCCCACATCTCCTTGGGCGAGACCTCGCCGCCCTCGCCCTCGGTGATCTTCTGGATCGCTTGGGAGAACTCGATCTGCAGCCGCCGGGGCAGGGCCAGGCCGTGGTCGGATTTCATGATGTAGGCCACGCCGCCCTTGCCGGACTGCGAGTTGACCCGGATCACCGCCTCGTAGGTGCGCCCGACGTCCTTGGGGTCGATCGGCAGGTACGGCACCTGCCACAGCATGTCCTCGACGTCGGAGTCCGCGGCGTCCGCGTCGATCTTCATCTGGTCCAGGCCCTTGTTGATGGCGTCCTGATGGCTGCCGGAGAACGCGGTGTAGACCAGGTCGCCGCCGTAGGGGTGACGCTCGTGCACCGGCAGCTGGTTGCAGTACTCCACCGTGCGACGGATCTCGTCGATGTTGGAGAAGTCGATCTGCGGGTCCACGCCGCGGGAGAACAGGTTGAGCCCCAACGTCACCAGGCACACGTTGCCGGTGCGCTCGCCGTTGCCGAACAGGCAACCCTCGATGCGGTCGGCACCCGCGGCGAAGCCCAATTCGGCTGCGGCGACGGCGGTTCCGCGGTCGTTGTGCGGATGCAGGCTCAGGATGACCGACTCCCGGTTGGCCAGGTTGCGGCTCATCCACTCGATCGAGTCGGCGTACACGTTGGGGGTGGCCATCTCCACCGTGGCGGGCAGGTTGAAGATGATCGGATTGTCGGGCGTCGGGGCGATGATCTCGCCGACGGCGTCGCACACCTGCCTGGCGTATTCCAGCTCCGTTCCGGTGTAGGACTCCGGCGAATACTCGAAACGCCATTGGGTGCCAGGGTATTTGGCGGCCTCCTCGACGCACTTGCGGGCGCCGTCGGTGGCGATGGCCTGCACTGCGGCCCGGTCGGCGCGAAAAACCACGCGGCGCTGCAGGATTGACGTCGAGTTGTAGAAGTGCACGATGGCGCGCGGCGCACCCTCGCACGCGGTGAAGGTGCGCTCGATGAGCTCGGGGCGGCACTGCGTCAGTACCTGGATGGTGACGTCGTCGGGAATTGCGCCCTCGGTGATGATCTCGCGGACGAAGTCGAAGTCGGTCTGACTGGCCGACGGGAACCCGACCTCGATCTCCTTGTAACCCATCCGGACCAGCAGATCGAACATGCGGCGCTTGCGGGTGGGGCTCATCGGGTCGATCAGCGCCTGGTTGCCGTCGCGCAGGTCGACCGCGCACCACAGCGGGGCGCGGTCGATGACCCGCTCGGGCCAGGTGCGGTCGGGCAGGCGGATGGTTTCGACTTCCTCGGCGAAGGACCGGTACCGGTTGACCGGCATCGCCGAACCGCGCTGCGGATTCCACGCGGGCTGGCCGGGCCCCGGCGGGCCCGCGGGTTTGACGATCGATCGTGTCGAGGTGAAGGAGTCGGGATTGGAAGTCACGGTATTTGCTCCGGGGGTGTCAGAAGGAACCTCAGACCGGCGCATCGCGAACACCCGCGACGGGAGGCCGGTCTGGATCAGACCCCGTCGCGGCGTCCGAGGAGGAGCACCCGCTGCACGAGGAGCACTCTACCGCGATTGACGCGTCGATCGAAATCTGCTGGCTGCGACGGCGGCGGCCGCCCGGCTCCCGCCGGCCCCCGGGTAGCCCGCAAGCCGCCGAAATCGAGTACCGCACTACTCACGCCAACCCGCGTCTTCCGGCCCTACGGTCGGGGAAGCCACACAAACAGGAGGGTGTCATGACGGCTTTACGAGAGTCCCCACGCGTCAAAGACGTTGAGGCAATGCTTGATTGGAGTCACGTTCGCGGTTACGGCTGGCGGCCGCAGCTTCCGGACGTACGCGACCGCGTGTACACGGCGAGGCTGCGGACGCCGGCGCCCGCCGAAGCCGACCTGCGGCCGTCGATGCCACCGGTCTACGACCAGGGGCAGCTCGGCTCCTGCACCGGCAACGCGATTGCCGCCGCGATGGAGTACGAGCGGGACCGGCAGGGTCTGCCGGACTTCGTGCCGTCGCGGCTGTTCATCTACTACAACGAACGCGCGCTCGAAGGCACCGTTTCCAGCGACTCGGGTGCGGTCATCAGGGACGGCATCAAAACGGTGAACTCCGACGGGGTCTGCCAGGAGACGCTGTGGCCCTATGACCTCGGGATGTTCACGGTCAAGCCGCCGAAGCGTTGCTACGTGGCGGCGCTCACGGACAAGGCGATGCAATACGAGGCGATCCAGACGCTGGGCGACCTGAAGGACGCGATCTCCTCGGCACTGCCCGTGGTGTTCGGCTTCACCGTTTACGAGAGCTTCGAGTCGCAGGCCGTCGCGCACACGGGCGTCATGCCCATGCCCAAACCGGGTGAGTCGACCGTCGCGGCCCACGCCGTGCTCGCCGTCGGCTATTCGGATCCCAAGGGACACTTGATCGTTCGCAACTCGTGGGGAGACTCGTGGGGTGACCACGGCTACTTCTACATGCCCTATCAGTACCTGACCGGGGCCAAGTCGGCGTCCGACAGCGCGCCCATCAACGGGGCCCACCTGGCCAGCGACTTCTGGGCGATCCAGCTGGTGTCGTCGTAGCGGCCGGCCGGTAGCCCGGCGACGGCGAACGGACCCGAGCGCGCGGACCCACGTATTCTGTTTGCGACCTATGTCCGCGAACGGAAAGAGAAACGTGGCGCTCGTCGTACAAAAATACGGCGGATCCTCGGTGGCCGACGCCGACCGGATCCGCCGTGTCGCCGAGCGGATCGTCGCGACCAAGAAGCAGGGCAACGACGTCGTCGTGGTGGTCTCCGCCATGGGCGACACCACCGACGACCTGATGGACCTGGCCCAGCAGGTCTGCCCGGCACCGCCGCCGCGCGAACTCGACATGCTGCTGACCGCCGGCGAGCGCATCTCCAACGCGCTGGTGGCCATGGCCATCGAATCGCTGGGCGCGCAGGCGCGCTCGTTCACCGGTTCCCAAGCCGGCGTCATCACCACCGGCACCCACGGCAACGCCAAGATCATCGAGGTCACGCCCGGGCGGCTGCAGGACGCGCTCGACGAGGGGCGCATCGTGCTGGTCGCCGGATTCCAGGGCGTCAGCCAGGACACCCGCGACGTCACCACGCTGGGCCGGGGTGGCTCGGACACCACGGCCGTGGCGCTGGCCGCCGCGCTGCACGCCGACGTCTGCGAGATCTACACCGACGTGGACGGCATCTTCACCGCGGACCCGCGGATCGTGCACAACGCGCGCCGGTTGGACAAGGTGACCTTCGAGGAGATGCTCGAAATGGCGGCCTGCGGTGCGAAGGTGCTGATGCTGCGCTGCGTGGAATACGCCCGCCGCTACAACATTCCGGTGCACGTCCGCTCGTCCTACTCGGACAAGCCCGGCACCGTCGTCGTCGGATCGATCAAGGACATAGCCATGGAAGACCCAATCCTGACCGGAGTCGCGCACGACCGCAGCGAGGCCAAGGTGACCGTCGTCGGCATCCCCGACATCCCGGGGTACGCCGCCCGGGTGTTCCGGGCAGTCGCCGACGCCGACGTCAACATCGACATGGTGCTGCAGAACGTCTCCAAGATCGAGGACGGCAAGACCGACATCACCTTCACCTGCTCGCGCGACAGCGGGCCCACGGCGGTGGCCAAGCTGGACGCGCTCTCCGACGAGATCGGATTCACCCAGCTGCTCTACGACGACCACATCGGCAAGGTGTCGCTGATCGGCGCGGGTATGCGCAGCCACCCCGGTGTCACCGCGACCTTCTGTGAGGCCCTGGCCGCGGTCGGCGTCAACATCGAGCTGATCTCCACCTCCGAGATCCGGATCTCGGTGCTGTGCCGGGACACCGAACTAGATAAGGCCGTCGTGGCGTTGCACGAGGCGTTCGGGCTCGGCGGTGACGAGAAGGCGACGGTGTATGCGGGAACGGGCAGGTAAATGGTTGCGATCGGAGTTGTAGGCGCCACCGGCCAGGTCGGCCAGGTGATGCGCAGGTTGCTCGACGAGCGGGACTTCCCCGCGACGTCGGTGCGGTTCTTCGCGTCGGCCCGTTCACAGGGCCGCAAGCTGGAGTTCCGCGGGCAGGAGATCGAGGTCGAGGACGCCGCGACGGCGGACCCCGCGGGCCTGGACATCGCGCTGTTCTCGGCCGGCAAGACGATGTCGCTGGTGCAGGCGCCGCGCTTCGCCGCGGCCGGGGTGACCGTGATCGACAATTCGTCGGCCTGGCGCAAGGACCCCGAGGTGCCGCTGGTGGTGTCCGAGGTGAACTTCGAGAGGGACGCCCACCACCGACCCAAGGGCATCATCGCCAACCCGAACTGCACCACGATGGCCGCGATGCCGGTGCTCAAGGTGCTGCACGACGAGGCCGAGCTGGTGCGCATGGTGGTCTCGAGCTACCAGGCGGTGTCCGGCAGCGGGCTGGCCGGGGTGGAGGAGCTGGCGACGCAGGCGCGCGCGGTCATCGAGGACGCCGAGCAGCTGGTGCACGACGGCTCCGCGGCCGAGTTCCCGGCGCCCAAGACCTACGTCGCGCCCATTGCGTTCAACGTGGTGCCGCTGGCCGGCTCGCTGGTGGACGACGGCTCCGGGGAGACCGACGAGGACCAGAAGTTGCGGCACGAGAGCCGCAAAATCCTCGGCATCCCCGACCTGGCGGTGAGCGGCACCTGCGTGCGGGTGCCGGTGTTCACCGGACACTCGCTGTCGATCAACGCCGAATTCGCCCGACCGCTGTCGCCCGAGCGCGCGCGAGCGCTGCTCGACGGCGCGCCCGGCGTCAAGGTGGTCGACGTGCCGACCCCGCTGGCGGCGGCGGGCGTCGACGACTCCCTGGTGGGCCGCATCCGGCGCGACCCGGGTGTGCCCGACGGGCGCGGCCTGGCCCTGTTCGTGTCGGGAGACAACCTGCGCAAGGGGGCGGCGCTGAACACCATCCAGATCGCCGAGCTGCTGGCCGCCCAGCTGTGAATCGGCGGGTGGGCTCATCGAGCTCAGCCCACACCCGACTGGTCGCGCGGTGCTCGCTTGCACTGATTCTGCTTGCGCCGCAATGGTTTTGGGTGGCGCACGCCGACCCGCCGGCGCCGGCCCCCGAGCCCATCGTGCAGCCGCTGGCGCCCGGGCAGGTGCTGCGGATCGGCCCCACCGCCGGCACCGGCACCCCCACCGGGGACTACGGCATCGGCGCGACCGACCTGTGTGAGTTCGTGGAGTTTCCCACCGAGCTACTGCAGGTCTGCGGGGACAGCTTCGCCGGGCAGGGGGTGGGGTTCGGCGGCTGGTATGCGCCGGTGGCGCTGCATGTGGACACCGCGTCCGTCGACGACCCGGCCGGGGTCCGCTACACCGGGGTGACCGGGATCGGCAATCCGCTGCTGGCCGATCCCACCCCGACCGGTTCCTCGCAACTGCCCGCCGGGGTGGTGCAGATCAACCGGCGCAACTACGTGATGGTGACGACGACGAAGAACCTCGAGCCGCAGAGCTCTCGGCTGGTGACGGCCGAGCCCGCGCGGGCGGGGTGGCAGACCGTCGCCGGGTCGCGGCGACCGGCCTCGTATCAGGGCGGCTCGCAGACGCAGATCAGTGGCTACTACGACCCGATCCCCACCCCGGACTCGCCCACCGGGTGGGTGTACATCGTGGCCGACAGCTTCACCCGCAGGGAGCCGGTCGTGCTGTATCGGGTGCCCCCGCAATCGTTTACCGACCGGTCCCGCTGGCAGGGCTGGGCGGCCGGACCGGGTGGCGGCTGGGGTAAGCCCCCGACCCCGCTGTGGGCCGACGCGGTGGGCGAGCTGTGCGTGCGGCAGATCGACGGCAAGGCGGTGTTGTCCTATTTCAACGCCGTCACCGGCAACATGGAGGTCCGCGTCGCCGACGACCCGACGGCGCTGGGTGACGCCCCGGTGACCACGGTGGTGCAGCACGACGAGTGGCCCGAGCCGGCCGAGAGCCTGCCGCCGGCCTACGACAACCGGCTTGCGCAGCCGTACGGCGGGTACATCTCGCCCGGTTCAACCCTTGACGAGCTACGAATCTTCGTCAGCCAATGGGACACCCGCGCCCGGGTGGCCGCGCCGTACCGGGTCATCCAATTCGCCGTCAACCCGTTCAAGCCGGAATCGGCGGGCTGAATCGCGGGCCGCGGCGTGGCCGGTTAGAGAACGATCTCCTTCGGCGGCGCTTCCGGCCGGCCGGGGGGCGGGGGCTCGGTCGGGACGGGGCCGGCGGTCTGTGTACCGGGCGCGGCGCCCTCGGCGAGGGGCGCTTGCCGCTGGGCTTCCTCGGCGGCCTTCGCTTCGTCTTGGGCCTTCGCTTCCTCGGCGGCTTTCGCTTCCTCTTCGGCCGTCGTTTCGTCGTCCTTCTTCTTTTCCTCGTCCACCGGCGCGGTGTCCGAGGCGAGCTGCGCGGGGGCCGCGGCCCCCTGCCCGAGGCCCTGGAAGCTTTGCGCGGCGCCCTGTACGCCCTGCATCACGCCCTGCATCCCCTGGCCGAGGCCCTGCAGGCCTCCCGCGAGCTGGCCAAGCTGCGGCGTGGTCAGGCCGGGCGTCGGCGTTGGCTTGGGGTCGGGCTTCGGGTCGGGTTTGGGCTCGGGCTTGGGTCCTTCGCCGGGGGCGTGGATGACGGTGGCCTTGGGGGGAGGCGGGGGATTCAGCGGCGGCAGCGGCAAGTTCGCGTATTTCACGTAATAGCTCAGCGCCGATTCCGATTGCGCCTGCAGTTTCTCGTACCAGTCGATGGCCGACGGCAAGTAGGCCTGGTTGTTCGTCGCGTAATACGAGTACCAGTAATCGCAGAGCGCCACTTCGTAGGACGTCGGGTGCGCGCCGTCCAACGCGTACTGGTCGTCGTATCCGGTCTTGCCGGCCGCTTTCTTGTGCACGTCGACGACGCGGTTGGCCTGTTTGGCGAGGTCGCCGCACAGCGCCGCCATGGTTATGACGTACTCCCGCTGTTTCTGGAAGTTCTGCTCGACGGTGTCCCTGGCCTCACCCTCCCAATTGTTGAACAGCCGGAATCGATTGGTCTGCTCGAGAAGGGCCCGCTGGAAGGTTTGCCACTCCTGCGCGAACGCCCTGAATGCGGTGCCCTGGTCGCCGGCTTCGATTTCCGCCGCCGCCTGCCGGACCTCGTAGTACGGCAGCTCGATCGTCGACGCCGCCCCCAAGGGCGGCGGCGCGGTCCACGGCTCTTCCTCGGCGACGACCACCGCCGGCGCCACCGTCGACGCGGACGAACCGCTGTTCATCGTGCTCGCGATCGCCTCCGCGCCCTCGGTCTCGACCTGCTCGTAGGCCTTGGCCGCGTTCCGCAGCGACTTAGCCAGGGCCTTCCACTCTCGTTCGAGGCCTTTGAGGTACATCCGCACGTTGTCGGCGTTGAGCGCGAGGCGTGCGGCCGCGTCGGTGACGAACGTGAGGCCACACGGCCCCGGTGGGTTGGTGGACGGGACGGGCGGCAGCGGTTGCTCGATCTCGGCGGCGCGCGCGAGGAGCTCCTGATACTCGACGTTCAGCGTCTGCGTCATAGCCGCTCGTACTCCTTGTGCCGCGGGCGGTGCGGTGGCGCCGGTCACCACCAGAGCAATCCTAAGCCCGCGAGTGTGGCCCGGTATGCGCTTATTTGCGCGGGCCACGCGGCGCGGGAACGGCAGGAATGCGCAGCGGGCCAGGCGATGTCGGCGGCCGGCGCGGCCCGCCGTTTCAGACGGGGCTGGGCTCACAGCTGCTACATAACCAATGCATAGCCCGAACTATTGTTAACGGCTTCATCATTTGTCTCATGAGTGAAACAGCTGAAACCCCCACCGTGCGGTCGTCCACCGCAACTGCACCGGCCGCCGCGGAAGCCGTGGCGGCGTACCGCGCCCCGCGGGTCTTCCAACTCGCCGCGTGGGTCGCCATCGTCGCCGGGATCGTGTTCATCGTCGCGGTCGTCTTCTTCACCGGCTTCATCCTCGGCCACCGCGGCGGACACCACGGCGGCCATCACCACCACAAGCACCACGCGGCGTGGATGCACCAGCACCGCATGGGCGGCCCGGGCGGCCCAGGCGGCATCCAGCAGGGCGGACCCGGCGCACAGCAGGGCGGACCCGCGTCGGCGACCCCCGGCGCGCCCGGCCCCAGCCAGATTCCGTCGTCCGTCGCCCCCTCCCGGTAGCCCAATCCCCGATCAATCAGCAGCCCGGTGCTCACCAGAGCACCGGGCTGCGTGTCGCTTCGTCGCCGGCGACTAACCGGCGGGTATCGATTCACAGCAAGTTTGTCGGCGCAACCTGTTATGCCCGGCGCGGCCCTGGGCAATATTCAAGGCATGAGCCAGACACCCGAGCCGACGACCCCCCCGACGCCCGCCGCCGCAACCGCGGCCCCGCCGCCGCCCCCGGAGCGGGTGCGGCCGCCGCGACTCTACACGGCGGCGGCCTGGGTGATCATCGTCGCCGGCGTCGTCTTCATCATCTCCACGGTGTTCTTCGCCGGCGCCTTCGTGTTCGGGTATTACCACCACTGCCACCATCACCACGGCCAGATGTTCCGGCCGGGCGGCAGCCCCGGACCGGGCAACGGCCCCTTTGGGCCCGGACCCACCCCGGCCAGCCCGTGGGGTGGCGGCCCCGGGTTGATCGTGCCCATGCCGCCCGGCGGACCGGGCGGCCCCGGCGGACCGGTCAGCGGCCCGGGCGTCAGCGGCCCCGGCGGGCCGTCGATGAGGCCGCCCGCCGCGCCCGCACCGCGTCCCTAACCGACCGCTTCGGATAACCGGCGCGACCCACCAAACGAGGAGACAGCGAAATGACGGAACGCTTCACCACCAACGACGCGGGCATCGCCGCCCCCAGTGACGACCAGTCGTTGACGATCGGTCCCGACGGCCCGATCCTGCTGCAGGACCATTACCTGATCGAGCAGATGGCCCAGTTCAACCGGGAGCGCATCCCGGAGCGTCAGCCGCACGCGAAGGGCGGCGGCGCCTTCGGCACCTTCGAGGTCACCAACGACGTCAGCAAGTACACCAGGGCCGCGGTGTTTCAACCCGGCACCAAGACGGACATGCTGGCGCGGTTCTCCACCGTCGCCGGCGAGCGGGGCAGCCCGGACACCTGGCGCGACCCCCGCGGCTTCGCGCTGAAGTTCTACACCAGCGAAGGCAACTTCGACATGGTCGGCAACAACACACCGGTCTTCTTCATGCGGGACCCGCTGAAGTTCCAGCACTTCATCCGGTCCCAGAAGCGTCTGCAGGCCAGCAACGTCCGCGACCACAACATGCAGTGGGACTTCTGGACGCTCTCGCCGGAGTCGGCCCACCAGGTGACCTGGCTGATGGGCGACCGGGGGATCCCCAAGACGTGGCGACACATGAACGGCTACAGCAGCCACACCTACAGCTGGATCAACGCCGCCGGCGAGATCTTCTGGGTGAAGTACCACTTCATCACCGACCAGGGGATCGACTTCCTGCCCCAGGAGGACGCCGACCGGCTGGCCGGCGAGGACGGCGACTACCACCAGCGCGACCTCTACGAGGCGATCGAGGGCGGCCAGCACCCCAGCTGGACGCTCAAGATGCAGATCATGCCGTACGAGGAGGCCCGCAATTACCGGTTCAACCCGTTCGACCTGACCAAGGTGTGGCCGCACGGCGACTACCCGCTGATCGACGTCGGCAAGATGACGCTGAACCGCAACGTCACCGACTACCACACCGAGATCGAGCAGGCCGCTTTCGAGCCGAACAACACGGTGCCCGGCACCGGGCTGAGCCCGGACAAGATGCTGCAGGCCCGCGGCTTCTCCTACTCCGACGCGCACCGCGCCCGGCTGGGGACCAACTACCGGCAGATCCCGGTCAACGAGCCGAAGGTCGAGGTGAACAGCTACTCCAAAGACGGTGCCATGCGGATGAAGAACGTGTCCGACCCCGTCTACGCGCCCAATTCCTACGGTGGCCCGCACGCCGACCCGGCACGCGCCGCGGAGGTGCGCTGGCACGCGGACGGCGACATGGTCCGCGCCGCGTACACGCTGCACGCCGAGGACGACGACTGGGGGCAGGCCGGCACCATGGTCCGCGACGTCCTGGACGACGCCGCGCGGGACCGGTTGGCGCACAACATCATTGGGCACGTTTCCAAGGGTGTGAAGGAGCCGGTGCTGTCGCGGGTGTTCGAGTACTGGCGCAACGTCGATCCCGATCTGGGCAAGAAGGTGGAAGAGGGCGTGCGGGCAGAAGGGGGCTGACCGCGCCCCGGCGTTCCTGGCATGATCGCTGGAATGACCATGTGGGTCCGCGCGGCCGCGATCGCCATCGCTCTCGCCATCGACGCCGCGGCCGACCTGCCCGTTGCGGCCGCCCACCCGTCGGAACCCGGGGTGGTGAACTACGCGGTGCTGGGCAAGGGCTCGGTCGGCAACATCGTCGGCGGCCCGATGGGCTGGGAATCGGTGTTCACCCAACCGGGGCAAGGCGATTGGGTGGACGTGCCGGTGTGCAACAACTGGGCCGACATCGGGCTGCCCGAGGTGTACAACGACCCGGACCTGGCGTCCTTCAACGGCGCGGTCACCCAGACGTCGGCCACCGATCAGACCCACTTCGTCAAGCAGGCGGTCGGCGTGTTCGCCACCGGCGACGCCGCCGGTCGCGCGTTCCACCGCGTGGTGGACCGGACGGTGGGCTGCTCGCGCCAGACCACCGCGGTGCATTTGGACAACGGCGTCACCCAGGTGTGGTCGTTCGACGGCGGGCCGCCGGGTGCGGCCGACGCGAACTGGACCAAGCAGGAGGCCGGCACCGATCGGCGGTGTTTCAATCAAACCAGGCTGCGCGAAAACGTGTTGTTGCAGGCCAAGGTCTGCCAATCTGGCAACGCCGGACCGGCGGTCAACGTGCTGGCCGGGGCGATGCAGAATGCGCTGGGTCAATGAATCGGGTTTCGGGGCCCGTTCTGAGCACGCTTGAAAGTCGGCACGAACGGGAATATGTCGGGGCCATCTGCTAGATGAAGTAGTGGCGGTTATCGTCCCTTTAGCTCCCCGCGAGGAGGCGGTTCGCCGGCGCGTGTTCAGGCTGTTCGGGCCCGAAGGGATCGTGATATGACGTTCGCCGCTATCACTACCGCGGGCTCCGAGCTGGACAGCGCGGCCATGGCCGATTCCAAGGCCGCCGCGCGCTTCATCGCCGACGCCTGCCTCGTGGACGCGCCCCTGGGTCGCGTCGGCCTGGAGGTGGAGGCCCATTGCCACGACCCGGCCGACCCGCACCGCAGGCCCGGCTGGGAGGAGATCGCCGAGGTTCTCGGGGTGCTGCCGGCGCTGCCGGGTGGCAGCCGGGTCACGGTGGAACCCGGCGGCGCGGTCGAGCTGTCCGGCCCGCCGGCCGACGGAGTGGTTGCCGCGATCGACGCGATGCGGCGCGACCAGGCCGTGCTGCGGTCGGCGTTCGCCGACGCCGGGCTGGGTCTGGTTTTCCTCGGGGCGGACCCGCTGCGGGCACCGCAGCGCATCAACCCGGGCGCGCGCTACCGCGCCATGGAGCAGTTCTTCGCGTCCAGCCGCTCGGGCGAGGCGGGCGCGGCGATGATGACGTCCACCGCATCCATCCAGGTCAACCTGGACGCCGGGCCGCGGGCCGGCTGGGCGGACCGGGTGCGGCTGGCGCACGCCCTCGGGCCGACCATGATCGCGCTGGCCGCGAACTCCCCGATGCTGTGCGGGGACTTCACCGGGTGGGCGTCCACTCGGCAGCGGGTCTGGGGCCAGATGGACTCGGCGCGGTGCGGGCCCATCCTGGGCGCCAGCGGCGACGACCCGGGCACCGACTGGGCGCGTTACGCGCTCAAGGCCCCGGTCATGCTGGTGCACGCCCCGGACGCCGTGCCGGTCATGGAGTGGGTGCCGTTCGCCGACTGGGTGGACGGGCGCGTGCTTCTCGGCGACCGCCGTCCCACCGTCGCCGACCTGGAATACCACCTGACCACGCTGTTTCCGCCCGTCCGCCCGAGGCAGTGGCTGGAGATCCGCTATCTCGACAGCCTGCCGGACGAACTCTGGCCGGCCGTGGTGTTCACGTTGGTGGCCCTGCTCGACGACCCCGACGCCGCCGCCGCCGCGACCGAGGCGGTCCAGGCGGTGGCCACCGCGTGGGACACCGCGGCCCGGCTGGGGCTGCGGGACCGGCGACTGCACAGCGCCGCGACCAAGTGCGTGGCCGTCGCCGCCCGGCTGGCCCCACCCGAACTCGGCGATTCGATGCAGCGTCTGCTCGACGCCGTCGAACGGGGCCGATGTCCGGGTGACGACTTCTCCGACAACGTGATTCGGCACGGCATCGCGGCCACGGTGGCGCGACTGGCGCAAGGGGAGCTGTGACGTCCGCGCAAAGGCTTGCCGACGATTTGGCGCGGGCGCGCGCACGAACGCTGCGCCTGGTCGAATTCGACGACGACGAACTGTACCGGCAGTACGACCCGCTGATGAGCCCGCTGGTGTGGGACCTCGCGCACATCGGGCAGCAGGAGGAGTTCTGGCTGCTCCGCGCCGGTGACCCGGCCCGGCCCGGCATGTTGCCGCCGGCCGTCGAGGGCCTCTACGACGCCTTCGTGCACTCCCGCGCGAGCCGGGTCGAGTTGCCGTTGCTGTCCCCCGACCGCGCGCGGGCGTACTGCCGCACCGTGCGGTCGGCGGTGCTCGATGCCCTCGACGCGTTGCCCGAGGAAAGCGACGACTTCGCGTTCGGGTTGGTGGTCAGCCACGAGAACCAGCACGACGAGACCATGCTGCAGGCGCTGAACCTGCGCAGCGGCGCGCCGCTGCTGCGCGAGGGGGCGGCGCTGCCGGCCGGCCGGCCCGGGCTGGCCGGAACCTCGGTGCTGGTGCCCGCCGGCCCGTTCGTGCTGGGCGTGGACGCCGCTAGCGAACCGTATTCGCTGGACAACGAGCGTCCGGCCCACGTCGTCGAGTTGCCGGCGTTCCGGATCGGCCGGGTGCCGGTCACCAACGGCGAGTGGCGGCACTTCATCGACGACGGCGGGTACCTCGAGCCGCGGTGGTGGTCCGAGCGTGGCTGGGACCATCGCCAGCGCGCCGGCCTGACCGCGCCGCAGTTCTGGAGCGCCGACGGGCGGACCCGCACCCGGTTCGGCCACGTCGAAGACGTCCCCGCCGACGAGCCGGTGCAGCACGTCACCTACTTCGAGGCGCAGGCCTACGCGGCCTGGGCCGGCGCCCGGCTGCCCACCGAGATGGAGTGGGAGAAGGCCTGTGCCTGGGATCCAGCCACCGGCACCCGGCGGCGCTACCCGTGGGGTGCCGAGCCGCCGTCGGATGCCCTCGCGAACCTGGGCGGCACGTCGTTGCGTCCCGCACCCGTCGGGGCCTATCCGGCCGGCGCGTCGGCGTACGGGGCGGAGCAGATGCTCGGCGATGTGTGGGAGTGGACCAGCTCGCCGCTGCGGCCGTGGCCGGGTTTCGTCCCGATGATCTACGAGCGGTATTCGCAGCCGTTCTTCGACGGCGACTACCGGGTGCTGCGCGGTGGCTCGTGGGCGGTGGAGTCCGCCATCCTGCGGCCGAGCTTTCGGAACTGGGATCATCCGATCCGGCGCCAGATCTTCTCCGGCGTCCGATTGGCTTGGGACGTCGAGGATTTCGCCTGATGTGCCGTCACCTCGGCTGGCTCGGGGCCGACGTGAGCGTCTCCTCGCTGGTGCTGGACCCGCCGTGCGGGCTGCGGGTGCAGTCGTATGCCCCGCGCCGCCAGAAGCACGGCCTGATGAACGCCGACGGTTGGGGCATCGGTTTTTTCGACGGCAACGTGCCCCGGCGCTGGCGCAGCCAGGCGCCGTTGTGGGGCGACGTGTCGTTCGACTCCATCGCGCCAGCCCTGCGCAGCCATTGCGTGGTGGCCGCGGTGCGCTCGGCGACCGTGGGCATGCCTATCGAAGTCAGCGCGACGGCCCCGTTCACCGACGGCCGGTGGTTGCTTTCGCACAACGGGATCGTCGACCGCGCGGTGCTGCCCGTCGCCGCTCGGGCCGAATCGGTCTGCGACAGTGCGATTCTCGCGGCCGTCATCTTCGAACGCGGCCTCGACGCGCTCGGTGAAACCATCACCGAGATCGCGGCGGCCGACCCGAACGCCCGGCTGAACATCCTGGCCGGCAACGGCTCTCGCCTGCTGGCGACGGCCTGGGGTGACACGTTGTCGCTCCTGCGCCGCCCGGAAGGT
Source organism: Mycobacterium sp. ACS4054 (assembly GCF_001667275.1). Classification (GTDB taxonomy): domain Bacteria; phylum Actinomycetota; class Actinomycetes; order Mycobacteriales; family Mycobacteriaceae; genus Mycobacterium. Next base: position 32,469 of record NZ_LZHV01000008.1, read on the forward strand.
GTCGTGCTGGCCAGCGAACCCTATGACAACGACTCCGATTGGGAGGATGTGCCGGATCGCCACCTCGTCGAAGTCACCGCGACGGGTGTCACGCTGACCCCGCTGGATCACCCGGAAGGTTCTCGATGACGCTGACACTGTCCAACCACCTGGCCGCCGACTCCGCGTACCAGGCCTTGCGCCGGGACGTGTTGGAGGGGCTGCAGCAGACGCCGAAGTCGTTGCCGCCCAAGTGGTTCTACGACTCGCTGGGCAGTCATCTGTTCGACCAGATCACCCGGTTGCCCGAGTACTACCCGACCCGCGCCGAGGCCGAGATCCTGCGCGCGCGCTCGGCCGAGGTCGCGGCGGCCAGCGGGGCCGACACCCTGGTGGAGCTGGGCAGCGGGACGTCGGAGAAGACCCGGCTGTTGCTCGACGCGCTGCGCGAACGCGGGGCGCTGCGGCGCTTCGTCCCGTTCGACGTCGACGCCGGCATCCTGTCGACGGCCGCGGCGGCCATCCAGCGCGAGTACGACGGCGTCGAAATCAACGCCGTCTGCGGCGATTTCGAAGAACACCTGACCGAGATCCCGACCGGCGGGCGGCGCCTGTTCGTGTTCCTGGGATCGACGATCGGCAACCTGACGCCCGGTCCGCGGGCCGAGTTCCTGGCCAGCCTGGCGGCCCAGATGCGGCCGGGGGACAGCCTGCTGCTGGGCACGGATCTGGTCAAGGACACCGGCCGGCTGGTGCGCGCCTATGACGACTCGGCCGGGGTGACGGCGGCGTTCAACCGCAACGTGCTGGCCGTGATCAACCGGCAACTCGACGCCGATTTCGACGTCGAGGCGTATCAGCATGTGGCGCGCTGGAACGCCGGGGAGGAACGCATCGAAATGTGGTTGCGCGCCAGCCGGGACCAGCGGGTCCGCGTCGATGCGCTCGACCTGGCCGTCGATTTCGCGGCCGGCGAGGAGATGCTCACCGAGGTGTCGTGCAAGTTCCGCCCGGATGGGGTGAGCGCCGAACTGGCCGGCGCCGGACTGCGGCGCACCCGGTGGTGGACGGACGCCGCGGGCGATTTCGGGTTGTCGTTGGCCGTGAAGTGACGGCCGACGGGTCGTTGGCGCAGCGATGGCGGGCGGCCCGCCTGCCCGTGGCCGGACTGCATCTGGACAGCGCGGCTTGTTCGCGGCAGAGCCTCGCGGTGATCGCGGCCGCCGACCAGCACGCGCGCAACGAGTCGGAGGTCGGCGGCTACGTCGCGGCCGAGGCGGCCGTGCCCGCGCTCGACGCCGGGCGGGTCGCGTTCGCCGCGCTGGCCGGCCTGCCCGACGCCGAGGTGGTGTTCACCACGGGCTCGCTGAACGCGTTGGACCTGCTGCTCGGCGCCTGGCCGGCGGATCGCCGCCGGGTCGCGTGCCTGCCCGGCGAATACGGCCCGAACCTGGCGCTGTTGGCCGCCCACGGATTCGACCGTCAGCTGTTGCCGACGCTCGACGACGGCCGCGTCCTGCTGGACGACGCGGCGCTGGCGCTGGCGGACGAACCGCCGGATCTGGTCCACCTGACCGCGGTCGGCAGCCACAGCGGTGTGGTGCAACCGCTGTCGATGATCGCCCGGCTGTGCCGCGAACTGGGGCTGCCGCTGGTCGTCGACGCCGCCCAGGCGCTGGGCCAGGTCGACTGCGCGGTGGGCGCCGACGTGACCTACGCGTCGTCGCGCAAGTGGATCGCCGGGCCGCGCGGCGTCGGGGCGCTGGCGGTGCGCCGGGAATTGATGGAAACCCTGCGGCCCAGGCTGGCGGCGCCGGATTGGCTCGGGGGATCGTTCACGGTGGCCCAGCAACTCGAGTTCGGCGAAGCCAATATCGCTGCGCGCGTGGGCTTTTCACTGGCCTTGGGGGAGCATCTGGCGTACGGGCCGCAGGCCGTGCGGGCGCGGCTGGCCGAGGTGGGCGCCGCCAGCCGCCGGGCGCTGGCCGACGTGGCCGGCTGGGCGGTGGTCGAAGAGGTGGACGAGCCGAGCGCCATCACCACCCTCGCCCCGGTCGACGGCGCCGATCCGCAGGCGGTGCGCGCGTGGCTGCTCGCCGAGCGGCGGATTCTCACCACCTTCGTGGGCGTGCAGCGGGCGCCCCTGGAACTGGCCGGGCCGGTGCTGCGGATCTCGCCGCACGTCGACACCACGGCCGACGATCTGCAGACCTTCGCCGAGGCACTGATCGCCGCGACGGCGGCAACGTCTGCCTGAGAGATCAGTCCGCCTTGTGCGCCGTCAGCAGGTAGGCGGGCATCTTGACTCGGCCCTTCTCGTCGCGTTCGTGCGGCGGGAATTCGAAGGGAGCGTTGGGGATCTCGACGACGTTCGACAGGATATGGGCCGGCCGGATCTCGTCGACCTCCCAATACTTGCTCACCGCGGCGCGAAGTTCGTCTTCGTCGACCTCGTTGGGCTTGGGCTCCATCTCGGCGGGGAAGGCGCCCTTGGCGAACACCAGCACGAACAGGCCGGCCCCCGGCGCGGCCGCGCGGTGGATGGAGCTCAGGTAACCGTCGCGGCCCTCGACCGGCAGCGAGTGAAACAGCGTGGAATCGACGATCGTGGAAAACCGGCCGTCGTAGCCGCGCAACGTGGTGATGTCGGCCTGGACGAAGCTGGCAGTGGTCAGGCCGCGCTCCCGGGCGGCCTCGGTGGCCGCCGCGACGGCCGTCGGCGTGAGGTCGACGCCCACCACGGTGTAGCCCTGCGCGGCCAGCGCCAACGACAGCTCGGCGACCCCGCAGCCCGCGTCGAGGACGTCGCTGCGGAACTTCCCGGCGGCGGCCAGCGCGGCCAGTTCGGGTTGCGGCTCACCGATGTTCCACGGCGGCGGGCCCTCGAAGTGCGCCTGCTCGCGGTATGCGCTGTCCCAGTCCATGACCTGATCGCCCGTCATGGTTTCAACCTACCCGCGACTCCCAGGTGTGCACCGGCTCGTTGGCGTGCATGTGCTCGCAGTAACGGCGCAGCATCTCGGCCAAGGCGGCGGGGCGGGTCATCCCGCCGGCTTCCAGCGCGCGCACGGTCGATACCTGCCAGCTGGCGCCGTTGCGGCCCGTTCGGGCGCGGCCCTCGACGACACCGAGGAAGCGGTCGCGCACTTCGGCGTCCATGCCCCAGCGGCGCAGTCCCTCGTCGGCGAGCGGCAGCAACGTGTCCAGCACCAGCGTGGTCGCCGCCACCTCGCCCGGGCCCGGCCAACGCAGCCGGGCGTCGATGCCGTTGCGCGCCGCGGCGAGGAAATTCGCTTGCGCCGCAGCGAAATCCATGCCGTGCCACACGGGGTTGTCGTCCTCGGACAAAACGCGCAGCACGCCGTAGAAGAAGGCCGCATTCGCCACCATGTCGACGACGGTCGGTCCGGCCGGCAACACCCGATTCTCCAGCCGCAGGTGCGGGCGCCCGTCGACCACGTCGTAGACCGGCCGGTTCCACCGGTACACGGTGCCGCTGTGCAACCGCATTTCGGACAGCCGCGGCGCCCGCCCGGCGGACAGCTCGGCGGCCGGGTCCTCGTCGGACACCTCGGGCAGCAGGGGCGGGAAGTAGCGGATGTTCTCCTGGTAGAGGTCCAGGACCGAGGTGATCCACCGTTCGCCGAACCACACTCGCGGCCGCACGCCCTGCGACTTGAGCTCCTCGGGCCGGGTGTCGGTGGACTGGGTGAACAGCTCGATGCGGGTCTCGGCCCACAGCTGATGGCCGAAGAAGTACGGCGAGTTGGCCCCCAGCGCCAACTGCGGGCCGGCCAGTACCTGGGCCGCGTTCCAGTTGGCGGCGAACTTTTCCGGGGCCAGTTGCAGGTGCAATTGGATGCTGGTGCAAGCGGATTCGGGCGCGATGGACACGGCGTGCCAACTCAGCGGCTCGGGGCCGGAGATGTCGATCGGAATGTCTTCGCCGCGGGCGGTGAAGATCGATTCGTTGAGCGCCGCGTACCGCCTCGAGTCGCTCATCCAGCCGGTGGCCAGGTGTTCGGGCATCAGGGTGGGCAGGATCCCGATCATCACGATGTGTGCGCCGCCCGTGCCGGCCTTGATCTCGGCGTCGTTGAGGCTGGCCCGTACCTCGCCCTCCAGATCGAGCGCGGTGTGACCGGGCAGGGCGTGGGGCGGCACGTTGAATTCGATGTTGTAGGCACCCAATTCCGGCTGGAAGGCCGGGTCCCCGATGGCGTTCAGCACGTCGCGGTTGGACATCGCCGGCTGGTAGTCGGCGTCGACGAGGTTGCACTCGATCTCCATGCCGGTGAGCGGCTTGTCGGAGTCGAAGTGCGACCGCGCCAGCATCGTTTCCAGGACGTCCAGGCAAAGCTCGAGCTTGCGCTGGTATTCCCGCCGTTGCGCGCTGTCGTACGTGGTGCGCTTGACCTCTTCGCCCACACCGCCGATGGAACAGGGTTGCCAGCGGTAACGCAAGCAGCGCGGCCGCTTGTCGAGTGGGGCAGACCATGATGGACTCCTGACGTGCCCGAGTTTGTAGCCGCCATCGACCAGGGAACCACCAGCACCCGCTGCATGATCTTCGATCACGACGGGGCCGAAGTGGCGCGCCATCAACTCGAGCACGAACAGATCCTGCCCCGCGCCGGCTGGGTCGAGCACGACCCGGTGGAAATCTGGGAGCGCACCTCTTCGGTGCTGTTGTCGGTGTTGAACCGGGCCAATCTGTCCGCCAAAGACATTGCCGCGCTTGGCATCACGAACCAACGGGAGACCACGCTGGTGTGGGATCGGCGCACCGGCCGGCCCTATTACAACGCGATCGTCTGGCAGGACACCCGCACCGACCGGATCGCGTCGGCGCTGGAGCGGGACGGCCGCGGTGAGGTGATCCGCCGCAAGGCGGGCCTGCCGCCGGCGACGTACTTCTCGGGCGGCAAGCTGCAGTGGATCCTGGAGAACGTCGACGGGGTGCGGGAGGCCGCCGAGAGCGGTGACGCCCTGTTCGGCACCCCGGACACCTGGGTGCTGTGGAACCTGACCGGGGGCCCGCGCGGCGGCGTGCACGTCACCGACGTGACCAACGCCAGCCGGACCATGCTCATGAACCTGGAGACGCTGGACTGGGACGACGAGCTGCTGTCGTTCTTCGCGATCCCGCGGGCGATGCTGCCGTCCATCGCCCCGTCGTCGTCGCCGCAGCCCTACGGCGTCTCGGCGCAGACCGGGCCGGTCGGTGGCGAGGTGCCGGTCACGGGCGTCCTCGGCGACCAGCACGCGGCGATGGTGGGCCAGGTGTGCCTGTCGGAGGGTGAGGCGAAAAACACCTACGGCACGGGAAACTTCTTGCTGCTCAACACCGGTGAAACGATCGTGCGATCTGACAACGGGCTGCTGACCACCGTCTGCTACCAGTTCGGCGACGCCAAACCCGTTTACGCGCTTGAGGGTTCGATCGCGGTCACCGGGGCCGCGGTGCAATGGCTGCGCGACCAGCTGGGCATCATCAGCGGCGCCGCGCAGAGCGAGTCGCTGGCGCGCCAGGTCGCCGACAACGGCGGGGTGTATTTCGTCCCGGCGTTCTCCGGGCTGTTCGCGCCCTACTGGCGCTCCGACGCCCGCGGGGCGATCGTGGGGCTGTCCCGGTTCAACACCAACGCGCACCTGGCCCGCGCGACGCTGGAGGCGATCTGCTACCAGAGCCGCGACGTGGTGGACGCGATGGCGGCGGATTCCGGTGTGCGCCTTGAGGTGTTGAAGGTCGACGGCGGCGTCACCGGCAACGACCTGTGCATGCAGATCCAGGCCGATGTGCTCGGCGTCGACGTGGTCCGCCCGGTGGTCGCCGAGACCACTGCGCTGGGCGCGGCCTACGCGGCGGGATTGGCGGTGGGGTTCTGGGCCGACCCGTCCGACCTGCGCGCCAACTGGCACGAGGACAAGCGCTGGACGCCGGCCTGGAGCGACGAGCAGCGCGCCGCCGGCTACGAGGGGTGGCGCAAGGCGGTGCAGCGGACCCTGGACTGGGTCGACGTGTCCTGATCCATGGCCCGCTGCGGGTGGGGCTCAGTCCTCGCCGAGGATGCCGTAGACCTCGCGCCGGGCGTTGTTGAGAATTTCGACGATGCGCTGCTGCTGCTCGGCGGTGGCGGTGTGCGCGGACTGCGCGACCGCGCCGAACAACTGGCCGACGGCGGCCCGTAGGTTCATCTGACCCGGGTCGGCGCCTTCGGCGATCTCGTCCCACGGCAGGGTCTCGATCTTCTCGGCCGCCGCGCGACCCTCGTCGGTGAGCTCGAACAGCTTCTTGCTGCCCTCACTCTCGCTGGCGGTGATCAGCCCCTCGTCGGTCAGCAGCTGCAGCGTCGGATAGACCGAGCCGGGGCTCGGCTTCCAGAGCCCGTTGCTGCGTTCGGCGATCTGCTGGATCATCTCGTAGCCGTGCATCGGCCGCTCGGCCAGCAGCGCCAGGATGGCCGCGCGGACGTCGCCGCGCTTACCGCGGCCGGGGCCGCCACGGCGCCATCCGCCGCGCCGGCCGCCCGGCCCGAAGCCGAATCCCGGGCCGAACCCGGGTCCGAAGCCGGGGCCGAAGCCAGGGCCGAAACCCGGGCCGAAGCCGTGGTCACCCGCCTGGTCGCGGAGGTTTTCCAAGAATTCGCGCCGGGCCTGCTGCCCGGCGCCGTGCAGGGCGCGCCGTTGCGCCGGGCCGGGGGCGAAGCCGAATCCGCCGACGAACGGTCCGTTGGGGGGTGTGAATGGGTTGCTCATGGTTGTAGTCCTCACGTTCTCGGGGAAGCGCGCGATCTGCGCGCTTACGGAATATCACGATATATCGGAAACTATCGCGATGCAACGTCTGAGTTGCGGCAGCCGCCGCGCGCCGCCGCCGCGATCCCGTTGACCTGCGCCGACGCACTTGCGGCTGTGATGGCCGGGCCGGTTTGCGCCGCCCAGGCGGCGGGTAGGAACTGTGGGATGAACGCCGATAACTCCAACCTGACGGTGGGCGGCGGGACCTCCGCCGCGACCGGCCCCGGGCGGGGTGACAGCGGTCGCGGAAGTGGTAGCCGCAACGCGTGGTCGTGGGTCAACTGGGCGTTGGCGCTGGCCACCGTGCCCGCCGCCGCCATCGTGATGCTGTTCGCGCTCGGCGCGGTGATGAGTACCGCCGGCTGCGCCGACCGCAGTTGCCCCAACCTGGGCCGCGGCGGCATCGATTTCGGGGTGGCGTTCTACGGCGCACCCGCGGTCGCCGTCGTGGTGATCGTCATCTCGCTGTTCACCGCGAAGCGCCGCGGCGGCATTGCCGTTCCGCTGTTCGGGTGGGCGCTGCTGATCGCCGACGTCGCCCTGATGGCGCTCAGCGTCTCCGGTTAGCGGGCGTCACCCCGGGGGCGAAAAACCGCCCGGCGTGGGATTGGGGGGCGCCTGCGCGGGTGGCGCCTGCTCCGGCCACGGGACCGCCTGCGGTTGCGGCCAGGATGGCCACGGCGCGGGGCCCGGCGGCGTGGCGGGCCGAAGCCGGGCCAGCTCGCGGCGGTGCCGTTCGGCGAGGACGGCCGCGAGCACCAGCTCAGGCGGGGCGCCGGGCGGCGGGGGCGGGGCGACGCGGGACATCACGTCTCCGGCGATGCGATATGCCATCTGCTGGCGTAACTGCCGATCGAGTTGTGTTGCGCGCGAGAGGAATTGGCGCGCGACCTCGGCTTGCCCGGGGGACAGCCCGGACAGCTGCAGCGACGAGGCCCACCAGGCCAACGCGGGTGGCATCATCGGCGGGGGACCCAGCCGGGGTCCGCGTTCGTTGACGACGATGGTGCCGGCGAAGATGTCGCCGACCCGCTTGGCCTTGGGCGACAGCAGGCTACAGATGACGGCGGGACTCCCGAACAGCATCCAGATCTCCACCACCGACGCGAGCGCCCGAAACAGGGCCTGCCGGAAGCGTTCTGGGCCGCCGTCGTCGGACACCACCCGCAGGCCCATCGCGATCTTGCCCACCGAGCGTCCGCGCGTTGCCGTTTCGAGCACCACGGGGTAACCGACGATCACCACCACCGTGAAGATGAGCAGCACCGCGGTGCTCAGCGCCGGGTCGAACTCGGTCAGCGTGGCGGCCCACAACATCAGCCCGAGGACGTAACAGACGACGAGCACGGCGATATCGATCAGCGCGCTCAGCGTCCGCACCGGCAACTGGGCGATCTGTACATCGAGCACGACGGCGTCGCCGGTCACCACCTCCGACATAACACCGAACGGTACAGGGCGATTAGGCTGCGCAGGGTGGACGTCGACGCATTCGTGCTGGCCCATCGCGGTACCTGGGACCGCCTCGACCGGCTGGTCGGGAGGCGTCGCTCGCTGACCGGCGCCGAGGTCGACGAACTCGTCGAGCTGTACCAGCGGGTGTCCACCCACCTGTCGATGCTGCGCTCGGCCTCCTCGGACTCGCTGCTGATCGGTCGGCTCTCCAGCCTGGTCGCGCGCGCCCGATCTGTCGTGACCGGCGCCCACGCGCCGTTGACCCGCACCTTCACGCGGTTTTGGACGGTGTCCTTCCCGGTGGTCGCGTACCGGTCCTGGCGGTGGTGGCTGGGCACCGCGGTGGCCTTCTACGCCGTGGTCGTCGTCATCGCGTTCTGGGTGGCCGGCAGTCCCGAGGTGCAGTCGGTCGTCGGAACGCCAAGCGACATCGAGCAATTGGTCAACCACGACATCGCCTCCTACTACAGCGAACACCCCGCCGCGGCGTTCGCCCTGCAGATCTGGGTGAACAACTCCTGGGTGGCCGCGCAATGCATCGCGTTGGCCGTCCTGTTGGGGCTGCCGATCCCGATCGTGCTGTTCCAGAACGCCGCCAATCTGGGGCTGATCTCCGGGCTGATGTTCCAGGCCGGCAAGGGCGGCCTGCTGCTCGGGCTGCTGCTGCCGCACGGGCTGCTGGAGCTGACCGCGGTGTTCTTGGCGGGGGCGGCGGGGATGCGGCTGGGCTGGTCGGTGATTTCGCCCGGCGACCGGCCCCGCGGACAGGTGCTGGCCGAACAGGGCCGCGCCGTCGTTTCGGTGGCGATCGGGCTGGTGGGCGTCCTGCTGGTCTCGGGGTTGATCGAGGCGTTGGTGACGCCTTCGCCGCTGCCCACCTTCGTTCGGGTCGGCATCGGGATCGTCGCCGAGGCGGCGTTTTTGTTCTACATCGTGTACTTCGGTCGCCGCGCGGCCAGGGCCGGTGAGACCGGCGACATCGAAGACGCGCCCGACGTGATCCCCACGGGCTGAAGCGGTTACAACCGCCCGGTGGCCTTCATCGCCAGGTAGCGGTCGGCCAGGGCGGGCGCGAGCTCGGTGGGCGGGGCGTCGACGACCTCCACCCCACCGCGACGCAGCCGCGTGGCGATCGCGCGGCGGTCGTTGCGGGACCGTTCGGCGGCCGCCGCGTCGTACACCGCGGCCGGATCCGAACGCCCCGCGGCCATCTGGTCGACCCGCGGGTCGGCGACCGCGGCCACCATCAGGTGGTGTTTCGCCGACAGCTGCGGCAGCACCGGCAGCAGCCCCTCGTCGAGGGCGGTCGCGTTCAGGTCGGTCAGCAGCACCACCAGCGACCGGCGGCGCGCCCGCCGCGAAATGGCGGAAACCATTGCGGTCCAGTCGGGTTCGAGCAGTGCCGGCTGCAAGGGAGCCATCGCTTCGACGAGCTGGGCGAGCAGCTCGGTGCGCGAGGCGCCGAACACGCCGGCCCGGGTGACCCGGTCGTGGGCGAGGAAGTCAACGTGGTCGCCGGCCCGCGACGCGAGCGCCGCCAGCAGCAGGGCGGCATCCATCGACCAGTCCAGCCGGGGCCAGCCCGCGGGGTCGGAGGCGGTCGGGTCGACGCCGACACGGCCCGCGGCGGTGCGGCCCGTGTCGAGCACGATCACCACGCGCCGGTCGCGTTCAGGACGCCAGGTGCGGACGACGACGTCGGCGCGGCGCGCGGTGGCACGCCAGTCGATCGACCGCACGTCGTCCCCGACGACATACTCGCGCAGCGAGTCGAATTCGGTGCCCTGCCCGCGGATCAGCGTCGGCAGCAGGCCGTCGATCTCGCGCAGTTTGGCCAGCCGCGCCGGCAGGTGCTTGCGCGACAGGAAGGGCGGCAGCACCCGCAGCAGGCCCGGAACCGCCTGCGAGCCCTGCCGTCCCGCCAGCCCCAGCGGGCCGATGGACCGGGCGGTGACCACCTTCGCGCGCTGCTCGCCGCGGCGGACGGGTCGCAGCTGGGACTGGACGTGCTGGTGCTGCCCCGCCGGGATGCGCACGGGATGGATGCGGGGCTGCGCGCCGGCGCTGGGCGGCCAGGCGTCGCGAACCTGGCCGCGAAACCGCCGCCCGCCGTCATTGTGGATCAACAGCCCGACGTCCACCTGCTGGGCGAGCCGGGCGGAGCGGTCCGGGGACCGAATGTAGCGCAGTTTGCGGGTGCTGGCCGCCAGCGCGACGTCCGCGGCCACCGCAATCGCCAGCGCGACGAACAGAACGCCGAAAGTCCTTGCCGGCCAAGGCGACAACGCGATGGGCAGGACGCACATCAGCGCGACCAGCCCGGTGCGTCCGGTCAGGATCACTGGGCGCCGCTCCTCATCGCTCCGCTCTGCATCGTCGCCGGCGCGATCACTAGCGCGGCACCGGGACCGACGCCAATATTCCGTCGAGCACGCCGTCGGGGGTGGCCCCTTCGAGCTCCGCCTCGGGGCGCAGCATCACCCGGTGCCGCAACGTCGGCCGGGCCATCGCCTTGACGTCGTCGGGGGTGACGTAGTTGCGGCCGGACAGCCAGGCCCAGGACCGGGCCGTGGCCAGCAGCGCGGTCGCCCCGCGCGGCGACACGCCCAGCTGCAGCGCGGGCGACGAGCGGGTGGCCCCGACGATGTCGACGATGTAGCCCAGCACCTCGTCGGCGACCAGCACCTGCCGCACCGCGTCGCGCCCGGCCGACAGCTCGGTGGGCCCGGCCACCGGCTTGATCGCCGACAGGTCGCGGGGGTCGAAACCCTGGGCGTGCCGACCGAGGATGGCGATTTCCGAATCACGGGGCGGCAGAGTCACATTCAGTTTCAGCAGGAAGCGATCCAGCTGTGCCTCGGGCAGCTGGTAGGTGCCCTCGTACTCGACGGGGTTCTGGGTCGCGGCGACGATGAACGGGTCGGGGAGGGGCTGCGGCACCCCGTCCACGCTGACCTGACGCTCTTCCATCGCCTCGAGCAGCGCGGCCTGGGTTTTCGGCGGGGTTCGGTTGATCTCGTCGGCCAACAGCAGGTTGGTGAACACGGGCCCGGGCCGGAACGCGAACGCGGCGGTGCGCGCGTCGTACACCAGTGAGCCCGTGACGTCGCCGGGCATCAGGTCGGGGGTGAACTGCACGCGCTTGAACTCCAATTGCAGCGCGGCGGCCAGCGCCCGCACCAGCAGCGTCTTCGCCACTCCCGGAACGCCTTCCAGCAGCACGTGGCCTCGGCAGAGCAGCGCGATCACCAGGCCGCTGACCACCCCCTCCTGTCCGACGACGGCCTTGGCGAGCTCACCGCGCAACGCCAGCAGCGCATCTCGCGCCGCCTCGGCGGTGGGGGTCTGGGCGGGGGAAGGAGACTGTGTCACGTCCGTGTGACCTGCCTTTCGATGTCGTCGAGCGCACGGGCAAGTTGTAGCAGGTCGTGGTCCGTCGCCGGGGGTGGCCCGAACAGCTGGTAGGAAACGAATGCGGGATCGGCCCCGCTGCGGCCGGCCACCGCGGCCGCCACCGCGGGCGGCGACGCCCCGAGATTCAGGCCCAGCCGGGGCAGCAGCCGCTGCAAGGTGGCGGTGCGCAGCGCCGCGGCGGCGCGGTCGCGGGCGCGGCGCGAACGGTACAGCCGGCCGCGGCCCTCGACGGTCTCCGACGCGCGCACCACGACGGGCAGCTCCTCGGCGACCAGCGGGCCGGGCCGGCGGCCCCGCCACAGCGCGACCAGCAGCACCACCAGGCACAGCTGCCAGACGATCCACGTGACGTTCGCCGGGATGAGGTCGGAAATCGAACCCGGTGGCGGTGATTCACCCTCGACCCGGTGCGGCGCGTACCAGACCAGCCGCGGCCGCGCGCCCGCGAGGTTCATCGCCAGGGCGGCGTTGCCGGCCTCCAACAGCGCGCCGTTGGTAAGGAAGTCGGTGCTGCCGACCGCGGTGACGGTCCGCCCGCCGTCGCGGAAGCGGATCAGCGCCCCGCCGTAGCAGCGGGTCATCGCCCGGCCGTCGGTGGCGTGGTAGGTGTCGCTGGGCCCGAAGTGAACCGGCCCGGCCCGGGTGGCCTCGCGCAGCGTGCAGTCGGGGTCGGAGTCGAAGGTGTCCGCGGCCGAGACGCGTACGCCGGGCAGCAGTGCCTTGCGGGTGCGCGCCGTCGGTTCCACCAGCAGCAGGTCGCCGGGCGCCTTCGCCAGCCGGTCCAGCAGCGGGTCGGTCAGATACTGGCTCTGGGCCACGAGGATCAGCGCGTCGGGGCGTGCCGCCCGTTCGACGTCGGCGATGCTGCCGGCGACCACGACGTCGACGCCGCCGTCGCGCAGGAGCGCCACCAGCGCATGGGTGCCGTCGGGACTCGTCGACGCCGGATCCATCCGCGGGCCGGGTCGCGGGGCGGTCAGGTAGGCATCGACGCCGGCGATGACGGCGAGGACGATCAGCGTGAGGACCACCCAGCGCCCGGATCGCCAGCGCTGCACCGCCGTTGAGGCGGTGGGTTCGCGACGGCCGATGGTGGCCATCACCGCACCTGCGCCCACGAGTCGGGCGTGGCGGTTTGCCCCGGTGCGCCGGGCCCGGCCGCCGAGCGGAACCGCAGATGATCGTCGAGGTCGGCGATCATCTGGTATGCGCCCTGCGTGCCGGGTCGCTCCCCGTAGGTGACGTCGTTGAAAGCCGTTGCGGCCCCGGATAATTCACCGGCAAGATGGGGCAACACGGCACCGGCGTCGGAGGCCAGTTCGTTGGCGGTGCGGCCGGGCGCCGGGTTGAGGATCCCGGTCTCCTCGAGCTGGCGCGCGACCGCGCGCAGCCGGTGCCGGATCGCCGCGGCCCAGTCACCTTGTGCCGCATAGTTTTCGGCGGTCGCGCGATGCTGGGCCGCGGTGAGCTGGGCGGCTTCGAACAGCTGGTAGTCGCCGCCGCGGTTGGTGCGCATCGTGCGCCGCCCGACGTAAACGGCGGCCACCAGCGCGATCCCCAGCAGGATGAAAAGCACCGTGGCCGTGAGCCATCCGCCCGGCAGCTGGGCGGTCTTCTGCAGCAGCCGATAAAGCACCTCGTTCAGCCATTCGGCTACCTGTTGGCCGACCGAGCCCTTCGCATAGATCGGCTTGTTGAGCTCGTCCTGGGCGGCCTGATGGGCGGCATCGTGGTCGATGTCGATGGAGGGCACCGTGTCACTCGTCCTCAGACCGGCCGGGTCAGCCAGAGGTCGTCGGTGGAGGCGGCCGCGTACGGTCCGCCGGCCGCGCCGGTCTGCAACACCAGGTCGAAGGCCTCCGCGCGTATGCGGCGGTCGGTGTAGAGCAGCGCGATGACGCCGGCATTGAAAGGCGCGGTGATGATCTCGCCGATCGCCGCGCCCACCGACGCGATCGCCGTGCTCACCACGAAACCCGCGGTGGACGTGCTGACCAGGAAGACCTGGCTGGCGATGTTGAACGGCACCGCGACCGCGCCGGCGATAACGGATGTCACCAGCAGGGTCAGCACCCGGATGCCGAGCACCCGCCAGAAGCCGTTGCGGACCAACGCGAACGATCGGGTGATGGCGTCGAGGACCGGTAGCCGCTCCAGCACGATCAGCACGGGCGCGAACAACACCAGCGTGTACAGGCACACCACCAGCGCGATCACGGCGAGTGCGAGTGGCAGCCCCAGGACGATCACCGCCGCGGCGCTGCCGATCGCCGCCAGCACGGCGACGATCACCGCCACCAGGCCCGCGACCACCGCCAATGCGGCGCCTTCCAGCACGGCCAGACCGAACAACGGCAGCAGCCGGCCCCGGATTTTGGCCCAGGTCTCCCCGATGGTGATCGGCGACCCGAACACCGCCCGCCCGACGATGACGGTGAGCATGCCCGACAGCAGCATGCCGCCCAGCCAGGCGACCACCACGCCGGCGCCCATCGACGTGAACCAGGCGCCGATCACTCCAGTGGTCAGCTCCTTGCCGTGGCCGCTCGAAAACCGGCCGTAGGCCGCCAACGGCCCGAAGACGGCCACCTTCGTGACGATCTGGATGATCACCACCACGATGGCGGTCAGCCCCAACGTCGCCTTGGGGTTGGCCCGGACGTAGCCGACCGCGCCGTTGAAGATGTCACCCAAGGTCAGCGGTCGCAGCGGGATGATGCCGGGCTTGACCGCTCCCGGAACCAGTTGCGGCGGACCGTAACTCGGCGGCGGACCATAGCCCGGCGGGGGGCCGTAGCCGGGGGGTGGGCCGTAACCCTGTCTCTTA
>NZ_LZHV01000009.1 GCF_001667275.1 Mycobacterium sp. ACS4054
CAACGACGCCACAGCGCACTCGCAGGACTACCCCCGATCAGCCGACTGCGACCAACCTGATGGCTGAGTACAGCTAGCGCGGCTGCAGCCGGAAGATCGGAATGTCCCGGCCCACCGGCGCCGTCTTGTCCCGGTAGTCGGCGTAGCCCGAGTAGATCCGGTTGGCCAGTTCGAACAGTCGGGCGTACTCGTCGGGATCGGTGACCTGCCGCGCCGTGAATGGCTCGTCGCCGAACTCGCAGTCCGGATGCGCCTTCAAGTTGTGGTACCACTGCGGGTGTTTCGTGCCGCCGAAGTTCGAGGCCAACAAGATGACGTCGGGGCCGTCGTGGAAGTAGGTGAGTTGCACCTCCCGCTTCTGGCCGGACTTGGCGCCCGTGGTGACGAGCGGCGCGTTGATGATCGCGCCCATGTTGACCCGCCCTCCGGTGAGACGAAACAGGTACGGATCGGTGTGGCGCGCGATGTGACGGGCCATGAACTGCCCCGCGCGCGAACGCCCGAATCGAACACTGGCCCGGTACAACGCGCCCCGTCGCTTATGCGGGTCCACGTACCGCAGCGGCATATCCCGACAATACGTGCGCGGCATCGAGGCAAACTTTGGGGCTTGCCTGGATTCCGGTCCGGGGAAATGCTTTAGGGATGGTGGAGCGAGTGCGGCCGTGGGTCCGGCGGTTCACGGGGACGGTGCTGGGCTGCGCGTTGGCGTTGTCCGGCCCAGGGCTGGCGGGCGGCGTGGCCCACGCGGCCCCGACCTCGCACTGGTGCCCGGGCAATCCATGGGACCCGAGCTGGGGCACCGTTTACAACTGGGACTGGCATCAGTGCCACGACTGGCAAGGGCCGGCGGGCCAGAGCTTCCCGGCGGGTGCGGGACCCTGGGGACCCACGCCCTTCTGGGCGCCGCCGCCACCACCGCCACCCCCGTGGGCGCCCGGGGCCAAGCTGATGTGGAATCCGACCGGCGCCGGAAATTGGGGATTCTGGAACAACGGGATCTGGACTCCGGTCTGACGCGGGGCCGAACGGCCGTGGGGGAGGCCTGATGCGGTGGCGGGGTGTATGTCACGTCGAGTTTGCGGTGCTGGACTATGACCAATCGATCGCGTTCTACGACGCACTGTTCGGCTGGCTCGGCTACAGCAGCTTCTCGTCTCTGAACATGGAGTACGAGTCGACGTATTACATGACGCGTAATGCCAACCCGCACAGCTACATTGGCATTCAGCCGGCCCACACCGGAGGGAAGCTGACGCACCGCAACCAGGCGGTCGGGATTAACCACGTTGCCCTGTGGGCTCGCGGCAGGCGAGAGGTCGACCACTTTTACCGTGAGTTTCTTACCGATCGAGGCATCCCGGTAACCGACGAGCCGCAGGAGTACCCGCAATACTGGCCCGGTTACTACGCCGTCTTCTTCGACGACCCGATCAACGGGATCCACTGGGAACTGGCTTGGATTCCCAAAGTCCCTACTCCTCGACAAGTTTGGCGGTTCTATCGGTCAATCCGGCGTTTCGCGAAGGTCAGGCCGGACCTGGCCAACACGGTGCCGGGTGTCCTTCGGCAGGCCAAGAGAACACTGCCAAGACGCCCGGCGCGGGGATAGGGTGAGTTGTGGCCGTCGATGACAGCGCCAACACACCCGATGAGCCTCAAGGCCGGGCGCACGCGCTCGATGAGCGCGAGGACGCGGTCCGTCGCCGTGAGGTCGAGGTCAAGAGGCGCGAATGGCTGGCGGGCAGGCGCGATCGGGTCGCCGATAATCGCGATCGAATCGCCGATGACCGCGAACAAGCGGCGGACGAGCGGGAGCGGTGTGCCGACGAACGCGAGGGCACGGCCGCGCAGCGCGAGCTCGAGCGAGTGCGGCGCGAGGACGACCGGCAGAAGCGGGCGGAAGCCCGGGAGAAGCGGGACCAGGCGAGCATCGACCGCGAGATGGCCGAGTCCGAACTTGGTCCGAATGAGGCCCGCCGGTAAGTTTGCTGGCTAGCGATCTGCGGCGACGCTGGATTTGCGCTAATGTGCGGCCCACGCCATTGTCCGCTTAGCGAATGACGTGGGCCACAATTTTTGGCGAACATTCGCAGCTATTGCTAGCGTCCCCGGCCATGGTAGTACTTGCAACATTGATGTCATTGATCAATCAGGTGTCCGGAACGCCTTATATTCCGGGTGGAGATTCTCCCGCCGGGACGGATTGCTCGGGGCTCGTTTCGTGGGTTGCCAATGCAGCATCCGACCGCCCGGTCTTCGGCAACCGGTTCAACACCGGAAACGAAGAGGCGGCTTTGTTGGCGCGCGGTTTTCAGTATGGAACCGCCCCCAACGCCCTCGTGATCGGGTGGAACGGCGGCCACACGGCCGCCACCCTGCCGGACGGGACCCCGGTAGCCAGTGGTGAGCGCGGTGGCGTGCACATCGGTGGCGCCGGCGCCTACCAGGCGGGCTTCACGCACCACATGTTCCTGCCCATGCCCGACGCCGAGGGAATCCTGCCCCCGCCGCCGGACGCCCCCCCCCCCCCCCCCCCCCCCCTACGCAGGTTGAAAACAAGCGCCCCCGGAAAAACGCGGAGCGCCAAGGGCCGCCCCCGGCCCCGCGTTGCGTTTCAGAGAAACGCGAAGATT
>NZ_LZHV01000010.1 GCF_001667275.1 Mycobacterium sp. ACS4054
CCGGGTTTGAGCAGGCGGTGATGCGGGCCGCAGGCGAAGGTGAGGTCGTTGATGTCGGTGCGCCGGCTGCGGGCGTAGTCGGTGACGTGGTGGACCTCGGAGAGGTAGCCGGGCACGGTGCAGCCCGGGGCGGTGCAGCCGCGGTCCTTGGCGTACAGCACAATCCGTTGGCCGGGGTTGGCGAGCCGTTTGGTGTGATACAGCGCCAGCGGTTGGGCGGTGTCGTCGAAGATGGCCAGATAGTGGTGGGCGTGGCGGGCCAGCCGGATCACGTCGCTGATCGGCAGGCGGGTGCCACCGCCGGTGCGTCCCGTGCCGGCGGCGGTTTGCAGCTCGTGCAGGGTGGTGGTGATGATGATGGAGGCCGGTAACCCGTTGTGCCGGCCGAGTTTTCCCGAGGCCAACAGGGCGCGTGATGCCGCCAACAACGCGTCGTGGTTGCGCTGGGCCGTACTGCGGGCGTCGCGGTCGATGGCCTCCTGGCTCGGGGCCCCGTCCACGCACGGGGTGTCGTCGAGGGGGTTGCACATGCCGGGGGCGGCCAGCTTGGCCAGCACCGCCTCGATGGTGGCCCGCAGCTCGGGGGTGAGCACCCCGCG
>NZ_LZHV01000011.1 GCF_001667275.1 Mycobacterium sp. ACS4054
GTCATGGGCCGCCGCGCCGGCGCCGCCGCGGGCTACTCGCACAAATACGGATTCCGCTACAGCGTGCTCACCCGCCCGCCGTCGGCCGGATAAGGAAAGGCCAGGTGAACGGAAGTTGTACACGAATGAACACTCGGCACTAGGGAGGCGAGGCAGCGCGTGACCCACTTAATCTCAGCAGTAAGCCATGCGTGCGGTACGCCCGCCCGCGGACCGTTCTCCGAAGGCCGCCGGGCCTAGGAGCAGGGAGGGATTTCAGATGTCGTTTGTCACGACGCAGCCGGAGGCACTGGCCGCGGCGGCGGGCAACCTGCAAAGCATCGGTTCGACGCTGAGTGCGCAGAACGCCGCGGCGGCGGCCCCAACGACGGGGGTGGTGCCGGCCGCCGCTGACGAGGTGTCGGCATTGACGGCGGCGCAGTTCTGTGCGCATGGACAGATGTATCAGGCCGTGAGCGCCCAGGCGACGGCCATTCACGAGATGTTCGTCAACACCCTGAGCATGAGCTCCGGGTCCTACGCGGTGACTGAGGCGGCCAACGCGGCCGCGACTGGTTAAGGAGCCAATGATGTTTGATTTTGGGGTTCTTCCGCCGGAGGTTAATTCGGCGAGGATTTACGCCGGTCCGGGGTCGGGGTCGTTGATGGCGGCGGCGTCGGCGTGGAATGCGATTGCCGCGGAGTTGCAG
>NZ_LZHV01000012.1 GCF_001667275.1 Mycobacterium sp. ACS4054
CTGCCGGTAGCGCTGCACAATCAGCAGCCGCCCCTGAAACGTCGTACGGGCATTACGGTGGGACACGAGAACCTCCGGAATAGGTATGGGCCTTCGACAAGCCACACCCCACCCGGGGGTTCTCTTCACATCAAGCCGACACGCCTGCTACCAACCTGTTGGCCGAGTACACCTAGCGCACCGGCCGCTGGGCTGCGGGCCCCAGCACCCGCTGCTCGATCAGGTCGGCCCCGCGTGCCACACCCCCGGTCGCGGCGAATCCTTCGGCCACTCGCCGCGCGCCGTCCCCCATCGTCATCGCCGCGCGCACCTTCGCCCTCAACCGCGCCGGGCTGAGATCTTTGGCCGCCAGGCGGGTGCCGCAGCGAGCGACTTCCACCCGTCGAGCAACTTCGGCCTGGTCCCGCGCGAACGGCACGACGCAGACGGGCACGCCGCGGTCAAGTGCCTTCAGCGTCGTTCCCATCCCGCCGTGGGTGATGGCGCAGCCGGCCCGCGGCAGTACCGCACCGTGCGGGACGAAGCGGCATACGGTCGCGTTGGATGGTCGCGGCAGATCCGGGGGAATGCCCGCCGGGAAGGTCGCCACCACGTGGACGGGCTCATCGGCTAACGCGCGCAACGCAATCCGCCCCAGCTCGGCGTCGGACTGCCTGATCGACGAGGTGTTGACCAGCACCACCGGCCGCTCGATGGCACTCACCCAATCCGGCGTGCCGGCCTCCGCCGGTTCGAATGCGCACGCGCCGATGTGGTGAACCAGACCGGCCCATCCGGGATGCGGGTACTCGAAGGGCTCGCCGCCGACGGCCAGGAGCAGCGGCGCTCGCCGCAGAAAGCCGTCGACCGACGCAACGGGCGGCAGCCCCAGCTCGGCGCGAATGACGTTGATCCGCGGCAACATCGGCCGGTCGAAGAGATGCCGCACGATCGGCCGCACCGAGGCGTCCCGCGCGTCGCCGAGCAGGCCCGGCAACGGGCGCAGCCCCGGACCGAAGGGCGGCACGCCGCGGGACCGCAGGTACGGCGTGAACGGCGAGAACACCAGCCACGGGATGTGGCCTGCGTCGGCGGCCGACATCGCCCCCCAGCAGTTCGCGTCCACGATGATCACATCGGGCCGGACCGCATCCACCGCGCGCCGCAAATCCTGAACTTCGAGCACCGCACGACGGCAGAGCACGTCGATCGTTAACTTCAGTACTCCCAGCGCGTTTCGCGCCCTCCAGTCCTCGCTGACGATCGCCTCGATGTCCGGGTGGACCGGATCGGCGTGGACGCCGACGCCGCACAGCGTCGGCACGCCCGCCGACATGGTGCGCGCGTGAACCTGGTGACCACGGCCGGCCAGCTCGGCCAACAGCGCGCCGAGCGGCAGCAGGTGCCCCAGGGCCGGCGACCCGTAGGCCAGTATCACCGCCATGTCAGGGCGACGGCGCGGGCGTGAGGTCGACGGAGCGCAGCCCCGAAAGGCTCGCGGCACCACAGCCGTGCAGGCAGACCCGAAGCTCATCGATGAACGGCTGCAGCCAATCGACAACTGCCGCAGCGGATTCGATCGCCGCGGGCAGCAGCGGTCGAGCCACGGCGACGACGTCGGCGCCCAGGGCGATCGCCTTGGCCGCGTCCATGCCGGTGCGAATGCCGCCGGAAGCCACCAACGGGATGTCCGGCAGCACCTCACGCACCTCGACGATCGCCCGCGCGGTCGGAATGCCCCAGTCGGCCAGGTGCGGGTAACGAAGCTCGCCGTACCGGACGAACTGCTCGACGCGTGACCACGAGGTTCCGCCGGCGCCCGCGACGTCAATGGCGGAAACCGGCAGGTCCCCGTCGGCCCCAACGAGTTCCGCGGCGGCCGCGCCGCCGATCCCGTGGCCGACCTCCTTGAGCAGCACCGGGCAGTCGATCGCGTCGGCCGCATCCCGCAGCCTGTCCAACGAGCCGGAGAAGTCGGTGTCACCGTTGCGCTGCATCGCCTCCTGCAGCGGGTTGGTGTGCACCGCAAGCGCATCGGCACCCACCCGGTCGAGGGCCTTGGCGAGATCGGGCACGGCGTCCTTGGTCAGCTGGGCCAGGCCGATGTTGCCGAACAGCAAGACATCGGGGGCGACGTCGCGAACCGCGAAACTGGCCGCGGCCCGCTCCCCCATCGCGCTGTCCAGCATGATTCGTTGCGAGCCGAGCATCATCCCGATGCCGAGTTGCTGAGCGGCCGCAGCCAGATTCCGGTTGATCGTCCCGGACAGCTCGGCACCGCCGGTCATCGCACCGATCAGAAGCGGGGCCCGCAGGTTTCCACCGAGAAACTTCGTCGACAGGTCGATGTCCCCGAGGCTGGTCTGGGTCAGCGCGTTGTAGGGCAGTTGGTAGCGCTCCAACCCGGTGCTGACGTGCTCGTAGTTCACCTGCTCGCCGAGGCAGACGTCGATGTGCCGCCGCTTGCGAGTGGTCATCGGCGCCGACTCGGACGTCGCGGCCGGCACCTCGGCGCGGCTCACCCCGCGCCCCCTCGCGTCCATAATGTCCATAGTGCCCCTTATTGCGTACCGCCCAGCTTATCCGCGGCGGTGCGAAATTTCAGTTGATTAATGTTTAACACACTGAAAGACTTCTCTCATGGTGTGGGATGGCGTCGCCGCGGCCGTAACCGGACGGCGCTCGTGGCTGTTCGCGCTGGGCGCCGCGCTCGTGGGCATCGTTTTCATCGTCCTGGTCGGCGCAAACGCCGCGGCCGGCCAGGCCCCGCTGTCGGTGCCGACCAGCTCGGATTCGGCTCGGGTCGACGCGATGGCCCGCCAATTCCCCGGTGGGGACCGGCTGCCACTGATCGTGGTGGTCAGCCGCGCCGACGGCGCCGCACTCCGCCCGGTCGACGTCGCCGCCGCCCAAGCGGCCCGCGATCGCGTGCAGGCCGCCGCCCAGCCGGGCGACGCCCCCGCACCGGCCCAGGTATCCGCCGATGGCAAGGCCGCCATCGGGGTGGTGTGCGTCTGCGCCGACCTGTCGGGCCTCGCGCTCGGCGACGCTGTCGCGAACCTGCGCAAGGCCGCGGCCACCGGCCTGCCGGCGGAGCTGCGCGCCCACGTCACCGGCGGCCCGGCGTTCGGCGCCGACATCGCCAGCGCGTTCACCAACGCCAACGTGACCCTGCTCGCGGTGACGGCGTCGGTGGTGGCCCTGCTGCTGATCGCAACGTACCGCTCACCGGTGCTGTGGCTGGTGCCGCTGCTGGTGGTCGGGTTCGCCGACCGGGTCGCGGCCGCGGTGGGCACCGCCGTGGCGCCGCTGACCGGTCTCAGTTTCGACGGCGCCACGTCCGGCATCACCAGCGTGCTGGTCTTCGGGGCGGGCACGAACTACGCGCTGCTGCTGATCTCCCGCTACCGGCAGGAGCTGCGACGCCACGACGCGCATCGAGACGCCCTGCGCCGCGCGGTGCGGATGGCCGGGCCGGCGATCGTGGCCAGCAACGCCACCGTGGTGCTGGCGTTGCTCACCCTGCTGTTCGCCTCGACGCCCAGCACGCGCAGCCTGGGCGCGCTGGCGGCGTGCGGGCTGGTGGTCGCCGCGGTGTCCGCGCTGGTGATCCTGCCGCCGTTGCTTGCGCTGTGCGGCCGGCGATTGTTCTGGCCCTTCGTTCCGCGCGCCGAGGATAGCCCGGCCCCGGATTCCGGCGCCTGGCAACGCGTCGGCGAGTGGGTGAACCGGCGACCGGCGCTGGTCGCGACGGTCGCGATCGCGGGCCTGGCGGCGTTGGCCACCGGCCTGCTGGGCACCCGAATCGGCCTGTCGCAGACCGAACAGTTCCGGGTCCACGCGGACTCGGTGACCGGCTATGAGGTTGTGGCAGCGCATTTTCCGGCCGGCCTGTCCAATCCCACCGTGGTGATAGCCCCCGACGCCTCGCCGGTGCCGCAGGCCATCGCGTCGACCCCGGGAGTGGTGTCGGTGACCGAATCGGGCCGCTCGTCGTCCGGGCTGACCAGGTGGTCAGCGGTGATCGACGCGCCGCCGTCTTCCGAGCGCGCGTTCAATATCATTGCCGCGCTGCGTGATACGACGAAGTCCGCCAGCCCCGCGGCGCTGGTCGGCGGGGCCGACGCGCAGGCGCTCGACGTCCGCGACGCGGCCACCCATGACCGGCACCTGCTCATCCCGGCGATCCTCGCGGTCATCCTGGTCGTCCTCTGCGTCCTGCTGCGGTCGGCGCTCGCTCCCCCCACGCTGCTGGCCGCGACCATCCTCGGCGCGCTGGCCGCGCTCGGCATGGGCGGCTGGGCCAGCAGCCACGTCTTCGGTTTTCCGGCGCTGGACAACAGCACGCCCTTGTTCGCCTTCCTGTTCCTGGCCGCCCTCGGCGTGGACTACACCATTTTTCTGGTCACCCGCGCCCGCGAGGAGTCCGCACAGCGCGGCGCACGCGCCGGCATGGTCGCCGCGGTGTCGGCCACCGGTGGCGTCATCACCAGTGCGGGAATCGTTTTGGCGGCCGTCTTCTGCGTGCTCGGCGTGCTGCCGTTGATCGTGCTGACCCAGCTGGGGATCATCGTCGGCCTGGGCATCCTGCTGGACACGTTCGTGGTCCGCACGCTGGTGATTCCGGCGCTGTTCGCCCTCATCGGTGATCGCATCTGGTGGCCCAGCCAACCGCAACCCGCCAAAGTCCTTGCACCACAAATCAACCGACACGAACGGAGCACCGCGTGAACAGGTCAACTTTGGCGGCGACGGGTCTGGCCGTCGCCACCGCCGCCGTATCGGGAAGCATCGCCAGCCCGAACAGCGTCTCCACGTGGTATGCGCGGCTGCGCAAACCGCCGTACCAGCCCCCCAGCGCCGCCTTCCCCGTGGCATGGACCACCCTCTACGGCGACATCGCGGTCACCTCCGCGGAAACCATCGACGCGTTTCGGGCCTCGGGCCGACACGACAAGGCGCGCCGCTACGCGACCGCGCTCGGGGTGAACCTTCTCCTGAACGCCTCATGGAGTTGGCTCTTCTTCCGATTCCACAAACTGGGCGCCTCGGCGGTCGGTGCGGCCGTGCTGACGGCCAGCAGCGCCGACCTTGCGCGCCGGGCCGCGCAGGCCGACCCGCGGGCCGGGCTGGCCCTGTCGGCGTACCCGCTCTGGTGTTCGTTCGCGACCGTCCTGGCCACCCACATTTGGCGACTCAACCGCTGAATCATGCCGACGCTCCTATGGTTTCGTCGTGACTTGCGGTTGGGTGACCATCCGGCGCTCAACGCCGCGGCCGGCGACGGGGAAGCGCTCGCCTGCTTCGTGCTCGACCCCAAGCTCGAGGCGTCGTCGGGCCGGCGCCGTCTGCAGTTCCTGGGCGACTCGCTGCGCCAACTGCGTGACGACCTCGACGGCCGGTTACTGGTGGCGCGCGGCCGGCCCGAGGAGCTGATCCCGCGCATCGCCACGGAGATCGGCGCGTCGGCGGTGCACGTTTCCGAAGACTTCGCGCCGTACGGTAAGCGCCGTGACGAACGAGTGCGTGCGGCGCTGGATTCCGTTCCCCTGATAGCAACGGGATCGCCGTACCTCGTGTCACCGGGCCGGGTCACCAAAAAGGACGGCACGCCCTACCAGGTGTTCACCCCGTTTCTGCGCCAATGGCGCGAATTCGGCTGGCGGGCACCGGCTAAGACGAGCGCCGAGCCCGCGCGCTGGCTCGATCCGGCGCAAGTGCGGATCAAGCGATGCGAAATCCCCGATCCGGGCACCGCACTCGACGTGGCCGCCGGGGACGCCGCGGCCCTCAAGCAGTGGAAGTCATTCGTGGCCAACGGATTACAGCACTATGATGAGGAACGCAACCGGCCCGACTTGCACGGCACCAGCCGGATGTCGGCGTACCTGAAGTTCGGTGCCATCCATCCGCGCACCATGGTCGCCGATCTCGACCTTCGTCACGGCGGTGCCCAGGCTTACCTGCGCGAGTTGGCGTTTCGCGACTTCTACGCCGACGTGCTGCATCACTGGCCGGCCAGCGCCTGGCGCAATTGGAACCGGCAGTTCGACGGAATCCGCACCGACACCGACGCCGAAGCGACACGCCGCTTCGAGTCGTGGAAGGCCGGCGAAACCGGCTTTCCACTGGTCGATGCCGGGATGCGTCAACTGCGCGAGACCGGCTACATGCACAACCGGGTGCGGATGATCGTCGCATCGTTTCTGGTCAAGGACCTGCATCTGCCGTGGCAGTGGGGCGCCGAGTGGTTCCTCGATCAGCTCGTCGACGGCGACATGGCCAACAACCAGCACGGGTGGCAGTGGTGCGCGGGCTGCGGCACCGATGCCGCGCCGTACTTTCGGGTGTTCAACCCGACCACCCAGGGCGAGAAGTTCGACCCGTCCGGGGAGTACATCCGGCGGTGGGTGCCCGAGCTGCGCTCGGTCGACGATGCGCACCTGCGCAAGAGCGAACGGCCGGCGGGCTACCCGGCCCCGATCGTCGACCACGGCGCCGAGCGCGCCGAAGCGCTGCGGCGCTACCAGAGCATCTGATCGAGGCTCCGCGGCGAATTGTCGCTTGCGTGAATGTTTGCTCAATCGCCTACCCGAAGCCGTTTTCCCGTGCGATTATCAGCCGATTCGTCGTTGAGCCGCTCGGGAGGCGCTGATGTCACACCCCATCGTTCGGACGTTGCTGATCTCTGGTGCCGCAGCGGGATTGCTGGCGGGCGTGAACGCCTGTTCGTGCTCCGTCGGCTCCTCGCACTCGGTCAGCAAGAGCGATGTCGCGGGCCAGATCACCTCGAAGTTGACCGACGCCGCGGGCAACAAGCCCGATTCGGTGAACTGCCCGAACGATCTGCCCGCGAAGGTTGGGGCGCAACTGAATTGCGAGATGAAGGTCAAGAACCAAACCTTCAACGTCAATGTGACCGTGACGAGCGTGAACGGCAACGACGTCAAGTTCGACATGGTCGAGACGGTCGACAAGAACCAGGTCGCCAGCATCATCAGCAACAAGCTGGCCCAGCAGGTCGGCAGGAAGCCCGACTCGGTGACCTGCCCCGACAACCTCAAGGGCGTCCAGGGCGCGACGCTGCGGTGCCAACTCGTCGACGGCACCGACAAATACGGCATCGCGGTGACCGTCACCGACGTGGACGCCGGCGACGTCAACTTCGACTTCAAGGTGGACGACCATCCCGAACCCGCCAGCTAGTTAGCGAGCGGCCTTCTTTCGCTCGATGTCGGCCAGCGCCGCGGCCAGCTCGGCCCGCTGGGCGGTCGAACTCTCCCAGGCCAGCTGACGGTTCTTGACCACCTTGGCCGGCGCACCGACCGCGATCGAGTAGTCGGGGATGACCCCGCGGACCACCGCGTGTGAGCCGAGCACGCAGCCCCGGCCGATCGCCGTGCCGCGCAGCACCGTCACCTTCACCCCCACCCAGGTGTCCGGCCCGATACGCACGGGCGACTTCACGATGCCCTGGTCTTTGATCGGCAGGTTGATGTTGTCCATGCGGTGATCGAAGTCGCAGACGTAACACCAGTCGGCCATCAGCACCGAGTCGCCGAGTTCGATGTCGAGGTAGGCGTTGATGACGTTGTCGCGGCCCAACACCACCTTGTCGCCGAACCGCAGCGAGCCTTCGTGCGCGCGGATGGTGTTCTTGTCGCCGATGTGCACCCACCGGCCGATCTCCAGCTGCGCCAGTTCGGGCGTCGCGTGGATCTCGACGCCCTTGCCCAAGAACACCATCCCGCGGGTGATGATGTGCGGGTTGGCGAGCTTGAACTTCAGCAGCCGCCAATAGCGCACCAGGTACCACGGCGTGTACGCGCGGTTGCGCAGCACCCATTTCAGCGAGGCCAGCGTGAGGAACCTGGCCTGGCGCGGGTCCCGCAGGTTCGATCCACGCCAGCGGCGGTGGACCGGTGCACCCCACATGCTCGTCACAGCCGGACAGCCTAACGCGGGCAATCACCGGCACGCGAACCGCCACGGGTTACCCTCACCTGTACTCGATCGCTGCCCGCGGCGCGGAAGGATTTGGACTTCGAGGTGCTTGCCCGACAACTTCGGCGTTGGTCGTCTGTGGTGTTCGCGGCCGCGCTGTCCGGCGGGCTCGCCGGTTGCGGCAACACCGATTCGTGGGTGGACGCGGCGCCGTCGCAGGGCTGGCCCGCGCAATACGCCGACGCGGCCAACAGCAGCTACACGCCCACCGGTGGCGCCACCAAGCTGTCGTTGCGGTGGACGCGCTCGGTCAAGGGCGGCCTGGCGGCGGGCCCGGCGCTCAGCGCCCGCGGCTACCTGGCCCTCAACGCGCAGACCCCGGCCGGGTGCTCGCTGATGGAATGGGAGAACGACAACAACGGCCGGCAACGCTGGTGCGTGCGGCTGTTCCAGGGCGGCGGCTTCGCGGGTCCCCTGTTCGACGGATTCGACAACCTCTACGTCGGTCAGCCGGGCGCCTTCCTCTCCTTCCCGGTCACGCAGTGGACGCGCTGGCGACAGCCGGTGATCGGAATGCCTTTGACGCCAAGGTTTCTCGGGCACGGGCAGCTGCTCGCCGCGACGCACCTGGGCCAGGTGCTGGTCTTCGAGGCGCACCGCGGCGCGGTGGTCGGCAGCCCGATGGATCTGGTGGAGGGCGTCGATCCCACGGACGCGACGCGGGGCCTGGCCGATTGCGCGCCGGCCCGGCAGGGCTGCCCGGTGGCCGCCGCACCGGCCTTCTCGGCGGCCAGCCAGATGGCGGTGCTGGGCGTGTGGCAGCCGGGCGCGCCGACCGCCGGGCTGGTCGGGCTG
This sequence comes from Mycobacterium sp. ACS4054, assembly GCF_001667275.1. Classification (GTDB taxonomy): domain Bacteria; phylum Actinomycetota; class Actinomycetes; order Mycobacteriales; family Mycobacteriaceae; genus Mycobacterium. The sequence continues at coordinate 8,779 of NZ_LZHV01000012.1, forward strand.
AAGTATCACCCCGGCCAGACGCCGCTGCTGTCGCGGGAGTGGACCAGCGACGCCGTCGCCGCCGGTGTCATCGCCAGCCCGGTGCTGTCCGCCGACGGGTCAACCGTGTACGTCAACGGCCGCGACGAACGACTGTGGGCGCTGCACGCCGCCGACGGGAAAGTGAAGTGGTCGGCGCCGCTGGGATTTCTGGCGCAGACGCCGCCCGCGGTCACGCCCGACGGCCTCGTCGTGTCGGGCGGCGGCCCCGACACCCGGTTGGCGGCGTTCAAGGACGCCGGCGATCACGCAGATCCGGCGTGGCGCCGCGACGACGTCGTCCCGCTGTCGTCGTCGAGCCTGGCCGGCGCGGGCGTCGGCTACACCGTGGTCAGCGGCCCGGGGGCGAACGGCGCACCCGGCATGTCCCTACTGGTGTTCGACCCTGGCACGGGCCACACGCAGGGCAGCTATCCCCTGCCGGCGGCCACCGGCTATCCCGTCGCGGTCTCGGTCGGCGCCGCCCGCCGCGTGGTGGCCGCGACCAGCGACGGCCAGGTCTACGGCTTCGCGCCCGAGTAGGGGCGGCCATACTGGGCCCATGCCCACCGACGACGAGATGCAGGCCGCCATCACCGCCTACTCCCATGAAGGCCAGCGCAATCCGACGGCCGACCGCATCGCCACCGTGCTGCTGCTCGCCGCCCAGGCTTTCCTGATCGCGGTCACCGTTGGCCTGCTGGGCCTGTTCGTCATGGGGACCGACCCGTGCGGCACCCGAAAATGCGGCGACCCGGCGTGGATCGACCGCGCGATGGTGTTGGGTATCGGCGGCGGCGTCGTCCTCTTCGTCATTGCGCTGGTCGTAGCGATCCGCCGCCTGGCCAAGCGCCGGACCGCCTTCTTCGTCCCGCTGCTCGGCTGCGTCGCGCAGGTGGCGCTGGCGGTCGGCGCCGCGGCGATGGAGACGTTGGCCGGCCCCGTCTAGCGTCAGAGGTTCAGCGGCGGGATGACGTTGCGCGGCACCCGGGCCTGCACCGGCCCGGCAAAGGCCGGCAGGATCTCACCGGGCGCGAAGTAGAAGATCAGCTCGTCGTCGGTGATGGCGAAGTTCTGATAGTGCGTCGGGTCGTGCCCGGTCGACGGCAGAATCGCTGCGCCCAACGGGGTCTGGTGTTCAAGGTCGCGCTGCACGATCGGAAAGACGCTGTCCAGCGGCGTGGTGCCCGGCGCGAACAAGGTGTCGAAGGTGATGGGCTGCTTCGTGCCGAGGTTGTAGTTGAACGCCTTGTACCAGATCGACGGGTGCGCCCCGCCGAGGTCCTGGAAGAACTTGAGCACCACGCTGCGGGTGTTGTGCGGCGGCTGCCCGGAACTGCGTTGCTCGGTGGTGGCCTCGAGCTGGTAGGGCTGATCGCGCGACCCCGAACTCTGGGCGACGTTGACGAAACCGTCCCGGTTCTGCATGACGTAGTCGATCAGCGCCTGCTCGTCGGGATAGTCGGCGGGAAACGCCATGTTGAGCGTGTAGGTGGGGCCGGTGCCGCGCACGCGGCACATCTGACCGTCCTCGAGGGTGCCGCCGACGCTGGCACACGACGGTGGCGCGGCGGCCGCCGGCCAACCCAACAGGGCCGCCGATGCGAGCACCACGGCCGCTATCAGAAAACGCATTCTTCCGTTGTCCTTGCAGGTTAGGCGGGGCTGGACGCCTGGCAGAGTGTCGCACCAGCCTACCGGGCGCTATCGCGAGGGACGGCAGACGAACGCCGCCGCGCGACCGCCGGCCCGCGGCCCGATGCGGGTGATGACCACCGACAGGGCCCGGCCGCCGCGCAGCCGCATCCGGCGCCGCAGCGCGTCGGGGTCGACCGGCACGCCGCGCACCAAGACCTCCAGCGTCCCGCAGTCCAGCGCCGACAACGCCTGGCGCAGCCGCCGCTCGTTGAACGCCAGTTGCTCGAGCACCTCGAAGCCCCGGACCCCCGGCGGCGGCTCATCGCCCGACAGGTAGGCGATGTTGGGGTCGAGTTGCCACAGCCCGTGGCGCGCGCCGTAGTGGCGCACCAGCCCCGCCCGGACCACCGCGCCGTCGGGGTCGACGATCCATCGCCCCACCGGTCGCACCGGGCAGTCGTCGGGGTCGGTGTCGGTGATCTGCTCGCCGCGATCGAGGACCGTCGCCCGCCGGCGGACGCCGCGCCGCGCCAGTCCGGCCGACCACAGGCACGCTTCCCGCACCGAGCCCCGATGCGATGTCACCTCGATCTCGCCGTCGAAGCCGAGGCGGTACACTTCGTCGAAATCTATTCCGGGAGAGCATTTTACGATGAGGTCGCGGCTGCGGTAGGTGTCGACCAAGGCACCCAGGGCCGGTTGGTAGTCGTCGATGCGGAAGCGGCGCCGCCCGCCGGCACGGCGCGCCGGGTCTACGAGCACCGCGGTGGCGCCGATCACCGGCGCCAGCGCGTCGGCGCGGCAGAGCGGGGCCGCCTCCCCCAGGTTGTGCCGCGCCATCGCCAGCCGGACCCAGTCGAGGTCGCTGCCCACCGCACGAACGCCGGCGCACCGCAGCGCGGCCAACTCGGTGCCGATCGAACAGGTCGCGTCGTGCACGGCGACACCGGCCTCGGCGAGCCGGCGGGCCCGATGCATGGCCACCGGGGCCGCGGTCGCCTGCTGCAGCGCCTCGTCGGTGAACAACCAATTCGCGGCGCCCAGCTCACCGAGCTTCTCGGCGGCGCGGCGGCGCAGCAACGTCGTCTCCACCAACACCGCCGTCCGGTCGCCGAAGCGGGCCCGCGCGGCGGCGATGTCGGCGACCCGGGTGGCGTCGGTCAGCTCGAGTGCGGCGACGGTGGCCAGCGCCGCGGCGCCCGGCTCCGACCGCAGATAACGGACGTCCTCGGCGCCGAAAACCAGGCCGTCACTCAGGAGGGCTTGACCCCGGTGATCATCACGTTGTAGAACCAGCCCTTCGGCGCCAGGTGCCGCATGACGTTGGCGTCCAGCCAACTCAGCGCCTTCCAGCTGTTGAAGGCGAACTTCGCCCAGCCCCAGCCCAGTCGCCCGGGCGGCACCGCGCATTCGAACGTGCGCAGCGGCCAGCCCAGCATGGCGGCGGTGAATTCCACGGTGGCCGTTTGCACTTCGGTCGCACCGGCGTTGCCGGCCAACCGCTCCAGGTCGCCTGGCGTGAACGTGTGCAGGTCGACGACGGCCTCCAGCGCCGCGGCGCGCGAGGATTCGTCGAGCTCGGCCTGGGGCCGCCGCCAGCCGTCCAGACCGGGCAGCTTGGTGACGTTCGTCGCGACGCGCCAGGTCAGGGTGGACAACGTGCGGGCGTAGGTGTCGCCGACCGTGGTCGGCTCACCGGCGAAGATGAACCGCCCGCCGGGCCGCAGCACCCGGACCACCTCGCGCAGCGCGAGCTCGACATCGGGGATGTGGTGCAGCACGGCGTGCCCGACCACCAGGTCAAAGGTGTTGTCGTCGTAGGGAATTCCCTCGGCGTCCGCGACCCGGCCGTCGATGTCCAGTCCCAGCGACTGGCCGTTGCGGGTGGCGACCTTGACCATCCCGGGTGACAGGTCGGTGACCGACCCGCGCCGGGCCACCCCGGACTGGATCAGGTTGAGCAGGAAAAAGCCGGTGCCGCAGCCCAATTCGAGGGCTCGGTCGTAGGGCAGCTCGCGCAGGACCTCGTCGGGCACGATCGCGTCGAAGCAGTCCCGGGCATAATCCACGCAGCGCTGGTCGTACGAGATCGACCACTTCTCGTCGTAGGACTCGGCTTCCCAATCGTGGTAGAGCACCTGGGCCAGCTTGCTGTCGTGCCTGGCCGCCTCCACCTGCTCGGCCGTGGCATGGGGGTTGGGCACGGCGTCGGTCGAACTCGTCGTCATGCAGGGCAGCCTAACGGGCGGCGGATCCGGAGTCCTCTTCGCCGGTCTGACCAGCGGCGAACACCTCGACGTAACGGCGCCGCTCGGCCGCGCCCCGATCAGCGGGATCCAGCTCGAACACGTCGTTGATGCCCGCCTTCGCGGCGGCCAGCGCGGGCCGGGGGCCTTCGAGGAAGCGGCGCGCCCACGCGGCGGCCGCGTCGTACACGTCGTCGGGGGCCACCATCTCGTCGATCAGGCCCAGCGCCAGCGCCTCCTCGGCGTCGAAGAACCGGCCGCTGAACACCAGTTCCTTGGCCTTACTCGCCCCCGCCGCGCGGGTCAGGCGGGCCATCCCGTCGCCACCCGGGACGAGGCCGGCCAGGATCTCGGTCGCGCCGAACTTCACGTTGTCGCCGCTGACGCGCCAGTCGGCGGCCAGGGCCAGCGTGAGCCCGGCGCCCAGGGCGTACCCGGTGATCGCGGCGACGGTCGGCTTGGGGATGCCCGCCACGGCCTCGATGGCCTGCTGGCGGGCCCGGGCCGCCGTCTCGGCCTCCGGCGCGCTCAGCGTGCGCAGCTCGGGCATGTCGTCGCCGGCGGAGAAGATCTCGTGGCCGCCGAACAGGATGACGGCCGCCACGTCGTCGCGCTCCCCCAGCTCGCCGGCCGCGGCCACGATCTCCCGGTAGACCTGGCGGGTCATCGCGTTCGTCGGCGGACGCGACAGCAGCAGCATGGCCAGCCCGGCGTCCTGCGAGCCGTCGCTGACCACGGTGCTGACGAACTCGCTCAATGCCGCCACCCCATCCCGCCGGCCTCGCGCGCCTGGTGGTAGCGGTCGGAGTCGAAGAACTCGAACACCCAGTTGTCGCCCTGGATCTCCAGGTGCGGCTGCACCGGCACGATCTGCCGCTCGACGGACAGCACCTCCGCGACGGTCCGGCCGGCCAGCGAGTCCAGCTGGGTCCACGTCGGCGGCAGCAGGAAGCATCGGCCGGCGGAGAAGTCTTCGATGGCCGCCTGGGGCGTCGTCCAGCCGGCGCGGTCGGATTCGGTGTTCTCGCCGTCGGCCCGCTGCCCCTCGGGCAGGGCGCCCACGAAGAAGTAGGTGTCGTAGCGGCGGGTGCGCTCCGCTTCCGGGGTGACCCAGTTGGCCCACGGCCGCAGCAGATCCGAACGCAGCTCGAGGTTCTCGCGGCGCAGGAAGTCCGCGAACGACAGCGTCCCGTCGGCCAGCGCGCGGCGGGCATCGGCGTACACCGACGCGTCACCGACGATGCCGTCCGGGTCACCCGCCGGTCCCGCGAACAACACCCCGGATTCCTCGAACGTCTCCCGGGCCGCGGCGCACACCAGCGCCTCGGCCAGGTCCGGCTCGATGCCGAAGCGCTGCGCCCACCACTGCGGCGGGGGGCCGGCCCACGCGATGTCGGCGTTGCGGTCCCGGTCGTCGACGCCGCCGCCGGGGAACACCATCGTGCCCGCGGCGAACTCCATCTTGGCGTGGCGGCGCATCAGGAAGACGGCTAGCCCGGTTTGTGAGCCCGCCGGGTCGTCGCGGACGAGCATCACGGTCGCCGCCGGGCGCGGGACCAGCGGGGCCTCTTCGGTCGGTGAGGTCATAGCTGCCTCCGGTGAGCTGCGCGGGTGCGGACGCGGCGGGCGAAATAGCGCCCGTCGACCACGTCGAGGGCGATCGACTGGCCGAACGCGGTGGACAGGTTCTCGCCGGTCAGCACGTCGGTCAGCAACCCCGCGGCGACCACCTGGCCCTCGGACAGCAGCATGCAGTGGCTGAAACCCGGCGGGATCTCCTCGACGTGGTGGGTGACCAGCACCAGCGCGGGAGCGTCGGGGTCGGCCGCCAGGTCGGCCAGCCGCGCCACCAACTCCTCGCGCCCGCCCAGGTCCAGGCCGGCGGCGGGCTCGTCGAGCAGCAGCAGCTCGGGGTCGGTCATCAGCGCGCGGGCGATCAACACCCGCTTGCGCTCGCCTTCCGACAGCGTTCCGTAGGTGCGGTCCGCGAGGTGCTCGGCGCCGAGGCTCTCCAGCATGTCGATGGCCCGGCGGTAGTCGACGTCCTCGTAGCGCTCCCGCCACCGGCCCAGCACCGCGTAGCCGGCCGACACCACCAAGTCGCGCACCACCTCGTCGGTCGGCACGCGCTGCGCGAGCGCCGACGAGCTGAGCCCGATCCGGGACCGCAACTCCGAGACGTCCACCCGGCCCAGCCGCTCGCCGAGCACGAAGGCCACGCCCGACGAGGGGTGTTCGGCCGCCGCGGCGATGCGCAGCAGGGACGTCTTGCCGGCCCCGTTGGGGCCGACGATGACCCAGCGCTCGTCGAGTTCGACCGCCCAATCGACCGGCCCGACGAGGGAGTTGCCGCCGCGCCGCAGCGACACGTTCCTGAAATCGATCAGCAGATCGGGGTCGGCTGCCTCGTTCGTTTGGTCGGCGGGCACCCGCTCATCGTGCCGTACCGCGGCCGTCCGGCACCTGCCGGGTCACCGCTCCGGCCACCAGACGCAAAATCGCACGAAAGTGGCTTGGATCATGCGATTTTCTGTCTGCTCGCGCCATTGCCGCGCTCGCGATCGCTACCCCTCGGGCGGGATTTCCACCCGGCGCACCTCGCCGGTCACCGCGTCGGCGGCCTCGATTTCGCCGCGCGTCACGCCCAGCAGGAACAGCACGGTGTCCAGGTACGGGTGGCTCAGCGAGGCGTCGGCCACCTCACGCAGCGCCGGCTTGGCGTTGAACGCCACCCCGAGCCCCGCCGCGGCCAGCATGTCGATGTCGTTGGCGCCGTCGCCGACGGCGACGGTCTGCGCCATCGGCACCCCGGCCCGCTCCGCGAAGTCGCGCAACGCGGTGGCCTTGCCGGCGCGGTCGATGATCGGGCCGACGACGCGCCCGGTCAATTTGCCGTCGACGATCTCCAGCTCGTTGGCCGCGACGTAGTCCAGCATCAGCTCCTCGGCCAACGGCTCGATGATCCCGCGGAAGCCGCCGGAAACCACGCCGCAGTGAAAACCCAAGCGCCGCAAGGTCCGCAGCGTCGTCCGCGCGCCGGGCATCAGCTCGAGTTGCTCGGCGACCTCGTCGATCACGCTCGCCGGCAGCCCCGCCAGGGTGGCCACCCGCTGTTCGAGGGACTGCGCGAAATCCAGCTCGCCCCGCATGGCGGCCTCGGTGATGGCGGCGACCTTCCCCTCGGCACCCGCCCGGGCGGCCAGCATCTCGATGACTTCGCCCTGCACCAGCGTCGAGTCCACGTCGAACACGATCAGCCGCTTGGCCCGCCGCTCCAGGGTGTAGTCCTCGACGGCGACGTCGATGCGCTCCTCGGCCGACACCTGGTTCAGGGCGGTCCGCAGCGCGGCATCCGAGCCGGGGGGCACCGAGACCCGCAGCTCGAGGCCGGTCACCGGATAGTCGGAGACCCCGCGAATCAGGTCGATGTTCACGCCGAGGCCGGCCGCCACCCGCGCCACCGCGCCGAACGCGCCGGCGGTAATGGGCCGGCCCAGCACGAAGATGGTGTGGGTCGAGGGATCCCGGATGATCGGCACGTCCTCGCTGCGCTCGATGCTGACGTCGAGGCCCACCCCGCGAATCGCCGATTCGACGTCACGGCGCAAGTCCGTCCCGTCGGCGACGTCGGCGGGGCAGCACACCAGCACGCCGAGCGTCAGGCGGTGCCGGATCACCACCTGTTCGACGTTGAGCAACTCGACGCCATGCCGGGAGAGGGCCTCGAAGAGGGCCGAGGTGACGCCCGGTTGGTCCACACCGGTGACGGTGATCAGTACCGACACCTTCGGTGGTGAATTCACCTGCGGCTACCGCCGCTACTGTTCAGGCGTCGAGCGATCGGGCTCGGTGCGCGGACCGAAGCCCTTCGGTGACTCGAGGGCCGTGGCGTGGCGCCCGACGTGCGCCTCGGCGCGCAGCCGCTCCACCATGTGCGGGTAGTGCAGCTCGAAAGCCGGGCGCTCCGAACGGATCCGGGGCAGCTCGGTGAAGTTGTGCCGCGGCGGCGGGCAGCTGGTCGCCCACTCCAGGGAGTTGCCGTAGCCCCACGGGTCGTCGACGGTCACGACCTCGCCGTAGCGCCAGCTCTTGAAGACGTTCCAGACGAACGGGAACATCGACGCGCCCAGGATGAAGGCGCCGACCGTGGAGGCGATGTTGTAGGGCTGGAAGCCATCCGAGGGCAGGTAGTCGGCGTAGCGGCGCGGCATGCCCATGTCGCCCAGCCAGTGCTGCACCAGGAAGGTGGTGTGGAAGCCGATGAAGGTCAACCAGAAGTGCAGCTTGCCCAGCCGCTCGTCCAGCAGCCGGCCGGTCATCTTCGGGAACCAGAAGTACACGCCGGCGAACGTGGCGAACACGATCGTCCCGAACAGCACGTAGTGGAAGTGCGCGACGACGAAGTAGGTGTCGGTGACGTGGAAGTCCAGCGGCGGGCTGGCCAGCATCACCCCGGTCAGACCGCCCAGCAGGAAGGTCACCAAAAAGCCCACCGAGAACAGCATCGGGGTCTCGAAGGTGATTTGCCCCTTCCACATGGTGCCGATCCAGTTGAAGAACTTGATCCCGGTCGGCACGGCGATCAGATAGGTCATGAACGAAAAGAACGGCAGCAGAACGGCTCCGGTGGCGAACATGTGGTGCGCCCACACCGCGACCGACAACGCGGCGATGGACAGCGTCGCGTAAACCAGGGTGGTGTAACCGAATACCGGCTTGCGGGAGAAGACCGGGATGATCTCGGTGATGATGCCGAAGAACGGCAGCGCGATGATGTACACCTCGGGATGGCCGAAGAACCAGAACAGGTGCTGCCACAGCAGAACCCCGCCGTTGGCCGCGTCGTAGACGTGGGCCCCTAGATGTCGATCGGCGGCCAGCCCGAACAGCGCGGCGGTCAGGATCGGGAAGGCGATCAGGATCAGGATCGACGTCACCAGGATGTTCCAGGTGAAGATCGGCATCCGGAACATCGTCATGCCGGGCGCGCGCATGCAGATCACGGTGGTGATCATGTTGACCGCGCCCAGGATGGTGCCCAGACCGGCGACGATCAGGCCGGTGATCCACAGGTCCCCGCCGGCTCCGGGGGAGTGGACGGCGTCCGACAGCGGCGTGTAGGCCGTCCAGCCGAAGTCCGCGGCCCCGCCCGGGACGATGAAGCCGGCCGACGCGGTCAGGCCGCCGAAGAGGAACAGCCAGAACGAGAAGGCGTTCAGCCGGGGGAATGCCACGTCGGGCGCGCCGATCTGCAGCGGCAGCACCAGGTTGGCGAAGCCGAACACCACCGGGGTGGCATACAGCAGCAGCATGATCGTGCCGTGCATGGTGAACAGCTGGTTGTACTGCTCATTCGACAGGAACTGCAGTCCCGGCGCGGCCAGCTCGGTGCGCATCAACAGGGCCATCAGTCCGCCGATGAAGAAGAAGACGAAGCAGGTGACCGTGTACATGATGCCGATCATCTTGTGATCGGTGGTCGTTACCAGTTTGTAGACGAGGTTCCCTTTGGGACCGGTCCGGTCTGGGTACGGACGAACGGCCTCGAGTTCTCCCAAGGGGGGCGCTTCGGCTGTCAACAGCTTCTCCAAACAGTAGGACAGGGGCCCAAAAAACAGAGCTGACTCGAATCTTAACCGCCGATCATGGCGACGTCAGGGCTGGTCCTACAAACTGTCGTAAATGGGTCGGCGGGGCGGCGTGTCGGTTCGGCGCGCCGGGGGCACCGGCGGCGGGTGTTAGCGTCTGACGCGTGCTTTTCGGCGTGACCCGACCCGCGTACCTGCGCGCGGCCGCCGCGCTTGCGGCCGCCGTCGCCGTCGCGTGCAGCGGTTGCGGATCCGGCAAACCGGGCGGCAAGGCGTCCACCCCCTCGCTGGTCACCCCCACCACCCAGATCGCGGGCGCCGGCGTGCTCGGAAACGACCGCCGCCCGGACGAATCGTGCGCCCGGGACGCCGCAGCGCCCGATCCTGGGCCGAAGACGCGACAGGCCCGCAACGCGGCCGGCGTGAATCCCGACGTGGTGCAGGTGCCCGCCGAGCCGCAGCGCATCGTGGTGCTGTCCGGCGACCAGCTCGACACGCTGTGCGCGCTGGGCCTGCAGTCGCGGGTGGTCGGCGCGGCGCTGCCGGACGGTTCCTCAAGCCAGCCCGCCTACCTGGGCACCGCGGTGCGCGGCGTCGCGGGCGTCGGGACCCGCAGCAACCCCGACCTGGCCGGGATCGCGGCGGCCCACCCCGACCTGATCCTCGGTTCGCAGGGTCTGACGCCGAAGCTGTATCCGCAGCTGGCCGCGATCGCCCCGACGGTGTTCACCGCGGCGCCGGGCGCGGCGTGGGAAGACAACGTGCGGGGCGTGGGCGCCGCGACGGCGCGCGGCGGCGCGGCCGACGCCCTGCTCACGGGTTTTTCGCAGCGGGCCGGCGACGTCGGCGCCCGGCACGACGCCTCCCATTTCCAAGCCTCCATCGTGCAGCTGACCACCGACACGGTCCGGATCTACGGCACCAACAACTTCCCGGCCAGCGTGCTCGGCGCCGTCGGGGTGGACCGGCCGGCAGCCCAACGGTTCACCGACAAGCCGTACATCGAGATCGGCGCCAGCGACGCCGACCTGGCCAAGAACCCGGACTTCTCCGCCGCCGACGCCGACGTCGTCTACGTGTCGTGCGCGTCACCGGCGGCCGCCCAGCGCGCCGCGACCCTGCTGGACAGCAACCCGTGGCGCAAGCTGTCGGCCAACCACGACAATCGCGTCTACATCGTCAACGACGAGATCTGGCAAACCGGCGAGGGCCTGATCGCGGCCCGCGGCATCGTCGACGACCTGCGACTGGTCAACGCGCCCATCAATTAGCGCGCCGCGAGCGGGTACCCGCCCTCCTGATGTGATCCCTAGCGCCCCCGGTGGCCCGGGAACATTACCTTAGCTAAACTTTTTACGACGGAACCATTTCGAAGAGGGATATTCATGAGCACTGTTTCGGCCTACGCCGCGACCTCGGCAACCGAACCATTGACCAAGACCACCATCGAGCGCCGCGAACCCGGCCCGCACGACGTGGCCATCGACATCAAGTTCGCCGGCATCTGCCACTCCGACATCCACACGGCCAAGGGCGAGTGGGGCGTGCCGAACTACCCGGTGGTCGTGGGCCACGAGATCGCCGGCGTGGTGAGCGCGGTGGGCTCCGAGGTCACCAAGTACCAGGTCGGCGACCACGTCGGCGTCGGTTGCATGGTGAACTCCTGCGGTCACTGCAGCAGCTGCAAGAACGGCCTCGAGCAGTACTGCAAGAACGGCGCGACCTTCACCTACAACTCCACCGACAAGGACGGCACGCCGACGCAGGGCGGCTACAGCCAGGCGATCGTCGTCGACGAGAACTTCGTCCTACGCATCCCCGACTCGCTGCCCCTGGACAAGGCAGCGCCGCTGCTGTGCGCCGGGATCACGCTGTTCTCGCCGCTGCGGCACTGGAAGGCCGGCGAGGGCACCCGGTTGGCGATCATCGGCCTCGGCGGCCTGGGCCACATGGGCGTCAAGCTCGGCGCGGCGATGGGCGCCGAGGTGACGGTGCTGTCGCAGTCGCTGAAGAAGATGGAAGACGGGCTGCGGCTGGGCGCCAAGCACTACTACGCCACCGCCGACCCCGACACCTTCAAGAAGTTGCGCGGCAGCTTCGACCTGATGCTCAACACCGTCTCGGCGAACCTGAAGCTGAACGACTACCTCAGCCTGCTCGACGTCGACGGCACCCTCGTCGAGCTGGGCATCCCCGAGCACCCCATGGAGGTGGGGGCGTTCGCGCTGGCGCTGGCCCGGCGCAGCCTCTCCGGGTCGAACATCGGTGGGATCGCCGAAACCCAGGAGATGCTGGACTTCTGCGCCGAGCACGACGTGACGCCCGAAATCGAGCTGATCGACCCGGATTACATCAACGAGGCGTACGAGCGCGTCCTGGCGAGCGACGTGCGCTACCGCTTCGTCATCGACATCTCGAAGCTATGACGCGACCTCCGAGGCCTCTTCGGCCTCGGAGCCGCGGGCCGCGGTCTCGGCGGCCTCGGCGAATTCGTCGTCGGGAACGACCTCGCTGACGTCGATGCCGGCCAGGGGCCATCCGGCCGCGGCCAGCGTGGCGGCCACCCGGATGATGTTTTCCTTGCCGGCGTCGAATTGCGTCATGTCCGAGATGAATTCGGCGATCTCGTCGCGCTCGATCGGGTGATCGATCGTCTCCGGGGAGCCTTCCTTCGCGGTGATGCCGCGCACCACCTCGCGGATCTGGTCTTCGGTCAGCGGCGTGCTGCGCAGCAGGGCCATCAGCGGCACGCGGTCCGGGCCGGGGACGCCGTCCGGGTAGCCGACCTGCAGCCACCGAATGACGGAACGAGCGAAGTGGTGGCGGTGGTCCGAGGATGCGGTTTTCGTCACCAGGACAGTGTCAGGGCACGGGCAGCACCGGCGCTACCGGCCCGTCGCTCCGTCCGCACAATTCATACGCCGTTCACTGGCCGAACATGTCGGCCCCGGGCGCGGCGCCGGCCGGTGTTGTCGGCGCCGGTCCTTACCATCGAGGCGTGCTCATGGCGCTCGTCGTCCTCCCCCTGGCGGGTGCGCTGGTCGTCGGCGTCCTCGAGCACAGCTTCGGAATGGGATTCGCGACGTTCTACCTGCTGCTGCTGGTCGAGGCGCTGTTCGGCTGGGCGACGCGGCGTCGGTGGCCGCGTGGGGGTCGCGCCGACGCCACCCTGCGGGCGGTGGACGCCATGGACGGGGTCGAGTTCGAGGGCTACGTGGCCGCCCGCCTGCGCCGGGCCGGCTGGCGGGTCACGTTCACCCCGGCGGTCGGCGACTACGGCGTCGACCTGATCGCCGAGAAGGACGGCCACTCGGTGGCGGTTCAATGCAAGCGCTATGGCAAAGCCGTCGGCGTCGCGGCCGTCCAGCAGGTGGTCTCCGGAGCCCGCCATCACGGATGCGCCCGCAGCGTCGTGGTGAGCAATCGCGAATTCACCAGGGCCGCAAAGCAACTGGCGCACACCCACGGTTGCCAATTGATCGGCCGCAAGGTCCTACGGGCCTGGGTGCCGCCGCCCGCCGGGAGCGCCAAGGATCCCGCGGGAAGAAAACCGGCGCAGCCGGTGTCTGAATAGAGGATCGGGCCGGCCCCAGTCCCTCCCCCCCGACGTGTGTGGCCGGCCCGATTCCCTGAGCTAGGGGCCTAGAAGTCCCAGTCCTCGTCCTCGGTGACGACGGCCTTGCCGATCACGTAGCTGGACCCCGAACCGGAGAAGAAGTCGTGGTTCTCGTCGGCGTTGGGCGACAGCGCGGACAGGATCGCCGGGTTGACGTCGGTCTCGTCGCGGGGGAACAGCGCCTCGTAGCCGAGGTTCATCAGCGCCTTATTGGCGTTGTAGCGCAGGAACTTCTTGACGTCCTCGGTCAGCCCGACCTGGTCGTAGAGGTCCTGGGTGTACTCCACCTCGTTGTCGTAGAGCTCGAACAGCAGCTCGTAGGTGTAGTCCTTGAGCTCCGTGCGCTTGTCCTCGTCGACCAGCGCCAGCCCACGCTGGTACTTGTAGCCGATGTAGTAGCCGTGCACGGCCTCGTCGCGGATGATCAGCCGGATCATGTCGGCGGTGTTGGTCAGCTTGGCCCGGCTCGACCAGTACATCGGCAGGTAGAAGCCCGAATAGAACAGGAAGCTCTCCAGCAGCGTCGAGGCCACCTTGCGCTTGAGCGGCTCGTCGCCCTTGTAGTACTGCATGACGATCTCGGCCTTGCGCTGCAAGTTCGGGTTCTCCTCCGACCAGCGGAACGCGTCGTCGATCTCGGCCGTCGAGCACAGGGTGGAGAAGATGTTGCTGTAGCTGCGCGCGTGCACCGACTCCATGAACGCGATGTTGGTGTAGACGGCTTCCTCGTGCGGGGTCAGCGCGTCCGGGATCAGGCTGACCGCGCCGACCGTGCCCTGAATGGTGTCCAGCAGCGTCAGCCCGGTGAACACCCGCATGGTCAGCTGCTTCTCACCCGGGGTCAGCGTCGCCCACGACGGCAGGTCGTTGGACACCGGCACCTTCTCGGGCAGCCAGAAGTTCCCGGTCAGCCGGTCCCAGACCTCGGCGTCCTTCTCGTCCTGCAGCCGGTTCCAGTTGATCGCCGAAACGCGGTCAATCAGCTTCATGTTTTCGGTCACCAGAACCCCACTTCACCACACGTTTTGCCTGCAGTCGATTAGAGCTCAAACACTACCCCTGGGGTACGACAAGGGGGCGGAACACAAGACGTTGTGTTTGCGTGTCGTGGTCGCTTCCGTCAGTCCAACCCCGCGTCGCGCAGCGTGCGGGTCAGCCCGTCCTCCAGGGCGCTCAGCGCCATGTCGGTGAGGCGGCTCAGTTCATCGATGTCTTCCCCACCCTTGCCCATCCACGCTTCCAGCGCGACGAACACCGCCGTGGCCAGGCTGTGCGCCGCGATGTCGGCGATCATGGCGCCGTCGGCGGTGGGTGCCGAGCGTGCGTGAATGAAGCGGGCGATCTCGTCGGCCACCTGATCGCGCATCCGCCGGATGTGCGTGCTGATGATGTCCTGGTCGAGGTCGCGCGACCGGATGGTCGCCGCCTCCCGGACCATCGCGAAATCAAATGGGAAGGCATCCACCGCTTTTCGCACCGATGCGGTGATCGGCTCGCCGTGGGGGCGCAACGCCAGCGCGCGGGCGAACCACTCGAAGCCGATGTCGTAGTCGGCGAAGATCACCGCGTGTTTCGACGGGAAGTGCCGATAGAAGGTGCGTTCGGTGACTCCGACGTCGGCGGCGATGTCCGCGACGCTCGTCTGGTGCACGCCGTCGGCGACGAAGCGCTTCATCGCCGCCTGTTGCAGCGCCTGACGGGTACGCCGGCTCCGAGACTCCATGCGATAAGCACACACCAAATGTCACCGTTGACGCAAATATGTCAGGTATGACATTGTGCGTTCAGCCCAACGTGAGGAGTCGCCATGGCCGACTACGACGCAATCATCATCGGAGCGGGCCACAACGGCCTGGTCGCGGCCAATGTGCTGGCAAAGGGCGGCGCCAAAGTCCTTGTCCTGGAACGGGCCAACTTCCTGGGCGGGATGGCCGCGACCCGCGAGCTGTTCGACGGCTACAAACACAGCGTGGGCGCCTGGGCGGTCCTGATCTGGCGCCAGGAGATGACCGAGCGCCTCGAGCTGACCAAATGGGGCTTCGAGCTGATGAACCAGTGGACGTCGACGTGCACGTTCGGCGATGCCGAAGACGCCCCCTTCGTGATGTACAACGACCTCGAGCGGATGACCCGCCACCTGCTGGACGACCACGGCGCCGAGACCGCGGCGGCCCTGGGCGGCCTGTTCGCCCACATCGGGCGGTTCGCACCGTATTTCGTCGACTCGGCGTTCGGGCCACCGCTCGACATCATCGAGGTGATCGCCACGCAGCCCACGCCCGAGGACCGGCATGACTTCGCCCAGATGTGGTACGGGAGCACGATGGACACGGTCCGCCGGTTCCTCGCGCCCGAGCAGGGCCGCTGCATCCAGGGGTCGCTGGCCGCGATGTCCATCGACGCCTTCGACGGCGGGCCCTGGACCCCCGGCTCCAACGCGTCGACGCTGTACCACTACCTGATCGGGGGCGGCAACGTCGAATACATCATGCCGCGTGGCGGCATCGGCTCGTTGAGCGCGGCGCTGTGCCGCCGCGCCGAATCGCTGGGCGCCGAGGTGCGCCTCAAGCACCATGTCAAGCACATCCTGGTCACCGACGGGCGGGCCACCGGAGTCGAATTGCGCGACGGCACAACGATCTCCGCCGACGCCGTGCTCTCCTCGCTCGACCCGTACACCACGTTCGTGAATCTGTCCGGCGCGCAACACTTCCCGCCCGACTACATCCGCAAGGTCAAGGAGATCAACTTCAACCTGGGATACATCCAGGCCCACCTGACGATCGACCAGGCCCCGCAATGGATCGAGCGGCTGCAGCCGTTCATGCATGACAACGGGCAGTGGTGCCCGACGGTCGCCTATGCGCCTTCGCCGGAGTACATCAGCGACGCGTGGGAGCAGTACCGCAAGGGGCAGCTGCCCGACGCCCCGCCCACCTACCTGTACATACCGAGCATGGTGGACTCGACGCTGGCACCCGAAGGCAAGCACAGCGCAACGATTTTCACGCCCTACTTCCCCACCGGCCTGGACGCCGACGAAAACCGAAGCTGGAAGGAGCAATACGCGGACACCTGCGTGGGGATATTCGACAAGTTCGCGCCCGGGTTCGCCGAATCGGTCACCAACCGCGTGGTGTTTTCCAACCGCTACTTCGGCAGCACGTTCAGCGCCCACGCCGGCGACTACTCACACGGGCTGTTGCAGCCCAATCAACTGTGGACCGGCCGCGTGGTCGAGGGCGCCGACAAGTTCGCCACCCCGGTGGACGGGCTCTTCCTGTGCGGTCAGTGCACGCACCCGGGCCCCGGCGTGACCGGCATCCCCGGATGGAACGGCGCCGAGGCGGCCCTCAAGCATCTGAACGCCCGCGTCGCCTAGGGCGTAGGCAAAGCCCGGATTTAGATGTACCATCTGGTACATGTTTACCGAAGACAGCATCGAGATCGACGCGCCGTCGCAGGTCGTATGGGATGTATTCAGCGACGTCGAGCGCTGGCCCGAGTGGACCGCGTCGGTCACCTCCCTCGTCGGACGGGACGGATCCGCCCTCGCCGTGGGCAGGCGCTTCGCGATCAAGCAACCCGGCCTGCAGAAGCTGATCTGGAAGGTCGCCGAGATCGAACCCGGCGCGTCCTGGACGTGGGCGACCCGCTCCCCCGGCGTGAATGTCATCGCTCGCCACTACGTCACCGCCCTGCCGGGCGGGCGCACGCTGGTGCGCCAGGAACTCGATCAGCGGGGCGTCCTCGGCGCGCTGGTCGGGCGGTTGACGATCAAGCGGACCAAGCGCTACCTCGCGATGGAGGCCCGCGGCCTCAAGGCGCGCTCTGAGCAGGTCAGCCGCGCCAATGGCTCGCACGCCTGATCTGGAGCGGCGTCGCGAACTACTGCACGCGCTGTTCGACGAGTTCGCCGCGAACGGCATCGGCGATCGGTCGCTGCGCGATGTCGCCGCCGCCGTCGGCACCAGCCACCGGATGCTGTTGCACCACTTCGGCTCTCGCGAAGACTTGCTGATCGCGATCGTCGAGGAGGCCGAGCGCCGCCAGATGGCGCTCGTGCCCGACCTGCCGCAGAGCCCGGCCGACGGCTTCGCCGCGATGTGGGCCGACCTTCGCCGACCCGAACTGCGCCAGCTGGAACGGCTCTTCTTCGAGTGCTACTCACGGGCGGCCCAGGGCGAAAAGCCCTTCACCCGAATGGTTCCCGGCGCCGTCGACGGCTGGCTGCGCGAGGTCGAGTCCGCCGCGGCCGGCGTTCGATACGACGGCGCGATGGCACGGCTCGGGCTGGCCGTCACCCGTGGACTGCTGCTGGACCTGGTGGCCACCGACGACGAGGCCGGCGTGGATGCGGCCGCGCAGGCGTTCATCACGCTTTTGGCAACACCGAGATGAGCGTGTCGATGAGTTCCTCGGCGTTGGTGTGCCACTTGTCTAAATCCATGTGGCCGGTCAGATCCAGGCCCGTCATGCCGTGCGCGCTGGTCAACAGCAGCGCCCCGTAGCGCCTGGCCTGCTGCGGGCCGGTGACGCGACCCACCATGTCGAGAAACAGGCCCTGAGTGCGCTCGGCGGCCCGGACCGCCTCGGTCAGGTCACCGCCGGGCGGCGTGAACATCAGCCGGTACAGGTGGGGCCGCTCGCGACCCATGGTGACCAGCGACAGCAAGGCCGAACGCAGGGCCTCCTCCGGCGAGTCGTCGCCGGCCGCCAAATCCCCCAGCACGTCGCCCAATTCGCTCAACGCATCGGTGGCCAGGACGGTGAGCAGCGATTCCTTGTCGGCGAAGTGGCGATACGCCGCGGAGCGCGAAACACCGGCCCGGGCCCCCACCTCCCGCAGCGTCACCGCCTCGACCCCGCCGAGGTCCAGCAGGGCGCCGGCGGCCTCGAGCAGCGAACGGCGGGTGGCCGCGGCGCTTTCCGCGCGTGTCGTCACCCGCCGAGCATAAGCCCGGGTTTGAGTTGACAATGTCAACTTGAAGGCCTAGCTTCAGTTGACAACGTCAACTCAAGCGCCGCACCCCGGACGGAGACCACCATGAATTCCTCCAATCGCATCGATCGCCGCGAGCTGGTCATCGTCACCGGCGCCTCCACGGGCATGGGTGCCGCGACCGCGAAGGAGTTGGCGCGCAGGGGTTTCCACGTCCTTGCCGGTGTCCGTCGCGACACCGACGCCGACGCCCTGCGCGCCGAAGGCATTGAACCGCTCATCCTCGACATCACGATGGAAACGGACGTGGCAGCGGCCGCCGCCCGCGTCGCGAATGATCCGCTGCGTCGCCCCCTTCGCGCGCTGGTCAACAACGCCGGCATCGCGATCAACGCTCCGGTGGAAACGTTGCCAATGGCGCAGTGGCGCAAGCAATTCGAGGTCAACCTGTTCGGACAGATCGCGATGACGCAGGCGCTGTTGCCGGCCCTGTTAGCCAGCAAAGGCACCGTGGTGAACATAAGCTCCGTGGGCGGCAAGGTCGTCTTGCCGACCTATGGCGCATACGCCGGTTCCAAGTTCGCTCTCGAGGCGGTCAGCGACGCCCTGCGCCGCGAGGTCGGCCATCTCGGCGTCAGGGTCGTCGTCGTCGAACCCGGCGCGGTGAAAACCGAAATGGCCGAGCGGGGAATCGCCACCGCGGAGGCACTGATGGCCGACATGACCCCTGTCCAGCTCGCGCGTTACGACGCGCTGGCGGCGGCCGTCACCGCCCAGGCCCGATCGTTCGGCGAGGACGGCGTCTCGGCCGAGCACGCCGCCAAGGTGATCGTGAAGGCCGCGACCGCATCTCGCCCCCGCACCCGCTACACCATCGGACGCGACGCCGCGATCCTGGTGCGCATCAGCCGGCTGGTCTCCGACCGGGTCTTGGATCTCATTGTGCGGGTGAACCTTCGGTCATTCGCCAAGGGCTCGCAGTCACGCGAACGGCGCGCCGCGTCAGCCGGCGCCTAGGCGCCGATCAGTCGATGGTGTAGACGATCAACACGTCGGTCTTGGCCCTGCGGGAGACTTCGGATGGGACTGATCCCAGCAGTCGCCCGGCGACGCTGCTGAGCCCGACGTTGCCGACCACGAGCAGGTCGGCCGCGATCTCCTCGGCTAGCTGCACCAGCGCATTGATGGGAGGACCGACGATCGGCTTCTCCTCCACGTCCGTGGCCCCGGCCTGGTGCGCCCGCTCCCTGGCGTTCTGCAGGATCGCGAAGAAAGGGGCCTCGCCCACCGTCCGGTAGTCCTGACCGTGGTCACTTCCCGGCGGGATTGCGTAGCGGCCCTTTTCCACGGGAACGGGGAGATGCGCGGTCGCAACGATCAATTTCGCGCCGTGATGCGCAGCGATCGCGGCGGCTCGGTCCACCGCACGCAGCGAGGAATCCGAGCCATCGGTGCCGACCACGACGATCTGATAGGCGCTCATTGCCCTCCCAGTGTAAGGCCCGGCAGGCCAGGTGATGCCTACCCGGCGGGGCTCAGATTCTTCTGATCGGTTGCCCCGAAGAACCGGTACTCCTCCGGCTTCACCCCGCGGGTGGCCCGCCAGTACTGCCACGTGTAGCCGCCCCACAGCACGGTGTTCCTGCCGTGCTCGTCGAGATACCAGCTGGCGCACCCGCCGGTGTTCCACACCGACTGCGAAAGCTTTTGTTGCAGTTCATCATTGAACCGGTCCTGAGCGGCACGGGTGGGCGCCAGCGCCTGCGCGCCCCTCTTGTCGCAGGTCTTGATCGCGTCGGCGACGTAGCGGATCTGCGATTCGATCATGAACACCACGGAGTTGTGCCCGAGGCCGGTGTTGGGTCCCAGCAGGAAGAACAGGTTGGGCACGTCGGCGACGGTGATGCCGCGGTGCGCGCCGATGCCCTCGCGGTTCCAGCGGTCGACCAGGTCCTCGCCGTGCCGACCCTTGACCTGGACGTAGGTGTAGGAGTCGGTGACATGGAAGCCGGTTGCGTAGACGATGACGTCCGCCTGGTGCTCGGCGCCGTCGGCGGTGACGATGCCGTCGCGCGTGATCCGGGTGATGCCGTCGGTGATCACTTGGGTCTTGGGGTCCGCGACCGCGCCGTAGTAGGTGGAGGAGTTCAGGATTCGCTTGCACCCGATGCGGTAATGCGGCGTCAGTTTGCGGCGCAGCTCGCGGTCCTTGACCGAACGGCGAATGTTGTATTTGCAGTAGGCCTCGATGAACTTCAGCGCGTTCGGCCGCTTGGTCATGCCGAAGGCCAGCGCCTCCTGGGCCCAGTAGATCCCCAGACGCGTCAGCGCGCGCAGCCCGGGTACGTTTTCCATGGCCCGCCGCAGGGCCGGCGGGATATCGGGGTTGGACCGCGGCACCACCCACGGCGGGGTGCGCTGGTAGAGCTGCAACTCGGCCACCTGCCCGACGATCTCGGGCACGATCTGGATCGCGCTGGCGCCGGTGCCGATGATCGCGACGCGCTTGCCGGTCAGGTCGACGCTGTGGTCCCATTCCGCGGAATGGAAAGCGGGACCGGCGAATTCGTGCCGACCCTCGATTTCGGGGAAGGACGGGATGTGCAGCGCGCCCGCGCCGGAGATGAGGAACTGGGCGACGTACTCGCGGCCGTCGGCGGTGAACACATGCCAACGGTTCTCGTCGTCGTCCCAGTGGGCGCGATCCACCAGGGAGTTGAACACGATGTAGCGGCGCAGACCGTACTTGTCGGTGACGCCCTTGAGGTAGTCCCAGATCTCAGGCTGGTAGGAGAACGGGTTCTTCCAGTCGGGCTTGGGCTCGAATGAGAACGAATACAGGTGCGACGGGATGTCGCAGGCGCAGCCGGGGTAGCTGTTGTCGCGCCAGGTCCCCCCGATGTCGCCGGCCTTCTCCAGGATGACGAAGTCTTGCCCACTGAAGCCCTGCTTTTGCAGGGCGATCGCCATGCCGAGGCCGGAGAAGCCGGTCCCGATGATGATGGCCCGCGTGTGGACGGGCTGGTGTGCGGTTGTCGGCTCGTCTTGTGTCACGACGTCGGTCACGGTGGATCGGTCTTCCTGTTGGTTCACGAAAAATACCCGGTACCCAGGGTATCGGATGCTGTCAACGCCTCAGCTCGCCGCCGGATTGCTGGGCACCACGCTATGTACCGGCTGGTCGGGGTCCATCGAGATGCCGAGCGCCTCGGCGGTGCCGACGATGACCCCCACCATGATCGTCGTCAGGTGGGCGACGAACTGGTCGCGCGGCATGCGCCGGGCGCTTTGCGGGTCGGGGCCCAGCCACCATTCGGTGGCCGAGGCGGCCGAGCCGAAGGCCGCGTGCGCGGCCAGCTCGAACGCCGCGTGGTCGAGCTCCATTTCGCGCAGCTCGTCGTCGAACAGGTCGGCCATCGCCAACGTGATCCCCCGGCCCTCGTTGAGGATCTGCGGGCTGGCCGCCGAGCGGCCCTGGATGAACACTCGCAGCACGTTGGGGTGCTGGTCGACCAGGCCCACGTATTCCTCGACGCTGCGCCGGATCACCTCGCGCGCCGAGTCGGTCTTGAGGTTCACCGACGGGAAGATCGCCGTCCAGAGCATGTCGCGCAGGCGTTCGCCGATGGCCTGGAACAAGTCGGACTTGTCGTGGAAATGCCGGTAGATCTTCGGCTTGGCGGTGCCGGCCTCCTCGGCGATCTCCCGCACGCTCAGGTCCGGGCCCAGCCGGTCGATGGCGCGGAACGCCGCGTCCACGATTTCGCCGCGCACCTTCTTGCGGTGTTCGCGCCAACGCTCGCTGCGCGCGTCGACCTTGACCCCCGGCGGCTTCACGCTGGGGTGCGGCGGTCGCGGAATTTTCACCACATCAAGCACCATACCGCGTAGGACCCGCTGACCTGGGCAGACTCCGCCTCACCAGCGCAGCATCGGAAACGGCCGGCGTGGGTGAGAGGCCGCGTAGCCGAGCAGGCCGCGTGCCAGGAAGGCGTGGAATCCCAGGTACGGCAGTTCGGTCACCACGCCGTTGACGAGGGATCGGGGCAGGGGCCCGCGCAGGAGTCCACGACTGACGTCGACGCGGTCGGCGATGCGAAACGTTTCGATCATCGGGTCGGCAACGGCGCGCAGCTTGTGGTGACAGGTGATCATCGTGCGCGCGTCGCCGACTTCGGCGATGCCGAACTCGCCGGCCAGGCTCGACGCGAGGTCGGCCGAGGGCTCCAGGTAATCGAAAGTGCCCGCCGTCCAGATGCCGAGGTCGTGCACCGCCCACGCGAGCGCGGCCCAGTCGGGCAACGGGGCACCATGCAGCGCTTGGTGATAGGTCAGTCCCCGATAGACGTGATTTCGGTAGACGGGAAGGTCAGCCCCCAGCGCGTCCTCGTAACGCCGCAGCGCGGCGTCGACGATCGGATGGGCGGTAACCGCGCTCACCGGAGACGTCCGTCGTGCGCTCCTACAGCATGCAGGAGACGCAGCCCTCGACCTCGGTGCCCTCGAGCGCCATCTGGCGCAGTCGGATGTAGTAGAGCGTCTTGATGCCCTTGCGCCAGGCGTAGATCTGCGCCTTATTCACGTCGCGGGTGGTGGCGGTGTCCTTGAAGAACAGCGTCAGGCTCAGCCCCTGGTCCACGTGCTGGGTGGCCGCGGCGTAGGTGTCGATGACCTTCTCATAGCCGATCTCGTAGGCATCCTGGAAGTACTCCAGGTTGTCGTTGGTCATGTAGGGCGCCGGGTAGTAGACGCGGCCGATCTTGCCTTCCTTGCGGATCTCGACCTTGCTGGCGATCGGGTGGATCGAACTGGTCGAGTGGTTGATGTAGGAGATCGACCCCGTCGGCGGGACGGCCTGCAGGTTCTGGTTGTAAATGCCGTACTCCTGCACCGACTCCTTCAGCCGCTTCCAGTCGTCCTGGGTCGGGATCCGGATGTCCGCGTCGGCGAACAGCTGACGCACCTTGTCGGTCTGCGGCTCCCACACCTGGTCGGTGTACTTGTCGAAGAACTCCCCCGACTTGTACTTCGACCGCTCGAAACCGCCGAACGCGCTCCCCCGTTCGATCGCGATGCGGTTCGAAGCTCGCAGCGCGTGATACAGCACGGTGTAGAAGTAGATGTTGGTGAAGTCGATGCCTTCCTCGGAGCCGTAGAAGATGTGCTCCCGGGCGAGGTACCCGTGCAGGTTCATCTGGCCCAGCCCGATGGCGTGGGATTCGTTGTTGCCCTGCTCGATTGAGGGCACCGAGGTGATGTGCGTCTGGTCGCTCACCGCGGTCAGCGCCCGGATCGCCACCTCGATGGTCTGCGCGAAGTCCGGGGAGTCCATCGCCTTGGCGATGTTCAGCGAACCAAGGTTGCACGAAATGTCCTTGCCCACTTTGGAATACGACAGATCATCGTTGAACTCCGACGGCGTGGACACCTGCAGGATCTCCGAGCACAGGTTCGAGTGCGTGATCTTGCCCTCGATCGGGTTGGCCCGGTTCACCGTGTCCTCGAACATGATGTAGGGGTAGCCGGACTCGAACTGCAGCTCGGCGAGTGTCTGGAAGAACTCGCGCGCCTTGATCTTCGTCTTGCGGATGCGCGCGTCGTCGACCATCTCGTAGTACTTCTCGGTCACCGAGATGTCGGCGAACGGCACGCCGTAGACCCGCTCGACGTCGTACGGCGAGAACAGGTACATGTCCTCGTTCTTCTTGGCCAGCTCGAAGGTGATGTCGGGGATCACGACGCCCAGGCTCAGCGTCTTGATCCGGATCTTCTCGTCGGCGTTCTCCCGCTTGGTGTCCAGGAAACGGTAGATGTCCGGGTGGTGCGCGTGCAGGTACACCGCGCCGGCGCCCTGGCGCGCGCCCAGCTGGTTGGCGTAGGAGAACGAGTCCTCCAGCAGCTTCATGATCGGGATGACGCCCGAGGACTGGTTCTCGATGTTCTTGATCGGCGCCCCGTGCTCGCGAATGTTGCTCAGCAGCAACGCAACCCCACCCCCGCGCTTGGACAGCTGCAGCGCGGAGTTGATCGAGCGGCCGATCGACTCCATGTTGTCCTCGATGCGCAGCAGAAAGCAGCTCACCGGCTCGCCGCGCTGCTTCTTGCCCGAGTTGAGGAACGTCGGGGTGGCCGGCTGGAAGCGGCCGTCGATGATCTCGTCGACCAGCTTCTCGGCCAGCCCGGTGTCGCCGGCGGCCAGCGTCAGCGCCACCATCACCACGCGGTCCTCGAAGCGCTCCAGGTAGCGCTTCCCGTCGAACGTCTTCAGCGTGTAGGAGGTGTAGTACTTGAACGCGCCCAGGAACGTCGGGAACCGGAACTTCTTGGCGTAGGCGCGGTCCAGCAGCTCCTTGACGAAGTTGCGCGAGTACTGGTCGAGAACCTCACGCTCGTAATAGTTCTCGCGGATCAGGTAGTCGAGCTTCTCATCCTGGTTGTGGAAGAAGACGGTGTTCTGGTTGACGTGCTGCAGGAAGTACTGCCGCGCCGCCAGCACGTCTTTGTCGAACTGGATCTTGCCGTCTGCGTCATACAGATTCAGCATGGCGTTCAGCGCGTGGTAGTCCGTTTCACCGGGCAACGCGTGCGCGCCGGAGGTTACAGGCTCTGCAGTGACGGTTGGTGGCACGTCTGTTCCTTCCAGAAGTCAGCCAGGCCCGCGCGAACGGCGTCCACGTCGTCCGGGGTTCCCATCAGTTCGAAGCGGTAAAGGTAGGGCACGCCGCATTTGCGCGAGATCACGTTGCCCGCGTAAGCGAATTCGGCGCCGAAGTTGTTGTTGCCCGCGGCGATGACGCCACGGATCAACGACCGGTTCTGCTCGTTGTTCAAGAATGCGATGACCTGCTTGGGCACGTAGCCACCGGCGTTGACGTCCGGGGTGGCGCGGCCGCCGCCGTACGTGGGCAGGATCAGCACGTACGGCTGGTCGACCTCGATGCGGCCATGCAGCGGTATCCGCGTGGCGGGAACACCCAACTTCTGCACGAAGCGGTGGGTGTTCTCCGACACGGAGGAGAAATAGACCAGTGACGATCGCAAGCTCGGCGCAGCCGGGCGCTGCGGGTCGTCACTCATCCAAGCCAGGTTGCGCTGCGTGCTATCCATGGCACCGCAACCTCCTTCGTTACCTAACGTCCGTCGCTAACACTCAAGCGCTGAGCGCCGCCTCCGACAGGGCCTTGATGCGGTCCGGCCGGAAACCCGACCAGTGGTCGTTGCCGGCCACCACCACGGGAGCCTGCAGGTAGCCAAGCGCCATCACGTAGTCGCGCGCCTCGTTGTCCAGCGTGATGTCGACCTTCTCGTAGCCGATGCCCTGCTTGTCGAGGGCCTTGAACGTGGCGCTGCACTGCACGCATGCCGGCTTGGTGTACACGGTGATGCTCATGGAAGCCGCTCCTTTGCGGAAGGTGGGACCTGTAACGGACTGGCAACTACTCGGTACTACGTCTTCGCTGTGTTACAGCGGGCCGTCAAGCCCCCACATTCCCGTCCTGCGGCCGCCCAGCGTCGAATGACCTGGTGAGCCGATTTCGGGTGGTGAACCAGGCCCCGGTCGGCCTGGTGAACCTGGGATCTGCCGGTGCTCGAAACACTACACCTAGTGGCTGACAAGATGTCGAGATACAACATGTTCGGAATAACATTTCTGAAATTCGCTGGTCGTGGGGCCTCCGCAAGACACGCGCCCGGCGTGTCGCAGGTCACATTTCCACCGAAGTCGCCCATGCGAATGGTTGTATCACCGGACACCGACAACTCCCGGCGGCGCCGGTGCGTCCCGACCGCCCCGGGCCGCAGCCAGCAAAGCCGCCAGCCGGGGGCTGGCGGCTTTGGCTATGCGATTGCGGCAACCTGGCTGGTCGCCCGGCGGGCGGCTTGTCGACTTCCGCCAATCAGCCGACTTCGGCGGCCAGCTTTCCGACGACATCGCGCACGCTGCCCGAGAGATCGGCGTGCTCCGCGGGCGCCTTGCCCTCCAGGGTCTTGAACGGCACCGAGAGTTTGAGCGAGTCGACCACCCGCGCCCCGGCGATGCCGAACGACTTACGGGTTTCGTCGTGCGCCCACACGCCGCCGTACTGGCCGAAGGATCCCCCGATGACGGCCAGCGGCTTGCCCTTCAGCGCGCCGTTGCCGAACGGGCGAGACAGCCAGTCGATCGCGTTCTTGATGACGGCCGGGATGCTGCCGTTGTATTCCGGGGTGACCACGAGCGCGGCGTCAGACTCGGCCGCGGCGGTGCGCAGCGCGGTCACCGGGTCCAGCGGCGGCGCGTCGGCGTTCATCGCGTCGTCGATTTCCTCGTTGTAGAACGGCAGCTCCCCCAGCCCGTCAAACACCGTCACGGTGACACCGTCGGGAGCGATGTCCGCCGCCAACTGGGCGATCTGACGATTGATCGACGCCGAGCGCAGGCTCCCCACCAGCGCCAAAACCTTGATGTTGTCCGCCACCGTCGTAGTTTCCCTTCGCTTGTTGGTTTCCATCCTCGCACGCTGCAACCGGACTATGGTCCGCTTCTATTCCCGCCGCGTTAAAGTACTGGGGTGAGCACTATCGAGCGGCTCGGCGACATGCCCGTCTGGGCACCCCAAGCGGCCGCGCCGGAACGGGGTGACGCAGCGCGCAACCGCGCGCTCCTCGTGGACGCGGCCCGGCGCCTGGTCGCAGAGCGCGGCGCCGACGCGGTCACCATGGACGACGTCGCCGCCGCCGCCGGCGTCGGCAAGGGCACGTTGTTTCGCCGGTTCGGCAGCCGCGCCGGCCTGATGATGGTGCTGCTCGACGAGGACGAGCGAGCCAGCCAGCAGGCTTTCATCTTCGGGCCGCCACCGCTGGGACCCGACGCCACACCGATGGAGCGGCTGGTGGCCTTCGGCCGGGAACGGATCCGCTTCGCCCACGCCCATCGCGACCTGCTGGCCGAGGCCCACCGCGATCCGCAGACTCGCTACAGCGCGCCCGTCTTGGTGCACCACACCCATATCCGGGTGTTGCTGCAGGCGGCGCACACCACCGGTGATCTCGACGTCCAGACCGACGCCCTGCTGGCCCTGCTGCACGTCAACTATGTGGAACATCAGCTCAACGAGGGCGGCCATACCCTTCAATCCCTGGGCGACGCGTGGGAAAGCCTGGCGCGCAAGCTTTGTGGGCGATAGCCGATGACCGAGCCGGCGCCCAGCTGGGTCCTGCACGTCGACCTCGATCAGTTTCTGGCATCGGTGGAGTTGCGCCGCCACCCCGAGCTGACCGGGCTGCCGGTCATCGTCGGCGGCAGCGGCGATCCGACCGAACCGCGCAAGGTGGTCACCTGTGCCTCGTATGAAGCCCGGGAATTCGGCGTGCACGCCGGGATGCCGTTGCGGACGGCCGCGCGACGCTGCCCCGAGGCGACGTTTCTGCCGTCGGACGCGTCCGCCTACGACGCGGCGTCCGACGAGGTGATGGGGTTGCTGCGCGACCTGGGACACCCGGTCGAGGTGTGGGGCTGGGACGAGGCGTACGTCGGGGTGACGGGCGCCGATCCGGCCGAAGTGGCCGAAGAGATCCGAACCGTCATCTCGTCGGAAACCGGCCTGTCCTGCTCGGTGGGAATCAGCGACAACAAACAGCGCGCCAAGGTCGCGACCGGCTTCGCCAAACCGGCGGGCATCTTCGCGCTCACCGACGCGAATTGGATGACCCTGATGGCGGACCGCCCGGTCGACGCGCTTTGGGGCGTGGGCCCCAAGACGGCGAAGAAGCTTGCGGCGCTGGGGATATCGACGGTGTGGGAGCTCGCGCACAGCGATGCCGAGTTGCTGAGCGCAACGTTCGGCCCACGCACCGGCCTCTGGCTGCTGCTACTGGCCAAGGGCGGCGGTGACGCGCAAGTCAGCGCCGAGCCGTGGATCCCGCGCTCGCGCAGCCACGTCGTCACTTTCCCGCGTGACCTCACCGACCGCGCCGAAATGGATTCGGCCATCACGCAGTTGGCCGACCAGGCGCTGGCGGACGTGCTCGCGTCGGGCCGAATCGTGACCCGGGTCGCGGTCACCGTGCGCACCGCGACCTTCTACACCCGCACCAAGATTCGCAAGCTGGAAACACCGACGACCGATCGCGACACCATCGTCGCGGCGGCGCTGCGCGTCCTAAACCTATTCGAGCTCGACCGCCCGGTCCGGCTGCTCGGGGTGCGTCTCGAACTGGCCATGCCGGACTAGCGGCGCGGGGGCGGGCCGCAACGCGCGGGTGAACACCGCGTTGACCTGGCGCATGGCCACGCTGTAGGGCCACCACGCCAGCCGCTTGAACGCGTACAGCGCCCGGATGTCGGGCGAGGTGTAGATCAGGTAGCGGTTCTTGGCGACGCCGGCCAAGATCTTCGCGGCCGCCTTCTCCGGTGAGACGGCGTGACCGCTGAACCGGTTCACCCAGCGGGCCACCTTCGGATCTTCGCGGTCCACGCCGGCGATCTCCACGGTTTGCACCAGGGGCGTGTTCACCGCGCCCGGCACCACGACCGAGACCCCGATGCGGTGGCGGGCCAGATCGAAGCGCAACACCTCCGACAGCCCGCGCAGGCCGTACTTGCTCGCGCTGTAGGCGGCATGCCACGGCAGCGCGACCAACCCGGCCGCCGATGACACGTTCACCAGGTGCCCGCCGTTGTGGGCCGCCACCATCGCCGGGACGAACGTCTCGATGACGTGGATCGGCCCCATCAGGTTGATCGCGATCATCTTGCTCCACTGCTCGTGCGTCAGCCGGTCGACGGTTCCCCAGGCGGACACTCCGGCGATGTTGAGCACGACGTCCATGCTCGGGTGGTCGCGGTGGATGTCGGCGGCGAAGGCCGCCACCTCGTCGTAGTCGGCGATGTCAAGGGCGCGATGCGCGGGGACTCGCGCGCCGAGCGCGCGGGCGTCGGCCACCGTTGACTCCAAGCCGTTGCGGTCGCGGTCGGTCAGATACAGTTCGGCGCCCTGCGCCGCCAGCCGCAGCGCGGTGGCGCGGCCGATGCCGCTGGCCGCGCCGGTGACCAGACATCGTTTGTCTGCGAAGTACCCCTGCTGCCCCATTGCCGTGACGATACCGGCGGTAACGGTCTACGGGCGCCCGGCCCACAGCGCGTGCAGCCACAACCGCTCGAGCACGCGCACGCGACGGTCGAGGTCGCTGTCGCGGCCGGCCAGGATGGGATCGCCGGTCAGCATCAGCGCGGTGGTACCGGCCAGGGTGCGGATCAGGGTGGGCAGGTCGTCGCTGATCGGGTGGGCGGTCCCGGCCTTCATCTCGGCCTCGACGATGGCGACGATCTGGCCCAGCACCACCTCGAATTGCTGGTCCATCAGGTTGCGGATCTCGACGTCGGTGTTGCGGGCCTCGTTGCACGCGGTCATCACCGGGTCGTTGTGCGCGTACACCGCAGCCGCGCTGCCGACCATGCGTTTGGCGAACTGCTCCGGCGACTCGCCCGGCTGGCGCGGGGCGAAATCCTGCGTGAGCTCCTCGAGCTCCGCGGCGGCCTCGGCCATCAACTGGGCGAGCACGGCGTACTTGGAGTCGAAGTAGAAGTAGAAGCCGGACCGGGCCACTCCGGCCCGAAGACTGATGGTGCTGACCGACAGATCCGCGAATGGCTTTTCCTGCAGCATCTCCCGCACGGCCTGCAGGATCGCCTGGCGCTGTTTGTCACCGCGCCGCTGCCCGCCCGGCTCGCCGGTGGCGGGGTGGATGCTCATTCCCTGACCTTGCACCACGCCGATCAAAAAGCAAACTTGACAGCCGTCAAGTTTTTTCCGAAGGTTAGGAGACAGTGACGGCTGTCACGTGGGAGGGACCGCAAAGGAGCGTCTATGACCGCCACGATCAGCACCCCGCAATACCTGCTGGACCAGGCGCGGCGCCGGTTCACCCCGTCGCTGAACACGATCCCGGGGATGGGTGCGGTCGAGAAGCGCCTGCTCGCCCACGACTGGGAAGTCAAAGTCCTGGCCGAACCGCCTGCCGGCAGCGGCCTCAAGCCGGTGGTGGGCGATGCCGGACTCCCGATCCTGGGGCACATCATCGAGATGTTCCGGGGCGGGCCCGACTACGCGCTGCACCTGTACCGCACCCGCGGGCCCCTGCACTTCCTCGACTCGCCGATCATGCCCGCGGTCACCGCGCTGGGCCCGGACGCCACCCAGGCCGTGTTCTCGAACAAGAACAAGGACTTCTCGCAGCGGGGTTGGCATCCGGTGATCGGGCCGTTCTTCAACCGCGGCCTGATGATGCTGGACTTCGACGAGCACATGTACCACCGGCGCATCATGCAGGAGGCGTTCACCCGCACCCGCCTGACCGGTTACGTCGAGCACATCGACCGGGTGGCGAGCGACATCGTGGCCCACTGGCCCACGAACGACGCGCGGTTCCTGTTCCACCCGGCGATGAAGGAACTCACCCTGGACATCGCGTCCCTGGTGTTCATGGGGCACGAGCCGGGCACCGACCACGACCTCGTCACCAAGGTCAACCAGGCGTTCACGATCACGACCCGCGCGGGCGGGGCGATCATCCGGCAGCCCCTTCCGCCGTTCAAGTGGTGGCGCGGTCTGAAGGCCCGCAAGCTGCTCGAGGATTACTTCATCGAACGGGTCCGGGATCGCCGCCAGGCGACCGGCACCGACATGCTCACCGTGCTCTGCCACACCGAAGACGACGACGGCAACAGCTTCACCGACGAAGACATCGTCAACCACATGATCTTCTTGATGATGGCCGCCCACGACACGTCCACCTCGACGACCACCACGATGGTCTACAACATGGCCGCGAACCCGGAGTGGCAGGAGCGGGCGCGCGAAGAGTCGGCGCGGCTGGGCGACGGGCCGCTGGACATCGAGGCGCTGGAGAAGCTGGAAACGCTCGAACTGATCATGAACGAGTCGCTGCGCATGGTGACGCCGCTGCCGTTCAACATGCGGCAGGCGGTGCGCGACACCGAGCTGCTCGGCCATTACATCCCGGCCGGCACCAACATCACCATCTGGCCCGGCATGAACCACCGGCTGCCCGAATTGTGGACGGACCCAGGCAAATTCGACCCCGAACGGTTCGCCGAGCCGCGCTCGGAGCACAAGAAGCACCGCTACGCCTTCGCGCCCTTCGGCGGCGGCGCGCACAAGTGCATCGGCATGGTGTTCGGTCAGCTGGAGGTCAAGACCGTCGTGCACCGGCTGCTGCGCCGCTACCGGCTGGAGCTGGCCCGCCCGGGCTACCAGCCGCACTGGGACTACGGCGGCATGCCGATACCGATGGACGGCATGCCGATCGTGCTGCGCCCGCTCTGATTAATCGCGAGCAGACGCAAAATCGCGCCCGGCGGCCGACCTGCGTGCGATTTTGCGTCCGCTCGACACCTCAAGCTAGCCGATCAACCGGTTCGCGCAGGCGATCATCGCGCGCAGGGCCGACTGCGTCGGATCGTCGGAGAAACCCACGGCCCACTCGTCGCGGGCGCCGTCGCTGCCGCGGACGAACGTCGCGGTGCGCCCACCGGATTGCAGCTGATGAAAGCTGAGGATTTCCAACGGGATTCCGCGCTCGTGCAGCATCGCGCCGAGAGCCGCGATGGGGCCGCCTGCCGCGGCGGTTGAGGTGCCGATGCGGTCACCCACGGCGATGACGGCCCGGAAGTCGCGGGCCTGCGGTCCCAGCAGCCGGCGGCCGGTGTCGGTGCACTCCCACGTGCCCAGCCGGATCGGTCCCGCGGACGGCGCGTAGGTCGCGACGAAACGCTCCCAGGTCATCGCGTACGCCCGCTCCCGCAGACCACGGGGCAGCGCGGCGCCGAACTGCCGGGCGAACCACACCGTGGCGAGGCATTGGCTGGCTGAAGTGCTGGAGGGGTCGAGCCGCTCGGGGATAGTCATGTGCCGGTCTTCTTCGGTCGAAAGGAGTGACCGACGGCGGTAGCTTCCGACCCACAGCGGGGGGTCGGTCTAGGTCAGACCCCGCTGCGGGTGCTAGCTACTACCACGCGATCGAGAAGACGCACGAGCGCCGACATTAGCCGCACACCCCCCTGACGTGCAACTTCCGCGAAAAAGCAATTCGGTAAAAACATTGGTTTACGCGTGTGCAACAGGGGGTATGAAGCCGAAGCGACAGTCGTTCAACGTCTGTCCAATTACCCCTTACACATGGATGAAAGAAGGCTCATCATGAAGGCGAAGGGCACCAGGAAAAACCTCAAAGCTGCCGCGGCGGCCGCCGGGGTCGCCGCGGTATTGCTACTCCCGACCGGATGCGCGTCAGCCGCGGCCGGCAGCGGGGGCCTCGTCGGCGGCACCACCGGTGGCACGGTGGGCGGGATCGTGGGCGGCATCACTGGCGGCCTCGGCCTTTAACTGATTACCTCAAGCAGCCCTCGGGTCTCCCGGGGGCTGCTTGCGTTCAACCCGTCGGCCCCGCCGACGCGTCGAACCGCAGATACGCCTGGATGGTCGTGCCGCTGGGGGTGGTGTGGGTGCGCACCAGATCCGAAATGGCGTTGACCAGGTACAGGCCCCGGCTGGCGGGGCCGCACGGACCCGGGTCCAGCCGGCCGACCAAGGGATCGTCGAAGCATCCGGTGTCCCGCGCCTCGCACACCAGATAACCGTCGTCGCGCCAGAAGGCGAGCTGGCACGCGCCGTCGGTGTACATCAAGCTGTTGCTGGCCAGTTCGGTCGCCACCAATTGCAGGTCTTCGATGCCGTCCTGGGACAACCCGATCCAGCCGGCGTAGTCGACCGCGAACGACCGCGCGGGGCTGAGGTCCGTGGACTTGCTGACGGTGTAGGTGACGGCACCCGGATTGGCGGGCAGCGGCCGGTTGCAGCGCCGCAGGGCGGCGTCGGGGGCGTACTCGGCGCTGCGTTGCAGCGCACCACCGCTCAGCAGCAGGGGATGCGTGGCCCGGGCGTCGGCCAGCACCTCGTCGGCAAGCCGGCTCCCGTCGTAGAGACATAGATTGGTCGCCTGGTAGCCGTCCATCGCCCCGTTGACCAACGCCTCGTGTTCCACGCAGGCGACCAATTCCTCGCCGCTGCGGCCGGGCCAGGCGAGTTGGCTGACGATCCGCACCCGCCGGTCGGGATGGTCGTCGACGAAGGCACCCTCCATCGCCATGAACCGGCTGGGGTTGCGGGCCTCCTCGGTGACGTCGACCGTCTGCACATCCGGCGGCAAGCCGCCGTCGGCCGCCATCGCGTCGTGCAGCAACGCCAGCTTGTCGGACGGCACCGCGACCAGTACCGCCTCCCCGGTCGCCAACCCGTCGCCGATGAAGCGGGTCACCGCATCCAGATACTCCTGCTGGGATTGGTAGATAAGCGCCGAGTGGACGAAGCCGATCTGGGTGCCCGCCATCACTCCGGCACTCTCACTTTCGATCACAAACGCCAACCCCCTGCTGGACCGGCCGTTAACTTTCTCCCTCCCCAATACCCCCGAGGGGCCTTCGATATACCGAGCTACAGATCACATCCCGGACTCAGTACGTGTCAGAGCCACCAGGAGGCGGCGGCGTCCAGATGACGGCGAACGCGATAGCGGGCCAGGCTCTCGTCACCCGCCTCGATCGCGTCCACGATCCGCAGGTGCGCGTGGTGTACCGCAAGGACGTCGGCCCAGGTCGGCGCCGCCTGCCCGGAGCTTGACCAGTGCCGCCGGAACAGCTCGACGATGATGCGCAGGAACAGGTCGAGCAGCGTGTTGCCGGCCCGCTGGGCCAGTCCGATGTGGAACCGGAACTCTTCGGCCGCCGCGTCGCCCAGATCGCCGGGTGTTTCGGAGACCTCGGACCGGTGGGCGGTGAGGAACGCGGCCACCTCGGCTTCGCCGCGCCGCTTGACCACCTTGGCGACGTTGTCGATTTCGATGGCGTCGCGGACGCAACGCAGGTCTTCCCGGCTCGGGTCGCGGTACTGCAGGTACATGGCGATGGTGTCGATGCTGGCTTGCGCCTGGGGTTGGGCGATGACGAGGCCGCCGCCCGGTCCGCGGCGCATGTGCGCGATCGAGTGGTATTCGAGCAACCGGACGGCCTCGCGAAACACCGCCCGGCTCACCCGGTATCGCTCCAGTAGGGCCGCCTCCGTGCCGAGCACGGAACCGACCCGCCAGCCGCCGGCGGCGATGTCGTCGCCGATCGTGACCGCCAGCATCTCCGCGAGTTTGCCGCGGGGCGCCTCGGTGTTGAGCGGCCGCCGCTTGCGCCGCCGGCTCGCGCTGCCGGGGTGATGGCGCTGCAGCCAGGCCGTCACGGCCTCGACGTGGCGTTCGCTGAGCGTTTTTGCCCGCGCCGGGTCGCCGGAGGTGACGGCCTCGACGATCTCGGAGTGATCGACGTGCATCCGGTCGACCGCCTCGATGGCCTCGGTGGCCGTGTCCGTTCGCGACTGCAGGGCGTAGCGGGTGGTGAGTCGCATCAGCACGTCGATAAACAGTTGCAGCACCGGGTTTTTCGATTGCTCGGCCAGGGCGATGTGGAACTCGTCGCGCGGCGTCGGCAGCCCAGGCTTCCATTCTTCTTCGCCCCGCAACACCGCCCGCAGCCGTGCGATGCCCGCCTCGTCGATCCGTTCCGCGGCCAGCGACGCGGCCAACGGTTCGAGCACCAGGCGCGCGTTGAGCAGGTCACCCAGCGTCGTGCCCAGATACTCGAGATAGATGACGACGGCGCGAGTGGCGGGGCCGGCGTCGGGCTCGCAGATGATCAGCCCGCCGCCCGGCCCGCGCCGCATGCGTGCCACCTGATGGTGTTCGACCAGCCGGACCGCCTCGCGCAGCACCGAGCGGCTCACCCCGAATCGCTCCTGCAAGGCGGGTTCGGAACCCAGCGATTCCCCGGTGGCCCAGCCGCGGCGGACGATGTCGGCCTCGAGCTCGCGCGCGATCCTGGAAGCCAGCTTGTTCGCCAGGCCGGTGCTCATGTCAGGGCCAATAACGTTTCGGCGCAACAATTTTCAGCATGTCAGCAACATGCAGCCGGCGACGGGCCCGCCCCCCACGGACACCACACCGACCTCCGGGCGACGCGACACCTGCCGGTCGGCCGCCTCGCCGCGCAACTGCAGACACCCCTCGTGCAGCGCCCAGTAGCCGTGCATGCGCCCGGCCGACAGCTGACCGCCGTAGGTGTTCAGGGGCAGCACCCCGTCGCGGGCGATCCGCGAGCCACCCTCGACGAAGGGCCCCGCCTCGCCGTCGCCGCAGACTCCCAGGGCTTCCAGCCACGCGAGGGTCAGATAGGTGAACCCGTCGTACAGCTCGGCGACCTCGAGATTCGACGGCTTGAGGTCGGTGCGCGACCACATCTGCGCCGCCGCGTCCGACATCGCCATCTTCGGGTAGTCGTCCCGGTGAAACCAGCCGCCGGCGCCGTCGGACCCACCGATCGCCTCCACCGCGACCGCGCGGTGCGGGCAGTCGCGCGCGTACTCGGCGCGCGAGACCACCACCGCGATCGAGCCGTCGATCGGGACGTCGCAGTCCAGCAGCCCGAACGGGGTGGAAACCGGCCGCGCGCTGAGGTAGTCGGCCATGGTCATCGGGTCGCGGTATACGGCGCGCGGATTCAACGCCGCGTTGCGCCTGCCGTTGAGGGCCACCCAGCCGAGCTGTTGCTTGGTGGTGCCGTACAGCTCCATGTGGCGCCGGCAGTTGAGCGCCAGCCAGTTCGCGGCCGAGTACGCGTTCGCGGCGACGAGGTCGTTGACGTCGTCCATCGCGCCGACGGCGGGGCGGTCGGCACCCTCGGGCGCCTCAAACATCCGCGCAAGGGGCGGCGCGGGCGCGTTCTCCTGCGGCTTCACCGGGACGGTGCCCCCGAGCATCTGGATGGTCCGGTACACCACCACGTGGCGGGCGCGCCGCTCGGCGACCGCGCGGCAGGCCGACATCACCGGGCTGAGCAGGCCGCCGGTGCCGAAGCCCGAACCACAGTCGGCGGCCTCGATTCCCAGCTCGGCGTTGACCTCGCCGGCAGGGGTGTCACCCAGCGTCGCGATGCCGTCGATGTCGGCGGCGACCAGCCCGGCGTCCTCGACGGCGGCCCGCACCGCCTCCATGGTCAGGTCCAGGCCGGCGATGCCGGTGCGGCGGCCGATCCGGGAGATGCCGATGCCGGACAGGATCGCGTCCTTCTCGAAATGCGTCATGCCCACCGCCCGTCAGCCCATAGCCCGCATCGAATCAATTGAGTGTACTGTATTCGTCGTGCCGGACGAGCCGCTGCTCATCGATTACTGCGCCGACTGCGCGCGCTGGGTGCATCCGCCTGCCGGCGAATGCCGCACGTGTGGCGCAAAGCTGGTCGCGCGGCCCGTTTCCGGGCGGGGCGCGGTCTTCACGTACACGGTGAACCACCACCCGTACAACCCGGAACTGCCCGTCCCGTACGTGATCGCCATCGTCGAACTCGCCGAACAACACGGCCTGCGGGTGGCGGCCAACATCGTTGGCTGCGAACCCGATTCGGTCAAGTGCGGGATGCCCGTCGAGCTGCAGCCGGAAAAGGGCAGCGGCGGGGCGCCGCTGTTCGCGCCGGCCTGAGCCTCGACGGGGCTAGTTGATCAGCGGGTCGCGCGGCATGCCGAGAATCCGCTCGGCGATCTGGTTGCGGGTGACCTCCGAGGTGCCCCCCGCGATCGCCATGCCACGGGCCCCCATCGTCAGCCGGCCGACCACCGCGGCGGGGCCGTCCATCAGCGCGACGTCCGGCCCCGACAGCGCCGCCCAGATCGCGGCGCCGTCCACCATGTGCTCGGCCAGCTTGAGCTTGGTGATGTTGCCCTCCGGACCGGGGCCCGCCCCCTCTACGCTGCGCGCGGCGCGTCGAAGGTTGAGCAGCCGCAGGGCGTGATCGTCGGCGAGGAAGGACCCGATCCGAATCGGCGCGCCGGCCAAGCGATCTGACTGCTGCGAAGCGAGCTGCACCAGCGTGGCCGCCAGGCCCTCGTAGAACGAACCGCTGCCGCCGATGCTGACCCGCTCGTTGCCCAGGGTCGCGCGGGCGACGGTCCACCCGGAGTTGGGCGCGCCGACGACGTCCTCGTCGGGGACGAACACGTCGTTGAAGAACACCTCGTTGAATTCCGAGCCGCCGGTGATCTGCCGCAACGGCCGCACCTCGACGCCCGGGCCTTTCATGTCGATGATCACGGTCGTGATGCCGGCGTGCTTGGGGGCATCGGGGTCGGTGCGCACGGTGGCCAGGCCGCGTGCGCAGTATTGCGCGCCGCTGGTCCACACCTTCTGCCCGTTGATCTTCCAGCCGCCGTCCACCCGAACGGCACGGGTCTTGACCGACGCCGCGTCGGAGCCGGCCTCGGGTTCGGAGAACAGCTGGCACCAGATCTCTTCCTGGCGGAGCGCCTTCTCCACGAATCTTTCGATCTGCCAATCGGTTCCGTGCTGGATCAGGGTCAAGATCACCCAACCGGTGATGGAGTAGTCGGGCCGCTTGATGCCGGCCGCGCGGAACTCCTCCTCGATGACCAACTGCTCCACCGCGTCGGCGGCCCGCCCCCAGGGCTTGGGCCAGTGCGGCATGACGTAGCCCGTCTCGATCAGTTTGTCGCGTTGCGCCTCTTTGTCCAGCTTGGC
This sequence comes from Mycobacterium sp. ACS4054, assembly GCF_001667275.1. Classification (GTDB taxonomy): domain Bacteria; phylum Actinomycetota; class Actinomycetes; order Mycobacteriales; family Mycobacteriaceae; genus Mycobacterium. The sequence continues at coordinate 46,456 of NZ_LZHV01000012.1, forward strand.
GATCTCGGCGGCGTCGGCGTGGATGCGGGTGCGCAGTTCCTCCGCCTCGGGCGGCAGGTCCAAACTGTTCTCCCGCTTGGCGCCGGCGGCGGTGCGCTCGAAGACATCCCGGGCCGGCGCGTCCCCGCCGAACAGCGCCGCGATCACCAGCGCGCGGCGCAGGTGCAGATGCGCGTCGTGCTCCCAGGTGAACCCGATGCCGCCGTGCACCTGGATGTTCAGCTCGGCGTTGCGCGCATAAGCGGGGAACGCCAGGGCCGCCGCCACCCCGGCGACCAGCTGGAACTGGTCCTCGTCCTCGCTCGCCGCGCGCGAGGCGTCCCACACCGCGGCGATCGCCGACTCGGCGGACACCAGCATGTTCGCGCAATGATGCTTGACCGCTTGGAAAGTCGCGATGGTCCGGCCGAACTGCTGGCGCACCTTGGCGTAGTCCACGGCGGCCTCCACACAGTCCGCGGCGCCGCCCACCGCCTCGGCGGCCAGCAGGGTGCGGGCCCGGGCCAGCGCCGCGGCCCGGGCGCCCGTCAGGATGTCGGCGGCGCCGACGTCCACGTTTTCGAGGCGGACGCGACCGGATCGCCGGGTCGGGTCGAAGTTGTCCGGCACCTGCACCGTCACGCCGGCGCGGCCGCGCTCCAGCACGAGTACGTCCTCGCCCGCGGCGATCAGCAGCAGCTCGGCCAGCCCGGCGCCCAGCACGATCCCGGCGTCACCGTCGGCGACCCCGTTGTTCAGCTGCACATTGCCGTCCAGGCCGATCCCCGCGGTGACGGTGCCGTCGATCAACCCGGACAACAAGCGCGATTTCTGTTCGGCGCTACCGCCTTTGGCGATCACCGCCGAGGCGATCACGGTCGGCACGAACGGTCCCGGCGCCACGGCGCGGCCGAGTTCTTCGACCACCACCACGAGCTCGGGCAGGCCGAAGCCGGAGCCGCCGTGCTCCTCGTCGATGTGCAGGCCCAGCCACCCCAGTTCGACGAGGTTCTGCCAGAACGGGGGCCGGGACTCCTCGGCGGCGTCGAGCAGGGACCGCGCCGCCCAACGGGCCTTCTGCGAGGTCAGGAACGCGCGGGCGACATCGGCGAGTTCGCGGTGGTCGTCGGTCAGTGCGATACCCATGAGGGGCCCTCCTCGCTACCGGCTGGGTAGCCTGCCCCGCTTCGAGGGGAAGCGGGGCGGCTGCCTAAAGAGTGTACTTAATGCGGGGAGGGCGGCCCGTGGGGGTGGCTACTTGGGCGCGAACCGCTGGCCGGCGTCCAGCCGCAGGCACTGGCCGTTGAGCATCGGGTTGTCCACGATGGCCGCCACCAGCTTCGCGTACTCGATCGGCCGGCCAAGGCGCTTGGGGAAGGCCGCGTCCTTCGTGAGCGCCGACGCGAATTCGTCGGGAATGCCCTGGGTCAGCCCCGTGGCGAACAGGCTCGGCGCGATCGCCAGCACCCGGATGCCCAGCGAGCCCAGGTCGCGCGCCATGGTCAGGCACATACCCGCGATGCCCGCCTTGGCGGCGGTGTAGGCGACCTGCCCGATCTGGCCCTCGAAGGCCGCGATCGAGGCGGTGTTGATGATGACGCCGCGCTCCTCGTCCTCTGGCTCGTTCTTGGCCATGTGGGCGGCGGCCAGCCGGCTGATGTTGAACGTGGCGATCAGGTTGAGGTCGATGACGGATTGGAAGGACTCGAGGTCGTGCGGGCCGGACTTGGTCATCGTCCGCTTGGCGATGCCACCGCCGGCGGTCGTGATGATGACGTGCAGGCCGCCCAGCTTGTCGACGGCGGTCTGCAGCGTCTCCTCGGTTCCGGTGAAGTCGGTGACGTCAACCGGGTAGAACGCGCCCTTGACACCCTCGGCGACCGTCTTGCCGTCGGAACCCTCGCGGTCGAGGATCGCGACCTGCGCCCCGCGCTCGGCCAGCAGCTCCGCCGAGGCGCGACCCATCCCCGACGCGCCGCCGATGACGACGACCTTCTTTCCGTTGATCTCCATCCGGGCCTCTCCTTGTGGGTTGTCAGATTCCTTGCAATCTGTAACGTTAGGTAGCACGCTAGCGTGTCCGCCCCCGAGGGTTGACCCCGCCTTGTCGGTGAGCCGTGACAAGCTGATTTGGTGCTCCTTGTCGACGTGGCGACGACGTCGCTTGACGTGGGCGGAACGTCGTCGCGGCTGAGCAAGGTCGCCCACATCGCCGACCTGTTGCGCCGCGCCGCCGACGACCCCGACGGCGGCGTCGCGATCGTGGTCTCCTGGCTCTCCGGTGAGCTGCGGCAGCGCCAGATCGGGGTCGGCTGGGCGGCGTTGCGGTCCCGCCCGCCACCGGCGCCGCATCCGACGTTGACCGTCACCGGGGTGGACGCCCGCTTCTCGGAGATCGGGGCGGTGTCGGGCAAAGGGTCGCAGGCCCGGCGCGCCGAGTTGATCGCCGGCCTGTTCGCCGCAGCGACGGAAGCCGAGCAGGCGTTTCTGCTGCGACTGCTCGGCGGGGAGCTACGCCAGGGGGCGCTGGCCGGGATCATGGCCGACGCGGTGGCCAAGGCCGCCGGCATCCCGGTCGCGTCGGTACAACGGGCCGCGATGCTGGGCGGGGACCTGCCGGCCGTCGCGGCGGCGGCCTTGGGGACCGGGGCGCCGGGCCTGGACGCGTTCACCCTGCGGGTCGGCCGGCCGGTCGGGCCGATGCTGGCGCAGACCGCCACCGGGGTGGCCGACGCGCTCGAGAGGCACGGCGGGGCAACGATTTTCGAGGCGAAGCTGGACGGTGCCCGGGTGCAGATCCACCGGTCCGGCGACGAGGTCACCGTCTACACGCGCAGCCTCGACGACGTCACCGCCCGCCTGCCCGAGGTGGTGGAGGCGACGCTGGCGCTGCCGGTCCGCGACCTCATCGCCGACGGCGAGGCGATCGCGCTGCGGCCCGACAACTCACCACACCGCTTCCAGGTCACCGCGTCGCGGTTCGGCCGATCGGTCGATGTGGCGAAAGCCCGTGCGGCGCAGCCGCTCTCGGTGTTCTTCTTCGACATCCTGCATCGCGACGGCGTCGACCTGCTCGACGCGCCGACCACCGAGCGGCTGGCGGACCTGGACGCGCTGGTGCCGGCCGCGCAGCGGGTGGATCGGCTACTCACCTCGGACCCGGGGGCGGCGGCCGGCTTCCTGGACGCGACGCTGGCCGCCGGCCACGAGGGCGTCCTGGCCAAGGCGCCGGACGCGCCGTACCAGGCGGGCCGCCGCGGCGCGGGCTGGCTGAAGGTCAAGCCCGTGCACACCCTGGACCTGGTGGTGCTCGCCGTCGAGTGGGGATCCGGGCGCCGAAGCGGCAAGCTGTCCAACATCCACCTCGGGGCGCGCGACCCGGCCACCGGTGAATTCGTCATGGTGGGAAAGACTTTCAAGGGCATGACCGACGCCATGCTGGACTGGCAGACCGCGCGGTTCAGCGAACTCGCGGTCGGCGGCACCGACGGGTACGTGGTCCGATTGCGCCCCGAGCAGGTGGTCGAGATCGCCCTCGACGGCGTCCAGAAATCCTCGCGCTATCCCGGCGGTGTCGCGCTGCGGTTCGCCCGGGTGGTGCGCTACCGCGACGACAAAAGCCCGGCCGAGGCGGACACCATCGATGCCGTGCGCGCGCTGTATTGACAAAGCACGCGCAATTAATTTCCCGGGCGTAGGGTTTCGGCCGTGGCAGTCAAGGAGCAGGACAAAGACGTCAGCTACATCCACACCGACAACGACCTGCCGCCCGTCGCGATCATCGACCGCTCCCCCATCACCGCCCGGCACAAGATCGTGTTCGGGGTCATCGCCGTGCTCGGCGCCGTCGCGTGGGCCATCATCGCGTTCGCCCGCGGCGAGACGGTGAACGCGGTCTGGTTCGTGGTCGCGGCGATCTGCACCTACATCATCGGCTACCGGTTCTACGCCCGGCTGATCGAAATGAAGATCGTTCGCCCGCGCGACGACCACGCCACCCCGGCCGAGGTGCTCGACGACGGCACCGACTACGTGCCCACCGACCGGCGCGTGCTGTTCGGGCATCATTTCGCCGCCATCGCTGGGGCCGGGCCGCTGGTCGGCCCGGTGCTGGCCACCCAGATGGGTTACCTGCCGGGCAGCATCTGGATCATCCTCGGCGCGGTGTTCGGCGGCTGCGTGCAGGACTACCTGGTGCTGTGGATCTCCACCCGCCGCCGGGGCCGCTCCCTGGGCCAGATGGCCCGCGACGAGCTGGGCGCGGTGGGCGGGGCGGCCGCCCTGCTCGGGGTCCTGGTGATCATGGTGATCCTGATCGCGGTGCTGGCCCTGATCGTGGTCAAGGCCTTGGCCGAAAGCCCGTGGGGCGTGTTCTCCATCGCCATGACCATTCCCATCGCCCTGTTCATGGGGATCTACCTGCGGTTCCTGCGCCCCGGGCGGGTGTCGGAGGTGTCGGTGATCGGGTTCGCGCTGCTGCTGGCCGCGGTGGCGTCCGGCAACTGGGTCGCCGAAACACCTTGGGGCGCATCCTGGTTCACGCTGTCCCCGGTGACGTTGTGCTGGTGCATGATCGTCTACGGTTTCGCCGCATCGGTGTTGCCCGTGTGGTTGCTGCTGGCGCCGCGCGACTACCTGTCGACGTTCATGAAGGTCGGCGCCATCGCGCTGCTCGCGGTCGGCATCTGCATCGCGCGGCCGGTCATGCAGGCGCCCGCGATCTCGCAGTTCGCCACCAAGGGCAACGGTCCGGTGTTCGCCGGCTCGCTGTTCCCGTTCCTGTTCATCACCATCGCGTGCGGCGCCCTGTCGGGATTCCACTCGCTGATCTCGTCCGGGACGACGCCCAAGCTGCTGGAGAAGGAAGGCCAGATGCGGCTGATCGGCTACGGCGGCATGATCACCGAGTCGTTCGTCGCCGTCATGGCGTTGATCACCGCGTCGATCATCAACCAGCATCTCTACTTCACGATCAACGCGCCGGCAGCGCAGACCGGCGCCACCGCGGCCCGCGCCGCGGACTACGTCAACTCGCTCGGACTGCGCGGCCCCCCGGCCACCGCCGACCAGATCGGCCAGGCCGCCGCCAGCGTCGGCGAAAAGTCGATCGTGTCGCGCACCGGCGGGGCGCCGACACTCGCCTGGGGAATGTCCGAGGTGCTGCAGCGGGTGTTCGGCGGCGCGGGGCTGAAGTCCTTCTGGTATCACTTCGCGATCATGTTCGAGGCGCTGTTCATTCTGACCACCCTCGACGCGGGCACCCGGGTGAACCGCTTCATGCTGTCCGACACGCTGGGCAACCTGGGCGGCCCGCTGACCAAGCTGCGCAATCCGAGTTGGCGGCCCGGCGTGTGGATCTGCAGCCTGGCGGTGGTCGCCGCCTGGGGCAGCACCCTGCTGATGGGTGTGACCGATCCGCTGGGCGGCATCAACACGCTGTTCCCGCTGTTCGGTATCGCCAACCAGCTCCTGGCCGGAATCGCGCTGACCGTCATCACCGTGGTGGTGATCAAGAAGGGCCTGCTGAGATGGGCGTGGATTCCGGGGGTTCCGCTGCTGTGGGACCTGGCGGTCACGCTGACCGCGTCCTGGCAGAAGATCTTCTCCGGGGATCCCGCGGTCGGTTACTGGACTCAACACGCCCAGTACTCGGCGGCGCAGCGGGCCGGCAAGACCGCGTTCGGCGCGGCCAAGAATCCCCATCAGCTCGACGAGGTCATCAGGAACACCTTCATCCAGGGCACCCTGTCCATCGTCTTTGCGCTCGTGGTTCTCATCGTCTTCGTCGCGGGAGTTGTGGTCGCCGCCAGGGCAATTCGTGGCGGCGGGCGGCCGCTGACCGAGGAGGACCCGGTGCCGTCGAAGCGGTTCGCGCCCTCGGGCCTGGTCCCCACGGCCGCCGAACGCGCGCTGCAGAGACGATGGGACGCGCCGGGCGAAAAGGTCGTGTCGAACTCCCCGGCGCGGTCCTAAACTTGCGCGATGAGAGTCGGCATCGACTTTGGCACCACACACACCGTCGTTGCGGCCGTCGACCGAGGCAACTATCCCGTCATCTCGTTTGACGGCGTCGACGCGTGGCCGTCGATCGTCGCGGCCAACGCGGCCGGGGAGCTGCGGTTCGGCGCGCAGGCCGCCGCCGTCCGCCACGACCCCGAGTGGTCGGTGCTGCGCTCGTTCAAACGTCTGCTCAACGACGCCGGACCGCAGACCGAGGTGACCCTCGCCGGCCGCCGCCATCGGCTGGCCGACCTGCTCGCCGGTTTTCTGGCCCAGCTGAAAAGCGACCTGCTGCGTCGCTCCAACGCCACTCTCACCGCGACCGAAACCATCGAGGCCGCCATCAGCGTGCCGGCCAACGCCTCGAGCGCCCAACGCCTGCTGACGCTGGACGCCTTCGTCGCGGCGGGATTCGACGTCGTGGCCCTGCTCAACGAGCCGTCGGCGGCGAGCCTGGAGTACGCGCATCGGTACCGCTCCACCATCACCGCCAAACGGGAGTACGTCCTCATCTACGACCTGGGCGGGGGCACCTTCGACGCCTCGCTGCTCAAGATGACCGGGCACGCGAACGAGGTCGTCATCAGCGAGGGCATTCAGCGCCTCGGCGGCGACGACTTCGACGAAGCGATCGCGGACCTGGTCCTGGCGCGCTCGCAGCTGACCGGGGTCGGCGCCGCGGGCCGCGAGTTGCTGCGGGAGGAGTGCGCCGCCCGCAAGGAGGCCGTCGGGCCGCAGACCCGCCGCTTCCTGGTGGACCTCACCGGGGTCGACGGCACCGACCGGCCCCCGTTTTCCTGCCCGGTCGACGACGTCTATGCGGTGTGCGCGCCGCTCGTCGACAAGACCATGGAGCTGCTCGGGCGCGTGCTGCACACCCCCGGCGGGGGCGACGTCACGTGGTCGGAGGTCGCCGGCATCTACGTCGTCGGAGGAGCCGGCAGCTTCCCGCTGGTATCGCGGATGCTGCGCACCGCCTTCGGTGACAAGCGGGTGAAGCGCTCGCCGCATCCGTTCGCGGCGACCGCGATCGGCCTGGCGGTGTTCCTCGACAAGGAATCCGATTTCGCACTCTCCGAACGCTTCTCGCGCAACTTCGGGGTCTTCCGCGAGGCCGAAGCCGGCGCCGGCGTCGTCTTCGACCCGATCGTGTGCAAGGACGTGTCCCTGCCGTCCGACGGGCGCACCCCGCTGGTGGTGAAGCGCAGCTACCGCGCGGCGCACAACATCGGCCACTTCCGGTTCGTGGAATGCAGCCGCCTGGTCAACGGCCGGCCGGACGGCGACGTGACGCCCTACGATCCGGTCCTCTTCCCCTTCGACCCGGCGCTGCGCGACCGCGACGACCTCGGACGCCAGCCGGTCGGCCGGTGGCGGGACGGGCCCGACGTGGAGGAGCGTTACGTCATCGCCCCCAGCGGCGCGGTGGAGGTCACCCTGACGACACAGCCGGCCGGTTTCGAGCGCACCTTCCGCCTGCAGCGGCGCGCCTCCGCGAGCGCGTGACGCGCCATGGAGCTGTATGACGTCATGCGAACGACTTTCGCGGCGCGCGAATTCACCGACGACCCGGTGCCCGACGAGGTCCTGGGCCGCATCTTCGACAACGCGCGCTTCGCCCCCAGCGGCGGCAACCGGCAGGGCGCCCACGTCACCGTGGTGCGCGACGCGGACGCCCGTCGCCGGCTCGCCGAGCTGGGCAAGGGTGCGGCCCGCCGCTACTTCGCGCAGCTGCAGGCGGGCGAAAACCCCTGGAACTCAGTGCGTCCCAGCGAGGTGCCGCAGCAGGTCATCGATCAGACGGACATTCCGGACACGTTCGTCGCGCCGATCGCCAATGCGCCCGTCGTCCTTGTGGTTTCGGTCGACCTGACCGTCGTCGCCGCCATCGATCAAGATCTGGATCGGGTCGGCCTGGCCGGCGGTGCATCGGTGTACCCGCTCATCTGGAACATCTTGCTGGCCGCCCGCAACGAGGGGTACGGCGGCACCATCACGACGATGGCCATCGCGGCCGAGGAGCAAGTCCGTGAATTGCTCGGCATCCCGGATCAGCACGCGGTCGTCGCGGTCGTGCCGCTCGGCAAACCCGTGCGGCAGCTTAGGAAGCTGCGCCGCCGCCCGGTCGCGGAGTTCGTCACCCACGACCGCTTCGACGGTCCGGCATTCGAGGGCTAGCGGGCCGGTCCGACGTTATGCGATGACATCGGCATAGATGTCCAGGAGCCGGAACCTTGCCGCGTCGAGATACTCTCCGAGAATCGCGATCACCCGCTTCTGCAGCTCGTATCCCAGTTCGTGGTCCTCTTCGCACTTGCCGCGCAGGCAGTTGCCGTCGAAACCGATGGCGCGTGTCGTTTCAACGGCGCGGGCGTCGAACCGCGAGTTGTACGGCGGCACCAACCACGACCAGCCAAGGATGTCTCCGGCTTCGAGCGTCTGAACCGTCAAACCGCCCCGGCCCGGGACCGGGGTTTCGAGCGCGATCCTGCCGGCGCGGATGAGGTAGAAGTGATCGGCGGGATAGCCCTCGCGGAAGATCAACTCGCCCGCGGCGAAGCGCAGGTTTGCCGCACAGCCAACCGCCCACTGCAAATAGCGCGGGTCCATCCCGCCGAAGAACGGGTGTCTGGACAGAACGCCTTCTAGCGTCCTCACTGCCTGTTTCCTTCACCGGAGCCAATCAGCTGCTTGAGAAGGACGATAGTTGCCTGTCGGACGCCTGACCACCCCCGTACGATGTTTTCGTGATCCCCCGCGATTTCCCGACGAGGGATGGAGCCGACGCGCCATAGTCTGACAACACATTTCACGGTGCTGGTGCCGTCCCGGCGAGAGGAACTACGCCCATGGCCACGTGGCTCATCACCGGCTGCTCGACCGGACTCGGTCGCGCGCTGGCCCAAGCGGTCATCGGCTCCGGGCACAACGCGGTGGTCACCGCCCGCGACGCCGCGAAGGTCGCCGATCTCGTGGACGCGGCCCCGGACCGGGCGCTGGCTCTCACCCTTGACGTCACCGACCCGGCGCACGTCGCCTCGGCCGTGCGGCAGGCCGACGACCGGTTCGGCGGCGTCGACGTGCTCGTCAACAACGCGGGCTACGGCTACCGCGCCGCGATCGAGGAGGGTGACGACGCAGAGGTGCGCACCCTGTTCGACACGCACTTCTTCGGCTCCGTCGCGATGATCAAGGCCGTCCTGCCCGGCATGCGGGCGCGCCGCAGCGGCGCGATCGTCAACATCTCCTCGATCGGCGCGACGGTGAACCCGGTGGGGTCCGGCTACTACGCGGCGGCCAAGTCCGCGATCGAGGGCATGAGCGGCACCTTGCGCGGTGAGCTTGCGCCGCTGGGCATTTCGGTGACCACCGTCGAGCCCGGCGCGTTCCGCACCGATTTCGCCGGCCGCTCGCTCATCCAGTCGGCCACCGTCATCGACGACTACGCCGACACCGCCGGCAAGCGCCGCAAGGAAAACGACACGATGCACGGCAACCAGGCCGGCGACCCCGCCAAGGCCGCCGCCGCGATCATCGCGGCCGTCGAATCCGCCGAGCCCCCCGGCTTTTTGCTGCTCGGCCCCGACGCGCTGGCCCTCTATCGCCACGTCGCGGACACGCGGGCGATCGAGATCGCGAACTCAGAAGAGCTGACCAGCGGCACTAACTTCGGGCCGTGACGGGCCGGCAGTCAACCCGTTGAGGGCCTTTCAGCCCTACTTTGCCTCGAGGCGGCCGGCTTAGCATCGGCTCATTCTGCAGGCCCTTACTGTCCCTAACCAGCCGGAACGCCATCATGACCACTACGCAAACCCCGCCCGCCCCCTCCCTCGAAACACCCGCGCTTGCCGACGAGCGCAGACAAGAAGTCGACGCGATCGTCGACACGGCGGCGCAGGCGGCCCGAGAATTCCGCAAGCTCGACCAGCAGCAGGTCGACGCGATCGTCGAGGCGATGGTGCGCGCCGGGGTGCGTGCGGCCGGGGAACTGGCGAGTGTCGCGATCGAAGAGACGGGTTTCGGCGTCTTCGAGGACAAGGTCGTCAAGAACTACGTGGCCACCGAGTTCCTGCACGACTACCTGCGCGGCAAGAAATCGGTCGGAGTCATCGACGAGGACGTCGAAAACAACATCACCCATGTGGCCGAGCCGATTGGCGTGGTACTGGGCATCACCCCGGTGACCAACCCGACGTCGACGGTGCTGTTCAAGGCCATCGTGGCCGCCAAGACTCGCAACGCGATCCTGTTCCGGCCGTCACCGTACGCGGTCCGGTGCTGCGAACGCAGCCTCGAAATCCTCCGCACGGCGGCCGAGGCGGCCGGGATGCCCCGCGGGGCGCTGCAGGTCATTCCGGATGCCGCGCACGAGGTGACGCACTACCTGTTCAAGCATCCGAAGATCGATTTCATCTGGGTGACGGGCGGGCCGAAGATCGTCGCGCTGGCGAATTCGGCCGGCAAGCCGGGCCTGTCCGTGGGTCCGGGCAACGCGCCGATCTACGTTCACAAGACGGCGGACCTGAAGGGTGCGGTCGTCGACATCTTGATTTCGAAAACCTTTGACTCATCGGTCATTTGCCCCGCAGAGCAAACTTGCATCATCGACGACGAGGTGTACGACGAAGCGATGGCCGAGTTCGAGCGGATGGGCGCCCGCGTGCTCACCCCCGCCGAGGCCACCGCGGTGGCGCAGTTCGCGTTTGGCTGTGGCGACAAGATCTCGCATGAGGCGGTCGGCCAGAAGGCGTCGGAGCTGGCCGCCCGAGCCGGTTTCAGCGTGTCGCCGGCCGTGAAGGTGCTGCTGGCCGAGCTCCCCGGCGACCTGGGTGAGCTCGCATCGCATCCCCTGTTGCAGGAGAAGCTGATGCCGGTGCTGGGGGTGGTGCGCGCGAGCAGTGTCCAGCACGCCATCGACGTGGCCGTTCTGGTCACCGAGCACGGAGGCCTGGGTCACACGTCGGCGGTGTACGCCAACGATGACGACGTCATCGAGGCATACGGGCTGGCGGTCCGCACGGGGCGCATCCTGGTCAACGCGCCAACCGCGGTCGGAGCCCTCGGCGGTGTCTACAACAATCTGACGCCCACGTTCTCGTTGGGTTGCGGCACGTGGGGCGGGTCGAGCACGACGGAAAACGTCAACTATCGCCAACTGCTGAACATCAAGACAGTCTCGCGGCGCCGCACCCCGCCCCAATGGTTCCGGGTGCCGTCCAATACCTACTTCAACGAAGGCGCGCTGGACAACTTGCGCGAACTCGACTGCGACACCGTCGTGGTGATCACCGACGCAGTGACCGAAGAGCGCGGCGTGGTGGACCAGTTACGCGGCAAGTTGCGCGCCCAGCACGTGCAGGTGTTCAGCGAGGTGACACCCGAGCCCGACGAGGCGACCATCCGGCGCGGTGTCGCGCTGCTGCAACGCGTCCAACCCGATCTGCTGCTCGCCGTCGGCGGCGGCTCGGTTCTGGACGCCGGCAAGGCGATCCGGTTGTTCTACGAACACCCGGAGAAAAGCGTCGACGAGTTGACGATGCCGTTCCTCGACCCGCGCAAGCGGGTGGCCGACTACCCGGTCGACCGGCACGGTGTCCAATTGGTCGCGGTCCCAACGACATCCGGCACCGGGTCGGAAGTCTCGCCGGCGGCGGTGCTGACGGTGCGCGGCAAGAAGCAGACGCTCGTCGACTACAGCCTGGTGCCTGACCTCGCGATCGTCGACCCGATTCTCACTTCGTCCATGCCGCAGACGCTGACCGCCGACACGGGCATCGACGCGCTGACTCATGCCCTGGAGGCTGCCGTCTCGATCTTCGCGTCGCCATATACGGACGCGTTGTGCGCCCAGGCGGCACGACTGATCTTCGACGCGTTGCCCAGGGCATACGATGACCCCGACGACCTGTCCGCGCGAACCGACATGTCCAACGCGGCAACCCTTGCCGGGCTTGCCTTTTCGAATGCATTCGTCGGGACGAATCATGCGCTCGCCCACGCCGTCGGCGCGAGGTTTCAGATCTCGCATGGCAGGGCCAACGGTGTCTTTCTACCGCACGTGCTGCGTTACAACGCCGGTCTGCCAAGCAAATTCATGCCGGCGCCGGGATACTCCGCCTACGTGGCGCCCGACAAATACGCGCAGCTCGGTCAGTTGATCTTCGGCGGTCATGAGCCCGCCGAGTGCCGCGCTCGATTGCTTCAGGGGGTAGACGATCTGCTGAGCCGACTGGACATGCCGCGGTCGCTGCGGGAGTGCGGCATCGAGGAGGAGCAATTCCTGACGGCGCTGCCCGCGCTGGCGATGACGGCTTTCGAGGACCTCAGTAACCGCACAAATCCGCGGATGCCGCTGGTCAGCGAGATCACCGCGTTGCTTCGGACGGGGTTCTACGGCGACGCCGACGCGTGAGCGTCAGCCGCGCAGCTGCGGCAGCACGTCGCGCTCGTACGCCGCGAAGAAGCCGTCCATGTCGGGACCGATCTGCTGCACGTACACCTCGTCGATGCCGGCGTCGATGTATTCGCGCACCTTCGCGACATGCGTGTCGGGGTCCGGACCGCAGGTGACGGCTTCGGCGACCTGGTCCGGCGTCACGAGTGACATCAACGCGGCGAAATCCTTGGGCCGCGGCAGGGTCTGCGCGGACTGCCCGGGCAGGGCATCGTTGCCCCACAACCGATGCGCCACCTCGAGGGCCTTGTCCGCGTCCTGATCCCAACTGACCTTGGTGCCACCCTGCACGGGCTTGTCGCCGCCGCCGGACTCCCTGAAGGTCTTGACGAGGTCGGCTTCGGGCGTCACCAGGACGAAGCCGTCCCCGATGCGCCCGGCCAGCTCGGCGCCCTGCGGCCCGAAGCTAGACACGTAGATGGGGACCGGCTGCTCGGGCCGCGTGTAGATGCGGGCCTCCTGCACCTCGTAATGCTTGCCGTGGTGGCTCACCTCGCCGCCGCGGTGCAGCAGGCGGATGACGTCGACCGCCTCCTCCAACATCTCCTGGCGCACGCCCACCGACGGCCATGGGTCGCCGAGGATGTGCTCGTTCAGCGCCTCACCGCTGCCCACCCCGAGCACGAAGCGGCCGCCCAATTGCACGGCGGCGGTGGCGGAGGCCTGGGCGATGATCGCCGGATGGGTCCGGATGGTCGGGCAGGTCACGGCGGTGCTGACGGGCAACGACGTCACCTCCGACAGGGCGCCGATGACGCCCCACACGAACGGGCTCTGGCCCTGCTCGTCGTTCCAGGGGTGAAAGTGGTCGGAGATCCACAGCCCGTCGAATCCCGCCGCCTCCGCACGCTTGGCCTGGTCGATGAGTTCCTTCGGGGCGTACTGCTCGCAGGACAGAAAGTATCCGATCTTGGTCATGGCGGCGGGTTACCCGCTGCGGGCCCCGTTATGCGCGTCTTTCGCCGTTGCGCGAGGTGGATTGCGGGCCAACGCTTTTCCGGTCCAGCCGGGAGCGGAAGCCCCGTTCGCCGGGTGTTGGCCCGGGGCGGTGCGCCCCAGAGGCTGGTGCGGCGAGTGTGACCAGCAGCCCCTGCGCCCGCGCCCGCGGAGAATAGCTTCAGCCAACTTGGAGAAGGTGGTTCTCCGCAGCCGAGAGACGCATTACGATACGGTGACCTGTGAGTTGCCGGAAAGGATGGGAGTCCGTCATCGACGCCTGGATTCTCGACGCGGTGCGCACGCCGCGCGGCCGAGGCCGCCCGGACGGCGGCCTGCACGCCGTACACCCGCAGGCGTTATTCGCTCGGTGCCTCACCGCGCTCGCCGACCGGATCGGCTTCGAGCCGGCCGATGTGGACGACGTGATCGCGGGCAACGGCATCCTGTCCGGTGACCACGGCGACGACATCGCGCGCCTGTCGGTTCTGCTCGCCGGGTGGCCCGAGACCGTGCCCGGCATGACGCTGAACCGGTTCTGCGGATCGGGCCAGCAAGCCGTCACCGTCGCCGCGTCGTCGATCGCCGCCGGCAACGAGGACCTGGTGATCGCCGGCGGCGTCGAATCGATGTCGCGGTGGGACGTCACCGCGGGGATACCGACGATCGACGGCCAAAACCCGGACTTCCGGGCGCGGTATCCGACCGTGCCCCAGGGTATTTCGGCTGACCTGATCGCCACGCTGGAGGGATTCACGCGCGAAACCGTCGACGCCTACGCCGCGCAGAGCCAGAGCCGCGCGGCCGCGGCGGTCGACGAGGGGCGGTTCGTGCGTTCGCTCGTCGACGTCCCCACCCCCGACGGTCCGGTTGTGCGCGACGAACATCCGCGCCCCGGCACCACGGCCGAAACGTTGGCGCGCCTCAAGCCCGCCTTCGCCGCGATGGGCGACACCCGCGCCGACGGCGAGCCACGCACGTTCGACGAGATCTGCCTCGAGCGCTACCCCGGCATCGACCGCATCGATCACGTGCACCACGCGGGAAATTCGTCCGGCGTGGTCGACGGGGCCGCCGCCGTGCTGGTCGCGTCGTCCAACTGGATGCACGCCCACGGCACCACCCCCCGGGCACAGGTTCGCGCCGCGGCGACGATGGGCAGCGAACCGGTCATCATGCTCACCGCGCCGGGGCCGGCCGCGCAGCGCTGCCTCGAGCGGGCCGGAATGGCCGTCAAAGACATCGACCTCTGGGAGATCAACGAAGCCTTCGCCGCGGTTCCGCTCAAGGCGATGCGCGATCTGGCCATCGACCCCGACGTGGTCAACGTCAACGGCGGTGCCATCGCCCTCGGCCACCCCATCGGCGCCACCGGGGCGATGCTCATCGGCACGCTGCTGGATGAGCTCGAACGCCGTGATCTGTCAACGGGTCTGGTGACCATGTGCACCGGCGGCGGGATGGGCACGGCGACCATCATCGAGCGGGTGTGACCGTGCCGAGCACGCTGGAGCTGCAACGGCCGTGCGACGGGGTGGCCGTGTTGCGCCTGAACCGCCCGAAGCAACTCAACGCCATCAACGAGACGCTGCAAGCCGAATTAGGCCACGCCCTGGCCGATTTGGCCACCGACCGCTCCGTGCGCGCGGTCGTGCTGACCGGCGCCGGGCGTGGCTTCTGCGCGGGGATCGACGTCCGCGACTTCGGCCCCTCCATGCTGGAGGCCAGCGCGCCCGCGCTGGACCGGATGCGGTTCCAGGAGCGGATGGCCGCCCTGGCGGAAGCCGTTCGGGCGCTGCCGCAGCCGGTGATCGCCGCGGTCAACGGGCCCTGCGTCGGGGCGGGCCTTGCGCTGTGCCTGGCGGCCGACATCCGAATCTGTTCGGAGGCCGCGTCTTTCGGTAACGCTGCTATCCTGCTGGGCCTCTCCGGCGCCGAGATGGGCATGAGCTACCACCTTCCGCGCATCGTCGGCACCAGCGTGGCCGCCGACTGGATGCTGACCGGCCGCACCGTGTCGGCCGGCGAAGCCGACCGACACGGCCTGGTCAGCGAGGTGATCGAACCGGATCGGTTGGCGGACCGGGCGGTCGAGCTGGCGGCGCTGATCGCGAGCCATTCCCCGCTGGGTGCACAACTGACCAAGCGCGCCCTGCAGGTCAACACCGACGCCACCAGCCTGTCGGCGGCCCTGGAGCTGGAGAATCGCAACCAGGTGATCACGCACGCCACCGACGAGGCGGCCGAGCGCCGCAAGAAGTGGTCGTCGTGACCGGGCCGCTGCGCGGCGTGCGGATCGTCATGATGGGCGGTCTGGGTCCCGCCCCGTTCTGCGGAATGTTGTTGGGCGACTTGGGCGCCGACGTCATCCGCATCGACGGTCTGCCGGGTGTGGACGGTCCGTTGCCCATCGATTACACGGTGCGGCGCAGCCAGCGGTCGCTCGCCGTCGACGTCAAAGATGTGCGGGGCAGGGAACTCGTCCATCGCCTGGTCGCCGACGCGGACGCCTTCGTCGACGTCTACCGGCCCGGGGTGGCCGAACGCCTGGGCATCGGCCCGGACGAGCTGTGCGAGCGCAATCCCCGCCTGGTGTATGCCCGCATGACCGGCTACGGGCAGGACGGGCCGCTGGCCAGCCACGCCGGTCACGACATCAACTACATCGCCGTGGCCGGCGCCCTGCACGGCATCGGCACCGCCGAATCCCCGGTGCCGCCGCTGAATCTGGTTGGCGACTACGGCGGCGGCGGAATGCTCTTGGCCGTCGGCCTGCTCAGCGCCATCCTCGAGGCCCGCGAGTCCGGCACCGGCCAGGTGCTCGACGTCGCCATGGTCGACGGCGTCGCCACGCTGTTGGCGCCGTATTTCGGGATGGTGCCCGCCGGCACCTGGCGCGACCGGCGCCACGCCAATGTGCTCGACGGCGCCGCCCACTTCTACGGCGTGTACGCCACGGCCGACGGCGGCCACTTCGCCGTCGGCGCGATGGAATCCAAGTTCTACGCGGAGCTGTGCGATCGGCTGGGCGTCGACGTGCCCCACGACGACGACGCGCCCGCGGCGTGGGCCGCGCACCGCGCCACACTGGCCGACCGGTTCGCCGAGAAGCCGAGCCGGGAGTGGGAGCGGCTCCTCGACACCCCGGGATGCTGTGCGACGCCGGTCCTTTCGCTAGCCGAGGCGCCGCGGCATCCGCATCTCGCCGCGCGAAAGACGTTCATCGAGGTCGACGGCATCACCCAGCCCGCGCCAGCGCCGCGGTTCTCCCGGACCCGGCCGCAGACCCCCACTTCGCCTCGCTTCCCGGTGATCACACCGACGCGCTGCTGCGCGAACTGGGGATGGACACCCCAAACATCACCGAGCTCGTCGAAGCGGGCGTCGTGGCCCAAAGCAACCGAGAGGGGCGCTAGATGTCGTGGGACTTCTCCACCGACCCCGAGTGGGCGCAGCAACTGAAATGGGTCGAGGACTTCGTGCGCGAAGAGTGCGAGCCGATCGACCTGATCGTCAAGGAGTCTCACGACCTCAATGATCCGGTGCGCCAGGCGTTGATCCCCCCGCTACAGGAGATCGTCAAGGAGCGGGGCCTGTGGGCCACCCACCTCGGGCCGCACCTGGGCGGCCCCGGCTACGGTCAGGTCAAACTTGCTCTGCTCAACGAGATCCTGGGCCGCTCGGAGTGCGCTCCGATCGTCTTCGGTTCCCAGGCGCCCGACTCCGGCAACAGCGAAATCCTGGCGCACTACGGCACCCCGGAACTGAAAGCCCGCTACTTAGAGCCGCTCCTGGACAACCGCATCGTGTCCTGCTTTTCGATGACCGAGCCGCAGGGCGGCGCCGACCCGAAGGTCTTCCGCACCACCGCGGTGCTCGATGGGAATCATTGGATCATCAACGGGGAGAAGTGGTTCTCGTCGTTCGCGTCGATGGCGTCGTTCATCATCGTGATGGCGATGACCGACCCCGACGCGCCGCCCTACCAACGCTATTCGATGTTCGTCGTGCCCGGGGACACTCCCGGGATCAACGTGCTGCGCGACGTCGGCCTGGGCTACCAGCCGCTGGGCGGCGGGCGCGAGGGCTACGTCCGCTACGAGAACGTCCGCGTGCCGACCGACCACATGCTTGGCCCGCGGGGTGGGGCGTTCGTCGTGGCGCAGACCCGCTTGGGCGGCGGGCGAATTCATCACGCGATGCGCACGGTCGGCCTGGTCCGCCGGATCTTCGACATGCTCTGCGAGCGGGCCGTATCCCGGTACACGCAGGGCGAGATGCTGTCCAACAAACAACTCGTCCAGGAGATGATCGCCGACTCGTGGATGGAGATCGAGGCCTTCCGCCTGCTGACCCTGCAAACCGCTTGGAAGATCGACCAATTCAACGACTATCGCGCGGTGCGGGCGGACATCTCGGCGGTGAAGGCGATGATGCAGAAGGTGCTGCACGACGTGTCGTCGCGGGCGCTGCAGCTGCAAGGATCTCTGGGCACCACGCACGAGATGCCGTTCGTGCAGTACCTGGTGGAGTCGTTCGTGCTGGGGCTCGCCGACGGACCCACCGAGGTGCACAAGGTGACGTTGGCCCGGCTATTGCTCAAAGACCGTGAGCCGGCGCCCGACCTGTTCCCGTCCGAACACCTGCTGCGGTTGCGCGCGGCCGCCGAGGCGAAGTTCGCCGACCAGCTGGCCGGCATCCCTCGGGCCTAAACCGATTTGGTGACGCCGACGTAGGACAGCACCACGTCGGACAGATCGGTCATGCGCGTCAGCACCGCGTAGGAGCGGATGAACGACTGGCCCACGCAGCCGTCGATCTTGATGTGGAAGTTGCTGATCATCACCCAGGGATTCGCACCCTTGAAATTCTTCTTGATCACCGGGACCGTGAGGACGAGGCCGGGTTTCATGCCGATGCTCATCACGCCGTTCATCGGGGTCGAAACGAACGGCAGCAGGGGCGGCAATGTACCGGTGGTGTCGAACGTCGGGCTGACGCCCGGGATGATGCCGGCGCCGCCTTCCATGATCACGCCGTTGGATGTGCTCATGTCGATCCCGCAGCCGATCTGATAGCCCACCTCCAGGATTCCGTGCGGCTCCTCCGGCCCTTTCAGCGAGCCGACGAAGATGCCACTGGCCATGTATTCGCGCGACGCTATGGAGGTGGTCAGCGGCGCCACCGGCACTTGCATCTCGTCCTTCGCGCCCAGTCCCAGGGTCCAGCCGTCGGGAGTGTTGAGGGTGACGGGGGGGTTCGAGGGCACCGCTCCGCTGGCCGGTGCCGACGCTGCGGCGGCGGGTTCTATCTCGGGACCGTCATCGGGATCGGCGCTCGCCGCGGGGGCCGTGACCAGACACATGACGAGGCAAACGGCGACCACCAGCGCGCGACGAACGACCACGGCTACCGGCCTCACGCAGCCAAGGTACGCACCGGCCGTTTCGAGTCGCGAAATTTGCTGGACGGCCGATGGAAGTTGTTGTGTGTTTGTGACTCTTATGCGATATAGGCGCGGAGGTAGAATCGTTCGCAGTTCGGGCAGACGACGGAGAGGGCCGCGATGATGCTTCGCAGGTGCGCCGGTCTGCTCGTCGCGGGTTCGCTGCTCCTCGCGGGACTGACGGTTGGCACCGGCACGGCGCTGGCGTCTCCGGACCCGGGCCAGGTGGACGACATCCCCACGATCGACGAATGGCAGATCCAGTACCCCACCACAATGACGAACCCCTACGAAGATTCAGTCGGCTCGTCGGGCGACTGGGGTGGCGTCGGAATGTGGTGCGAAAATCTCCACGCCAACTGCAGCTGATCGAGTGACCGTCAATCCAGTAGTGACCGCGCCCGATCCAGCAACCGCGGCAGCGTTGCAGCCATCGCTTCCAATTCGGCTCGCGGGGAAGCCCGCCGCCGATTGTGCTTGACGATCAGCGCCCACGTCGCCGCCGACTTGAAGCACGCCAGCGCCCGGAACCAAGCCAGGTCGGTGACGTCGAGGCCCAGCTCGTCTCGGTAGATCCCCGCGAGCTCGGCCACGGGCGGCAGCGTGGCGGCCGAAGTAACGCGTTGGTACGTGGACGGGTCGCAGTTGATCAGGAACCAGCCCGCGTCGATCCGTGGATCACCGATTGACCAGATCTCCCAGTCGATCACCGCGTTGATGCGGGATCCGGCCGCCATCAAATTGCCCAGCCGGAAATCACCGTGCACGACGCTCGGACGCATCGCCATTGGCGCGCAGCCCAGTAACGCGTCACGCACCTGCGGCCAATCCGGCACCAGCGCCGCATCGACGGTGTGCAGCGTTTCCGACCATCGCCGGACTTCGCCGGCCGCATCGATAACCGGCTCACCGGTCAGGCCTAGCTCGTTCGGCCGCAGACTGTGCAGGGCGGCCATCGCCCGGCATGCGTTGCGGTACCGCTCGTGAAGGTCGGGCGCATCCGCGTAGCCGTCGAAAAGCGGCTCGGCACAGTCGCCTTCGACGCGCGACATCACGAACAAGGGCGGCGTGCGCGGTGGGGCCCCGGGGTCCTCCCACAGCACCTCGGGCACCGGAACCGCGCTGCCGGCAAGGGCTTTCATGATGCGGGCCTGGCGCAGCACGTCGCGGTGCGCGACCGGTTCGACGCCGGGCGGGGCGACCTTGATCACCACCGGGCGGCCGTCGTGGGCGCCCTGGAACGTCAGGCTGGAGGCGCCCCCCGACAGCGGGGCGACGCCGGTGACGCCGGCGCCGGCCAGTCGCCGCCGCAGTTCGTCCGGGTCGAGCTCGGCCATTCAGCCGGCGGGCTTGGTCCAGCCGACCTCGGCGAGGAAGGGCTGCGTCTGTGCGATGCGACCGGTCAGGGTCTTCGGATCACCGGTACACAACCGGAACGCGGTCTCGGTGATCAGTTCGATGTCCTCGGTGTCGATCTTCGCGAGGTCGAGCAGTCCCGCCCCGGGCGTGGCCACGGGATTGGTGGGGGCGGCGGCGTTGACGGCGATCCCGTCGTCGTAGAGCTCGGCCGCAAGGCTTTTCGTCAACCGGTTGAGCGCGGCCTTGACCGTCCCGTAGACGCCGAAGCCCGCGGTGCGGTCGAATTCGGAGAACGGCGGCCCCGCCGGCAGGTCACCACCCACCGAGGTCAAATTCAGGATCCAGCCCCTGCCGCGCTCGCGCATCGCGGGGATCGCCAGCTGGCTCAGCTGTAGCGGGCCGAGGACATGCATTTCCAGCATCAGCCGGACCCGTCGTTCGGGAAACCCGTCCAGCGGCCGCAGAAAGGTCACCGCGGCGTTGTTGACCAAGATGTCCGGTGCGCCGACGGCGCTGACCACCTCGGCGAAAAGCCTTTCGCGCTCTTCGGATCGGGAGAGGTCGGCCTGCACCGCGACGGCCTTGCCGCCCGCGGCCACGATCTCGTCCCGGGTTTCGCCGAGTGACCCCTGGTACTTGGGGTCGGGGTCCATCGTGCGGGCGGTCAGCGCCACCGTCGCACCGCGCGCGGCGAGCCGCGCGGCGATCGCCTTGCCCAGTCCGCGGCTGCTGCCGGTGACGAGGGCCACCATCCCGTCGCACCGTTGGTCAGCGCTCATCCTCGACCTCCTACGGAAATGGCTTCTCCGTATCAGAGAATGCCATTATCGCGGGTGCAGGGGAAGCGCGGACCGGCGCAACGCGTCCAGCGAATAGCTCCCGCCGCCCGCGAAGACCAGCAGGAAGAAGGCGAAGCAGAACAGGATGGCCAGTGCCCCGCCGTTGCCCGCCGGGGGATCGGCAACGGGCCAGAGCGCTTGCGGTTGATGCATCCAGAAGTAGGCGACCGCCATCTGCCCCGAGGCCAGGAACGCGGCGGCGCGGGTGAACAGCCCGGCGGCGATGAGCAGGCCCGTGACGATTTCGATCAGCCCGGCGTACCAGCCGGGCCAGGAGCCGAAACCGACATGGACCGGCGAGGGGACGGGCCAGTCGAACAGGCTCCTCGAGCCGTACGCGGCGAACAGCAGGCCGTAGACGAACCGGAACGCGCTCAGCACCGCCGGGGTGTAGCGCCCCAGGCGCCTGTCGAAATCCTTTGTCACGGTTCAGAGGTTACGGTCCCGGCCCAGTCGAGCAGACGGCGCCAGAGGCGACGCCCGCTCCCCGATCACGTCGCCGACGTCGAACCGCAATCGATGCGCGGGAAACGTCATACGGCGCGATCCTTCCACGACACCTGCTGTACACAGATACGTGTACTTCCGTCAGCAAGGAGGCGTCATGACCTATCTGTTTCTGCTCTGCGCCATCTTCGCGGAGGTGATAGCGACCAGCCTGCTCAAGAGCACGGAAGGCTTCACCCGGCTCTGGCCGACCCTGATATGCCTGACCGGCTACGCCGTCTCCTTCGCGCTCTTGGCGCTGGCGATCGCGCGCGGCATGCAGACGGACGTCGCCTACGCGTTGTGGTCGGCGATCGGCACCGCCCTCATCGTGCTCATCGCCGTGCTGTTTCTCGGCTCTCCGGTGTCGCTCACCAAGGTCGTCGGGGTCGCATTGATCATCGCCGGCGTGGTCACCCTGAACCTGTCCGGCGCGCATTGAGGCTAGGCGCGGGCGGTCACCGGCGCACTCAGCAGGTCAAGTAGTGCGTCGCTCACCTCGTTTGGGCGCTCTTCCATCACGTAGTGGTCGGCGCCCGGCAGCCGGACGCGTTCCGCGTGCGGAATGGCCGCGGCCAGTTGGCGCGCGGTGCGCCACGGAATGTAGGGATCACGCTCACCCCAAATCACGGCGGCGGGACACCGTATCGCCCCGAGTCCCTCCGCCAGCCAGGGGACCGCGGGCACCGGATAATGCGCGAAGAAGTTCCAGAACCTGCGTTTCCCTTCGGTTGAGTTCATCCAGCCCAGGTACTCGGCTTCCAGCGTGGTGTCAAAGCAGCCGAGCCTCCGATAGCGGGCCAGTGCCAAATGGTGCAGCGTGGCCAGCGGAAGACGCTGGGCGGCAGCGGACAGCGCGGGGTGCGTGGCGATCCAGTGCTGCCCCCGCGAAAACCGGTAGAACCATGGGCGAAAGACGCCGTGTGCCCGGGTGTTCAACAAGGCGAGCCGCAGCACCCGCTCGGGATGCCGGACGGCGTAACCGAGCCCGATGAAGCCACCGTAGTCGTGCGCGCATAGGTTGAACCGTTGCCAACCCAGCTCACGAACGAATCGTACGATCCGCTCGACCTCGTTGTCGTAGGTGGGTGCGCTCGCCGGCGGATCGGATCGGCCGAAGCCCGGCCAGTCCGGGGCCACGACGTGATGGCTGTCCGACAGCGCCTTGATCTGATGCCGCCAGCACGATGCGCTCTGGGGGTAGCCGTGCAGCAGCAGAACCGGCTCTCCCCTGCCAACGTCCTCTCCGAAGACGTTGCACCCGTCGATATTCCACATGACCGAAACCTATTCGGGTCCGACGTGGTGTCACCCCTCGGTTTGAGACAGACGCCGCTCCATTCCCGCCACCGGCGGGCGCGGCGCCGTCGTGACGGCTAGTCCCAACGCCGCTTCGTCGCCCGCTGGTGAGCTTGCGTTTACTCAACAGCCTTCAACTGCGCGCCTGATGTGCAAACATCGCTGCCAGACTTGCGGTCTCTCACCCCCGAACAACCGGTGCGGTGGCGCGGCAGCTCCGAGGGAGTAGGACTCACCATGACCGATGTCGAGCAGACCCCCTCCGACGGAATCTCGCCCGCCACCCCCACGCGGGCCGACCTGGTCGAGCACTCCCGCACCGGGATGAGCGCGGCCGCGTTGCAGCGGGCCATCAACGATCATCTGCGCTACTCGATCGGGCGCCCGGCCGCGGCCCGGCGGCCCGAGCACTACTACCGGGCCCTCGCGCTGGCGGTGCGGGACCGCATGCAGGACCGCCGGGTGGTATCGACGCAGACCTCGCTCGACCTCGGCCGCAAGGTGACCTGTTACCTGTCCGCGGAATTCCTGATGGGCCCGCAACTGGGCAACAACCTGTTGAACCTCGGCATGGAGCGCGCGGCCCGCGACGCGCTGGCGGCGATGGGTCAGAATCTGGACACCGTCCTGGCGTGTGAGGAGGAGCCCGGCCTGGGCAACGGCGGCCTCGGCCGCCTGGCCGCGTGCTATCTCGACTCGCTGGCCACCCTGGAGCGGCCGGCGATCGGGTACGGAATCCGCTACGAGTTCGGCATCTTCGACCAGGAGATCCACGACGGCTGGCAGGTCGAGCAGACCGACAACTGGCTGGACCACGGAAACCCTTGGGAGATAGCCAAACCCGACGTCAATTACTTGGTGAAGTGGGGCGGGTACGCCGCCCACTACACCGACGAGGCCGGCCACGACCGAGTCCGGTGGGTGCCGGGCCGGGCGCTCAAGGGCGTCGCCTACGACACGCCCATCCAGGGTTACGGCGTGAACACCTGCAACGTGCTGACGTTGTGGAGCGCGCGCGCCGTCAAGTCGTTCGCGTTGGAAGCCTTCAACACCGGCGACTACTACGGGGCGGTCGAAGACGAGGTCATGTCGGAAACCGTCACCAAGGTGCTCTATCCGAACGACGAGCCGGAGGCGGGCAAACAGCTGCGCCTGCTGCAGCAGTACTTCTTTGTGTCCTGCTCCCTGCAGCATGTACTGCACATCATGGACGACCTCGCCGACGTCTCCGTCAAGGAGCTTCCGCAGCGGTTTGCCGTACAGCTCAACGACACCCATCCCTCGATCGGCGTCGCCGAGCTCATGCGGCTGCTGGTCGACGAGCGCCAGCTGGACTGGGACGAGGCGTGGGAGATCACGGTTGCGACGTTCGGCTACACCAACCACACGCTGCTGCCCGAGGCGCTGGAGACCTGGCCCCTGGAGCTGTTCGCGGAGTCGCTACCGCGCCACCTCGAAATCATCTACGAGATCAACCGCCGGTTCCTCGACGAGGTGCGCGCCCGGTTCCCCGGTGACGAGGAGCGCGTCAGCCGGATGTCGCTCATCGGCGAGAACGGCGGCAAGTTCGTCCGGATGGCGCACCTGGCCACCGTGGGCAGCCACGCCATCAACGGTGTCGCCGCACTGCACTCGGAACTCCTGAAAAGCAGTGTGCTCAAGGACTTCTACGAGATGTGGCCGGAGCGGTTCAGCAACAAGACCAACGGCGTGACCCCGCGCCGCTTCCTGGCGCTTGCCAATCCGGGGCTCCGCGAACTGCTGGACCGCACCGTCGGTGACGGCTGGCTGACCGACCTCGGGCGCCTGCGCGGCCTGGAGCCGTTCGTCGAGGACGCCTCCTTCCGCCGGGAGTGGCGCGACATCAAGCGCAACAACAAAGCGCGCCTGGCGCGTTACATCGGCTCGGTGGCCGGCGTCGAGCTCAACCCGGACTGGATGTTCGACGTCCAGGTCAAGCGCATCCACGAGTACAAGCGGCAGCACCTGAACGTTTTGCACATCGTGGCGCTCTATCACCGGCTCAAACAGAACCCCGGCCTGTCGATTCCGCAGCGCGCCTTCATCTTCGGCGGCAAGGCCGCTCCGGGCTACTTCCTGGCGAAGCGAATCATCAAGCTGATCAACGCCGTTGGGGAGACGGTCAATGCCGACCCGGACGTCAACCGGACCCTCAAGGTGGCATTCGTACCGAACTTCAATGTGCAGAACGCCCACATGATCTACCCCGCAGCCGATCTGTCCGAACAGATCTCGACCGCGGGCAAGGAGGCGTCGGGCACCGGGAACATGAAGTTCATGATCAACGGCGCGCTGACCGTCGGCACCCTCGACGGCGCCAACGTCGAGATGCGCGACGAGGTGGGGCCGGAGAACTTCTTCCTGTTCGGCCTGACCGAGCAGGAGGTGCAGGCGGTCAAGGCGGCCGGGTACCGCCCGGCGGACTACATCGACGGCAACGAGGAACTGGCCGCGGTGCTGGATCTGATTGCCGGCGGCACATTTTCGCGCGGTGACACCGAGGTGTTCCGGCCGCTGGTGGACAACCTGCGCCACGACGACCCGTTCCTGGTGTGCGCCGACTACGCGTCCTACGTGACCTGCCAGGAGCAGGTGAGCGCCGCGTGGCAGGACAGGGAGTCGTGGACGAGGATGTCCATCCTGAACACCGCTCGCAGCGGCAAGTTCTCGTCCGACCGGGCCATCACCGAGTACTGCGACGACATCTGGAACGTGTGGCCGCTGACCATCAAGATCTGAGAAATCGGCTGATAATCGCCGCGCCCGGGCCTAGGCTCTCGCCATGCCAATCCTCGGCAATGCCACGGTCGTCCTCGCGCGCGTGACCCGGGCGGTATCCAACGCCCTGCGTGTGGAGCTCGCCACCCCGGAAGGCACCGAACTTGGTCGCGCCCAGCAGAAGGGCGGCGCCGCGGTGCTCTTGGGCTTCAAGAACGGGGGCAAGAGCGAGTACACGCTGTCCGCAGCCACCGGTGATGAACTCAAGATCGCGGTGGCCGCAACCACAACCATCACCAACGGGAACACGCCGGTGGGCAAGATCGTCCCCGCCGACGGCGCCGCACGCCTGGAAGACGGTGGCGGCACCGTGCTCGCGGTGGTAGAGCCGCACACCGGACACAAGGCCGACAACGCCTGGCATCATCGCTTGTTGTCGCCGTCCGGCGAGGCGCTCGGCGTCCTCACCCTGATGACCGTTCACACCGGTTGGAGCGACGTGGCTTCCGATGCGATCCAGTTGCTGACCAACTACAACGTCGCGACCCTGAAGGCACCATCGGCCGGCGCGATGCTCACGCTGGCCGCGCCGGTCCATCCGATCCTGGGCGACGTCTTGTCCGCCGCGTGCGTGGATTTCTCGGTGCTCCCCCGCGGATACATCGCACCCGTCAAAACCTAGCGGTAGCCGGGGAGATCCGGCACGCCGCTGGCGGTCAACCATCCGCCACCGTCGACGACGAGCGTCGCCCCGGTGACATACGACGCCGCGTCGCTGGCGAGGAAGAGCACCGCCTCGGCGACCTCGGTGGTCGAGCCCGCCCGGCGCAACGGGTTCTGGGTAAAGCGATGCTGGTTGTCGCCGGTGACCCTCTTGACTCCCTCGGTTCCCGACATCGCCCCGGGCGCAACGACATTCACGCGGATGCCGTCGGGCCCCCACTCGATGGCACAGGCGCGGGTAAACGCGTCGACGCCGGCCTTGGCCGACACCACGTGCGCCTGCAAAGCCATGCCGCGGTACTGGATCGCCGCGCTGATGTTCACCACGGACCCGCCGTGATCCCGCAGCCAGAGCTCGTAGGCCGCCTTCGACACGTTGAACGTCCCCAACAGGTCGATGTCGACCACCGCCTTGAATCCGCCGGCGCTCAGACCGTCGATCGGCACGGGAAAGTTGCCGGCGGCGTTGTTGACGACGACGTCGAGCCTGCCGAACGCTCGCACGACGTCCTCGACAACGGCCGTCACCTCCTCGTGACGCCGAACGTCGCAGACGCCGTAGGTGGCCTCGATCCCCGCCTCGCGCAACCCCGCAACGGCGCCCTCCAGGTTGGCTTCCTTCCGGCTGCAAATGGCGACACGGGCACCATGACTGCCCAGCACCCGGGCGATTTCGAGACCCAGACCGGTGGCCCCGCCGGTGACCAACGCCACCTTGCCTTGCAGCAGGTCCGCCCGAAATGGGCTGCGCCGGGCGCTCACGCCGTCAAGGTTACGTCCGCCGGCAGTGGACGTTTTCCCGGTCCACCGCAAGGATCGACGTAGCGACCCCTGGCAGGAGGAAAGTGACCCTACGAATCCGCGGTCTCGTCATCGCCCCGTTGATCCTGGCGCTGACGATGCTGCTCGCGCCGCCCGCCTCGGCCGACACCTACACCGATCAGCTGGTGGACAAGTTCAACGCCCAGACGCACGTGTGGGCCGACCCGGCGGCGAATCCGCCGCTGCAGAACCCCGACCGGCTGAACGAGCAGATCTTCGCCAGCCGGTGGACGTGGAGTTCCCGGCCGCCGATCTGGGTGGCGGCGGTGGCGCCGAGCCAGACCGGTGTGACCACGCCGGACGCCATCCACAAAGTCATCCTCGGCCGCGACGCCGCGTTCAGCGGGATCATCCTGGTCATCGACTCCAAGGGCTACCACGTGCGCGCCTACAACGTGCCACGGGTGATCGCGGACAACGTCGATCCGATGCTGAGCCAGTCGGCCACGGACCACCGAAACGACCCCTACGGCGCGACCAGTCAATTCGTCAGCAGGTTGGCCAGCGTGGACGTGCCCGCCGGTGCGCATACGACGACCTCGCCGGCGCCGCAGGCCGAGCCCAACCGCTGGGCGTGGCTGTGGACCATGCTGGCGTTCATCGCCGTGGCCTTGAGCGTGGCCGGCTTGATCTGGTTCGCGGTCAGCCGAAACAGTAAGCGGCGCAAGGACGCACAGGCGCGCGAGCAGGTCAAGCAGGAGTTGATCCGGGCCACGGCGGATGTCGGCGACCTGGACAACGCGGTGCTGACCGACGACGAGACAGACGTCAGCGCCGAGTCGACGAAGGCCAACGCCAGCCTGTACGACGCCCGACAGGCCTATGAAAAGGGCGACTACGGCGCGGCGCGGGCACACCTGTGGGTAGTGGAGTCGACCGTGGCCAAAGCCAACCAAAAGCTCGGGCGACCCAACACTTCCGCCGTCGGCTCGGTGCCGGCGGGCGACCGCAGGCAGGCCTCGGTACGGGCGAAGGACCCGAGCACCGGTGAGTACGTGACGATCAACAACAACAACTACAGCACCACGCCGCAGCCGGGTTATGCGCACTATTACGGCGGTGGCTACTACAACGGGATGTTCTTCTACCCGGGGTATTACCCCTACGCGTTCTGGGGCCCGGGCTGGGGCTGGGCGCTCACCGACGTCCTGCTGATGGATGCGCTGCTGGACAACCACTGGGGTGGGAGCTACGAGAGCGGCTTCGAGGCCGGCCGGGACTCGGCGTACGCCGACGCCAACTTCGACGGCGGCCAAAGCGCCGGGTACGACAGCCAGCAAGCCGACGTCGGGTTCAACGACGCCTCGTACTCCGGCGGTGGCGACGTGGGCTTCGGCGGCGGCTGGGATTCCGGCGGCAGCTCGGACTTCGGCGGCGGCTGGGACTCCGGCGGCAGCTCGGACTTCGGCGGCGGATCCGACTTCGGCGGCGGCTCGGATTCCGGCGGCGGCGGCGACTTCGGATTCTGATATCCCGGCGCCGCGCCGGCCCGTCGACCGAGAAGTAAGGTTCTGCCAATGAGAACGGACCGGATCAACCGCGGCATCCTGCTCGCCATGGTGGTGATCGGGGCGATCGCCTACGGATTGCTCTACAGCCACGCCTCGGCCGTCTTCAAGGTTTTGGTGCCGGTCGGCCTCGCATTCCTCGTGGGGCTGGTCATCCGCGACGTCGTCAACGGGCGGAAGCGGTGACTGTGGGGGTGGATTGTGACTGAGGGACTATTCGGTCTGCTGACCGTCGTCGCCCTGGCGCTGGCGTTGACGCTGGCCGCCATCGCCGCCGTGTTCGTGCGCAGGATGGAGAGGCGACCACCGACTCCGATGAGCGAGGAGATCGGAAGCGCCAGAACGGTTGTGCGCAAGCTGCGCAAACGCGAGCCGATGTCGGCGGAGGAGTTGGCTTACGCGCGGCAGGTGGTCGCCGACCGTGGCTCCTTCATGGCGCTCTGCATCCCCGGCGCGTTGTTCATGCTCGGCTGCTTTTACGTCTTCGGCAGCCTCTACCACCTGCATGGGGCCACGCCGTCGGAGCGCACGTTTCTCGGCGTCATTCCGATGCTGACCTCAACGAACCTCGCTCTGCGGATCCTCAGCAGCGCCAGGCTGAAACGGCGCCTGAAAGCGGTCTCCTGATTCGTGCGTTGCGTGTCCGCGCGACATCGCGCGAGTGCACGGCCGCGTTCCTTCGCGCTGCCGACAGGGCCGGCAGATGATAGTTTCCGCAGACCGGTTGTTCGCGCCGCCGCCCGATGCTGATAGTGTCTGGGGGTGCTTATATCAAGCAGCCTGATATAAGCGCCGGGGCGGTCGGGGACGAGGCGAGAACGCGAGTCAGGAGGGATTCGGGGAGTTGAACGAGTGAGCCCTCGCTCAGTCAGCAGGGCTGTCTTGGGACGGGCCTGGATGCCGCTGGTCGCCGTTGTCGCGGTCGGGGTGGGCCTGCTGTGCATGTACAAGGTGCACCAGTTCTCGGAACCCGAGCCGGTCATCACCGTCAATGGCCCGCAGGCGCCCGAACAGTTCAACGTCAAACGGATCACCTATGAGGTGTTCGGCAACGCCGGCAATGGCGGGAAGCTCGTCTACATCGACATCGACGGTCATCCGCATCAGGTCGATTTCACGACGCTGCCGTGGTCGCACACCGAGACCACGACGCTCTCGGTCGCGTCCGGCAGCATCTCGGTTCACGTTCGCAGCGGTCAGGTCAGCTGCCGGATGTTGGTGGACGGCGTGGTCCGCGACCAGCAGTCCGACGACCATCAGGACGCCGACGTCGAGTGCAGGGTGAAGTCCGCATGACCGAGCATCGCCTCGACGAGCCCAGGGTCAAACGCCCCTTCATCCCCAGGATGGTCCGGGCTTTCGCGATACCGATCATCTTGTTCTGGGGCCTGCTGGCGGTCACCACGAACACCTTTATGCCCCAGGTGGAACGGGTCGCCGAAGAGCTCGCCGGACCGATGGTCCCGCACTACGCGCCCTCACAGCGGGCGCTGCTGCACATCGGCGAGAAGTTCCGCGAATCCAACTCCACCAACTTGACCATGGTGGTGTTCGAGGCGAACCGTCCGCTGGGCGACGCGGACCACCGCTACTACGACGACCTGATGCGCCGCCTTCAGCACGACACCAAGCACGTGCAATACGTGATGGACCTGTGGGGCAAGCCGTTCACCGCGGCGGGGGCGCAAAGCGTGGACGGCAAGTGCACCTACGTGCTCCTTCGTCTCGCCGGCGACATCGGCCAGATACAGGCCAACCAATCCGTGGACGCCGTCCGCGACATCATCAAGAAGGACACGCCGCCACCGGGTCTCAAGGTCTACGTCAGCGGCGCGGCTCCCCTGGCCTCCGACACGCTCGCCATCGCCAATGCCAGCCTGAACAACGTCACGATCGTCACGATCATCCTCATCGTGGTGATGCTGTTGCTGGTCTACCGCACCCCGTCCACCCTGCTGGTCCCCTTGCTCGGCGTGCTCATCGAGATGCTCGTCGCGAAGGGCATCGTCTCGACGCTCGGGCATTACGGGTACATCGAACTGTCGTCGTTCGCCGTGAACATCGTCATCGCGTTGACATTGGGAGCGGGAACGGATTACGGCATCTTCCTGATGGGCCGATATCACGAGGCGCGCCAGGCGGGTGAAAGCCGCGAGGACAGTTTCTACATCGCGTACAAGGGCGTCGCGCCCATCATCATCGGCTCCGGCCTGACGATCGCCGGCGCGTGTTACTGCTTGACGTTCGCGCGGTTGAACTACTTCCACACCATGGGGCCGGCCGTCGCGATCACCATGCTGTTCACCATCGCGGCGGCGATGACGCTGGGACCGGCGGTGCTGACCGTCGGCAGCCTGTTCGGGATGTTCGACCCGAGGACCGTCACCCACGGACGCCTCTATCGGCGCATCGGAGCGAGCGTGGTGCGCTGGCCCGTGCCGATCCTGGTGGCCAGTTCCGCCATCGTCATGATCGGGGCGATCTTCGTTCCCACCTACCGGCAGAACTATGACGACAGGCAGTATCAACCGGCCAGTGCGCCGGCCAATCTGGGCTTCCAAGCGGCGGATCGGCACTTCCCCAAGAGCAAGCTCTTCTCGGAGATGCTCATGGTGGAAACCGATCACGACATGCGCAACTCGGCCGATTTCATTTCGCTGGACCGGGTGGCCAAGGCGCTGATCCGCCTGCACGGCGTGGCGATGGTGCAGGGCATGACACGACCCCTGGGCCGCGCGCTCGAACACGCCAGCCTCCCATACCTGTTCACCACGCAGGGCAGCGGCAACGGGCAACAGCTCCCGTTCAGCAGGGAGCAGAACTCCAACACCGACGCGCAGGCCGAGATCCAGGCGCACTCGGTTGAGGTGTTGCGCAAGGAGGTCTTCTTCTTCCAGAAGGTGTCCGACGAACTGCACCAAACGGTCCTGACCGTCGAAGACCTGCAACGGGTCAGCGACGACATCCGCGACGAGGTCTCCAACGTCGACGACTTCTTCCGTCCGATCAAGAGCTACTTCTATTGGGAGAGGCACTGTTTCGACATCCCCATTTGCTGGACGTTCCGTTCGCTGTTCGAGACCATCGACCAGATCGACAAACTGGCCGACGACATCGCGGACGCGAAGGTGTCCCTCCAAGAGGTGGACAAGACCTTCCCGCAGATCATCGCCCAGCTGAAGGCGACCGCCGACGACACCGAGGCGCTGCAGTCGAAGCTGGTCAACAGCTACGGGTCGGCGGATCTGCAAACCGTGCAAACCGAGCAGACTTTCGACGACCTGATCAACGTCGGAAACGACTTCGACAAGTCGCGCAGCGACGACTTCTTCTACATCCCGCACGAGGGCTTCGACAACGAGGACGTCAAGACGGGGATGAAGCTGATGATGTCGCCGGACGGCAAGGCGGCGCGGTTCATCGTCACCCACGAGGGCGACGCCATGGGCCCCGAAGGCGTGGAGCACGTCGAGCAGTTCCCCGAGGCGATCAAGACGATCCTGAAAGAGACCTCGTTGGCCGGCGCCAGAATCTACATCGGCGGTTCGGGGTCCAACGACAAGGACATCAAGCAATACGCGATGTCCGACCTGATGATCGCGGCGATCGCCGCCTTCGTGCTCATCTTCTTGATCATGATGTTCATCACCCGAAGTCTGGTGGCGGCCTTGGTGATTCCGGGCACCGTGGCCTTCTCCTACGCCGGCGCCTTCGGGCTGTCCATACTCGTGTGGCAACACATCATCGGGCTGCACCTGCATTGGCTGGTGCTACCCCTGACCTTCATCATCCTGGTGGCGGTCGGGTCGGACTACAACCTGCTCCTGATCAACCGGGTCAAGGAGGAACTGCACGGCGGAATCCACACCGGTCTGATCCGGGCCCTCGGCAGCACGGGCGGCGTGGTGACCTCGGCCGGCCTGGTATTCGCCTTCACGATGCTGGCGATGCTCACTAGCGATCTGCGCACCATCGGTCAGGTGGGTTCGACCGTGTGCATCGGCCTGTTGCTCGACACGCTGATCGTGCGTTCGTTCGTCGTGCCCTGCATCCTGCGGATCCTCGGGCCGTGGTTCTGGTGGCCGACGTTGGTGCGCACCCGCCCGGTGGCGGCGGGCTAGCCGGCGCCCTTGCCGTTGTCGACGCGATAGACGGCGCCGTGGACGGCCGCCGCGGCGTCGCCGGCCAGGAAGGCGATCACGTTCGCCACGTCGACGGGCTGCATCATGCCGCGCGGCGAGGCGGTGCGCATGATCAGGTCGTAATTCGGATCCTCGGGCGCGCTGAAATGTTCGATTTGCGGCGTGAGCATGCCACCCGGGCATATCGCGTTGACGCGCAAGCGATCCGCGGTGTACTCGACGGCCAGGGCCCGGGTGAGTCCTATCAGCCCATGCTTGGCGGCGCAGTAACCGGCCGAGTACGCCTGACCCTCGACGCCGGCAATGGAACTGACGTTGACGATGTTGCCGCCGCGCTCGAGCAGCCGCGGCAGCGCGGCCCGGCACAAATAGAACGGGCCGTTCAGGTTCACCGCGAGGTCTTGGGCCCAGTCGTCGTCGGTCATCGACTCCATCCTGCGCATCTGGTGCCGCCCGGCGATGTTGACAAGCACGTCCAGCCCACCCAACTCGCGCACGCACTGCTCGACGGCGTCACGGCAGGCCTGCGCCGAGGCGACGTCCACCGAGGCATACGAACCGCCGGGGACGTCGGCGAAAACCTCGGCCAAGCGCGCCGTATCCCGGCCAATGCCGAAAACCGTTGCGCCCTGGCGGGAAAACAGCCGGGCCGTCTCGGCGCCAAGGCCCGACGACGCTCCGGTCACCAACGCGACCTTGCCCCGCAGTGTTGACATGGTTGTCCTTGCGCTCAGTAGGAACGGATCCGCGCAACGCTACCGCGGAGCAACCCGAGCGGAACGCCAAACCTCGGCCCCCACAAGGTCATTGCGCGGCGCGCAGTGAGCAGGACGAGCAGGCTGAACGCCAGCCTGCCGAGGGCGATTCGGCTCGTTCGCCTCTTCCAGCTTGGCGGCGGCGATTCCGCGCGCCGGCCGAAGTAGTAGCCGACACCCATCGCCATCACGAGGGCCGCGATGGCCGCAAGCACCGTCATGATGATGAGGGTTTCGCGTCATCGTCGCGGCGAGGTCACGCGCGAGACACACCTTGGCCACTACGGGTGGCCGGCAGGCGAGGCGCTAGCCGATCTCGCTTGCGACGTACACGGCCACGTAACCGATCGGAATCCCGGTCCAGGTGGCGATACATTCGCGTGCGGCCAATTCCACCGCGCTCCGACGGAAGGTGCGGGTGACCCTGCCGATCTCGGGAATCCGAATGGTCCACCCGTCGGCGTCGCGAGTGACCTCGACATCGAAGCACTGGCCGACCATGGGGCATTTCACGCGAGGCACGACCCGCGACGAGCGGGTGCTGCGCAGCGATTGTCGGCGCAGCAGGGTGGGCTGAATGGGCATGGCTGCTTTCGGAGAGTCGCAATCAGAACCGCGGGCAAGAGTAATGCGCATTCAGAGGAAAACCTAATCGGCTGGGCAGCAGGCGTGAGGTTGAGGCACAGTCTCCACCGAGTCGTTGCCGGGACTTAATCTCGAGTTCGAGTCCGACCGAAGGAACGAACGATGCGACTGGTCCAGGCGACCGCGATTGCCCTGCCCGCGTTGGTCGTCGGCTGTTTTGCCGGGCCGCCGGCGCACGCGGACGGCGGCTATGGGCCCGGCTCCTACGCGGTGCCCGCGCAACTCCCCTACGGTATCTACGTCGCCCACGCCGAGCCGGGCGACTACCGAGCGGCCTGTGTCTTCACCACATGGACCAGCGATGGCCGGATGATCAACTCCGACAGCGGGATTGAGACGACCCCGGTCACGGCGAATCTCACGGCGCAGGCGGTCGCGAAGTTCATCACGCACGGCTGCACGCCATGGACGAAGCTGCGATGAACCCTCATGACGCGGTGCGGCGCTTGCGCGAGGCGGCCGAGCGCGCCGGCCGGGACCGCATGTGATCGCGGGCGCGGCTCATGATGTCGCCGAGTGCGCGCACGTCCTCGCCGGACAGCGCATCGAACAGCATGTCGCGGACGACGTCGATGTGGCCCGGCAGCACTTTTGCAAGCCGCGCGTGGCCCTTCTCGGTGCTGCGCACGACCGTGGCGCGCTGGTCATCGGCGCTGGCTTCGCGGGCGATCAGCCCCGCCCGCTCCAGCAGACCGGCCTGGTGGGTGAGGCCGCTGCGGCTGTAGACCACACCGTCGGCGAGCTCGGTCATTGTCAGTGGGCGGTCGGCATCGGCGAGTTTGGCCAGGATCTCGAACTGCACGTAGCTGAGGTCCCCCTCGGCCCGTAGCTGCCGCTGCACGGCGTACTGCAGCAGGCTGACCGCCTCCATCAGGGCGAAGTACGCGCGCATCTGCTGAGGCTTCAGGGGTGGGGCCATGCCGCCATCGTAATGCTTCGAAGTTGAAGCAATGTGGCGATCGTCACCCGGCGTTCCGGAATCGCTTCGAGTTCGAAGCAAGTTGTATGGGGCGTAACTGCTTCGAAATCGAAGCACCTAGGGAACGGAGAAGACCATGAAGGCTGTGCAATACCACCGTTACGGCGGCAGCGAGGTTCTGCAATACGAAGAGGTTGAGCGGCCGGCGCCCGGCCCCGGCCAGGTCCTGGTGCGGGTGGCCGCGACCTCGTTCAACCCGGTCGATGCCGGCATCCGGGGCGGCTACCTGTCCGAGGTGTACGCGATTTCCTTCCCCCACAGCCCGGGCGTCGACGTCGCGGGCACCATCGCCGGGCTCGGCGAGGGGGTAACCGGGTGGAAGATCGGCGACGCCGTGGTGGGCATGCTTCCGCTGGACCGCCCGGGCGCCGCCGCCGAGTACGCGCTCGCCCCGGCCGAGGTGCTGACGGCCGCGCCCGACTCGGTGCCGCTGGCCGATTCCGCCGCGCTGCCGACCGTCGGATTGACGGCGTGGCAGGCCCTGTTCGAGGTCGCCGGCCTGACGGCGGGCCAGTCCGTTCTGGTCAACGGTGCCGGCGGAGCGGTCGGCGGGTACGCGGTGCAGCTCGCCAAGCGGGCCGGGGCCGTCGTCACCGCGACCGCGTCGGCGCGCAGCGCTGACCGGCTTCGCCGCTACGGGGCCGACCGGATCATCGATTACATCGACTACACGGCCGCCCCGCTCGCGGTCGCCGGGCAACCCTTCGATGTGGTGCTGAACCTGGTCAGCACGTCACCGGAGCAGACCGCGGCCTTGGTCGGCCTGGTCGCCGACGGCGGGTTTTACGTCGGCACGATGACATCCGGCCAGGAGGACCCCGCACGGCGGGTGCGCGCGCAGCGGGTGTTCGTCCGCAGCGACGCTGCGCAGCTGGCCGAACTGGTCAACCAGGTCGAAGCCGGAAAGCTGGTGATCGACGTCGCCGATCGCCGACCGCTGACCGACGCGGCGGCGGTGCACGATGACTCCGACGCCAATCGGCTGCCGGGAAAGACGATTCTGGTTCCATGAGCCTCGGCCATCTCCCGCTGTCCCGCCGGCCACCGAGCCGGCGGGACGGCGCCGTCTGACCAAGGGGATATTCGCTAATCCGGCCGGCTTGGCGGGAATTCGGCGGGTTTCTCGATGGCTTCGCGATAGGCATGCACCCGGCCCGGGATCGTACCGAGAACCGCGATGGTGCGACCGCTATGCCCGTACGCGGCGACGAACTCCCAGCTGTCGGGATGGCCTTCGACGATCTCGACGGCATCGTAATCCGTTGGCACGCCGAGCATTTGCAGCTTGACGTCGTATTGATCGGACCAGAAGTAGGGCAGTTCGGCGTGGGCCTCGGCGGGTTCGGGGCCCGCCAGCAATGTCCGCGCCGCGGTGGCACCCTGACGGCCTGCGTCCTCCCAGTGCTCGGTGCGCAGGTGCCTTTCGTACAGGGGGTGCCACCAGCGCGCGACGTCACCGGCCGCAACGATCGGGGCGTCCGCGGTGCTGCCCTCGGCAACACCGCCGGCGTCGCAGATCACCCCGTCGTCGACTCGCACTCCGGAGCCGTCCAGCCAGTCGGTGGCCGGGGTGACCCCGAGTCCGACGATGACCAGGTCGGCCGGAACCTGCGAGCCGTCGGTGAGCCGAACACCTTCCACCCGGCCGTTGCCCACGAATCCGTCGACGCCCACGCCCACCCGCAGGTCCACGCCATGCTGACGATGCAAATCGGCCCAGCGTGACGCCAGCTCCTTACCCAAAGCGGAAAGCAATGGGCTGTCGGCTTTTTCGACCAGCACCACGTCCAGACCGATCGACCGACAACTCGCGGCGACCTCGGCGCCGATGAAGCCGCCGCCGACCACCACGACCCCAGGGCGGGAAGCCAACCGCTCGCGAATGGCCAGGCAGTCCTCGACCGTGCGCAGCAACAGCACCCCGTCCGGAACCGGGCCGCCCGGCCACTCGCGCGGGACCGCCCCGGTGGCCACCACCAGCCCGTCGAACGGCAGGGGCAGGTCCTGGCCGTCGTCACGCACGTGGACGACGCGCGAGGACAGGTCCAACTTGAGCGCCGACGCGCCGCGGAGCACACGCGCACCGATATCGAATTGCGGCGCCAGGTCGACGCCGGCCCGGTGCACCTCGCCGGTGAGCAATTTCTTCGACAGCGGTGGGCGATGGTAGGGGGCTTGCCGTTCGGCACCGACGATGGTCAGGGCGCCGTCATAGCCCTCTTGCCGCAGCGTTTCGGCCGCGCGCATGCCCGCCACACCGGCACCGACAACGACAACGTTTTCCAGTTGGCGAGTCGGCATCGCTCAGCCCTTCACCGTGATCGCCCGGGTGGGACAGGACACCTCGGCGCCGACCAACTGCTGGCGCAGCTCCTCGGGCGGCTCTTCCTGCAGCACATGGAGACCGTCCTCCCGCACGTCGAACACCTCGTGGCAGATGCTCATGCACACGCCGTTGCCGTCGCAGGTGTCGAGATCCACCGAAACCTTCATCGCGCCACCGCCTTTCGTGTTCGGTCGCCCGAAGCCTCGACCCCTTGCGTTTGAGCGGGTGACTTCCCTTGGGAGCGGGCCCGCTCCCGGGCGGCCTTCGCCACCGGGGAGTAGTTCAGGTAGTCGACAGCCATCTGCGTTGACCCCTCGTCGTTCGGATGATGGCTGGGCCGCATGTACCTGACGGGCGTCGTCACGAGCAGCTTCCACGGGCCCGGTATCCGGTACTCGCGGGCGGCCGACAGCCAGTCCCGAAAACGCCACTTTTGATCGATGGTCGGGTCTTGGGCCATCAGGTATTTGGCGCCGGCGACCCACCAGCCGATGAACAGGGGCGAGACGAACAACATCGAGAACGCCCGGATGAAGTAGTTCCCAGACACGTGCTGGTAGACGTCGTACACCAGTGAGCGGTGCTCGACCTCCTCGGCGCCGTGCCAGCGCAGCAGGTCGAGCATCATGGGGTCGGCCTTCGCGTAGTCCAGACCTCGGTTCGTCAGCACCCACTGGCCCAACATCGCGGTGTAATGTTCCAGCGCGGCCACATCGGCCAGCCGCCGGTACAGCCACCACCGCTTCATGGCCGGCGGAAACCACTTGGGCGAGTCGCCCAGCGTCATCGACAACAGCCTCCCGAGCCGGTCTGTGTATGGCTTGGTTTCGATGCCCTGCTCGGCGAGGTGGTCGAGCACCACTTGGTGCGCCCAGGCGTGCCAGGACTCCTGCTGGATGAACGGCTTGATCGCCGCTTCCAACTCCGGGTCGTCGACCAGCGACGACGCCTCGAGGACGGCCTTGATGAAGTGGCGTTCGCCCTCGGGCAGCAGCAGGTGCAGGACGTTGATCATGTGCGTCGAGAACGGATCGTCCGGGACCCAGTGCAACGGCGTCTCGGACCAATCGAACCGGACCATCCGCCGGTACATCGGATGTCCGTCGTGGTGAAGTTGGACCTCGGGCATCGGAAACTCCCTCCCGAATTGGCTGCGAACGATCGTTCACTCGGCCGCGTACCCGCACCTGTCGACGGTTATGCGTACCGGCGGTCCGAGGTTCCTGAGAGTTCGCTGCCGCTCGTCGTCGGCGCTTTCGGCATTGACTCGACACGGTCAACCGGAGAAACCGATTTGATCTCGACTGCTACGCGCCACTTCTGTCGACAAAAGTCACAAACTTAACATCACGCGATGCAGGATTCGTCGGTGAAAGTGCGGCGGTCGCGCCCAATTTCTCGGCGTGACTTGATGCGCTACACCATTCCGCTGGCCGCGCTACCAGGGTTGTATGCCGCATCGACGAGTGTCGCCTGCGCCGTCCCTGCGCCGGCACCTGCCACTCCCAGATTGATCGACTTCGCCATGCGCCAAATTCCGGCGGACCAGATTCGAGCCGCCGGTTACTCCGGGGTGATCAACTACGTCTCGTTATCGCGGCCCGGCTCGTCGATGGGCGCCAAGCCGATCACGCGGCCGTACGCCGAGCAGCTGACCGCAGCCGGGCTGATGATCGTCAGCAATTTCCAATACGGCAAGCCGGGCGGGACCGCACCATCGGACTTCAGGCGCGGGTTCGAGGGCGGCGTCGCCGATGCGCGCACCGCCTGGGGGCTGCACACCGCGGCGGGCGGCGGCCAGAGCGCCCCGATCTTCTTCAGCGTCGACGAGGACATCAACCACGACACCTGGAACAATTTGGCGCTCAAGTGGTTTCGCGGGATCAATTCGGTGCTGGGAGTGCAGCGCACCGGCGTCTACGGCGGTTTCGACGTGTGCCAGTGGGCCGCCGCCGACGCCGTGATCGGAAATTCGCGCACCCCTGGCCGTCGGTGGGCCTGGCAAACCAAGGCCTGGTCCGGCGGCAAGGTCGACCCCGCCGCGGTCCTCTACCAACGCGTGGTGAGCACGCCGTCGAATCCGGGCCCGGTGGTCGGGGGGCTCCAAGTCGACGTCAACGACGTCCTCGCCGCGGATTGCGGCCAGTGGAACCTGCATCGGTGACTTGCGTCGAATTCGCAGTGTTAAGGGGACTCGGACCTGACCCTAGCCACTTTCGGATGCTGTCGCGCACTTCGGCAGGATGAACAGAATGACCGGTGACGAGAGTGTGGGTGCGGCAGATTTCCGTCGCGCGTTGGCACTCATTCAGCACGGTGAGCGCGGCGACGAAGCCGGCATGCGCGTCATCATCGACGACGAAGTAATCCCGGCCGACCGACTGCCACAGTTGATCCGCGCCACCATCTCGATCCTGTGGCAACTGGTGGGTCAGCTTTGCGAACCGGATGAAGTCGCGGAGATCGGCGCAATGTTCACCGTAGCGTCGAACGACGGGGAGATCGGCCTCGACCGCGACAACCGGCTCGTGGCCCGGATGGCCATGGCGCAACATTCGGGCGATCCCAGCGCGGAGTATGAGGTGCTGCGCGAAGCAGACACGGCGCCTGATGGTCTGTTGCGCCTTGCGCTGACCGCCGCCGGTGTCGTCTCCGCAATGCTGCCGGTGTTACGCACCGCCGAGGGCCGGCAGTTGATCAACAACTTGGCGATGCAAGCCCTGCGCGAGGAGAACGACGCTTAGGGCCCGACCGCTGACCGGACTCTGCCGGTGCGCACCTAAAGCCGCGAAATATTTGGTGGAGCTAAGGGGACTCGAACCCCTGACCCCCACACTGCCAGTGTGGTGCGCTACCAGCTGCGCCATAGCCCCAAGTCGTGCCAATCGAAGCTACACCACTGGCAACCGTGGTTCAAAGCTGCTGATCAGGCCGCCTCGTCGTCGTCCGCCTCGGCCGGCACGGCCTCGGGATGGATGACGGTCCGCGTCTCCGGCGCCAGCACCCAACCGAGCGCGGCGATCACCAAGACGATCCCGCTGATGCCGAAGCCCCAGCCGAAACCCAGCTTCTCGGCGGCCCAGCCGACCGTCACGGAGCCGACGATGGCACCCAGGTCGGACACCATCTGCACCGCCGCCACCGGCATGCCCGCGCGCGCCTCGCTGCCCAGCAGGTCGGCCACCGCGGCCTGCATCGGCGACATGAAGATGCCGGTCGTCGCGCCCGACACCGCCGCCGCGACCATGAACGCCGGCAAAGACGACACCACACCGAGCGCGGCGGTCGCCACACCGGACGCCGCCAGTCCGACGATCAACAACGTGCGCCGTCCCATCCGGTCGGACAGATAGCCGCTGGGGACGACGGCCACGGCGTTACCCGCCGCGAACGCCGACAGCGCCGCCCCGATGACGCCGACGCTTTCGCCCATGACGTCGGACAAGAACAGCGGGACCAGCGCGACGCGCAGACCGAACGCGGACCAGCCCGTCGCGAAATTCGCCAGCAGCGCCGACCAGTACGCGCGGTAACGCAGCGCCTGCCGCATCGTCACCGTGGAGCGTGTCGGGGGCGGCGGCGCGGCCAGGGCCGAATGCCGCAGGCCGAAGAACAGTGCCACGACCACCCCCAGCATCACGACGCCGTACACGATGAACGGAGCGGTCAACCCCCAGCCGGCCGTCAGGCCGCCGATTACCGGGCCGCCGACCGCGCCCACCATGAACGACGTGGTGAACAGCCCCGCGATCCGCCCGCGCGCGTCGGGCGGGCTGATATGGATCATCAGGCCCAGGGCCGAGACGAAAAACATCGTCGAGCCGACGCCGCTGATCGCGCGAAAAGTCAATAACTGCCAATAGGTGTGCGAATACGCGCACGCGATCGTCGACAACGCCACGATCAGCAAACCGCCGATGTAGATCCGCCGTTCACCGAGCCGCTGCACCAGCGCCCCGCTGACCGGGGCGAAACACAGGCGGCTCAACGAAAAGACGGTGACCAAGAAAGTCACCGCCTTGATGCTGACCCCGAAGGTATGCGCGAATGCGGGTAGCGCCGGCGAGACGACCCCGTAGCCCAGCGCGACCATGATGTTCGCCCAGCTGAGGATCCACGCTTCGCGCGGCAAGCGCGCCGGACGGGATCCGCATTCCCCCGTGCGGGCGAGGCGAAGGGAAATGGTCACCCGATGACTTTATTAACCACCTCGCGCGCGGCTTCCTGCACCCGGGCCAAATGGTTCGGGCCGTTGAAGGATTCGGCGTAAATCTTGTACACGTCCTCGGTGCCCGACGGCCGCGCGGCAAACCATGCGTTGGCGGTCGTCACCTTCAGCCCGCCCAGGGCGGCGCCATTGCCGGGCGCCGCGGTGAGTTTCGCGGTGATCGGCTCACCGGCCACCTCGGTGGCGGTCACCTGATCCGGGGAGAGTTTGGCCAGGCGGGCCTTTTGCTCACGGTCGGCGGGCGCGTCGACCCGCGCATAGAAAGGGGTGCCGTATTCGGCGGTCAGCTCCCGGTAGCGCTCCGACGGGGTCGATCCGGTGACGGCCAAGATCTCGGAGGCCAGCAGCGCCAGGATGATGCCGTCCTTATCGGTCGTCCACACCGAGCCGTCGCGCCGCAGGAACGACGCCCCCGCGGACTCCTCGCCCCCGAAGCCGATGGTCCCGCCGATCAGGCCGTCGACGAACCACTTGAACCCGACGGGCACCTCGACGAGCTTGCGGCCGATCCCGGCGACCACCCGGTCGATGATCGACGAACTGACGGCCGTCTTGCCGACGGCGATGCCCTCCGGCCACGACGGCC
This sequence comes from Mycobacterium sp. ACS4054, assembly GCF_001667275.1. Taxonomy (GTDB): domain Bacteria; phylum Actinomycetota; class Actinomycetes; order Mycobacteriales; family Mycobacteriaceae; genus Mycobacterium. Next base: position 88,707 of record NZ_LZHV01000012.1, read on the forward strand.
GGTGCGTGTAGAGATAGTCGATGGCCACCGCGAGGTAGTGGTTGGGGTTGAGCAGCCCCTCGTCGGGCGTGACGATGCCGTGCCGGTCGGAGTCGGCGTCGTTGCCGGTGGCGATCTGATAGAGCTCCCGATTGGCGATCAGCGAGGCCATCGCGTCGGGCGAGCTGCAGTCCATCCGGATCTTGCCGTCGTGGTCGAGCGTCATGAACCGCCAGGTCGCGTCGACAAGTGGGTTGACCACGGTCAGGTCGAGGCCGTGCCGCTGGGCGATCTCACCCCAGTAGTCGACGCTCGCGCCGCCCAGCGGGTCGGCGCCGATGCGCACCCCGGCCGCGCGGATCGCGTCGACGTCGACCACGTTCGGCAGGTCGTCGACATAGGTGCCCAGGTAGTCGTAGCGCTCGACGCTGCCGAGCGCGCGGGCCAGCGGCACCCGCTTCACCTCCGCTCCCCTGGCGCGCAGAATCTCGTTGGCGCGCTTGGCGATTGCGTTGGTCGCGTCGGTGTCCGCGGGACCGCCGTTGGGCGGGTTGTACTTGAAGCCGCCGTCGGGCGGCGGGTTGTGCGACGGCGTGACGACGATCCCGTCGGCCAGGCCTTCGGTGCGTCCCCGGTTGTAGCGCAGGATGGCGTGACTGACCGCCGGTGTGGGCGTGTAGCGGTCGCGCGAGTCGATCATCGTCACCACATCGTTGGCGGCCAGCACCTCCAGCGCCGACACCCATGCCGGTTCGGAGAGCCCGTGCGTGTCACGGCCGATGAACAACGGCCCGGTTGTGCCGTGCGCCGCGCGGTATTCGACGATCGCCTGGGTGATGGCCAGGATGTGGGCCTCGTTGAAGGCTCCGCCCAGCGCCGACCCGCGATGGCCCGACGTGCCGAACACCACCTGCTGAGCGACGTCGTCGGGATCGGGCGCCACCGTGTAGTAGGCCGTCACCAGGTGAGGCAGATCGACAAGGTCTTCGGGCTGAGCCGGCTGACCGGCACGGGGGTGGGCCATGGTTATCAATTCTGCCCGCGCCCCACTCGAGCGGCTTGTCAGGTACTTTTCTGACGTCCCCGGTTCACCGACCCGTAAGTCCTTGCAAAGCCGGAAGGGATCGCGCGTGGCACACGACTATCGCGAGTTGGCCGCGGTGTTCGCCGGTGGGGCGCTGGGCTCCCTGGCCCGCGCCGGCTTGGGCACACTCGCCGCGGGCGACCCGGCGAGCTGGCCCTGGCCGACGTTCACAGTGAACATCGTCGGCGCCTTCCTGTTGGGCTACTTCACCACCCGGCTGCTGGAGCGGTTGCCGCTGTCGAGTTACCGGCGCCCGCTGCTCGGGACCGGATTGTGCGGCGGGCTCACCACGTTCTCCACGATGCAGGTCGAGACGGTGCGCATGCTCGAACACGGCCATTGGGCCCTGGCCGCGGGGTACACCATCGCCAGCATCGTGTTGGGACTGCTGGCGGTGCACGTGGCCACCAAACTGGTGCGCCGCGTACGGATCCGCGGATGACGGCCACGGTCACGACCGTCACGGTGTGGGCCGGCGTCGTGGTGATCGGCGGCATCGGGTCGGTGCTGCGCTTCGTGGTCGACCGCGCGGTGGCCCGCAGGGCGGCGCAGTCCTTTCCGCTCGGCACGTTGGTGGTCAACATCAGCGGCGCCGCGCTGCTGGGCTTCCTTGGGGGCCTCGTGCTGAGCAAGGAGGCGGCCCTGCTGGCGGGCACCGCGTTCGTGGGCGCCTACACCACGTTCTCCACCTGGATGCTGGAAACGCAGCGCCTTGGCGAAGAACGCCAGGTGCGCGTGGCGATGGCCAACATCGTCGTCAGCGTCGTGCTCGGCGAAGCGGCCGCCTTCCTCGCGCAGCGGCTCGCCGAGCTCGTCTGAGTCAGGCGCGCGGCCCATCCTCCGGCGTGCGCGGCAGCATGTACAGCGCCATCCGCCGGTTCGCCATGTCGTGCTCGCCGAGGAACAGGCAGCCGCCCCGCTCGCAGAACGTGCGCGCCAGGACGTTGCGGTGGTCGGGATCGAACATGATGCGCCGGCATGCCGGATCCAGGCCCAAGATGCTGCCCACCAGATGCGGCAGCAGGAAACTGACGTGTCCGCGCTTGATGTACTCCAGATCGGCGACCGCGACGTGCAGACCCAGGTCGTGGGGATCATACTCATACCGGTTGGCGATGGAATCCTTTGCCGCCCTGTACAATTCGATGTATGCCCGCGGAATCGCGTCGAGTGTGGCGATGAACGGCCGGGAAAATCCGCCATCGAGTTGCGCACGTAGGTAGCGGTGCCAGCGCGCCACCGGCCACGCGGACTCCCACGCTTGCACCAGGTGCGGCCGGTTCATCCACTCAGCGATCATCTCGGCGTCGGTGTCCGGGTCGACGAGTCGCAGCCCGTAGGGCTCGGGCAACGTCGGTATGGGCGGCGGCGGGACCGCACGAACCTCGTCGGTGATGTCGGTCAACTCCCGCGGCAGCACCGGATCGGTCTGGCTCACGCCGGTATCACCGCCATCCACCGCTCGGCCAGCGCCGAGACCCAATCGGCCGCCGCCGCGGGGGCCTCGGGCGGCGACTCGACGAGAACCAATTCGTCCACGCCCAATTCGGTGAGCGCGCCAACGTCACCCACCTTCGGATCGCACAGCGCCACCGAGAGCCGCAGTTGCGCACGGTCACGCCCCGCCTCGGCGCACAACCGGTCCAGTGTGGCCATCCGATCGCGCACGGCGCCAACGCCGTCGAGGTTGAACCCGTACCAGCCGTCCGCCCAGTCAGCCACCCGCCTCATCGCCGAATCGCTGTTGCCGCCAACCACTATCGGGATACGACGATCGCACACCGGCTTCGGGTTGACCCGGATCGAGTCGAACCCAACGAAGTCACCGTGGAACGAAGCGATGTCGTCTCGCCACAGCGCGCGCATCGCGGCGACGTATTCGGCGGTGCGCGCCCCCCGCCGGGCGAAGGGCACCGACAGTGCGGCGAATTCCTCCCGGGACCACCCGATGCCGACCCCCAGCGCCAGGCGCCCACCGCTGAGCCGATCCAGGCTGGCCGCCTGCTTGGCCACCACCACGGGGTTGTGTTCGGGGAGCAGCAGCACGCCCGTCGCCAGCCGGATCCGCGACGAAGCGGCCGCGGCGAAGCTCAGCGCGATCATCGGATCGAGCCAATCCGCTTGTGCGGGAACGGCGATCACGCCGTCATCGGAGTAGGGATAGCGAGAGGCGGGCCGGTCGACCATCACCACGTGTTCGCCCACCCACAACGTGGCGAAGCCGCAGTCGTCCGCGGTTGACGCCACGGCGTCGATCACCGCGCGGTCGGCGCCCGCACCGATTCCCAGGGCATGCAATCCCAGCCGCATCGGCCGATCGTCTCACGCCCTCAACGGCTTTTCAGCAGCTCCGCGAGAACGGCCGCCGCCCTTGCCGGTCACCTCGCCAGCGTAGCGACGGCGCGGTCAGACCTGGCCGGTGAGGCGCTCGACGTCGATGACCTCACCCCGGTTGATGCTGACCCAGTCACGCCCATCCAGGTATGGGCGCAGCGCGCGGCCGATCAGTTCCGCGTCTGCCGGCGATTTGGGCCGCTGCAGCTCGTACACGTGCGGCAACTCGGCCATGCCGGCGACGACGTTCCACAGCCTCAGAGCCTGCGGCCCGGTCGGCGGGTCCACCAGCACCGGCCCAAACAGGCACTGCCCCAACAGGAAAAGCGTGGGTACTCCGTAGCCGCCGGCGTCGATGACCCGCTGATGCTCGCGCAGTATCTCGTCGTGGGTCGTCGGGTCGTCAAGCGCCGCATCGAGAACCGACTCCTCGACCCCGATGTCGCTCAGCAAGCGCCGCGCGACGGCCGGATCGTGCGGTTTGCCGCCCAGCGTGTGCAGTTCGTGCCCGACGGCGGCGTACCAGCGGTCCAGCAGCGACATGTCGGTGCGGCGCAGCAGTGCCCCGATCCGCATCAGCGACCAGCCATAGGACCACTCCCGCTCCCACGGATGCTTCTGGCCCTCCGACCGGTTGACCTCCTCGAGGCTGAAAAAGCGCCAGTCGACGGTGATGCCCAGCTGCTCGCGAACGTCGCGGATCCACAACGAGGTCTGGTAGGCGAACGGGCACATCGGGTCGAAATGGAAATCCACGGCAACGCTCATCTGTCGACCCGTCTCGCGAACTCAGTAGTGATAGGTGTCCGACGGCGCGGGCGAATGATCCCGTTCTTCGTCGTCGAAGTCCGACGATTCTATGCCGTAGGCGCGCGCCAGTTCGAGTATCTTGGTGGCCCTGGCGATGCGCGGCAGGTCGGAGCCGTTGCGAATCTCCCCGCCGTCGCGTTCGAACTCCGCGAAAAACTCTTTGGCCCAGGATATTTCGTCTTGCGACGGCGACAGTCCCTCGTTCACCACGGCGCATTGATCCGGGGTCAGGCAGATCTTGCCCGTCATCCCGAACTCCACGGACACCGCCGTGGCCTCGATCAGCTTCAGCGCGTTGGAACCGATCGTGGGCCCGTCGATGGCGCTGGGCAAGCTGGCCGCCTTCGCGGCGATCGTAAAGCGCGACCGGGCGTAGGCCAGCGTGCTCGGGTCTTCCCCGAAACCGGTGTCGCGGCGGAAATCGCCGATGCCGAAGGCCAGCCGGAAGGTGCCCTTGGCGGCGGCGATTTCGGTGATGCGCTCCAGCCCGCGGGCCGTTTCCACCAGCGCCACGATCGGCACGTTGGGCAGCCGCTGGGCGGTCTCGGTGACGTGGTCCACCGATTCGACCATCGCCAGCATCACCCCGCCGACCGGTGTCGCGGCCAGCGCGGCCAGGTCGTCCGCCCACCACGGCGTGCCGAAGCCGTTGACCCGGACCCAGTCGGTGTTGCCGGCGCTCAGCCAACTCACCACGTTGTCGCGCGCGGCGTGCTTGTCCTTGGGCGCGACGGCGTCCTCGATGTCGAGCACGACGATGTCGGCCCGGGAGTGCGCCGCGGACTGGAAGCGGTCGGCGTGCGCGCCGTTGACCAGCAGCCAGCTACGGGCCAGAACGGGATCGATGCGGTAGCCGATGACGTCGTCGGGCTCCGTCGCGCTGCTGTTGACCTGGTCGTACATCTCGTCTTTTCGTTGTTGGCGATGTCGGGCTGGTGCTCTAACCGTAGCGATATGCCCCAACGACCGGTTGGGCATGTCCCCGAGAAACGGCTCGGCCGCCCGGACGGACCAGAACGGTCGCCCGGGCGGCCTCGCGTATGCCCGCTGTGAGCTAGTTGATGCCGACAACCTCCTGCGCGATCGCGGCGACGCGCGTCTGGGCGGCCGAAACCACCCGCTGGCGATTCTTGTTCGCCTCCTCGTAGGCGATGATCGCGCGCACGTCGCGCGGATTGGCGAGCTCCTTCACCTCGGCGACGGCCTCGCTGACGTTGAGCTCGTCGTAGTTGGCGATGGGCAGCTCGTCGGGGTCCAGGACCCCCACCGCCGTGCCGGCCGCGTGCAGGGCGTCGGCGGCCTGCCGCGCGCCCTCGCCGCGGGTGACCTTCTCGGCCGCCTCGAGGGCGGCGTTCCGGGACGCGGCGAGCGCCTTCGTCGCCACGTCACCGGCGTGGGCGCCGCGGCTCACGAATTCGTTGAAGGTCGGGCGGGCCGAACGAAGCGCGTCCGCGGCCCGGTCCACGCCTCGGAACGACCACTCGACCGGCAGGTTCACCAATTTCACCGCGGTGCCCGCCGCCGCCTGCAATGGTGTGCGACGCAGCGCGGCCGGGCCGCCCAGCGCGTCCTCGGCCAGCACGGTCGTCAGCCAGTCGACGGTCGCCGAGTGGGCGGTGATCAGCCGCGTCGCCAGGCTCTCCACGTCGGGGAGCTCGGCGGCGACGGCCAGGGCTTTGAGGTAGCGGGAGCGGTCCAGGAGCTGGTCCTCGAGCGCGAGGTCACCCAGCAGCGCCTCGTCGAACGGCTGGGCCTGCTCGGTCAGGGCCTTGACCGCCGCGGCCGCACGGCCCAGGAACGGCCCCACGATGTCGGGGACGCCGCCCAAGTCGCGGATCGCCTTCTCGATGGCCTCCGACCGATCGCGGGCGTTCGACGCGTTCTGCGTCAGCTCACGCTGGACGGCCTCGGTGCGGGCCTGCGCGATGCGGGTCTCGGCGACCTGGATCTCGGTGTTGGTCAGCTGGTGGAGCGCGCGCAACTGCGCGAGCACCGTGGTCTTGTCCGATGAAGTCATCGAAATGTGGCCTCCTGCATTGATTATTTGGCTCGGCATGAATGCGCCTTTCTAGCGGCTACCCATTACCCCGCCGGCGGATAACATCGTCGTCCGCCGTGTGATGCAGATCGCTTTCGCGGCGCGGCGCCCCGACGAAGCCGGCCGTACAGCTAACGAAACGCGGCCCGGAAACGGGTTTTACGCGCAGGACCCGGGGTAGACACCTCTTCGCAACGTTGTGGCCTATCGGCCGCGCGTCGCTTCCCGTGGGAACTAGAGCAACCTGGTCCACCCGCCTGGGATTCGAAAAAAACCTTTAGGAGTAGACATGCGTAAGGCCGTTGCAATCGTTTCCACCACTGGGGCGCTGCTGTTCGGCGGGGCGGGCGTAGCTCACGCCACCGCCCCGAGCGCTCCCGCCCCGTCGACCGCAACGACGTTGGCGGACAACGACAACAACACCAACAACAATCAGCACAGCGACAAGAGCGGGCTGTGGGGCCTCGTCGGCCTGCTCGGTTTGGGCGGGCTCGCCGGCCTGAAGCGCCGGCGGGACACCGACGTCGGGACCGGCGTCGGGCCGGCCACCCGCGACCGCACCGTCTAACGCGTTCGCACAGCTCAGATCCCCGTCAGGCGTCCACGCCTGGCGGGGATCTGGCCGCGGAGGCGGCGGCGCGCAGCAGCGCGGCGTCGTTTAGGCGTTTGTGCAGCGGGTATGCCTCGCCAAGCCGCACACAGCCCATCGTGCGCGTCCCTAATCCCCGAGAACACTGGAGGTATCGGCGATGGCCGACATGATTGTCCAATCGCCCGAGGAAGTCGTCGCGTTCCTGAAGGCGCAGCACAACCTGATCGAGGACCTGTTCGACGAGGTGCTGCACGCGACTGACCCCCAGGCGCGGGAAAAGCCGTTCACCACGCTGCGTCAGCTGCTGGCCGTGCACGAGACGGCCGAGGAAATGGTGGTGCATCCGCGCGTGCGCCGCGAGGCCGACGCCGGCGACGCGATCGTCGACGCCCGACTCAAAGAGGAGCACGAGGCCAAGGAGTTGCTGTCGCAGATCGAGAAACTCGACATCACCTCGCAGGAGTTCGTCAACCAGGTGACCAAGCTGCGTGATGCCGTGCTCGAGCACGCCAACCAGGAGGAAAGCGACGAGTTCCCCGTGCTGCAGCGGGAAGTCGACGAGGCTGACCTCAAGCGGATGGGCGCCGCGGTGCGAGCGGCGCAGGCCATCGCGCCAACCCACCCGCACCCCGGCGTGGAGTCGGCGAAGCTGAACTTCGCCCTCGGGCCGTTCGCCTCGATGCTCGACCGGGCCCGGGACCTGATCGGGCAGGCCCTCGGCTCGTAGCCGTTTCCGTAGGCTCGTACAGGTGAGCGTCGCCCCGGATATGACCGTTGCCCTGCAGGACCGGTTCTTCCGTGAATTGCCGGAGATGGCCGTCCGCTGGCAAGCCGAGACCCCGGCCGACCTCCGTCTGGTCGCGTTCAACCAGCGGCTCGCCACCGAGCTCGGCCTGGACGCCGACTGGTTGCGCGGCCCCGACGGGCTGCGCTTCCTGGTGGGCGCGTTGGTCCCCAGCTCGGCCGCGCCGGTGGCTCAGGCCTACGCCGGGCATCAGTTCGGCGGCTTCGTGCCACGGCTGGGCGACGGCCGGGCGCTGCTGCTCGGCGAACTCGTCGACCGCGACGGACGCCTGCGCGACATCCACCTGAAGGGCTCCGGGCCGACACCCTTCGCCCGCGGCGGCGACGGCCTGGCCGCGGTGGGGCCCATGCTGCGCGAGTACATCATCAGCGAGGCGATGCACGCGCTCGGGGTGCCCACCACGCGATCGTTGGCCGTCGTGGGCACCGGCCGCCCGGTGCTGCGCGAGGCGGAACTTCCGGGGGCCGTCTTGGCCCGCGTGGCCAGCAGCCACCTGCGGGTGGGCAGCTTCCAGTTCGCCGCGTCGACCGGCGACGTCGACCTGCTGCGGCGCCTCGCCGACCATGCGATCGCCCGCCATCATCCCGGCGCCGCGGACGCCGAACGCCCCTACCTGGCGCTCTTCGAGGGGGTGGTCGCCGTCCAGGCGTCGCTCATCGCGCGTTGGATGCTGGTCGGATTCGTCCACGGGGTGATGAACACCGACAACATGACGATCTCGGGCGAAACGATCGACTACGGGCCGTGCGCGTTCATGGAGGCCTACGACCCCGAGACCGTCTTCAGTTCCATCGACTTCTGGGGCCGCTACGCGTACGGCAACCAGCCCCTGGTCGCCGGCTGGAACCTCGCCCGCTTCGCCGAGACGCTGCTTCCGCTGTTCTCCGACGATATCGAGGAGGGGGTCGCGCTGGCGGAGCAATCGTTCGGGGTCTTCCAGCGCGAGTACGACGCCGTGTGGTCGTCGGGGATGCGCGCCAAACTCGGCGTGTCCGACGTCGACGCCCGAGACTTCGCGGCGCTGGTCGACGACTTGCTGGCCTTGCTCAAGGGCAGCCACGTCGACTACACGTCCTTTTTCCGTCGGCTCGGCCGAGCCGCGCGCGGCGACACCGAGCCGGCGCGCGGGGAGTTTGTGGACCTCGCCGGGTTCGACGCGTGGCTGTCGCGCTGGCAGGCCCTGCGCCCGAACGCGGACGTCATGGACCGGGCCAACCCGGTCTACATCCCGCGCAACCACCTGGTCGAGGAGGCGCTGACCGCCGCGACGGCGGGCGACCTCGCCCCCTTCGAGCGGCTGCTGGCCGCGGTGACCGCACCCTACGACGAACGGCCGGGGCTGGAACGCTACGCCGGCCCGGCGCCCGAGGACTTCGGGAAGTACCAAACGTTTTGCGGCACTTAGCCTTACGCTAGCTTCGCAAACTCAGCCTGCAGCTCGTCGAGCCGGCGAAGGGTTTCCTCGCGCGGCTCGGTGGGCAGTTCCACCAGCAGGTGCTCCACTCCCAGGGCGAGGTAGCCTTCGAGCTCGTTGGCCGTCGACGCGCCGGCGTGCAAGCTGATCACCGGCACATCGCTGCCGGCGGCGTCGCGCAGCCGCTCCAGTTGAGGCGCCACCACCTTCGCCGAGGGGGTCATCGACAGCCAGCCCGCATGAAGCCTGGCGATGCGATTGAAGCCGGCCGGGCCGCAGCCGAGATACAGCGGCGGATAGGGCTTCTGCACGGGCTTGGGCCAGCTGTACATCGGGTCGAAGTTGACGGAGTCCCCATGGAACTCGGCCTCCTCCTGCGTCCAGATCCCGATGATCGCGTCCAGTCGTTCGTCGACCACTCGCCCCCGAATCGAGGGGTCCACACCGTGATCGGCGATCTCCTCACGCAACCAGCCCACGCCCACGCCGAACCGAAATCGACCCTGCGACACCAGATCCAGTGACGCCACTTCCTTGGCCGTGTGAATGGGATCCCGCTGCGGGACCAGCGCGATGCCGGTGCCCAGGACCAGCCGTTCGGTGACGACGGCGGCGGCCGTCAATGCGACGAACGGATCCAGCGTGCGGTAATACTTCCGCGGAATCGGCCCACCCGCCGGGTAGGGCGTTACCTCGCCCGCCGGGATGTGGGTGTGCTCGGCCAGGAACAGCGACTCGAACCCACGCTCTTCCAGCGCCCGCCCCAGCTCTGCCGGTCCGATGCCCTCGTCGGTGATGAATGTCAGCACGCCCACAGCCATGGCGCCAGTCAACCGCATTCAGCTCGTCGGGGCGAGCGTTCAGGTTGTCGGCGCTTCGCTCTTCCGGGTGCTCCGGCGCGCCGCGCCCCAGAGTCCGACGCCGATGCCGACGACGGCGCCGCCGAGGCCGATGAGTTGTTGCGAGGGCTTCAGCTCGTCGTGGACGCTGAGACCGCCCAGCAGGTCGGCGGCGTCGGCGCCGCCGGAGGCCAGGAACCAGCCGCGAGTGTTCTTGCCGCGCAGCGCCGCGGTCGCGAGCAGCCCGCCGATCAGCGCGTCGCGATAACCCATGGACCGCAACAACAATCGCGCCGTCGGCGTCGGCTCTCCCGGGTCGCCCCAGAACCGGTTGGCGCTCAACGGCTCGACGAGGAACCAGACGCCGGAGGTGAATCGGATGCTGCCCGCCAGAAGCGCGGCTCGGTCGATGGCCATGCCCGGCAGCCTAGGAGCAAACCGCGCTCTTGCCTATGGGGCGGGGCACGCCTGGGCGATTTGTATCGAGGCCGGCCATAGTGCCGTGGTCAGGCCGAAGGCGACGACCTCGGCTCCCGTGGGCGACACCGCCTCCACCCGGGCCTGAATCTGTCGAGCCTCTTCGGCGTGAAAAAGCGTCCACACGAAGCCGATACATAGGTAGGGAATGGCCAGCCACAGCGCGAGTTCGATCAGTGTGCCGATCCTGACCCGGTAACCCATGGTGCGTCGAAGTAGGTCCATGTCACTCCAGCGCGGGATCCGGCAGCCCGCACAGCCAGCACAGCGTCGCCAGCCCGTCGGGGCTGCCGGGCCAGTGCCTGGCCAGCGCGTCAGGTCCGGCCACCCGGCTGACCCAGCGCAGCACCAGGCCGACGATCACCACGTCGTCGGCGAATCCGATGACCGGGATCGCGTCCGGGATCAGGTCGATGGGCGACACAACGAAGGCGATCAACGCGACCAATGCGATCCGGATCCGGCGCGGCAACTCGGAATCGGCGGCGAGGCGTTTCAACAGCCGGAGCACGTCGGGCAGCAGCCGCACCAGGTCCTGCAACTTGGCCTTGGGTCTCAGCAGCCAGAAGGCGACGGCCAGGAGCACCCAGATCACCGCGAACGCACTCGCGATGCCGATCAGAATCATCCACCAGTCGGGCCACACCATGCCCATCTTGGCGGGCCTGGCTGCCGCGTGCCAACCCCTCTGCGAACGGCGCGAGTTTCTGCCTAACCAGCGCCTAGCGGCGGCAACGGAATCCAGGGGAACATCCCGGTGTTGGTCGGAGGCGGCGGTGCGACCGTGTCCGGCTCCCCGATGTGCTGGGGACAGTAGGCGTTCACCGCGCTGGTGGTGAAGCTGGTCGCGTCCGAGACCGTGAATCCCCCGTTCTCCGACGTCACACTCTGGATGACGGCGGCTTTGGAGTGACCCTGGTCCATAAGTTCGCAGGCCTTCTTGGCGACCTGTACGGCGACGGCGCCGTTCTTGTACGGGACGCCGGCCCGATCGAGTGCCGCCAAAAAGTTCGCGTCGGCGTTACCGGCCGGATCGGCCTGTGCGGGCGAGGCCGCGGCGATCATGGCGGCGAGGCTCGCCAGCACGAGAAGCGTCCGCACCGCTTCATCCTCGTACAGATGGCCGGCGTTGTCCTGCCGAGAAGTCCACGCAGACGTCGGACGCCGCCGGCTGTGGTACACAGGGCTATGCCCGCGCTGAACCGTCAACCTCGTTGAGGGCGCCGGCGTGGGCGACGACCGACTGCTGATCCCCGGACAGACGTGCTGGCGGGTGGCGCGCGCCGATCAGTGGGCTCACATCATCGATGCGGCCGATTACTTCAAGCACGTCAAGGCCGCGATGTTGCGCGCCCGGCACCGGATCACGCTGATCGGTTGGGATTTCGACGCCAGGATGACGTTCGAGCGCCGCACCAAGACGCTGCCCGGCCCGAATCAGCTTGGCGCCTTTCTGTATTGGATGCTGTGGAAGCGACCAACCCTCGACATCTACCTACTGAAGTCCAACCTGCGTCTGCTGCCGGCCTTTGACGGCATCTGGTTCGGGCTGACTCCGGTGGCGCTGGTCAACCAGATCAGCAGCAGGCGAATCCACTTCGCGATCGACGGTGCCCATCCCACCGGCTCGGTCCATCACCAAAAGATCGTGGTGATCGACGATTCGGTGGCGTTCTGCGGCGGCATCGACCTCACCGTCGACCGTTGGGACACCCGCGCGCACGAACATCGCAATTACGCCCGCCGGACGTTGGGCCGCAGCTATGGGCCGCGCCACGACGTCGCCGCAGCGGTCGACGGCGAGGCCGCGCGTGCGCTCAGCGAGCAAGCCGTGGCGCGGTGGCGTACGGCAACCGGGCAATCGTTGACGCCGATCACCGCCAGGCACACCGCATGGCCCGGCAAGCTCGGCCCCACCCTGCGTGGCGTCGACGTCGGAATCGCGCTCACCCTGCCGGAACTCGACCGTCGCCCCGAGACCCGGGACGTCGAGGCGCTCAACCTCGCGGCGATCGCGGCGGCGCGCGACACCATCTACCTGGAGAACCAGTATCTGGCCGCCCGACGCATGGTCGAAGCGCTCGCCGCCCGGCTACGGGAGGACGATGGCCCGGAGATCGTCATCGTCGTTGCCCGCCGGGGCAACAACCCGCTCGAGCGGGGAACGATGGACTCCGCTCGCCATCGGCTCATTCAGGTGCTGTGGGCCGCCGACGTCCACCGGCGGCTGGGCATCTACTGGCCGGTGGCCGACGGCGGGGCACCCATCTACGTCCACTCGAAGGTGATGGCGGTGGACGACCGGTTCCTGCGCATCGGATCGTCGAACCTCAACAACCGATCGATGGGGTTCGACAGCGAGTGCGATCTGGCCATCGAGGCGCAACCGGCGAGTTCTCAAGACGACGGCGTACGGCGCGAAATCACCTCGGTGCGAGATCAATTGGTGGCCGAGCACCTCGGCGTGTCCGACGGAGAGTTCGAACAGGCGATGCGTGAATGCCGGTCGGTCCGCAAGGCGATCGAAGCGCTCCGCGGGGACGGCAAGACGTTGCGACCGTTCACCGAGCGCACCGTGGCCGACGAGGCGGGGCCGCTGGCGGAAAACGACCTGATGGACCCCGACCACGTTCCCCGGTCGCTGACCCGGAGCGTGCAACGGTTCATCACCGGTTTGAGGGGTTGAGTTGCGGCGAACTCGGCTTAATGTGGGACCGGGATGAAGGACGAGTGCCAATGAATGTCGACGACGAGTCCGTGACGACGCTGGAGGACCTCAGGGGTGATCTGGCGCAGCGATACAAGCGGACGCCGACCGGTGGGAGCGCGGTCGACAGCGCGACCGTCGACGCCGACATGGCGGCCCTCGACCGCGACGGTTACGTCATCTGGGAAGGCCTGCTCACCGCCGAGCAGTGCCACGAGATCCATGAGGTCGTTCGCCCGTGGCTCGGGCACGCCGGACGCAACACCTTCGAGGGCAAGCACACCCAGCGGATCTACAGCCTGCTGAGCCGCACACGGGTGTGCGACGGCCTGGTCGACAACCCGCGGGTGCTGGCCGTCCTCGATCGCCTGCTGATGCCGAACTACCTGCTTTCGGCGTTGCAGGCCATCAACATTCAACCGGGCGAGGCCGCGCAGCTGGCCCACCACGACGACGGGTTCTACCCTGTGCCGCGCCCACGAGATCCCTTGGCGGCGGCAACGATCTGGGCCATCGACGACTTCACCGCCGACAACGGCGCCACCGTTCTCTACCCCGGCAGCCACCGTTGGGGCAAGCGCCGGCCCGGCCCTGACGATGCGGCGCTGCCCGTGGTGATGCCGGCCGGCTCGTGTGTGTTCTTCGTGGGCACGCTGTGGCACGGCGGGGGCGCGAACAACACCGACCGCGAACGCCTTGCCGTCACCGCGCAGTACTGCCAACCGTGGCTGCGCCCGATGGAGGCCTTCACGTTGTCGATCTCGCGTGACACTGCGCGATCGGTTTCCGATGACATTCGCCGCATGCTCGGCTACAGCATCCACCCGCCGTTCGTCGGCGCGGTCGACGGCCTGCACCCACTGCGGCTGTTGGACACCGCCGAGGACTCCTAGGCCCTAGGTCCGCTCGCCGCTGACGCCGACCAGCCCGACCGCATCGGGGGTCGGCGACGACCGTTGCGCGTCAACGAGTTCGATCGCCTGGCTGCGGCTCAGGGCGATGGCGGCGGCGACCATCGCCGAGACCGCGACCACGAGGGCGAGCGCCGCAGAGCCGCCCACCGCCAGGTGCTCACCAAGCACCGCGACACCCAGCAGGACCGCCACCACGGGTTCCCCCACCAGCATGATCGGCACCGAGGCCTGCAAGGCGCCGGCGTGAAACGCCGAGTTCTGCACCAGCGTCACGGCGACGGCGAGACCGACGAGCAGGTATGGGGCCGGGACCGTCAGCAGCCCGTGCCAACCGCCGATGCCGAAGCGGTGCGTACAGATCTTCGTCAAGACGGCGATCATGCCGAGCATGATCGCCACCGCGACGCCCAGCAGCATGGCGCGGACGCGGCCCACGGCGCGGCGGGCCGCCGTCACGCAGACGATCAGCAACGGCACCGTCACCAACATCGCCAAAGTCCACGCCGGGACGGGGGGACGGTTATGGCCCTCGCGGGGCTCGCCGACGAGCACGAAGACCGCCAGCGCGCCCGTCAACAGCGTCGCCCAGCCCCACTGGGCCGCGCTGACGCGTTGGTGACAGACTCCGGCGCTCAACGGCAGGGCGAACAGCAGCGAGGAAACCAGCAGCGGCTGGATCAGCAGGAGGGATCCATGGGCCAGGGCGACGGCCTGGAACGCATAGCCGGCGGCGGCGGCGACCGTGCCCGCCCACCACAACGGCCGTCGAGCCAAGGTGGTCACCATCGCCCCGGACATGCCCTCGTCGTCCGGAACTTCCTGCGTGGCGCGCTGCCGTACGACGATCCCCACGGCCGCCCAGAACGCAGACAGCAGCGCCGAGAAGATCGCGACCGCGTGTGATGCCACCCACCCCATGGCGGGGTGGGTACCCGGGACGTCGGCTCGGCTAACTGCGCTGAAAGCGAACTAGGTCATACGTCGTAGTAGAGGGCGAATTCGTACGGGGTTGGCCGGAGGTTGAACGGCGCGATCTCGTAGGTGCGTTTGTAGTTGATCCACGTCGCGATGACGTCGGGCGTAAAGACCCCGCCCTCGGTCAGGTACTCGCTGTCTTCCTCCAGACGGTCGATCACCGCGGACAGCTGCGTGGGCGCCTGGGGGATCTCCGCGGCCTCCTCCGGCGGCAGTTCGTAGAGGTCCTTGTCGACCGGCGGGGGCGGCTCGATCTTGTGCTTGATGCCATCCAACCCCGCCATCAACTGGGCGGCGAAGGAGAGATATGGGTTGCCCGACGAGTCGGGGCAACGGAATTCCAGCCGCTTGGTCTTTGGGTTGTTGCCCGTGATCGGGATGCGCACGCACGCCGACCGATTGCGTTGGCTGTAAACAAGATTGATCGGCGCCTCGAAACCGGGAACCAGACGCTTGTAGGAGTTCACGGTCGGGTTCGTGAAGGCCAGCAACGACGGCGCGTGGTAGAGCAGGCCGCCGATGTAGTGGCGGGCGGTGTCGGACAGGCCGGCGTACCCCGTCGCGTCGTACATCAGCGGCACGCCGTCCTTCCACAGCGACTGGTGGCAGTGCATTCCGGAACCGTTGTCGCCGAACAACGGCTTGGGCATGAAGGTGACGGTCTTGCCGGCCTGCCACGCGGTCTGCTTGACGATGTACTTGTACATCTGGTGGTCGTCGGCCGCGTGCAACAACGTGTTGAACTTGTAGTTGATCTCGGCCTGGCCGCCGCTGCCGACTTCGTGGTGGCCCTTCTCCAGCGAGTAACCGGCGTTGGTGAGGTTGGTGAGGATTTCGTCGCGCAAATCGACGTAGTGATCGGTGGGGGCCACCGGGAAATAACCCCCCTTGGGGCGGACCTTGTAGCCGAGGTTGGGGCTTCCGTCGGCCTCGGCGTCCTCTCCGGTGTTCCACCACCCGGACGACGCGTCCACCTTGTAGAACGATTCGTTGGTGCTCGAGTCGAAGCTGACCGAGTCGAAGATGTAGAACTCGGCCTCCGGACCGAAGTACGCGGTGTCGGCGATGCCGGAACTGATCAGATAGTTCTCGGCCTTGCGTGCGATGTTGCGCGGGTCGCGCGAATACACCTCGAGGGTGAACGGGTCGTGCACGAAGAAGTTCACGTTCAGCGTCTTGCGGGCTCGGAATGGGTCGACGGTCGCGGTCTCCGGATCGGGCAGCAACACCATGTCGGACTCGTGGATCGATTGAAAACCGCGGATTGACGAGCCGTCGAAGGCCAGGCCCTCCTCGAACACGCCTTCGTCGAAGGCGTAGATCGGAATTGTGAAGTGCTGCATGGTGCCTGGCAAGTCACAGAAGCGGACGTCGACGTATTCAATGTTCTCGTCCCGGGCGAGCTTGAAAATATCGTCGGGCGTCTTCTCGGACACGCAAACGCTCCTTAGCTTGATCGTCGGCAGTGGCGTGCGAGCGCTTTCTACGCCCTCACTATTTCGCCCGCGTCACCACCACGAGTCGAACCTGTTGCGTCACAGAAAGACAGCGCTCTGATCGCCGCACCGCGGGGTTCCGGTGGCACTTCCCTGCGCGTTGGCCGATAGTCATATGGACCACGCAGCTGCGCCAGAAGTAGGAGTAGTCATGCCACGCAACGCAACCGGCGACCAGCCGTGGCGATCGACGCCGTAAGAATTGAACGGAGCCCCGCGTGACGGGCGAGCTCTTACAGTTTCACCGCGAGATCATCGTCAGCGGTGACGACGCGCTGTCGAAGACGATCGCCGAAGAGCTGAGGGGCGCGGGCGCGCGCATCATCAAGATCAACACCGCCGCCGATCTCCTCGGCGCGGGGGTGCATCGCGCGCGTGCCGTCGTGTGCGCGGGCCCCAATGATGCGGTCAATCTCGAAATTGCCCTACTGGCTAGGGAATTCAGCCCAAACGTTCGCGTTGTGGCGAGGTTGGCCAACGATGTACTGCGCGAAGCCGTGGTCAACGTCAACGGCCCTGGCGCGATCTTGGACGTCGCCGACCTAGCGGCGCCCTCGATCGTCGAGGCCGTTTTGTCGCGCAACGCACACCAGTTCCACACGGCGGGCATCGAATTCGTCGTCTGGGGATCCGAGGCGCCCCACAACGCGACGCTCCGGGAGATCTACGCCGACCTGGCGCCGGTCGCGGTGGTGCACGGGAGGAATTCACCCGCGCCCGGTGAGGTGGTGCCCTGCCCCGGACGAGATCTGCGGGTATACGCCGGCGACTGGACGTCGATGATCGGCGTGAAGGACGAATTGGAAGCCCGCGGCATCACCGTGCCTCCCCCGACCGCGACGCGCGCTCGTCATTCCCGCGTGCGGCGAGTCATCGACGCGGCACGCGCCATCCGCGACGAGGTGAACCCGATGCTGTTCCCCTCGCTGGCGTTCGCGCTGTTTCTCACCCTTGGGTCGACGGCCGTGGTGCACTTCGCATATCACAACCCCCGGATGTCGTGGATCGACGCCTTGTACTTCGCCTCCGAAACGATCACGACGGTCGGCTACGGCGACTTCAGCTTCGCCCAGCAGTCCACATCCCTGCGGCTGTTCGGCGTCTTGTTGATGTTCGGCGGCGCGAGCGTCACCGCGATCCTCGTCGCATTCCTTGCCGACCTCCTGCTGTCGCGCCGCTTCGTCCAAACGGCCGGACTGCGCCGCGCACGCCACATGCACGACCACGTCGTCGTTGTGGGGCTGGGTTCCATCGGCGTCCGGGTCGTCAGTGATCTGGCGGCGGCCGGATACGACGTCCTGGTCATCGAGCCGGACGAGGGCAACCGCTTCCTGCCGACCGTGGCCGAACTCGATGTGCCGGTGATTTTCGGGGATCCGACGATGCGCCAGACGCTGGAGTCGGCGCGCGTCGATCGCGCCCGCGGGGTCGCGCTGGTGACGCAGGACGACATGGAAAACATCGAGACGGGGATCGTGTTGCTCGAAATGCTGGGGTCCGACACGAGGGTGCCCATCGTCATGCGCGTGCAAGGCCGAGCGCTGGGCACCGCGGTGCATCGGCGGTTCGGTTTCGAGAACGTGCGGTCGATCGTCGACCTGGCGGCGCCGTGGTTCATCGGTGCGGCGATGGGCTTGCAGGTGCTCGGCACATTCTGGGTCGGCCAGCGCTCCTTCATGGTCGGCGGAATGCTGGTAGCGGCGGGCAGCGAGCTCGACGGGCTGCGGATGGTCGATCTGTCCACCCAGACCCGCGTCATCGCTATCACGCGGCCGGAAGGGCCGGTCAGATTGCGCCCGCGCCGAGATGCGCGCTTGAAAGCCGGTGACACCGTCTACCTCATCGGCCCTTACCGGGAACTGATCGCGACCCTCCGCAAGGGCCAGCCGCCGCCGCTGACCACCATCAACGGCGAGCGCTCCGTGGCGTTGGCGGCGGCGCGGTCGACCCGCCGGCCGGATGCGCGTCCACCGCGGTGGGCGCCCGACACGGACGGTTGACGAACCGCTAGATGTACTCAGCCAGGACGTTGGTAGCAGGCGTGTCGGCTTGATGTGAGGAGAACCCCCGGGTGGGGTGTGGCTTGTCT
>NZ_LZHV01000013.1 GCF_001667275.1 Mycobacterium sp. ACS4054
TGGGCGTTGGCCTGCTCGTAGATCACCTGGAAGTTGCGACCCAACTGGGTGATGAACTCCTGGCAGGCCACCGAACCGGCACCGCCCCAGAAGTCACCCGCAGCAAGCACATCGCGAACGATGGCCTGGTGCTCAGCCTCCAAAGACGCGGCCTGGGCGCGGATCAAGGCACCGTGGGCGTCGACATCGCCGAACTGGTAATTGATTGTCATAACGGTGTTCTCCTAATGTCTGGAATGGTACGCAGCCGCGGTTTTTAGCGCTAGCTGCCGAGGATTTGCTGCGAGGCCTGCTCTTGCTGCTCGTAGTTGTTCGCGTCGCGAATCAGACCGTCGCGCACACCGTGGAGCATGTTGACGATGTTGCGGAAGGCCTGGTTGACCTGACCCATGGTGTCGTACGAGGTCGCCTGCGCCTGACCGCTCCAGCCCGAACCCGCGATGTTCATCGAGGACGCCCACATCTTGCGAGCCTCGTCCTCAACGGTCTGGGCGTGCACCTCAAAGCGGCCCGCCATCGCCCGCATCTCGTGCGGGTCGGTCATAAAACGAGTTGCCAT
>NZ_LZHV01000014.1 GCF_001667275.1 Mycobacterium sp. ACS4054
AGCCACACCCCACCCGGGGGTTCTCCTCACATCAAGCCGACACGCCTGCTACCAACGTCACGACCGAGTACACCTAGCGCTTCACGACGGCGCCGACTGAGAATGCGACGTTCCTGCCCACGCCACCGTCGTCACCCGGCGCCCCGGGCGCGGTCCACCGCACGCGTGCGGTACCGGTGACATGCAGAGCGGCACCGGTATCGAAATCGACGAACAGCAACGCGGCCTCGTCGTCGACGGCCAGGTTGCCGTAGCTGTTGAACATGTTGTTGCCCGGGAAATCCGGCCACCACAGCCGGTCGGGGGAGTCGACTCGGACGAATCCGGGTGGACCTCCGCGGTGTGACGCATCGCTGCCTCGACTGGGATGACTTGTGCCCAAGAAGAATGTGTCGGACGAGGCGATCATCGCCCGATCGGACGGATCGAGAAGCGTTGCGCGCCTCGCGGGTATGCGAGGAGCGGAACCAAACGCGGCGACATCGATGGCGTGGGGGTGAATGTACTTGGGGCAGTTGCCGTATGACTGGTCGACGCGGACCGTCATACCCGCCTCGTCGGCGCCGACGAGCTCGCCGTTCACCCGCAGTCTGCGGCGGGTGGCGAAGTCGATGGCGATCAGCCCGACCTGCTGACCGATCGGGATCGCGTCCAGCGGATCGCCGGCGCGGGGCACGGCCGAGATGCGCACGACGTCGCCATCCCCGCGAAGGAACCCCGGCCGTCCCGCCAGTGGCGATACCCACAGGACGCCGGCGTGGTCGCGTCCGGTGAGCGCGGCGAACCGCTGCGACGCGAGAAACGCCGCGGCTCCCCGGGACAGCAGCGACGAGTCGAGCATGCCCTCCAGCCGGCTGGCCTCGGCTTCCACCCCCGCTTGGCGTTGTGTGGCGATCTCTCCCTCGTGGAAGCCCATTGCGGTCATGGGTGCAGTAACAACGCCGCCACCGCAAACCTTCCTAACGGTGTGGGGCCGGTGGGCCGGCGTTGGCCCTAGGCGACCGACACGATGCGCGCGACCGGCCGGCCGCCGCGCATGACCTCGATCGTCTGACCCGCCGCGACCTCGTCGAAATAGCGGCCGGCTCGTTTGCGCAGCTCGCCGAGCTCGATCCCCCCACCGGCGTCCGCTGGGACGGCGGCGGGCTCCGCATCGCCGGCGGACACGATCCGCGCCAGCAACTTGCCGCCGCGCACCACGCCGATCGCCTCGCCGGCCGCCACCCGGTCGAAGCACCGCCCGGCGCGTGTTCGCAGTTCGTCCAACCCGACCCAGCCCCCCGGGGCCACGGCGCCGACGGATCGGGCTGGAATCGGAGCAACCCTCCAGTCGCCGACGGATACGATCCGCGCCACGAGTTTGCCGCGCCGGACGACGTCGAAGGTCTCGCCCGCGGCGACGCGCTCGAGGTACCCGCACGTGTTACTCCGAAGTTGGCCTAGGCCAATCGATTCCCGCATTTCGCTGTGATCCCTTCGCTTACCTGATGGCCGGCGGCGCCAGCATGTCCTGCCAGCCGTCATCGCCGGTCTTTCTCGAGTTTTCGACCCCGTACTTCACGCCGTCGGGGCCCACCAGCTCGCCGCTCTGGGGGAGGTAAACGGCGGGGGGAGGGCCGCCCGGGGTGTAGACGCACGGATTCGGTTGCTGCCCATTGCATTCGACGGTCCCCGATCCAGGCCGCTGTAGTGGGTCGCTGACCGGTGGCGGCGTCCCCGGAACCCGGTCGGCGGGCGCCGGGTTGAGGCCGTTGTTCACCGACGGCGCGGGAATGACCAGACCCGGTTTCACTGGTTGGTCGCAGCGCGCCGCGGGCGCGGGGCACGTCACGATCTGGTTGGGGTCGCCGTACCACGGGTTGGTGCCCAGCGGAACGTAGGGCTTGGAGTCGCGGCATTCCCGCGGCGTGGCGGCCCGCTTCCCGGGCACGTCGACGCACGGCAGATTGCGCGCGCCGCGTACGGCGTTGGCGGGGGTGTCTTGCGGTATCTTGCAATAGGTTCCGGACGGCATCGGCGCCAAACTGGTATCCGCGGGAGACCGCCACTCGGCCGCCGGAAGGAAACCGGTCAGGCACGGCGGGGGCTGATTGATCGTGAGCGAGGTGCCCAGAGAGGCGTATCCCGGGAAGGCCGAGGTGACCGTCTGGCCTTCCGATGCGCCCTGCGGATACGCCACCAGCAGCTGCTCGACGCCCTTGTGATAGCGCTTCAGCATGTCGAGCACGATCTCGAGGTTCGCCAGCGTCTGCGGCAGCGACTCCCGGACATCGCCGAACACCTCGTTGACCTGATCGGCGGTCGGCGCCGCCTGGGTCAGAATGCTTTGCACGTGCTGGTCGTTTTCCGCGCTCTCGGCGGCCAGGATGTTCAGGTTGTGCGACCAGCGCTCGATCGAGTCGCTGGAGTCGACCTGACTGTCGATGAGTGGCCCGGAGTTTTGGACGATGTCGTTGATATCGGAGAGGTTGGTCTTGAAGTCACCGGCGATTGCCTGTGTCGCGTCGACGAGCCGTTGCAGCGCTGGGCCCAATCCGCCTACGGCTTGGGCGGTTTCGTCGAGTAGCGAGGCGATCTTGTCCTTGGGTAGCACGGCCAGCCCGCGGTTGGCCGCGTCCAGCGCCGGCCCGATCTCGGTGGGCACGGTGCCCTTGGTGATGGTCTGTCCGGGCGAAAAGTATTGGCTCGGATTGCCCGCCGACACCAGGTCGAGGTACTGCTCACCGACCGCGGACACCGAATGCACGTTCGCCGACGCGTCGATGGGGATCCGGTAGCGGTCGCCGATGCTCATGGTCACCCGCGCGCCGGTCTTGGTCGGCTCGACGTCGGTGACCGTGCCGATGGTTTCACCGCGGTAGGTCACGTTCGAGGTCTTATACAGACCCCCCGACGCGGGCAGGTCCGCCCTGAGCGTGTACTGGCCGATCCCCATCGCGCTGGGAATCTGCAAGTAGTACCAGCCCAGGGCGACCGCGGTGACCGCGGTCAGGATGGCGAACATGACCAGCTGGCGTTTGATGAAGCGGGTCAGCATTGCCGGTCCGCCCTTTCGACCAGCGGCCCGCCCGGGACGTCGTTGGGGTTCGGGGTGTAGCGGACGTCGGGGATCATCGTCTCGGGGTCGCGGCCCCACGACTGCTCGAGCGCGCGCAGCGCTCCGGAGAACCCGGTCCCGGTGAGGACCGCGTTGTCGACGGCGCTCATGGTCAGGTCGAGCGTCAGCGACAGGTTGAAGTAGTCGCCGCGGAACGCCTTGGGCACGGCGTCAATGTCGAACGGGCGGACGAGGATCAGCTTGAGCGCGCGAATCAGGTACGGCGCCCCGCGGCCCAGTTCCCGCAGCGGGCACTGCAGCGACTGCAAATCCTGGTGGATGTCGCCCCGCGCGCCCGACAGGTACTGGTCGGCCAGCTGGCTGAGCCGCCCGGTCGCGTCAACCGCGTTGATCAGAAGGTTCTGCTTGTCGGCGAAATGCTTGAGCAGGGGCGGGAATTCGGTGAGGACACGATCCAAGACGTCCGAGCGGGGACCCACGTACGCCAGCAGGCGGTTGGTGGAATCGATGGCGCGGGTGATGTCCTCGCGTTGCTCGTCGAGTCGGGCGGTGAAGGTGTCCAGCTTGCCGAGGAAGGCGCGGATCTGGTCGGCCCGACCGTTGACGATGTTGTAGACCTCGTTCTGCAGCACCTCGAGGTTGGGAATACCTCCGCCGCGCAGCACGATCGCGAGGCTGGCCAGCGTCTGTTCGGTCGTGGGGTAGGTGGACGCGTTTTTCAGCGGGATGAGGTCACCGTCTTTGAGTAGCTCGGGCGACGGGTTGGGTGGCGCCGCCAGCTCCACGTGCTGCGAACCCAGCAGGCTGGTCTGCCCGATCTTGGCGGTCGCGTTCTTGGGTAGCTTGACTTCCTTGCCCAGGCGGAGCGTCAGCGTCGCAACCCAGTTCTTCAACTGGATCGCCCGCACCGTGCCGACGAAGACGTCGGCCACCCGCACCCGGCTGTTGTCGTTGAGGGCCAGGGTGTCGGGCATCTGCACATAGACGGTGTAGGAGCCCGGTCCGGAGCCGGGCCCCCCGGGCATCGGCACGTTGGCGATTCCGTGCCATTTCGCGCACGACGCCAGCGACACGGCAGCCGTCAGCAGGGCCAGACCCTGCCAGGCCCGATGCCGGCCGCGGACGGCCAAGGCGCGCAACGCGTTCACGATCCCGATCCTGTCGATGCGGCCGCCGGTGTCGGCGCGACCGAGCCCGGGACCACGCCGGGTCCCGGCGGCGGTGGCGGGATCGGCACCTGCGGGGCCTGTAGGCCGATCGGTGGCACCACCGGGTTCTCGTCGTAGGCGTTCGGCGGTCCGGGCGGGGTTTGCAGCCCGGCCGGCGGGGGCGGGCTGTCCGGGCCGCCCATCAGTTCGCCCAGCGACTCGGGCGTCAACAGGCCACCCGTGATCGGCCCCACCTGCGTGCCCTGCATGCCTGGCGCGACGACCCAGCCCGGCTGCGTGTTGCGGTGCGAGAGCGGCGTATCGGGCACCCAGATCCCGGGGACGGTGGTGTCCTTGTAACCGTTCGGCGGGTGCAGCCGCGGTTCGGAGTAGGCGACTTCCTTGGGCAGGACCTCGGCGGTGCTGAACAGGTTCAGCCCGAACGGAAGGTAGTTGAACTTGATCGAATCGAGGATCGGCGCCAGGTATTGCGCGCACAGCTCGGCGGATTCTTGATAGCCCAACCGGCTTCCGGCCTGAATCATGCTGCACATGAACTGCATTGGGTTCGCGAAGTTCGGGATCGCGGGGATGGACATCACGGCGCCGTGCGAGGGGTGATAGATCTGGCTGAGGTTCGTCTCCAGCGTCGGCAGGACGTGCAGTGCGGTTTCCAAACCGTTCAGCGGGTCGGGTTGGACCAGCGTGGTGGTCAGGTTGGCGAGGTTGTCGACGTCGTGCGCGAGCACCTCTCGGTTCTTGGTCAGGAATGGGCGCAGCGTGGAGAGCAGGCTGTCGAATTGCTGGATGGCCGTGGACAGGTCGCGATCGGACCCGGTCAACTTGTCGGTGAACCGCGCCAGGTTGGTGTTCAGCGCGACGAACTGCTGGTCGTCTTTGTGCAGGGCGTTGACGAACTGCGCCAGGCTGCGCACCACCGCGAAGAAGTCACCACGGCCCTCGTTCAGCGCGGTCAACGACCGCGACAGGCTGTCCAGCGTGGTGTTGATCTGTTTGCCCTTGCCCGCCAGCCCATCCGCGAACGACTCGATGGCCTCGCCGAACGGGCCCTTGGGTTGCTCGGGCGTCGGCCCGAGCTTGGAGATGATGTTCGCGACGCTGTCGCGCAGTTCGTCCCACTCCGTCGGCACCTGCGTGCGCTCGATCGGGATTACCGCGTTGTCGGCCATCACCGGGCCGCCTTTGTACGGCGGCTCCAATTGGATGCTCCGGGACGCCACCAGCGTTGGGTTCACCACGACGGCGGAGGCGTTGGCGGGCACCTTGTACTTGTTGTCGTAGTGGAACGTCACCTTCATCTTGTCGCCGGCCGGTTCGATCTTGTCGACCGAACCGACGCGGACGCCCATGATCTGGACCTTGTCCCCGGAGTAGAGCGCGTTCGCCGTTGGGAGGTAAGCGATCACGGTGTTGGTGGTCAGCTTGTGATAGAGCCGGACGCCGATGAATATGGCGACCACGGCCAGCAGCGCCACCAACGCTCCGACGATCGTTCGGGTCCGCGGTTTGTGGATATGCAAGGCGCCGCTCAATTCTGGTTACCTCCCGTGATGCCGCTGCCTCCCGTGCCGCCCGGGTTGATGAACGGGGCGGGCAACTGCTGCCCGGGGCCCGGCGGCGCGGGTGGCCCCGGCGGCGGCCCCGGCGCGAACGTCGACGGTGGGGGAGTGGGGCCGGCGGGTTGCAGGTTCTCGGTGCGGGCGCCCGGCGGCGCTTGGGCGGGCAGCGGCACCGGCGTGCCGACGACGTCCGGCACCGGTTCGCCCGGTCGCCCGGCGATCGGGATTCCCGGGGTCGGTGGCAGGCCGTTCGGGTTCGGCGGCGACGTCGCGACGTCGATCGGCGCGGGGAAACTGCCGCCGAACGGCCCGGCGTTCACCCCCGCGCACGGCAGCGGGTTCCACGGCCGGGGCAGCGAGTCGGCCGGCGGGGTGTACGAACACGCCGTTCCGGGCGGGACGGCCGGTCCTGGATGATCCGGGGTGCCTTCCAGCACCGGGGGCGCGGGCGGCGGTGCCCCGTTGGGGAACCGGGTGCCGTTGGGGTCGGGCCAGCGGAACTCGGGGAGGCCGGCGCTGCGCCAGAAGTCTTCGGGGTCGATACCGCGCTTCTTGAACGCGGCGTCGACGAACGGCTGCAAGATCCAGTACGGCAACAGGTTGGACAGGACGATCTTGAAATAGGGTCCCGACGCGACGGATTCCCCTAGCGACGCGGCGAATTGGCTGACGTAGGTGAGGGTTTGAGCCAGGTCGTCTTTGCGTTCCACCAGCACATCGCTGATCGCGCGCAGCTGCTCCAGCACGGGGTTGAGATTCGGGTTGTCGTTGATGAAGCCCTGCACCTCGGCCGAGAAGGCCGAAATGTTCTGCAGCAGTGCGCTGATGGCCTGGCTGCGTTCGTTGAACGCCGCCAGCAGCGTCTTCGCGTTGACCAACAGCCGGTTGATTTGTTCGCTGCGGTCACCGAGCACGCTGGCCACCTGGTGGGCCTGCGCGAGGAGGTGCTTGATCTGTTCGTCGCGTTTACCGATGGTGTCCGAGAATTTGGTCAACCCGTCGAGTGCGGAACTGAGGTGCGGGTAGGTCTGATCGACGGTCTGCGACAGGACATTCAGCGACCGTTTGACGGTGTCGACGTCCCAGCCGGTGGCGGCCTTGGTGACGTCGAAGGCCGCGTCGTAGAGCTGATAAGGGGTGGTGCTTTGGCCCAGCGGCAAGACCCCACCGGGGCGCAACGCCTTGCCTCCCCGCGGCTCGATCTCGAGCACCTTCTTACCCAGGATGGTGTCGGTCTTGATGGCGAGCCGGCTCTCGGTGCCAATGGTGTTGCCGCCGATGGAGAACTTCAATCGAACGTGGTCGCCGTCGATCTCGAGCCCCTCCACCTTGCCGACGTTCACGCCGGAGATGCGCACCTTGTCGCCCTTGTTGAGCTGCCCGGTGTCGGTGAACTGCCCGTAGTAGCTCGGGCTGGCGAACATCATCGGGATACTGGTGAAGCTCTGGCCCACGGCGACCACCAGCGCCAGCACGGTGATGCCCATGACGCCGGCCCGGCCGCGGTTGAATTCCGTCAGGGTTCTCATTGCGGCGTGCACCTACCCGTGGGCTGCTGCCAGATCCGGACCGTGCGCACCGGGCCCCCGGGCTGCAGCCCGTTCCACCGGATCGACAGGTCGCAGAGGTAGAAGTTCACCCAGTCGCCGTAGAGCCCGATGCTGCGTCCGATCAGATTGAGCGCGTTCGGTGTCTTGTGGATCAGATCGCCGAGCTGATCGCGTTGGTCGACGAGCGGTTGTTGAAGGGCCTGCAGGTAGTTGATCGCCTTGTGCAGCAGGGCGCGGTTGTCGGAGAGCAGGTCGGCGACCGTTCCCGCGGCGTTGCTGATGTTCGCGGTGCCGGCGGCGAGCGGGTCGGCGTGGTTCTGCAGGCCGGTGATCAACCGTTCGAAGTTGTCGACGGTCTGGTCGAACTCCTGGCGATGCCTGACGGTGGTGTCGAGCACGACGTTGAGGTTCTTGACCACCTCGCCGATCGCCTGGTCGCGTTCGGCGATGTGGGCGGTCAGCCGCGCGGTCTGGTCCAGGATGTCGTTGATGGTGCCGCCCTGACCCTGAAACACGGTGATGATGGACGACGCGATGGTGTTGACCTTGTCCGGTTCGAGCGCGCGGAACAGCGGCTTGAAACCACCGATCAGGGCGTCGAGATCCAGCGCGGGCGAGGTTCGCGACAGCGGGATGAAGCCGCCGGGCGGCAGGGTGCGGTCGGCGCCCTCGCCCTCGCCGCGTTTGAGCTCCAGGTAACGGTCGGCGAACAGGTTGAGATAGCGGATCTGCGCGGTAGTCGTCTGGTACAGCGGTATCGAGCGGTCGACGTCGAAGTCCACCATTACCCGCTGGCCGCCATCGATCAGCCGCACCGCCTTGACCTTGCCGATCTCCACCCCGGCGGCGCGGACGAACTGGCCGTCCTTCAAGCCGGTGGCGTTCTTGAACTCCGCGGTATAGCTGTTGGTGCTGTTGAACCGCATCTGAGCGAACACCACGACGATCGACACGGTGATCAGCAGCAGCACCAGCGAGACGATGCCGAGTTTGATGGCGGATCCGGTGATTTTCATGGGTTGATCGTGTTGTCCCCGACTTGGCGGCCCCACACGTACTCGATTGCGTACGGTGAGCCGGTATCCAGGTGGTTGTAGGGCGCGAGGCTGGCGCCGGTGTCGACTACCAGGCTCGGCGCCGGCCACAGGTCATGGGTGATCGCTTGCCAGCAACCCGGCGCGCCGCCCGGCCCGCCGCGGGCGTTCACCTTCGGCAGATTGTCCGGGTACACAAAGGGATTCGGCGCGCCGCCGACCAGCCCGGCCAGCGTGAGGAGCCCCATGGTGGCCGCCGTGCCGGCCAAGCCGGGCAGCGTGAGCATGCCACCCAGCCCCGACGTCAGCTCGGTCATGGTGCGCAGCGCGTAGCCGTTGCCGCCGCCCGTCGTCGCATAGGCGGCGGGTTCCTCGTCGTAGTAATTGCGGATGGTGCAGAAGAATTCGGGGCTGTAGGTATCGAGCAGCTGGGCGGTGGGCACCAGATCGGCGGCCCCCCGCTGCAGGTAGGGGCCGCCGCGGGCGAAGATGTCCGCGCCGGTGTTGCCCAGCCCGGCGGCCGCCAACAACGCGGCATCCAGGTCGGCCTCCTGCCGGTGCAGCGTGCGCGCGGTGACCACCGCGTGGTCCAGGGAGTCGAACAGATCCGGTGCGGCGTTGGCGTAGACGTCGCCCAGGGCGGCGAACTGCCGAATGTCATGCCGGATCTGCGGCATTTGCGGATTGATGTCGTCGAGGATGGCGTTGGCGTTGACGATCGACTGCCCAAACTTGTCGCCTAACCCGGTCAGCGCCTGCGCGGCCGCGGCCAGCGTGAGGTTGACCTTGACCGGGTCCAGCTTCTCGGTGATCGTGGTGAGCGTCTCGAACAGCGTGTTGAACTCGGTTGTCACCGACCGCGCATCAATCACGTGGTCCGATGTAATGCGTTGGGGGGTAGGGTTTTTCGGGGAAGTCAGGGATACGTACTTGTTGCCGAACAACGTGGTCGCCTTGATGTTGGCGTCCACGTTGGCCGGAATCAGCTCGATCCATTTCGGATTCACGTTCATGACGAACTTGGCCGCCGGTACGCCGTCACGCTCGGTCTCCGAAATGGTGGCCACCCGGCCGATTTCCACGCCGTTGTAGGTGACCTTCGACCCGGGATCCATTACCAGACCGGCCCTGGGGGCCAGCATCGTCAAGCGCGTCATCGGCGAGAGCTGGCCCCGAAACTGCAACCACACGAACCCCAGCACCACCGCGGCGACCACCAAGAACACCAACGCCGCCGTCCGGTACGGCGGGATGCGCTTCGGGTTTTCCTTGGGTTTCGGTGCCGGGGCTGTCATTGGCGGCTACACCGTGAGGTTGAAGTTCGGGGTTTTGCCGTACACCGCCATCGCGGTGAGCACGACGACCACCACGATCGTGATCAGCGACAGCCGCATCGACCGGCCCACCGCTTCGCCAACCCCGACCGGCCCGCCGGTGGCGGTGTAGCCGTAGTAGCAGTGGGTGGTCATCACGACGACCGCGACCAGGATCACCTCCGCGAACGACCAGCCCACGTCGTTGAGGCGCAGGAAGGTGTGGAAGTAGTGGTTGTAGGTGCCGATCGACTGCCCGTACAGCAGCACGGTGGTGACCTGCTGGGACAGGAAGGCCATGGTCATCGCCAACCCGTAGAGCGGGATGATGACGATCAGACCGGCCAGCACCCGGGTGGATGCCAGGAAGGGGACCGACCGGATGCTCATCACCTCGAGCGCGTCGATCTCCTCGCTGATGCGCATGGCACCCAGTTCGGCGGTGGCGCCGGCGCCGACCGTTGCCGCCAGCGCCTGCCCGGCGGCCACCGGCGCCACAAACCGCACATTGACCAGCGCGGCCAAGAAACCCGTGAACGCCTCGACGCCGATGTTGCCCAGCGTCGCGTAGCCCTGGATAGCGACCAGTGACCCCGCGGACAGGGTGATGAAGCCGACGATGGCGGCGGTGCCGCCGACCACGGCCATCGCGCCGGTACCCATGCCCATCTGGGCGACCATTCGTAGCAGCTCTTTGCGGTAACGATGCAGGGCGAAGGGAATCTGCCCGACCGCGGTCAGGGCGAACCAGACCATTTGGCCGATCTCGACCAGCACCCGGTCCGGGGCTTCCGCGTACCGAGTGAAGGCGGCCCGGGGAAAATGGAGATGCCGTGCGGGAACCCCTGTGGTTGCGGCCATTTCAGCGCCCCGTTCCGAACCGAACACCGATGGTGGTCAGCGCCGCGTTGACCGCGAAAAGCGCGATGAAGCAGAGGACCACCGTCTCGTTGACCGCCGTGCCCAACCCCTTGGATCCGCCGCGGACGATCAGCCCCCGATAGCAGCCGACCAGGCCGGCGATCAGACCGAACGTCGCGGCCTTGATGAACGCGATCACCACCTCGGGCAAGCCGGTGAGCGCCGTCAGCGTGGAGAGGTAGGCGCCGCTCGAGACGTTCTGCAGGTACACGCTGAACAGATAGCCGCCGCCCAGGCCGACGGCGACCACGAGGCCGTTGAGCAGTACCGCCACGAGTGTCGAGGCGACGACGCGGGGGACCACCAGCCGGTGGATCGGGTCGATGCCGAGCACCTCCAGGGCGTCGATTTCCTCGCGGATGGTGCGCGCGCCGAGGTCGGCGCAGATTGCGGTGCCGCCCGCGCCGGCGACCACCAACACCGTCACGATCGGGCCGAGCTGGGTGACCGCGCCGATCGCGGCACCGGCACCGGATACGTCGGCGGCGCCGATCTCCGCCAGCAGGAGGTTGAGCGTGAAGATCAGGAGCACGGTTTCCGGGATCGACACCGCGATGGTGGGCAGCAGCGAGACCCGCATGAGAAACCAGCCATTCCAGATGAACTCACGCCACTCGAACGGCTGCCTCAGCGCCTTTCCGGTCAGCACGCACATGCGGAAGAACCCGCCGGCCACTTCGGTGCCCGGTCGTATCCGGCTAACGACTTTGCTGCTAGACAGGTGTGCGCTGGTCATCGCGCCGCCCTGGAACCGACCACGCGACGAGGCGCGAGATCTCGGCGCTGCGTCCCGTGCGCGTTACATGCCGTCGCGGAGCCGCTCGAGCCGAGCCCGATTGAGGATCGGCAGATCGGGTGAGCGCGCCGCGAAACGCGATGCGCTAGAAACCCTCTGGAAGCGTGTGGAGACGACGGTCGCGGTCGGCTTCTTCGCCCCGTGTTGCGATGCCCGCAGTCCCATTCCTGGGTTGTCGCCTTGGTCGCTACGCCGCTCGACCGGATGGTCCCCGAATCGGCACTCTGGCGCCGCGCCCTCCGGCTCCACGCCGCCCTCATCTGCGCCACGCAGCAACTATCGCATTAGACCGTACGGTCAGTCAATAACACCGGGAATCATCGGAGTTTCGTGATCGCGACCCATGGGCAAACTTCCAGCCCGGTTTCCGCCAATTACGCTCGGAACAGGCGTCTTTAAGGGTTCTAACGCGACGGCAATGGGTGTTCCGGGTGATTCCGTGAAAACGGGGACAAGTGAAGTCTCGCCGGATAAACTGACCGAGCGTACAGCGATGGATCGAGCGCGCCTCGTCGCGGTTAACTGCCGTCGGGCTGGGCGGCTCAGCGCTTCAGCGCGGGTCCGGTTGTGCAGTTGCCGCCATGCGCAACGGATTTCGTCGTGTGGCGGTCAATCCGACCGTTCCGCGACCGCGGCTAGGCATTCACGCACGACGGAAACGACGTCAGCGGAAGGGCTGGCCCACGTGCTGAGCCCCAGCCGGTCGAGTAGCAGTCCACCGAGGAACACATCGACGAAGGCAGCCCCCACTTGTTCGGGCGAACGTGCGCCGGCGGGATCAAACCATACCCACATCCACTGCAGCGATCCCCACAGCTGCAGCGCAGCCAGTTCGACGTCGACGCTGCGGAAAACACCGCACTCTATGCCCGTTCGGATCTCGTCAATCGCCAGTGTTTGCAACTGATCACGCAACTTACGCACTTGCTGCATCGCCGGGTCGTCCGACAGCTGAACCACCTCGCGCTGGCTCGCTACCGTGGCATCGCGCGCGGTCACTTGCAGGAGAGCGGAGGCGTAAATGATTGCCGCGATGCGTTCGTGGGGCGCGGCCAGGCGGGCCCATGCCATCTGCAGCACGTCGAGTTGCCCGGCCAGGTGGCTCTCTTCAAGCTCGCGCAACATCTGCGCTTTGGTTCCGAAGTGATGGACAATGGTGCCCTTCGACATGCCGAGCTCGTCGGCGATGTCGCCCATATTCGTTCTGTCGTAGCCACGTTCGGCGACGTAGCGAACAAACGCGTCGAAAATCTCGCTGCGTCTACCAGGCGATCGGGGCATCATCCACCCTTCGCTAGACTAACCGTACGAACGGTCCATCATAAGCTTCGCCGTGTCAAGATCCCGTTAGCCGTGCCGCCGGCCGATTGTCGCGCGGCGGCCCGGGAACTGTGCGATCCGCTGGAAGCCTACAGCGCCCTGCGGCCGGCGAACCGGTCCGGCGCCGTGATGACATATGTGTTCGCCCCGGGCGCCGCCTTGATCTCGCCGGCGGCGTACACGGTCATGAGCTCTTGACCGTCGCTGTCGGCGACGCACACATAAGTGTCCGTCTCGGCGTCGTAGTCGAAGCTGTCCCAAGCCAATACGAACGCCAAGCAGTTGCCGTCGCGGTCTGCGATGACGAGCTTGTGAACCCCGGACTCCTTCAACAGCTCGGCATCCTGAGCGTGCCGCTGAGGGATCTGGTTGTCCTGGACCGTGAGGCTGTTTAACATATGGCTGCTCCCTCTCCGTCGGACCCGGGCTCGGATCCTTAGACGGTCCGCGCCTGGTCGAAACGTTTCTCCCGGAATACCGCCCCGACCAGGGCACTAGGGCCTCTCTCGGGGGGCCGTAAGTCGCTAACCCCGCCGCAGCCCGCCTCAGGCGCTCGGGCGCCCCTGCGAGCGGTGGCCGGTCAGCGGCGACAGAGTCCTGGGACGCACCGCGACCAAGAGCACGCCGGTGGCAAAGAGGGCCGCGGCCGGCCACGAGAATCGCCCGTCCGGGGCGAAGCCGCCCTGCGCCAAGAAGTGCAGGCCGACCGCTGCCAGGACTGCGCCGGTCACCATGGTCGCCTCGGCCCAGCGATCGCGCAGCGGCAGGCCGAACGTGGGCAGGGGAACCGCGAAGAACCGCCGCTGCCACCACAGCAGCAGCAGTTCGACCGCGGTGACCACGCTGAGGATGGTGATCCATTCCAGCCGGACCAGCCACCACGCCACGGAACCCTCGGATGGCTGCGGAATCAGCCCGGCCGGGTAAGCGATGATCGCGACGATGACGACCGGCACCATGTGCCACAGGTAGAGAGCCATGACGTTGGCGTTGGCGGTGGACAACACCCGCTGCACCGGGCCGTGGCGCAGGACCCGGTCGAGTGTCGCCGCCAATGCCATCGCCAGGCCAGCCTGGGCGCAGGCGAACGCCATCATCGCCACCGTGGGGGGCGTCGTGTTCTCGATCGGCTCGCCGGGAACCCCGATCATGCTGACCGGATACGGCCCCACCCGAATCAGCAGTGCCAGAGCAACGGCCGAACCGGCCGCGAGCAACACCGGCCTGCGCCCGGCCAACAGCCCACCGTGCCAAGCGATCCCGAGCTGGTAGAGCAGACCCCAGCACATCAGGTAATTCAGCCAGCCGATATACGGGACGTGACCGGCGAGCGAGACGGCGTCGACGAGCACCACACCCGCGGCCAGCGCTGCCGGCACCCTGAGCCCCCAACGTCCGTGCGCCGCAACGGCAATCGGGGTCAGCGACACCACCAGCACATACACGGCGAGGAACCATAGGTGCATGGCCACCGCCCAACCCGCGTATTCCAGCACCGTGCCCGACACGTGGCGGACCTGAAGGACCACCACGAGCGCCGAAACCAGCGCGACGTAGACCGTGGTCGGTCCGAGCACCCGCGCCAGTCGATGCCGAATCCAGGCCTGCCGGGAGAAGCTGTCGGCGCCGCGGCGATGTGCCCACGACACCGCACCGGCGTAACCGGCCACGAAGAAGAACACCGGAACCGCCTGAAATATCCAGGTCAGCCATTGCGTCCACGGCATGTCGAGCAGCGGGTTTTCGCGTCCGAATTGCCCGTCGTGATAGGTCACCGAACCGGCCAGCCAGTGGCCGAGCACGATGAGAACCACGCCCGAGGCGCGGTAGAAGTCCACCGCCAGATTGCGGGCCGGTCGCGCGGTTGCTACGTCGTCCATCGGATCGCGGCAACATCGATGCGGTGCACTCGCGCAACGGTACCCGCCCCGTGGCGTCCAGTCGCGAAGCGCACAATGACTCCATGAAACAAGCGCGCCTCGCGAACCTGGAGGTCGGTCGCCTCGGCTTGGGCGCGATGGGCATGTCCGTCGCCTACGCCGGCGCCGGCACCGACGACGCCGAGTCGATCCGTACCGTTCATCGCGCGATCGACCTGGGCGTCACGCTGATCGACACCGCCGAGGTCTACGGCCCCTACATCAACGAGGAATTGGTCGCACGCGCCCTGCAGGGCCGGCGGGACCGGGTGGTGTTGGCCACCAAGTTCGGCCTGATTTCGCACACCGGCCGCAACGGCTTGGACAGCAGCCCCGCCAACATCCGGATCGCGGTGGACGGCTCGCTGCAACGATTGGGCACCGACCGCATCGACCTCTACTATCAGCACCGCCTCGACCGCGAGACCCCGATCGAAGACACGGTCGGCGCGTTGGCCGAATTGGTCACCGCCGGGAAGATCCGGCACATCGGCCTGTCGGAGGTCGGCGTGAACACGATCCGGCGCGCACAAGCGGTGCACCCCATCACCGCGGTGCAGTCGGAATACTCGCTATGGACGCGCGACCAGGAAGACCAGATCCTGCCTCTGCTGCGTGAATTGGGGATCGGGTTCGTGCCCTACTCGCCGTTGGGCCGCGGCTTCCTCACCGGCGCCATCCGCTCCACCGAGGGGCTGCCCGACAGCGACTACCGCAAGACCAATCCGCGGTTCTTCGAGGAGAACTTCCGGCACAACCTTCAGAGCGCGGACGAATTACGGAGCATCAGCGCTGACGTCGGCGCCACTCCCGCTCAGGTCGCGCTGGCCTGGCTGTTGGCGAAAGGTCCCGACATCGTGCCGATTCCGGGAACCAAGCGGGTGTCGCGCCTGGAGGAGAACGTCGGCGCCGACGCCGTCGAACTGACACCGGACCAACTGTCCCGGCTCGACCGGATCACCCCACCCAAGGGTGGCCACCATGCCGAGGCGCAGATGCAATGGATCGACCGTTGATGGGCACGCGAGAACTAGGCATTTGTCGGCGCGAGTCATGTTGCGGCACAACAGAACTCGGTCAGCGCGAGTCGATCTAGTCGGCGCCCGCCAGCGCCGCCGCGCCGTACTTCTTCTCGATCAGCCCCCACGGGTCGGCGTAGGGGCCGCGGCCCTCCAGCCGGCGCTGCACCGCCAGCGCCGCGCGCAGGACCGGCCGCAGCACCGGGCTCAGCAGCCGCAGCACGGTCCGCCTGCGCCCCTGCGTCCCGGCGATCCAGTCCAGGGTCTGGGACCAATCGTGCTCCTGGAAGTCGAGCAACGCCTGCGCTTCGGTGGTGTCGTACCAGCCGGTGAAGCTCCAGCCGCGGTCGTCGCCCGGGTCACCGGGCAGCCCCGCGGAGGGGCCGAGCGGGCCCAGGCCGGCGGCCCGCATCAGATCGTCCTGAAGCCCGTGCTGCAGGAGCACGTACGTCTCGTTGCCCCCGATGAGCAAAGCCTTGCCGGAAATGGCTGCCCCGCGATCGACGCCATTGGCGAACGCCAGCGCCACATCGCGCGCATCGACCGCATGTATGCGGTTGTCGCTCGGCATCGACCGCATCAGGATCAGGTAGTCACCGTTGATGCCGGCCTGAGTATCCGGCGAGATGACGCCGGCCAGCCGGAAGAGCGCGTAGGGCAGGCCGCTGCCGCGGATCGCCGCTTCGGCAAGCACCTTGTCCTCACCGTATTGATCGATCGGATTCACCGGGGTGTCCGGGGTGATCCGCTCGGGTTGGCGGTAGGGGTTGCGCGAGCCGTAGACCGCGGCGCTGGAGGCCATCAGAAACAGCGGTGGGTCGGGGAGCGCGGCGCAGGCCGCCAAGAGATTCTCGGTACCACCGACGTTGACGCGACGGGCCAACGCCGGGTTGCGGTACGACGGTGGGGAGACGATCGCGGCCAGGTGGATGACCGCTCCGGGCCGATGCGTCTCGATGAGCCGCCGCACCGCTTCGGCGTCCATCAGGTCGGTGTACGCGGGGATGAGCGTCCCGGAATGCCGGCCGCCGGCCAATTCTTTCTCCACCGCGACGGTGTTGTCGTTGCGCAGATCCATCGCGATCACGGTGCGTCCGCGGTCGAGCAGGATCCGCGTGCAACCCTTGCCGACCAGTCCGAACGCGCCGGTGACCAAAACGGTGGCGATTGTCATGACCAGTCACCGCCCATCAGCCGGCCGGCGGCCTTGCCGATCGCCGTGCGAACCCGCGGGGAGACGTAGATCGAGAACAGGGGAGTCACGATGTCCTCGCGGAGCCGAGTCAGCTTGGAACTCTTGATAACCCACTGGCCGGCGACGTTTTCGTAGGTCTCGTGGTAGTGGCCGTAGCCGACCAGGGTCACCCCCGGACCGAAGCGGACGACGTCTTGCAGGGCCCATATTCCGCGCGCCGTCGTCGCGGACGTGACCTCGATTTCGGGGGCGTGCACCTGGTGGGCGGTGGGCTGTGTCGGCCGGCCGAGGGCCCGGCGGGTGAACGCGACGAAGTCGTCGGCACCTGCGATCACCTTGCCGCCCGCTTCGGAGGTGTCGCTGACGAAGTCGTCGGAGAATATCGTTCGCCACGCCGCCCAGTCCTTGGCGTCCAGGTAGCGGCAGTAACGGGCCTTGAGCTGCTTGATGGCTTCGATCGCCGGCATCGTGTCGGCGACCAGCATGTCCGCGCGCTCTGTCATAGCGGCTCGATTCCTTGCGTAAGCGTTCCGGCGTGACGTTTCACTGGCGAAGTGTAAACCGGTCAACCTTTGTAGTAGACGACCTGATGGGTGGTGGCCAGCAGCACGCCATCCCGGGCCCATACCTGGGCGCTCTGGTCGAAGTAGCCGCGGCTGAAGCGGTTGGCGTGGGCGGTGCACAGGACGAAGTCATCGCCCGAGCGGTCGAGTTCGTGCTGATCGGCGTGGAAGTACGTCGTCAACGAGATCGTCCCGGACGGGACGAAGCCGCCGCGCCGCAGGAACACGCGCGGGTAGAAGGCGTCCGACAGCGCTGCCAACACCGGGTAGTCGATGGGGCGTCGCGCGGCGTCACGCAGCCACAAGGTGGTCGTCGACGACGGGCTCGGTTGCCCGTCCTTGCCGGGCATCGGGCCTTCGACGAACCGCATGTCATAAAGGCTCGTCCATCGGACGAGGCCCGGATCGGTGGCAGGCACCTGCTCCGGGTCCGGGGCGCTCGGCGGACGCAGCTCCGTGTCGGCCCAGCCGTCGCGGCGAATGGCGAACAGCGCGGTCGCCGTGGTCTTGATGTCGCCGTCCTGGCTGAGTTTGGCGATCCAGTGCTGGTTGGTGCGGTTGGTGCGCGCGGCCCGCAACGAGATGTCGAAGTCGCCGTCGGCGATGGGGGCGGCGTAGTTGACGGTCAGCGCCAGCGGCTCGCCGATGCGGTCGGGGTGCGATTGGACAGCGTGCAGCATGACGGCCGCGGTGATTCCGCCGAAGGGCCCCACCATGTTGGCCCACTCTGGATGGGTCCGGCCGCGCCTGGTGCTCGCGTCGATCTTCTCGAGCTGGATGGCGTCGTCGAAGGGATGTGTCATGAGTCGAACGCAGATTACCGGCGTCGGGCACGGAGACTCGCCGCGGGCCGGGCGGACAACGCCCGTGATATACCGTCCGGCGAGCGACAACCTCTGCGAAAGGACGGAACCGTGACGAAGACTCCCGCCGAGCTGATCGACGCCAGGATCTCGGAGCTCGGAGATTGGCGCGGCGAAATGCTCTCCCGCATCAGGGAACTCGTCAAGGAAGCCGAACCCAACGTGGTGGAGGAGTGGAAGTGGCGCGGCGTTCCGGTCTGGTATCACAACGGGATGATCTGCACCGGCGAGACCTACAAGAACGTGGTGAAGATGACCTTCGCCAAGGGCGCCTCGCTGCAGGATCCCGCGCGCTTGTTCAACTCCAGCCTGGAAGGCAACACCCGGCGCGCGATCGATTTTCACGAGGGCGACCAGGTCGACGAGCAGGCCCTGAAGGGGCTGATCCGTGCCGCGGTGGAGCTGAACCGGTCATAGGCGCCGACCTGTACAGCGGCGGCGGCGGTGCTGTACAGTCGCCCAGCACACGGTCGACGCTCGAATGAGAGGCCATCGGTGAATTCCGAGCCGGTCGAACAGTTCCGGAGCCGGGCCAGGGCCTGGCTGGCCGAAAACCTGCCGCGGCTGGATTCCGGGGACGCGATGGTCCTGCAGCGCGACGAAATGACCTCCTGGCGGCGCGCCCGAGAACTGCAAAAGAAGCTGTACGACGGCGGATTCGCCGGCATCTGCTTCCCGCGCGACTATGGCGGACTCGGCCTGAGCTACGCACACAAGAAGGCGTTCGACGCCGAGGCCCTGGCCTACGAGACCCCGCTCATGCTCAACGTGCCCTCCTTCGCCATTTGCTGCGCCACGATCCTCGACATGGGCAGCGAAGAACAGAAACGCACCCATATCGCGGCCGCGTTGCGCGGTGACGAAGTGCTGGTACAGCTGCTGTCCGAACCCAGCGGGGGATCGGACCTTGCTGGCGTCCTCACGCGCGCCGACCGCCGCGACGGACGATGGATCATCAACGGCGCCAAGACCTGGAGCACCTGGGCGTTCGCCGCCGACTACGGCCTGTGTCTGGCCCGGACCGATTGGAGCGTGCCCAAACACCAAGGCCTGACGATGTTTCTGATGCCGCTGAAGCATCCCGGCGTCACGATCAACCGCATCAAGCAGGTCGACGGCTCCGTGGAGTTCTGCGAGGAGTTCTTCGACGACGTCGAACTCGGAGACGACGCCGTCGTGGGGGAGCCGGGGAAGGGCTGGGACGTCGCGTCGTGCCAGCTCTACCACGAGCGCCGCACCATGGGGGACGGATCGGAATACACCAGCGGGCCGGGAATCGCTGAGGCCCAAGATATTTCGGTCGACCTGCTGTCCCTGGTCGAGGAGACGAACGGGGCGGGCAGCGAACGAGTCCGCGACCTGGTGGGCCGGGCCCTGGTCCACCGAGCGGTCCAGGGGCAGCTCAGCGAGCACGTCTTCCACGCCGTGGCCAATGGCTCGCTGCCGCCCGCCGCCGGTTCGATCATCCGACTGTGCATGGCCGAGGTGCACGATGTAGAAACCGACACCGCGTTGGCGGTCGCCGGCCCTGCCGCCGCGGTCGATGACGAGGCGGGGCTGCTCGACGTCGGCACCCGCTACCTCGGCCGTCAGATCGCCAGCATCGGCGGGGGAACCACCGAGATGGCGCGCAACGTGATCGGCGAGCGGGTGCTGAACTTTCCGCGCGAGTACGCCGCCGACCGCGGCGTGCCCTTCAACCAGGTGCGGCACGGAAAAGCCTGAAGGAGGCCGGAATTGAGTGACCAGCTTCGTGACATCCGGGAGTTGGCAGGAGACTCCGATGCCTACCGGAACGAACTTTACCGGCGGTGGACGGGGCTGCTCAGCTACCGCTACATCGGCCGCAAACACTCCTCGATGGACCTCGGTGAGGTCGACGACACCGTCACCATTCGCCGCGACATGCGCAACGAGGCCGGAGGAATCATGGTGGCGCCGTTGGCCATTTCCTCCCCGGAGGGATGCCAGACGGACATGGTCGCGGTGCCCAACCCGGTCATCGCGTCGGTGCAGATCATCGACCCCGGCTACGACGTCAAGCGGGTCGAGATCGTCGGCTCCGGCATCGTGCATCAGGGCCGCACCATGGGCTACGGGCGGTGCAAGATCGTCGACGCCGACAACCCGGACCGGGTGATCGCCTTCAACGAGGGCCAGGGAGCGATCATCGGCATCCCGCCCGAAGGCCTGGGCCGCATGGACGTTTCGGGCACCGAACTGGTGATCGAGGACTCGCCGGACCTGCCGCCGCTGTGGCAGGCCTTCGGCGCCAGCAGGCGTAACGATGGCCACTGGGTACTGCCCGAGCTCAGCACCGAACTCGCCTCCCCGGACGCCGCGCTGCACATCGGCCCCCAGCACGTCGTCCTAGAAACGGCGGCTATCGATCTCGCCGCCGGCATCGCCGGGACCCGAAAGCTCCAGGTGGTCAGCTGGCACGTCATGTTCATGTCGCGCGGCAAGGTGGGCCCCTTCCGGGTGGAAGGAGTCGCGCACCGCGGCGGGCCCGGCCGGGTCGGCGTGCGCATGCTGCTGCACGACGAGGGGAAGGCCGACAAGGCCGTCACCTCCGCCGCCGCGGTCTTCGAGGTTGTGGGCTAGACATCATCGCCACACGCGAAGGAACTCTCGTCTGAATTGAGAACGGAAACCGACAGCTATTGGCCTGCCTTCTTGGCGTCTTGGATGAAGCGGACAGACGCAACGATCGAAGCGACTGCCAGTACAGCGATCATTACCCAGAGTGGCAATGTGGGCTTGAGGAGGCCACTTATGAAGGTCAACGCGGCCAAAGTGATCGCGCCGAGCAAGGTCACCACCGCGACTGTGAGTTCGAGGATTGCACCAGGTCGGTATCGGACCCGACTCCAAAACCCTGCCGCCCTGAAGCGGACTTCGACACCGTCGGTTTCACCTTCTCGGGCAAAACCGTCGAAACAGCTTTGGGTGACCGCGATATCGTTGGACGTGTCATTGGTGAGCTGCGTGCGCATTATCACCTTCTTACCGGTGCGATCGCTCCGGCCCATCACCACAGCGGACGGCGGATCCCCATTGGCGTTCGCCCATTCCCGGGTAAACACCGCGCGTCCCTCAGTAGCTAGACGATCTTGGGGGTAGATCACAGCGACCCGCCAATTCACGCTCCCACACCCCCGCCGGCTGCGATAGGAGTTGACTGCGCATACAACTCGGAGAGCACCAACATGCTGGTGTCCGCACCCCCGACGACGTCCAGTCGCCGGAACGGCGACTCTCCGGGCTGAAGATTCCACACATATGCATTGAGGCCCAGCGCGTCGGCGAATAGGACTGTGTCGATGGCGCCGCGTGTGGTGTAAGCCTCACCGAGCCAAACTGTTTCATCCAGATGAGGATGGATCGAGGCCATCCAGGATGGCATCTCCATGCGAATCCAGTTGCCGACGCGGCTGATGATCTCGCCGACCCCTGCCGTGGTCATCTCGTCAAGGCCACCGCGCTCGTCTTCGAAAATGTCGCGCAAGCCGCCACTAAATCGCAGTTGGCGCGCAACCTGGTCCCGCACAGGCTCCTGGACTTCTTCTGAGGCCCTGACGAGAAAGTCGGCCCTACTCTCTTCATCGTCCTTGAGCCGGAACAGGCGTCGAAGCGTCTCCTTCAAAGCGTCGGATCGAATGAGGCGTCGTCGATCCTCTGATGCTGCTGCAACGTTGGGGAGTTGGAGCTCAAAATCGAGAGTACTAGTGAATGTCGCTTGATTATGTCCTCCAAAATGCGCAGCAGGCTGTCCACCGCCGGAGGGACCACTTGACGAGCCACCAGCGGTGGGCCCCATGGGTGGACCGCCCCCAGGGCCACCTGGAGGTCCGGCAGGTCCGCCACCTGGCGGTCCGCTTCCAGGGCCTGATGGTGGAGGCGGCGAACCGCCAGCGCTGGTCGTGAGCAGTCCGATTATGCAACCTGAGCACATGAATCGGGGCTGTCCGCGGGGCTTGCCTCCGTGGTTCGCGCAAGCCAGACTGTTACACCTCATGCAGACACCGATGGATTCCGCATTGTGTGCGACACCGATAGCGCATTCGAAGCAGTTAGTCACGCGGCCCCCTACAAGCGTTCGACTAATCCCGTACCAAATATGCTCCGATGCTGAAGGTGGGAGGACCCGAATTGCCGAATCAAGCTGACAAAATGCAATGCGGATTGGCCGTCCCCGGGGACACTCACAGACCAAGCCAAAGTATCCGGGGCTTCCGCTCATTTCGCCGTAGTTCGACAGCATCGGCTGTTGGCGGACAGGGCCAGATGAGTAAACGCGCTTAAACGAACCTTGGCCATACATCGGCTCCGCTACGTATGGTGCAAGGACGTACCGAAACGACAGGAGAATCGCAGTGGCAGATCGGTTGGCCGGAAAGGTCGCGCTCATCAGCGGGGGAGCGCGGGGGATGGGGGCCTCGCACGTGCGGACGCTGGTGGCCGAGGGGGCCAAGGTGGTGTTCGGCGACATCCTCGACGACGAGGGCAAAGCGGTGGCGGCGGAGGTCGGAGACGCGGCCCGCTATCTGCACCTCGACGTGACGAAACCCGAGGACTGGGATGCCGCAGTGGCCACCGCCGTCAGCGAGTTTGGTGGCATCGATGTGCTCGTCAACAACGCCGGCATCATCAACGTCGGCACCTTCGAGGACTACGCGCTCTCGGAGTGGCAGCGGATCCTGGACATCAACCTGACGGGCGTGTTTCTCGGCATCCGCGCCGTGGTGAAACCCATGAAGGAAGCCGGGCGCGGATCGATCATCAACATCTCCTCCATCGAGGGGATCGCCGGCACCATCGCCTGCCACGGGTACACCGCCACCAAGTTCGCCGTCCGCGGGTTGACCAAGTCGGCGGCATTGGAGTTGGGGCCCAGCGGCATTCGGGTGAACTCGATCCACCCCGGGTTGATCAAGACGCCGATGACCGAGTGGGTGCCCGAGGACATCTTTCAGACCGCGCTGGGGCGGATCGCCCAGCCCAAGGAGGTCTCGAACCTCGTCGTGTACCTGGCCAGCGACGAGTCGAGTTATTCGACCGGCTCGGAGTTCGTCGTCGACGGCGGCACCACGGCCGGCCTTGGCCACAAGGACTTCTCCGCGGTCGACACCGCCGGGCAGCCCGAGTGGGTTACCTAGCGGCAGCGAGGGATTCGGTCTCCTGGGGCGCCTTCTCGTCGCTCGGCTTGGGCCACGGCGAGGGAACCGGGCGCTGACGCACGCGTTGCGGCCACCAGAACCACTTGCCCAGTAAGGCGGCGATCGACGGGGTCATCAGTGACCGAACGATCAGGGTATCGAACAGCAGACCCAGTCCGATCGTGGTACCCACCTGCCCGATGACCGTGAGCTCACTGACCGCCATCGTCATCATCGTGAAGGCGAACACCAGGCCGGCCGAGGTGACGACCGAGCCCGTACCGCCCATCGACCGGATGATTCCGGTGTTCAGGCCGGCGTAGATCTCCTCCTTGAACCGCGCCACCAACAGCAGGTTGTAGTCCGCACCCACGGCCAGCAGGATGATGACCGACATCGCGAGCACCATCCAGTGCAGTTCGATGCCGATGAGGTGCTGCCAGATCAACACCGACAGGCCGAACGACGCGCCCAGCGAGAGCAGGACGGTGCCCACGATCACCGCGGACGCCACCACCCCGCGTGTGATCAGCAGCATGATGATGAAAATCAAACAGAGCGACGAGATCCCGGCGATCAGCAGGTCATAGGTGTTGCCGTCGCTGAGGTCCTTGTAGATCGACGCGGTGCCCGCGAGATAGATCTTCGACCCCTCCAGCGGCGTGCCCTTGAGCGCCTCGTAGGCGGCCTTCTTGATGGCGCCGATGTGCGAAATGCCTTCCTGCGACATCGGATCGCCGTCATGGCTGATGATGAAGCGCACCGCGTGCCCGTCGGGCGAGATGAAGTTCTTCATCCCCTTCTTGAACTCGGCGTTGTTGAAGGTCTCCGGCGGCAGGTAGAACGAGTCGTCGTTCTTGGACGCGTCGAAGGCCTTGCCCATGGCGTTGGAGTTCTTCTGCGCCTCGTTCTGCTGATCCTGTAGACCCTTCTGGGTCGAATACATGGTCAGCATCGTGGTTTTCATGGCCTTCATGTTCTCGATCATCGACGGCATCAGCGCCACCATCTGCGGCATCAACGTGTCCAGATGGTCCATGATCGGCAGCAGGCTCTCGATGTCGTCGGTCATGATGTCGATGCCGTCCAAGCCGTCGAACACCGAGCGCAGCGACCAGCACACCGGGATGTCGTAGCAGTGCCGTTCCCAGTACAGGTAGCTGCGGATCGGCCGGAAGAAATCCTCGAAATCGGCCATGTGCTGGCGCAATTCGTTGATGTCGATGGTCATGTCGTGCATCTTCTTGACCATCTGATGCATGTCGTTGGCCATCTGCGACGTGATGCTCGACATCTTTTCCATGCTGTCGATGGTCGTCTGCATCATGTCGGCCTGGTGCAGCATGTCGGCCATCTGGTCTTGTTGGTACTTCTGGTTCATCTGCTGGGTGACGCCCTGCATGCTGATCTGGAACGGGATCGACGTGTGCTCGATCGGCGTGCCCTGCGGTCGCGTAATGGCTTGCACGCGGCCGATTCCGGGGACCCGGAAGACCGTCTTGGCGATCTTGTCGATCACCAGGAAGTCCGCGGAGTTGCGCAGGTCGTGGTCGCTTTCGATCATCAGCACTTCGGGATTCATCCGCGCCTGGGAGAAGTGCCGATCCGCGGCCGCGTAGCCCTCGTTGGCGGGCAGGTCGGCCGGCAGGTAGTTGCGGTCGTTGTAATTGGTGCGGTACCCGGGCAGGGTCAGCAAGCCGATCAGGGCGATCCCGATCGTCACAACCAGGATCGGCCCGGGCCAGCGAACCACGAGCGCGCCGATCTTGCGCCACCCGCGAATGCGTTGCGTCCGCCGGGGTTCGAGCGTCCTGCGGAAGCGGGTCGCCACCGAAATGACCGCGGGCCCAAGCGTGAGAGCCGCCGCCACGACCACCACCATGCCGATGGCCAGCGGGATGCCCAGCGTCTGGAAATAGGGCAAGTTCGTGAAATGCAGGCAGAAGGTCGCGCCGGCAATGGTCAGACCCGACCCGAGCACCACGTGAGCGGTGCCCTTGTACATCGTGTAGTACGCGTCCTCGCGTGACTCGCCCACGGCACGGGCTTCCTGATATCGCCCGATCAAGAAGATCGCATAGTCGGTGGCGGCCGCGATCGCCAACGTGACCAACAGGTTGGTGGCGAACGTCGAGAGCCCAATGATCTTGTAATAGCCCAGGAAAGCGACCATTCCGCGCGCGGCCGACAGCTCGAAGACCACCATCACCAGCGTGAGCAACACGGTGACGACCGACCGGTAGACCAACAGGAGCATCCCGATGATCACCGTGAACGTGGCCGCGGTGATGAGCTGCAGGCTGCGGTCGCCGGCGGTGTGCTGATCAGCCGAAAGCGCCGCGGGCCCGGTGACGTACGCCTTCACCCCGTGGGGCGGGGGCAGGCTCTTGACGATGTTCTGGACGGACTCGACCGATTCGTTGGCTAAGGCCTCGCCCTGGTT
This sequence comes from Mycobacterium sp. ACS4054, assembly GCF_001667275.1. GTDB lineage: Bacteria > Actinomycetota > Actinomycetes > Mycobacteriales > Mycobacteriaceae > Mycobacterium. The sequence goes on from NZ_LZHV01000014.1 coordinate 25,882, forward strand.
ACCCGCCAGGTACACCTGGACGTAGGCGGCCTTGCCGTCGTTACTCTGCGCGCCCGCCCCGGTGAGTGGATCGCTCCACATGTCCTGCACGTGCTCAACGTGTTTGGTGTCAGCGTCGAGCTTCTTGACCATTTGGTCGTAGTAGGCGTGGGCGTCGGCGCCGAGGGGATTTTGGCCCTCGAGCACGATCATGACCGAGCTGTTGGACTTGTACTCGTTGAAGATTGCGCCCATGCGCTTGGTCGCGACGACCGACTGCGCGTCGTCGGGGGTCATCTCCACGGAGCGCATCTTGCCGACCTCGTCCAGCTGCGGCACGACGGTGTTGAGCACCGCGATGATGGCGATCCAGCCCAGGATGATGGGCACCGCAAACGTTCGGATCAGCCGCGGAATCTTGTCCCGTATCGGTTCGCCGGCGACGGCGGGGATGGTGTCGGTGCGGGCGTCATCGAAATGTGCGCTCATGCGGATTTCACCAAGCAGAAGGTCAGGGCGTGCACGCCGTTGGTTTGGTTCTCGGCCTTGACTTCGTCGTCGATGGTGATGCGGCAACCGAGGGAATCACCGTCGCTCTGCGCCGACAGGTTCGGGAAGACCGATGGTGCGGTCGTGCTGAGCACCAGCGTCCACGGCAAGGGCGCGCCGTCGACCCGCTTCGGGTCCGCGGACAGGTCCAGGTAGTTGACATTCGCGCTGCTGGCCGAGCCGAATACCTCGTACTTGACGACCTTGGGCTTGAAGGGCTTGGAATCGTCCAGGCGGGGGCTGGTCATGATGCCCGTGTCCTGGGCACCGAAAAACGACTTGACCCGGGCCACGGCAAAGCCGCCGACCACCAGGACCGCGACGATCAGCAACGGCAACCACGCGTTACGCACAAGCTTCGATACCTGCACCTAGGTGATCCCCTTCCCGTCAGGCGGCCGTCATCTCGTCAGCGTCAGCATGACCGGCGCACTGCCCATGGGCAGCGAAGCGCCACGATTTACGTTGCGCCGCAATGATTTGCCGATCACCTTGATGCGTGCGCGCTCGAACGCCCGAAGCGGGAAAAGCTGCCCAAGCGCACCGGCAGTCGGCCCTGGTACCGGCGAACACCTACTTCATGAAGCGCTTCCGGAGACTGCCTGATGAGCATAGTACATATTGTGCATATCTTGCACGTCATGCAAGAAATAGCCGCGGTGTTTCAGGTCACTTCGTGAAGATGCCGTTGACCAGCGCGGCGGCCCGTTCCACGTAGGGCATCGGCGTGTCGTCGGTGGCGCCGGCTTCTCCGCTGGACCAGCGCTCGATGCCCGAGCGCACGGCCGTCAAGGCCAGCGCGGCGATCAGCGCGGGGATCTCGTCCTCGGGGCGCATGCCCTGGCGACGCGCGACGACGTCGGTCAGGTGGTTCTGGAACCGCTCCAGCTCGGCGAGGAATGCGGCCAACACCGCCGGGGAGGTCTTGGCGAGTTCCAGCATGCCGGCCGCTTGTTCGCGTTTCGGCGGCACGTCGCGCAGGTGGTGTGCGGCCAGCGTGATGAGCTCCGCCAGCACCACCGAGTAGGGGGCGGGTCCCGCCGCGACGAACTCCGCTACCAGCTCCGGGGGTATGTCCGACGGGCCGTATGCGATCGCGGACTCTTTGTTCGGAAAGTAATTGAAGAAGGTGCGCGTCGAGACGCCGGCGTCGGCGCAGATCTCGTCGATGGTCACCTTGTCGAATCCGCGTTCCAGCGCCAGCCGCACCGCGGCGTCGCGGATGTCGGCGCTCGTCTGGCGGCGACGGCGCTCGCGCAGGCCGACCGGGTTGGACATCCACCCATAGTTGCACGTTCTGCACACTTTGCAGTCAAAAGGCGCCGGATTTGGGCTGCCGGTCGGCTCGGAGGGCGGGTGCGGTGTTCCGCGTCGCGGCGGCCGCCAAGGACAGGTTCGGTCTCACGAGACCTTGAATGCCCCTAGCTTGCAACATATTTCGTCGCTACGTGCGGGGCGCGACCAGGGCGTCCCGAAGGTGATCGCACTGGCTGCTGAAAAACTTCACCGAAACCGGGGCCTTGTCCACAATCTGGTCGAACGCGTGGAACGCGCCGGGGGCGATCTCCTCGTGCACGGGAACCCCCGCCTCGCGCAGGCGTCGCGCGTAAAGGCGGCATTCTTCATAGAAGAGGTCCAACGTGCCGACCCCGATCCATGCCGGCGGCAGGCCGGACAGATCGTCGCGACGCGCCGGGGCCGCCTCGGTGGGATCCGCGCCGTTCAGGTACCAACGCCACGCCAGCTGGTTGTCGGTCTCGGTCCACATGATGCGTTTGGCGCCGCCGTGTTTGTTGCCGGTGCGATCGTCGAGCATGGGATACACGAGCATCTGAAAGATCGGGTGGACGTCTCCGCGGTCATGGGCACGTTGCGCGATCGCCGCCGCGAAATGCCCACCGGCGCTTGCGCCGCCCACCGCGATCCGGCCCGGGTCGACCCAGGGTTGACGCGCGAGCCACAGCAGCGCCGCGTAGCAATCTTCGACCGGAATCGGATAGGGATGCTCGGGGGCCAGACGGTGTTCGACCGCCGCGATCGCGACACCGGTCAGCCGCGACAGCTTCCGAAGGTATTTGTCGTCCTGGGCGGCGTGGCCCATGATCGTGCCGCCGCCGTGAACCCACAACAGTGCGGGTGCCCGCTCGGGAAGACCGGCCGGGCGGTGCAGGCGAACGGTGACGTGCTCGTCGACCGCCGCCTCCGGCACGTCGCGCAGCCGCCCGGTGCTACTGAAGACGTTCATGATCGCGCGTTGAACCTTGAGACCCCGATGCAGGGCGTATCCGCGGGGCAGAAATCGGGCGACCTTGCGCAGGCCCGGGTTCACCGCCTGCCGGGCGGTGAAGGCGTTGTCGGCCGACCAATTCGCCATCAAGCCCTCTATCCTTCGGCCCCCGCGGACACGCCGACCATACCGGACCGGCGATCTGCGCCGGGGCAACTTCCCGGCCTGACCAGCGCCGCCCGGGCGCGGCTGATTGGCCTGGCGGGGGACAGGGTATCCGGGGTCGTGGCTTCGACCCTTACCAAAATCATCAGCGTCCTGGATCCACGCACCGGCGACACGGTCACGCAGGTGCCGATCACCGAGCCGGCCGACTGTGACGAAGCGGTCGGGCGGGCCGCGGCCGCCGCCGAGGCGTGGGCCCGCACGTCGCCGGCCGAACGCGCGGCCGCCATCGCGGCTGCCGCCGACGACGTCCGCGCCGCGGCCGACGAACTCGCCGAACTGAACGAGCGGGAAACCGGCAAGCTGCGCGACGACGCGCGCGGCGGCGTGGACGCCGGGATCGACACGCTCCTGCAATACGCCCAACTGGGACCCCTGCACCGCGGGCAAGCCCTGCAGGGCGGCTGGTCGGCCACCGATCTCATGGTTCCGCAGCCGCGCGGCGTGGTCGCGGTCATCACCCCGTGGAACGATCCCGTCGCCGTGGCGGCCGGGCTGCTCGGTGCGGCACTCGTCACCGGAAACACGGTGGTGCACAAGCCAAGTGAGCGCTGTCCGCAAACGGGGCGCCGGTTCGCCGAACTGCTGGCGGCTCGGCTGCCCGCCGGCGTGCTCGAGATCGTGGACGGCGACGGAACCGTTAGGGAACGGTTGGCGGGTGCGGAGCAGGTCGACGTCGTCGCCCATGTCGGCAGCAGTGCGACCGGCCGGGAGATCGCCCGGGCCTGCGCCGAACGCGGCGCCAAGGCGCTGCTGGAAAGCGGCGGCAATGACGCGTTGATCGTCGACGCCGACGTCGACCCGAGCTGGGCGGCCGCACAGACGGCGCTCGGCGCCTTCGCCAACGCCGGACAGATCTGCGTGTCGGTGGAACGCGTCTACGTCGTGCAATCGATCGCCGACGCGTTCCTCAATGCGTTGATCGACGAGGCGATCTCGTGGGCCGACCGGATCGGGCCGCTGGTCGACGAGCGTCATCGCGAACACGTGCACGCGCATGTCGAGGACGCAACCCGCAACGGGGCCCACGTGCTCGTCGACGGCGAGCCGCGACCCGGGCCCGGCTCGTTCTATCCGCCCACCGTGTTGACCGATTGCACCGCCGACATGCTCGTCATGCGCGAGGAAACGTTCGGTCCCGTCGCGCCGGTGCGGGTGGTGCCCGACTTCGCCACCGCGTTGACCGAAGCCGCGCACGACCGCTACGGATTGGCCGCCACCGTGCTGACGGGCAGCATGGCGCATGCCCAGGAGGCATGGCGCAGCCTGCCCGTGGGGACCGTCAAGATCAACGACGTCTTCGGCGGCGCGCCGGGCGGCGCCTCCGAACCCCGCCGCGCCAGTGGCACGGGGTTCGGCTTCGGACCCGAACTGCTCGACGAGCTGACCGCGGTCAAGGTGGTGCACTGGTCGGCACCCGGCGACTGACCGGACGGGGCCACCCATAACGTCACAGTGACGAATTGCGTTGGGGCGACGCATCATTCGTGCAAAAGGGGCGTCCGCGTCTTCGGTCGAAATTGTTGCCCGGGGGACGGCGGGCCGTGGCCCTATAGGGCGGGTCATCCCGACGGCGGCATATTCTGCGGGCGAGAAACCTCGCGGAACCGGAAGGCGCGACGCCGAGCCCCGTCCCGTATTGGCTGATGTGCCATCACGATTGGCCGCATGCGAAGGGGCGTGCCAGGCATCAAATCGTCACAGTGACGTATTGATGCCGCCGAGTCCATCGACTGCGGGTGAGTCCCGGGGCGGCGTGCCGGCCCTTCGGCGCACCGCGCGCGTCCCGGCGCCGACGGTATCGGCACTCAGTCCGGTGTGCTGCGTTCGGCCGCACCGCGCGGCGCGCGCGACCGAGACACCATCCGAGGCCGGGGGCGCAGACTGTCGGCGCTGCACACGAGAAGACGGCGGCTGCCAGGCTTTTCGGGCAAGAGCGCCGAACGGCCCGGTTGCCGGTGTGCCGATAAGTGACATTATGTCAACTAAGCTACGCCATGGGCCGAGATGCGTTCAATCTTCAGGGGCCGGCCAACCGGTTCCCCATCAGGTTTTGATGGGGTCGCTGGCGGCGATGGTAGCGCCGTTTTTATCTAGGGCCTCGATCGTGAAGTAGTTGCCCGTGGTGGCGGTGCCTGCGGGCAGTGCCACCGGGGTGTTCAGGCCGTTCCAGTCGGTGGTTACCAGTGACTTGAGCGAGTCAGGCGAGGGCCCGGACAGGACCCGCCACTGGATGACATCTGTGGCGCCGTTCCACACCGCATGCAATGTGGGCCGGCCGTTGTCGTTGGACACGGTCAGCTCCGGATTCTGAGTGGGATGCCCGCTCCACTCCTGCAAAAACGCGCGGTATGTTCCATCCCCCACTGCCATCGCCTTGCTGCCGGCGCCGACTTGTTGCGTCGAGGTTTGGGGCTGGGTTGCGCTCCACACGATGCGTCCGTCGGGGGCGAATTCGGTGATGTGGTTGGCATCGCCCCAGCCGCTGAACGTGTTGCCGTTGGGAAGTGCTTGCGCGCTGCCCTGGGTGAAGGTGTCTACCGGTTGGGGCTGAACCCAGTTCCGCAGCAGGGTCGCGGTCTTGGGCTGTCGGTCCAGCCGGATCCACATGATGCTCGATGCGCCATGGCGTTTTCCACCCAGATCGACGTTGTTGTTGAACAACATGATCGTGTTCTCGTCCACGAATGTCGCGTCATGCTGTCCGGCGAAGTCCACCCCTGGGCCGGGTTTGAAATCCGAATTCTTCCCGCCCAATTTCCAGTTGATCGCGCCGGTTTGCGTGTTCACATCGACCAGCTCATTGGCCGAGCGAACCGACACCAGCATATTTCCATCTGGGTCGGGGGCAATCGAGTTGATATGCAGCGGAAGTACCCCTTCACCCGGAATGCCCTGCAGCTGGGTGTAATTGAGCACGCTATCGGTCACTGGAAGGTGCTGCGCCGAATCCCACGCGAGCAATGTCTTCCCCGAAGCAACATCGACAACGTTGACAAAGCTGTCGGCGATTTTCGCGGTTTTGGGCCCGCCGATACCAGACAGGTCGGCATCGACCTCCTTCACCGATGTGATCAGCGCATGCCCATCCGGGGTAAGCCGAAACTCGTGAAGATCCGACGCGCCGCCCTCTGTGGTGATCTTCTTGATGATGTTGTAGTTCGTATCGGCGATGTAATCGGCACCGGAGAACTTGTCGCCCTGAAACCAGGTCAGCACTGGTTTACCTTGATAGGTCTGCACCTGGAAATTCACGGCATCCTGATCGCCGGGGATCTGCAAAAACCACACCGGCCGCCCTTTTTTATCCAGGATTTCCGGGCCTGACGGAATTCCGGGGTTCCCGTTGCCGAACAGATTCGCCGCGCCAGGCGCGCCACCATTGATGAACACAAAACCCGAACCGCCATCCTGCTGGTTCACCGTGACGTTCAGCGGCGGCGGTGCCAGCTGTGTCTGCGGCACCGCCGAAAGATCCTTAATACTGGGCGCTGCGGAAACACTGGGCGCCGCGGAACCTGCGGATTCAGGCGCTTTACTGGGCGCCGGAGAACACGCAGACACCAACACCAGGGCTGCCACCACTACACCGGTTGATGACTTCACCGGGCCAAAGTTAGCGAACGCTCCTGCGAATTCATCTGTGCGTCTGCCGTGAAGACGAGCGCCTTGCGTTGGCTCACAGGCTGATTCGCTTAGATGCGGTCGTGGTTCTTCACCTGACGCGTCGACGCCCTCGGCCTTCAACTGCCCGGCGAGTGCGTCGAGGCGCTCTTTGGCGCGGGCGACGAGTGCGACGCTGGATCCCTCGCGGGCCAAGCGCCGCGCGACGGCGGCACCGAGGTGCGGGCCTCCACCGAAGATGGCTCTCACTTTGGACATCGGATGTGTCTCCTCTGAATTCATGCGGGGGTTCGGTGCCGCGATTCGGCGGCGCCGCGGCGCCGTTGCTTGCGAAAACGACGGACTGGATCGCCATAACGCCCGCGAGACGGAACTCATCAGACCGATTTGGCCGCTGGCGTCGTCAGAAGCGCCGACGGCGGATCGACAGGTGGAGACGGACACGCTGTCCGAGATTACATAAGGGACTTAACTAATGGAAGGGGTCACGCTGTAGATTCTCATGACTCGCGACCGTGTGATCCGATTTTACACCGCTAAGACTAACTCGGCGACCAAAAGGTGTACAGGAACCTGGGGTAATACATAGTGTCGTGATGTATAGTCCCGGGGTATGGCCAAGTCGGAAGACGGCATAGACAGGATCGCCGAAGTCGTCCGACAGGCTGCGCTACTGGCCACGCGTCACTTGCTCAATCGCGAGGAGCTCAGCGTGTCCGCAATGGAGGTGCTGCACACGCTAAGCGTTGAAGGTCCAACTCGGCTCACTACGCTTTCCGAGGCCATGCACGTGAGCCAGCCGGCAATGACCCAGTTGATCCAGCGTCTTGACCGCCGCAAGTTGGTGGCTCGCGTGGCCGATCCAGAAGACGGCCGCGCAACCATCGTCAATGTCACTGAGAGTGCACGAGATCTGTTGCACCGCCTGCGCAACGAAGACAACGAGAAGCTCGCCGCCCTCCTAGCGATGCTCTCTGCGAGCGATCAAGAGGCGCTACGACTTGCTATGTACGTCGCCGGGCCGATCATTCAACTACTCAATGAAAACGCCGCACTGCTCGCGCAGGCCACCACCACCGGGCCGCGCAACGAGCCGATGAACCGCAACTAGTCGGCTAGGAGACCTCACGCGCAGCTTTGATCGCTGCGGTCATCTACCAAGAGATTGTCAAGGAGAAGTGATGGGTACCGCTGTCATCGGGTGAGCCGGGCCCGGCCTAGACGGGGCTATCGGCCATCGGGGTGAACCTAAGACGATCGCGAGATCCATTGGTACCAAACCCGACGTGGCACCGAACTGGCCTACACGACACCGAGTGCGAAGCGACCGCATGACCGTAGCGCGAAGTTCTTCACAGCGAAGCCGTTACCGGCTGCCACCGGACGCATCCGCCTGCCGCAGGCGATACGCGCCTGCGGCAGGCAATCCACTGAAGGGGAAACAATGACCAACCTGCTTGTCCTGGGAGGCAGCGGCCGCACCGGGGTCCATGTACTCGCGCACGCAGCCACACACGGTCATCGCGTTCGTGCCCTGGTGCGCAACCCGGACGCTGTCCAGGCCCCGGACGGCGTGGAACTCGTCGCGGGCACGCCGTCCAATATCGACGACATCCGCAAGGCCGCCCAGGGTACCGAGGCGGTGATCAGCACCCTCAACAACTCGCGCGCCTCGGACAATCCCTGGGCCAACCCCGTCAGCCCACCGATGTTCATGACCGACGCCACCCGTAACCTCCTGACCGTGATGGGCGAGCAGAACATCCGCCGGATCGTCATCAACTCCACCATGGGCGCGGGCGACGACTGGGCTCGCATCAACCCGCTGTTCAGGTTCTTGGTCAACATCTCCAACATCAAGGCCGGCTTCGTCGACCACAGCGGCGTCGACCAGATCGTGCGCGCCTCCGATACCGACTGGACTCTCGCCAGAGCAGTCGCCCTCACCGACAAGCCGGCCCGCGGTCCCGTGCGGGCCGCGGAGGCCGGCACCGAAAAGCCCGGCATGCGGATCAACCGCGCCGACCTCGCTGCTTTTCTCGTTGACAGCGTTGAGCACGGCACCTGGATCCACCAGGCGCCGCTTGTCTGGAATACCCGAGGCTGATCCGCCATAGGGCCGTACGCCGCACTGCCGACGTCCGTTGCGGTATCACATCACGTTCAACGCAGAGCAAGTGACAACCGTCGACCGCCGTCGATTACCAGCGAATCAACAAGGCTGCCGCCACTGTGCAGCGGCAGCATTGCCGGCGGTCAGACAGCTCACGGCTTTGTCGGCATCGACCTGCAGGGCGAAGGCGACCTGTACGTGGAATTCGGCGACCCCAACCAGGGCGGCACCCTCACCGAGGCTGGCTGGAAAGTCCACACCTGATCCCACGTTGACTCGCCGAGCTGGAACCAGCGCACTCCATCACAGTCGGCCGAAGTCGAGATACCGTACCGCGACGAAGGACACTGGAGCGCAACGCTATTCGCGGCGCGGGACCTGACGTGCGCTGCAGGCCAGCGAACAGGTATCCGAAGTACCGCTTCCGCTCGACGGTTCGTCTGGCTTGCCTGAGCGAGCCGATCGGCACCGACCCCGTGAGGCTGTTCCGACGGTGTGACGCTGCTTCGACCGTGGTAGGAATGCGGCGGGATCGAATATGGCGGGTTACCAGTAAGGCTATTGCGTGCCCTGCCCCTCAACGGTTCTCGCTTATCAATCGAGGCCCATCATTCCTCGGCGAGATGTGGTGGTCATCGCGCAGACTAGGACTCGCATCCGACGCTGTGGAGGACCGATACCGCAATGAATCCGGTTGCCGAATTCGACTTCATCATTGTGGGTGCGGGCAGCGCAGGCTGCCTGCTCGCGAATCGGCTCAGCGCCAACCCCGATCGCCGTGTGCTTCTGATCGAGGCCGGCGGCAAGGATGACTGGTTCTGGATCAAGGTGCCGGTGGGCTATCTGTACACGATCGCCAACCCCCGAACCGACTGGTGCTTCACCACCGAACCCGACCCTGGCCTTGCCGGCCGGAGCATTCACTACGCGCGCGGCCGGGTGATCGGCGGCTGCTCGTCGATCAACGCCATGATCCACATGCGCGGACAGGCCAGCGACTACGCGCTGTGGGCGCAGGCCACCGGCGACGAACGCTGGCTGTGGGGTGGGCCGGACAGTCCCGGCGAGACACTGGCGATCTACAAAGAGTTGGAGAACTACTACGGCGGAGCCGACGATTGGCACGGCGCCGGTGGTGAGATCCGCGTCGAGCTACCGCGGGTGCGCTGGAAGATCCTGGACGCCTGGCAGGCCGCCGCCGCCCAAGTGGGCATCTCCCCGATCCATGAATTCAACCAGGGCGACAACGCCGGCTGTGCGTACTTTCACGTCAACCAACGGCGTGGCCGGCGATGGTCGATGGCCGATGCCTTCCTGCATCCCGTCGCCCACCGGCAGAACCTCACCGTCTACACGCACACTCAGGCGTTGCGGCTTTTGGTGGATGACCACGTCCACGAGGATCAGCGTCGGGGCGCCTGGACCACGGCGCGGCACCGCGTCGCCGGAGTGCGCCTGCTCAAAGGCGGACAAATCGTCGATATCCGGGCGCGACAGGAGGTGATCCTGAGCGCCGGAGCAATTGGGTCGCCGCACCTGATGCAGGTCTCGGGGCTCGGCCCAGCCGGCCTGCTCGCCCAGCATCAAGTGCCGGTGGCCGTCGATCTGCCGGGAGTGGGCGAAAACCTCCAGGACCACTTGCAGATTCGAACCATCTACCGGGTCCGGGGCGCCCCGACCGTCAACACCCTGTACCGGAACTGGATCACCCGGGCGGGCATGGGTCTTCAGTACCTGCTGTTGCGGTCAGGGCCCATGACGATGCCGCCTTCCACCCTGGGGGCTTTTGCCAAGAGCGACCCCGCGCTGGGAAGCGCCGATCTGGAGTGGCATGTGCAGCCCTTGTCGTTGCCGAAGTTCGGCGAACCCCTGCACCCCTTCGGAGCGATCACTCCCTCGGTCTGCAATCTGCGACCCACCTCGCGAGGCCATGTGCGGATGGCCAGTGCAGATCCCCTCATCTATCCGAAAATCTTCTGCAACTACCTGTCGACCGACGTCGATCGTCAAATCGCGGTGCGGGGCCTCCGGATGACCCGGCAGATCATGGCGGCGCCGGCCCTCGCCCGCTACCGTCCGCAGGAGTTTCTTCCGGGGCCGCAACTGGTGAGCGATGAAGCGCTGCAGAAGGCGGCCGGCGAACTCGGTACGACCATTTTTCACCCGGTGGGTACCTGCGCGATGGGAGCATTTGACGCTCGCGGGCGGCCGCGCTCGGCCGCCACGGTGCTCGACACCGACTGCCGCGTGTATCGCGTTGCAGGCCTTAGGGTGGTCGACGCCTCGGCCATACCCACCATCATTTCCGGCAACACGAACGCGCCGGTGATGCTCATCGCGGAGCGCGCAGCGCGGGCGATTGTGGGATGAGTCGGCTAGAGCCCGGATGGGACGACCTTGTCGTTTACCGTCACCGCGACCTGGCCGGTCGCCGGGTTGTACTCGATCTTGCCGTGCTCGAAGGTCGACACCTGCAGGTCGCCGATGACGTTCACGTCGCTGGTGGGCAAGCCCAGCGGCCCTGCCGAACCGTTAGTGCCGGTGACCGCGGGCGTGCCGTCCGGGCCGCGTGGGACATTCCAGGCCTCCCGGATCTTGCCCACGATGATGTACGCGGGTGTGCCGGCCGCGCCGTTCCTGGCGGTGATCGCGCCGCCCTGGAATTGCTGGAACACCACGCCGCTGTCCCGCGTCCCCGCGTTGCGGTCACCCGTCAGCGGCTTGCCGAGCGCCTTCTTCTGATCCTCGGTAGCCGACGAGTACTTGACCGCGATCGGGCCGGTCAGAGTCACCTCGACGTCGCGCTCCCCTATGAGCCTCACCTCGGTGGGCGGCGCCGGGGCGTTAGACGTGGCGGTGGCGCTCACCCCGACCTGAGGCGGTGCCGACGCGTCGACGCTTTTGCCATTGCTGCAGCCCGCAGCTATCAGCGCGACGGCGGCCAGGCCGACGATTGCAGCGTGGCGGTTTGCGATCGTTCTCATAGGCTTCCTCTCGCGTCTTCCTGTGGCGGGGTCAAGTCGCAGCTGACCATTTCGCCCGGACGGGACTTCAAACCGAATCACCTTGATCCGCAGGCGATCGCCCGACCGAACTTACAGTGCGGTCATAGACGGCAAGCCAGAGCACCGACCGGCGCGCGATGAAATCCAGCCGCAAGTGCCCCGGCGTCAGCGCTCGATCACTGTCAACGAGCCATGGTTAAGGTCGCTGCTGACGTAGGCGAAGTGCGTGACCGGGTCGACGGCGATGGCGAGCGGGTTGTTTCCGACGGCAAGGATTCCGGTGACTATGCGTTTGGTGGTGTCGACCACCGACACGGACCCACCGCTGTAGTTGGCCACGTAGGCGGTGTTCGTCGGCGGGTCCACTGCCACCCCCGCGGGGCGTTGCCCGACAGGCACACTAGCGGTGACGCCGAGGGTAATGGTGTCGACAAACGACACCGATGCATCGTCGCCGCTGGCGATGTACGCCGTGTGCGAGGCGGGGTCGATGGCGATCCCGGCCGGGTGGACGCGAAGCGCGACGGAACCGATGACAGTTCGGTTCGTGGTATCGATGACCGTCACTGTCGGATCGGCAGTGGTGACAAACAAGCGGTGCGCGTTCCGATCAATGGCTACGCGGCTTGGGCCTTTTCCGGTGGGCACCGTCGCGGTCACGGTATGCGTTGTCACGTCGATCGCCGACACCGACGCGGTATCACCGTTCGTGACATAGGCGATCCGGGCGTCCGGGTCGACCACTACTCCGCCCGGATGGCTGCCGACACCGATTCTGGCGATGACCGTGCCATTGGTGGTGTCGATAACCGACACCGAGGAGTCGTCGTAGTTGGTGACGTAGACGGTCCGGGTCGATGGATCTACGGCAACACCCACCGGGTGGCGTCCTACAGCGATGGTGGCCGTGACCGTACGGCTGCCGGTATCGACCAGCGACACGGAGTTGGAGCCGGTGTTCGCCACATAGGCGGTGTGGCCGGCCGAGTCGACCGCGACACCGAAGGCGCCATTGCCTACCCGTACTGAGGTGGCGATCGTAGGTGGACCACTTGGCGCTGCGGTGACTCCCGAAGTGGGCGCGCCTCCCCCACTAGGCGCCGACGGCGGCGGGGCGGCCGTCGCCGGCCGCGGCGTCGGCGTAGATCCAGCCGTTGAGGTGTGTGCGCGCATCAGGTATAGGCTCGCGCCCCCCAACACCGCGAGCACTGCGATCACCGCGGCGGCAACCACCCAAGATCGCTTGGTGCGCCTACGGTTCCCCGCTATCCCCTGCTGCGGATCGGGGGATAATGACGTCCGCGCTTGCTCCGTTGGCTCACTCGGTCGTGAGGCCACTCGAGTGGGGACAGTGACGTTGTGCGACGGTACATTCGGGTCCGGCACATGCAGCGGCACCGTGATCGCGTCGCGCGCGGCGCGTGCCATATCCACAGAGGTGGCGTAGCGCTGCGCCGGGTCTTTGGCCATGCCGGTGGCGATGACCGCATCGAATGCCGGGGGCGCGCCGGAGTCAGAAGGGCGCGGCGGCGGCGCCGACAGATGCCCTGCCAGTTGTTGCTCGATGCTGTCACCCGGAAATGGGGCGCCTCCCGTCAAGCACTCGTAGAGCACGCAAGCAAGCGCGTAGATGTCCGAGCGTGCATCGGCCTCACCGACTTTGAAGCGCTCGGGTGCCATGTAGCGCAGCGTGCCGACCACCGAGTCCGTACCAGTCAGGCCGGTCTCGCCGAGAACACGTGCGATCCCGAAATCGATCAGATACGCGAAGTCATTTTCATCGAGCAAGATGTTGGAGGGCTTGATATCCCGATGCACCAATCCGATCTTGTGCGCGGCATATACGGCGTATGCCACCTGCTCGACGATGTGCACCGCACGTGACGGAGGCATTGGACCGGAGGCCAGCACGGTTGCCAGGTCGCGCCCTTCGATCAGGCGCATGTCGACGAATAGCCGCCCGTCGATCTCCCCGTAGGTGTGAATTGGCACCACGTGAGGGTTGTTCAACCGTGCCGCTGAGTGAGCCTCGCGGCGGAATCGTCGTTGAAACGTCTCGTCCGCAGCAAAATGCGCCGGGAGAACTTTCAGCGCGACTATCCGATCGGTGACGGTGTCATAGGCTCGCCAGACCTCGCCCATGCCACCTCGGCCGAGCAGATTTATTAATCGGTACCGGCCGAACGGGGTCCCTTCCATGGAAACCTCCCGATGGCAGCAATCAGCAACACCTTAGTCCACAACTGACGCGGTTTGGGGAAACTCCCGCAACGGCCGGCTGGCAGCTAAGAGCGGATTGCCCATTGGTGCGGCCCTGCGCGTCGCGACAACCGACGACGCGTGAGTGCGCTTCGACAACGCTCAAGAGATCTTCTTTGCGATTTCGTGGGCGATCTGAGCACCCCGGTCGCCAACATCTTCGGCGCACGCGCTCACATCGATGACGATGTTATTGGAGGCCGTCAACGCCCGTTGGCACGACCAAAGTCCCCCGCCTTCTTCTTGCACCCGCGTTATCGTCAAAACGCTGTCCTCCACGCGGGCCTTACTCAGCGTCCAATAGTGGGGTGCGGGGTCGCCCGGGTCGTGGAGATCGACGCGCCGGTTATCACAATTCGCCCAGCCCGCTACCTGGCCGGAGTAGAAGTCATTTGCGGCCAAAGCCCCCGGGAACGCCACCACCGCCTGGTAGGCAACGTGATCCGCATTATCGCGGCGGTCCTTCAGCTGCTGCACGCGCACGGCCGTCCAGCCGCTGCCTTGGTAGGAGTAATCCTGTGCCTCGGCCCAGACCAAACATCCATCGGCGAGAGGCCGATTGGTGTACATGGTGTCGCCGGATTCAGCGACCTCCATGTGGGCGGCCATGATGGAGCCGATTTCGGTTGGGCTGAGCAGCAATCCAGATAGCGCACTGGTTGGAAGCGGTTGCGGCGCATGGCCCATCGTCGGAGCCGCCACCACTTTTCCGTCGACGTTCACCGTGCACCCGGACACCAGGGCGGATAGCGCCAGAACCGCGAGCGCATGCCTGCCTGCCGGCCCGCCCGCTCCCCTTGTCCTTCGCATCGGTCTTGTCAGCCGCCTAACTCTTCAATCGGTACTACGTGCAAGCACTCCCTGGACGACCGGCCTTGCCGCACAGTCGATCCCAGGGTAGGCACTGCACATGGCGAGATGCTCATCGCGGACAGGTTGCTCTAAGGGTGAAATCACTGAGCTTGGTGTAGTCGTGAAGCTGTTTGATCTTGCCAGTCAGCGTGTAAGTGTCACCGTCTTGCGTTAGCGTCGGGGTTGGCGCCCCTCCGGTCGATGTCGGCTCCCAGAAGTAGGCGATTCCATCGGCGCTGAAGTCCAGAGTTTCGAGCTTGCCCCCCGCGGCGTCGACGATGATGGTTTCAGCGGACTGCGTCTTGGCCGTGACGAGCACCGCGCCGCCCATATCGCGGCATTGGACGTCGTGCAGCGGGAAGGCCCTGCCGGCCAACGTCAAAGTGTCGCGTTGCGCCGCCGCGGCCGCGGTGGTGGAGTTGGCCGAGGCAACCGTCGCAGATGGGGGCCGCTGGCCGCAGGCCGTGCTCGGCATGCCAGCGATAAGGAGCAGGATCACAGCTGTAGCTCCACTGGCGGACGTTGATCTGGACAATGCTGAGAGCTGTCCTCTCCCAATGTTATTCGCAAGTGAACTGCGCACCGCCATTCCGGAGCATCGGCAGCATAACCGATACGGAGGCCGTCAACGTCGCGGACTCGCAGGTACAACCAATCAATGAATGCGCACCCGCCGTCGATCAGTTTGCCGACCAAGCATTCCGAACCGTGAGCGATACGCCCGGAATCGAATATGGCGGATTGATCCGCTACTGGCCCATGGTCAAGATCGCCACCGCGGCCACGCCGATCACCGCCACCAGCGCTACCAAAATTACCGCGATCGCGGCGCGCACGATCTCTTCTTCCGTGAATCGCCAGCGCGGCTGCAATTCGGCGAGAACGGCGTCCCCTCGCCAGGCGAAAGCGTTGACTCTCGCTACCGCCGAAGCGACATCGTCGTCGTCGCAGGACGCGTATCTCTCGACTGGCTCACGCGCGGCGATTGCGGTCGTCATATCAGCCCCCAGGCTTGCGGTCGCCGATTGGCGTTATTTGAATGGAACCTTCGGACTTCTCGTGAATTCAATGATGGAGTGTCCAAATCACGATTGCGGTAACGATCCTTAACGGTCACGGCACGGAGTCGCGCTCCGCGTCAACCCTGCTCGGCAACTGAGCTGACTTGGCGGCTGCCGGCGGGCGTTCCAATCGTATTCCAAGCGCCCACTGCTACGTTTCGGCGGCGCAGTACCTCGGTCAGGGCTCGTAATCGAAACGGCTGTGGCACCTTCTCACGGCCGCCAAAGCACCCATCACGCCCTAACCGACCGGTCCGCGGCTAGGTCCTCGACAGAAAGGTATTCACATGACCGAACAACCGGCAGTGCCGGGCAATTATCCGGCGCCGCCGCAGTCCGGATCGTTGCCCCAACAGGCATATACGCAGTGGTTGACTCGTGTGCTGGCGTTCCTTGTCGATTCGATCCCCTACGCGATCATCGTGGGTATCGGGTACGGCATCGAGGCGGCGACCCAGGAGACTGCTTGCGTCACCGATACCTCGGGCTATAACTTGGGCCAGTTCTGCGCCACCGGTAACTCCCCCATAGGGGTGGCCGCCTTCTCCCTGTCGCTACTCGTTGGACTGGCCTACATGGTCTGGAACTACGGCTACAAACAGGGAACCACCGGGTCGAGCATCGGGAAGTCGATCATGAAGTTCAAAGTGGTCAGCGAGCAGACCGGCCAGCCGATCGGTTTCGGCATGTCGGTCGTACGCCAGCTCGCGCACTTCGTCGACGCCGCCATCTGCTACATCGGCTACCTGTTCCCGTTGTGGGACGCCAAGCGGCAGACGATCGCAGACAAGATCATCAAGACGATTTGCCTGCCCATCAATTGAGACTCGTATAGGCGCTGCCGGGTCATGTCCGGGCGGCAACCAAAATTTAGCCGCCCCAAGCTAATTCATCACAGTAACGAATAGCTGGGCCGGGGTTTGCCGGTTTCCCTCACCCATCCGACGCCGGAGCCGCCCGGGCCTCCCGGGTTCGCCTCCCGTCCAACTCCCTCCTCGCTGTCAGTCCCACCGCCGCAAGCCCCAGAAAGAGTTGTCCGATACGTTTGCTAGCGACCAGGTATGGTCTCACCAATCAGATTTTTCCCTGGTTAGGTGTGATGGTCGCGTATTTGCTTTCCGGGGCTGTCGAAGCCCGCGTTGACGGTGCGGTCGCGTCGCTTGGGGGCCCAAAGCAGCGATGCGTGCTCGCTGTACTCCTCGCCCATCACGGCACGGTTGTCAGCGTGGACCGGCTCATCGACTCGGTGTGGGAAGACGAACCACCGGCCAAAGCATTGACCTCGCTTCGTTCTTATCTTGCGAACCTCCGCAAGAGCCTGGCCCCCTCTTCGCCGGCCGCCGCGAGCGCGGCACCTCGGCTGGAGTCCCGGCATTCCGGCTATCAACTGAATCTTGTCGACGGCGACTCCGTCGACCTGCACGAATTCGAGGATTTGGTCAAGACCGGCTACGGCGCGCTGGGCCGGGGTGAGGCAGACAAGGCTTTCGATGTGCTCACCCACGCGTTGACCTTGTGGCGGGGCGACCCATTCGGGGAGTTCAGCCACCGCGACTTCGCACACAGCGACACGTTGCGTTATGCCGAGTTGCGCAATACGGCGATCACGACACGGTTCGACGCCGCGCTGCGCCTCGGCGACGGGCGCGACCTCATTCCAGAAATCGAGGCCGCGCTTGCACAAGACCCCCTGCAGGAGCGGCTATGGGGGCATCTGATGCTGGCGCTGTACCGAACCGACCGTCCGGCGGAAGCGGTGCGCGCGTACGACCGCGCCTGCGCGGTTCTGGACCGCGAGATCGGCACGCAACCCGGCGAACGCCTGCGAGTTCTCTACCAAAAGATCAACGATGGCTCCCCCGAACTCCAATTCGACGGGCAGGGCCCGCGGCGGATCCGCCTGTCAGACGGACCGGTGTCCGGGCGAGAACAGCTGGTTGGACGTGATGTGGAACTGAACGCGATGGCCCAATCGCTGTCGCGGGCGCGCGCCGGATGCGGTGAGCTGGCTCTGGTGACCGGAGACAGCGGTATCGGCAAATCGACACTCGCGCGGGCTATTTGCCGCGATCCGCGCACGGTGGACATGGCCGTCGCGTGGGCCGCGCATCCCAGCGACATCCAGCTGCCGCTTATGTGGACATGGATCCAGATCTTGCGACAGCTCGGAGACGATCTTGGCGAACCCGGCCGAGAGACGCTGCGCAGAACGGTCCCGGGAGTCATCGACGCCCTGGTCCCGGAGTGGAACGACAGCCATGACGCCACGTCGGTGCGCGCCCCCGCGACCGGCTTCGAGTTGATCGAGGGTGTCGTCATGGCGGTTTGCACACTCTCTTCGGTCAGACCGCTATTGATTGTCCTAGACGATCTACATGTCTCGGATTCAGCGTCGTGCGACGTGCTCGTCCTCCTGACGGAGCATCTCCCCCGGTACCCCATTGAAGTCATCGGCAACTGGACGTTCCTCGGCCGAGACCGGCCGGCGAATCGGCCATCGTTCGAGCGACTGATCAGGTCAAGTGGCGTCAAAACCCTGCATTTGAGCGGACTCCAGCGTGATGCGGCGGACGATCTGGTCGAGGCACTCGCGGGCGGGGCCGCCCCGGCGCCCGTGCTTCAGTTCGTCCGGACACATGCCGCGGGTAATCCGTTCTACATCAAAGAGCTTGTCCGGATGATCGCCACCGCCAACGACCTTCAGAGCATCCCGGAATCAGCGGAGGAAAACGTATCCGAGGTTATCGCTTCAGTGGTGAGTCGACGGCTGACGGCGCTTGACCGCCCCTGTCGCCGCATCATGGAGGCGGCGGCGGTAATCGGTCCCCAATTCGACGTCACGATGCTGGCCGACATCGCGCACCTGTCCACCGTCACGGTTCATAGTCAGCTGGAGCCGGCTTACGAGGCCGGACTGATCGACGAGGTTCCCGGTTGGCCGGGAGCGTACCGGTTCAGCCACGGTCTTCTCCGGGATGCGGTCCTGACGCAGGTGCCACCGGCCGAACGTGCCTATTTACATGCCGCAGCCGCGACGAGTCAGGCTGCGATGGTTGACACCGGCGCGTACGAGGACGTCATCGCGGCCGCCGACCATGCCTGGCGCGCCGGCCCGGAACTCGATGCCGATCTGGCACTTGATATTCACGACTCGGTTATCCGGCGGGCCCTGAATCGTTCGGCGTACAACGATGTGGCAATCCTCGCCGCGCATGCGCTGGATGTCTCCCGGCGGATGCCGCCCAAGCCCGAATCACTCGAGCATCAGGCAACATTATGGCTGCACCTGGCATGTATGAGGTCGATCCTGGACGGCCAAAGCAGCGACACCGCCAGCGAAGCACTGCAACGCGCCTTCGAGATCGGCGAACGGGCGAAGGGCCGCAACTTCTACGGCACCGTCGCGATGCAGTGCCTAATCCTTTGCGGGCAAGGACGAATCGGCGAGGCACGGACTCTGGCTAACGGCCTGAACGACCAATATGCCGCCAGTCACGATCCCGACATCGGAGTGGCAAGCCATTTCATCGAAGTCATGGTCCAAGGCCTGAGCGGAAATCTGGATGCGCAAGCGGCCGCGGCCCACAAGATGCTGACGCTGTTCCCGCCGCCGGACGAGGTTGTCGATCCGCTGCACTTCTTCCATCCCCGGGTTTACTGTTGGCTGGCCCTCGCCGAGGCGGTGCGCGGCAACAGGGCCACGGCCGTCGAGTATTGCCAGGCCGGCCTCGAATTGGCGCAAAGCCGTCGCGACCATTTCAACGTGCTCTCGGCCAAACTGGTGATGGTCGAGATCGACGCGGTGCTCGGCATCATCGAGGGCACTGCGGCCACTGCGGACTCCGTGTGCGAGGAGATGAATGCCGCCGGCGCTCAACAATGGGCGGCGTGCGCCGCCATGGTGTCCGTCTGGGCCAGAACCCTCAGCGGCGAAAACCCCAATTCGGACAAGGCATTTGAGGCCTTCGATCTTTACACCAGCGACGGCAGCACCGTTATGACGCCGTTCTTTCTCGCCCTGCTGGCCGACATCGAAGACCACCACGGCAGAAGTGATCGCGCGCACGAACTCCTTGTTCGCGCACAAGCTGTCGCTAGATCAACCGGCGAACGCGTGTGGGACGAGCGGCTGGCGGGCCGCATCGCCGAACTCTCGACTGCCGAATAGGGCCGGGCTCAAGGTTTTCCCGTGGCCGTCAAGATTCTTGCGTTGATCATCTCGTGCGCGGCCATCGCGGCAGGGTGGGCATACGTGCGCACTGCCCGACGCATGTCCTCCTTCGCGACGACCCGCGGCACGGTGGTACGCCGGGAAGTGACCGCGGTGCCCGTTCTTTCCGGCCGCGAGGGCCGCTGGGGGAAAGGCGGCGGGTACCAGCCAACAGTGACGTACACGTATGTGGTCGACGGCGTCGCGTACACCTCGGACCGGTGGGGTTATGCCACCCAAGGGCTTAAGCGCAGCCAGGCCGAACAGGCACTCGCGGCGGTGCCCGACGAAGTCGACGTCCATTACGATCCCAGCGCGCCGCACGTCGCCTACCTGCACACGCATACATCGCGTATCGGGTATGCGCTCATCGCCGGCGGTGCGGTCGGTGTAGTGCTTGCGCTGGCTTCACTGTTGACCTGACTCGCCGATCGTCCAGTCGAAATTCCAATCGGATTCCAACCCCACGTTGCTAGCTTGGCTCAGCGCCGATCGGGCGCGCTCGCCACGGCGTGAGCAATACCTGGGAGGTCCGTATGTATCGATGGATGGCGGTGGCGATCACGACGGCCGCCGTGACCGTGGCGGGATGCTCGACGACGAAGTCGACCGTTGTACAACCCCCCGCTTCCAAGCCGAGTTCCTCCGCGGCGGCCCCATCGCCGCAAGCCGGCTCGTCCCAGGCGGCCGCAGCCGCCGACCGGCTAGACCCGAGCGCCTGCGTCGAAATCACGCAGGCAAACCTCGACCTAGCGACGGCGACCAACGCCGACGCTGCCCGCAAGGCCGGCGACACCTTCGAAAAATATGACCTGCCCGGGTCGGTCAAGGAGGCGGTAGAGCATTTTGTCGGCACGCGCGGCGCGCAGTTCGACGACCCCCAATACGACAAGTACAACGGCGCCATCGAAGGCTGGATCAAACAGGTCTGTCCCCTCTAGAACCGAACTAGCCGCGTCGTGGCGTGCTCGACGTCACGTTCAGCGCATGCTTGGCGACGTACCCAGCACCGGCGACGGAGCCCAGATCGTCCTTGGCGCAACGCAAGACACCCGGTAGCTGGCCGGCATCAACTTGTTGCAAGCCCGCAAGAAAAAACTCGTGACATGCGGTTGACTTCTACTCGAGCGCGGGGTGTACCCGCGACCGCGAGAGGACGACCATGCCTACCATCACCACGTCGGACGGTGTCGAGATCTTCTTCAAGGACTGGGGCTCCGGCCAGCCGATCGTTTTCAGTCATGGCTGGCCCCTGACGGCCGACGACTGGGACGCGCAGATGATGTTCTTTCTGCACAAGGGCTATCGTGTGATCGCTCACGACCGGCGCGGGCATGGCCGATCCGAGCAGACCGGGACCGGCAATGACATCGACCACTGGGTGGCCGACCTGGCCGCGTTGACCGAACAGCTCGACCTGAGCGAGGCCGTCCATATCGGGCACTCCACCGGCGGCGCCGAGGTGGCCCGCTACGTGGCGCGCCACCAGGAGCGCGTGGCCAAGGCGATACTGGTGTCCTCCCCAACACCGAGCATGGCGCAGACGGAGAGCAATCCGGGCGGGCAACCCCAGGAATGGTTCGACGCGGTGCGGGCGGGTGTCGTGGGAAATCGATCGGAGTTCTATCGCGCGGTGCCCGAGGGCCCGTTCTACGGGTTCAACCGACCGGGGGTGGAGCCGTCCGAGGCGGTCATCGCGAACTGGTGGCGGCAGGGCATGTCCGGCAGCGCCCACGCTCACTACGAGACGGTGGCGTCGTGGCTCGAGGACTACACCGAGGATTTGCGGACGATCACCGTTCCCGTCCTGGTGATGCACGGCGACGACGATCAGATCGTTCCGTTCACCAGCGCGGTGCCCCGAGCGGTCGACGTCCTCCAGAACGGTGCGTTGAAGACCTATGCCGGCTACCCGCACGGCATGCCGACCACGCACGCGGATGTCCTCAACCCGGATCTGCTCGCGTTCATCGCGTCCTGACCGGCAATGTCAGGCGACGGCTACTGCCCCAAGTTGGGATCGGTAGTGGCGAGCGCGTTGTCCACTTCGAGTCGAAAGCGGCCCGCGTTGGGCCGCCACCCGACAGAATTGGACGATCATGATGCGACGAATCGTGCGGTTGGCGACCACCACCTTGGTTGCCGGCGGTTTGGGCGTCGCGGGTCTCGGGCTCGCCGCGGGAACCGCCAACGCCGATGGCGGCCCGCACCGCTGGTGCCCGGGAGAGCCACTGCCCCCGACCGGTAACCATGTCACCAATCCGGTCATTTGGGACAACAACATCTGCCACACCTACTACTACGTGTACTTCGGGCAGGGCAATGTCGCCCAGAACATTTGGGACGGTGACAACCCGCCGCCTCCCCCGCCCCCGGCGCCGCCAGCGCTCATCAACAAGGACAACTGCCAACAGATACTGGGCATTTTCTGCCCCCACGCTTGACGGAGGCTGCAGCTGCCTTCCGGCGCTTGTCCGGCGTCGGGGGCCGTGGCCGGCACGGATAACCAGTGTGGTGGCCCGTGTGACGACGTCGAACCCTGGAGCGCGTGTCTGGCACTAGCCTCTGCGTTGCAGTTCGCAGCCAACGCCAACAGAAGGGTCGATGTCGCCCCGAGTGCCGTAGCTCGCCAACGCGAATCTCATTGCCGATCGCCGACTTTCAGGAGTCGTCAGGCGGCGCCCATACCCATCGCCACCAGCAAACCCCCAATCGCCGCGAAGGTGGCGACCAGCAGCCTCCGATGTTGAGCACTGGCCCAGGCGTGCAGCGTTCTCAGTACCGATTCGGTTCTCGCCGGCGTGATCAGATAGCCCAGCAGGATGACCTCGACAACCGCAAGCATTCCGACCAGGAACGCGAAGGCGGCGCAAACCTGCGATCCGAGCGGAGCACCCGAGGGAACGACGACCGCGAGCACGGTGAGAACCACGTCGGGTGACGGCCCCATGAAGACACCGAGCGCCAGCGCAACCCACAACGCCCCGGTTTCCCACCCTCGGTGGGCGCGAACGAGTAGCCGTCGGGTCGCAGATTCATTCTCCGTCGGTGTCCCTTGCCCGAGCCCCAGCAGTCGCGAGACTGCGGTCGGTGTATGCGATTCCAGCAGCACCGACGAGGCGTTTCCGCCCCCCGCAGGCAGGTATGCGCGCTGACGCGTCGCAAAGCGCACGGCCATGATCGCGGCGACCGATAGGGAGAGCACACCCAAACCGATTTGAAGGTGCTGGGCGCCGGAGTGCACGCCCGGGTTGGCCGAATCTTTCACCAGAGCTCTCAGAACCGGCGTGCCGTGCAGCACCAGCAACGGAAGCAGCAGGATGGGAAAGCCCACCATCAGGCTGCCGGCCCAGTAGGTGAGCAGGTTGTGCACGGGCCGTGGCCTGGAGATCACGAGCAGGGTGACACCGAGGCGCAAGGGGTGCACCGCCACCAGTAGCGACAGGCCCAGCACCGAGATCAACACGGTCGGACCCCCTAACCTGTGGAATCGTGTCGGTGGGCTTTAACTGAAGCCGCAGTCACTTCGGCCGAGGCGAACTTCATCGCACATGCGCAGATGGCCGGTCAGGGCCCCGGCCGACAACTTGACTTCCGCGTCGTCGTTTGGGACCGGCTCCATTTTCGCAGCGTACGGGACGCTCCAGCCCGACGAAGAAATTTTGACG
Organism: Mycobacterium sp. ACS4054; assembly: GCF_001667275.1. Taxonomy (GTDB): domain Bacteria; phylum Actinomycetota; class Actinomycetes; order Mycobacteriales; family Mycobacteriaceae; genus Mycobacterium. The sequence goes on from NZ_LZHV01000014.1 coordinate 49,654, forward strand.
CGAATAAGTTAGACGATTTCTGTTCGTCAAACCGAACCTCTCGTAGAAACGAACGCGTGACACGCGGAGTCAGCGGGCGAGGCCGCCTCCGCGGTGACGTGGCGGGTAATGTGCCGCGCCTTTGCTCACCAGAGCGTCACGAAGTTCTCAATCCGCCGCCGCGAGACACCTCGCTGTGAGCAGGCAGACGCCGGTACCCAAATCGCCCGTTTGTCAACGGATTCGGAGGTGATCACCCTAAAATTGCTGCCGTGACTACCACGGCGCAATCGCCGGTTCCGGCCGCTGGAACGTCTGATCCCCTTGAAGTCGCTCCGCCGTGGACGTCGCTGAAGAAAATAGGTTTCCGGCTGCTTTTCACCATTGGTGTGGGGATGCTCTTCGGCGTTGTTGGCGGAAGCGTCGTGAAAGACAGCGTCGGCCGGCACCCGCTCGAACCGATGGTCTGGCTACTCGCGCAGGTCGGCAGCTACTTGACGAGAGGTCGTGGTGTCGAGATCGCCAAGTCGGCCGGCTCGGACGTGTTGTGGTTGTGGTGTTTGCATCTCGGTTGGCTGGTGCTGGCCGTGCTGGTCACCGCGGCGTGGACAGTCATGGATCGGGGGCGTTCCGACTACCGACGCCTGGCCGCGTCGTTGATCGTGTTCGCGCGGTTCGGGTTGGCCGTGGTGTTGATCATCTACGGCCTGGGCAAGGTGATTCCCGTCCAGATGGGGTTCATGACGCTTCCCCATCACCAGCTGCAGCTGACGGGCGACACCAGCCTGTTCGAGACGTTGTGGGGCTTCATGGGCGACTCCCCGGCGTACTCGGTGGCTACCGGGCTGGTTGAGCTGGTGTCGGGACTGCTACTGCTGTGGAACCGCACGCAGCTGCTCGGTGCGCTCGGGGCGGCGACGGCCATGGCGCAGGTGTTACTGCTCAACGTGACCTACGACGTGCCGGTCAAGCTGGCCGTCGGCGAATTGTTCTTGATAGCAATCGGTATCGCGTCGCCATACTGGTCGAACCTGGCCCGCGTCCTGCTCAATCGCGGGGAGACTCGCCCCGTTCAGCACTGGCTGCCGCTTGGTGCGGGTAAACGCTGGCTGCGACGAACCGGCGTGGTCGCCAAGTTCGGTATCGCCGGCTCGTTGCTGGTGTCCAGCGCGATGTGGGACGCCATGTTGTTCAGCGTGTACAACACCCCCACCTCGACGCTCGACGGAGTTTGGCGCGCAACGTCCTTCACCGTCGACGGGCGCGAGGCGGCACTCAATCAAACGAGCCCGCAACCGTGGACCAATGTGGCGATCGCCGACCGCAACAAGGTGCCCCAATTCGGCGTGGTCAAGTTTGTCAGCCAGGCGCCGGCCGGCTACACCACCACCTGGCAGCTCGAGGTCGACGGGGATCGGCTCAAGTTGCGCAAGCCCGAATCGAATTCGGCCGAAGTCTTACTGCGCGCGACCCAGCCGGACAAGGACCGCCTCGTGCTGACGGGCCAGTTGGACGGCAGGCAGATCAAGGGCACATTCGAACGCCGGTTCATGGAACGCGGCGAGTTCGTCTTCCGGCTCATCAGCCCGGTCATCCCGGTGGGTTCGCTGCAGTAATCCCTCGACCGACAGCACCACGTGGAATCACGATGCCCGACAACGGCCCGATTCCCGCGAATATCAGGCAGGAGCTGCAAGCGCTCGATCGAATGCGGCTTGGTTCTTCTTCATTCGACGCACGATGGGCGACCAACCCATAAGCGTGATCATCACCGAGTTGAAGATGTTGAACGGAAACCTCATTGGCCTCACGATGTCGAGGAACAGCACGACGCGGGTTTCCTCGGTGTTGTTCCACACCTCGTGTTCGTAGGTGTCATCGAACATCAGCGCCACGCCCTCCTCAAAAGAGGCGGTCTCGTCACCGACGCGGATTGCACATTCGCCATCCTGCGGCACCACCAGCGGCAGGTGATAGCGCATGACGCCCTGGTAGGGACCGCGGTGCGGAGGAATCTTCTTTCCGGGGGACAGAATCGAGAAGAAGGCGGTTTTCATGCCCGGGATTTCGTGCAGCAAACGCGCGGTATCCGGACATTCTTCGCATTGTTTACCAAATCGCCGGCCGTAAATGTAGAAGAAATAACTAAGCCATTTGTCGTCGTTCGATATTGCTGCTATCGTCTCGACGATTTCTTGATGGTTCGGAATGGTCTCCGGAACCGACAGCAGGGCCTTCAGTTCGGCCTGGACCTTGCTCGTCTCGGAAATGACATGCTGGTGCCATTCGAACTGGGTGGGATCGATGAACGGCGTCGTCTCGACCAGTGAGAATCTCCTCGGGACCATCAGGTTGACCACCTTCAACCCGGGCGCGATGGTCAGAAACAAGAGGTATCGCAATGCCGCCAGCGCTTTATTGACACCACGATTCGGTGGGCCTGCATCCCGTCGACCGGGCGTTATGTCGTCGGTCATTTTGGGTGCGTCGATGGTCGCCATGGAGGTGGTCTCCGATCCTTGTTTTTTTGCGTCGAGTTTGTGCTGATGTCGCCGTACGAAGTGCCTAGCGCCGAAAGACGAAGTTCACTGGCGGACTGCCCTCCCCGCCGGGGCGGCCCGGTTCAATGAAACACATCGTATGAGGTATACAATATGTATTTATTGTGCAACAATGCGATCATATTGTGGCATGCCTTCGCCCCCGTGTCTATGGTTGGAGCAATGTTTCGCGAAGTAGTGTCTGCCGGTCCGCCCGCGCGGGGCGAGCAGTCCAGCGTGGACCGTATTCGCGACGTTGCGCTCAAGACTTTCGCCGTGCACGGCACGGAAGCGACTTCGCTGCGGATGATCGCCGAATCTGCCGGCGTGTCAATTGGATTGGTTCAACACCACTTCAAAACGAAGGGGAACCTCATCACGGCGGTGGACGAGTACGTGATGGCGGTGCTGGGCCAGTCGTTGGCGGGCCCCTTGCCTGGGGCCCCGACGGACCCGGTCTCCGCGGTCGCACACCGGGTGACCGACCTGGTTACCAATCATGCGCCTGTCATCGACTACATGTGTCGCGCTGTGGTCGACTGCACGCCGATGGGCGTGCGAATCTTTGACGGCCTGGTCGACATTGGTCGGGGACACTGGGATCAACTGGCAGAACAAGGAATGGTGCGGCCAGGCCTTGATCCCGATTGGGTAGCGCTCAACCCGATGGTGTTGGTGTTGGGTATCTTTATCGTTCGTTCGCATCTGGACCGGCACCTCCCCGATCCCTTCACTGGCCCGGCGCAGCTGGACAGGTGGCAAAAGGCCACCGACGCTCTGATTCGAAGCGGCCAGATAATCGCACCTGAGCCCAAGACGGGTGGCGACTGACGATCCGCGGTCGTTACGGAACAACACTTCCGCTTCCCTAGCGCACCCCAGCCTGTTCTCGGCTGCGTATCGGGATGCATGAGTGCGAAGCATCGCGTCCGGTCATCGTTGCCATCAGCGCCCGCTGGAAGGTCCGGCCCGGCAAATTCTCCGAAACGGCGGCCTCGACGATCAAAGGCGCCGCCGATGTGACCTCCGAGATGCTCGTCGTCCAGGCCGGCGGCACCGACAATGGACCGAGCGGAACCGCCTCACCCACTCCTGCGGACGGCGCACCGACGGCGGACGAGGGATGGAACGGCCACACCACCCGATACTCAGCGCTCGCCACGTGTCCCGCCTACCGCTAAATGCCTGCTGCCGAAGGGATTCGAGCCCATTCCAACAGCCCACCCACATCGAGCTGAGGCTGAATTCCCGCGGTGCCCGCCAGGCCTGGTGTGGTCAGTCCCCCCAACGCCGAGGCCCCCAACGCGGCGGATGAGCTGGGCGTGGCCGCGGTGACGGTGACGCTGCCGAAGACGTTGGTGATGGACGCACCCGCCGGGCCGGCAATGGCGACGGCGGCGTTCCCGAAGGTTTGGACGGCGACCTGTTCCGTGCCGACAACGGGCAGTGTGGCGGATCCGTTGACGAGGGTGACCAGTACCTCCTGGAAAGAACCAGGGGTGAGGATGAGCGGGCTGGAGCCGGCGGTGACGTCAGCGCCGGCAGGGATCAGAGTGCCGCCCTCGGAACAATCGATAATTGTGTGGATTGTGCTGCCGGAGTTCACAATGACCGAGCCGAAGCTGATGAGATTGGTGCCGGGACCCGTGATCGTGATCGAGCCGCTGTTGACGAACATCCCCGTGTCAGTCCCAATGGTGATGGTGCTGCCCGGGGCGACGGTCACCGTCTGGCCCGGGGCGACGGGCCCGACGGTGTCGACGGTGGTGGAGCCCAGGGTGTGCATCGTGGCATTGGTCGAGGCCACCTGCTGAGTGGCGTTGGCGGCCTGTGCCGCCGCCTGGGCCTGGGCGCCCTGCCCCGCCGGGTTGGTGGTCCGCGGCGGCTCGTCGAACGGGGCCAATGTGCTGGCGGTCTGACACGCGGCGGCATAGCCATACATCGCCGTCGCATCTTGAATCCACATCTGCGTGTACTGAGCCTCGGTCGCGGCGATCGCCGGGGCGTTCTGCCCGAAGAAATTGGTTGCGATCAGCGCCAGCAACTGCGCCCGGTTGGCGGCGATCACCGGCGGGGGCACCGTCATCGCAAACGCGGCCTCGTAAGCCGCCGCCGCCGCGTATGCCTGGGCGCCCGTCTGCGCCGCCTGTGCAGCGGCGACGGACAACCACTCCACATACGGAGTGGCCGCGGCCGACATCAGTAGCGACGAGGGTCCCGACCACGCCTGGCCGGTCAGCCCCGCTAGCTCCGTTGCGTAGCCGCTGGCTGTCGACTCCAGCTGAACCGCCAGCGCCTCCCACCCCGTCGCGGCGGCCAGCATCGGTCCGGAACCGGGCCCGGCGTACATCAGCCCGGAGTTGACCTCCGGAGGTAGCGACGCAAAGTCCATGTGGTCAGCCCTTTCCGCGGACGGCGGTGGCTACATCGCGGCCATGAATAGTTTTTCAACAGATATGGAATAACTCTCGGTGGGCAGCGTACAGCCGTCGCGCTGCCTTTTCAATGACTATTGAAATGATATGCTTCGGCCGTGTCGCCACCTCGGGAACTCGTCAAGCGGCGCGGTAGACGTCAGGGTCAACCCGTGTCGCGCGACGCGGTTCTCCGCGCGGCAAAGCGGCAGTTCGCCAAGCATGGCTATGACAAGACGACGCTGCGAGCGATCGCCGACGATGCGCGAGTCGATCCGTCGATGGTCCTCTACCTCTTCGGCTCGAAGGCGGCGTTGTTTCGCGAGTCGATGAAGTTGGTGCTGCCCTCGGACCTGCTGACGGCCGAGATCGCCGAGACGGACGACGATTTGGGCTGCCGCGTGGTGCGGGCCTACCTTGGCCTCTGGGAACAGCCCGATACCTCCGCGAGCATGGCCTCGATGGTGCAGTCGGCAACGTCCAATCGCGATGCCAACGACGCGTTTCGCGGTTTCCTGCACGACTATTTGTTCACCGCGGTGTCCGGCGCGTTGGGCGGTGGTGACGAAGCGCGACTGCGCGCGATGCTGGCCGCGACCAACCTCGTCGGCACCGCGATGCTGCGATACATCATGCGGGTGCCACCCCTGTCGTCGCTCGGCGTTGACGAGGTGGTCGGCCTGATCGGGCCGACGGTGCATCGGTTCCTGACCGCACCCGCCGAGGAGCTGGGGCTGAACGTGGCATCGCAACCCCCGAGACGGCGCCGAAATACGCGGTGACGACGCCGATCTCGAAGCGGCCGCCGCTACACCGCCGTCGCTTCGAGGATGCTGAGCGGCGACACGGTCTCGACGACGCGGTTCAACCGGAAACCGGCCTTGCCGAACAGTCGGCGATATTCGTCCGCGGTACGTTCGCGCGCGCCGGCGACGACCAACATCTCGATGTCCACCCACTTGCCGTGGAAGTCCCGGTCGTGCTCGGGAATGACGAACTCGCAGAGCAACAATCGCGTGCCGGCGCGGGCCGCGCTGCGGACGTTCTTCAGGATGCGAACCGCGTCGTCCTCGGGCCAGTCGTGGATCACGTTCTTGAGCACATACGCGTCGCCGCCCTTGGGTGCGAAATCGAAGAACGAGCCCTCTTCAATGCGGACGCGGTCGTCCACACCGTACTTCCGCAACAGTTCCGGAGCGCCCGCCACGACCTCCGGAAGATCGAACAGCACGCCGCGCGACTTCGGGGCCGTCTCGAGGATCGCCGCCAACAGCCGACCGTGGCCGCCCCCGACATCGACGATCGTGTCGAACGCGTTGAAATCGTAGGCCGCGGTGAGGGGCACGTTCGCGAACTCGGACACATTGGTCATGGCGGAGTTGAAGATTCCACCGAGTTCGGCCTCTTCGGTCAGGTACTCGAAAGCCGGTTTGCCGCGAAGCTCGGGGACCACCGCATTGCCGGTCCGGATCGCGTCGGTCAGGTGGCTCCAATGCTCCCGATGCTGAGGTGACCCGACCCAGCGGGCCATCCCGGCCATCGAAACCGGCGCATCGGTGCGCAGCGTTTCGGCAAGCGGGGTAAGCGCATAACGCCCGTCGCTGCGCTGGCTAAAAACTCCCACACCGATCAGCGCCCGCAAGAGTCGCCCCAGCGCATCGGCGTCGGCGTGGACCCGGCCTGCCAACTGCTCGCCGGAAAGGGGGCCATCGGCCAGCGCGTCCGCCACGCCGAGGTCCGCTGCGGACGCGATCGCCTGGGCCACCCACGCGTTCAGGATCAATTCCATCATCACCGCCGGAGGCGGAGCGGAGCGTTGGCGCAGCCGCGCCAGATAGTGACGGGCCTGTTCGACGGCTCGCGCGACCCTGACCGGCGGAACCTTAGACGTCAAGTGACTACCTTTCTCGTTCACAGTCGCCACCACGGACGCGTGCCGTATAGGCAGGCAACCGCATTCGCGCGCCGACACACACGGCAACCGCCTAACGGTACCTGTCATGCGAGCGATCGATAAGCCCGCCAGTGACTATGCCCGCCACCCGACAACATTTCAATGACTATTGAAATAATGGCCCCCTCCCCGTATATTTCTGACGGGGGGCCGGATGAACGGAGAAGTCATGTCACGTCTAGCCACGAAGGTCCTCGTCGCGGCGGTCCTCGCTTTCACGGCCGTAACGGCGACCGGCTGCCTTCCCTCGGCCAGTGTTGGACCACCCGTCGGGGTGGCGGCCGGGTAGCACCAGTCCTGCCCCGCGCTTCATTGCGAATCGGCAACGGCGACTTGGTTATTGCTTCGGCAGGATCATTACCTCGGCCGGGATGTCGCGCAGGCCGCGCATGAACGAGTCGAGCTCGTCCGGGCCGAGGTTCTCTCCCGACAGGACGAGGTCGATCTTGGGTTTGTTCCCAGCGGTGCTGACCCTGACGTCCTCCACCGGGCGGAAAGCCTCCGCGAGTGCGACAACTTTGTTGATGGCGTCCGGGGCATCGCTTGAACCTGCGCGAGAGGGGGCGGGCATCTCTCCTTCGGATTGCGACATGCCAAGCAGACTGGGGTCTTTGAGAATCTCGGCGCCTGCCATGAGGAAATCCTCGGACCATGTGTGCCCCACCCGGCCAGACCAACCTCCCGGAGCCGACGGGCGGTCACCCGAGTTGTCCGACGCGACTTGAAGCAGGGGGCCGAGGACCTCGCCGAACGTTGCGGCGTATTGCGATTCGCGATCGCCGCTGTCGGCGGGCCCCATCCATGGCTTCAAAACGCTCGCCAGGTCCCCGTCCGCGGCGCGTTCCTGAGACGCGAGATACTGCCCGACAGCCAGCGGCGCCACCGGGCGGCTTACGACGCCGGCCCGCGCCAGGGCGGCCACGCCCTTGTCGGAGTTCCGCTGCGCCTCCACCTCGCGGAGGTCAAGTTCGAGTGACGCCACCCGGCGATAGTCGGAAGCCACCTGTTCCAAGAAAAGCCGTGCGGTCATCGCGGGATTGGCGCGCTCCCCGGTCCGGCTGCCCGATGGCAGAAGCGGACGAGAGAAGCGATCGACCCGGTCCAACTGACCGTCCCAGGCCAGGGCCGCCGCCGACACGACACGAACCATTTCGGATTCCCGTGCGTCACGCGTCGAAGGCCCGGCCGCCACGACGCCGGAGCGCAACCTGCGAACCTCTTGCTCGAGCGACCGCGGCTTCCGCTCCGGTGCGGTCTCCATTCCCAGGATGGTCGCGATGGCGGCGGCTAGTTCGGCCAAGCCGTCTCTGAGGAAATCCAGTTGGTCCTGCTCGGTTTGATTGGCTTTGTCGCTCAACGAATCCGTGGCAACGCGCAGCACGACCACGCGCTCGCACAAACCCAGCGCCCGCATTGCCGACGCGATACCGAAGGATTCCATGTCGATGAGTACAGGCTGGGTAGTCATTCCGGAGTAAAGGGCAAGTGCCAGAGCGTATGTCCAGTCCTCCCGCGCGTAGACCGGACCGCTGGACAGTGTCTCCATCGGCACCGGTGCGATCCCCGGCGAGACCTTGATCACCTTGTCGGTGGCGAGAATGTGGGCATCGGGAAGGTCGAACCCCGACACGGAACCTGGGGCACCCGCGGACCCGGCCCGCAGCTCAATGGCGGCGAGCGGAGCTTGCTCGTCGGGATGCGTGCGGACGATCCACTTGTTCTTCAGCTTGACGACCTCGCCGTCGGGCGAGGCGACTACCACGCCCAATGACAGGTAAGACACCCGTTCGGCTCGGAAGACCTGACCAACGAGCTGGGAGTCGACCGTTCCGCAGCATCCGTAGAAGACGTAGTAGTCGGCGCGGTTTTCGCGGGTCGATCTGCTGAGCGCGGCCGCCGCGACGACATTGCCCTGGGCGCTCAGCGGATGGTGCTCCAGCCTGGCGGTTCGCCCGTCGGACAGGCGGCCCTCCAACGCCTCGTCGCCGTGTTTCACCGGCGTCCACACCGTTGCTCCGAACACCGGCAGGTCGACGTAAAGGCGTGCGAGCAACTCCGTTACCGCGGTCGCTTCGTTCCTGGTAAAGGTAAATATCGCCACCGTGACATCCGCCACGGCGACATCGTAAGCCCGCGGGCGGGCCTAATTAGCGCGGTCGCCGAAATCACATGTGGGCAGCGGTGATCAGCTCCGAGTTTCCGGAATCGGAATCAATTCCGCGTGTATCGTGCGGCCAAACTTGGACCGCATGAGCCGGTGTGCCGTGGGGACCAGCACGCCATGCAGCAAGGGATATTTCTGCCGCAGCAGGCGTGCCACCCGCTGATATTCAGCCCCCTCGAGCAGGCGCACCCGGCCGGGCACCGCGCCTCCGGTCGGCTTGCCCGATGCCGTTGCCGGGGCGAATTCGACGCTGGGGTTCCGGCGAATGCGGCGCACCTTGATCGCCCGTTCGAAGCTGCGGAAGTAGGCGCGGTCTCCGTCGACCACGATGCTGACCGGGCTGGAGCCCGCGGTGCCGTCCTTGCGAAAGGTGGTCAGCGCAATGGTTTTCTGGCGTACGAATAGCGCCAGCGCCGGGCTGGCTGCCGTGCTCACCGAGCCCAGAATGTAGCCGAGTTGGCGTAACCGCAGCACGAAAGCCAGGGCCAGGGCGACCGACACCACCCCGAGCGCCCACGCTTGCGCGGTGGAACCACCCACGTCGAGGTCCACCACGTGGTTCACCGTGTGCACGGTATTCGCCACAACGAATCCGGCGAGCGCAGTGGCCAACGCGTCCCCCCAGATCAGTGCGAGCAGCAGCGTGATGCCCAGACCCAGCTGAAACGCACCCACGTCGTGCAGGAAGTGCCGGTGCGCATCGAATTGGACTGCCTCGGCGAAGGAATTCGGATCGACCAGACACCAGATCCCAATGCCCGTGGTGACCGCACCCACCGCCGCTGTCACCGTTACCAGGTAGACCCGTGCCGGCGTGCTCAAGCGCTTCATCATCCCGCCCTTTCGACCATGCTTCGTACTGTCTGCATAGTCGCTAGACGGAATAGGGCACTGGTATGTGACGCGACGACGGGCGCGCCCGCCACCGGCGTTCAGCTCACGCGCAACATTTCAGCCGCCGGCACCCACGCCGGCGACCAATTCGACCGGGCTGCTTGGCAATTAAAACGGGCGGCTACTGGCCGGCCGGTGGGCGGCACACGTTGGCGCCCGGATCCCACCACCAGCCGTTGTCGCATGCCAGCGGTTGCGGTCCCACGCCGAGAGGCCGGCATACGTTGGCGGTCGGGTCCCACCACTGGCCCGGGTCGCATGCCAACGGTTGCGGTCCCACGCCGAGAGGCCGGCAGACCTTGCCCGTCGGATCCCACCACTCCCCCTCCGCGCAATCCGCCTTGCTCACGGCCGGAATTGCGATCGTCACGGCTGCCATCGAGGCGAACGCCACCATGACGATGACTACAAGATGCCGAATGAACGTCCTCATTGTGGACCTCCCGTCGCGCTATCCATCAATCGAAACCGATTCCGGACATGCAGGTCAAGGCCGCAACCGCATTCCCCGTTGCCTTCTTCCGATGAATTCCGGGCACTTCGCGGGTCAGACCTTCCAGACGGACAAATCGAGAGGAAAGGTGGATGCCATGTCCCCCGAACAGACGGCCCTGCCGCCGATCGTCGATCTCCAAACCTGGCGCGCCGCGCTCGACGACCTGCGCAAGCGCGAGAAGGCCGCCACCCGCGAACTCGATGCGATCGCCGCCCAGCGCCGACGCCTGCCGATGGTGGAGTTGCCCGACTACGTCCTCATCGGTGCCGACGGGCCCATCCGCCTCGCCGACGTGTTCGACGGGCGTTCGCAGCTCATCGTCTACCACCACATGTGGTCGGACGGCGCCCAGTGGCAGTGCCCCGGCTGCACGGGCTTCACGTCGCAATTCACCCGCCTGGAGTTCCTGGACAACTACGACGCCCGCTTCGTCATCGTCACCAACGGACCGATCGAGGAAGCCCTCGCCTACAAGCAGAAGGTCGGCAACCGCATGAACTGGTACTCGTCGTCGCAAAGCCCGTTCGGCGCCGACATGGACGCACCGCCCGGCGGCGGCTTCGGGGTCAACGTGTTCCTGCGCGACGGCGACACCGTGTACCGCACGTGGCATACGAACGGGCGGGGCACCGAGCAACTCGGCCACTCGTTCGGGCTCATCGACATCCTGCCGTGGGGCCGACAGGAGGAATGGCTCGATTCGCCTGAAGGCTGGCCGTCGCGCCCCACATACTCAGGGTGGCTCGACTCCCCCGCCATCGCGGCCGCCTACGGACCCGAGGACAACATATGAGCGTCACCGCCGAACGTTATGTCGCCACCCGCACCATCGCCGCGACCCCGGCCGAGATCTTCGCCGTCCTCGCCAACCCGTCGCGTCACCAGAACACCGAACCCACCGACTGGGTCCGCGACGCGGTGGACGGCGCGCCGATCACCGGCGCGGGACAGACGTTCGCGATGAACATGTACCTCCCTGCGGCCGGCGGCGACTACGTCACGCACAATCTGGTCAACGTCTTCGAGAAAGACCGTGCCATCGGTTGGATGCCGGGCATCCTGGACGACGCGGGCAACCACACCCCCGGCGGCTGGTTCTGGCGTTACGACCTCGCGCCGAATGGCGACCGCACGGATGTCACCCTGACTTACGACTGGAGCGGCACGTCGCAGGACTTCCGGGACCGCGTTGGCCAGATGCCCATCTTCGGTGAGGACTACCTCGACGCGTCGCTGGCCGCGCTCGAGCGATCGATCGCAAGCTGAGCGGTCAAAACCCAGTCACCGCAACCCATCTCCTACTGCGCCGCGAGCGCCGAATTCGCGGGGACTCGCGGGATCTCGGCAGCGGGTAATGGCGGGCAGAAAAAGTTCCCTTGCACGGCGTCGCAACCGTAGTCCCTGAGCCGTTGGGCCGTTGCGAGGTCTTCGACGCCTTCGGCCACGCTGGCGATGCCGAAGGCGGATGCCAACTCGATGACCGAGCGTGCAATGGTGGCGGCGCGGTCGTCGTGCAGGATCGGCGCGATGAAATCATGGCCGAGCTTGACTTCATCGGCCGGCAACTCGCGCAGATACGTCAAAGTGGCGTAGCCGCTGCCGAAGTCGTCAATCGCCACCCGAATGCCCTTGTCACGTAACCGGTTCAGCACTGCGCGGGCCTGTACCAGATCGGCCACCACCAAATCCTCGGTGATCTCGATGGTGAGCGAGCTGGGAGATATGGCGAACTGGCCGAGCACGGACATGATGCGGTCCGGCAGCGCGTCCTCGTCGAGGGAGGGCGCCGCGAGATTGATCGCGACGGAGATCGCCGCGCCGGCCTCGTGCCACGCGGCGGCGTCCGCCACGGCCCGGGAAAGCACCAGATCGGTGAGCGCATGCATCAACCCGTGCGCGCGCACCAGGGGCAAGAACTCATCGGGGCCCAGCACGCCAAACCGCGGATGCTGCCAGCGCACCAGCGCTTCTACTCCGCTCACGGAGCCGGTCAATGTGCTGAATTTCGGCTGGTACAACAAGGTCAGCGTGCCGTTTTCGATGGCGCGTCGCAGTTCGCCCAGCAGTTGCAATCGCGCGATGGCCCGCTCGGATGTCGGCGCGTCGCCAAGCTGAGCGCCCATCTGGGGAGTGAACGTCTGCACATTGGTCGCGCTCCCCAGGCGGGCCCAGGAGCGCGCCGCATCTGCCTGCTTGAGCAAATCGCCGGGTGTCAGGGGCGGAAGATCTGATTCGGCCGAGGCCATGCCGATGCTCAGGCGTACGTCCAGGCGGTGATCGTCGATGTCGACGGGCTCCTCGAACGATCGCGCCACCCCGTTCGCGACCTGTATCGCCACGTCCGGACGGTCTTCGACCAAGATGGCGAATTCGTCACCGCTCATCCGCGCAACGGTGTGGCTGTCATCGACGTTGTGCTGGATCCGCTCGCCGACGCCGCGGAGCAGTTCGTCGCCCACGTCATAACCGAGCGTGTCGTTGACGAGCTTGAAATCGTCGACGCTCACCGTGAGTACGTTGACCGGCACGCTGTGCTGAACGTGTAAGCGCAGGGCATGCGCCAACCGATCGTCGAAAAGCCGGTGATTCGCCAACCCGGTCAGCGGGTCGCGCAGGCTGGCATCGGATACCGCGGCAAGTAGCCGTTGCTTTCGCTCCAGCAGCAATATGTGACGGACCAGCGTGGTGACGAACAGCACCACGCAGACCGAGAAGACGAACGCCTCGCCTCGGTAGGCGGGCCAAAAGTGCACGGCGCCAACGACAATCGCCAGGGCCACCGGCAGATACGGCAGCCACAGCGACACCCGGGACGAGGGCCGTGAAAAACCCAGATCGGGTTCGGGCCCCGGCCGGGAAGTGATTCCGGACAGCGCAACGAAGTACATGCCACCGGCCCATCCGAGGACGACGAGGTCATTGGGCCCACCGTCGACGGAATCCATGGCGACATGCAGCAGGCCGGCCGACGCAATGATCCCCCAGCCCAACATCATCAACGTCGGGGACAGCTTGCGGCCCGCCTCGGCCTTTTTGACAACGATGAATGTCAACGCGACGAGCCCGACGTACACGCCTGCGGCGGTGGCCAACAACACCCGCGGAACGGTGAGCGTCTTTTGCGATGCCTGCGCCGCGGGACCCAGCGGCAGAAGAATGAGAACGACCAACAGCGACGCGGTGATGAGGATGCCGTCAACGAGCAGGCCGATCCCGAACCGGGCGTCGTCCCTACTGGGAATCGCGGCCGCGGTGGCCAACGCGCACAGCGGCAGGATGAGGAACCCCAAGTTCGCCGCCGAGAGGTCCGATGCGGGAAGCTCGCCCGCCAGGGCGACGTAGCACCAAACGGCTTGGCCCGCAGTCCAGCCGACCAAACCGGTGGACAGGACGGTCCACGCGAGGCGTTGCCGCCCCCGCGACCCGCGGGCGGCATAGACCGAACACGTGGTGGCGAACACGCCCGCAAGCAAAGAGCCCGCCGGCGCGAGAACCGCGCGGCCCGGGGCGGCTTTCCCGCCCAACAACGCCACCGCGAACGCGACCAGCCCGACGGTTGCCGACACGACCACCACCTGTCGGCTTCGTGTCAGTGACAACAATTTCCCTTAATCTGTCGGGTGCGGCCCGCAAGCAGGATAAGGCACGCAGCGAGGTAGTTGAGAGAATTTACTCACCCGTTTCTCGGTTCTTCTCGCGCCGAATGCTGCACCGCCTCAGGGAGCGATCGGGCCCCGCAATGCGTCTAATTGCGTTGCACCTGCGGTGCATTCGATGCAGCGGCGCGTCGACACGGCGCCATGGGGCGAGTGCCGGGATGTCACGTGCACAGCGAAGGGGCGTCACACACGTTGCCGGGGCAATAGATCGAGTGCGCGGCATCGACCATGGTTCCGACGTCCAACAATGTGACGCCCCGCGCGTTCAGGTGCGCGTGAACGTCGTCGGCGATCTGTTGTGGCGTCCAACCCCAGGTGAGGTCGTAGCAGATGAGGTGGGCCTCCCCGATGAGCGCCTCTTGCGTCTGCGGCGGCCAGCTGAGGCCGACGGCGCGCAGTTGAGCGAGGTATGCGTCGTCTTGGGGCGTGGCGGCGGCAATGGCCGCGCTACTGACCAAGCCGGCGCCGGCGATCATGGGTACGGTAAGTGCCGCCAGCCAGCGAGGTGAAGGCATGCGACTCACTCCTTTTCTGCGATGCCCCCCAATATTTTGCGGACTCAACCACGTCGAAGAATAGCCAAAGTCCTCAGCGTCGGCTCGCGTTAATCGGATTGCGCTCCCCGCGGCGGCCAAGGGCCAGCGATGGCCGGGGCACGGTTGGCTGTAGCGTGACGGCCGTGAAGTCCTCCCTGGTGTATTCCTCCGTCGCCGCCTGCGCCGCGGCGACCGTCCTGGCTATCGCCGCGTCGAGCAACGCAACCGCAGCCGGCTCGTGCCCGACCGCGCAGCCCCCGGCCGGTGGCACGCCCGACTGGACACTGGCCGGCACCACCGGCAGCGTCGCGGTCACCGGGTCCACGGATACGACGGCTCCGCGCGTCGACGTCACCGCGCCGTTCGGCGTGACCCAGACGCAGGTCCATACGCTGCACGCCGGGAACGGGCCGGCGGTCCCCGCCACGGCCCGGGTCTCGGTCTGCTACATGGGTGTCAATGGGCGTGACGGGTCGGTGTTCGACAACAGCTACGAACGCGGTGCCCCCGTCGACTTCCCGCTCACCGGAGTCGTGCCGGGCTTCCAGAAGGCCATCGCGGGACAAAACGTCGGATCGACCGTCGGCGTCGCGATGACTTCCGCGGACGGCTACCCCAACGGTCAGCCGAGCGCTGGGATCCGGCCGGGTGACTCGCTCGTGTTCGCGATCAAGATCCTCAGCGCGTCGAGCTAGCCGGACGCGCCAAATCGCTTGTCGCTCAACTGTTCAGCGGCGCGAACATCAGCGCGGGGTCGATCCCGAGTTGCTGTGCGACGTGGGAGGTGTCCCAATACTCGCGCCAGTAACTGATCGCGCCGTCGCGCACTCCGAAGAACGCCGTGACGTAGAACGTCACGGCGACACCGTTCATGGCGTTCACATCGACGCGCTCGACGACGACGGTGTCACCGTCGGAAACGATGGTGCGGATCTCGCTGCCCTCGACCATCCCCGTCGATAGCGTGTTGTGCTTCTCGAGTTCCGCGCGCGCCGCGTCGCGCCCGCGCACGACGGGTGAAAGCGGCACGTGGAGCTGCCAAACGAAGTCGTCGGTCATGAGCGCCGTCATCGCGTCGATGTCCATGCTCTCGCCGTAAGCGGAATGTATAAAATCGACGACGATCTTTTCGTTGTCGTTTTTGGTTGCAACGCTTTTCGCCATCTGGTCGTCCTTTGAAGGTGATTGCGGTTCGCTATTCGTCGAACTGTAGATGGCCGCCGTCGGAAGAGGCGCCGATATACGAATCGCTTAGCGCGGGCCCATGTAATCTGACCAGGACATGCCCCCAACCGCAGCCGCAACCCGCCGCCGCTTGTCGGTCGCGATGAAGGCGGGGTCGGCGGCCGAGCACGCCGCCGCCGAACAGAGCGCGTTCGTCGCCGAACTCCTCGCCGGCCGGGTCACCGCTCGCGGCTATTCCGAATACTTGCTGCGCCTGCGTGTGGTGTACGCCGCGCTCGAGGACGCCGTCCGGGCCCGCCGCGAGGATCGGATGGTCGCCGCCGTGTACGACCCGGCGTTGGAGCGTTCGGCCGCCATCGACGCCGACCTGGAGCACTGGCGGCCCGACGCCCCGCGGGAGGTCGACTCCCCCGCGGCCACGGCATACCGGGACCGGATCGCCGCGCTGACGTGGGGTGGCGCGCTGCTGGCCCACCACTACACGCGCTATCTCGGCGACCTGTCCGGCGGCCGGATCATCCGCAAGGCGCTCGATCGCACGTTTGACCTGCGCGGAGCCGGGCTGGCGTTCTACGAATTTCCCGTGCGGCCCAAGCCGTACAAGGACGCCTACCGGGCGCGGATCGATGCGCTGGGCACCGGCGCGGCCGACATCGAGCGGATTGTCGACGAGGTCAAATTGGCCTTCGGCTTCAATCGCGCGTTACTCGACGAACTAGAAGGCCACGTCCCGACGTGGAATTGACGCTTGGTCACTCGCGCGGCGGCGCCTAGATGGGCCCGGGCAACTCGCCGAGTTCGGTCAGTTCCGCGTGGACGGAACCGATGGCCGCGCGATATTGGTCATCGCTCAGCGAGTTGTTGTAGTAGCGGTTCATGCGTAGCTGGTATTGCAGCTCCCGCAATTGGCGGATGCGGTCCAGCCTGGCGGTGTCGGTTGCGGAGAATGT
This sequence comes from Mycobacterium sp. ACS4054, assembly GCF_001667275.1. Taxonomy (GTDB): domain Bacteria; phylum Actinomycetota; class Actinomycetes; order Mycobacteriales; family Mycobacteriaceae; genus Mycobacterium. Next base: position 66,425 of record NZ_LZHV01000014.1, read on the forward strand.
CAATTGCTCGGCGGTGATGCGGCCGGCGATCACTTGTTCGATTGGTGCGAGCCGGTAGCCGCAGCCTTCCAGGTACTCGAAGTACGGCTTGAGGTATGGGCGGTCCCCAGCTCGCCAGTTGCCGCGGACGGCTTTCCACTCAAACGCGGCAAGCACCATGGCCAGGGTAACCATGGCCGGGCGGGTGTCGAAATCACCTGAAAGCTCTAGGTTTTCGTATCGCGCTTCGTCGGTCTTCAACAGCTGCGCGGCCACATTCATGCTGGCGTGGCAGTGCCGATCGGCCAAGTAGTGAAAGTTCCGGGCGATGAAGATCTCGGTCCCGGGCGGTGGGGCGGTCCGCGAGAGGACATTGGTGCGAATCCAATCCCGCCGGGCTGTCGCGATCGCGTTCGCGCGTCGATTCAGCTCGTGCACCAGGGTCCAGTCCGTGTTGGCCTCTGCGGCGGCTTCGGATTGCAGCTTGGTCGGTTGGGCGCCGGTGTAAGTGGGCCCGGCGATGACTTCGCTGCGCGTGAGCGGGCGTGCCATGTCCCAGGTCAGGTAGCGGACATAAACCTCAAGGTCCGGTACCCTCGCCCAACGGGCCAGCTCGCCCAATGTTGTCTTACCGGGCATCAGCCTGCAGATGTGCGGTTCTTGCTTCAGGTCGTCGCGCGTGTAGATCGCGCCGAGGTCGCGTCGGCACGCTTCGTCTTCGGTGTTGACGTCCGCAACCCAGCCGGCCGCCCCGGCGACTCCGGGAACGTAGTGGGTGATTTCAACCAGGAGGTCGTCGACGGTGGCCGAATAGGGGAAGACCCAGAACTCTCGATGGGAGTCGACGTCGTCGCCCATCGCGACGCTGCTGCGATTGAGCGTCACCTTTATCGCGTCCGTCATGGTCGGGATTATGTCCCGGCGTCAGACGCAGGCGCCATTCACTAGAGATTCAGCCCCGAGAACATGATTCGGCTGGGATCGTACTTCTGCCGCACGGCGGCCAGCCGCGACAGGTTCGAGCTGAAATACCTCGAGGCGGGTTGGTTCGCCTCGATGTAGTTCACGTATCCCCCCACCGAGTGCCCTTGCACGGCCTGGTGCGCGGTGTTGAGCCAGTTCGTCGCCGCCCCCGCGTCACCGGTCTCCACGTACCACTGCACCAACGCATACTGCCGGCGCCACGGGAATGCGGTCGCCCCAGGCGCCACATCGGCGAGGGCGCCGTCGAGTGCATGCATGATCGCCAACATGCGGCCCGCTCCGCGGGGAAAGGCGTTGACGGCCTGGGTGATTCCCTGGGCGGTGGCCGCGTCGACGACGGGCAGCACGTCGGACCCGCCGACGTATCCGAGCGGTGCCGGGTTGAGGTTGCCCACGGCCAGATACCGCACCAGGTCCAGGTAGTTGAACGTGTGGTTCTCGGTCCCCGTCGGTTGCACGCCAACGGCTTTGGTGATGTTGGCCCCGACGCTGGCGCCCGACCCGACCGGGCAGGTGGCCATGATGCGGCAGTGCGTTCCCATCGGCTCCACGGTGGCATCCGCCAACGCCCAGCTGTTCCGGTCGGCGGTGCGCAGCCAGTTCTGCCAGCCGACCAACACCTGCGCGAACGCCTCTGGCGGGAAGTTGAGATTCACCACGTCGAGATCGGTGGTCGGGAACGTGGCGAAGGTCAGCGAGGTGGTCACGCCGAAGTTTCCGCCACCGCCACCGCGCAACGCCCAGAACAGGTCGGGGTTGCTGGCGTTGGAGGCGGTCACCGCCTGCCCGCCGGGGAGCACGACCGACGCCGACACCAGCTGGTCACAGAGCAGACCCGCGTGGCGGGAGTTGGCGCCCAATCCCCCGCCCAGCGCGTGCCCGGACGCGCCGACCGACGGGCACGTGCCCGTCGGGATGCCCCGGCCGGCGCCGGCCAGCGTCTGATGCATCGCATACAAGCTGGTCGCGGGCGCCACGGTGATGTTCCCGGTGGCGGCGTCGTAATTGATGCCCCCCGGCAGCTGGCGGAGGTCGAGCACCATGACGCCGTTAGCGGTCGAGGCGCCGATGTAGGAGTGCCCGCCGCTGCGCGGCGCCACCTTCAGGTTGTGGGCGGCGGCGAACGCCATGGCCTTCTGCACGTCCGCGGGCGACGTCGGGGCGACGATCGCGGCGGGCGTCGAGCCGTTGAAATTGGTGTTGAACACCTGCTTGGCCGAACCGTAACCGCCGTTGTCGGGCAGCAGCACCTGCCCGCCGATCGCGGTGGACAGCCCCTCCCAGCCGGTGGGGTTGGGGGCGGCGGTGGCCCGCGCCGAGCCGAACACCGTGCCGGCGGCCAACGCTCCGGCGGCGCCCCGCAGGAACGTCTGGCGGGATATCTCACGCGCCATCGCCGGGCTCCCGCGTCTGCCTCATGTCCGCATTGTCAAACGGGCGACAACGAAACCCGCGGTGCCCCATGCCCTGTGACCGGATCGAAACCGATACGAGCCGCCGCGGTGATGCGCTCCACGGCACTCGTCGACGCCGCCTCGAACAGACACGCCACGCTCCGCCTCGTATTGTCTGCAGCATGGTCGCCGCGTCCACGTCCGCTCCCGGCGAGTTCACGCGGTAGGCGGGGTCGGGGCCGCGTGGGTGCTCTGTTGGTGGCGCTTGCCGGCCTGGCGTTGCTCGATTCGTTGAACGTCCTCAATGTGGGCGTGGTATCCGCGGTCATCTTCGACAGCCGGTTGAGCCGGCGATCACCGATTCCGGGCGCGTTGAGCTACGTCGCGGGCGTGTTCGCCGTGACCACCACCTTCGGGCTTTGCACTGTGCTGGGTCTCAGCTTCTTGACGCATGTCGTCGGGTTTCACGTGACACCGGCCATCCGTTTCTGGGGCGAGCTGGTGCTCGGCCTGGTGCTGACCTGCCTGGCCTACTTTCCGTTGACCGCCCAATCATCGGCTCCCGGTTGGGCATTGGCGGCGATGCGCGAGCGTCCCTGGCTGCTCGGTTTCCTCGGGCTGGCGGTCGGTAGTGGCCAGGCGCCCACGGCGATTCCCTATCTCACCGGCTTGGCCATGCTCGCCGCCCTGCATCCGCGGCCGCCGCTGTGGCCATTGGTCATCGTCGTCTATTGGGCGATCGCGCTTTCCCCGCCGCTGCTGATCCTTGCCCTCTCGATGAGAAAGACCATGCGAGCCAAGCGCATTCAGCGTCGGCTGGTCCGCGCCCTCACCCGCTACGGCCCGCTATCCGTGCGGCTGCTGTTCCTGGTCTTCGGAATCGGGCTGATGGCCGATGCGCTGGTCAATCACAGCGCGCTGTGGTGAGGCACAACCCTTTCTCACGTCTTGCCCAGCGAACCGGATTACCTTGGCGGATATGACCGATCGCCATGAACGCGCGCTCTCCTTCGGCTCGATTGCCCAGGACTACGACGGTTTCCGCCCGAGACCTCCGCAAGACGCGGTGGACTGGCTGCTGCCGCCCCGGTGCAAGGTGGCAGTCGACCTGGGCGCGGGCACCGGGCTGTTCACCCGGGCGCTGCTCGGCAGGGCGACCGAGGTGATCGCCGTGGAGCCCGACGCGCGCATGCGTGCGGTGCTTACCGGGCGGTCGCCCGAGGTGCGGGCCGTCGAGGGCACGGGTGAGTCGATCCCGCTCGAGGACGCGGCCGTCGACGCGGTGTTCGTCTCCTCGGCCTGGCACTGGATGGATCCCGAGCGCGCCGTCCCGGAGATCGGGCGGGTACTGCGCGACAACGGGCGGTTCGGCCTGATTTGGACCAGTCGAGACCGTGAGGTGGATTGGGTCCGCGAACTGGACCTGCTTCCGGGCGAGGACACGCCCGATGCGGAATCCCCCGACCGCTTCCGCCGGCGCCACGAGAACGTCGTGCTTCCCGACCCGCAGATATTCCATAACGTTTCCCGCGAGACGTTCACGTTTGTGCGGACCATGACCATCGACGATGTCGTCGCGATGGTCGGCACGTACAGCAGGGTGATCATCGCGTCCCCGGACGAGCGCGCCGCGCGACTGGCCAATGCCCGCGCCGCACTGGACGAGCGCTTTCCCGGTGCGAAAGCGATCGACGTCCCGATGAAGTCCCGGTGCTGGCGCGCTGACCGGATGCCCCGCGGCGGCCGGTAGGCGTCAGCGGCTCAGGACTGCGGGCCCTCCGACGGCGGCCAAACCGAACCCGGCGAGGCCTCGCCGGGCGAATCGAGTTCCCCGCGCGCCAGCGGCACCCACCGCTCGCTCGGCGCCGGCTGCTTGGACGACGGGAAGTCGCGCAGCTTGCCCGACGGCTTGGCGTCCCACTGGGCGAAGGTCAGCGGCGTCTGCAGCCAGGCGTGCAGCAGGCAATACGCCGCCTGCAGCGAATCCAGGTGGGTGCGCTCCCAGCCGTGGCTGCCGTCGAGCCCGAACCCGACCAGCGCGGCGCGCGTGCCCGCGCCCGCCTCGATCGCCGCGGCGGCGTCGGAGCGGTAGAACCGGAACACATCTCGCGCGCACGGGACGCCGAGTTCCCCGGCGAGCTTGCACAGCTTCCGGGTGAGGTGGTAGTCGAACGGTCCATGGAGGTCGGCCATCGGGATCGTCACGCCGTCCTCGATCGAATGCTGGCCGGGTGCGCACACCGCGTTGTCCACCGATACCAACTCGGCGACGTCGGCGGGCAGTCCGTGGCTGGCGCCGTGACCGACCTCCTCGGTGATGGTGATCATCACCATCGTGCGGTGCGGCAGCACGATTTTCTGCTCGGCAAAGTTCTTGGCGAGCGCGAGAGCAATTGCGACGCCGGCCTTTCCGTCGAGGTGCCGGGAGACGATGTAGCCGTCGGCGGTGAGTTCCGGACTGGCGATGAACGCGACGAAGTCGCCGACCTGTAGGCCGAGGCGGATCAGGTCCTCGCGCGAGGACACCTTGCGGTCGACTCGCACCTCGACGTGTTCCCAGTCGGTGGGCTGCAGATCAATCTCGTCGCCGAATGCGTGCCCGCTGGCCTTCAGCGGCAGGACCGTGCCGGTGATGAATTCGTCGGGGTCGTCGGAGAAGATGCGCACCCGGGCGCCGGCGGCGAAGCGGGCCGAGAAGGTGCCGACCGGAATCACCTCGAGGCGGCCGTTGTCCTTGAGCCGACGCACCATGCAACCGATCGTGTCGGCGTGTACGACGAGCGCGCGGTCGGTGGTTGCCGACTCGCCCGGGAGTTCGGCGGTCAGCGCGCCGCGCCGGGTCAGCTCGAACGGCACACCAAAGCCATCGAAGATGTCGCCGATGAGCTGCATCACCGCGTCCGTCCGCCCCGCCGGACTCGGCGTTTGGAGCAGCGCGAGCAGCGTGTCGACCATCCATGTGCGGTCGGCTTCGGACATGGCCGCGCTTGTGCGCACGGTCCCTCCTCTCGATAACCCGGGACCGGACCAACCTACCGCGTGGCCACCGTTGATCCACCCGCCCGGGCCAAATGCCCGCGTGCTCAGGGATTCACGTTGGGGCAGACCTGCTTGATCCAACCGGTGATCAGGTCCCTGTTGGCGTTCAGGTCGGGATCGTCGGGCCGCGCGCCGCCGGTGGTGACGAAGTGCTCGATCGCGGCCTTCACGTTGTCGGGCGGCCCGTACTTCTCCAGCGTGTCGGCGTACTTGCGCGCCTTCTCGGGGTTGTTGGCCACCATCAAGTTGTCTTTGGCGAACGAGACGTCCAGGCAGGTGGACTGATCCAACGGGCCGCCTGCCGCAGCCGACGCCGATGGCGTCGTCGTCGAGGGTGGAGATTGTGAGCTCGATGTCGGCGACTGGCTGGACGAGGAGGCGGGGGTCGATGCGCCGTTCGAGCAACCCGCGGTGACGATCGCGATGGCGACTGCCCCTGCGATCGTGGTTCGGTCTAGCCTCATCGGACGCTCCTCCGCTTCTTCAGGTGGTGTTTGCTGCATGCACCTTATCGGCAACATGCCTCGCACCGCAGCGTGGACCGTTCGAATCCGCATCGAGGCGGCGTGCGCCGGCTCTGTTCGCGGCCGCGTACCGCCCATTTTTATTGCCCTGGGAAACCCTTGATCTGCGAACGTTTCATGATTGCCGGGCGTCGCCGGGACGCCGTCAGCCCACTGGTCGGGTCGCCGACTGCCCCGAAACGCGCGGCGCACACGACGGCTCCTGCAAAAGTTTGCGGTGAACCGCACGATTTGCTGCCGCAGCGGTTATGCTTCCGTCCGGCTTCCGGCAGCGGATGCAATCACGAAGGGTGAGCAACATGCGCCAACTATCAACCGCAGTCGCCGTCGCCGCTACCGGCGTCCTGGTTGTCGCGTGCGGCGGCAGCAACGGAAGCGGCTCCGGCTCGTCGACGACGACCTCGACGGCGCCGCCCGTCGCGCAGGCCGCCCTGTCGGGCTTGCTGCTCTCCTCGGCCGATCTGGACGCGGCGCTGGGCGTCACCGGATCGAAGAGCAAGGAAAAGAACGACAAGCTGAAGGACGACGCGGCGAAGCAGCCGTGGCCCGCGGGCTGGAAATTCCCCGACGACTGCGTCTACGCGTTCGGCCCTGGGCAGGCTCCCGTGTATGCCGGCAGCGGTTACACCGCGGTCAGCGGTGACGACGAGGTCGCTTCCCTCCCTCCCAACTCGAACGAACCGGACCCCGAGGTCGAACAGGTGCTGGTGTTGTTCCCGACCGCGAAGGAGGCCGGCGCCTTCTTCGCCCAGTCGGCCCAGCGCTGGCCCGCCTGCGCCAACCGTCAATTCACCACGCCGGCCGGCCAGGACACCCCGGAGACGGGTTGGCAGGTGGGACCGGTCACCAACTCCAACGGAACGTTGAGCACCACCCTGACCATGACGATGCGCGACAACGGCAACGTGCTGCTCACGATTACCGCCCAGCGGGCGCTGACGGTGCGCAACAACGTCGCGATCGATGTCAGCGCGCTCCGCAAGGATCCAGACTCGGCCGTCAAGGTCGCCGGTCAAATCGCCGGGCGAGTCGACAAGCAGTGAGCCACATCGCCTAGGAGGCGGACGCTAATTCCGCGATCAGATCCGCGAGGGCGAGGATCCGTTCCGCGTTGCGGACGTGCAGGCTTTCGATCATGCGACCGTCCACGGTGATGACGCTGGTCCCCGCGGCGCGGGCCTCTTCGTAGGCCGCGACCACCCTGCGGGCGTCGGCGACGTCTTGCTGCGACGGACCGAACAGATCGTTGGCCGGGCCGATCTGGGACGGATGGATCAAAGTCTTACCGTCGAAACCCATTTCGCGGCCCTGCCGCGCTTCCGCCTGGAAGCCGTCTTCGTCGGTGATGTCGTTGAAGACCCCGTCCAGGATCACCTTGCCGGCCGCCCTGGCCCCCAGCACCGCCAACGACAACGCGGCCAGCACCGGCGCACGGCCGGGCACGTGCAAACCGTGCAGGTCGTTCACCAGGTCGTTGGTGCCGACGACCAACGCGGCCAACCGGTCACTGGCCGAGGCGATCTCCTCGGCCCTCAGGAAGGACCTCGGCGTTTCGATCATCACCCACACCCGCAACGACTCCGGCGCACCGAGCCCGTCGAGCGCGGCGGCCAGGGCCCGAACCTGCTCGCCTGACTCCACTTTCGGGACCAACACTCCGTGGGCGGCCGAACCGGCCACCGCCGCCAAGTCCGCGTCGTGCCACTCGGTGTCCAGGCCGTTGATGCGCACCACGACCTCGCGGGGCCGGTAGCCATCCGCCGCGATGGCGTCGCAGACCGCGGCCCTGGCGCCGGCTTTGGCGTCGGGCCCGACCGCGTCCTCGAGGTCGAAAATCACCACGTCCGCGGGCAACGACTTTCCCTTCTCCAACGCTCGCGGCTTGTTGCCGGGCAGGTAGAGGGCGGAGCGTCGAGGGCGCAGGGTCGGTGCCAAGTGAATCGCTTCCTGTCGTCTAGCGGAGCGGGCGCGTGGTGCGCGGCATAGGCAGAAAGTACCCTTCGGTCTTGGCGGTGTGGTCGCGCAGGCGATCGGCGGCGAAACAGGAGGGAGCGAGAAAGTGTCATCACTTGGTTCTGCGCGCACCGAGGGCGACAGCTGGGATTTGGCGTCCAGCGTGGGGGCGACCGCGACGATGGTCGCCGCGTCCCGGGCGCTCGCCTCCCGTGAGCCGGACCCGCTGCTCGACGACCGGTTCGCCGAGCCGTTGGTCCGCGCGGTCGGGCACCCGTTCTTCGTCCGCATGCTGGACGGCCAGATCCCGCTCGACAGCGACGACATGCCCCTGACCCTGCAGCAACGCCGCGAGCAGATCGCCGTGCGCACCAAGTTTTTCGACGATTTCCTCACGTCCGCGACCAGCACCGGGATCCGCCAGGCCGTGATCTTGGCCGCCGGCCTTGACGCCCGGGCCTACCGGTTGGACTGGACCGCGGGCACGGTGGTTTACGAGGTGGATCAGCCCGAGGTCATCGCGTTCAAGGGCGACACGCTGGCCCGGATGGGTGCCGAACCGACCGCCGAGCGCCGGACCGTGGGCATAGACCTGCGTGAGGATTGGCCAACCGCATTGCGGGACAAAGGCTTTGACACTGCAACGCCCACCGCGTGGATCGCCGAAGGCCTGTTGCCCTACCTGCCGCCGCAGGCCCAGGACCGACTGTTGGACAGCATCACCGCGCTCAGCGCGCCGGGCAGCCGGCTGGCCACCGAGAACATCACCGACATGGGCGTGTTCAGCGACGAGCGCGCGCGGGCAATGCGCACGGCGTGGCGCAAGCACGGACTCGACATCGATGTGGCCGAACTGGTTTGGCAGGGGGAACGCCAGCCCGCCGGGGAGCACCTGGCCGCCACCGGGTGGGCCGTCACCCTCTACCCCACCGAGGAGTTATATGCCGAATACGGCTTCGTCCTCCCCGACAACGAGATTCTCCGGCAGTTCCGGCACGCCATCACCTACGTCAGCGCCAAACTCGGCTGAGCGCGCCCTCAGCCGTCGTTGGGTTTGGCTTCGCGCCACTCCCGCTCGAACGGCAACCGCCACGCGTTGGGGGCGATCAACTGATGAATGGCGTTGGGTCCCCAGGTGCCCGGCTGATACAGCTTCGCCGGCGGCGGGTCGTCGAGCAGGTCCTGCGAACGCTCCCATAGCGATTCGATGCCCTCCGCGGTGTTGAACAGGGTGTGATCGCCGCGCATCGCGTCGAGGATGAGCCGTTCGTACGCCTCCAGCACGTCCACCACGGTGTCGATCTCCTGCGAGGAGAACTGCATGGACAGCTTGTCCAGCTTCATGCCCGGTCCGGGCCGCTTGCCGTAGAAGGACAACGAGACTTTCGAGTTGTCGGCGAGGTCGAAGGTGAGGTGGTCGGGCCCCTGGGTGCCCACCCCCGAGCCGGGCGGAAACATCGTCCGGGGGGCCTCTTTGAAAGCGATCGAGATGATGCGGATGCCCTCGGCCATCTTCTTGCCGGTGCGAAGGTAGATGGGCACGCCCGCCCACCGCCAGTTGTCGATGCCGACCTTGAGGGCGATGAACGTCTCGGTGTCGGAATCCTTCGCCACGCCCTTCTCGTCGCGGTAGCCGATGTACTGCCCGCGCACCACGTTCGAGGGCTTCACCGGCAGCATCGACCGGAACACCTTGTTCTTTTCTTCACTGATGGCGAAGGGCTCGAGCGCCGTCGGTGGCTCCATGACGACGAACGCCATCACCTGGAACAGGTGGGTCACCACCATGTCCTTGTAGGCGCCGGTTTCCTCGTAGAAGTTCGCCCGCTCATCCAGGCCCAGCGCTTCGGGGATGTCGATCTGAATGTGGTCGATGAAGTTGCGGTTCCAGATCGGCTCGAACAGGCCGTTGGCGAAGCGGAACGCCAGGATGTTCTGCGCGGCCTCCTTGCCCAGGAAGTGGTCGATGCGGAAAATCTGGGATTCCTCGAAGGTTTCGTGCACGAAGTCGTTGAGCGCCACCGCGCTGGCCAGGTCGGTTCCGAACGGCTTCTCCATCACCACGCGCGAGCGCTCGACGAGCTTGGCGTCCCGCAGCATGGTGATGACTTCGCGCGCGGCCTTCGGCGGTACCGACAGGTAATGCAACCGCCTGACGTTGGGACCCAGGTTGGCTTCGGCTTCGGCAACCGCCTCGGCCAGCGCCTCCGGTCCGTCGCCCTGCGGAACGTAGGTGATGATCTTGGCGAAGTTGGCCCACTGCTCGGACGTGAGCTTGTGGCTGCCGAACGAATCGATCGCGTCCTTGGCGATCTCGCGGAAGTCGTCGTCACTCAGGTCTTCCAGCGACGTCGCGACGATCTGGATGTCGGGCGCGAGTTCGGACTGGTCCAGGTACGCCAGCCCGGGGAGCAACTTGCGTTTCGCCAGATCTCCCGTCGCGCCGAACAGGACGATGACATGGGGGTCCAGCGGGTCGGTGTCGTGGCGGCGCCGCCGTTGATCCGGCGCCGGGTAAGAGATGGTCTGCGGTTTCTTGTCTGCCACTCTTGCGATACTTCCACCGACGCGGCGCAATGTCGCGTCCGTCACGTCTAGCTCGGACAACGTGGTCCTTTGTCGCCACCAACCAACGATTTCGGTTACCGCGCGGCTGACGGGGTACTGGGTACCGACGGGGCGGTACCCAACCAGAGTCTATGGAAAGCGATATGACGAATCCCGACAAAGACCTACGCGGGCACTCTCAGGAGCTGGAGGACATCGTCGACCAGCTCGAGGAAAAGGTCGCCGACGACCGGGAGGCCGAAGGGGTGGCCGGCAAGCCCAGCGACCGGGAAAGCACCCCCACCCGCGGCACCGGCGACGAACCGCCCGACTAGAAGTTAACCGCCGAACCACGCGGTGAGGGCGCTGCGAAGCCCGGAGTCGCCGGAGTCTTCCACCCAGGCCACATGTCCGTCCGGCCGGATCAGCACGGCATCGGGGGCCGTGACCGCACCGACAGCCGGAAGTTCCCAGCCACCGGCACATTTCGCGTCGATCAGCGCAACCCGCTGTGCCCAGGGGGTGATGTCGAATCGGCCCGGTTCGCCGAGGTTGAGCAGCACCGGGCGGGCCTGGTGCAGGAACACGTAGACGCGCCGCGGGCCGTCGGCGGTCACCAGGTCGAGGTCGGGCATGCGGCGTCCGAGCAGCGGGTGCCCGTCGCCCAGGTCGTAGCGGATGTCCAGACCCGACATCATGGCGGCGAACCGCTTGCGCGGTTCCTCCATGGCCAGCAGGTCGGACATGGTGTCGCGCAGGGCCTTGGTGCGGTCGTCCGGGCGGAGCAGCGCCATCTGCGCGACGGCGTTGCGCAGCACGCGTGCGGCGACCGGGTGGCGCTCGGTGTGATAGGTGTCCAGCAGGCCCTTGGGCGAGATCCCGTTGACCACCTGACCCAGCTTCCATCCCAGGTTGACCGCGTCCTGCACACCGGTGTTCAGGCCCTGCCCGCCCACCGGGTGATGGACATGCGCGGCGTCACCGGCCAGCAGGATGCGCCCCTCGCGGTAGGCCGCGGCCTGCCGCGCCGTGTCGGTGAACCTGGAAAGCCAAGCGGGGCTGTGAATCCCGTAGTCGGTTCCGTAGACGGCGATGAGCGCCGCACGCAGCTCGCCCAGCGTGGGTTCGCTGTTGGGATTGAGGCTGCGCTCGGTGACCATGACGCGCACGGCCCCGCCGTCCTCGGGGGCGGCCAGGGAATGCACGCCGAGCGCGTCATGGTGGATTCCCCAGCGCGGGGAATCGCCTGCCCCTAAATCCATTTCGACCTCGGCGAGCAGGTAGCTGGTGGTGGGCTCCCATCCGGGGAAATCGATGCCGGCGGCTTTGCGGACCACGCTGCGCCCGCCGTCGCAGCCGACGAGGTATCCCGCACACAGCGAGCGGCCATCGGACAGCGCGACGTCCACGCCGGAGCCGGATTGGGCGATGCCCGTCACCTCATGCCCGCGATAGAACCGCACCCCGAGCTCGCGCACCCAGTCGGCGAGTATGCGCTCGATCTCGTTCTGCCACAACGCCAGACCGTAGGGGTGCCGGGTGGGAAAGTCGCTGATGTCCAGACGGATCTGCGAAAACCCGGCGACCTGGGCGACCTGGCCCCGGGCGAGAAACCGGTCGGCGATCCCGCGCTGATCCAGGACCTCGATGGTGCGCGCGTGCAGACCCCCGGCGCGGGCACCGACCAGGCCCTGGTCGACGCGCCGTTCGACGATCGCCACGTCGGCGTCCGCCAACGCCAGTTCACCGGCCAACATCAGCCCGGTCGGGCCCCCTCCGGCAACCAGCACCGCGTGGTCGACGTTCTTGCTTGACAACTTTTCAACCCCCCAAGAAGTGCGAAAATCGACTTCGGCCAGCGATTGTGCGGCATCACCCCGCCCTTGCGGCAAGCCCCCCAGTGCGCTATAGGTTGAGAGTGGGAGGGCAATAGTTCGCTTAGCGGTCCCGCAGCGCATCGATGGCGCGGTAGATCCGCTGTTCGCTCACCGGCCGCGGGGTGCCCAGCTGCTGGGCCCACAGGCTTACCCGCAATTCCTCGATCTGCCAGGCGATGTCGCGGATGTCGTCCGTCGCCGGTGGCGGCGTGGCCGCCAGTTCGTCGTATGCCCGCTGCACCGCGTGCACCCGCTGCATCCGGTCGCGGTCGGCCGCTATCGCGTGCGGAAGCCGGTCAAGGCGCTGCCGGATGGCGGTCAGGTACCGGGTGAGGTCGGCCAGGCGGGGGCGCCCGGTGACGGTGACGAACCCCGGCGGCAAAAGCCGCTCCAGCTGGGCGCGGATGTCGGCGATCGCGTCGGCCTGCGCGGGCGGCGGCTGTCCCGGTAGCAGCAGGTGCACCTGTTGCGCCGCGGCCAGCACCCGCTCCACGCGGCCCACGATGTCGACGGTCGACGACGCCAACGCCTTGCCGACCCGGTCGCACAACGCGCTGAACTCGTCGCGGGTCCACACCGGTCCGGTGACCAGCGCGTCGGTCGCGGCGTCGGCGCAGTCTTCGAGCAGTGCGGTCAGGGATCCGTCGGGGTTGGCGCCGAGTGCCAGCCGCGAACGTGGGCTCAGTTGTCGCTCAATCGATTTGACCGGCGACGCCACGCACAGCCGCACCAGTCGGCGAAGGCCGGGCCCCAACAGGACGTCCCGCTCTTCCGGCGTCGCAAACACCCGAAGGTCGACCGCGCCGCCCGCGTCGACGAAACCGGGAAAGCCGCGCACCGCGCGTCCGTCGACCGTCCGCTCGACGGTGCGCGGCAGCGCGTCCAGCTCGTCGGGCCAGACACGCAGGCCCGTCCGTTCCAGTTCGGCGGCGACCGCCTGCGCGACGGCCCGGCGAGCCGGGCCGGCCAGCCGTCGCTGGAGCGCCGCCAGGTCCTTGCCGCGCGCGACCTCGGTGCCGTCGCCGGATTCGACCGCGAAGGTCACCCGCAGATGCGCCGGCAGCTTATCCAGGTCGAAGGCGTCGACGGGCACCAATATGCCGCTGCGACGGCGCAATTCGCGCTGCAGCGCCGGCAGCAGCGGCTCGCCCGCCGGATCGATCCCACCCAGCACGGCGCGGGCGGCGTCGGGGGCGGGAACGAAGTTGCGGCGCAAGTCCTTTGGCAGTGAGCGGATGAGGGCGGTCACCAGCTCCTCGCGCAGCGCCGGCACCTGCCAGGCGAACTCGTCGCCGCCCAGCCGGGCGAGCACGTCGATCGGCACATGCACCGTGACGCCGTCGTCGGCGGCGCCCGGCTCGAACCGGTAGGTCAGGGGCAGGGTGACATCGCCGGAATGCCAGGCCGTCGGCCGCTCGGCGTCGGCTGCGTCGCCGGTGCGCAACAGGTCGTCGCGGGTGAAAGTCAGCAGTTGCGGGGTCTTGTGCCGCTGCTTGCGCCACCACGCGTCGAAGTGCCGCGCGGAGACGACATCTCCGGGGATGCGCGCGTCGTAGAACGCGTACACCTCGTCGTCGCCCACGAGCAGGTCGCGGCGGCGGGCCCGCTCCTCGAGTTCCTCGAGCTGGGCCCGCAGCCGCGCGTTGTCGCGGAAGAAGTGATGGTGGGTCTGCCAGTCGCCCTCCACCAGCGCGTGCCGGATGAACAATTCCCGCGCCACCGCCGGCTCGACCCCGGCGTATCCGACGCGGCGGCCCGCCACCAGTGGCAGCCCGTACAGCGTGACCCGCTCGTAGGCCATCACCTCGCCGCGCTTGGCGTCCCAATGCGGTTCGCTGTGGGTGCGCTGCACCAGGTCGCCCGCGACCCGCTCGACGACCTCCGGCTGGATGCGCGCGGCGGTGCGCCCGAACAGGCGGCTGGTTTCGACCAGCTCGGCCACGACCACCCAGCGCGGCGGCCGCTTGGTCAGCACCGAGCCCGGCGCCAGCACGAAGCGGGAGTTGCGGGCGCCCAGATACTCGCGGCCGTCCTCGCGGCGCATGCCCACATGCGACAGCAACCCGGCCAGCAGTGCCGCATGCACGCGGGCCGGATCGGCCGGTTCGTCGGACTCGACCACACCCAGGTCGCGCGCGATGCCGCGCAGCTGCCCGACCAGGTCCTGCCACTCGCGGATGCGCAGATAGTGCAGGAACTCCTCCCGGCACATCCGCCGAAAGCCGTTGCCCGACAGCCTGTTGCGTTGCTCCCGCAGGTAGCGCCAGAGGTTGAGATACGACAGGAAATCGGAGTTCTCGTCGGCGAATCGGGCATGCTTCTGGCGAGCGGCCTCTTCGCGGTCGGCCGGCCGTTCCCGCGGGTCGTGGATGGTCAGCGCCGCGGCCAGCACCAGAACCTCCCGCACGCAGCCCTCGGTTTCGGCTGCCAGGATCATCCGGCCCAGCCGGGGGTCGACCGGCAGCCGCGCCAGGCGGCGGCCGAGCTCGGTGATCGCCCCGTGGGCATCGAACGCCCCCAGCTCCTGCAGCAACTGCACCCCGTCGCGGATGCTGCGCCGGTCCGGCGGGTCGAGGAATGGGAAGTTCTCCACCTCGCCCAGCCGCAGCGCCGCCATCTGCAACAGCACGGCGGCGAGGTTGGTCCGCAGGATCTCGGGCTCGGTGTAGCGCGCGCGGGCCGCGAAATCCTGCTCGGAGTACAGGCGAATGCACACACCGGCGGCGACCCGGCCGCAGCGGCCCGCGCGTTGCGCGGCGGACGCCTGCGAGATCGGTTCGATCGGCAACCGCTGCACCTTCAACCGGCGACTGTAGCGCGAGATGCGGGCATTGCCGGGGTCGACGACGTAGCGAATGCCGGGCACCGTCAGCGACGTCTCGGCGACGTTGGTCGCCAGCACCACCCGGCGCCCGGTGTGCGGCGCGAATACCTTCTGCTGTTCGGCGGTCGGTAGCCGGGCGTACAGCGGAAGCACCTCGGTGTGCTTCAGGCCCGCCAAAGCCTCTGCGGTGTCACGGATTTCGCGTTCCCCCGAGAGAAACACCAGCACGTCCCCGGGCGGCTCGGCCTCGAGTTCTGCGATCGCGTCGACGATCGCCTCGACCTCGTCGCGGGTTTCGGTGCGGACGATCTCGTGGTCGGGGTCGTCGGGGTCCTCCTCGGCACCGCTCGCGACGGGAAGTTCCAACGGCCGGTAGCGGATCTGCACCGGGTACGTCCGCCCGGACACCTCGATGATCGGCGCGCCGCCGAAGTGGTCCGAGAACCGTTGCGGCTCGATGGTTGCCGAGGTGATGATCACCTTCAGCTCGGGGCGGCGCGGCAGCAGTTCGCGCAGGTAGCCCAGCAAGAAGTCGATGTTCAGGCTGCGTTCGTGGGCCTCGTCGAGGATCAGCGTGTCGTAGCGCAGCAGGCGGCGGTCGCGCTGAATCTCGGCGAGCAGGATGCCGTCGGTCATCAGCTTGATCAGCGTGCGGTCGCTGACCTGATCGGTGAACCGGACGGTGTAGCCGACGGTTTCGCCGAGGGGGCCACCCAATTCGTCGGCGATGCGCTGCGCGACCGTGCGGGCGGCCAGCCGCCGGGGCTGGGTGTGCCCGATGGTTCCGCGGACGCCGCGGCCGGCGTCGAGACAGATCTTGGGCAGTTGGGTGGTTTTCCCCGAACCGGTTTCGCCGGCGACGACGACGACCTGGTTGGCCCGCACGGCGTCGGCGATCTCCCGGCGCCGCTCGCTCACCGGCAGGTCGGGGTAGGCGATGGCCGGCACGGCGGCCCGCCGCGTGGCGACGAGCACTTCGGCCCTCGCGATCTGCTCCGCGAGCTGGCGCAGTTGGTCGGGTTGCGCGCCGCGGAGGTTTTTCAGGCGCCTCCCGAGGCGGGACGCGTCGCGGATGGTCAGACCGTCAAGGCGGCTGCGCAGATCCGCGACGGACAGTTCGGGCACTTTGGCCAGGATAGGCGTGCCATCGCCGGCGTCGGCCGCCCTAGGGTGAACCCATGAGCCTCGTCACCTATGAGCTGGACGACCACGTCGCCACCATCACCCTCAACCGCCCCGAGGCTCGCAACGCCATCAACGGCGCCCTGCGCCAGGATCTGAACGCGGCCTGGGATCGTTTCCGCGACGACCTGGACGCGTGGGTCGGGATCCTGACGGCCAACGGCGGCGTCTTCTGCGCCGGCGGTGACCTCAAGGACGGCGAGGGCTCGGTCGGCACCTTTGGCGGCACGTTCTGGGAGAAGCCGACGATCAACTCCTTCGAATCCGGGATGGAGCTGTTCAAGCCGACCATCGCCGCCGTGCACGGGCCCTGCATCGGCTACGGGGTGACCGGGGTGCTGTTCTGCGATTTCGTCATCGCCAGCACCGAGGCCACGTTCTGCTTTCCCGAGGTCGCGATCGGGGTGCCGACCATCGTCGGGGCCATCCGGCTTCCGCAGCGGGTGGGCTGGGCGAACGCCATGGAGCTGCTCCTGACCGGCAAGCCGATGAGCGCGGAGCGGGCCAAGGAGGTCGGTCTGGTGTGGAGGCTGGTCGAACCCGATCAGCTGCAGGCCGAGGCCAAGGCGTGGGCCCGCACGCTCACCGAGGCGGCGCCCTTGGCCCAACGGGCCACCAAGGAGGTGGCGTGGCGAACCGCGGACATGGGCTGGATCGAGTCGGTCCGCTTCGGCGAGACCATGCGCAAGGTGGCCGGCGCGACCGAGGACGTCGGCGAGGGGCTTCGGGCCTGGGCCGAAAAGCGCAAGCCGCAGTGGCGCGGCCGCTAGCCGCGCGGTGGCCTTGACCGGTCGGGCGGGTGAGCGATTGCGGGCCGAGCTGGCGCGGGTCCTTGACGGCGGCGGGCGCGGGGCCGACCACGCCGCGCGCGCTCTCGGTGACGGGCCGGTCGGGCAGCGGCTGGAAGCGGCGATCCGCGCGCTGGCCGAGCATCGCGGCCGGCGCAGCAGCATCTGCCCGTCAGACGCCGCCCGGGCCGTGGGCGGCGACAACTGGCGCGCGTTGATGGCCGACGCCCGGCAGGTCGCCCGGGACCTGGCCAAAGCGG
The DNA here is from genome assembly GCF_001667275.1 of Mycobacterium sp. ACS4054. Lineage (GTDB taxonomy): Bacteria > Actinomycetota > Actinomycetes > Mycobacteriales > Mycobacteriaceae > Mycobacterium. Next base: position 83,776 of record NZ_LZHV01000014.1, read on the forward strand.
GCGACGTCCAGATCACGCAGCGCGGCGCCGTCGTCGACCCCGACGCTGAGTGGACCGGGCCCATCCGCATCCGAACCACCTCGGATTGACCTGTGCGGCAAGGTCACTCGGCCGTGCCCGCACGGGTACCTGCCCGCCGGGACCGGCGTGAACGTTGATGTGACAGGATTTCGGCATGAGTTCACGCAGACTTGGGCGCATTGTGGGTGTTTCGTTGGCGACGACATGGGCGGCGTTGAGCAGCCCGCTCTGGGGGCCGTCGGCCCTGCCCACCGCCGGCGCCGATGCGTGCGCCGACGTGTCGGTGGTCTTCGCCCGCGGCACCCACCAGGAGCCCGGTCTGGGCAACATCGGCCAGGCCTTCGTGGACTCGCTCACCTCGCAACTCGGCGGGAAGTCCGTCGACGTCTACGCGGTCAACTACCCGGCCAACGACGACTACCACAACAGCGCGAACGCCGGGTCGAACGACGCGAGCACTCACATCCAAGACACCGTCGCCAGCTGCCCGAACTCCAGGATCGTGCTCGGCGGATACTCGCAGGGCTCGACGGTGATCGACCTGGCGACCAACGCGATGTCGCCGACGGTCGCCGATCACGTCGCCGCCGTCGCCCTCTTCGGCGAACCCAGCAGCGGATTTTCGACCATGCTGTGGGGCGGTCAACCGCTACCGACCATCAGCCCGGCCTATGCGTCCAAGGCCATCAGCCTATGCGCGCCCGATGATCCGATCTGCTCCCCGGGCGGCAACATCATGGCGCACGTCTCCTACATCGACGCGGGAATGACCGCGCAGGCGGCGACGTTCGCGGCCAACAAGGTCAACCAGGCCGCGGCGCCGCGCGCCTGACGCGTCAGTCGTCCTGCCGCTGTTGCTTCTCGGCGGCCGCCAGTTGGGCCACCCGGTCCGCTTCGGAGCGCCTCTCGGCGGCGTCGCCCAGCTTGTCCTCGGCCTCGTCGATCTTCGCGGCCGCGGCCTTGGCGGCGGCCTTCTCGGCCACCTTGGTCCGGGTCTCCACCTGGCGCTTGGCTGATTCGACCGTCTGCTTTTGCCGGTCAGCCGCCTCGTCGGCGCGCTTTTTCGCCGCGGCGCTCTGCTGGTTGGCCGCCTGCGCCGCTTCGCGCTTGCGTTGCTCGGCGGTGGTGCGCGCCTCTTTGATCTCCTGTTGCGTCGCCGCCTGAGCCTCCTGGCGGTCCTCGATCGCCTGGTCGCGGGCGCCCCTCAGCTTCGCGTCCGCCTGCTCGCGGCGGGCCGCGGCCTTCGCGTCCAGCTGGGCGGCGCGGCCCAGCGCGTCGCTGCGCTGGACGAGCGCGGTCCCCCGCTCGACGAGCTGCGGGTCGCCGAGGGCATTGCCGACGGTGGTGTCCAGCAGGCCGAGCGAGCGCTCGAAGAGCAGGCGCGCGGACGCCTCGCTGGGGATCCGGGTGACCACGCGGTCCTCGATGACCTGCAACGGGAAACGGGCCAGTTGGTAGTGAAACCGCAGAACTGCCAACGGGACTTCGGATATCTTCATCAACTTCTCCTGTCTGTGGGCCGCCGTCAGGGCAGGTCGGCGTCGTTCGTCACGTTCTGGGCCTGGCGTCGAAGACGGTCGGCCTCCGACTCCTCGTTCCGGGCGACCTGCACGGAACTCTGGTGCTCGGCGGCGGCGTCGACGATGTCCTCGGACGCGTCGCGGATTTCGGCCCGCTCCTCGGCCTTCGCCCGCTGCATCTCGTGCTGTGCGTCCAGCTCGGCCCGGGTCTTCTCGGCGGTCGCGCGCTGCCGCGCGGCCTGCTCGGCGGCGCGCTTGGAAGCCGCCTCTTGGGCTTCGATCGATTCCTCGGCCATGACGGCTTGCGCGTTGGCGGCCACCCGCGCTCGGGCGCCTTCCGCCTTCGCCCGGGTCGCATCGTCCTGTGCCTGTTCGGCCTGGGCTTCGGCGACGGCCTCCATGGCGTTCGCTTCCTTGCGCTCGTGGGCCTGGGTCTGTTCGAGTTGTCCCTCGGCGGTCAGTGATTCGTTGCCGGTCACGGCCCCGAAGACCTCTTTGGCTTTGCCCTTGACCGAATCGATCAGTCCCCGTCGCGCTTCGTCGGCTTTGTTCTGCTCGCTCATCGAAAGTCTCCTTGCGGCGCTAGCCAAGAATTGCGTTCGTTCGTTGGTGTCACGGTTAGTGGTTCCACCGGTGCGGCCGATCAAACACGCCTGTGATCTGCGTCACCCACTTCTGGTGCGCCGCGATGAGGCCGTCGGATGGTGAATCTATAAGGGCCGCAAGGGAAGTCACCGATCACAACCGAGACGGCATCACCGCCGACGGCGTGTGGGGTGTGCGGAGCCCGATCGGCTACCGTCGACGGTATGTCCAAAGTCTCCGGTAACGAACCGATCGACGACGTCGCCCCGGGCGACATCATCTCCGTGAACCGCGGCTCTGGTGAACGGCCCTACAAGGTGGTGTTCAAAGACGCCACCGACGGCGGCTACCGCATCACATTCGAAGGTGACGGCGGGGAGACCTTCCAGCTCGACCTGGCGGCGGGCACCACGGTGACGAGGGCGCTCGAGTCGAAGTGGGAATCTGCGCAAAGCCCCACCCCGCAGGCCGAAGCGTAGGCGCCCGTCCCCGCACCGCCCTGCCGATTGGCGAGCCGATCGCCGGTGCACGATTTGCGGCGGTCCGTTTGGGCGCGTGCTGGGCGGGAATGCAGCCGCAACGGACCGAGTGGCGGTGCGGCTCGGTAGGAAAGCGCCGCTGCCGCCCGGAAGCCCACGAAAGGACCGGTGCCGACGATGACCGCGCAACCCCCCAATCCGGACCCGCTAAGAACGCCCGGGCTCGAGCCGGGTGGTGGCATGCCGCCGGGGACCACTCCCCCCGCGGCGGCGCAGACCTCGGGCGTGGCAGCGCATCAACCACCCGCGACCCGGCGATTCACCCCCAGCTCAATGCTTACGGTGATCGCCGTGTGCGTCTTCGCCGTGGTGTTCCTCGCGGTGGCGGTGCTGCTCGTCATGAAAATGGTTGGGGCGCACTAACATGGCCGGATTCTCTTCGACCGTGAACGCCGACGATGTCCGGCGGTTATTGGACTCCCCGGACGAGCAGGCCGCGCTGGTCGCGATCGAGGGCCGCATCGACGTCGCTTCGCCGGCGCAGTTGGAAAGTCCGGATTACCGGGGCGCGCTGCAGATCGCCACGCGGCAGGAGGTGCTGGAGCGCACCGGCGGTGCGCAGCTCTCGGAACCCGAGCTGGCCGAGCAGGCCGAGGAACTCGACACGGCATTCCGCAATCTGGGGGCCTGACCTACCGCCCCGGATGCGCGAATCCTCGCGAACCCTGTAGCGGACGACCGCGGCGAAGTAATCTGCCCGCTAAGGGCCTACTCGCCGGGCGGAAGGTCGGAACATGCGGCTGGTCGTGGATCTCAACAAGTGCCAGGGCTATGCGCAATGTGTCCCGCTGGCGCCCGACGTGCTGCAACTCGTCGGCGAAGAAGCGTTGGCCTACGATCCCAATCCCGACGACTCCCAGCGACAGCGCGTGTTGCGTGCCGCGGCTTCCTGCCCCGTCCAAGCGATCATCCTCGAAGTGGACCCACCGGCCGACCGGCAGGCCCCATGACCACGCGGTCGTTGGTCAGCCAGCTGGTCGACACCTTCAGAGCGCAGGGCCGAATCGTCATCGTCGGCGCGTCCCTGGCCGGTTTGCGCGCCGCAGAAGCGCTGCGCGAGAAGGGGTTTCAGGGACCACTTACCATCATTGGCGACGAGCCCCATGAACCCTACGACCGGCCACCACTGTCCAAGCAGGTCTTGAAGGGCTGGGTGCCCGCCGACCACACCAAACTTCCCCGCCTGCGACCCGTGGACGCCCAATGGCGGCTGGGTGTCGCGGCGGTGGGCCTGGACCGGCCCAACCGCCAGGTGCTGCTCGCCAACGGCGAGAAGGTGGACTACGACCGGCTGCTGATCGCCACGGGCACCAGGGCGCGCCCTTGGTTCAACCCCGAAGAGGCCGCTCTGACGGGCCTGTTCAGCGTGCGCACGTGCGACGATGCGGCCAAGCTGGCCGCCGCGCTCAAGGCGCGGCCCCGCCGGGTGCTCATCGTCGGCTCGGGGTTCGTGGGATCGGAGATCGCCTCGGTGTGCCGCGATCTCGACCTTCCGGTGACCGTCGCCGAGCGGGGCAAGGCGCCGCTGACCGGTGCGCTGGGCGGGGTGATCGGTGACATCGCCGCGCAAATGCAGATCGAGGCCGGGGTCGATCTGCGCACCGGCGTGGCGGTCGATCGGCTCGAAGGCGACGTCGACGGCAAGGTCCGCGCGGCCCACCTGTCGGACGGCACCGTGCTCGAGGTCGACGTCGTGGTGGCCTCGCTGGGCTCGATCCGCAACGTGGAGTGGCTCGAGGGCGCCCGGCTGGCGAGCGGGTTTTGGGGAGTGGCCTGTGACGCCGGCTGCCGCGCGTTCGACATCAACGGCGTGGTGACCGACAACATCTTCGTCGCCGGCGACGTGGCGCGCGCCCCGCACGTCCTCTACGAATACCAGTTCATGTCGCAAGAGCATTGGGACAATGCGGTTTTCGGCGCCGAGGTGGCGGCCAACAACATGATCAGCGTGGAGACGGGACGACGGCCGCACCTGCCGCTCCCCTCGTTCTGGTCAGGGCAATTCGGCGTCAACATCAAGAGCGTCGGCGTGTGCTCGTTCGGCGACGAGATCGTCTTCACCCAGGGCTCGGTCGAGCAGCGGCGCTTCGCGGCCGCCTACGGACACCGGGGCCGCATCGTCGGGGCGGTGACGTTCAATCACGGAAAATGGCTGCCGTACTACGCCTCCCTGATCGAGCGGTCCGCACCGTTCCCGCCGCCCCCGCCCGGCTACGACCGGCCCCTGCTCTTCGAGCCGATGCCGGCCCGATTCCCCGACCCGCGCGAACGCACCGACATCCCCGACGTCGTGCTCACCGGACACGACCCGACCTCGCGTGGCGCCGAATTCCGGCCCCGGATCCGCTGACGGCAGGGAGACGACATGAACGCCGCGACCGCTTGGGCCGAAGCGATGAAGTTCGAGAACCGGCCGAACCCCTACCCGTTCTTCGAGGAGCTGCGCAAGACACCGGTGGCCAAGGTCGCCGACAAAACCTACGTCGTCACCGGCTACCCCGAGTTACTCGCGCTGGCCCACGACCCGCGGATCAGCTCCGACATTCGCCGCAGCCTGTCGGATTTCGGTGTCGAGAAGCCCGAACCCGAGCCGGGCAGCGGCCACCTGCAGGCCTACGGCCGGGAGCCGAGCATCATCGTCTCCGACCCGCCCGAGCACGACCGGGCCCGGCGCCAGGTGATGCGCCACTTCGGCCCGCCGCACTCCCCCGACGTGATCCCCGGCATGGAACCGCTGGTGGTCAGGCTGGCCAACGACCTGCTCGACGAGATCAAGGCGCGCGGCACCGGCCGTCTGGACGTGGTGGCGGACTTCGCCTATCCGATACCCGTCTCCGTCATCTGCAAGATCCTCGGCGTGCCCGTCGAAGACGAATCGAGGTTTCACGCCTGGATCTTCGACTTCATGATGGGCCTGGATCTCGGGCCCGAGGGCGCCACCGAGGAGGGGCGGGCCCTGGCGGAGAAGGGCCGCGCCGGAACCGCCGCCCTGCTGGCCTACCTGGGTGAGCTGGTGCGGACATACGCGGCAACCCCCGGCGAGGGCCTGCTGTCCAGGCTGCTGCACGACGGCGGCCCCGACGGCCCGATGTCGGTGAAGGAGGCGACATCCAACGCCATGCTGCTTCTCGTCGCCGGACACGATTCCACGGTCAACACCATCAGCAATTGCGTGATGACGCTGCTGCGCAACCCCGGCAGCTGGGATTTGGTCAGGCAGCGTCCGGAGCTGATTCCGCGCGTCATCGAAGAGGTGCAGCGGCTGCAGTCGGCGGTTCAGTTCTTCCCCAGCCGCAGCGCCACCGCGGACATCGAGATCGCCGGGACGCTGATCCCCGCGGGCTCGGCCGTCTATCTGATCTACGCCGCCGCCAACCGGGACCCGCGTCGCTTCGACAATCCCGACCGCTTCGACCCGCTGCGCCCGGATAACGAGCATTTCGGTTGGGGCAGCGGCATTCACACCTGCATGGGCGGCCCGCTGGCGCGGCTGGAGGTGAACCTGGCGCTGGAGATCTTCGTCCGCCGCCTCGAATCTCCCAAGCTGGTGGTCGACCCGCCGCCCTACCGGCACAATCAGGTGTTCCGCGGGCCCCGCCAGCTCTGGGTGGACTTCGCGGCGATCACCGAGTGAATCCGCCTACCCGCCGATGGTGACGCGGTCACCGACGCGGATGATGCCCTCCGCCGCCACCGCGAGATACGCGCCCGCGCACGGCTGGGCGCCGTGACCGCCCGTGTCCCAACGGTTTTCGGCCGCCGGTGTGCGCAGGGCATGCGGGGCGCGTGGCAGCGATCCGTGTTCGAGCGTCGGCACGACGCAGCGGGACGTGGCCGTAAGGACGCGCAGCCGTGCGTCGCCGACGGCGATGTCGCAGCCGACCCAGTCGTTTTCGGCGTACGGCGGGTAGCCGGCTGGCGTCTCGATCACCACGTTGGGTCGATACCGAAGCGCCTCCACGCCGATGTGTTCGAGCGTGGCCGTCGTAATCGCATGCAGCGGCGCCTCATCGGTGAACGCGTCACCCGGCGTCGCCTGGGCGATCTGAAGGATGCGGCCACCGACGTCGGCATCCAGGCCCAGCTCCAGCAGCTTCTCCGGATCGGGGCGCACCAACGAGGCGCCCTGCGGGCGCTGGGCGATCAGTCGGACCGGGCGCCCCAACAGCTGCGAGAGCAGATCGTCGACGCCGGGGTCGTCGGCCGCCACGCTCGATCCGTCGGGCAGTTCGATGTTCACCCGGCCGGCGTCTGCGTTGGCGGTGCACTTCAACAAACCACGCCACAGTCGGGCATTCTTGGCGCTGGCCACATGCCCGGTGTCGGCGTCGAGCAGCGCCAGCCGCCGGTCGCCCTGGGCGCCGTGCTCGTCGACGAACAGGTGCGGCACGGCTTCGCCGAGCATCGATTTCACCGGATAGCGCAGCAGGGTTTGCACCCGCAGCTCAGCAGCGGCCTGGCCCGAAAACCCCGTCGGCTCCGTCACTGCCCGTCCCCACTCAGCGATCCTGCCCGCACCGTCCGGATCAGACTATGCGGGCAGGACGCCAAACCCACTGGGGGGTCGGAAACCGATCAGCCCGGGCAGTAGGTCGACTCCGCCGCGCTCACCCAGCCGGTCATGTCGGCGAAGCTGAAGCCCTTCGCGCTCATGCCGGAATGCAGGTCGGCGGCGATGGCGTCCGGCGTCTTGCCGGCCATCCGGTCCGCGCAGACCGCATGCCCCAGCGCGATCATGTCGGAGTCACTCGACGAGGGCCAGGAGAATCCGAGGTTGTGCAACTTCGCCAAGTATGCGTCGTCGGTGCTGTCGGCCGACGCAATCGCCGTCGTTGCGGTGAGGGCAGCGCCAACCATGACGGGAATTGTCAGTTTGGCCAGCCAACGCGATGTAAGCATTTTGTGCCCTTCTTTTTTGTCGGTATCGAGGTGGGGTCAGTATATGAGCGGGCGATGCCGGCCAATATTAAAAGTAAGAAAATTGCTGCGGCCCTTCGGTAACCGCGGAGACAACATTTCTGCGGGCTTGGTGCGAGTGGTGGTTGCACCGGCTCACTAGCCCCGGATGGCCGCGCTGCGCGCGGAGTTGCGCAGACGGCGATCGACTGCTAACAGCTTTGCCAGCCGGCCGGTGGCAGGGCGAGGCCACCCGGTAATTCATTGACCCCGGCGGCAATTGTCCGAGCCGTCTGTCGGTATTGGGCGCCGGTTATGGAAAATGACGGCCCATGTCGGCGCGCGAGGTCAGTGCGGGAGCAGGCGCTGCTTTTGCTCGAGGAACTCGTCCTCGGTGATGATTCCCGCATCGCGCAGTGAAGCGAGCTCGCGCAACTCGGCGGCGATGCTGGTGATCGGCCCGCCAGCCGGCACCTGCGGTGCCGCCGTGCCGTCCTTCGTCGTCTTTTGCGTTGTCCCCCTGACCCTTTCGGCGCGGCCCGCGCCGCCCGTGCCGGCCATGGCGCGCCCCGCCATGCCCGCCGCGGCCATCTCACCGAACAGGCTGCCCGAGGTGCCGGACGAGGCCGGGGCGGCGCCCACGCTGGTGGCGGGCAGCGCCAGGGCGGCCGGCCGGATCGCCGGGGCGGCCGCGGTCCAGGCCGGCGGCACCGACAGGCCGCCGACCGTGTTCGCCTGGCTCAGGGCCGCCGTTGCGGCCGACCCGCCCGCCAGGTTGGTGATCACCGGGAAGGGCGTCGGGGGCACCGGGGCGAAGCCCGGCCAGGACTGCACCCCCGCCCAGCCGCTGACGATGTCATCGGTGTGGAAACCGGTCAGGGCGCCGGAAACGTCGTAGGGAAGGGCCACGACGGCGGCGGCGAGGCCCGCCGCCCCGATCTCCGGGTCGACGAACACCGCGCTGAGATCCGCCGCCAGGCCCAGCAGGTCCCGCCCGCCGAAGCCCGGGGCGAGCGGGCTCGCGAGGGTGTTCAGCGCGTCGGGCGTCGCGGCCAAGGCCTGCTGCGTCGAGGTGACCGCGCTCTGCACCTTTCCGGCCGCCGTGGCGGCGGCCTGGTTGAGGGCCGCCGCTTGCCGCACCGACCCGCCCGAATCCGTGCTCTGTTGTGGCGAGGTGAACGGCGTCAGCCTGGTCGCCGACGCTGCCGACGCCGCGTAACCGTACATGGCCCCGGCGTCCTGGGCCCACATCTCGGAATACTGCGCCTCGGTGGTCGCGATCGCCGGGGTGTTCTGCCCCAAGATGTTCGTCGCGATCAGGGACATCAACAGGCTGCGGTTGGCCGCGATGACCGGCGGCGGCACCGTTTCCGCGAACGCCGCCTCGTAGGCGGCGGCGGCCGCTTTGGCCTGATTGGCGGTCTCCTCGGCCTGCGCGGCGGCCGTTCGGGTCCAGCTCACATAGGGTGCCGCGGCGGTCGCCATCGCCTCCGCCGACGGACCCATCCAGGGCCCCCCGGTCAGGGCCGCGATCTCGGACTGGTAAGACGTCGCCGCGGAATGCAACGCGACGGCCAGCGCGTCCCAGGCGATGGCCGCGCCGAGCAGCGGTGCCGCCCCCGGCCCGGTGTACATCCGCGCGGAATTGATTTCCGGAGGCAGCGCTGCGAAATCCATGGTCGTCTCCTCCGGACGGTGGGTGGCCACAGTGTTAACGGTTCGTAGCTGGCCGTAGTGGGATTGCCCAACGGACAGCAAATAAATCTCGATGTTTCTACTAGTACAGATTCCACCACGATGGGAAATCCATCCGGGCCCCCGACTCGCCTCAGAAGCCCGGGTCGGGTCCGTGACCAGGAATGCAGCGCCGTTGTGTGCGCCTAATCACCGACAAGTTACCCCGGCATTCGCCGTGAGCACACGAACGTCGCCCGTCGCAGCGCGCGGCGTCATGACCTATGAGCGGACCGGCCCCATACCCCGGCCGGTCTGCTTGGATCGGTATCACCACCGCGAGTTAGGTCTTGATGAAGATTGTGCTGGCCGCCTACGGAAGCCGGGGCGACGTCGAGCCGTGCGCGGCTGTCGGCCGCGAGCTGCTCCGCCGGGGTCACGACGTGCGCATGGCGGTCCCCCCCGATCGGCTGTGGTTCGTCGAATCGGCTGGGCTCACCGCCGTCGCCTACGGGCCGGACACGCGTGAACAGATAGCCGCCGCAACGAGTTTCGTTCAGCGCGTCCAGGATCCGATCGGTGCGCTACCGCAGATCGCGGAGCGGGTCACCGGCGTGTGGGCGGAGAAGACCACGACGCTGTCGTCGTTGGCGCAGGACGCCGACCTGCTGGTGGCCGGCATGAACGAACAGCGGCTGGCCGCCAACGTCGCGGAGGCTTACGGCCTGCCGTTCGCCGCCCTGCACTTCTTCCCCGCCAAGGCGCTCGAACTGGGCGGGCTCCAGGCGCACGTGACGAACGCCGCCGAAGGCACCCAGCGCCTGACGCTGGGTTTGCCGGCGACCGGCGGCTCCCCGGCCTCGCAGGTGTTGGAGATCCAGGCCTACGAGGAGCTGTGCGTCCCCGAGCTGGCCGCCGAGTGGGCGGGGTCCGGGCTCCGGCGGCCGTTCGTCGGGTCGCTGACCCTGGAAATGCCGACCGACGTCGACGACGAGGTGTTGTCGTGGATCGCCGAAGGGGCGCCGCCCATCTACTTCGGTTTCGGCAGCACGCCGGTCACGTCGCCCGCCGAGACGGTCGCGGTGATCAGCGGAGCGTGTGAGCAGTTGGGCGCACGGGCGCTGATCTGCAGCGGCTTCAACGACTTTTCCGAGGTGGCGCGGGCGGACCATACGAAGATCGTGGACGCGGTCAACCATGCGGCCATTTTTCCGGCCTGCCGCGCGATCGTGCACCACGGCGGTTCGGGCACCACCGCGGCGGGCATGCGGGCCGGAGTCCCCATGTTGGTGCTCTGGCTCTGGCTCGATCAGCCGATGTGGGCCTCCGCCGTCAGCCGGCTGAAAGTCGGTATCGCCAGGGCATTTTCGGAGTCGACCTACGATTCACTCGTCGCCGACCTGCGCTCGGTGCTCGGTCCGGATTACCTCACGCGGGCCCGCGAGGTGGCCGCGCAGCTGACCAAACCCGCCGAAAGCGTCGGCAGGGCCGCCGATCTTCTGGAAGACGCGGTGGTGCAAAGCGGCCGGGTCGGGTAGAAGGTTCTGGTGCAAGATCCGCCCCCCAGCCCTTTCGATCCGTCGATGCTGCATGAAGCGATGGTCAGGCGGTTGTATCGCCGTTCGTCGTCCGAAGGTCACATCCGGGTGCCGGCCGTGCCCAGCATGCTCGACGAGTACGTCCTGTTGTGCGGCAACATCTGCGCCACCCTGGGCGTCTGGCACACCCCGGAACAGTCCGCCCAGCTCAGGACCGCGCTGGCGGCGGAGCTGGCGAAGGGTTTCAAGGCCTCTCCCCGTTCGGACATCCTCATCTCGTTCAACTCCTCCTTCGGGACGAGCGTGAACATCCGCGTCAAAGCCGAATGGCGGACGGTCGAGGCCGACTACGACGAATGGGTGGCCGTGCGTCCGCCGCCGCTGTTCGGCACCGAGCCCGACGCGCGGGTGCTGGCGTTGGCCGCCGAAGCGGCCGACCCGACGGCCCACCGCGTGTTGGACGTCGGAGCGGGAACCGGACGCAACGCCCTGGCCCTGGCCCGCCGCGGCCACCCGGTGGACGCGGTCGAGATGGCGGCGAAGCTCGCCGACATCATGCGCTCGGAGGCCCAGAGCGAATCGCTGGGCGTGCGCGTGATCCAGAGCGATGTCTTCACCGCGATGGAAAGCGTCCACGACGAATACCAGCTGATGGTGCTCGCCGAAGTCGTGCCCGACTTTCGAACCACCCACGAGTTGCGGGGCGTGTTCGAACTCGCCGCCGACTGCCTGGCCGCCGGGGGCCGCCTGGTGTTCAACGCCTTCCTGCCCCGGGAAGGCTACGTCCCCGACGCGTCCGCGGTGGAGCTCGGCCAGCAGTGCAACACCATGATCTACACGCGCGACCAGCTGGCGAGCGCGGTGTCCGGGCTGCCGCTCGAGCTGGTCGCCGACGATTCGGCGTACGAATACGAGAAGGCGCACCTGCCCGAGGGCGCCTGGCCACCCACGGGATGGTTCGAGGGGTGGGCCAACGGCCTCGACGTGTTCGACGTGCAGCGCGAGCACTCGCCGATCGAGTTGCGCTGGCTCGTGTACCGAAAGGCCGGCTGACCGCCTCAGGCCGTCAGATCGCGGGTGGCCGGTCCCTCCAGCAGGGTGCCGTCCGGCGCGAAGCGCGACCCGTGCAGTGGGCACTCCCACGCCTTGTCGGCGTCGTTCCAGTTCACGATCCCGCCGAGATGCGGGCACACCGGCGAGACGCGGTGCTCGGTGCCGTCGACACGGCAGCGCGCCTCCAGCCGCCACGGCGGCCCGCTCACCACGCCGCCCTCGTCGGGGCCGGGACTCCGCTTGCCGGTGCGCAGCAGCGGGGTGATCCAGCCCTTGGCCAGATCGAAGCCCACTTCGAGGTTGGCCTGCATGGCCGTCGGCAGACCCGTCAACTCGTGCGGGCTCCAGCTGGCGAACGCTTTGGCCCAGTCCATCCGGCCACCCAGGATGCGGCTCGACAGCGCCAACGCGGCGGCCGCACCGTTGGTCATCCCCCACTTGTTGAATCCCGTTGCAACGAAGATGGTTTCGGTGTTCGGCAGGATGGGCCCGACGTAGGGCAGCTGATCGATCGGCGTGTAGTCCTGTGCCGACCAGAAATGCGTCTGCTTGGCGCCCGGGTAGTGCTGGCGGGTCCACGACGCCAGTTCCTCGAGCGCCTTGGTCGGGCTCTTCTTGCGGCCCACGGTGTGGCCGCCCCCGCCCACGATCAGCAGCTCCCCGTCCGCGACGGGCGCGTAGCGCACCGAGCGGGTCGGCGAGTCGCTGGAGATCATCATCGGCCTGGTGATGTCGCCGGGGACCTTGAAGGCCATGCAGTAGGACCGGCTCGGCTTCACGCGTGCGAAATATCCGCCGCGATCCAGGATCGGGATACCGGTGGCGAGGACCAGTTGCCCGGCTTGCAACTCGACGTCTTGCTGCGCCGCGTCGTTGACGTGCACGCGCACCCGTCCGCCCCGGCTGGACACCCGCCGGACCCGCGTGTGCTCGACCAGCCGGCCGCCCCGGTCGAGCAGTTCCTTGGCCAGCGCGTCCAGGAACGGCATCGGATCGAACTGCGCCTGGTCGCCGAGCCTGACCCCGCCGTGGTACGGGAACGGCACGGCGGCGTCGTCGTCCCAGACGGCGGGCAGCCCGACCGCTTGGCACGCCTTGAGTTCCAGGCGCGTGGACGGCACTCCCTTGGCGGATTGGGCATAGGTGTAGGCGTCCTCGCGCTGCACCGGTATGTCGTGGGACTCGCAGTAATCGATCACCCAGTCCTGGCCCTCGCGGTTCCCGTCGACATAGGCGCGCGCCAATTCCCGGCCATGCCTGGGCAGGATCTTCGACAGGTGGGTGCTTTGCAGCAGGCTGATCTTCGCGGTGGTGTTGCCGGTGGCGCAGGCCCCGACGGTGCGCGCCTCGAGCACCAACACATCCTTGCCCGCGCGGGCCAACAGGACCGCCGTCATCAGCCCGGTGATGCCGGCGCCGACGACGATCACGTCCGCGGAATGGGAGCCCTCGTCAAGCTGGCTTGCGGCCCAAGGCTGTTCGGCCCGATTGGCCAACCATAAAGACGTCACGCGTGGGCTAATACCCCTCCCGAACCCGGGGAAACACCGCGGCGGCGCGGTGGCCGCCGTCACGCCCGCTTCAACTGCGCTTTCGCCTCCGCAACCAAATCTGCGGCGGCGCGGCTGGCTTGCTGGGCCTTGTCGTACTTCGTCTCGGCGCGGTCGACGTCGCGTTCGGCCGTGCGCAGGGCCGCGAGCGCGTCGTCACGGCGCTGGCGGGCGGCGTCACGTTCGGCCTGACGCTCCGACAGCTCGGTGTCGGCGTCGGCCTTCTTGCCCTCGGCGGCGGCCACGGCGGCGGTCAGCTTTTCGAGCCGCCGCCGCGCGGCCGCGTCGCGCGCGGACGGCTCGGCGGGTTGTGCCCCCGATTTCGCCGCCGGCGCCGGCGCCTTCGCGGACCGGGCCTGGCCCGCCGATACCGGGGTCGCGCCCCCGAAATCGCCGAAACCGGACCACTGCTCGGGCCGGGCCAGCCGGCCGAGCCGTCGCCGGACGTCGGGGTCGGCGATGGCCGCCTGCAGCGTGCTGGTGATGTCGTCGCGCACCGCCGCGGACGGCCGGCTGATGTCGGCCGCCTCGAGCGCGGCCCGCGTGAGCTCCCCGATGAGCCGATGCTGCTCGGCGGACAAGTCCCGAATGCGCGCGCCGTCCATCGCGGCGTGTGCGGCGCGCAGCTCGTCGCCGAGGTCCGCCAACCGTTGCCGGGTGTCCCCGCGCGCGAGGGTGAGCCGGTTGACGATCCATGCCGCGGTGGTCGGCTTGTTGGCCGCGGAGATCCGCTTGGCGGCGGCGTCGTCCCCGCGGCGCTTGGCCGCGGCCGCCAATCGGGTGCGCTCCCCGGTGAAATCCCGCGGTGCCGCCCAATACAGACTGTCGAGTTCGTCGTCGGCCATGAGGCCATGATCCCCGCGCCGCCGCCCGTCGGTTTAGAAACCGCACGTCCGTGGCACCTGATGGACAACATCGTCCCGCCCGCGGCGACTGCGCCCCGGCAGCTAACAGAACGCAAGGATCCGTCAGCTCAATGATGCCCACGACCAGCGATCGGCCCGTCCGCCGGACCTTTCTGGAGCGCAGCGCCAACCGGATACTGTTCGCGGTGCTGGCGGTCGTCGTCGTCGCGGCGTCGCTTGCCGGTTGCGGTCACCGCAGCGCCTCGTCAAACACCCCGGGGCCCGCGCACGTCACGATCACGCCCGGCCCCGACGCGCGTGACATCGATCCGGTAGCCCACGTCATGGTCAAGGCCGACACGGGGACGTTGACCGAGGTCCGCATGGTCAACGAGAGCGGCAAGTCCGTGCAGGGCGTCATGACCCCGGACAACACCGTATGGAAGCCCACCGTCCCCCTCGGCTACGGCCGCACATATACCCTGACGGTCACCAGCCGCGGCCCCAACGGCGTTGCGGCGACGCAAGTTTCGTCGTTCTCCACGCTGAAGCCGTCCAACCAGACCAAGGTTTCGTTCACCACCACGGCGGAGGCCGCCCTCAAAGACGGCGGCACCTACGGCGTCGGCACCGTGGTCGTGGCCCACTTCGACGAGCAGATCGCCGACCGGGCCGAGGCCGAGCGGCACCTGGCGGTGACCACTGACCCCAAGGTGGAGGGGTCGTGGTACTGGGTGGACGGCCAAACCGCCCACTGGCGGCCGGAGCACTACTACGCGCCGGGCACCACCGTCACCGCCGAAGCCAAGATCTACGGAATCGCGTTGGGCGAAGGCCTATTCGGCCAAGACGACGCCAAGGTGTCGTTCCGGATCGGCGACGCGCACGTCTCCATCGCGGACGACGCCACCCATCAAGTCAGCGTCTTCAACAACGGCGCCCTGGTCCGCACGATGCCGACCTCGATGGGGATGGGCGGCACCGAGGACGTCGGCGGCAAGAGCATCTCGTTGTGGACGCCACCGGGCGTCTACACCGTCCTGGACAAGGGCAACCCCGTGGTGATGGATTCCTCGACGTTCGGGTTGCCCAAGAATTCGCGCCTCGGTTATCGCGAAACGATCAACTGGGCCACCAAGATCAGCACCGACGGCATCTACCTGCACGAGCTGGACGCGACGGTGTGGGCCCAGGGGCACCAGGACACGTCGCACGGCTGCCTGAACCTCAACGCCGACAACGCGAGATGGTTCTACGACTTCTCGGTGCCCGGCGACGTGGTCGAGGTCCGCAACAGCGGCGGCCCGGCGCTGACGCTGGCGCAGAACGGCGACTGGACGCTCAGCTGGGACGACTGGCGCAAGGGTAGCGCCCTGAAGCCGACGTGACGCAGCCCATTCGTCGCCGGCAGTTGTGCCCCACTTCACAGTAAAGTCTTGACTCGTTCCAGATAAGTGCGTCATATTGGTGCGGTGTCATCGACGGCCGATTACGCGGAACGATTGCGGATGGCCGATCTCCGGGTGACCCGTCCCAGGGTCGCGGTGCTGGAGGCGGTGGACGCCCACCCCCATTCCGACACGGAAACCATCTTCTCGGCGGTGCGCGTCGGCCTGCCCGATGTCTCCCGCCAGGCCGTGTACGACGTGCTCAATGCGCTGAGCACGGTCGGACTGATCCGCCGCATCCAACCCTCCGGGTCGGTCGCCCGTTACGAGTCGCGCGTCGGCGACAACCACCACCACGTCGTCTGCAGATCCTGCGGAGTGATCGCCGACATCGACTGCGCGGTCGGCGAGGCGCCCTGTCTCACCCCGGCGGACGTCGACAACGTCCTGGACGGCTTCGTCCTGGATGAGGCCGAGGTCATCTACTGGGGCGTGTGCCCCGACTGTTCGACTGCTGGTTCCTAGATCGCAGCCCGATTTATCCACCACCCCGAAAGGAACGCTGTGAGCGAAAGCGAAAACCCCACAATCTCGGCGCCAACACCGAAATCGAATGCGCCGCTGACCAACCGGGACTGGTGGCCGGATCAGGTCGACCCCTCGATGCTGCAGCCGCACAATCCGAAATCGACCCCGTACGGCGAAGACTGGAACTACGCCGAGGAGTTCGCCAAGCTCGACGTCGAGGCGCTCAAGGCCGACGTGATCTCGGTGATGACCACCTCGCAGGACTGGTGGCCCGCCGACTACGGCCACTACGGCGGCCTGTTCATCCGGATGAGCTGGCACGCGGCCGGCACCTACCGCATCTTCGACGGCCGGGGTGGCGGCGGCCAGGGCATGCAGCGGTTCGCCCCGCTGAACAGCTGGCCGGACAACGTGAGCCTGGACAAGGCCCGACGGCTGCTGTGGCCGGTCAAGAAGAAGTACGGCAACAAGATCTCCTGGGCCGACCTGATCATCTTCGCCGGTAACTGCGCGCTGGAATCCATGGGATTCAAGACGTTTGGCTTCGCCTTCGGCCGCGAGGACGTCTGGGAGCCCGAGGAGATCCTGTGGGGCGAGGAGGACACCTGGCTGGGCACCGACAAGCGCTACTCCGGCGAGCGTGACCTCGCCCAGCCCTACGGGGCGACCACCATGGGGCTGATCTACGTGAACCCCGAGGGTCCCGAGGGCAAGCCGGACCCGATCGCCGCGGCGATCGACATCCGGGAGACGTTCGGCCGCATGGCCATGAACGACGAGGAGACCGCCGCGCTGATTGTCGGCGGGCACAGCTTCGGCAAGACCCACGGCGCCGGCAGCGGCGACCTGGTCGGCCCGGAGCCGGAGGCCGCCCCGATCGAACAGCAGGGCCTGGGCTGGAAGAGCTCTTACGGCACCGGGGTCGGCAAGGACGCCATCACCAGCGGCCTGGAGGTGGTCTGGACGCCCACCCCGACGAAGTGGGACAACACCTTCCTGGAGACGCTGTACGGCTACGAGTGGGAGCTGCAGAAGAGCCCCGGCGATGCGTGGCAGTTCGTCGCCAAGGACGGCGCGGGCGCGGGCACCATTCCCGACCCGTTCGGCGGCCCCGGCCGCGCGCCGACGATGCTGGTCACCGACATCTCGATGCGCGAGTCGCCGATCTACCGCGACATCACGCGGCGGTGGCTGGACCACCCGGAGGAGCTGACCGAGGCGTTCGCCAAGGCCTGGTACAAGCTCCTGCATCGCGACATGGGCCCGATCAGCCGCTACCTCGGACCCTGGGTTGCCGAGCCGCAGCTGTGGCAGGACCCGGTGCCGGCGGTCGACCACGAACTGGTCGACGAGCAGGACATCGCGGCGCTGAAGGGCAAGGTGCTCGAGTCGGGGCTGTCGGTTCCGCAACTGGTGAAGACGGCCTGGTCGGCGGCGGGCAGCTACCGCAACACCGACAAGCGCGGTGGCGCCAACGGGGCGCGGCTGCGCCTGGAGCCGCAGCGCAACTGGGAATGCAACGAGCCCTCGGAGCTGGACAAGGTGCTGCCGGTGCTGGAGAAGATCCAGCAGGACTTCAACGGCTCGGCATCCGGCGGCAAGAAGATCTCGCTGGCCGACCTGATCGTGCTGGCGGGCTCCGCGGCGGTCGAGAAGGCCGCCAAGGACGCCGGCTACGAGATCTCCGTGCACTTCGCGCCCGGGCGCACCGACGCCTCGCAGCAGAACACCGACGTGGAGTCGTTCGCGGTGCTCGAACCGCGGGCCGACGGCTTCCGTAACTACATCCGGCCGGGCGAGAAGGCCCCGCTGGAACACCTGCTGATGGAGCGGGCGTACCTGCTGGGCGTGACCGCCCCGGAGACGACGGTGTTGATCGGCGGGCTGCGCGCCCTGAACGCCAACCACGGCGGCGTCAAGCACGGCGTCTTCACCGACCGGCCGGGCGCGTTGACCAACGACTTCTTCGTCAACCTGCTCGACATGGGCACGGAGTGGAAGCCGTCGGAAACCGCCGAGAACGTCTACGAGGGCCGCGACCGGGCCTCGGGCGCGGTCAAGTGGACCGCGACCGCGAATGACCTTGTGTTCGGCTCGAATTCGGTGCTACGCGGGTTGGCCGAGGTCTACGCCCAGGACGACAACAAGGGCAAGTTCGTCGAGGACTTCGTCGCGGCCTGGGTCAAGGTCATGAACAGCGATCGGTTCGACCTGAAGTAAGACCACGCTGTAGCGCAATCCGGCACCTCCGCGGGCCCTCGGCTCGTGGAGGTGCCGCGCGCTAACGCGGCCGCCATTCGTTTCGCGCGATGAGGACGTCGCGCAGGACGTCCGCGCGATCCGTGATGATGCCGTCGACACCGATATCGCAAAGTGCGTGCATGGTGTTCGGGTCGTCCACGGTCCACGCGTGCACCTGGAGTCCCGCCGCATGCAGGGCCCTGACCAGTCCGGGCGTGATGATCGGTACGCGGCCCAGCCGGGGCGGCAGCTGCAGGCAGTCGCTGTCGCGCAGCATCTGCCAGGCATACGCTCGGGCGACCGGCGTCCTCGCCGCCAGCAGTGCCAGAAACGCGCTCGTGCCGGCCGAACTGGCGACCCGTTTCGACAGCAGACTCAGCGCGCGCCGTCGCCGACGATCGGAAAACGACGTGATCAGCACCCGGTCATGCGCGTGCAACCGTTCGACGACCTCGACGGTGGGCGCGATGGCGGACGCGGCTTTGATATCGATGTTGACGCGCATGTCCGGCAGTGCGGAAAGCAGTTCTTCCAGGGTGGGGATCGCCTCCCCCGCACCGAGATTCAGCCGGCGGACGTCACGCCAGTAAGACTGGTCGATGGCGCCCGATTCGCCCGATTCCGACCGGAACGTGCGGTCGTGCAGGATCACCGCGACGCCGTCGCGGGTTGCCCGGACGTCGGTCTCAATGTAACGAAGCCCGAGCTTCGCCGCCTCGTGAAACGCGCCCATGCTGTTCATCGGCAATCGGAAGGCGGTGAAACCCCTGTGCGCCATGGCGATTCGTCCGGCGTCGCGCAGGTACTGCAGTGTCGGTTCGCGCGGTTGCCTGGCTGCACGCACGGCTCACCGAGCCAGATCCCACTGACCGAAGTCGGGCGCCAGAACGTCGTCGATGTCCACGTTGATCCCGCCGAGGACCGGGCTGGGATTGGCCGGGCTGTTGACGACGGACTGATAGAGCACTGCCGTGGGCTCGCGGTCACCGTGCGACCACGATCTGGTCTGCCACGCCCACCGGTGCCCGGGCGTTGTCGAGCTGCCGATGACGCCGTCGCGGATCGCCCAGCCGCACGCTGCGGCGTGCCCGTAGATGCCGGTGCGGCCGACGCCCAGCACCGAATTGATTCCCCGGAACCACTGGACGGCAACGCTATTCCAGGTGTTGACGTCGATGTCGTCGTCGATGCTGAAGAAGATCGGGGCCGAGGCCGGGCCACCGGCCGCGCCGTGCAGCCGCAGGGCGCTCTGCGCATCCGCCACGCCGCCGTCGTAACCGCGTGTGCAGTCCGAGGGATCGGGCCAGCCGGGCTTGCCGTATTGAAAGTTGCTGACGATTTGCAGGCCCGCCGCGCGCAGCGCGTCCGCGTATTCGCGGGTGATGGGCTTCGCCTCGAAATTCGCGCCCGGCCGCGACAGCGACACGTAGTTCACCACACCGCCATAGCCCGCCGATTTGATCTCGTCCGGCGCGATGCGGCGCTCGGCGAAATCGATCAGCCGCATGTCCGCGGCGGACGCCTTGGGCCCCGCCGGGCCGGCGGCCAGCGTCGCGAAGCCGAGGAACGCCGGCGCAGCGGCGAGCCGGAGGACGTCGCGTCGCGACACCGATCGCCGTCCGCCCCGTTCTGATGCAGCCGCATCCTGCACCGCGCGATGGTACCTCGGCCGCCCTCGGCCACGCGGCGGAAGCCGTCGCATCATGCCCGGCTCCCCCGCCGATGCGGGCTGGGTATACCAGCGGGTACCTCGGCCCGGGTGAACGGTTAAATCCCTGAAGAAGCCGAATGGCATGATCATTTCGTGCCGGAATTCCGTCAGACCGTTTACCCGGGAGTCGGTGACGTCCGAGCTCGTTGCGCTCGATTAGGTAATCGAACTATAGTCTGGACACATGTCCAGTTTGCTGTCACGGAGCTCGGGAGTCCGTTGACCGCGATGGGTTCGGCGCTGTTCCGCGGTCATTCACCAGCAAAGAAGAGTTGAGTATGCGAATTGCCCTGCTGTCCTACCGTAGTAAGACCCATTGCGGCGGACAGGGCGTCTACGTGCGCCATCTCAGCCATGGTTTGGTCGAACTCGGTCACGACGTCGAGGTGTTCTCCGGCCAGCCCTACCCCGACCTGCTCGATCCGCGGGTGCGGCTGACGAAGGTGCCGAGCCTGGATCTCTACCGCGAGCCGGACCCGTTCCGCGTGCCGCGACCCAGCGAGATCCGCGATTCGATCGACCTGTTGGAACTGCTCACCACGTGGACCGCGGGGTTCGCCGAACCGCGGACGTTCACCATGCGCGCGGCCCGGGCGCTGGCCGGCCGGACGGCCGATTTCGACGTCGTCCACGACAACCAGAGCCTGGGCACCGGACTGCTCACCATCGCCGAAGCGGGGCTGCCGGTGGTGGCCACGGTGCACCACCCCATCACCCGCGACCGGGTGCTCGACCTGGCTGCCGCGCGGTGGTGGCGAAAGCCGTTGGTGCAGCGCTGGTATGGGTTCCTGGCCATGCAGCAGCAAGTGGCGCGCCAAATCCCGGACCTGCTGACGGTTTCGTCGTCGTCGGCCGCGGACATCGTCAGCGACTTCGGCGTCGCGCCGGAGCAACTGCACGTGGTGCCGCTGGGCGTGAACACCGAACTGTTCAAGCCCGGCTCGCCGGCTCGCCAGCCCGGGCGGATCATCGCGATCGCCAGCGCCGATACGCCGCTCAAGGGCGTGCGCACGCTGTTGCAGGCGATCGCCCGGCTGCGCACCAGCAGGGATCTCGAGCTGCGCCTCGTCGCCAAGGTGGAACCCAACGGCCCCACCCACAAACTGATCGCCGAGCTCGGCATCTCCGACATCGTGCACATCACCAGTGGGCTCTCCGACGCCGAGCTCGCCGCGCTGTTCGCGTCGGCCGAGGTCGCGTGCATTCCGTCGCTCTACGAAGGGTTTTCGTTGCCCGCGGTGGAGGCCATGGCCAGCGGTACGCCGATCGTGGCGAGCCGGGTCGGCGCGTTGCCGGAAGTCCTCGGCACCGACGGCGCGTGCGCCGAGCTGGTGCCGCCCGCCGACGTCGACGCGCTGACCCGCGCGCTCGGCGACCTGCTGGATTCGCCGGAGAAGCGGCGGAGCCTGGGCAAGGCGGGACGAACCCGCGCGGTCAACGTGTTCAGCTGGGAAGCCGTGGCGGCGCAGACTGTCCGGGTGTACGAGCGGGCGATCGCACGCAACGCCGCCTCGGCCGCCACCCATGGTGACGCCCAATGCTGACCGTGGATTTCGACCGGCTCCGCGTGGGGCCGGCCACCAAGGTCATCGATGTGGGGTGCGGGGCCGGCCGGCATGCGTTCGAAGCGTATCGGCGCGGCGCCGATGTGGTCGCGTTCGACCGGGATGCGGACGAATTGCGTTCGGTGGACACCATTCTGCGCGCCATGGCGGAGACCGGCGAAGCCCCCGCCGGGGCGTCGGCGAAGGTGGTGCTCGGTGACGCGCTGAAACTGCCGTACGCCGACGAGACGTTCGACTGCGTGATCGCCTCGGAAATCCTGGAGCATATACCGCACGACGACGCCGCCATCGCCGAACTGATCAGGGTGCTCAAGGTCGGCGGCACCCTGGCGGTCAGTGTGCCGCGGTGGCTTCCGGAGCGGTTGTGCTGGCTGCTGTCCGACGAATACCACAGCAACGAGGGCGGCCACGTGCGCATCTACCGGGCCAGCGACCTGCGCGCCAAAATCGTTGGCGGGGGCATGAAAATAACGCACGCCCACCACGCGCACGCCTTGCACTCGCCGTTCTGGTGGCTCAAATGCGCCGTGGGGGTGTCGAACACCGATCACCGCGCGGTGTCCGCGTATCACAAGCTCTTGGTGTGGGACCTGATGCAGCGGCCGAAAATCACCCAACTGGCCGAGTCGCTGCTCAATCCGCTGGTCGGCAAGAGCGTCGCGATGTACTTCGTCAAGCACGCCGAAAGCCAAGCGACTGTGGGATATTCAGTTGCGTCGATTTAACCCCCCGGCGGTCGCGGGTGTCCTCACGCCCGACCAATGCCGTCAGACCGCGGAATCGATCGCAGCCACACAGGAATCTTCGGGCGCCATCCCCTGGTTCGAGGGTGGCCACACCGATCCGTGGGACCACGTGGAGTGCGCGATGGCGCTCACCGCCGCCGGTCTGCTGGAACCGGCGCGCGCCGCGTTCGACTGGAGTCGGCGCACCCAGCGCCCCGACGGATCCTGGCCCATCCAGCTGCGCGGGGGTGTCGTCGAGGACGCCAACAGCGACAGCAACTTCTGCGCCTACATCGCCACGGGCGTGTGGCACCACGTGCTGGTCACCGGCGACCGGTTCTTCGCCGCAATGATGTGGCCGGTCGTGCGCAAGGCGATCGACTTCGTCATCGACTTGCAGGTTGGCTATGGCGAGATTGGTTGGGCGCGAAGCGAAGCCGGCCCGCTGACCGAAGCCCTGCTGACGGGTTGCGCGAGCGTGTTTCACAGCATCCGGTGCGCCTTGGCGTTGGCCGCGCTGGTGGACGACCCCCAGCCCGAGTGGGAGCTCGCGCTCGGGCGGCTCGGGCACGCGATAGCCGCGCACCCGGAGGCGTTCACCGAGAAGGACCGCTACTCGATGGACTGGTACTACCCGATCCTCGGCAGCGCCCTGCGCGGGCCGGAGGCGGCCGCGCGAATCAGACAGCGCTGGGACGAGTTCGTGGTCGGCGGGTTGGGCATTCGTTGCGTCGCCGACCGGCCCTGGGTGACCGGCGCCGAGACATGCGAGTTGGTGATGGCGCTGGAGGCCATCGGCCAACGGCCGGCCGCCCACCGGCAGTTCGGCGCGATGCAGCATCTCCGTGAGGAGGACGGCTCCTACTGGACTGGATTGGTGTTCGCGGACGGTAAGCGGTGGCCCGAGGAGCGCACAACGTGGACGGGGGCGGCGATGATTTTGGCCGCCGACGCGCTGTCGAACACCACCGCGGGCGCCGGGATCTTTCGCGGCCACGGGCTGCCCCTGGGCCTGCAGACGGACTTCGACTGCGAATGCGTCGGCGCCGGGCCCGGCCGGTGAGTGCCGACGCGCTGCGAACGCTTTATCTGTCGTATCTGGATGCCTGCAATTCGCACGACTTCGAACGAATGACGACCTTCTACGCGCCGACGATCACGGTCAACGACGCACCCATGGAGCCGACTGCCGTCGCGGCGCAGTTCGCGCCGCTCGTGTCGGCCTTTCCCGATTGGCATTGGGAATTGCGGCATCTGGCGGTCGACGGGGACCTCATCGCGCTGCACTTCTCGGTCACCGGCACCCACCGGGGCAGTTTTCAGGGCATTCCGGCCACGGGTCGGCGGGTGGCCATCTCCGAGTTCACCATCTATCGGGTGCAAGACGGCAAGTTCGCCGAGGTTTGGGATCTCGCCGACATGGGCGCGCTGCTCAGTCAGATCGGTTGAGGCGAAAGCGCACTGACATTGCGCGGGATGACTCCTATGGGATGGGTTCCCCCGGGATACCGCTGACCCGTTCGAGCACGCGGAGCGAGCCGGTGGCCGAAACCTGCCGGAACTGGCCGGAATCGATTGCGCGACAGTAGATGTAGTACGGCGGTCGGCCGCCGTCCTTTGGGTCGGGGAAAACATCGTGGATGGCCAGCCCGCCACCGACCGCCACCCACTTGGCCCATCCGTCGAAGTCCTGGTTGGCGGCGGCCTCGCTGTGGCCGCCGTCGATGAACAGAAACCGCAGCGGCGACCCCCACCCGGAGGCCACGACCGGGGACTTCCCCACGACGGCGACGACGTGGTCGTCGAGTCCGGCGGCGTCGAGGGTGTGGCGAAACGCGGGCAGCGTGTCGAACAGGCCCGTGACCTCGTCGACCAGTGAGGCGTCGTGGTACTCCCAGCCGGCCTGATGTTCCTCGGAGCCGTGGTGGTGGTCGATCGTGTACAGCACGCCGGCGGTCTGTTGGGCCGCCGCACCGAGCAACAGGGTGGATTTGCCGCAATAGGTGCCGATCTCGACACCGATGCCGCCGTCGAGATACCGCAGCGCGGCCTCGTAGAGCGCGCGCCCCTCGTCGGCGGGCAGGAAACCCCGCACCTGCTCGGCCAGCGCGAACAAGCGCTCGGGCGCACTGGCATCGGCGTGACTCATCAGCCGAACCTATCGTCTGCCTCGCCGGAGCCGGCACGGTGGTCGGCCGTGCATCGAGCGGTCTCCATCCGTTGCCCAGCGGCCGGAGCGGGACCGCTTTACCATCGTGCTGTGCGCGCCCTACCTGTTCGTAAATGTGTCAACGCCCTCCTCGCCGTTGGGGCGCTGACGCTGACCGCCGCGATCCTCCCGCCCGGCACGCCGGGGGCCGCCCGACCGGCCGCGGCCGCCGGTTGCCCACCGGTGCAGGTGGTGTTCGCCCGCGGCCGGATGGAATCGCCGGGAGTGGGAACGCTGGGCAACGCGTTCATCAGCGCTCTGCGATCCAAGGTCAACAAGAACATCAGCGTGTATGCCGTGAACTACCCCGCCGACACCGAGGTGGCCCAGGGCGCCAACGACATGAGCCACCACGTGCAGGACATGGTGACCAACTGTCCCGACACTCGCCTCGTGCTGGGCGGTTACTCGCTGGGTGCGGCGGTCACCGACGTCGTGCTCGCCGCGCCCATCGGCGCGTTCGGTTTCGACAGCCCGTTGCCCGCGGGAACCGATCAGCACATCGCGGCCGTCGCGTTGTTCGGCAACGGCAGCCAATGGGTGGGCCCCATCACGAACTTCAGCCCGATCTACAACGACCGGACCATCGAGCTGTGCCACGGCGCCGATCCCATCTGCAACCCGGCGGACCCCAACACGTGGAAAGCGAATTGGCCTCAACATCTGGCCGGCGCGTACATCGACGCGGGCATGGCCAACCAGGCCGCCGATTTCGTCGCCGGCAAGCTCTGAGCGATCCGCCGGCGGATTACGCCGGAATCGCGCCTCGATCGGTGAAAGTCGGGCGCGGCTAGCGCCAACGAAGCCATCTACTACGCCCGGTAAGAGTTTAAGTCGGTCGGCTGCACTGAGATTTCCGAGTTATCGGATCGTTTTCGGGGCCCAACACTCGTTTGCGGACCCTAGTGGCCGGTTCTGTCGCGGGCTATTGCGCGGTTTGCGCGCGAAATTCAGGCCGGGGTGTTGGTGCTCGAGTACAGCTTGAAGTCGCGGACCAGCGGAATGACCTCGCCGCCGGCCGCCGCGGCATGCTGGCGGGCCAGGAAGGCCGGGTGGCGGCGCATCGCCTCGCTGCGTTCGCGTTCGTGCCGCTGGGCCGCGGTCCATACCGGGTGGGACTGAAGGAAAATAACGTTCGCTCCCGTTGTATTAGCCACGATCGTTAACTCCTCTCAGTGCCACCGGCAAAAGCTACGACTAGTGGTTATCGGCTCGTGATCTCAAGGATGCCCGGACGATCCTGAGACCAAACCATCCAACGAGTTGAGAATTAGCCATGAATTTGGGCTAATGCTCGGCCACCGTCGCGCCGCCGTCCGTGCTGGCCCGCCGGCGATCCGAAACTTTATCGGCGGGCACCGACACATTTCCCGTTTCGGCTTCGCACACGCCGTGCTGCTATGGTCGCTTGCCTATGCCGAAGATGGACCGCCGCCGCATGATGTTGACGACCGGGATCGGCGTGCTGGCAGCCGCGCTGCCTGCGCCGGAAGCAGGGGCGCGCCCCGTGGGGCGCGGCACCGCACCCCCGCCCGCCGCGCCCAGCGGCCAAACCGGAACCTACATTTTCCAGGACGAATTCGACGGCCCCGCAGGCTCGGCGCCCGATGCCTCGAAATGGACGATCGCCAAGGCCCGCGAGACGATCAAAGACCCGACGTATTGGGAGCTGCCCGAGCACATCGGGCAGTACCGGGACGACCGCCACAACGTCTTCCTCGACGGCAACTCCAACCTGGTGCTGCGCGCCGCCAAGGACGGCCCCACCTACTACAGCGGCAAGGTCCAAAGCCTGTGGCGGGGTGGCGTCGGCCATACCTGGGAAACCCGCATCAAGCTCAACTGCCTGACGGCGGGCGCATGGCCGGCCTACTGGCTCGGCAACGACGACCAGGGCGAGATCGACGTCATGGAGTGGTACGGCAACGGCAGCTGGCCCTCGGCCACCACCGTCCACGCCAAGGCCAACGGCGGCGAATGGAAGACCCACAACATCGCGATGGACAGCGGCTGGCACACCTGGCGCACCCAATGGGACGCGGCCGGCATCCGGTTCTGGAAGGACTACACCGACGGGGCCCAGCCGTACTTCGACGTCCCGGCCAGCTCGCTGCCGGATTGGCCGTTCAACGGGCCGGGCTACACGGTCTATCCGGTGTTCAATCTGGCGGTGGCGGGTTCCGGTGGCGGCGACCCGGGACCGGGCAGCTACCCGGCGGACATGCTCGTCGACTGGATCCGCGTCTGGTAAGCGCGCTCAGTGCGTGAGCAGGGCCGTCGCGCTCCAGGCCCTGCCGCCCGGGTGCCGCGGGTCGGGCTGGGGCAGCCAGGCCAGCGGGCGCATCCATAGCGGCAGGCGGTGAAACCGGTAAGCGGCGAGATACAGCGCCTGCACCTCCACTGTGCGCCAGCCCAGGTCTTCGAAGTAGGCCAGACCGTTCTCCGGCGCGAACTTGAAGGGCGCGTTCTGCATCATGCCGGCCATCTTCTTGTTCATCAGCTTCTTCAGCCCCGGGCCGGCGAAGTCGAGCATCCACCACGCGACCTCGGGCCGCTTGATCGCCGCGGAGAGCGCGGCGACGTCGCTTGCCTCCAAATACATCAGCAGCCCCTCGGTCAGCACCAGCGCCTTGGTGGCCCCGCGCAGGGCCTCGTTGAGGAAGGCGTCGCGGGCCGCGGGTTCGGCCAGGTCGACGGCCATCCGGGTCAGTCGGCACCGCGGCGTCTCATCGGCGAGCAGTTGCGTCTTCTCGGCGAGCAAGTCCGGCAGATCCGCCTCGACCCAGGTGAATTCGGCCGGAAGGTCGAGCCGATACGGGCGGGTGTCCAGGCCGGCGGCCAAATTGAGCACCCGATCGCAGCCGCCGGCGATCGCGTCGGCGATCGCGTCGTCGATGAGCTTGGTCCGCGCGACGAGCCACCAGCCGTTGCGGGTCGATCGCGGGACGTTGGCGACGATCTCGCGGCCGTGTTCGCCGGCGAGCCGCTCGGCCAGCGGGTCGCTGAACAGCGCGTCCGGGCGGGCCGATTCGGTCGCCCGGTGCAACGCCGTCCAGCGGGCCGTGTCCGAAACATGGGTGATGGTGTGCCTGGGGGTAGACATACCTGCGTTATAGCAGCGCAACCCCGCCGGCCTATTGGCCGGCCTTGCCCCCGGCGAACCACGCCTCGGTCACCGTGCGGGTCTGCGGCGGCGGGAAGACGGCACCGGGTGCGCCGAGCTGGCCAACCTTGACGGTCCACGCCGGCGCGGAGCGGTCGATGCACGTCCCCGGGCCCTGGCTGGGCAGCCACAGCACCTCGGGGTTGCCGGCGCCGCACCAGTAGATGCCCTCGTACCCGTCGGCGCGCAGGCCCCAGGCGCCGCCGTTGCGCAGCCGGCACCGCGTGCCGTCGTCGAGGGTCAGAGCGAAGGGGTCCGGGCTCGCGGTCGGCTGCACCGGCGGGAGCGAACCCCCGTATTTCACCCGATGCAGCTGCCGCTCCCACGGATCGTCGACGCACAGCAGTGATCCGGGCGTCGACGGCCAACACGTGCCGGCCCCGGCCGCGCTCGGCGAGCAGGAGTACACGTTGTCGTCCACCGCCGATGGTGACGCCGTGTCGCAGGTGACCATGACGACGTTGCCCTCCGGGGGTGTCTCCCGGTAGCCGTTGATCGGTTGGCCATCGGGCCCCACGGCCATGACGGTGATCTGCTGGGTGGGCGGCGGGTCCGCGGTGGCCGACCCGGGCGGCGAGAGCGCCGCGATCGTCAGCGCGGCGATGGGGACAGCGACCACTCGCGACATCACGTTCACCGCACAAAACCTTCCGTCCGGCGGGCCCATTGTTGAAGGGTACGGTGCGCATATGACCGATCGAAACCGTCGTTTCCTGCTTCGCGAACGCCCCACCGGCCGCATCGGCCCCGACACTTTCGAACTGACCGAAGAGGCGATCCCCGAGCTCGGCGACGGCGAGGCGCTGGTGCGTGTCGACTGGATCTCGCTCGACCCGACGAACCGCATGTGGATCAACGACACCCCGACCTACCTGCCCCCGGTTGGGCTCGGCGAAGTCATGCGCGCCGCAGGGATCGGCGAGGTGGTCGCGTCCAAGAGCCCCGCCTATCAGGTCGGACAGCAGGTGCAAGGGCTCCTCGGCTGGCAGGAGTACGCGGTGCTCACGGACACCGCGATGGTTAACCCGGTGGAAGTGGCACCCGGCATGTCGCCGAGCGCCTACCTCGGCGCCCTCGGGATGACCGGGCTCACCGCGTGGATCGGGATCCGCGACATCGGCAAGCCCCGGCCCGGCGAGACCGTCGTCGTCTCCGCGGCGGCCGGCGCGGTGGGCTCCGTCGCCGGGCAGCTCGCCAAGGCGGCCGGCGCCCGCGTCGTCGGGATCGCCGGGGGTCCCGAGAAGTGTGCGCTGCTCACCGACCAGCTGGGCTTCGACGCGGCCGTCGACCACCGCGCCGACGATTGGGCCGCGCAGCTGGCCGCGGCGACCCCCAACGGCATCGACGTCGACTTCGAGAACGTCGGCGGCGACCTGATGGACGCAATCTTCGCGCGCCTCAACATCGGCGCCCGCGTCGCGCTGTGCGGCCTGATCTCCGGCTACAACGCCGAGGACCCGCCGCCCGGCCCGCGCGCGTTCGGGAACCTACTCATCCAGCGCGCCACCGTGCAGGGCTTCATCGTCCTCGACCACTTCGGGCGCGCGCCGGAGGCGATCGGCGAGATCGCCGGCCTGATCGGGGCGGGGAAGCTCAAGCCGCTCGAGACCGTCGTCGAGGGATTCGAGCAGCTGCCGACGGCGATCAACATGCTGTTCGACGGCAAGAACGTCGGCAAGCTGGTGGTCAAGCTCGGCTGAGGTCAGCCGAATTCCAGGAGGGCGTAAACCCCGCGGTACGGCTTCGCCGGCGGAAACCGCCAGAACGCGGGGTACAGCGTCCCGAAGAACAGGCCCCGCCCCGCGGGCATCGGTACGTCGTGCACCGCGCGGATTCCGGGGATGGTGCGTGGCAGCTGCGCCAGTTGACGCACCGAAAGGCTGAACGGCATCGGCGGCACACGGTAGCGCTTGGAGGAACGCAGCCCCTTTCGTGCGACCTTCTTGACCACGGTCGGCGGTAGGTCGAAGAACATCTGGCCGCCGGGAAAGCTCTTGGCGCACTGGGCAATGAGCCCCAGCGCCTCGTCGGGCCGCAGGTACATCAACAGGCCCTCGGCGGTGATGAACACGCCGTTGCGGTCATCGACCGCATCGATCCAGCTGTAGTCGAGCGCGGATTGGGCGAGATAGGTGATTCGCGGTGAATCCGGCAACAGCCGCCGCCGTAGGTCCACGACCGAGGGCAAATCCACCGAGACCCAGTTGAATTGTGGGTCGGGCAGTGCGCGGTCCAACCGCCAGAAGGACGTCTGGAAGCCCTCCGCGAGCGCGACGACGGTCGCCCGGGGGTGGGCGGTGAGGTAGTCGATGGCGCACCGGTCGACGGCGAGCGAGCGCAGCGCCATCTCCTGGCCCCGGCGGCCGAACTTCTCGAAGTCGAACTCGATGGAGTCGACGAGCTGGGTGGCCATCGGGTCATCGATGATCGCGTCGGGAAGCGCCGCTTGGTGTGCCCTTCCGTAGAGCGTGAGCAGCGCCGTCTCCGAAACGCCGGTGAGCAGCCGCGCGTCCACCTTGTTGTCGTCACCCATCACGCGAAACCGTAACCGCCGACGCCGGGTCGATGGGAATTGCGACCTCATTGCGTCGCCGCATCGGCAGCGTCCACGGCGGGTCGTAGAACCAGGCCTCCGCCTCTCCGATGGGCCGAATCCCCCTGTCCCGCAACACCTTCACCAATTCGCCGGTTCGGGAGGCGACCGCCTTGGGGCTGCGGTCGCCGCTGAACCGCAGCACCGCCACGGTCGCGGGCGGCACGGTGACGAGCCGGACCTGATCGTCGTTCGGGGCGGGCAGCGTCTCCATCGTCCACTTCGCGGGCATGAAAAAGCGGATCGTCCAGCCTGCTTCGGCGCCGGCGGACTGGACGACGGGCGCGGTCATCGCGATCTGCTGGCCGCGGCTCGGCTGCTGGCTGACGGGCGCGGTCATCGAGATCGATGAATTGTCCCGATTGCCGCCGAAGATGTAGCCCGCCAGCCGTCGGAACCCGACGTCGCGGGCGCGGTGCTGGTCCGCGTCGACGACTGTCTCGGCGGCAATGCGCGGACCGTAGTGGCGTATCTCGACGTCGTCGGTGATCCGTTGGTGCGTGTACGTCGGCTCCTCGAGGCCCACCCGCACACCAACCACCGCCAGCAGCGATTCGGCCACCTGAGTGGCGATCTTGATCGGGTTCATCATCTGGGCGTTCTCCTTCCAGTGCCGCGAACGCGGGGCGGTGCGCCTCGACCGCATCGACCCACCTTCGCCATGGTGCCGCAAGCGCGGCCTGGCCGACGCCTTCGTCGTCGCGACAACGTTGGGATCGGTAGCCCGCGTCGCGGTTTGTACTTGGCGCAACGACGACGCCAATCCGGCGGCGCCCCACGAAAGGAAGTCAGAAATGAAGATCGTCCCGGCCAGCATCGAAGAGCAGATCAATCGGGTCGACCGGCAGCGCAGCCTCTACATCGGAATCAGCGCAGGCGCGGTCGCGCTGTGGAGCGCCTTCCGGCTGATCTGGGCCCTCTACATCGGCATGACGTTCGGCTGGTTCCTGGGGTCGATGGTCTTCCAGCTGGTGCTGTGGGGCGTCATCGGTACCGTCGCGGCCGTCGCTGCCGTCGGGTTCCTGACCCGCTACAGCAAGGGGTCTTGAACGCGGGCGTGCCGGCGGAGAGTCCCGAACCTGGTGCGGTTCGGGACTTTTCGCTGTCGGCCGCGGCGACACGCCGAGAAGACCGCACCGGGTTAGAGCTGAGCCCAGACCGATTTCGTCTTCATGTAGGCCTCGATCCCCTCGCGCCCGAACTCGTGACCCCAACCGGATTGCTTGTAACCGCCGAACGGCACATCGTGGTCGAACACCAACTGGCAATTGACCTGGACGCTGCCGGCCTGCAGCCGCTTGACGATGCGGTGGGCGCGGCCAAGGTTTTCCGTCCAGGCCGTGGCGGCCAGGCCGTAGGTGGTGTCGTTGGCCATGGCGACGGCCTCGTCTTCGTCGTCGAAAGGCAGGATGCAGACCACGGGCCCGAAGATCTCCTGCTGATAGAGCCGCATGCCGGGATCGACGTTGGTGAGCACCGTCGGGTGGACGAAGTAGCCCTTGCGATCCAGGCGGTAGCCGCCGGTGACCACTTCGACGCCGTCGCCGCGGCCCTCGTCGATGAAGCCCATGACGCGCGTCAGCTGCTTCTGGCTGATCAGCGGGCCGCTGACGCAGCCTTCCTCGCTGGGAGCGCCCAGCTTGAACGTATTCGCCATCAGCGCAATGCCTTCCACCACCCGGTCGTACACCCCGCGCTGCACGAAAATCCTTGAGCCACAGACGCATCCCTGCCCGGAGTGCACGAAGATGCCTAATGACGCCATCATGATCGCCTTGTCCAGGTCGGCGTCGTCGAAGATCAGCACCGGCGACTTGCCCCCGAGTTCGAGCATGACCTTCTTCAGGTTGCCGGCCGAGGCGCGCACGATCTCCTTGCCGACCTCGGTCGACCCGGTGAAGGCGACCTTCTCGACGTCGGGATGGGCGGTGATCGCGGCGCCGGCGGTGTGGCCGTATCCGGTCAGCAGGTTGACCACGCCCTCGGGGACGCCGGCCTGGTGGATCAGCCTGTCCAGCAACAGCGCCGACAGCGGGGTTTCCTCGGCGGGTTTGACCAGCATGCTGCAGCCCGCGGCCAGCGCCGGCGCGAGCTTCGCGCTGGCGTTGAAGATCGGGCCGTTCCACGGGAATATCAGCCCCACCACGCCGAAGGGTTCCTTGAGGGTGTAGGCGTGCATGTTGACGAAGGCGTCCGTCGCGATGCCGTCGGTCTTCACGTCGTAGGCGACGCCGTTGAGTTTGGAACACCAACCGGCGTAATAACGGAAGAACTCCGAGCAGGTGGACATCTGCAGCTGCGCCTGCATCAACGGCATGCCGGTGTTGAGCGAGTCGAGTCGGGCGAAGTCCTCGGCATGTTCGTCGATCAAATCCGCGATGCGCCACATGATCTTCGCCCGTTCGCGTCCCGGCAACTGGGACCAGACCCCCGATTCGAAGGAATCCCTGGCCCGCCCGGCGGCGTCGTTGACGGCCGCTTCGCCGCAGTCGGTGAACTCGGTGATCGTCTCCTCGGTGGCGGGGTCGATGACGGTGATGACCTCTCCCGTGCCCGGGCGCTTGCGGATGTCCTCCAATACGGCCTGCAGCGTCATCTCGTCCCTTCCGTGTCCCGGTCCCCCGCGCCCTCGATGCACCGAAAATGCTGAGCACTTGCTTAGCATTGGGGGTGCGGTGCGGTCAAGCGCGGGCGGAGTGCGGAGGCGTAGCGTCCTCAGCCATGGCCGACATCCGCTTCGTCGAGGCGAACGGGTTGAGATTCGCCTACCTCGAACAGGGCTCGGGGCCGCTCGTGCTGATGCTGCACGGGTTCCCCGACACCGCGCACACCTGGGATCACCTGCGCCCGCGCATCGCCGACAAGGGTTACCGCGCCGTCAGCCCCTTCATGCGCGGCTACCACCCGAGCGGGATTCCCGCTCGGGACCCCGACCAGGAGACCTTGGCCCGTGATCCGCTGGCGCTGATCGAAGCGCTCGGCGCGAGCGACGCCGTCGTCATCGGGCACGACTGGGGCGCGTCGGCCGCCTACGGCGCGGCCGCGATCGGGCCCGATCGCGTCCGCAAACTGGTCATCATCGCCATTCCGCATCCGGCGACCCTCAGGCCGTCGCTGAAGAAGCTCTGGGGGGCGCGCCATTTCGCGGCGTACAAGCTGCCGGGAGCGGCGAATCGCTTCGCGCGCAACGATTTCGCGGCGCTGCCCGCGATCTACCGGCGATGGTCACCGCTGTGGCGGCCGGACCCCCGGGAGTTCGACGCGGTGCGGGCGAGTTTCTCCGATCCGGCGAGCCTGAACGCGGCATTCGGCTATTACCGCAAGCTCTCCCCCATACCCAGCGCGTCGCTGAAGGCGCGCATCACGGTGCCGGTGATCGCCTTCGCGGGCCTGGACGACCCGATCGTCGAACCAGCGGACTATCGGCACGCCGCCCGGATGTTCGAGAACGAGTACACCGTCGAGGAGGTGCGGGGCGGACACTTCATGCACCGCGAGCACCCCGACGCGTTCGCGGAGCGGCTCTTGGCGCACCTGTAACGCCTAGGCGCCGACCAACTCCGGATGGAACTTGGCCGCCATGCGGCGCAGCCCGTCGCGCCAGTCGACGGTGGTGCCGCCGACGAGCTCGTGCATCCGGCCGCTGTCGGTCGGATTTCCGCGCAGCGCCTGCGCGCTCACCTCGAACACCGGCTCCTTGCCGACCAGTGAGCCGAGGTAGGCGCACCACTGTTGGATGCTGACCGTCTGGTCGCCGCACCAGTTGACCGTCGTCGCCGGGACGGACGCCACCTCGAGCAACTTCGGGATGGTCGCGATGATGTCGTCCTCGTGAATCGGGTTGTAGCGCGCGTCCTCGCCCGGCGGGACCGGGATCGGGATGCCCGCCAGCATCATCTCCATGTGGTAGAACGGCCATCCCCCGTTGTCGCCGTAGGGCACGTTGAGCCGGGCGATGGTGGTGGGCACCCCGAGGGCCCGCGCCATCGAGCGGGCCACCACCTCCCCGGCGATCTTGGAGATGGAATACGTGGGGAACAGGCATTTGTGGTTGTCGCCCAGCGCGGCGCGTTCGGTACGGGGATCGTCGTCCGGCGGGTCGTACACCGCCGCCGAGGAGCAATGCAGAAAGGCCTTCGCGGCGCGGCAGTGCGCCATCAGCAGGCCCACCGACTCGGCGTTGGCCGCGAGATCCTTGTCCCAGTTGCCGCTCTTGGCCACCGCGAGGTTGAGGACGTACTCGAAATCGGTTGGCAGATCGGAGAAGTCACCGGCCGCAAGGTTGACCGTCTGGCAGCGGACGCCGGCCTTCTCCAGGCCCTCCCGCGCGGCGGGGTCGGTGAACCGGGCGATGCCCCACACCTCGTTGTCGGACGCCAGCGCCCGCGCGATCGGGGTTGCGATTTGGCCGGTCGGGCCGGTGATCAGGATCTTTGAGCCACGCATTGGCTGATAGTAGGCGACGACCGGGCGGGGCCGGATGAAAGTGTGCGCACCACACCACCGGCCCCCTTAGACTTGATGTCATCGCCCAGCACAGCTGGTCCTTCGACGTACCGGCGCTCAAGGCTCGCACAGGAGCAGTACGCACATGGAATCGATGTCACATGACCCGGCGGCCGGTGCCATCGGGTTGCACGTGGTCGACATCGCGACCCGCGGTCTGACTTCCGGCGCGGCGGCGTCGGCGCCGGTGACCGCGCTGGTTCCGGCCGGGGCCGACGAAGTCTCGATCATGGCGGCCGCGGCGTTCGCCGCCGAAGGTACCGCCATGCTGGCGTTGAACACCGCCGCCCAGGAGGAGGTCGCGCGCACCGGGGTGGCGCTGACCGACATCGCCCGCATGTACTCCCAAGTCGACGGCGAGGCGGCCGGCGCCCTGGACTCCTCCGGCGCCCGAATCGCCAGCCATGCCTTCGTCGGACCGACGGGCGGTGGACTGACGGGCGCCAAGCCGCCCGTCGCGGCGGGCGGCTCGGTACCCCGCACGCCGCCGCTGACCAACCTGGTCCAGGGCGGCCCGGTCGCGGCCCCGGCGCCGCCGGCGCCGGTTACCGCGCCGACGGTGCCGAGCCCCTGCGCGGCGATGCCCGGTGCGGTCAACGCCGCATCGACGTTGCTGGGCGCCGGCGCCGCCCCGTTGAGCTCGCTCGGCTCGATCGCGCAGGGCGCGTCGGCCGGCGGGGCCTCCGGGCCGGGACTGGCCTCGTCGGTCACCGAGCAGAACGACGACGAAAGCGCCGGCAGCCAGCAGCCGGGCCAGAGTTTGGTGTAGCCGCCCGCCGTCAGCGATTCACAGGCCGGGCTGGTCCTCGATGATGCCGAGCCATATCTGCGCGACGTCGATCGCGACTTTCTCGCTGATGAAGGCGTGCTGCGTCCCGGTGTAGATGTCCCGGAAGGCGCGCTCGAGGCGGCTGCCCTCGCGGATCGAGCTGGTGCCCGCGACCAGGTGGGCCCATTCGGCGCAGCCCCGCGCCGTGTCGGTCGCGAAGACCGCCGCCACCCGCATGTCGGCGCGCAGGGCCGGTGTGAGCTCCTCGCCCGACGCCACCGCGGCCTCGGCGGTGGTAAACGCGTCGAGCACCAGCAGGCGAGCGGCCCGCCAGGCCGCGCGGTGGTGGGCCAGCCCCTTCTGGAATGTCGGGCGGCTGGCCAGCGACGCCATGTCGCTCATCCGGAACTTCGTCGCGGCCAGCTCCTGGACATCGTCGAGCATGC
Organism: Mycobacterium sp. ACS4054; assembly: GCF_001667275.1. Taxonomy (GTDB): domain Bacteria; phylum Actinomycetota; class Actinomycetes; order Mycobacteriales; family Mycobacteriaceae; genus Mycobacterium. Next base: position 119,841 of record NZ_LZHV01000014.1, read on the forward strand.
TCTTGGCGACGCCGAGCGCCCAGGACGCATGGCCGGCGGCGGTGACCGGCATCAGCCCCATCCGGGTGGCCGGCGACGTTCCGCGATAGGGCTGACGCACGAACAGCTCGAACGTGCGGCTCGCCGGCACGAACACCTCTTGGGCGCTGTAGTCGTACGAGCCGGTCCCCTTGAGCCCCTGCACGAACCAGCCGTCGTCGAAGCTGATCTGGTCGCGGGGAATCACCGCGACCCGCATCTCGGGGAAGCCCTCACTGATCCAGCGCATTTCGCCGTCGTCCATGGGCAGGAATCCCGCCGCGACGTACTGCGAGTGACCGATGCCCGAGCCGAAGTTCCACGCCCCGCTCACCAGGTAGCCGCCGTCGACGGCGGAGCCCTGCCCGTTCGGGAAGAATTGGCCGCCCATCGTGACGCGGTTGTCGTGTGCCGTGAACACCTCGGCGAAACCCTCGTCGGGCAGATACGCCGCCGCGGCGAACGAGGACGGCAGGTTGGCGATGCCGACCCAACCGAAAGAGCCGTCCTGCCAAGCCATTTCGATCCATGTCTCGATCATCTCGGTGAACGACGGCTCGACACCGCCGGCCTCGACCGGGTTGAACGCGGACATCAGTCCGCTCGCCCACATCTCGTCGACGATCGCCGGGGTGAGGGTGCGCGCCCGCTCGGATTCGGCGGCCTCGGCGCGCACCAGGTCGCGCATTCCGCGGGCCAGCGAGACAACCCGGTCATCGGTGTCGGCTATCAACGTCATTCACCTGTCCCATCGGCGGCAGCAGCGGAAACGGATATCGGTGACCGTACCAACCGGTTCGCGTCGAAAAGCGTGAAATTCGCGGGTGGGCGTGCGCGCTCGCCTTACCGTAGGGGTCGTGCGGTGGATCGTGGACGGCATGAACGTGATCGGAAGCCGCCCCGACGGTTGGTGGAAGGACCGCGGCCGCGCCATGGTCGCGCTGGCCGACCGCCTCGACCGATGGGCCGCCACCCACGGGGACCGCGTGACGGTCGTGTTCGAGCGGCCACCGTCGACCGCCATTGCCGCGTCGGTGATCGAGATCGCCTACGCGCCCAGGGCGGCCGCGAACTCGGCCGACGACGAGATCGTCCGCCGCGTGCGGGCCGACCCCCGTCCGCAGGACATCCGGGTGGTCACGTCGGACAAGGGGCTGAGCGACCGCGTCACCGGCCTGGGCGCGTCGGTCCATCCCGCCGCCGCCTTCCGCGACCTCATCGACCCGAGGGAATCATGACCACCACCAACCGGATCTGCGACCTGGCGCGCATCGACATCCCGATCATCCAGGCGCCGATGACCTACATCGCCGGTGCGAGGCTGGCCGCGGCCGTGTCCAACGCGGGCGGGCTGGGCATCATCGAGACGACGTCCGAGCAGGGCCGCGCGGACCTGCGGCGCGTGCGCGACCTCACCGACCGGCCGGTGGGCGCGAACATCGCGCTGATCATGAACCGCGACCCGGCCACCGTGGATCTGCTGGTGGACAACGACATTCGCTTCGTCACCACCTCCGCGGGCGATCCGGGACTGTTCACCGGCCGGCTGCACGATGCCGGCATCACCGTGTTCCACGTGGTGGGCACGCTCGCCGCGGCCCGCAAGGCCGTCGACGCCGGAGTCGACGGCCTCGTCGTCGAGGGCGTCGAGGGCGGCGGGTTCAAGAACCGCTTCGGCGCCTCGACCATGGTGGTGCTGCCCCTGGTCGCCGCCCACGTCGATGTGCCGATCGTGGCCGCGGGCGGGATCTGCGACGCGCGGTCGATGGCGGCCGCCTTCGTCCTCGGCGCCGAGGGCGTGCAGATGGGCACGCGCCTGCTGGCCTCGGCGGATTCCCCGGTGCACGGCAACCTCAAGCGGGCGGTCGTGGCGGCCGACGAAACCGCCACCGTGCTCCTCCCCCTCGACGGCAGACGGATGATGCGCGTCATCCGGACGGCCGCCGCCGAGAGACTCGACGCCGCAACGTCTTCCGGTGAGGGCGCCGCGGCGCTGCAACGCGTGCAGCGGCTCTACTTCGACGGGGACATGGACGCCAGCGTCGCCAACACCGGTCAGGTGGCCGGACGGATTTCGGATCTCCCCCCGGCCGCCGACATCATCGAGGAGATGTGGGCCGGGTGCCGCGAAGTGCTGGCGGCCACCGCGGATCGCCTCGGACCGCCGGGGCCTAGCTCGGCCGGCTCTTGACGTCGAAGACGACCTGCTCGCCCTCGACTTTGGTGATGCGCATGTGCGCGGTGTAGGGCTTGCCCTCCGGGCCGGTGAAGTGGCAGTCGAACTCCTGGCCCACCTTGGCCTCGACCCCGGATGGACAGTTCACGTCGGCCGGGTGGAAGCCCGTTTGGCTCGAGACGACGTCGACGACCGATTGCGCGGCGCCCTCGGGCTTGACCGTCGACTTCGCGTGGCATCCCGCGACCTGCAGGGCCAGCACACTCACCAGCACGCCCGCGGCAACCCGAACCTTGCCGTCATCCATCGCAGGCACTCCTTTGCGGCCGACCACCCTGTGGATGGGTCAGGCTAACACGGGCGCGCTGCGATGCGACAGCTCAGCGCGGCGAACACCGGCGGCTCGCAAACAAGCGAGGGGTCAGCCCGCCGCCGCCAGCGCCGCGTCGTAGTTGGGCTCCTGGGCGATCTCCGGGACCAGCTCGGTGTAGGTGACCTTGCCGTCGGCGCCGACCACCACGATGGCCCGGGCGAGCAGACCGGCCATCGGGCCGTCGGTGATGGTGACGCCGTAGTCCTCGCCGAAGCTGCTGCGGAACGCCGAACCCGTCTGGACGTTGTCGATGCCCTCGGCGCCGCAGAACCGGGCGAACGCGAACGGCAGGTCCTTCGACACGCACACCACCGTGGCGCCGCTGGCGGCGGCGCGCTCGTTGAAGGTCCGGACGCTGGTCGCGCACACCGGAGTGTCCACCGAGGGGAAGATGTTGAGTACCAAGGCTTTACCACCGAGCTGGTTACTGTCGACCGGCCCCAGGTCGCCGCCAGTCAGGCTGAAGGCCGGCGCCGGAGACCCGACGCTGGGCAGCTCGCCGACGGTGTTGATCGGGTTTCCACGCAACGTTATCTGTGCCATGCGGACAGTCTGCCAAGCCCGCTGCGGCCGCCACGGGCCAGGTCCCCATGTCCTAATTGGTGGGCTGCACGGCGTAGACGACATGCCGGTGGGTGCCCAACACTTGAGTTCATGGTTCGCAGGGTCGTGATCGCCGGGTTCCCCGGTGTGCAGGCGCTCGACGTGGTGGGACCGCACGACGTCTTCACCGGCGCGGCGCTGCTCACCGGGGGCGGCTACGACGTCGCGGTGGCGTCCGTCGACGGTCGGGCGATCACCACCCCGACCGGTCTGGGCTTCGTCGCGGCGCCGCTGCCGGACCCGGGCGACCCCACCGCACCGATCGACACCGTCGTGCTGCCCGGCGGCGCCGGTGTCGACGCCGCCCGATCGGACGCCGCGCTGATCGGCTGGATCAAGGCCGCCGCCGCAACCGCCCGCCGCGTGGTGACGGTCTGCACCGGCGCGTTCCTGGCGGCCGAGGCGGGGCTGCTGGACGGGCAGCGGGTGACCACGCACTGGGCCTTCGCCGGGAAGTTGGCCCGCGAGTTTCCCGGGATCGACGTCGACGTGGACCCGATCTTCGTCCGCAGCTCGGACTCGGTGTGGACGGCCGCGGGCGTCACCGCGGGCATCGACTTGGCGCTCTCGCTGGTCGAGGACGACCACGGCACGGAGGTCGCGCAGACGGTCGCCCGCTGGCTGGTGCTGTATCTGCGCCGCCCCGGCGGGCAGACGCAGTTCGCGGCGCCGGTGTGGATGCCGCGCGCCAAGCGCAACTCGATCCGCGCGGTGCAGGAGGCGATCGAGGCGGAGCCGGGCGGCGAGCACAGCATCGACGAGCTGGCGCGCCGCGCCGCGATGAGCCCGCGGCACTTCACCCGCGTCTTCACCGCCGAGGTCGGCGAGGCGCCCGGCCAGTACGTCGAACGGATCCGGACCGAAGCCGCGCGCCGCCAGTTGGAGGAGACCGATGACACCGTCGTCGCGATCGCTACCCGGTGCGGCTTCGGCACCGCGGAAACCATGCGGCGCAACTTCGTTCGACGGGTCGGCATCCCGCCCGACCAATACCGCAAGGCCTTCGCCTGAAACGAAAGGACGACACCCATGACCCAGATCGCGATCGTGGCCTATCCGGGATTCACCGCGCTCGACATGATCGGCCCGTACGAGGTGCTGCGCAACCTTCCCGACGCGGAGGTTCGGTTCGTCTGGCACCAGGCGGGGCCGATCACCGCCGACTCCGGCGTGCTGGTGATCGGGGCGACCCACTCGTTGGCCGAAACCCCTTCGCCCGACGTGATTCTCGTGCCGGGCGGCCCGTCCACCCCGGTGCATGCCCGTGATGACGCGCTGCTGGACTGGCTGCGGCAGGCGCATCGCACCGCCCGGTGGACGACGTCGGTCTGCTCGGGATCGGTGATCCTGGCGGCCGCCGGCCTACTGACGGGCCGGCGCGCCACGTCGCACTGGCTGACCATTCCGGCGCTCAAGGCGTTCGGCGCCGTCCCGGTGGGTGACGAGCGAATCGTGCACCAGGACAACGTCGTAACCTGCGCGGGGGTGTCGGCGGGCCTCGACCTCGCGCTGTGGCTGGCCGGCGAGATGGGCGGCGAAGGCCGCGCCAAGGCGATCCAGCTGGCGATCGAATACGACCCCCAGCCGCCGTTTGACTCGGGCCACCTGTCGAAGGCGTCGGCGACCACCAAGGCCGCGGCCACGGCGCTGCTGTCCAGGGAGAGTATGAAGCCGGCCAACATGAAGGCCGCCACGATGCTGGCGTGGGAGCAGGCGCTGGCGGCCGTGCGGTCGCGGCGGCGCGGCCGACAGCCGCACCTGTCGTCCGCTTAGTTCTGGGCGACCTCAGGCGCCCGGCTGCAGGATCTCGTCGGACTCCAACCGACCGCCGGCCTGCAGCCAGGCGGCCACCACACCCGGCGCGTCGCGGTTGGGGTTGTAGATGTCCTCCTCGCTGGAGAACAAGCCGTTCCCGGCGTAGACCAGCCGGGTCCAGTTCGGGAACCAGAACGGCTCGCCGTCGGGATCCGTCGGGTGGTCGAGCAGGTTCTTGATCATCACGACGACGGCGTCGTTGTCCTCGTCGTAGGCGGTCCAGTCGGACGGAAATCGCATGTGCGGGAACGGCGCCATCACGGCGACGATCCAGTCCCGCACGGCCTCGCGGCCGTGGAACACTCCGTAGTGATGTTCGGTATAGACGACATCGTCGGTGAACAGATCGGCAAACGGCCGCCAATCGCCCGATGCGCTGCAGCCCTCCACGACCCGCGTGTAGTTCTCGACGGCTTGCTCGATTTCTGCCCTGGTGTATTTGCCCATGGCGGACACACTAGAACGTGTTGCGGTTGACGGCGGCTCGTCTGAAAAGGGATATCGCATGAACGTCTTGGAATTGTTCGATCTGCGCGGCAAGCGGGCGCTGGTAACTGGCGCATCCAGCGGCATCGGCAAGGTGGTGGCGCGGGCCTACCTGCAGGCGGGCGCCGACGTGGCCATCGCGGCGCGGCGCACCGACGACTTGGAACGGGTGGCCCGCGAGATCGCGCCGGACGGCGCGGGCCGGGTGGTGCCGATCGGCTGCGACGTGACCCAGCCCGACCAGGTGACCGCCATGCTGGACCGGGTGACCGCGGAGTTGGGCGGCATCGACATCGCGGTCTGCAACGCCGGCATCATCACCGTGAACGGGATGCTGGACATGGGACTGGAAGAGTTCGAGCGCATCCAAAAGACCAACGTCACAGGCGTTTTCCTGACCGCGCAAGCGGCGGCCAGGGCGATGGTCCAACAGGGGCAGGGCGGCGCCATCATCACCACCGCCTCGATGTCGGGCCACATCATCAACATCCCGCAGCAAGTGGGCCACTACTGCGCGTCGAAAGCGGCGGTGATCCACCTGACCAGGGCCATGGCCGTGGAGTTCGCGCCGCACAACATCCGGGTCAACAGCGTCAGCCCGGGTTACATCCGCACCGAACTGGTGGAGCCGCTGACCGAATACCACCGCCTGTGGGAGCCCAAGGTGCCGCTGGGGCGGATGGGCCGGCCCGAGGAGCTCGCCGGCCTGTACCTGTACCTGGCCAGCGCGGCCTCCACCTACATGACCGGTTCGGACGTGGTGATCGACGGCGGCTACGCCTGCCCGTAACGCACGACGGAGGGGCGGCCGAACCGGGTTCGCACGCCGGGCGAGAAGAGCGCCCGCAATCGCTGGCCGGCGGGCCGCACCATGCTGGCGGCCACCAGCTCGTCGTCCAGCTCGACGATGTCGGCCGCGTGCAACGGCCACGTCGCGTGCTCGTTCGGTATCCACCAGGTCCGGCCGGCCTTGCGGGTGTGCGCGCCCCATCGGGCGGTGAGCCACACTTCCAGCGGTGTCGGTTCCACCCGGGCGCCGACGGCGACCTCGATCCGGCTGCGCAGGCCGCGGCGGGGCCACCGGCGCACGCTGCGGTAGGTGACGCGGTCGCCGTAGCGGTTCGTCCGCATCCGCGCCCAGGTGTACGGCACGCCCAGGGCGCCCCGGATGACCGGCACGACGGCCAGCCGGGCCGTTTCCAGCGACCGGAACAGCACGCCGTGGCGGCCGGAGTCGTCGACCGAATACAGCCGCACGTTGGTCTCTGGAAAGCTGCCGAAGTACGGAAGTCGCAGCGCCGAGCCGACTTTCGTGTGGCCCATCGCAAACGGGATCAGCCCCACATAGGTCATGCCGTCGAACACGTCTGGGCGGGTGCCGGGTGGGTACAACGGCTCGACGGTGTCGGGCCGCACCGGCCAGTGGATGAAGGTGAGGTCGCGCCAGTACTGGTCGAAGGTCACCGGGCCGCGCAGGGGTGGTGGAGTGATCGGAAACCCGGCGAGGTCGTCGCCCGCCGCGCTCACCCCTCCAGCTCCCCGGAGATCCCCCGCTCGATCGCCGCTTGCATCGTTGCCGGCAAGACCACGAGGCCGTCGAGTTCCTGACGCGCCAACTCATAGGCGTGCCGGCGCTCCTGCGGCGCGGCGGCCGGGTCCGACGCGACCCGCAATAGGCTCTGGGCCCGCGCGATTCGCTGCTGATCGGCGTGGGAGAAGTCGCTGCGGCGCCTGCGCGTCGCCTCGGTCTCGGCGGCGTTGAAGGCGGTCACGTAATCCTCGACGGCGGACAGGTACTGCGCGGCGGCTTCCCTGTCGTCGAGCAGGTCCTCGGCCTTGACGGGGCGCAGCAGGTCGGCCCGGAGCTTGGCCTTATGGAAGGCGACCGTCAGCGGGTCCCGCATGTCGGTCATGAGCGGAAAGTCGAGGAGCTTGGCCACGTCGAGTTCGTACTCGAGCCACCGCGCGTCGGTGCGGCGGTGCTCCTCGAGGATCCGGCGCAGCGAGCGCCACTGGGCGACGTGATTGTCGCCGGTGTCCGGCCGGGGTTCCGCGCGGTCGGTCTCCGGCGGTTGCTCCGACCGTCGCCGGTTGGCGCCGAACGCGCGCACCGCGGCGACGGTCGCGCCCACCAGGGGCAGGACGACGATCATCAGCTCCGCCAGCCGGATGAGCAAACCCACACGGCCAGGATGCCACCCGCGGACACATCCGGTGCGGGCCCGCATCCGCCTGCACCCGAGTCGCCCGCCGGTGGGCCCGTGGCATGTACCCCCACCCCCACCACGCCCTCCGGTCGACGCTTGCGGCGCTAAAGAAATCCGAAGCCGCGCAGAGCTTTAATCGCGAACCAGATTCCGAAAAGCACGCTCACCACGATCACGATCGGTCGGTCGTGCTCCTGCAGCCAGCGCAGCACCCGGTCCAGCAGGGCGCGCGATCGCTCCGGGAAAACGGCTGCCGCACCGACGATAAGCAGATTCACGCTCGCCGCGAGCGCCACGAACACGATGTAGGAACCGATGTTGGCCGGCCGGCTGAGATTCGCATCGCCGATAACACTGATCGCCGCGAGCGTGAAAACCCAGGCTTTCACCGACACGGTGATCACGCCCGCGCCGATGAAGAAGGCCTTCGTGGGTGTGGCCGAGGTCAACGTGTTCATCCACTTCGGCGGTGGGGCGTTGGGATCGTCCCCGCTGAACAGCTCACGCGCCGCGGTGACCAGCAACAGCAGGGCCACCACCAGCAGCAGCGTGGACACGATCCAGTGGTGCGGGTGATCCGAGCCTGCGCCGCGGGCCCCCCAATGCAGGATGGTGCCGAAGACGAGGCCTTGAATCAGACGCGTGCTGACGTGCCCCAGGACCCAGGAACCGGCGGCCCGCACGCCCGACGGGCCGCCCAGCAGCATGATCGTGATGACGACCTCGATCGGTTCCAGTGCGCAACCAAGTAGCAGCGGGATGAGGCTGCCCCACATGGTGAGCACTATTGCGCTCCCAGCGCCGCGCGCACCTCTGCTTCGGCGATCGCCGCGGCCAGATCCGTGTGATGAGGGTGCACGGTGGCGTCGACCCGGTCGATCCGGCCCGTGAACCGGAAATCATGGCCGTACGGCGCAACCGGCGAGCCGGTGTCGGTGCCGACGTCCAGGGTCTCACCGCTCATCGAGAATCGGAACGGCACCGTGCGTTCGATGCGGCCGCCGGCCACCTCGGCGTCGTCGACGCGGAGCGACACCGCGGCGCCCTTGCCCAGTCCGCCACCGTCATAGTCAAACGAAAGCCCCAGGGCGACTGGGCCTTCCGGTATCGGCTCGGTGGTTGCAATGGTGGTGAGCTCACGGCCGAAGTAGTTGTAGACAAAGTGCGGAGCGCCATCGCGCAGGTACAGACTCCAGCCGGCCATCGCGCCGCCGATGCAGATCACCACTCCCTGAGCGCCGCCCGGCGGTATGGCAAGTTGCGCCCGCAGCTCGAAGGACGTGCTGGTGTAGCTCAGTGTCACGGGTTCGGGGATGCGCACATTCCCGGCGTAATAGGTGACCGAGGTGCGGTCGGCCAGCGGGCTCGGCCGGTTGCCGGGCAAGGCGCGCGCGAGCGTCGCGTCGCTGAGTGGGTAGACGTCGTATTTGTGTGCCTCCGCGGCGAATGCGGCCTTCAGTTCCGCGAGTTTGTCGGGGCGTTGCGCGGCCAGGTCGGCACTCTGGCTGAAATCGTCTGCGAGGCGGTAAAGCTCCCACCTCTCGGTGTCGCCGAACGGGGTTGCGCGCTGGGCGCGGACCCAGGGCAGGCGCCCGTGAAAGCACGAGGCGATCCAGCCATCGTGGTATATAGCCCTATTGCCGAAGATCTCGAAATACTGCGTGGTTCGCCGGCCCGCCGCCGCGGCGTCGTCGAACGAGTACCGCATGCTGACACCCTCGATCGGTTTCTGCTCAACACCGTTGACAACAGCGGGCATTTCGATGCCGGCGGCCTCCAGGATGGTGGGGACGATGTCGATGACGTGGTGAAACTGGGTGCGCTGCTCCCCCGCCGCCGCTATGCCGTGCGGCCACGAGATCGCCAATCCGTTGCGGGTTCCCCCGAAGTGGGACGCCACCTGCTTCATCCACTGAAACGGCGCGTCGAGCGCCCATGCCCAACCGACGTTGTAGTGGTTTTCGCATCTCGGCGTTCCAAAGTCGGCGATGTGAGCCAGCAGCCATTCGGGATCTTCGGGCATCCCGTTTTGGAATGCCGGTGAGCTCCAAGCACCGTGCAGCGTCCCCTCCGCGGATGCGCCGTTGTCGCCGCACACATAGATGAATAACGTGTCGTCCCAAAGCCCCAACTCGTCGATGGTGTCGATGAACCGGCCGATCTGGGCATCGGTGTGGGCCAAGAATCCGGCGTAGACCTCCATCAGCCGCCGGGCGACCGGCTTGTAGCGATCGTCGTAGTCCGCCCACGCGGGAATCTGTTCGGGACGCGGGGTCAATTTGGCATCGGAGGGGATGACTCCCATTTCGAGCTGGCGGGCGTATATCCGGTCCCGCAAGGCGTCCCAGCCGTCGTCGAAGTGACCGGCGAACCGCTCGGACCATTCCGGCCAGACTTGGTGAGGACTGTGCGTGGCGCCGGGCGCGAAGTAAACAAAGAACGGTTTCTCCGGCGCCGACGCTTTCTGCAGGCGAATCCAGTCGATCGCCTTGTCGGCCAGGTCCTCCGTCAGGTGATAGTCGTTGCGCCCCAGATACGGCTCAACGGGCGTGATCTGGTCATACAGCGCGGGCTCGTACTGTGACGTGTCACCACCCAGAAACCCGTAGAAACGTTCGAATCCGAGTCCGGTGGGCCAACGATCGAACGGGCCGGCGGGGCCGATCTCCCAGGTCGGGGTGAAGTGCGCCTTGCCGAACAGCGCGGTGCTGTAGCCGTTCATCTGCAGCACTTGGGCGACCGTGGCGGTGCTCCGCGGTATCACGCTGTCGTAACCCGGAAACCCATAGGCGATCTCGCAGATGGTGCCCATGTGCGCGCTGTGGTGGTTGCGTCCGGTCAGCAGTGCGGCGCGCGTCGGTGAACACAGCGCGGTCGTGTGGAATTGGTTGTAGCGCAGCCCGGAACCGGCGACGCGGTCCAACGCGGGTGTCGGCACCGGCCCGCCGAACGTCGATGCGGCGCCGAATCCGACATCGTCGAGCAGGACCACCACGACGTTGGGAGCGCCGGCGGGCGGATAGTCGATTGACGGTCTTGCCGGCGTGGACTCACCGGCCGAAGGGTGAATGGTCCCGTCGAACCGCTGGTCCCCGCGGGGCAGGTGGACCATCGCGCCTCCTGGTGTTGGTGCAGCGGAACTATCCGGCCGTCCCCCACGCAATTCGGCTTCTCCACCGTAATCGGGCGGCGAATCCCTAACGGGCTCAGGTCTGCGGTCGCACCCCGAGCACATCGCGGAACAGGGCCTGCCGCACGGCGAGTTCGCGCGGGTCGCTCCACAGGTGAAACCCGAGCCGGTTCATGACATAGGCGAATCCGACGCCGGTGTCCGGGTCGGCGCAGCCGAACGATCCGCCGAAGCCGGGTGTTCCGAAGGCGGCGTCCGAGGAGCCGAATGCGAAGTGCGGCACGGGCTTACAGAGACCGAGCGAATACGCCACGTCCACGTTCATCACCTTGTCGCGAACGCCGCGGCTCGGTGAGAGCGCCGGCGCCACCAGCGCGCCGACGGTCTCGGCGGCGAGGCCGAGCTCCGCTCCCCCGGTGGCCGCGCTGCCGTACATGCGCGCCACCGACCGGGCGGTGCCGATGCCGTTGGCCGACGGGATCTCCACGGCCCGGACGTCGTCGCGGTTGTAGTCGCCGTTGAACGCGTTGACGCCGCGCGGGACGGCGATGGCGCGCGCCGTCAGGCCGACCGGGTTGAGCGAGGCGCCCACGAATCCCGGCGGCATGACGTTGAGGTGCAGCAGCGTTTCCGCGCGCACCCAGTTGTGGACGTGCGCGACCCGCTGCCGGTCCACCGAATCCGGCAGCCCGATGTGTAGGTCGAGCCCCAGCGGCCGCACGATCTCGTCGGCCATGAAGCGGCCCAGCGTGCGGCCGGCCGGGTCGGTCCGCCGGATCAGTTCCGATTCGTACCAGCCGAGCGTGATCGCGTGGTAGCCGTGCCGGGCACCCGGTGGCCAAGCCGGCGCTTGGGCCGCCAGGATCGGCGACAGCTTCTCGGGGTCGGCGACGTCGGCCAGCGTCGGCTTCGGTTTGAGCGCGCACAGCCCGGCCTGGTGCCCCAGGAGCTGGCGGACCGTGACCTCACCCTTGCCCGCCTGCGCGAATTCCGGCCAGTAGTCGGCCACCCTGGCGTCGTAGGAGAGCAGTCCGCGGGACACGGCGACGGCGACGACCAGGGCGGCGACCCCCTTGGTCGTAGAGAACATGTTGACCATGGTGTCGGGCCGCCACGGTTGCTTGGCCACGCCGTTTCGGTAGCCGCCCCACAGGTCGACGACCTTGACCCCGTCGCGGTAGACCGCCAGGGCCGCACCCACTTCCGCGCCGCCGCGGAAATTGGCGCGAAAGGCGTCCGCGACCTTCCCGTACCCGGCGTCGACATCGCCGCCGATCAGGTCGGCCGCCACCGCAACCTTGAGCACCATCGTCGCCTCCGAATGGAGACTAAGCCAGGCGCGCCGACGCGCAAGGCTTTTCGGGCCGTCTGGGTCAGTGCGCCAGGTCGCCGCTCAGGTATTCGGCGCGGCAGGCCCGGCGCGCCAGCTTGCCACTGGTGGTGCGCGGAATGGCGCCGGCCGGCAGCAAACGCACGTCCGCGACCGGCACGCCGTGGCGGCGCATGACCGCGGCGCGGATGGCCTCGATGGCCGGCTCGGGGTCGACGCGGCTGGTGCCCGCCGCCCGCTCGGCGACAATCACCAGTTGCCGACCCGTGTTGCCGGCCGGCACCGCGAAGGCGGTCACATACCCGCGGCGGACGATCCCCGAGGCTTCGGCGACGGTGGCCTCGATGTCCTGTGGGTAGTGGTTGCGGCCGTCGACGCTGACCATGTCGGCGATCCGGCCCGTGACGTACAGCTCGCCGTCCAGATAGGTGCCCAGGTCCCCCGTCCGCAGCCACGCGCCCTCCAGGGTCGAACCCCCGGCGTGGCTGCCCTCGGCCAGGTGGGACCGCAGCCGGGCGCCGAACGCCCGCCGGGTGTCGTCGGGCAGCCCCCAGTAGCCGCGGCCGACGTTGTTGCCCTGCAGCCAGATCTCGCCGACGCGGCCGTCGGGCAGTTCGGCCCCGGTGTCCGGGTCGACGATGACGGCCCATTCGCTGCGGGCCACCTGACCGCAGGACACCTGCGGCACGGCCCCCGGGGCGTCAGCCGCGACCCGCACCGCGCGACCGGCGCCCAGCTCGTCGCGATCGAAGTAGGCGGGGGTCGCCTCGGCCGCGGGCGCGATGGTGGCGACGAACAGGGTCGCCTCGGCGATGCCGTAGGACGGCTTGAACGCCGTCGGCGGTAACCCGTAGGGGGCGAACGCGTCGTTGAAGGTGTTGATCGCCTCGATGCTGACCGGTTCGGAGCCGATGATCAGCACCACGTTGCTCAAGTCGACGTCGTCGCCGGGCGCGGGCAGGCCCCGCTGGGCCGTCCATTCGTAGGCGAAGTTGGGCGCGGCGGTGACGGCGCGGCCCGCCTCGGCCGACAGGGCCTTGATCCAGCGTTGCGGCCTGCGGACGAACGCGGCGGGCGACATCAGCGTGGAGTGTCCCCCGTAGACCGCCGGGAAGCCGATCATCGACAGGCCCATGTCGTGGTAGAGCGGCAACCAGCTCACCCCGTGGGTATTGCGGTCGAGCAGGTCGATCGAAAGGATCATCTGCACGAGGTTGGTGCCCACCGCCCGGTGCGTGATCTCAACGCCGACCGGGGGTCGCGTCGAGCCCGAGGTGTATTGCAGGTGGGAAACATCGTCGTGGCGTAACTCGTTGGGCGCGAACGATTTTCGTGCCGAGTCGGGGATCTCGTCGATGACGACGACCCGCGGCCGTTGCAATTGCGGGAGCGTGCCCAAGAAGTCCTCGACGGCGCCCCGTGCCGCCGCCGTCGTCAAGACCGCCGTCGGTTGCGAATCACGCAGCGCCGTGTTCAGACGTTCCGCGTGCCCGGGCAACTCCGGCGCGAACAGCGGCACCGCGACGGTTCCGGCCTTGATCGCCGCGTAGAAACCCATCACGTAGTCGAGGCTCGGCGGCGCCAGGACCGCGACCCGCTCGCCGCGGCCGGCGACGCGTTGGACACCCGCGCCGATGGCCTCCAGCCGGACACCGAACTGGTTCCACGTCACCTCCTGGACATGCCCCTCGTCCCCGCGGCTGTAGTCCAGAAAGCGGTACGCCACCGCGTCGCCGACGTTCGCGATGTTGCGGTCGATGAGCGAGATCAGCGTGACGTCCGGCGGCGGCATGACGTTGCCCTCGGCATCCAGGCAGTCCTCGATGTCGAGCAAGCCGGGGGTCTGCTGCCGGGGGGCGATCTCCATGGACCCACTGTAGGGAAACCGTCCCGGCAACCGGCGCGGCCGCGAAGGTGATCATCGGCACGTTGCGCCCGAAGGCGTTGATTCGGAGCCGAATTCGCGGGTTACGCCCAGAGCTTTTGCAACGCGTCGGCGAGGGCCTCCGGGTCCTGCTTGTCGGTGTTGCAGCTGACGGCCACCGAGGTGGACCGGTCCTTGCTGACCCGAAATGCGGTGACGAAGCCGCCCCAATCACCGTCGTGGTCGAGCGAGCCGTCGGCCAGGAGGTAGATTCCCGCCCCGTAGCGGTCACCGCCGCCCTTTTGGGTCGGTACCGCTCTAGCCAGTTGGGCATTCAGCAGCGCGGGTCCACCGACTCGGCCGGTCCGATAATTGTCCGCCCAGACGACGAGTTGGCTTGGAGTTGTCTGAATCCCGCCGTCGCCGACCTGCTCCCAGCCGGATGCGATCGCCTCGCCGCTCTTCTCGTAGCCGACGGCCTTGCCCCGAATCGGCCCGGTCGGATCGACGACCATGCTCAGGCCGAGGGGCCGGAAGAATTTCTCGGCGAGGACTTGCGACAGCGGTTGCCGTGCTACCCGGTGGACGATCTCGCCGAGCAGCAGGTAGTTGGAGTTGGAGTATTCGAATCGCGAACCCGGGTCGAATTCCAGTGCGGTCACCGCGGCGAGCGCCTGCAGCGCCTGCTCCTCGGTGGTTCGGTCGCCGGCCTGGAACCCCTGCGCCTCCAGCAGCCCGACGTAATCGGGGATCCCGCTGGTCTGGTGCATCAACTGTCCGAGGCTGACCGACCGCGCCCACGCCGGCAACTCCGGCGCATGCCGCGAGAGCGGGTCATCGAGCGTCAGCCTGCCCGCGTCCACCAGCAGCAGGATGGCACCCGCGGTGAATTGCTTTGACACCGATGCGATGTCGAACACGGTGTCCGGGGTGATGGCCGCGCCCGTCGACATGTCCGCGACACCGCGCACACCCGTCCAGGCGACCTTTCCCTGAATGCCCACGGCTGCCGAGCATCCCGGCGCACTTGCGCCGACAGCGTCGTCGAGCACGCGTTGACTGTGGACCTTGGCGGCGGTGCGATTCGTGGTGGGGCTTGCGCCGGTGGCACCGTGACCGCCACAGCCGCTGAGCGACAACAGGACGGCAAACAGCGAGATCGGCCGTCGCATCCGCTGATTGTAGGCATTCCTCGCGGTCCAGTCGGCGCTTCGGGTGAACCCCCGCCGGGTGGGGTGGGCCGTGAGCTGTAGCCTACGCGCGAGCGGCATGCACGGTCGCCGATGAATTTTCCGGGGAGTTGGTCATGTCAGGACGAACGTTTTCATTCGAGGTCAATCGCACCAGCACGGCGCCCGCCGCGACGCTGTTCCGGCTCGTGACCGACGGCGCCAACTGGTCGAAGTGGGCCAAACCCATCGTCGTTCACTCGAGTTGGGCGCGGCAGGGCGATCCGGCGCCCGGCGGGATCGGGGCGGTTCGCAAGCTGGGCATGTGGCCGGTGCTCGTGCAGGAGGAAACCGTCGAGTACGAACAGGACCGCCGGCACGTGTACAAACTCATCGCGCCGTCGAATCCCGTGAAGGATTACGTCAGCGAGGTGGTCCTCACGCCGAACCCCGCGGGCGGCACCGACCT
The DNA here is from genome assembly GCF_001667275.1 of Mycobacterium sp. ACS4054. GTDB lineage: Bacteria > Actinomycetota > Actinomycetes > Mycobacteriales > Mycobacteriaceae > Mycobacterium. The sequence goes on from NZ_LZHV01000014.1 coordinate 135,481, forward strand.
GCACTGGACCGGCTCGTTCACCGAGGGGGTGCGCGGGACCGGTCCGCTGATGCGAGCCGCCATGGGCGGTGCGGTGCGGTTCTTCGCCGACCGGTTGGTCAAGACGGCCGAGCGCGAATCGAGCGGGGCGGGCGCATGACGGCCGCACCGCGCGGCCGCCACGCCCGCCGACAGGGTCTAGGGGTTGTTGGCCTGCTGCTCGGTTAGCTGAGCCTGCTGCATGCTCTGCTCGAACTGCTGCTGGGCCTGTTCGTTCTGTTGTTCGGCCTGCTGCATCGACTGTTGCAGCTGTTGCTGATTGAGTTGCTGCTGCAGCTGGGCCTGGTCGTCGTCGTCATCGGCGGCAAAGCCGTTGCCGCCGAAAAGGTTTGGCGGTGTCTGGGGCGACACCGCCACGTCCGCCGGGCGCACTGATTCGTGCCCCGCGCCGAACAAGGCGAGAGCTGCGACGGTGGCGGCGCCCGCGAAAGCGAGTTGCACCATTCGGAGCCGGTGGTCAGCGGTGCTGGTCATCCATCAGTTGTGCGCCGAGAATCTAGCTAACAGCTGGGAAGCGGCTGTCGCTCGACTATGAAGCGGTCGCTACTTGGACTCGACCTCGTCCTGATACTTCTTGGTCATGTGCGCGACGGCGTCCAACTGCGATTGCGCCAGGCTGTCCCGGGCCTGCCCCGCACGCGCGGCGGCATCCAGGGTTGGCTGCGCCTGGCCCTGGAAATGCGGCATCACCTCGGCGGCAAACAATTCGGCGGATCGGCGGGTGGCGGCCGGGTTGGCCCACTCGTGGCCCATCTGCAGCATGCAGCCGAACCCGCCGGATTGATCCCACAGCCGCTGCACCTGCTCCCGCGCGCGCTCGGGCGTGCCGATCACACCGGCCCCGTTGTCGTTAATGACGTCGATCATCTCGTCGAGCTGCTCACCCGGCATCGTCATCTGTGGGAAGGCGGCCACCTTCTGGAAGTACCGGAACCACGGCTCGATGCCGAACTTCACCTCTTCGCGGGCCTGTTTTTCGGTTTCGGCGAGGTGGAACAAACCCACCAGGCTCCAGTTGGAACGGTCGACCCGGGTGCCGAAGGCCGCCGCGCGCTCCTCGACGATGCCCCAGTGGTACGAGAGGGCGTTGAAGCCCTCGACGGTCAGCGTCGCGCCGATGGACAGCAGGCCGATGCCGTGCTTGCCGGCCAGCCGCGCGCCCGTCGGCGACGCGACCGCGGCGACCGACAGCGGGATTCCGCCATCCGAGTAGGGGGCCAGCTGCAACTTGGCGTCGAACAGCTGGTGCGTGGCCGTCTTCGCGCTCACCGTCTCCCCGGCCAGTAGCCGCACGACGATGTCGAGATTCGTTTCCAGCAGCTCGCGTGTGTCCGTGGGGGTGAGCCCGATCATGGCGGAGTCGCTGGGAAGCGAACCCGGCCCCACGCCACCGATGATGCGGCCATGGGTGAGGTGATCCAGCAGCATCAGCCGGTCGGCGACCCAGAGCGGGTTGTGGTACGAGAGCGAAATGACCCCGGTGCCAAAGCGAATCCGCTTGGCGCGTTCGGCCGCGGCGGCGATGAACACCTCCGGCGAACTGATGATCTCGCTGCCGGCCGAATGGTGCTCGCCCATCCACACCTCGTCGAAACCGAGGGCGTCGAGGTGCTCGATGAAAGCGAGGTCGCGCTGTAATGCGAGCGTCGGATTGGTGCCGGCCCGGTGAAACGGGGCGATGAAGTATCCAAACCTGAGCTTCGACATCGAGTTTCCCCTTGCATCGGAGTTGGCCAGAACCATAACCCGAATGCGGTGCCCGGCCTAGGCCGTCACGTAGGAACGCTCGATGGGTAAGAAGTTTTCAGCCGGCGGGGCCAGGTGACCCCGGCCCCGCCGACTTGGGGCGGCAATCCTTGTTTGTTTGGGTGCGCTATCCCGGGATGTCAGTAGCCGCCGCACACGTTGCCGACGCACCCGCCGCCACCGCCCGGGCCGCCGCCGCCGGTCGGGCCGCCGGGGACACCGCCACCGCCGCCGCCGGGCCCGCCGCCACCCGTGGGGCCGCCGGGGGTGCCGCCGCCACCACCGGGTGTGGACGGAGCCACGCTCGACGTGGGCGTGGTCGTCGGGGTGGTGGTCGTGCTGCTGTTCGGTCCCTTGTTGCCGCCGCCGCAACCGACGGCGAACACGAGCATGGCCGCGCCGCCGAACAGCGCGAACGAGGTTCTGGCTGCCGATCTCATCGCAATCCCCAATCCCCGCTTGCGCGTATGCAAGTGGTTCACTTCTCCTTACCCGGGCGCGCGCCCGGGCAAACGGGGATTGCGGGGCGGGGACATCCGCCGACACAAACGCCGATGGCCCATCACCGGGATGGGCCATCGGAAAGCGATTCGACTAGCAGTCGAGCCCGGACACGCAACCGGCAAGGGTGGCCTGGTGGACGCCGGCCGCGGCGTGCGCCGGCGCGATGCCGGAGGACGAGTGTGTCGCCGGTGCCGCCGCCGTCGTGCCAACCGCCACCCCGCCGAAGCCGAGCGCCAAGGTCACCGCTGCCATCCCGCCGAGCGCGGCAACCGCCGTAGTGATTCGAGTTTTCATCAGTCGCTCCTTCTCCTCGAGCGCGTCGGACGAAAGTGGCGCGCGTGTAACACAATGCTACACCTGTGCAACTATTGCTACAAGCAAGAGTTTTCCGACCGCGGTCGAGCGGCGCGGGTGGTCATTCGGGGGTTAAGAGAAAGCGCGGCGGACGGCGGCGCGTTAAGGGCCGATGGCCCATCTCGGGCTAATGGACCATCGGCGAGCCAAATCGTATCCTCGGACAACTGTTGCTATGCGGGATTCCGCCGAAATCGCCTGGTAAGAAATTTTCTTATTCGTAAATTGGACAACTCGCCGCGGCGGCATCGAGCCCAAACCGGCGGGTGGCCGCCGCTTGTCCCCAAAGCGAATGGACGCGCCCGGGCCCCTAGGCCTCCTTGGTGATCAACTTCCGCAGCGCCACCCTGTCCGGTGTCAGCAGTTCGGCGATGCGGGGCTTGTTCACCTCGGCGACGATGATCTCGCCGACCTCCTGATAGACCTCGCTGAAGATGCCGTGCGACTTCATCTTCTCGGTCTGATACAGGTTGTCCTCGGTGGGCGTCACGTAGTAGACCGCGTCGGCCTTGAACCGGTGCACCAGCCAGAGGTGGATGAGCGTCATCAGCCGCTTCTGGCGTAGCTTCTCGGCGAAGGTGTTCTGGTCACGCACCTGCAGGATGCTGCGGCCGTGGCGGTCCTTGATCGGATCGACCACCACGTTGGCCAGCTGCTCGTCGCCGTTGCCATAGATCCCGAGCTCGAGAACGTCCGAACCGGCGCGGCGGGGCCGCAGGGTCACGCGCAGCTTCTCGCCCAGGTGGTAGTTGTCGCTCCACAGCGCCAGCCACTCCTCCAGCAGCTTCTTGGGCACCTCGGTCTGCGCGAGGTGCTGGTGCTGGGTCGAGCCCTTGCCCATCGCCTTGGTGGTCGCGGTGCGGCCCGACGACGCGGCCAGCGCGGCGTCGCTGCGCGGCCCGCCGACCAGGGTCTGCGGGGTCCGGTAGGGCGACTCGACCAGGCGCATCTTGCGCTGCAGCCGAGCCAGCGCCAGCATGCCGTCCTGCTGCAGCGACGTGGCGAACTCCTCGGCGGCGACACCGTCGATCTGGTGACCGCCATAGGTGATGAAGTTGAAGACGAAGCCCATCTTGCCGAGCTCCTCGGGGAAGCGCTTCATCTCCTCGTCCGTCATCCCGGTGGTGTCCCAGTTGAACGACGGCGAAAGGTTGTAGGCCAGCATCTGGTCGGGGAATTCGGCGTGGATCGCGTCGGCGAACTGGCGCGCGTCGGCGAGGTCGGCGGTCTTCGTCTCCATCCAGAGGATGTCGGCGAACGGCGCGACCGCAAGCGATTTGGCGATCGCGTAGGGAATCCCGCCGCGGATCTGGTAGTAGCCCTCCGGGGTCTTGGACAGCTCCGGGTCCCACGGCGGGTCGACGCCCAGATCCTTGGCCTTCTCCCGCGCGGCGTACAGCGACGCGCGCGCCGCGAACTGCGTCCACTCGTCGGGAGTCATGCTCGGCGGCTCGTCGTCCCGGTCGTCGAACGAGAGCACCTCGGCCACGGCCTCGCCGTAGGTCATCAGGCCCGCGTCGTCCTCCCAGGCCGCGACGAACCGCGACTCCACCTGGTCGAAAAGGTCGTCGATGGAGTTCTGCCCGTCGTCGCGCCACTGGGTGACGGCCTCGGTGACCAGGGCCATGATGCCCTGGCGCTCGAGCCACGCGTTGGCGAGGCTGTATTCGCTTTCGGCCAGGGCGTAGAGCAGGTGGCCGTTCAGTTCCTTGACGCCCAACTCGTAGAAGCGCCGCACCAGGGCCAGGAAGCAGCCCTTGTACGACGGGATGTTCAGGTTGGTGGCGCCCAACAGGAACGGTTGGTCGCGCTCGTCGGCGCGGCTGTCGATGAGGTTGGCCGCCTCGGCGTCGGTGCGCGCGACGATGATGCCGGGAACCTTCATCACGTCGAGCTGGAATCGGGCCGCGTTGAGGCGCTTGATCTGTTCGTCGGAAGGCACCAGCACCTTTCCGCCCTGGTGGCCGCACTTCTTTGTGCCGGGGCGCTGGTCCTCGATGTGGTAGCCGGCGACACCGACCTCGACGAAGCGGCGAATCAGGTTGCGCACGTGCGGGTCACCGCCGTGGCCGGTGTCCGCGTCGGCGATGATGAACGGCCGGTAGTCGTACTGGGGGGTGGTCGCGCGCTGGCGGTCGTTCATCTGCAGCCGCAGGTACTGCTGATTGCGGTCGGCGGTCAGCAGGGCGCGCACCAGGACCGCGGCGTCGTCGGGCACCTGGCTCAACGGGTAGCTGGCGAGGTCGGGGCCGGGGTCCTCGGTGGTGGAGCCCTTGGCCGACGTCGCCCAGCCGCCCAGATAGATGCCCTCGATGCCCATCCGCTTCATGGCGACCGCCTGGCCCGGCGAATAGGGGCCGAAGGTGGTGATGCTCTTCTTGGCGGCGAACAGCTCGCGTAGCCGGTCATAGAAGGCCACCGCCGCGTTGCGCGCAACGGCGTAGTCGGTGGGGATCGTGCCGCGCTGCTCCACTACCTGGCGGGCCGTGTAGAGGCGGGTGATGCCGGCGAAGCGCGGACCGTCGATGTACCGCTGCGTGGCGGCGAGCTCGTCTTCGAACGATGTCCGGACTTCGGTGTCCGTGTCAATGATGGCCATGGCCTTACGCTCCTGTTCGGCACGATTTCCCTGACCGAGAGTCTATCCCCGGAGATGACCGTTCAATCAGGGGTCGAAAGACCCGTGCCGAAACCGTGATCGCCGGGGCCCCGGCCCGTTGCGGCACACATCACCCTCCGCGGGCGGCCAGGCCAAGCTTCGGGGCCGACGACCCGGGTTTTGGCTTCGATGCGCTTGGCGCCCAAAGGTTTTGAAGCCAACACGGTCGTCGCTCCGGGCGGGTCGTCGCGGGAATGCGAAGAAAACCCAGCGCGGCCAGCAAACTCGGTGTAGGGTCAGCGCCGTGCCCACAGATTTGCGGTATGAGCGGTGGTACCTCCCCCTGTCGGTTCCCGTCGGGCTGGGCCCGAAGCGCAGCGAGCTACGGGTGGAGGCGGGAACCCTGCACGTGAAGATGGGCTGGGCCTTCGACGCCCACATCCCCCTGGCGTCGATCACCAGCGCCGCGCCGGCGCAGGACAAAGTGCTGACCATGGGCGTGCACTACGCGAAGGGCCGCTGGCTGGTCAACGGGTCCGGTAAAGGCTTGGTGACCTTGACGATTGAGCCTCCGGTGGAGGCGAAGGCCGTGGGCCGAACGGTGTCGCTGCGCGCATTGTGCGTCAGTGTCACCGACCCGGCCGCGCTGATTGCCGCCTGCACCGGGACCCGCGCTTAGCCCGGTTCGGCGCCCGCCCGGTGGGCCAGCCAATCCCGCTGGCGCCGGACGAATCCCGCGTCGACGACGTTGCCGTGCCCCGGCACGTAGCGGGCATCGGGTCCGCCGATCGCGAGCAGCCGATCGAGGGTGGCCGGCCAGGCCGCCAGATCCGAGTCCGCGTCGATGAAGGGGTCGGCGGACTCCTCGATGAGGTCGCCGGTGAACACCACGTCCGGGTCGGCGTCCCCGCCCGGAGCGATCACCACCAGATCCGAGGTGGTGTGGCCGCGGCCCGGGTGGGCGACCGTCACGGTGCGGCCGCCGAGGTCGATCGCCGCGTCATAAACCCCGTGGCGTGGGGGCCGCAGGGCCGCGATCGCGCGGTCCAGTGCCGCGGCGTCGGCGCCGTGTTGCAACGCGTGCTCGCGCATCCGGTCGGTACCCGACGTTAGGTATTCGACCACCTCGGGCGCGCAATAGACGTCGGCGTCGGTGAACAACGCGGAGCCCAGCACGTGGTCAAAGTGCTTGTGCGTCAAGACGATATGGCTGACCGGGCGGCCGGCGAGCCGCCGCACGCCGGCGTCGATCGCGGCGGCCTCGGCCAGAGTGGTGCCGCTGTCGATCAGCATCACCCCGGTGCGGCCCCACACCAGTCCGACGGTGACATCACAGAACCGCAGCCGGCACCGATGCACGGTGGCCGTCAAACGCTCCCACGCGATATGCACATCCTGAAAGGTAGCCGCTCGGCGGTGACGCCGGGCGGAATAGTTGACACGCCCCGAATGGCCGACATAGTGGACGGCACCAGGATGGTCTGAGCGGCGAGAGGAGCTGGCGGTGCGCGCAGTCGTCATCACCAAGCGCGGTGATCCGTCCGTGCTGCAGGTCCGGCAGCGGCCGGATCCCCCGCCGCCGGGCCCGGGACAGCTGCGGGTCGCGGTGCGCGCCGCTGGGGTGAACTTCGCCGATCACCTCGCCCGCGTCGGGATGTACCCCGACGCGCCGAAGCTGCCGGCCGTGGTCGGTTATGAGGTCGCCGGGACGGTGGAGGCCGTCGGCGACGGGGTGGATACCGGCCGCGTCGGCGAGCGGGTGCTGGCGGGCACCCGATTCGGCGGTTACGCCGAGGTTGTCAACGTGGCTGCGAGCGACTCGGTGCCACTGCCTGCGGCGATGAGCTTCGAACAGGGCGCCGCCGTGCCGGTCAACTACGCGACCGCGTGGGCGGCCCTGCACGGTTACGGGTCGCTGCGCGCGGGTGAGCGCGTGCTGGTGCACGCCGCGGCCGGGGGCGTGGGCATCGCGGCCGTCCAGTTCGCGAAGGCCGCCGGGGCCGAGGTGCACGGCACCGCGTCGCCCGCCAAGCATCGCAAGCTCGCCGAGCTCGGGGTGGACCGCGCGATCGACTACCGCCGCGACGGTTGGTGGCGGGGCCTCGAGCCCTATGACCTGGTGCTCGACGCACTGGGCGGCACGTCGCTACGGCGGTCCTACGATCTGCTGCGCCCCGGCGGAAGGCTGGTGGGGTACGGGGTTTCCAACCTGCAGCATGGCGAAAGGCGCTCGCTGCGGGCGGCCGCGCCGCACGCGCTGGCGATGCTGCGCGGGTTCAACCTGATCGACCAACTCTCGGACTCCAAGGCCGTCATCGGCCTGAACATGCTGCGGCTGTGGGACGACCGCGGCACGCTCGAGCCCTGGATCACGCCGCTGACCGAGGCGCTCGACGACGGGACGATCGCGCCCGTCGTGCATGCGGCGGTGCCGTTCGACGACGCGCCGGAGGCGCATCGCATCCTGGCGGCGCGGGAGAACGTCGGCAAGGTGGTCCTGGTGCCGTGACTTCGCGCGAGTTTTCATCGGCCCCGTAGCGGTTATCTTTCCCCCATGGCTATCACCGACTCCCGCGACGTTGTCATCGAGGCGACCCCCGACGAGATCATGGACGTGCTCTTCGACATCGAGTCGCTGCCCGAGTGGTCGTCCTTTCACAAGAAGGTCGAAATCCTCGAGCGGGACGATCAGGGGCATCCCAGCAAATCGCGGCAGGTCGTCAAGATCGTCGGGGTCAGCGACGAGCAGGTGCTCGACTACTCCGTCGAGGACGACGGCGTGGGCTGGACGCTGGTGAGCTCCAAACAGCAACGCGCACAAGAGGGTCGGTACACGCTGAAGCCCGATGGCGACAAAACCCAGGTCCACTTCGAGCTGACCGTGGACCTCACCGTGCCGGTGCCCGGGTTCCTCATCAAGCGAGGGTCCAAGGGGCTGATGGACACGGCGACCGACGGCCTGCGCAAACGGGTGCTCGAAGTCAAGAAGCGCGGCGGTTAGCGGCGGCGCTTCCCGACCGCCGCCGCGCGAGCCACACTGTTCGGTATGAACAGGTTTCAACGAGTCACCTCGGCGGTCGGGGGGCTGGTGGTGCTCGCCGCGCGGGCGGCCTGCGGCGGCCATGGTGACAGCCGGGTGACGGCGCCGTCGACCCCGAAGGTGACGACCCTCGGGCGGACCGTCCCGGCCGCGCCCGCCGGCGGCCCGCTGACCATCAGCAGTCCGGCGTTCGCCGACGGCGCGCCAATTCCCCTGCAGTACACGTGCAAAGGGGCGGACACGGCGCCGCCGCTGACCTGGTCGGCGCCGTTGGGGGCGGCGCTCGTGGTCGACGACCCGGACGCCGTCAACGGGTTATACGTGCACTGGGTGGTCACCGGAATCGCTCCCGGTGCGGGCAGCACCGCCGAGGGGCAGACGCCGGCCGGGACGACCACGCTGCCGAACACGGCCGGCCTGCCCGCGTACAAGGGGCCCTGCTCGCCGGCGGGAACCGGCACGCACCACTACCGGTTCACCCTCTACCAGCTTCCCAACGACTACCAGTTGCCCGACGGCCTCGCCGGCGTGCAGGCGGAGCAGACGATCGCGGGCGCGGCGACCGCGCAGGCGCGGCTCACCGGAACCTTCGGAGGCTGAAGGTTCTAAGCCATGTCCTCCAGCGCCTGATAGCCGGCGTTGTAGCCGGGCGTGAACGTGATGCCCGGCCCGCCATGACATCCCGCGCCGCCGAGGTAGAGGCCCTCGATGGGAATCGGGAAGTCGAGAAATCCCTTGGGCCCCGGCCTGTTCGGGCCCATCAGGTCCGGATGCAGCAGGCCGTGGCAGAAGTCGCCGGCGGGCGCGCCGAACATCGTGTTCATGTGGTAAGGCGCGAACGTGATGTGCCGGATGACGATGTCCTTGAAGTTCGGGGCCAGCCGGGTGATCTTGTCGATAACGCGTTGGGCCATCTCGTTTTTGAGCCGGCCGTGCTCCTGGCGGTCGACTTCCACCGGGAAGGCGTAGGCGTACGCGCTGGCGGCGTGCTTGCCGGGCGGAGCCATGCCCGGGTCGTGCACGGACGGGATCTGCATGCCCATCGACGGGTTGTCCGGCACGATGCCCCGGCGGCAATTCTCCCAGTGCAGCTGTTGTTCTTCCGGATCGCCGAAGATGCCGACCGACTGCTGCATGCCTTCCTCGTTCAAGAACTCATACGGCGGGGCGAATTCGGGCAGCCCGTCGAGGGCGAAGTGGATCTGGACAAAGGAAGCCCGGTGATCGCGTCCGGACAGCCGCGAGACCAGCTCCGTCGGAACATGTTCCGACGCGATCAGGTCGGTCAGCGTCAGATCGGGCGCGAGGTTGGAGATCACGATCGGGGCGGTGATGCTCGATCCGTCGCGTAGCCGCACGCCGGTCACCGCGCCGTGGTCGACGAGGATCTGCTCCACCTTGGCGCGGTAGCGAATCTCACCGCCATGCGAGACGAACAGCTCGCGCAGGTGCTCGGTGAGCGCGCCGATGCCGCCCTTGAGCTTGGTCATCATGGCCGTGCTGTCGTCGGGCACGGCCAGGGCGAAGGCCAGGCAGGTGGCGCTGCCCGGCGTGTAGGGCCCCCGGTAGGTCGAGTTGATGGCCAGGAACGCGAGCATTCCGCGCATCACCGCGTGCTTGTCCTTATCGGGCAGGTAGCGGTCGATGACGTCCATCGCCGATCCGAACAGCATTTCGTGAATGGCCCGCCGCTCGGCGTCGTTGGCAGCGCAGGCATACATCTCGTCGATGGTCTTGGGCGGCGTGCGGACATCGAAGCGGCCCAACGCCTTTGCAGGCCCCTGGCTCCACCCGATCAATTCGGCCATGCCGGTGACGGCTTCCATGCCGTGCCTGGAGCCCAGGTGCGTCATCAGCTGCATCGGGTCGCGGTAGAAGATCATCGGTTCCTCGCCGTGGTCGCCGATGTTGGTGGACATCACCTCCGGCTCCACCGTGGGCAGGGTGTCCAGCCCCAGATCCTTGGTGATCTGGCTGGCGGTCGGGAACTGGACGGAGCCGGCGATTTCGTAGCGGAAGCCGTCGATCAGCTCGACGGTCGCCGCCATGCCACCCGCATAGGTGTTGGCTTCCAGGCACAGGGTCCGCAGGCCCGCGCGCTGCAGGATCGCGGCGGCGGTCAATCCGTTGTGGCCCGCTCCCACGACGATCGCGTCATAGTCCGGCATGGCTTCCTCCCTCGGGTCGGCGCGTGACAAGAATATGTCAGTACTGACATAATTGGAAGATGTCAGTCCTGACCCCTCGGCTGGGATACCATTCCGGTGGGATGACCGCGCCGACGAACCGCCATCAGCTACGCCGCCGATCAACGCACGAGGCGCTGCGCCGGGCAGCATTGAAAAGCTTTGCGCGCAAGGGCTTTACCAATGTCACCGTGACCGAGCTGGCCCGGGAGGCCGGCGTCACCGAGCGGACCTTCTTTCGCCACTTCCCCACCAAGGAAGCGGTGCTGTTCCAGGACTACGAGACGCAACTGGAATGGCTGGCCGAGGCGCTCGCCGGCCGCCCCGCCGACGAGTCACTCTTCGACGCCGTGCTGGCGAGCGTGGCGGCCTTCCCGCACGACCTCGAAGTGGTCCGCCAGGCCGCGACCGCCCGTGCGGAGCTGATCAGCGCCGACCGGATCGAGGGCCATCTGCGGGTGGTGCAGGCGTCGTTCGCCCGAGTGCTGACCGACTTCGTCCGGGCCCGCAACCCGGACGTGGCGAACGTCGACCTGCTCGCCGAAGTCGCGGGCTCGGCCCTGGCGGCCGCCCTCGTTGTGGCGGTGGAGAATTGGGGCCGCAACGGCTGCACCGGCGACCTCGGCGAACTCGTGGCATCCAGCCTGCAGGTGCTGCGCTCGGGTTTGGTGCCGCTCGCCTGACTGAGTGTGCGCTGACGGTGGCGACACGCCGGCAAGTGCCGCCGCTGGCGCACGCTCGAAGCCGTGGGCGCACATTCAAGCGTTCTGCGCGCTCTCGACGGCGGCTTCGACGAAGCGGCGCAGCACGGCGTTGTGAGCGCGCGGCAGAAACGCCAGGGCCACCGGGCTCACGGGCGCTCCGCGCAAAGCGACGAACCGGACGCCGGGGTGAATGTTGCGGCGCACGGCGACGTCGGGGATCACACCGATGCCGCGATCCGCCGCGACGGATTCGAGCCACTCGTCGAAATTGGTTGTCTCCACGATGGTTTCCGGCCCCTCGCCGGGGGGCCACGACCAGGGCCCGGTGGTGCCGCTGGCGGTGTTGACGACCAGCGGCCAGCGCGGGACCTCGGCCCAGTCCAACTCCGATCGGCCGGCCAGCGGTGAGTGCACCGAACACACGGCCACTCGGGACTCGTCGAAGAGGTGCACCACCCGCACGGCGGTCGACGTCACGTGCCCGCGGACTACGGCGACGTCGACCTTGCCCTGTTGCACGGCGCTCAGCGCATCGTCGGTGCGTACCAACCTGACCCGCGCCCCGGTGGTTCGTTCGAAACGGGCGACGGTGTCCTGCGCCCACGGGTCGGGCAGCAACCAACTGAATCCGAGGCCGATGCTCGCCTGCCGGCGCACGGCGCCGACCGCAAGTTCCAGCTCCGCGAGGATCCGCTCGATGTCGTGCAGGAACGCCCGGCCGGCCCGAGTGGTCTCGACGTGCCGCGAACTGCGATCCACGAGCGCCGCGCCGAGCGCGTCCTCCAGTTGGCGGATGGTGCGGCTGAGCGCCGGTTGGGTGATGCGGAGTTCGTCGGCGGCCTGGGTGAACGACTTGAGCCGCGCCACCGCCTCGAACGCCCGAAGGTGGCGCAGCTCGACTCGGCCAGCGTCCAACGCGCCCATGCCTGAGAAGCATAGATCGATGACAGCAGGCATTTCACAGCCGAGGTGGGCGGACCTAACGTCGAAGCCAGGAGATAGATCAGAGGAGACAAGATGCCACTGCTGTACATCGACCTCGTCGAGGGCCGCACGCCGTCGGAGGTGCGGGCGTTGCTCGACGCCGTTCACGAGTCCGTCGTCGACGCTTTCGGCGTGCCGCCGCGCGACCGCTATCAGGTGGTGCGCACCCACCCCGCCCACGAAATCGTCGCGCTGGACACCGGATTGGGCATCAACCGTTCGGCGCGCCAGGTTATCGTGCACATGGTGAGCCGGCGCCGCACGCGGGTGATGAAGGAGAAGTTCTTCGAGTTGCTGGCGGCAAATCTGGCGGAACGGTGCCAGCTCGACCCGGCCGATCTCATCGTCTCGATCACCGAAAACACCGACGAGGATTGGTCTTTCGGCCACGGCCGGGCGCAGTTTCTCACCGGGGAGCTGACATGACCCTGAAAACTGGGCTGACGAAATTTTTCGGTGTCCGCTACCCCGTCGCGCTCGCCCCGATGGCGGGCATCTCCGGAGGGCGCCTGGCGGCGGCGGTGACATCGGCCGGCGGCCTGGGACTCATCGGCGGCGGTTACGGCGACGCCGATTGGTTGGGACGCGAATTCGACCGGGCCGCGGGCGCCCGGGTCGGATGCGGGTTCATCACCTGGAGCCTGGCCCGCCAACCCGAGCTGCTCGACGTGGCCCTGCAACGCCGGCCCGCCGCGATCATGCTGTCATTCGGCGAGCTGCAGCCGTTCGCCGACCGCATTCGCGCCGACGGCACTCCCCTCATCGCGCAGGCGCAGACGCTCGACCATGCGCGTCAGGCCCTGGACGCCGGCGCGGACGTCATCGTGGCCCAGGGCGGCGAAGCCGGTGGGCACGGCATGACCGCGCGCTCCACCTTCACGCTGGTGCCCGACGTCGCCGACCTCGTCGCCGAACGCTCACCGGACACGCTCGTGCTGGCGGCGGGCGGCGTCACCGACGGCCGGGGGCTGGCGGCCGCGCTGGCGCTCGGCGCCGACGGCGCCCTGGTCGGCACCAGGTTCTGGGCCTCCCCGGAGGCGTTGGTGTCGCCCCGCGCCCACGAGCGGGCGCTGGCGGCCAGCGGCGACGACACCTTCCGCACCCGCGCCTTTGACCTGGTTCGGCGCCTGGATTGGCCGGCCGGCTATAACGCGCGCGCGCTGGGCAACACCTTCCTCGGCACCTGGCACGGCAACGAGGACCGGCTTTCTTCCGTGCTGCCCGAAGCGGTCGCCGCCTACGAAAAGGCAGTCGCCGCAGAGGATTTCGATACCGCCGCCATTCTCGTCGGCGAAGGGGTGGGGCTGCTGCGTCAGGTCCGGCCGGCGGCCGACATCGTGGCCGACATGGTCGAGCAGGCCGCCCGGATCCTCAACCGACCGGCCTCAGTACAGCGGTGACCAGTCCGACGTTCGCAGCAGGCGGCTTTCCCACTGATCGCGGTATTTCAGCGCCTCGACCATGTAGCTGCCGGGCCGCCGGTGCTCGGGCGCCGTCTCGGTGGTCAGCAGGTGGACCAGCGCGGCGTAGTTGTTGAAGTCCTCGATCTTCTGCCACAGCATCGCTTCTCGTCGGCGGTGACTGCCGTGCGCGACCTGAAAGCACGCCTGGATATCGAGGATCCGCCTCTCTTTTGGGGCCTTGGACAACAGCCGGTAATAGATCTCGTCCCACATCCGGATGTAGTCATCGAGCGCGGCGTCGGGCCAGCCGGTGTCTTCCATGAACAGGCTCAGCGGGTGGGTCGCACCGTCGGTGGGCACCGTGGCCAGGTCGACCGTTTGCAGCGGTGACCAGTCGACGGGAAGCAGGAGCTTGCCCGTCACCTCGTGGCGCAGGTTGTCCAGCTCACGCATCCAGGGCCTCAGGTCGCCGCCTTGTGTCCGGCGCGCGAGCCTCTCCCAGGCCGCGCCGTCCACGATGCCGGTGACGGTGACCACGTTGTAGGACAGCCCGGACCCGTGGGCGTGATTGGTGTACCAGAGCAGTCGAGCGTCGTCCCCCTCGGCCAGCGTCGGCATCCAGCCCTCGCGGTACGCAGCCTCGAATTCGTCCTGCCGGGCGCCGACCACCTTGTGCGTCTCGTGAAGGAAAAGCATCGAAACTCCTTGCGGTCAAGCCTGTTCGGCGATCAGCGCGGCCAGCCGGCGACGGTTGACCTTTCCGGTCGAGCTGTAGGGGATGTCATCGACGATCGCCAGCCGCTCGGGCAGCTTGAAGTAGGCGATCGACTCACGACAGTGCGTTCGCAGCTGTTCGAGGGTCACCGGGGCGCGGGTGACCACCGCCGCCCCCACCCGCTGCCCGAGTTCGTCGTCGGCGATTCCGGCGACCGCGGCGTCACGCACCGCCGGGTGTGAACGAAGCGCTTCCTCGACTTCGATCGGACCGAACTTCTCGCCCCCACGGTTGATGGTGTCGCTGAGCCGCCCGCTGGGAAAGATGTAGCCGTCGGAATCCCGGCGGGCGAGGTCACCGGTGCGCAGCCAGCCCTCGGTGACGTTCTGGGTGGTTTTCACCCACAACTCGCCGACCGCTCCGGTCTCGACGTCTTTCCCGGTCTCCGGGTCCACGACGCGCACGTCGACCCCGGGCAGCGGCCGGCCCACCGATCCGGCCCGGGCGGGATCGCGGTGATCGGCCGGCAGCAGCGTCGTGTACGCGCCGAGGGTCTCGGTCTGGCCGAACACGTTCGCGAAAGCCACGTGCGGGAGGGCGGCCATCGCCCGGCGCACCAGATCGACCGGCGCGGCCGCCGCCCCGTACGCGACGGCGACCAGTGAGGACAAATCGGCGTCGGCGAAGCCGGGATGGTCGAGGATGCGCTGCAACATCGTGGGGACCAGGAACGTGGTGGTCACCCGATGCTCTGACACCAGGCGCAACCAGTCGCCGGCGTCAAATCGCTGCTGTATCACCGACGTATTGCCCGAGTAGAGGCTGCCCAATATTCCCAGCGAGCCGCCGACATGGAAGAACGGAACGCACATCATGCCCACCGAGGGTTGGGCGTCGGCCCGGAACGGCGCCGCCATCCCCTCGATCCGCCTGGCCAGCTGCCGGCCGCTGATCCCGACGGCCTTCGGCAATCCCGTTGTGCCGCTGGTGAACAGGATCAGGGCATCGCCCTCGACGTCGTCAGCGGGCGGCGCCGATGAGCCGACGCCGTGCAGCAGCTCGGCGCCCGTCACCACCGTCGGCGCACCGGCGTCGCGGACCCGATCGGCGTACGGCTCCCCCGCGACGGCCACCTCGCCACACCCCGCGCCCGTCAAAAGCCCCTGCAACTCAATCGGTGTCAGCGCCGGGTTCATCAGCGCGGCCGCCGCGCCGATGCGGGCCGCCCCCAGCACCGTCGCGATCGAGAGCACGCTCCCGCCGTCGACCACCGCGACGCGCTGGCCGGACGTCACGCCGCGGTCGGCCAGGCCGGCGGCGCACCGGCGCGCGGTCGCCGCCAGCTCGCCGTAGCCGATCGACCGCCCGTCGACGATGAGCGCGACGCGGCCGGGATCGCCCGTCGCGGCCGCCTCGAGCATCGTCGAAATATTCATCGCCGGCTCAGTACAGGGGTGACCACGCGGAGGTGCGCAGCAGCCGGCTGGTCCACTGGTCCCGCAGGTCCAGCGCGTCGTGCATCCAGGTGCCCGGGGCGCGGTATTGAGGCGGAATCGGGGTCTTCAGCAGTTCGAGCAGTTGCTCGGGCCGCTGAATGCGCTGCATCAGGACGACCTCCCGGTGCAGGTGGCTGCCGAGCGCGGGCTGAAAAGCCGCCTGTATCAACAGCATTGACGACGGCCGCTGCAGGCTTTGGGCGTACACGTCGCCGCTGCGTTCGATGTACTCCTCGAACTTGTCCGGGTACGGCCACATGGTGCATTCCATGTACAGGCTGAGTTCGTGCTCCCGCCCGTCGACCGGCACGTCCGCCCACGGCATGTCCTGCAGCGGCGACCACGGCAGGGGTGCGAGCAGCTTCGCGTCGACGTCGTAGCGCAGCTCGTCCAGCTCACGCATCCACGACTGCAGGTCGCCCCGTTGCACCCGGAGCGCCAGGCGTTCCCACGCCGTTCCGTCCCGGACGGCGGTGACGGTCACGACCGTGTAGGACGGACCGCTGCCCTGCGCATGGTCGGCATACCAGAGCAGCCGCGCGTCGTCACCGGCGGCGAGCATGGGCAGCCAGCCTCGCCGGAACGCGGACTCGAAGTCGTCTTCGCAGCGGCCGCGCACCTTGTGCACCTCGTGCATGAACAGCACGTCGAGACGGTAACTCCGAACGCGTGGCCGGGTCTACGGGTGCGCAACTGCGCCCTGGACAGCCGGGGGGCGAACTGGTTTGCTCGACTCAGTAATTACCTCACCGGCAGGAGTCGCCGATGGCCCGTCTGAACGTGCCGGATGGCCCGGGCGGCGAAGCCGCCATGATCTGGACGCTGCGGCCGCAACTCGGCGACATGGTGGAGCGGATGATCCGCGGCGCATACCAGCAGAGCGTTCTGCCGGCCGACGAGCGCGAGCTCGCCAGGATGCGCATCGCGCAGATCAACGACTGCGCGGCGTGCTCCGGCTTCCGGGCCCAGTCCGTGCTGGACGCCGGCCCGAAAGCCCCGGCGCCGGAGCTGTACGACAACGTCGCCGCGTACGCGACCTACCCCGGCTACACGCCGCGTCAGCGGCTCGCGATCGAATTCGCCGAGCGGTTCGCGACCGACCATGCGTCGCTGGACGACGCCTTCTTCGGGCGGCTGCGCGAGTCGTTCTCCGACCCCGAGATCCTCGACCTAACGCTGTGCGTGGCGGTGTTTTTGGGCCTGGGGCGCTCGTTGAGCGTCCTGGGTGTCGATCAGTCGTGCGCAATCGATCTCTAGTGAGGAACGCCGAATGGACCTAGCCACGGTCGACGAACTGCTTAGCACCACACGCTCGGTGCGCAAGCGCCTCGACTTGGACCGGCCGGTCGGCCGCGACGTGATCCTCGAATGCATCCGGCTCGCGATGCAGGCGCCCACCGCCAGCAACACCCAGGACTGGCGCTGGCTGGTGATCACCGACGCCGACAAGCGCGCCGCCATCGCCGAGATCTACCGCAGCGTCGGCGCCGAATACCTGGCCTACGCCGCCAAGGAGGCGTCGGACCCGCAAACGCAGCGGGTGTACGCCAGCGCCCTGAGCCTCACCGACACGCTGGGCAAGGTTCCCGTCCACGTCATCCCGTGCCTGGCGAACCGCATCGACAACGCCAACCTGTTGATCGCCGCGTCGGCCTGGGCGTCGATTATCCCGGCCGGCTGGAGCTTCCTGCTGGCCCTGCGGTCCCGTGGCCTGGGATCGGTGTGGACGACGATGCACCTGGCCAAGGAGCGGGAAGTGGCCGAGCTGCTTGGCATTCCGGACACGGTCACGCAGGCCGCGCTGTTCCCGGTCGCCTACACCATCGGCACCGACTTCCGGCCGGCCGCGCGGCCGCCCGCGGAGACGGTCACGTTCTGGGACAGCTGGGGAGACGGCTGATGCAGTCCTACACCGTGCGATTCCACGTCGACGCGCCCCCGGCGAAGGTGTGGCGGGTCCTTCATCCGCCCCCGCCGCCCGACGCGCCGCGACCGCGAGTGCTCAGCTGGCCGAACGGCAGCATGGAGATCCTGAACGAGGGCAACGAAGCCGGCGAGGGGCTGGTCCGCACCTGCGTCTTCGAGGTGCCCAAGTACCTGCTTTCCGGGGGCAGGGCGCGGTCGTGGGAAACGGTCACGGAGGCCGAAACCAACCGGCTCTCGCGCTACGTGGCCGTCGGCGCGCCGCTGTGGTCGCGCGCCGAGGGATATCACCGCCTCGAGGAGCAGCCGGACGGGACCACCGTGCTGACGTTCCACGAGACCTACCACGCCTACAACCCGGTCCTGCGCTTCCTGCTCGAACGGCCGGTGCACGCGCGGATTTCCCGCGACAACCTCAAGGTTTACGAGCACGCGCTGGGCTATGCCGGCCGCGTGCGTCGGCTGGATTAGCGGCCGCCGAGCCCACCGACGTACGACGCATTATGTGATTTAAGCTGCTCACCCCGGTACGCTGGCGTGCTATGGGGATTGAGGCTGGTGCACCTACCGCGGCGCGGTTGGCCGTCGCGGGGCTGATGATCGCGGGCTGGACCGCGTCGGCGGGCGTTGCCTGGGCCGATCCGGACCAGACGCCGGCACCGTCGCCTTCGCCGGCCGCGTCGCAGGGGCCCCCGCCCGGGCCGCCGCCGTCGTCGGCCTCACCGGCGCCGTCGCCGGGAGCCACTCCGGCCGCCGCACCGGCGCCGAAGACGACCATGGACAAGGACGGCATCTACAACGTCGGGACGGACATCGCGCCGGGCATCTACAGCTCGGGCGGACCGCTGGACAACGGGACCTGCTACTGGAAGCGGACGGGCAATCCCGACGGCAACATCATCGACAACGCGATGAGCAAGAAGCCTCAGGTCGTGCAGATCGACCCGACCGACAAGGCGTTCAAGACGTCGGGCTGCCAGCCCTGGCAGCTGACCCCGGACGCCGCGCTACCGCCCACGACGCCGCCCGCCGGTGTGCAAGGCACGCTCGGCATCCTCAACGGGCTGCTCGGCGGCCAGGGCGGACAGCAGCCCCCTCCGCATTCCTGACGGATCCTGACCGGCTCCGCGGCCGGTCCATATTCGCTACGGTGGCGCCGTGGCCAGTGCGCAACAGATCGTCGTCGTCGGTGCCGGGGTCAGCGGTCTGACGTCGGCCGTGTGCCTGGCCGAGGCCGGCTGGCCGGTGCGGCTCTGGACGGCGGCCACGCCCCTGGCCACGACGTCGAAGGTGGCCGGCGCGGTATGGCTGCCGCCGCGGCCCGCGGAACGTGCCGGCGGCACGCTGGATTGGACCCAACACTCGCTGGGGGTGTTCCGCGAACTCGCCAACGATCCCGGCTCCGGCGTCCAGCTGGCGCCCGCCCTGGCCGTCGGCGAATTGACTGCCACCGAATCGATGTCGTCGGCCGCGGCGTTGATCCCCGACATGCAACCGGCCGACCCCGCCGACCTCCCGGACGGTTTCGGCAACGGCTTTCGCGCCACCCTGCCGATGATCGACATGCCGTCCTATCTCGACTACCTGACCCGGCGGCTGGCCGCGGCCGGCTGCGAAATCGAGGAGCGCCCGGTGCGGTCGCTCGCCGAGGTCGCCGACGCCGCGCCGATCGTGGTCAACTGCACCGGCCTGGCTGCGGGATCCTTGACCGGCGACGACACCGTGCGCCCGTTGTTCGGCCAGCACGTCGTGCTCACCAATCCCGGTCTGCGGCAACTGTTTGTCCAGATCGACGGCGGCCCGGAGTGGACCTGTTATTTCCCCCACCCGCGGCGCGTGGTGTGCGGCGGCGTGAGCGTAGCCGGCCGCTGGGACACCACCGCGGATCCCGAGGTGACGGAGCGAATCCTGCACCGCTGCCGCAAGATTGAGCCGCGACTCGCCGAAGCCGAGGTGATCGAGGTCATCACCGCGCTGCGTCCCGACCGCCCTTCGGTGCGGGTCGAGGCCGAGCCGCTGGGCCGGGCCCGCTGCATCCACAACTACGGGCACGGCGGCAACGGTGTGACGTTGTCCTGGGGCTGCGCGCGGGACGTGGTCCGCCTGGCCGGTCCGCGGGGGACGCCGTGAGCATCGACTACACGCTCGACGCGCACGTCGCCACCATCACGATCAACCGGCCGGAGACGCGCAACTCGCTGGACATGGAGCATTTCCGCGACCTGGCCCACGCGTGGGCGGCCTTCCGCGACGACACCGGCGCCTGGGTCGCGGTGATCACCGGTGTGGGACAGGACTTTTGCACCGGCGCCGACCTGAAGAAGTTCATCCCCGAACTCACCGGCGACCTGCCGCAGCCCGAGGGGTGGAACAAGGACGACGCCATTCACGCCGTCCTGCACCGCTTCCCGGTCTACAAGCCGATCATCGCCGCGATCAACGGCACCTGCGTCGCGGGGGGCTTCGAGATGTTGAGCTCCACCGACATTCGGGTGGCGGTGCCCGCCGCACGATTCGCCGTGATGGAGCCCAAGCGGGGCCTGTTCGCGGGCGGCGGTAGCACCGTTCGGCTGCCACGGCAGATGCCCTACCCCCTGGCGATGGAGTTGCTGCTGACCGCCGACATGGTGGACGCGGACCGGGCCCTGGCGATGGGGCTGATCAATCGCGTGGTCCCGCCGGAGCGGCTGATGGAGACGGCCTACGACTACGCCGAGCGCATCACGGCGAATGCGCCGCTCGCGGTCTCCGCGACGAAACAATCCGCCGTCGAGGGTCTGGCGCTCGACCTGGCGTCGGCATACGAAAACGAAACCCGGCACAGCGACCGCATTTTCGAGACCGAGGATGCCAAGGAGGGGCCGCGGGCCTTCGCCGAGAAGCGACCGCCGCGATGGCGGGGCCGCTGAACGTCAGGCGCGCGTGCGGCGGCCGACGTCGCGAAGCACCAGCGACAGCAGCCAGCTCACGATCGACAACACGATCGCGGCCCAGATCGCCGTCCACCAGAAATGGTCGATCTGCAGGCCCCAGTGCGTGGTGTGCTCGGTGATCCGCGCGGTGATCCACAGCATCAGCGCGTTGACGACGACATGGAACAGGCCGAGGGTCAGGATGTACAGCGGGATCGACAGGAACTGGACGATCGGCTTGATGAACGCGTTGACCAGACCGAAGATGACGGCGACGACGAAGATGATGCCGACCCGCTGCAGCCTCGTGTCCCCGCCGACGAACGTGATCCCGTGGACGAACTTCGTGACCAGCCAGAGCGCAAACCCGGTCAGTGCGGCGCGAATCAGAAAGGGGCCCATGCGGGAGATCCTGCCACCCGGCCGCCCTCGCGGGTAGGCGCGGTGTTCAGCGACTCAGCCGTTTACGCGTCGGTTCACCCGGTCGACATCGGGGGTGGTTTCACGATCACGACGGGCAGGGGGCGGTGCTGGGCGGTCGCGCCGCCCGCCGGGCGTCCCCCGACGCTCGCGCCATTCATCGCGCGGGCCGCCATGCACGCCAGGGCCGTCTCGCCGAGCAGACTTCCCTCGGCGCTTGCCGCGACGGTGGGGACGGAGCCAAGGCCGGGCAGCGCCTGGGCGGCAAGCGTGATCTCCGGCGCGGCGGCGGTCCATCCGTACGGCACCGACAGGGCCCCCACCGAGGACGCCTGGTTCAGACCCGCCGTCACGGCGCCGCCCGGACCCGTTGACCCCAGCGGGGCGACCGTGGACGCGAGCTCGGCTTCGAGCGATCCGGCCGCCGCGGCACCACCCGCGTCCGTAGCTCCCCCGGCGCCCGCCATGCCGGCGAAATCGGTCATCGTGCCCAGGTAGTTGCCCGGCATGTAGAACCCGGACGACAGGGTGTTCAACAAGTTGCTGTTGAGGAGGGCCCCCAGCGGGGAGCCGTCCGTGCCGGCCAGGAAGCTGAGAAATCCCTTCGGGCTGAAGAAGTCCGCCCCGCCCATTCCCAGCCAATCCATCAGACCCGACGGCTCCGAGACGGATGGCGCGGCGAGGCTCTGCAGCGTGGCCGGCACCGCGGACTGCAGTTGCGACAGTGCCGTCTGCGCGTTCGCCGCGGCCGACTGGCCGGCGGCCTGGGTGACCGCGTCGGCCTGCGCGGCGGGCCCCGCCGGATCGGCGGTCCGCGGTGGCGGCTCGAACGGCGTCACCGCCGACGCGACCGCCGAATCGGCGGCGTAGTAATACATGGCGGCGGCGTCCTGCGCCCACATCTCGCCGTAGTGAGCTTCCGTGGCCGCGATGGCGCCGGCGTTTAGTCCCAGATAGTTGGTGGCGATCAGCTTCGTCAGCAGGACCCGATTGGCCGCGACCACCGGCGGCGGCACGGTCGCGGCGAAGGCGGTCTCATACGCCGTCGCCGCGACCGTGGCCTGGGCGGCGGTCTGCTCAGCCTGAGCGGCGGTCGCGGTTAGCCACGCCGCATACGGTGCGGCGGCGGCGGCCATCGAGATCGCTGCCGGGCCGTGCCATCGATCGACGAGCGCCGCGATCACCGAGCTGTGGGCCAGCGCCGTCAACCGCAGCTCGGTCGCCAGCCCCGACCAGGCCGCCGCGGCGGCCAGCAGCGGGGCGCAGCCCGCACCGGAATACATGCGCCCGGAGTTGATCTCGGGCGGTAACAGGCCGAAATCCAGCGATGTGCTCATGACAAACGGCCCATCCGCTCGGCCCCGGCGGGCACGGTGCGGCTAAAGCCAGGTACGGCAACGTGATTCGTGCTGAACAGCGGTAGTGTCATCGAACGTCCTTTGTGCGACGGGATGCTCGTCGCCCACAGAGCGTTCAGCCGCAGAGCCGACCGGCGCACCGCCAATCGGCACGCTCGGTGTCCTGCTACGGCCATCGGCCCAATCCACGAGGCGACGCGCACGCCGGACGCGGCGCGCCCGGCACGGCTGGCAGGTCTTCGGACTCGCAGGCACGCACCGTGAACGGTGCTCCTAGTAGCCGTCGCTTCCCAGTCCCCGAAAGGACCAGTGCGATTGACGGCGGTCGTTCCTGCATACCGCTGCGGGACAGTCCCGGATTCCCACCGGGTTCCCTCTCGCGACGGGCCTCTGACAGCGCCCGCCGCTCGATGCCGAGGGCCAAATTGCGACCCTGGCAAACCAGCTGCGCACTGCACATTACCGCAGCTTCAGCGGCCTGAGAATCCGCTGAATCGAATGCGACCCAATGGCCTAAGCCGAACCGGGGGAATCAGTTGAGGTTGTAGAAGCGCTGCGCGTTCAGCCCGCCGATCTTTTCGCGGGCCTCTTCGCTGATATCCGCGCGGGTCCGCAGGTGCTTGGTGCTCTCCGGCCATTCGCCGTCCCAATGCGGGTAGTCGCTGGCGAACATGATGAAGTCGGCGCCGAGCACGTCGATGACCCCGGGCAGGATCGGCTCCTCCGGCTCGCACGTCACCCAGATGTTGCCCGCCGCCAGGTACTCGTGCGGATCGCGCCGCCAGCCGCGCTCGACCCAGTCGCCCCGCTTCTCGTAGTGCTCGTGCAGGCGATCCATGAAGAACGGGACCCAACCCGCGCCCGCCTCGAGGAACGCGACCCGCAACCGCGGGTGCCGTTCGAAGACGCCGCCGGACACCAGCGCCGTCATGGCCGTCATCTGGTCGAACGGGAAGCTGATGCAGTGCACCTGAATGTAGTTGGTGAAGCGGTCGACGCCGATCTTCGGCAGGTGGATGCCCGGGGCGCCGTGAATTCCCAGGGGCATCTCCAGGTCGACCGCGGCGGCGTAGAAGGGGTCGAGGTCGGGGTGGTCGAGGTTGCGGGTCTTGAGCGCCGGCGGGACCAGGGTTGCCACCAGCCCAAGGTCTTTCGCCTCGGTCATGACGTCGATCGCCGCCTGGCCGTGCTCGATCGGAGTCACGGCGACGCCCTTCAGCCGGCCGCCCGACGGGGCGCAGTAATCCGCGATCCACTGGTTGTAGAGCCGGGCGAATCCCGCCGCGAACTCGGGATCCTCGAGGCTGGGGGCGCACAGGCCCAGGCTGGGGTACAGCACCATCGTGTCGATGTGGTCGCGGTCGGCGTCACCGAGCACACCTTCGGTCGACCGGCAATTGATGTCGGGCGCCTTGCTGATGCCATGCTCGGGCGGACACCCGGCACCCGGGCCCTGATCCTCCGGATAGTTGCGGCCTTCGAACGTCAACCGCATTCGCCCGTCGGTGCTGGGCTTGACGTGCTCCGGCCACCGCTTGATGGCTTCGATTGCCAGCGAGGGGTTCTCGGCAACGTGTCCGTCGGCGTCGATGATGCGCATGTATCCGCAACTTACTCTCGCGGATTGGAAGTTGAAACGGCTTGGGCGGACGCGTCGGGGCCCGCGCTCCCGGCCCGTCCGTGATGAACCCGTGACCCGAAATGCTTATCGGCAATCTGCTTTCGGCTCGCCAGCGCTCGCGCCGATTTCAAAAGAGTGACAGAAGTACAACGGTTCAGGTCGACGACGGTTTGTCCCCTTACCGTATTCATGTCATACCTAGAAAGGAAATCGATGAGCGATTCTCCTTCGCGGGAAATGGCGCGGCGAGACTTCGTGACTAAGACGGCTTTACTGGGTGGATCCGTAATTCTCGCGCCATGGCTCTTCCCGGTGGAAGCGAACGCGGCCCCGGTGGGCGTGGTCACCCAGCCTTCGCCGCCGGGATTCGATCCCGCTTTCGCGCTCAATGTGGGCATTCCGCTGGCTTTTTCCGCATACAACGCGATGTCGGGCCTCCCGTTGAATCTCCCGCCGGGATATCAGGCGACCGCGCTGATCCAGGGCGACCGGGTTCTCGCGGCCGCACTGGCCCCCCAACATCCCGTGGCGGCGAAAATGGTTCTGCAAGACAACATCTTCGGCATTATCCGCAATAACCCATCCACTCAGACCGCGTTCCTGGCGTTTCGCGGCACCGCCGACTTCGACGACGTCCTCACGGACCTGGACATAATTCCCACGCCGTATGGATTCGTTCCCAAGTTCGGATACGTGCACAGTGGCTTTCACGCCGTCTACCGCATGGTCCGCGCCAGCATCGTGGCCAACCTCGCCGCCGCGTGCGTGGGGTGCAACAACCTTCTGATAATCGGGCACAGCCTGGGTGGGGCGCTGGCCGTTATGGGCGCGCCCGACATCTTCGTGAACATCCCGCCGAATTTCGCGCCTCGACTCATCACCTTCGCCGGCCCGAAGGCCGGGTTCGGCGATTTCGTCACCGCGTTCAACGAGATCATCGCCTCCTGCTCACGGGTGGTGAACTATTGCGACATCATTCCGCCGCTACCGCCGTGCCCCTACGAACACGCCGGCAGCGCGATCTACGTCGACAGCGGTGGGATCGGACCCGGGTGGCGGCACAGCCTCAAGGCCTATCAGCGCGGCCTGCAAAGGCTGGTGGGATGACCGCCGCAGCGCCGCGCGGACAGAAAGGCTCGCCATCCCGCGCCGCGTAGGCAACGATGCTGACGTGAGCACACAACGGTTGACCGCCGACCAGCGAAACTCTTTCGTTGCCGCGTTGTTGGGCTGGACGATGGACGCGTTCGATTACTTCATCGTCGTGCTCGTCTACGCCGACATCGCCAAGACTTTCCACCACAGCAAGGCCGAGGTCGCGTTCGTCACCACGGCCACCCTGATCATGCGTCCGGTGGGCGCCCTGCTGTTCGGGCTGTGGGCAGACCGCGTCGGGCGGCGGCTGCCGCTGATGGTCGACGTGATGTTCTACTCCGTCGTCGGCTTCCTGTGCGCGTTCGCGCCCAACTTCACGGTGCTGGTGATCCTGCGGCTGCTGTACGGGATCGGCATGGGCGGCGAGTGGGGGTTGGGGGCCGCGCTGGCCATGGAGAAGGTTCCGGTCGAGCGGCGCGGGTTCTTCTCCGGGCTGCTGCAGGAGGGCTACGCATTCGGCTACCTGTTGGCCAGCGTCGCCTCGCTGGTGGTGATGAACTGGCTCGGGTTGTCGTGGCGGTGGCTCTTCGCGCTGAGCATCATCCCCGCGCTGGTCAGCCTGATCATCCGGTACCGGGTCGAGGAGTCCGAGGTCTGGGAGGCCGCCCAGGATCAAATGAAGTTGACCAGCACCAGGATTCGGGACGTGCTGCGCGACGGGGCGATCATCCGCCGGTTCTTCTACCTGGTGCTGCTGATGACGGCCTTCAACTGGATGAGCCACGGCACCCAGGACGTCTACCCGACCTTCCTGACCTCGACCGCCAACCACGGCGCCGCCCTGTCCAGCGCCACCGTCAAGTGGATCGTCATCGTGTACAACATCGGCGCCATCATCGGCGGGCTGGTGTTCGGCACGCTGTCGCAACGGTTCAGCCGCCGCTACACCATCATCTTCTGCGCCCTGCTGGGGCTGCCCATCGTTCCGCTGTTCGCCTACTCGCGCACGGCCGCGATGCTGTGCCTCGGCTCGTTTCTGATGCAGCTGTGCGTGCAGGGTGCCTGGGGCGTGATCCCCGCCCACCTGACCGAGATGTCGCCGGATGCCATCCGCGGCCTCTACCCCGGCGTGACCTACCAGCTCGGAAACCTGTTGGCCGCGTTCAACCTACCGATCCAGGAACGCCTCGCCGAGTCACACGGCTATCCGTTCGCGTTGGCGGCCACGATCGTGCCGGTGCTCATCGCCGTCGCGTTCCTCACGCTGATCGGTAAGGACGCCACGGGGATTCGCTTCGGCACGGCCGAAACCGCTTTCCTGCCAAGCGAAGCGAAGTAACTCAGGTTTCTACGTCGAGATTGCCGCTGCGGTTGTGGTTTGGACGCCAATCGCGACCATGGCGGCAATCTCGAAGTCGGGCCTAGTCGCCAGCGGCCAGCAGGCGCCGCAGCAGGTGCATGGCCACCGTCGTCGAGCGCTCCCGGATGTCCGAGCGATTGCCGGGCAGCCGCAACGTGCGGGTGTAATTTGCGCCGTCACTTAGCGCGACGGTGAAACAGACTGTGCCCACCGGCTTTTCGGTCGTCCCTCCGCCCGGCCCGGCGATTCCGGTAATCGCGACGGCGGTGTCGGCGCCGAAACGGCTCAGCGCGCCGGCCGCCATCGCCTCGGCCACCGGCTCGGACACCGCGCCGTGCGCCTCGATCAGCCCCGGGTCGACGCCGAGCAGCTCGGCTTTCGCCTCGTTCGAGTAGGCGACCACCCCGCCGGCCACGTAGTCCGACGATCCGGGCCGGTCGGTCAGCCGCGCCGCCAGCAGCCCCGCGGTGCAGGATTCGGCCGTCGCGATCCGGCGGCCGGCCAGCGCCCTGGCGACCAAATCGTCCACCGTGGAACCGTCTTCGGAGAAGACCTGCTCGCCGTGCCGGTCGCGCACCAATTGCATCAGCTTGGCGTAGCTGTCGGCGTTGTCCGGCTCGTAGCGGGTGACCATTTCGACCTCGCCGCGGCGCAGGCAGGTGGTGATCTCGAGCGACTCGAAGCCGGGTACCGACGCCTCGGCGTCGCGCAACGTCTCGGCCAGACCCGACTCGGGCAGCCCGAACATTCGCACGGTCTCCTGCCGATAGGCCGTCCGGCCGGCGATCGCCTGCTGCGCGGCGGGCGTCTCGATGGCGCGGCGCCACATCGGCTGCAGCTCGCGCGGCGGGCCGGGAAGCACGACGACCGTCGGCGTCCCGGGGACCACCACACCGGGCGCGGTGCCGACCGGGTCGAGCACCTGAGCGCCGGCGGGGATCATCGCCTGCTTGCGGTTGGCGGCGCGCACCGCCTCGAAATCGACACCCTCGAAGCGGGCCATCAGCTTCTTGAGGATGTTCGCGATCTTGGCTTCGGTCTCGTCGTCCAACACCAGCTCGCGGCCGCAGAACCGGGCCACCACCTCGACCGTCATGTCGTCGGCCGTGGGTCCCAGGCCGCCGCTGGTGACGATCAGGTCCATGCCCTGTTCGGCCATGAAGCGCAGCTGCGCCTCGATGTCGGCGGGCCGGTCGCCGCAGATCGTGATGTGCGCCAGCTCGACGCCCAGCTCCAGCAGGCGGTCTGCGATCCACGGCCCGTTCGCATCCTGGACGCGCCCGGTGAGGACCTCGGTTCCGGTGACGACGATGCCTGCGCGTGCGCTCACCGCCATGAGCCTACTGGCAGGGCCGGGAGACAATGAGCCGATGATCGAGCTGGAGGTCGTGCAGGCAGACGTCACCAAACTCGAACTCGACGCGATCGCCAACGCGGCCAACACGCAACTGCGCCACGGCGGCGGTGTCGCCGCGGCCATTGCCCGCGCCGGCGGTCCGGAGGTGCAGCGCGAATCGACGCGCAAGGCGCCCATCGGCCTCGGGGAAGCCGTCGAGACCACGGCCGGCGCCATGCCCGCGCGCTACGTCATCCACGCCGCCACCATGGAGCTTGGCGGCCCGACCTCGGCGACGATCATCGCGCGCGCCACCGCCGCCACGCTGCGAAGGGCCGACGAGCTCGGCTGCCGCACGCTGGGACTGGTCGCGTTCGGCACCGGCGTCGGCGGCTTCCCGCTGGACGAGGCAGCGCGACTGATGGTGGACGCGGTCCGGCGACATTCCGCGGGCTCGCTGGAGAAGGTGGTGTTCGCGGTCCACGGTGACGCGGCCGAGCGCGCGTTCACCGACGCCGTTCAGGGGTTGGACAGGTAACGCTCGACGTTGGCTACCTTCTGCGTCATCGCGTCGCTGACCCCGGCCCGCCAATCCGCCTTGATCACCGTGCTGACCCGGGGCGCACGGGCGGCCACCGCCTCGACCGCGCGCTGCACCACCGCCATCACCTCTTCCCAGGTTTCGCCCTCGATCACGGTAAACATCGAATCGGTCCGGTTCGGCAGCCCGGAATCGCGCACCACCCGAACCGCTTCCGCGACGATCTCGCCGACACCCTCGCCCACCCCCATCGGGGTGACGGAGAACGCGACGAGCACTGACACACGGCGAGCCTACCGATTCTCCGGCGGGGCCGGGCTGGCAGCATCGAGCCCATGCGCATTCTGGTCCAGCGGGTCGCGTCGGCGACGGTGTCGGTCGACGGCGAGGCGGTGGGCGCCATCCGGCCGGAGGGCCAGGGCCTGCTGGCCTTCGTCGGCGTCACCCACAGCGACGACCTCGACAAGGCGCGGCGGATCGCCGAAAAGCTCTGGTATTTAAGGATTCTCGATGATGAACGGTCGGCCGCGGACGTCAACGCGCCCATCCTGGTGGTCAGTCAGTTCACCCTGTACGCCGACACCGCCAAGGGGCGGCGACCGTCGTGGAACGCCGCCGCTCCCGGCCCGGTGGCCGAGCCGCTGGTCGCGGCTTTCGCCGAGGCGCTGCAGCGGTTGGGCGCCGAGGTGCGGACCGGGGTGTTCGGTGCGCACATGCGGGTCGAGTTGGTCAACGACGGCCCGGTCACGGTGTTGTTGGAACTCTGAGTACGTTGAAGCTGTCGGCTTCGGCGGCCGATTCTTCTGACGTGAGGAGCGGACATGAGCACGACGCCCGAGTTCGGCTCGCTCCGTTCCGACGATGACAACTGGGACATCGTCAGCAGCGTGGGCTACACCGCCTTGCTGGTGGCCGGGTGGCGCGCGGTGCACGCCCTGAGCCCGCAGCCGCTGGTCCGGGACGATTACGCCAAGGTCTTCATCGCCGCCTCGCAAGACCCGTATCTGGCCGCCGCGGTTGCCAATCCGGGCACGTCGGAAGACGAGATGGCTTTCCCCCGCCTCTACGGCGTGCAGACGCGATTCTTCGACGACTTCTTCGAGGAGGCCGGCGCGGCGGGCATACGGCAGGCGGTGATCGTCGCCGCCGGGCTGGACTCCCGGGCGTATCGGCTCGAATGGGCTCCGGGCACAACCGTTTTCGAGATCGATCTGCCGAAGGTGCTGGAATTCAAGGCGCGCGTGCTCGACGGGGAGGGCGCGGCGCCCAAGGCCCGCAGGGTCGAGGTGGCCGCCGACCTGCGCACCGACTGGTCCAGGGCGCTGGAGGCCGCCGGCTTCGACTCCGAGGGGCCCAGCGCCTGGTCGGTGGAGGGGGTGCTGCCCTACCTGACCGACGAGGCCCAGAACACGCTCTTCACCCGGATCAGCGGCCTCAGCGCGCCCGGCAGCCGGATTGCCATCGGCGCGTTGGGATCTCGGCTGGACCACGACCAGCTCGAGGCGTTGGAGACGGCGCATCCCGGCGTCAACATGTCCGGTGACGTCGATTTCTCCGCGCTGACGTACGAACCCCAGACCGATCCGGCGGAACGGCTGGCGGCGCACGGGTGGACGGTCCAGCCCGTGCGCAACACGCTCGACCTGCAGGCCGGCTACGGGATGACCCCGCCGGACGTCGACGTCAAGATCGACAGCTTCATGCGGTCGCAATACATCACGGCGACACGCTGAGGGCGACCTAGGGCGTCAACAGAACTTTCACGTCATCGCCCGACCGCGACGCGGCGGTCGCATAGCCCTTGGCCGCTTCGTCCAGCGGCAGCGTCGTGGTGAAGATGCCGTCGGTGTCCAGGCGCCCGGATTGCAGCAGCGGGATCAACTCCGGCCACGTGCGCTGCACCGGCGCCGTGGTCATCCGCAGGGTGATGCTGCGGATCAGGCAGCCCAGGGCGTTGAGCGGGAACGGGTTCATGTCGTGCACACCGACGACCGACACGGTCCCCCCCGGCCGCACCGCGTTGAGCGCGTCGGTCAACGACGCGTCCGTGGCGACGGCGTCGATCACCGCGTCGGCGCCGCGCCCCCCGGTGGCCGCGAGGATGGCCTCGACCGCCGGCGCCTTGAGGGGCGTCGCCCCCCACCGCGCCGCGCGGTCCAACCGTCCGTCGACCTGATCGACCGCGAAAACCGTTGCGGCGCCCTGGAACAGCGCGCTGCGCAGCGAACACAGGCCGACGGCGCCCAGGCCGATGACCGCCACGGTGCCACCGGGCGGGATGTCGGCGCGTTGCGCCGCCGCCCAGCCCGTGGCGAGGTTGTCGGTGAGCAGCAGCGCCTGTTCGACGCTGATGCCTTCCGGCATCTTGAGCAGCTGAAAGTCCGCCGCCGGCACCGCCAGCAGGTCGGCCTGCGCCCCGCCCAGGACGCCACCGCCGAAGATCTGGAAGCCGTTGTGGCACATGACCGGATCGCGGGTGGCGCAGCCGGCGCACGCGCCGCACCCGGTCACCGATGACACCATCACCTGGTCCCCGACCTTGACGGTGCGCACGTCGGGTCCCGCCTGGACCACGGTGCCGATCGCCTCGTGGCCGAGCGCGATCGGGTCGGCCATCGGAAAATCCGCCTCGTAGAAGTGCAGGTCGGATCCGCAGATGCCGGCGGCGGTGACCTCGACGATGGCCCCGTCGGGGCCGGGCAGCGACGGGTCGGGCCGGGTGTCGACCCGGATGCTGTGGGGGCCGTCGACGACTACCGTACGCATGCTGGTGTGCTCACTTCCCTTGCCGCACAACAAAGTTGGACCAGTCGGGCTCGCGCACCGCGGCCCAGTATTCGTTGAGGCGCCACGGGCTGACGGTGTGGATCTCCCCGTCGGCGTTCTTGAAGTAGGAGTGCTTGACCGCGGGGTGTGCCCACACCATCTTCTTGATCTGGTTCTGGGTCCGCTCATGCCAATCGGTGGCGGCTTCGGGCTTCGGCTCCAGCGAATGCACGTCCCCCTCGGCCAGCCGCGCCAGGCACTGGTCGATGTACCGCATCTGCAATTCGGACTGAAAGATCAGGCTGCCTCCGTGGGCGAGATGCGTTCCGGGCCCGTAGATGATGAACAAGTTCGGGAAGTTCGGAACCGTGATGCCGAGGTAGGCATACGGCCGGCTCCCCCACATCTCGTGCAGGTCGACTCCGTCGCGACCGGTGATCCTCAGCGGCCAGAGCACGTCGGTGTGCCGGAATCCCGTGGCGTACACGATCACGTCGACGTCATGCGCCACGCCGTCTTCGGTGACGATGCCGCGCGGGGTGATCCGCCGAATGGGTGTGCGCACCAACTCGACATTGTCGCGCTGTAGCGTCTGCAACCAGCTGCCGTTGTCCTGCAGCGTCCGTTTGCCGCACGCGGGATAGTCGGGCATCACCTTGCTCAGCAGCTCCGAGGATTCCCCGACCTGGCTGGTGATCCACTGGGAGAACATCATCTGGGCGGCGGCGTTGATGTCGCTGACCGCGTGTTCCTGGTCGGCGTAGTCGGGGTCGCTTTCCGCGGCGTCCAGGCCCTTGTCGGAGCCGGGCCACAGCACCAGGAAGCGGTACCAACGTCCGTAGAACGGCAGGTGGCGCATGGCCCACCGCATGCCCTCGCCGACCTCGTCGTGATACATCGGGTTGGGAAACATCCACTGCGCGGTCCGCTGAAACACCTTCAGGTGCGCGACATCCGGGGCGATGGCGGGGGCGATCTGAAAACCGCTGGCGCCGGCGCCGACGAGCGCGACGCGCTTTCCGCTCACGTCGACGGAGTGGTCCCAGGCGGCGGAGTGGAAGGACGGCCCTGCGAAGCTCTCGGCGCCGTCGAATTCGGGGATGTGGGGCCGGTTCAACTGACCGACCGCGGTGATCAGCGCCCGCGCGCGCACCGTGCTGGTCTGACCCCCGGCGCCGCGCAGCCGGACGCTCCAGGTCGCGTCGTCGTCGATCCACTCGGCGGCCAGCACCTCGGTGTTCCACAGCACGTGCTCGGCCAGGTCGTGCTTGTCGATGACACGGGTGAAATAGTCCCGCAGCTCGTGCTGCTCGGCGAAGAAATGCGTCCAGTCGTTGTTGGGTTCGAAACTGTAGCAATAGAAGTGGTTGGCCACGTCGACGCGCGCGCCGGGATAGCTGTTCTCCCACCACGTTCCGCCCGGGCCGGCGTTCTTCTCCACGATGGTGAAGGGGATGTTGGCCTGCTTGAGCCGGATTCCGGCCAGGATGCCCGATTCGCCGCACCCGACGACCAGGACCGGAATGTCGGCCGCGCTCTCGGTCGGCAGGGCGGCCGGCCGGCGCGGGTCGACGGCCTCGAGGTCAATCTCTTCGAGGACCAGGGGCAGGTAGTCGTCACTGACGTGTTCGCAGGCCGCCCAGTCCATCATCTCCCGAATGAGCTCGAGGCTCAGCGGCTTTGGCTCGGGGCAGCCGCGGTCGCGATAGTCGGTGATCACCGGCAAGGCCGCCGCGCGGGCCCGGGCCTTGTCCTCCTCGGACATGAATCCCTGAATCTCGTTGAGGAAGACGCCCATCTGCTTGAAGTCGCGGATGAAGCGCGCGTCGCCGGTGATGTGCACGAGCGAAAGCAGCAGCGTCGGGATGCTGACCTCCGCCAGGGCGGCCTCGATCTCGGCCGTCGACGTGGTGAAGGGATCGCCGGCATAGGCGCTGCGCATCGAGCCGATCCTCTCGGTGAACGGGGCTGTCAAATTACGCTACTCGCCGTGTCGTAATTGGAAGCACTACGGTACCCGCTGCGCAGGGAGCGGATCAATAGCCCGATCGCTGGGACAATGGGTCACCTCGACGAGCGAGATGGAGGAGCGCCATGGCCTCGCTGCTCACGGCCTGCGGTGGGTTCCTGTTCGCGGTTTTGTGGATGGACCTGATCTTCGACGTCCAAGTCCTCCGGTTCCGGTCTGTGCCAACCGATCTGCCCGAGGCGGTGCTCGGTTCCATCGCGGCTTACTACCACCGCGCGACGACCACGTCTCGCCCGATGAGCCGGCTGATCGCCGCCGTCATGGTGATCCTGTTGGTCGCGTTGACCTACCAGTCCGCGCGCGGGCACGACCCCTGGTGGCTCCTGGTCCTGTCGGCCGCCCTGGCGGGGATCCCGATGCTGCTGGCGTTGACGCAGACGGTGCCTGACGCGGTGCGACTCGGGCGCCGCGGGGACGGGCCGCATGAGCAGACCCGCCTGGCGCGGTCCATCTGCCGGGATCACCTCGTGTGCGCCGGCTGCATGTTCGCGTTCCTGGCGCTGTGGATCGCGCGGAGCGCGGCGGTCTGAGCGACCACGCGACGGGTAGTAGTGACAACGCGCAGGTCAGGACCCGCTGGCCACGTCAATGCCCTTCGTACTAAACTAGAACACGTTCCAATTTTCTGGCTTCGGTCCGCGCCCCACAGGAGTAGGCATGCACACCGCCATCTGCGATGAGCTTGGTATCGAGTTTCCGATCTTCGCGTTCACCCACTGCCGAGATGTCGTCGTCGCGGTCAGCAAGGCCGGGGGGTTCGGCGTGCTCGGCGCGGTCGGCTTCACGCCCGAGCAGCTCGAGATCGAGCTCAATTGGATCGACGAGAACATCGGCGACCACCCCTACGGTGTCGACATCGTGATCCCGAACAAGTACGAGGGCATGGACTCGCACCTGTCGGCCGAAGAGCTGGCCGAGACGCTGCGCAAGATGGTGCCCCAGGAGCATCTCGACTTCGGCAAGAAGATCCTGGCCGACCACGGCGTGCCGATCGAGGACAGCGACGGCGACAGCCTGCAGCTGCTCGGCTGGACCGAGGCGACCGCGACACCTCAGGTCGAGGTGGCGCTCAAGCACCCGAAGGTGAAGATGATCGCCAACGCGCTCGGCACTCCCCCGGCCGACATGATCAAGCACATCCACGAGGCCGGACTCAAGGTGGCCGCCCTGTGCGGCTCCCCCTCGCAGGCGCGCAAGCACGCCGACGCGGGCGTCGACATCATCATCGCCCAGGGCGGCGAGGCCGGCGGCCACTGCGGCGAGGTGGGCTCGATCGTGCTCTGGCCGCAGGTGGTCAAGGAGGTCGCCCCCGTCCCCGTGCTCGGCGCGGGCGGCATCGGCAGCGGCCAGCAGATCGCCGCGGCCCTGGCGCTGGGCTGCCAGGGCGCGTGGACGGGCTCCCAGTGGCTGATGGTCGAGGAGTCTTCCAACACCCCGGTTCAGCAGGCGGCCTACATCAAGGCGGGCAGCCGCGACACCGTCCGCAGCCGCTCGTTCACCGGCAAGCCGGCCCGGATGCTGCGCAACGACTGGACCGAGGCCTGGGAGCAGCCGGACAACCCGAAGCCGCTCGGCATGCCGCTGCAGTACATGGTTTCCGGCATGGCGGTGCGGGCCACCAACAGGTACCCCAACGAGTCCGTCGACGTCGCGTTCAACCCGGTCGGACAGGTCGTCGGTCAGTTCCAGAAGGTGGAGAAGACCGCGACCGTCATCGAGCGCTGGGTGCAGGAGTACCTCGAGGCGACCAACCGGCTCGACGAGCTCAACGAGGCCGCCTCCGTCTGACGATCGCTAGACGTCGTCTACGTCGTCGCCTTCGTCGTGGCCGATGAACACCTCTTTGGCCCGGTCCACGGCGTAGGTGCCGATTTCGATCGAGTTTTGAACGATGCCGCTGGCACCGCCGGCGATGTCACCGCGGATGATGTCGCTGGCGTGTTCGACGATGTCGGAGGCCTTCTCGACCGCGTTGGTCGCGATGTCCTTGGCCGCGTCGACCGCATCTTTCGGGGTGAAACCCATCTCGCGTCTCCTCTAGTCACCGGACAGTCGCTATGACTCTAGTCCGGGCGCGCGGCGCTAGTAGTTCACCAAGGTGCGCCAGTAGGACTCGGGGATCTCGGCGCCGGAGCGCAGTATCCGGGCCAGGCCGACGGCCATCGCGATGCCAAGCAGCCCCAGCCACAGCCCGGTCAGCCCGATGATTCCCCACAGGACGGCCGTGACCGCGGGCCACGGCGACAGCACCGCCAGCACCGGCGCGAAAAAGAATCCGGTCCCGATGTACCACGCCGAGCCGGCGCGGTCCGACGCCAGGACCAAGCGCAGCCAGCGTGGGATCGGCGTTGCGCCGGGCCGCCCGTCGTTCATAACTCAGCCGCTCATTCGGACGGCGGGAAGAATCCTGCCCCGGTGAACCAGCCCTCTTGCCAGCCCCGTTCGCCCAGGCACAGCATGGGCAGCCCGCGATCGGACTGCGCAGCGGCCTGCGGCCCAGGGCACTTCGCGCCGGCCTGCTGCACCCCGTACAGCGGATAGGAGATGACCCAGTAGCCGGTGGTGGCCGCCGGGAACTGGTTGGGCGGCGGGAAGTGGCACGCCTCCGCCTGGCCGCTGGGCCCGCGGCCGAAGATGAACCGCTCGTAGTTGTCGCACGGCGCCCCCAACGAGGCCTGATAGTTCATGTTCGGCACGTCGCCGTCGTAGCCCGCAGACGCACACGGCGCCACGCCGATCGCGATGCCCGCCAATGAAGCGGCGCTGAGCAATTCCCGAATCATCTTCCACCCCGCTTGTCGTCGCCGGTGACCTGCACCAAAGCATATCCATCGGACCGCCGGCCACAAGACCGTATCGGCACGGCCGCCGGCGGGCGAGGAACACGTTCCAATTCGCGCCCGGCGATCTTGCGCCAATGCTTCCCAACGGTGGTGCGGCAATGGTTTATTTGCACAAAGACGACTAGACCACTTCGTCATCGAGGAGCGGGCAATGCCAACCGTCGAGCCAACCGCCAAGCCGGTCCCCAATCTCCCGCCCGGATTCGACTTCACCGATCCGGACATCCACGCCGAGCGGCTACCGGTGGAGGAACTGGCCGAGCTACGGCGGACCGCGCCGATCTGGTGGAACGAGCAGCCGATCGGGGCGGGCGGATTCGACGACGGCGGCTTCTGGGTGGTGTCCAAGCACAAAGACGTCAAAGAGATTTCGCTGCGCAGCGACGTCTTCTCCAGCCTGCAGAAGACCGCGCTGCCGCGCTATAAGGACGGCACGGTCGGCGAGCAGATCGAACGCGGCAAGTACGTCCTGCTCAACATGGACGCGCCGCAGCACACCCGGCTGCGCAAGATCATCTCGCGCGCCTTCACTCCCCGCGCCATCGAGCGCCTGCGCGGCGACCTCGCCGAGCGCGCCCGGCGCATCGTGGAGGAAGCGGCCGAACAGGGCCGCGGTGACTTCGTCGAGCAGGTGTCATGCGAGCTGCCGTTGCAGGCCATCGCCGGATTGATGGGTGTGCCACAGGAAGAGCGCAAGAAGCTTTTTCACTGGTCCAACGAAATGGTCGGCGACCAGGACCCCGAATTCGCCAACAACGACGCCATCACCGCCTCGGTCGAACTCATCATGTACGGCATGCAGATGGCCGCCGACCGGGCGAAGAACCCGGGCGAAGACCTCGTCACCAAGCTGGTGCAGGCCGACATCGACGGCCACAAGCTCTCCGACGACGAGTTCGGTTTCTTCGTGATCCTGTTGGCGGTGGCCGGCAACGAGACCACCCGCAACTCCATCACCCAGGGCATGATGGCCTTCACCGACTTCCCCGACCAGTGGGAGCTGTTCAAGTCCGAGCGCCCGGTCACCGCGGCCGATGAGATCGTCCGGTGGGCCACCCCCGTCACGTCGTTCCAGCGCACCGCCCTGCAGGACTACGAACTGTCCGGCGTGCAGATCAAGAAGGGCCAGCGGGTGGTAATGGTCTACCGCTCGGCCAATTTCGACGAGGACGTGTTCGACGACCCGTTCACCTTCAACATCCTGCGTGACCCCAACCCACACGTGGGGTTCGGGGGCACCGGCGCGCACTACTGCATCGGCGCCAACCTTGCCCGCATGACCATCGACCTGATGTTCAACGCGATCGCCGACGGCATCCCGAACCTGGAATCGATCGGCAAACCCGAACGGCTGCGGTCGGGCTGGCTCAACGGGATCAAGCACTGGCAGGTCGACTACCACACCAACGGCGCGAAAGCTGGTGCCGCACAGTAGCATCAACTTCCATGGCAACCCATCGAGCTGTTCATGTGAAGTCGGCCGGGGCACCGTTAGAACTGGTCGATGTCGAAACCCAGTCGCCGGGTCGCGATGAGGCGCGCCTGACGGTCACCGCCTGCGGCATTTGCGGCACGGACGCGCACTTCGTCTCGGGCGGCTTCCCCGGCATGACGTGGCCGTTGACGCCCGGGCACGAAATCGCCGGAACCATCGCCGAACTCGGCGATGGTGTCCAGGGTTTCGCCGTCGGCGATCGCGTCGCGGTCGGGTGGTTCGGCGGCTGCTGCTACCACTGCGAGGAGTGCCGCAAAGGCCGCTTCATTCATTGCGAGAACGGAAAGGTCCCGAGCTACCAATACCCGGGCGGATACGCGGAATCGGTGACCGTCCCGGCGAGTGCGCTCGCCCGCATACCGTCGGGGCTTTCCGACGCGGAAGCCGCGCCGATGGGCTGCGCCGGCGTCACCACCTACAACGCCTTGCGGCACACGAAGGCGGTGCCCGGCGACCGGGTCGCCATCCTCGGTGTCGGCGGGCTGGGTCACCTCGGGGTGCAGTTCGCCCGGGCGATGGGCTTCGAGACCATCGCGATCGCCCGCGGCGGCGGCAAAGAGGAGGACGCCCGAAAGTTGGGCGCCCACCACTACATCGACTCCACCGCCACCGATCCCGCCGAAGCGCTGAAGGCGCTGGGCGGCGCGGCGGTCGTGCTGGCGACCGCGGGCAACTCGCCGGCGATGGCCGCGACCGTCGGCGGGATA
Source organism: Mycobacterium sp. ACS4054 (assembly GCF_001667275.1). Classification (GTDB taxonomy): domain Bacteria; phylum Actinomycetota; class Actinomycetes; order Mycobacteriales; family Mycobacteriaceae; genus Mycobacterium. Next base: position 173,657 of record NZ_LZHV01000014.1, read on the forward strand.
TCGCCGCAGGGCGAGCTCGTCACCATCGGCGTCACGCCCGAACCGTTGCCGATCAGTCCCATCCAGCTGATCACACCGGGGGTCAGCATCGTCGGCCATCCCTCCGGAACGGCCAAAGACGTCGAGGACACTATGCATTTCGCGGTCCTGTCCGGTGTTCGGGCGTGGATCGAGGAGCTGCCGCTTCAGCGGGCGGCCGAGGGCTATGCGACGCTGGAGCAGGGGCGAGCGCACTACCGCACCGTTTTGACGATGTGACTACAGTCGGGCTGTGACCGACCAGTGGACGCTGACCGCATCCGACGGTGAGCTGCTGATCCGCACCGGCGTGGCGGGCCGGGTGGCGCGAATGGGACATCGGCTCACCATCGCGATGACGCGCTGGGAGGCCACGGTGGTGTGGACCGGCGCCCAGCCGGTCTCCGCGGAGCTGACCGTGGACGTCGATTCGTTCGAGGTGTTGCAGGGCGAGGGCGGGGTCAAGGGATTATCCGGGCCGGAGAAGCTGTTGGTGAAGTCGAACGCGTTGAAGTCGTTGGACGCCAAGCGTTATCCCGAGATCCGATTCGCCGCCGACATCGTCGACAAGACCGACGACGGCTACCGCCTGAGCGGGAAGCTGCACATTCGCGGCAAGTCCCGCGACCACATCGTCGATGTGCGCACCGAGGATCTCGGTGCGCGGTGGCGAATGTCGGTCGAATCCACCGTCCGGCAAACCGATTACGGCGTCAAGCCGTACTCGCTGCTGATGGGGTCGGTCCAGGTCGCCGACGAGGTTTCGGTGTCCTGCAACGCGATTCACGCGAAGGACGGTTGACCGACCGGCTGTCAGGGCTGCGGCTGGGCGGGCGCCTGCGGCGCCGAGTCGCCCGTCGGGTCACCGGCGTCGCCCGGTATGTGCTCGAGCACTCTGGTCAGGTAGGGCTGCCGGTTGCCGGGGTCCGGCGGCGGCGCCTCCGGGGTGGCGGGCTCGATAACCGGTTCCGCGGTGGGAACCTTCGCCTGCGGGGTCAGCGGCGCGACGACCGGGGGCGGGGCCACCGCCTCCGCGGTCTGTGGGGCCGGCGCGTGCTCCGTGTGCCGTTGCGCCGGTTGGCTCGCGGGCGCCAGCTGAATGCCAACCGCGAGCGATATCGAGCAGACGAAGGTGACCACGCCGGCGGCCAGCGTGGTCACCGCCCCGGCGTAGGGCAGCCTGCGCTGCGCCTCCGGCGTTGCGACGGGTTGGCTCGGGGGCACGATCAGTTCGTCGTCGGTGAACTCGGTGCTTCGGGCGGCGGTCAGCGCCGCACCCCGCGCGACGGTCACCTGCGCCATCGTTTGCACGAAAACCGGTACCGGCAGCGTCTTTTCCAGCTGCCACGAGAAACCATCGATGTCGCTGTGCGCGCCGACGACGACAACCCCGCCGGGTTGCCAGCCGTTGCGGTCGAACATGCCGGTCAGCCAGCGGGTCAGGCCGTCGAAGCCGCCGCGCACCTGCTTGGTCGCCGTCTGGGTCTCCCCGTTGTGGGTGTCGACCATGACGACGGTCGTCGAATCCCGTTCGAGCAGGCAGACGGCGGTCTGCTCGTAGCCGATGACCGGTGCGATGGCCTGGGCCAGGGTCTCGATGGCGTCGAGTGACCGGACGGGGACGACGTTGTCGAATCCGGCGTCGGTGAGCGCTTCCAGTAGCAGCGCGGCCTGCGCGGACGCCTCGTCGTTCCAGGTCACTCCGATGACTCGCAACCGGTGGTCGCTGGCGGCCGCCTGCGCCTCCACCCGCAATATCTCGTTCGTCACCTGTTCCGCGGTACTGGCGGCGTGCGGGCCGCGGCCGGCGGGCAGCTCCAGCTCCTGGTGATCCAGAATGGTGCCGTCTGCGCCGTGTCCCTCAGCGAGAACCCACCCAACGGCGGCCGGCGTCACTGATAGCCCAAGTACCGTGTCCAAAACTTATGCCCCAATCGGTCCCGGGCTCCGGCGCCCTCACCCGCACGACGCACCGGAAGACCCTGGTGAGGCGGTTGGTGAGAGCCGGAACGGACCCGAGATAACGTGGTCTTCCATCGGCTTGCTCCGAGAGAGCCTACGCGGTCGGCGCAAGTCCGGCTGCGCCGGTTCGACATCGCCGGACGGCCGGCCGGACCCGAACCACCGGGTGCGCAGGTGGGAAACGGCCGCCGTGTTGTCGCGGCGATAAATGCCCTGCCCGACGAATCGGCCTCTTTTTGGCGGCGTTTGTAGCGTCACGGACCCGGCCGTCGTCCTTGCGGGGCCGAGAAACGGCTTTGTCCTGCACGGCGCGCACGGTGTGACCGCTCGCTGCCAGGCGTTTCCGCGCCGTGAGGGTCACCGGTGGGACGCATGCGCGCCGGTGCGCCGTTATCCCGGTCCGCGAAATTGGTGGAAAAAAAGCGATACCAAATCGAGATGTCCCCGCGTCCCGATCGACATTCGAGGCTTTTTCACGGTAAATTCCTGCCTGAGACCACGGTCACACACAACAAGGGGCAGGTATGACAGTTCTGAGCGAGAAGGTCCGGGCCTGGGGGCGCCGGCTATTAGTCGGTGCGGGAGTGGCAGTTGCGCTGCCGGGCCTGGTCGGTCTTGCCGGCGGTTCGCCGACCGCGAGCGCGTTTTCGCGCCCGGGTCTGCCCGTCGAATACCTGCAGGTTCCGTCCGCCTCGATGGGACGCAACATCAAGGTTCAGTTCCAGAGCGGCGGAAGCGGCTCTCCGGCGGTGTACCTCCTGGACGGGTTGCGCGCTCAGGACGACTACAACGGCTGGGACATCAACACGCCCGCGTTCGAGTGGTACTACAAGTCGGGTCTCTCGGTCGTCATGCCGGTCGGCGGGCAGTCCAGCTTCTACACCGACTGGTACCGCCCCGCGTGCGGGAAGGCCGGCTGCTCGACCTACAAATGGGAAACGTTCCTGACCAGCGAACTGCCCGGGTACCTGTCGTCCGAGAGGAGCGTCAAGCCGAACGGCAGCGCCGCGGTCGGCATCTCGATGGCGGGCGCTTCTGCGATGAACCTGGCGAACTACCACCCCGGTCAGTTCATCTACGCCGGTTCGCTGTCCGGTTACCTCAGCCCGTCCACCGGGCAGGGCTGGATAGGTCTGGCGATGGGTGACGCCGGTGGCTACAAGAAGGAAGATATGTGGGGGCCTGACAACGACCCCGCGTGGCAGCGCAACGACCCGTTGGTCAACATCAACCTGCTCGTCGAACACAACACTCGGCTCTGGGTGTACTGCGGCAACGGGACTCCGAACGAACTGGGTGGCGCCAACCTGCCGGCCACGTTCCTCGAGAGCAACTTCATGATCGGCGTCAACAAGAAGTTCCAAGACGCCTACAACGCCGCCGGCGGCCACAACGCCGTCTTCAACTTCCCGCCCTATGGAACCCACAGCTGGGAGTACTGGGGAGCGCAGCTCAACGCCATGAAGGGCGACCTGCAGAGCAGCCTGGGCGCCACTCCCGGCGGCGGCGGCTAGACCCTCACCTGCCCCGAGATCGCTACTGCGCCCGACGACGACGCCGTCGGGCGCAGTAGTGCGTTTTCGGCCGGGTGGCGATCAACCCGTTTTGGCGAACTGCTCGGTGATGTCGGTCCAGGCCGTCGCGTCCCTGCGGTGGTCGTTCATGTTCCGGCACTCGCCGTAGACGCGTACGACGCCCAGGTGCAAGTCGTCGTCGTGGCGGTAGACGATCGCGGTGACGGCGTCCTTGGTGAACGTCTTGGCGAGCGGGTGATTGTTGGGCGGCAGACCCTCGGCCCAGCCGTGGCCGGTCAGCGACGCGGCGATTGCGGCGAAGTAGTCGTCGGTCGATGCGGCGTCGGGCAGCCAGAATGTCAGGTAGATCGCGCCCTGATACGGCGGGTCGTCGCGGTTTTTGCAGGACATCAGCGAGTAGCCGGCCGACGACGCCCGCAGGCCCGCCGTGGCGACGATGCTCTGGGTCGACTGGACGACCTGAGCCCTCGACTGGTCGTCACTGACCGGATTGGCGGGATGGTCCAGCGCGTCGCCGGCCGTCGAGTGCAGGCGCTCCAGCAGGATAAAACCCGCGCCCAGCAGCAAGGGGATGGCCAGCGCAACGACGATCAGCGCGCGAATCTTCTTCGAGCGCAACGACTTCTGTGGCGTTTCGCCACCGCGGCGCGCGCCGCTACTGTCCATGGTCGACGACATCAGCACCTCAGGCTAACTCCGAAGGGCCCGGCTGCCGCACAATCATGGTCATGACCGGCGGCCGCGTCACGCTGATGGCCCGCTGCGGCGGACTGCTCGGCGGGCTGGCGATCCTGTTCGCGCCGCCGGCGCCGGCCGACGACACGAGCGCACTGGCCGAGCTGGTCGATGCCGCCGCGCAGCGGTTGCAGATCGCCGAACCGGTGGCCGCGTTCAAGTGGAACACCCACGGGGCCATCGAAGATCCGGACCGGGTCCAGCAGGAACTCGCGAAGTTGGCTGCCCAGGCCGCCGATCGACACGTCGACCCCGGTTACGTCACTGCAGTTTTCGGTGACCAGATCCGCGCCACCGAGGGCATCGAATACAGCCGGTTCTCGGACTGGAAGCTGGATCCCGCGGCCGCGCCGAGCGCGTCGCCCGACCTGTCGGTGTCGCGGTCGGCGATCGACGGCCTCAACCAGACGATGTTGAGCCAGCTCGTCGCGCGCTGGGACCTGCTGCATTCACCGGCGTGCCGCGCGCAGCTCGACCTGGCCACCCGCGGCGTCGTCGGCGCCCGTGGGCTCGACGGTCTCTACCAACGGGCGCTGGCGTTAGCAACGCGGTCATATTGCCAGCAATAATTTATATTTTCCTCAACAGTTTCTAACACTTTCTTCTCGCCGCCGGAAAACGCCGTTTGCGCAGATCAAAGGCATATCTCGCGCCATTTTCGAATGGGTAACGCTTTGGCCACAGCGGCCGAAATCCAGGGCATGAAAAATCTCTGCAAGCCTCTCGTCAAGTCCCTGGCGGTCGGCGGGTTCGTTGCAGCGTCGATAGCTTTCTCCGCCGGCGAGGTGAGCGCCGCCCCCACCCCCAACTGGGACGCGGTCGCCCAGTGTGAGTCCGGTGGCAACTGGCACGCCAACACCGGGAACGGCGAATACGGTGGACTCCAATTCAAACCGGCCACCTGGGCCCAATACGGCGGCGTCGGCAACCCCGCCGCCGCGTCCCGCGAGCAGCAAATCGCCGTAGCCAACCGGGTTTTCGCCGACCAAGGCGTGGAGGCGTGGCCGAAGTGCGGCGCCCAATCGGGCCTGCCGATCGGTTGGTACTCGCATCCCGCCCAGGGCATCAAGGAGATCATCAACGGGTTGATTCAGGCGGCGGCGCCGCACTGACGATCAAGGCTATGACCGAGCGGGAAGCTGTGTTTGGATCAGGCCATGGAAGGTTCGGCGACTGTTCATATGGCGGCGTCCGCGGACAAGGTCTGGGAACTGATCGCAAACGTCGGCAACATCGGACGGTTTTCCCCCGAAGTGTTCGAGGCCGAGTGGCTGGGCGACGCGAGTGGCCCGGCCCTCGGCGCCAAATTCCGCGGCCATGTGCGGCGCAACGAGATCGGGCCGGTGTATTGGACGACGTGTGAGGTCACCGCGTGCGAGCCGGGTCGCGAATTCGGATTCGCGGTGATGCTCGGCGACCGGGCGGTCAACAACTGGCACTACCGCCTGGCGCCGAGCGACGGCGGCACGGACGTGACCGAGTCCTTCCGGCTCAGCCCGGCGCCGTGGCTTGGCGCCTACTGGCTGCTCGGTGGATTTCTGCGCAAGCGACGCAACGTCCGCGACATGACCAAGACCCTGAACCGCATCAAAGATGTGGTCGAGGCCGGCTGACGCGCCGTGAAATCGATCTTCATCACCGGCGCCGGCAGCGGCATGGGCCGGGAGGGGGCAAAGCTCTTCCACGCCAAGGGCTGGCGGGTCGGTGCCGTGGACCGCAACGCCGACGGCCTGACGACGCTGCAGTCGGAACTGGGCGCGGAGCGGCTGTGGACCCGTCAGGTCGACGTGACCGACAAAGCCGCGCTGGAGGGCGCCCTGGCCGACTTCTGCGCCGAGAACCCCGGCGGTGGGCTCGACATGATGTGGAACAACGCCGGCATCGGGGAAACCGGGTGGTTCGAGGACGTGCCCTATGAGGCCGCGATGCGCGTCGTCGACATCAACTACAAGGCGGTGCTGACCGGCGCCTACGCCTCGCTGCCGCACCTGAAGAAGGCTCCCGGCAGCCTGATGTTTTCGACGTCCTCGTCGGCGGGGACCTACGGCATGCCGCGCCTGGCCGTCTACTCGTCGACCAAGCATGCCGTCAAAGGCCTGACCGAGGCGCTCAGCGTGGAGTGGCACCGGCATGGGGTCCGCGTCGCCGACGTGCTTCCCGGCCTGATCGACACCGGCATCCTCACCACGACGACCAACCACTCCGACGATGGGCTTGCGCCGAGGACCGCCGACGACGTTCGCGCCAGCGCCCCCAAGAAGGGGTTGTTTCGGCTCATGCCCGCGAGCAGCGTCGCCGAGGTCGCCTGGCAGGCTTACCAGAACCCGAAGCGGCTGCATTGGTACGTGCCCAAGGGCATTCGCATGATCGATTTGTTCAAGGGTTTGAGCCCGGAGTTCGTCCGACGCAGCATCGTCAAATCCCTGCCCGGAGTGATGCCGGCGCGGCAGTGAAGGAGGTGAACCGGTGCGAAACCGGTTACTCGCGGTCGTTTTCGTGGTGCTCGCCGGCGTCGGCGTGGCCGGATGCGGGCAGGCTCAAACCACGCCCCGCAAGGCCGCGCGCCTGACCATCGACGGAGCCAGTCATACGACGCGCCCGCCGTCGTGCAGCCAGACCCAGCAGTACCGCACCATCGACATCAAGGACCGCGACGGCTCGGTGGAGGCCGTGGTGCTCACCAGCGGTTATCGGGTGATGCCTCAGTGGGTGAAGATCCGCAACGTCGACGGGTTCACCGGCAGCTTCTGGTCGGGCGGGGTGGGCGACGCGCACGCCGACGTCACCAACGACGCGTACACGATCAGCGGCAGCGCGTACGGCATCAACAGCAACAACCCCAACAAGGTGATCACGACCGAGTTCAAGATCATCGCCGAGTGCTGACGCCGTCCGGGGTGCGGGCCTAGGCTCGGTGACATCGAGCGATGGAGGGGCCCGTGAAGGAACGCTTGCACTGGTTGGCGATGCACGGCTTCATCCGGGGCGTCGCGACGCTGGGGGTGCGGCGGGGCGACCTGCACGCCAGGTTGATCGCCGATCCGAGGGTGGCTGCCGACCCGGTGCCCTACTACGACGAACTGCGGGCCGCCGGCCCGCTGGTCAAGGGCCGCGTCAGTTATCTGACGGCCGACCACGCGCTCGCGCACGAGTTGCTGCGCTCCGACGACTTCCGCGTGCTGGTGTTCGGGTCGAACCTGCCGGGGCCGTTGCGCCGGTTGGAGGAGCGCACCCGCGACGACCTGCTGCATCCGCTTCGCGCGCCGTCGTTGCTCGCCGTCGAGCCGCCGGACCACACCCGCTATCGCAAGACGGTGTCGGCGGTGTTCACCCCCAGGGCGGTCGCGGCATTGCGCGATCGCGTGCAGCAGACCGCCGCCGACCTGTTGGATCGGCTGGCCGCCGAATCCGGACAGGTCGTCGACATTGTGGGCCGGTATTGCTCGCAACTGCCGGTGGCGATCATCAGCGACATTCTCGGCGTCCCCGCCGAAGACCGGCGGCGCGTGCTGGAGTTCGGCGAACTCGCCGCTCCCAGCCTCGACATCGGGCTGACCTGGCGGCAGTACCGCAGCGTGCAGCGAGGGCTGGAAGGGTTCAGCTCGTGGCTCGCCGGGCACCTGAGCGAGTTACGCCGCAACCCGAGCGACAACCTGATGAGCCAACTGATCCAGATCGCCGAAAGCGGCTCCGCTGAAACGTATTTGGACTCCGACGAGCTGCAAGCGATCGCCGGGCTGGTGTTGGCCGCCGGGTTCGAGACCACGGTCAACTTGCTGGGCAACGGGATTCGCATGCTGTTGGACGCTCCCGACCGCTTGGACACCTTGCGCCACCGGCCCGAGCTATGGCCCAACGCCGTCGAGGAGATACTGCGGCTGGAGTCGCCGGTGCAGCTGACCGCCCGGGTGGCGCTGGGCGACGTCGAGCTGGCCGGCCAGCAGCTTCGCCGGGGCGACCTGGTGCTGGTCTATCTGGCCGCCGCCAACCGCGATCCGGCGGTGTTCGCCGAGCCGCACCGCTTCGACATCGAACGACCCAACGCGGGAAGGCATCTCGCGTTCTCGGGCGGCCGGCACTTTTGTTTGGGCGCGGCGCTCGCGCGCGCCGAAGGCGAGGTGGGCCTTCGCACGTTCTTCGACCGGTTCCCCGAGGTCCGTGCCGCGGGCGCGGGCAGCCGGCGCGACACCCGGGTGCTGCGCGGCTGGTCGTCGCTGCCGGTGGCGCTGGGGCCGGCCCGGTCGATGGCCCGCATCGACGGCTAGGGCATCCCCTGTTGACACCCGTCCGGCAACCGAGTTTATTTGCGCTATGACAGACGTATCTATGATCTCGGTCGAGGATGTCGTACTCGGGCTATGGCAGGCGCTCTCGCGGCGGGACTGGGAGGAGGTCAAGACGTTCCTGTCCGATGACTGCCTCTACGTCGACATGCCGGTGCCCGCGTTGTCGGCGCGCGGGCCGGAAGACATCGTCAAGCGGCTGAAGATGGGCCTCGAGCCGCTGGCGGGTTACGAGAACCACGACGGCGTGCTGGTGTCCAAAGGTTCGGACGTGCTGTACGAGCACTCGGAGACGTGGACGTTCGCGACGGGCGAGCAGGGCGTGCTGAGGTTCGTCACCGTCCACAAGGTTGCGGACGGGAAAATCACCGTCTGGAAAGACTATTGGGACATGAACAGCCTGGTTTCGTTCGCTCCCCCGAACCACTTCGAGAACCTCGCGAACGCGGACACCAGCTGGGTCTTCGACGCGACAAGCTTGGTCTAGCGGACCGTCCGCTCATTTCTCTCCCGGTGTGAGCGCACGAGCACTCCCCCAGAACAGGTTCAGGGCCGGGTGGCCAGACTGAAAATCGCCTCGTCGCACCCAACCACGTTGTCGCCCTGGCAGATTGGGCAACCGCGTTCAAATATGTCGCTCATGGCGGAGGGCGAGATCTCCTCCGATCCACTTGCTGGGTGATCGTCGGGTCCATCTGTCAATGAGCCCTTCGACGCGGGGCGGTCACGCGCGATGCTTACCAAATGGATAGGAAACCCTATCCCTAGAGGCAACCCAATCTGGCTTCGCGGCCATTCCGGAAGCAGTGCTTCGTGCATCACCATTTCCTTCATGAATCCGTCATGCGTCGGGCAACGACGATGAACATGACGAAACGAAGTCAACAGGGAGAGTGCCATGACCGCCAGCAACATCCACCCATCGACCGCCGTCGATCGGCAGGATCCTCTCCGGTCGGCGTTCTCCAGCGGCTTCCGGGCCGCCTTCATCGTGGCTGTGACCGGGGGCACCTTGGCTGGCACCGGGCTGGTCCTGTGGCTGTTGAAGGCGCTCGCGACGAGCAGGTACGGCGTCTACTTCGGGGTCTAGCCCGAAGTGATCTCGGCATCTTGAGGAGGTCCGGTGTTGAAGTCGGAGATCGCGGTTGTGCTCGCCCTGTGCGCCGCGCTGGCATCCGCGATCGGCGCGGTGAGCCGTCAACAGTCCGCGCATGAGGTCACCGACGAACCGGTCGGCCACTGGGAGTTGTTCCGCATGTCGTTGCGCGACACCCGGTGGTGGCTTGGCGGCGGCGGAGCCGTTGCCAACTACAGCCTGCAAGCCGCCGCGCTGGAGGTCGGGTCGGTGATGTTGGTGATGGCGCTGCAGGTGACGGCGCTGCTATTTGCCCTGCCGGTCAACGCGCGGCTGACCCATCAGCGGGTGACCCGCCGGCAGTGGATGTGGGCGACGGTGCTCGCCGTCGCTCTGGCGGTGGTCGTCACGGTTGGCGACCCGACGGCCGGGCAGTCGCGGGGGTCGCTGGCAACCTGGACTGTGGTGGCCGTGGTGTTGGGTCCGCTACTGGTGTTCTGTGTCCTGGGTGCGCGCAGGTGGCCCGGTCCGCGTGCGGCTGTACTGCTGGCGGTGGTGGCCGGTTCGTCGCTGGCCCTGTTCGCGGTGCTGACCAAAGCCGTCGTCGCGGCGGCCGAACATGGTTTCGGGGCGCTGCTGTGCGCGCCGGAATTCTATGTCTGGATACTGGCGGCGTTGGCGGGGATGATCTTTCAGCAGTCTTCGTTTCGCGCTGGTGCGCTGACCGCCTCACTGCCGTCGGTGACCGTGGCCAAACCGGCGGTGGCGTCGGTCCTGGGCATCGCGGTGCTCGGCGAGACCCTCAACGCCGACGGCGTGGGCATGATCGTCCTGGCGTTGGCGGCGATAGTGGTGATTGTCGCGATAGTGGCTCTGGCCCGCGGCGAGTCCCACCCGGGGGCGTTCAGTAGCGAGCAAAACGCGCAAACCCCGGTCAATGCCGACACCAGCTGGGTGTTCGGCGCGACGGCCTTGGCCTGACCGACCGGTCAGCGGCCTGCATTCGGGCCAGCCGCCGATGCTAATCCCGTTGCACCACAGGATGTTCGGCGATGGCAGCCCGAACCGCCGGGATGGTCACCCCTCGTACGTCGACCATCCCGGCGCCGGCATCACAAGTACTGCTGGACTCCCCCGTGTCCGTGGCAGGTGCCGCCTGAATGCGGGTGTTCGCTGAACGACCAGCTGCCGTCCGTGCATTTCGCGGTGGCACCGGGTGGCTGTGACGGGCCCTGTTGCGGATAGGGCACGCAATCGCCGGAACTGGCGATGTAACAACCGGGCGATGAGTGGGCCGGTGCTGCCAGACCGCTTGCGGCGGCGGCGACGACGGCGGCGACGAGAGTCGCTCGAAGCAACATGCTCCCAAATCCTTCTGGTACTGGGATGGATGGTGACGTTGCCCGATTCGTCGATCGGAGCCTATGCCGGGCGCTGATTTGTTGTGGGGCGAATTGGAAAAATTGCCCTAGGACTCGGCGAGCTTCCTCAGCCGCTTCAAGGTCTCGGCGACGGTGCGTCCCACCTGGCGCACGGCGATCCGGTCAGCGATGTACCCGAGCAGTCCCCCGGGTGCCTGATACGACAGCCGGAACGTCACCTTCGTGCAGCCGTCGCCGCGGTCGCGCAACCGGATCCGTCCGCGCAGCGTAACCCCGGTGATGCCCACCCAGGCCAGGTCCCGGCCCTCGTCGAACTCGACCACCTCGATCAGCCCGCCCACGGGCACCGAGCCGATCTTCCAGTGGACGGTGTAGCGCGCGCCGACGCCGGCCGGCTTGTCGTTCGACGACTCCCAGCGCTCCAAGTTCGTCATGAACGACGGGTAGCAGTCCGGGTCGCTGACGATCTTCCAGACCGCGTCGCGGTCGGCGTTGATGACGCAGCGGCGTTCGACGCGCATCAGCCGATCACCGGGAATCGTCGCTCGGCGGCCAGCCGGTCGACACCGCCCTGCAGGCTGGCCATGACCTTGTCGTGCACCGCTTGGTCGTCGCCGTCGACCTCGATCGGGTCCTGCACCTCGATCACGATCTTGGTCGGCAACGGAATGTGGCCCGCCAGGTCGCTGATGTTGAGGCCCCACGGCAGCGCCAGCGAGATCGGGATGCTCTTGAGCCGAAGCAGCTTGTCGGCCATCAGCAGCTTGGCCAGCCACTGCCCGCGGTTGAGGAACAGCGCGCTCTCCTGGCCGCCGACGCTGGCGACGGGAACGATCGGCACGCCGGTTTCGCGGGCCAGCCGCACGTAGCCCATGCGGCCGCCGAAGTCGACGGTGTGGCGTTCCCACGACGGGCGGAAGACCTCGTAGTCGCCGCCGGGGTAGACCAGCAGCGCCGCTCCGGATTCCAGTGCGAGGCGGGCGTTTTCGGGGTTGGCGGCGACCGTGCCGAACTTGCGCAGCCAGCCCAGCGGTGGCGCGGAGACGACGAGGTTGTGGGCCAGCTGATAGAAGGGCCGCTCGACGCCGAAGTAGGAGCAGAACGCGAGGGTGAAAACGAACGTGTCCGGGGGCACGTTGCCGCCGCTGTGGTTGCCGACCAGCAGCACCGGCCCCTCGGCCGGGATGCGGTCCAGGTGCCGCACGTCCGCGCGGAAGTACAGCGACGCCAGCAGCCAGGTGCCCGGAAGCTGGTCGCGGATGTAGTCCGGATCGCGCTGATCGAGGTCGGCTTTGGGCACCCGCGACACGACCTGATCGCGGGCCCAGTTCAAGACGTCGCCCATGGTCGCCATTGGGGCGGGGTACCCCGGTGCTACCGCACGTCAAACGCCATAGAGGCGGGCGGCGTTGTCGTGGGCGATCAGGTCGACCACCCGGATGGCGTCGCTTTCGCTCCAATCGCCGTCGGCCACGAAGTCCCGCAGCACCCGATGAATTGCCCTGCGCCACATGGCCGCGCCGAGGAAATGCAGTTCGGCGGGGCCGAACCCATCCGACGAGTACAGGATTTTGCCGAAGGGTGCCAACTCGAGCAGCCTGGCGACGAACGCCGGTGACCGCGCGCCCAGCTGGTTCACGGTCAGTCCGCCGTCGACATAGACGTTGTTGAAGGCCTGCGCCAGGTAGCCGGCCTCCCGCTCGTACGGGTAGCAGTGCAGCAGCACGATCGGGGTGTCCCCGGACCGCCGCAGGAAGTCGAGCAGCAGCAACGGGTTGGTCTTGTGCAGGTCGCAGTCCCGGTCACCGAGGCCGACGTGGAATTGCAGGGGCTTGCGCAGTCGGAGCGCCTGATGGAGGCCGAAGCGCAGCAGCACCCGGTCCTGCAGCCGGGTGCCGCCGGCGTCGCGCCACCGGGCGGCGGCCTCGGTCACCTGCGCCGGCGACGGCTCGCTCAGGTCGCCGTCGAAGCCGCCCCGGTAGGCCAGGATCGACTTGGTGCCCACCGCCGTCGCCGCGCGCCGGCGCAGGATGTCCTCGAAGGCCGTCGCGTAGTCGCCCGGCGCCCGCGCGGCCTGCTCGGCCACCTGCTCGAGGCGCACCACCTCGTGGGCGTGGTTGCCGGAGAGGTCCGCCATCTCGTCCGGCCCGGCGGTGTCGGCGCCGATCCCGGTGTCCACCAGCCAGTCGCCGACTCCGGCGGCCGGCAGGAACGTCCGGGCCAGGTCGGCCTCGCTCAGTTGGCTGCGGCGATCCCAATAATATTGGGGCTCAGCATGTTTGGGCAGGTCCAGCAGCGGGGCGCAGTGGGCGCGCACGGCGAAGCCGAGCTGAGAGTCGAAGCCCGACCCCACGATGGGATCGGTATTGGCCTCGTTGAGCGCGTTCTCGAACCGTTGCCGGTCCCCCGACGTCAACCAGCATCCGTGCGCGTGCTGGTCGATCAGGGGCACCTCGCCGATGTGCCGGGCCAGCGCGGAGAGGTCAGGCGCCATGACGAGCCGTCACACGCTCCAGGCCATGCGGAACTTGTCCGCCAGCTGCTCGGCGTCCAGGCCGCCGTACCGCTCGTTCTCCAGGCGCCGGACCGCGACCACCATGTCGACCGCCGGATCGCCCAAGATGCCCCGCATCAGCTCCGAGCCGCCCAGTGCGGCAATGACTTCCGCCTGCTTCCGGTGCAGGGTGGCGATCGCGTCGCGCTCCCGATCGGCATCGGACAGGGTGGCCGGGTCGACGGTGATCTCCGGTGGCAGCGGCGCTTGGCGGTTGATGCCGTCCAGCGCGAGCCCCAGGATCGCCGCCGACGCCAGGTAGGGGTTCGCCGAGGGGTCCACGATCTTGACTTCGACGTTCCCGCCACGCGGGTTGCCGGGGCCGCCCTCGATGAACCGAACCGCCGCCTCGCGGTTCTCGGTGCCCCAACACGCATAGGCGCCGGCCCAGTTGCCAGGGCGCATCCGCAGGCCGGACACGATCGACCCGCACAGCACGGCCTGCGCCTGCGGCAGTCCGCGGACCACCCCCGCCACGGCACTCTCCCCCGCCACCGTCATGCCGTGCGCGCCCGCGCCACCGGAGAACAGCGGCTCCGCCGACATGGTCAGCGAAAAATGTTGGTGTGCACCGGATCCGACGCCGTCGGCGAACGGTGCGGGCGAGAAGCTGATGCGAAGCCCGTGGCGGCGGGCCACCCGCCCGATGACGAGCCGCAACAACACCAGCTGGTCGGCGGCGACCACCGGGGATTGGGGCGCCACGGACAGTTCGAATTGGTTGGCGCCGTACTCGGGATGAAACTGGTCGATCGCGATGCCGGCCACCGCCGCCGAGCGGGTCACGTCGCGGACGAACGCCTCGTGCTCGAGGATGCCGGCCAGCCCGTACTGCGCCCACAGCGTCGAGGGCAGGCGGCCACCGTCGGGCGCGACCAACAGGAATTCGACCTCGTGCCCGATCACCGCCTCGACACCGGCCTCGGCCAGCACGGCCTCGACGCGGCTCAGCGTGCCGCGCGCGCAGGCTCCAACGGGCGCGCCGTCCTGCTCGAAGAACCCGGCGGGCGCCCACGCCAGCCCGTCGCCGACGATGCGCATCGCCGACAAATCGATGCGGAGGCGCTGGTCGCCGATCACCCCGACATCGGGGGTGAAGGCGATGCCGCTCTGGTCGATCGCGAAGGCGTGCCACGAGGGGCTGGCGCCGAGGCCGGGGTTGGCGAACGCGTTCGTCCGCCGCAGCGGGACCGTCTTGGCCAGGGTGAGCCCGGCCGGGTTCACCACGGTGCCGATCACGGTGTCGACGCCCTCGGCCTCCAGCTGAGCGATCGCCGCGGCGGCAAGCGGTGTGCCGGTCATGGCAGTCATTGTGCAGCCTCGAAGGGCGCCGAATTCAGTTTTGGCGGGCGGTCAGCTCGGTGACGAACCGATCGAGGAAGTCGTCCAGCGGCCCGCCGCCCGCCGGCCGGATCACGAATTTGGTCAAGCCCGCGTCGATGTAGGCGTCGAGTTGTCGGTGCAGCTGGTCCCAACCGGCGGCGATGAGCTCGGCGGGGTCGACGTCCGGGCGCCGCTGCCGGGCGGCCGCGGCCAGTCCGGCGGGCAGCTCGCCGTCGGTGACGGCCAACGAGATGCCGAAGTGATCGGGTTCGATCTCGCGGCCCGCCTGCGCCGCGGCGCGCTGGATCGCCTCGCGGGCGGCCCCCGCCTCGGCCGGGGTGAGGAAACTGCCCAGCCAGCCGTCGGCCAAGGCCCCGATGCGCCGGTACGCCGCGGGCGACGAGCCGCCCACCCAGATGTCCAGCGGGGGCGTGGGCCTGGGCAGCACCGACGCCTCGGTGACGGTGAAATACCGACCCGAATAGCTGGCCCGATCCTCGACCAGCGTCGCGCGCAGCACCCGCAACGCCTCGTCGAACACCGCGGCGCGCTCCCCGTCCGGCACCACAAAAACCTCCCGCTCCGCCGGGATCGCCGACCGCAGTCCGAAGACGGGCAGCACCCGCTTCGGTGCGACGGCCGCCAGCGACGCCAGCTGCTTGGCCACCAGCACCGGATGCCGCCCGGGCAGCACGGCCACCGAGGTGCCGACCTTGAGCCGGGTCGTCCTGGCGAGCGCGTAGGCCATGCCGACCACCGGGTCGACCGCCGGGGAGTACACCAGCTCGGAGAACCACAGCGAGTCCACGCCGCTGGCCTCGAGACGATCGACGATGGGCGCCAACTGATTCGGGGCGGTGTCCGCACCAAGGCCGACGCCGAAACGGATCTTCACGCCTAGCGCAACGTGGCGGTGCCGCGGTTTGTGCCCGCGGCTACGCCCGGCTGGGAATCGTCAGTTTGCAGGCCTGCCCGATGTCGAGCGTGCGCAAGACGCGACCCATGCCCACCCACAGCGCGCAGGACAGCGCCAGATCGGCCAGCAGCTCGTCGGAAAAGTGTGCCGAGCAACGGCTCCAGAAATCCTCGTCGTCGCGCAGGGCGGTGTGGTCGGTGGCGAATCGGTCCGCGAACTCGGCGGCCAGCCGCTCCTGTTCGCTGTAGCCGGGCCAGGTGCGCCACTCCCGCGCGTGGTCATACAACTCCTCGTCGACACCGGCGGCGGGGCCGTCTTCGTCGCGGGTGTTGACGCAGACCACACATTCGTTGCGGTGGGCGATCACCGCGCGCGCCAGCTCGCGGGTGCGCAGCGGCAACCGGTTCTTCGTGTAGACCGCGTTACTGAAGCCGCCCAACGCGCCGCCGATCTCGGGAGACTTCGCGAACCAGCCGGCCAGGTCGTCGTCAGCAAATGTTCCGATTCGGCTCATGGCGTGATGGTACGCCCGCATCGCCCGTTTCAGGGGGCGGGCACCGCGATCTTGGTCGTGGGGCGGTCGTCGCTCCATTCCCGTTGCGCCAGAACGCGCCCCGCGACGCGATTCAGTGCCGCTTCGACCACGCGACGATCGGGTCGCCCGTCGAATCCCGGTGACCGGGCGAGCTTGTCGACCAGCCAGCCGACCAGCAGCGAGTGCACGTAGTCCACTTGCTGGGCGCCGGCCGGCGTCAGCCACATCTGGTCGCCGTCGCCCCGGGCGTATCCGGTCGCGATCAGGCGCGCGAAGGTGGGCTCCAAGACCTCGAACGGTATCCGCAGGTAGTCGGCGATGTCGGTGAGCCGGGCCGTGCCGTACATCTGTCCGTAGCGGTTGATGCGCAGGACGCCCCACAATCCGGCCACGTCGAGTCGGCAGTCGGGCCGCATGGCGATGCTGCGCAATCGCATGCCGGGCACCCCGCGCAGCATGCGTTCGACCGCGCCCTCCAGCATCTGATCCGGTGTCTCGGTGTTCGGCATGCCGAACGCGTCGCCGAGATCGATTGTGCTGTCGTGCATTTCGCGCAGCGGGATCTCCCGCAGGAATAGGGCGAGGACGAAGCCGGCCAGCGCGACCGGAACCGCCCAGAAAAACACGTGGGTGAGCGACTCGGCGTAGGCGGCGACGATCGGGGCGGCCGCCTGGCGGGGCAGCCGGTGCAAGGCCTCCGGCGACGCGGCGGCCGCGGCCGGCGCGCGGCTGGCCACCATTGCCGGGCCGATCCGGCTGTGCAGGAAGTTCGTGAACAGTGAACCGAAAATGGCGGCGCCGAACGAGCTGCCGATCGTGCGGAAGAAGGTGACGCCGGAGGTCGCGACGCCGAGGTCGTCGAAGCTCACGGTGTTCTGCACGATCAGGACGAGGGTCTGCATGCACATCCCGATCCCGGCGCCGAGGATGACCAGGAACAGCGATTGGACCAACGTCGATGTGGACGGGTCCATCCGCGACATCAGAAAGAACGCCACCGCCATGACGGCGGTGCCGGCGACGGGAAAGACTTTGTATCGGCCCGTGCGGCCGACGATGACACCACTGCCCATCGACGTGGTCAGCATCCCGATCACCATCGGCAACGTGCGCAGGCCCGACGTGGTGGCCGAGACGCCGTCGACGAACTGCATGTACGTCGGCAGGAACGTCAGGGCGCCCAGCATCGCGAAACCCACCACGAAGGACAGCACGCAGCACACCGTGAACACCGGGCTGCCGAACAGCCGGGTCGGCAGGATCGGCGCGGCGGCGCGGCTTTCCACCCAGGCGAAGATGCACAACGCGATCACCGAGCCGGCGAACAGGCCGATGATCGTGGGCGATCCCCACGGGTAGGTGGTGCCACCCCAGCTGGTGGCCAGCGTCAACCCGGCGGCGCCCAGGCCGACGAACAGGATCCCGGTGTAGTCGATGACCGGTTTGGTGCGCTCGGACAGCGCCGGGATGGCGGCGGCCGCCACGAAGAAGACCACGACCGAAATCGGCACGTTGATCCAGAACGCCCAGCGCCAGGTGAAGTGGTCGGTGAAGTAGCCGCCGAGCAAGGGGCCGATCACGGTGGTGACGCCGAACACCGCGCCCATCGCGCCCTGGTAGCGGCCGCGGTCCCGCAGCGGGATCACCTCGCCGATCAACGCCATGGCGGTCACCATCAACCCGCCGCCGCCGATGCCCTGCAGCGCCCGGGCCGCGACCAGCATGCCCATCGAGCTGGAGAGCCCACACAGCACCGATCCGGCGACGAAGAACACGACGGCCGCCTGGAACACCCGCTTGCGGCCGAACAGGTCACCGAACTTTCCGACGAGGGCGGTGATGATGGTCGAGGCGAGCAGGTAGCTGGTGACCACCCACGATTGATGGCCTGCGCCACCGAGATTGGCGACGATGGTCGGCAACGCGGTCGCCACGATCGTCTGGTCCAGCGCGGCCATCAGCATGCCGAGCAGGACCGCGACGAAGATGAAATTGCGTCGCTGCGGGTCGACCGCGACGTCCCCGGGCTCGGAATCCGACGTGCCGCCGGTGTCAGCCGTCGCTGGTGTTGCCCTCGTCATGCCCGCCTTCCCACGGCTTTCGATGGTAGTGAGTGCCCACGGTCAACCCGTGGCAACCAAAACCGGCGAAAGGCGTGGGCGGGGTCAGCTCGGCGGCCGGGACACGCACTGCGCGGAGTAGAGCTCCACGCCCAGCTTGTCCATCAGCTCCAGCTGCGTCTCGAGGTAATCGATGTGCTTTTCCTCGTCGGCCACAATCTCTTCCAGCAAATTGGCGCTGGTGGTGTCCTGCTTCTCGCGGCACATGATGATGCCGGGCTTGAGCCGGTCCATCACCTCGTACTCGATCGCCAGGTCGGCCTCGAACTGCTCGCGCAGCGTCTGGCCGATGCGCAACGAAAAGAGGCGCTGGTAGTTGGGCAACCCGTCCAGCAGCAGGATGCGGTCGGTGATGGCCTCGGCGTGCCGCATCTCATCGAAGGATTCGGCCCGGGTGTGCTCGGCGAGCTCGGTGAACCCCCAGTTGTCCTGCATCTTCGAGTGCAGGAAATATTGGTTGATCGCGGTGAGCTCGCCGGTCAGCTGCTCGTTCAGCAGGCGCAAAACATCCGGATCGCCTTGCATCTTCACTCCCCTACGGTGACGGTGTAAACGGTGGCCGTTCTCGGCGCCGGGCCGGGCGCGCTGGGCTGAGCGCACCATGCCGGGCCGTAACCGCACTTTGCCACGGCCGGTGGCAATCTTCCAGCAAGGTATGGCTGTGCTCAGTGTGTGTCTCGCGGAATCTCCGTGGCCCACGTTGCTGGCGGGTAAGGTTAGACTGCGCTAACGAAGTTAGGTTAGACTCAACTAATAAGGCTGTCGGTTCGGCACTTGTTTCGGGATTCCCGCTGACGCGGGATGCCGAGAAGGAGGACGAAGTGCGGTCGCGTGGCCACGCCGTCGACGAAGGGAATGTCGCCCGCATGCAGGGGATGCGCTGATGTACGTGTGCCTCTGTGTCGGCGTGACGAACCACACGGTGTCCGAGGTGGTCGCGCGCGGCGCCTCCACCTCGAAAGAGGTCATGGCCGCGTGCGGGGCCGGGGGCGACTGCGGACGGTGCAGGCGGACGCTGCGGGCGATCATCGCCGCGTCGGCAAACCTCGAGGCCGCCCCGTCGCGGTAGCCTGCGTCAGCGTTTGTTGAAGTCCGCCAGCGCGGCGGCGTTGGCCTGGGCGCCCATCAACTCGGCGAAGTGAGCGTTTTCCCGCGCGGTGGCCGCCGCGATCTCCGGACGAACGGGTTCCATCATCGTGTGCTTGACCGCCATCAGGCTCGAAATGGGCCGGCTGGCAAG
The DNA here is from genome assembly GCF_001667275.1 of Mycobacterium sp. ACS4054. Lineage (GTDB taxonomy): Bacteria > Actinomycetota > Actinomycetes > Mycobacteriales > Mycobacteriaceae > Mycobacterium. The sequence goes on from NZ_LZHV01000014.1 coordinate 193,335, forward strand.
GACTTCGGCGTGCCGGCGGGCCTCGGGCAACAGGTCATCCGGCTCGCAGACCCGCCAGACCAGGCCCATGCGGAGCGCCTCGTCGGCGTCGACCCATTCCGAGGACATCAACAGCCAGGCGGCGTTTTGCCGGCCCACCAGCTGGGGCAGCAGGTAGGACGACGCCGCTTCCGGCGCCACCCCCAGGCTGGTGAACGGGCACTTCAGCCGGGCCGTCGACGACATGAACGCCAAATCGGCGTAGCCCAGGATCGTGGCGCCGATGCCCACGCCGACCCCATTGACCGCGCAGATCAGTGGTTTGGGGAACGCGCTGAGGGCGTTGATCAGCCCGATGAAGCCATGCTTGCCCGGGGTGAAATCCGGATCGGTGATGCGGGCCTGCATCTCGGCCAGGTCGGTTCCGGCGCTGAAGCCGCGACCCGCGCCGGTCAGCAGCACCACGGCGACCCCGGGATCCTCGGCGGCGGACAGCAGCGCTTCCGTGGTGGCGTCGTAGAGGGCTTCGTCGAATGCGTTCAACGCCTCGGGCCGGTTCAGCGTGAGGGTGCGCACCCGCTTGTCGTCATCGATCTGCAGCGTCACCGCTGCAGCCTAACCAGGTCAGCCGTTGCTGTAGACGCGGGTGGGCGCGATCAGCACGACGGCGCGGCGCTCCCGCGCCATCGCCCGGTCGTACTCCTCCCAGTCGTCGTGCGTGCCGCCCGCGGCGGTGAAGACGTCGCGCAGCAACAGCCGCAACTGGTCCTGGGCGGGCAACCAGGGCTGCGCATCGTCCGGACCGACCAGCTCCGCGCGGCCCTCGACCGTCGCCCACTGCCAGCCGTTGCGGAACGTGACCGCCAGCTGCGGCCGCGCCCGCAGGTTTGCCAACTTGACCTTGCCGTAGGTGGTGAAGCCCAGCACCTCCTGGCCGGTTTCCGGGTGTGGCAGCAGGCCGACGTTGACCAGCGAGGCCTGCACCGTCTCGTCGGCGCGGACGGTGGAAACGACCGCCAGGCCATGTTCCGCCGCGGCCAGCGCCACGGCGTCGCGCAGAGTTGTCATGTGGCTTCCTCGATGAACGGTGTCTTGAAGACGTAGCGGCTGGTGGGGACGGTGTCGATGTTCTCGTTGGCGCCGAAGGCCGTGGTACTGGCGACCATTCGGCCCAACCGGTCGTGCAGATCGTTGTCGTCGGCGGCACCGAAGAACGCCTTGAGATCGGTGATCGCCTCCGTGGGGAACAACTCCTCGACGATGCCCGCGATTCCCGGTGCGTTCGGGGTGAGGGTCCGCACCACCCAGTTCTGGGTGTAGCCGAAGGTGGACTGGGTCTCGATGGCCACCGAGGTGTGATAGCGCTGCCATCGGGTCAGCCAGCTCGCCTCGTCCAGCCCGGCCGGCCGGCGCAGCAGCGCGATGTTGGCCAAACCCGTTGTCCGAGAACCTGATTCGGATGCGGGTGCTTTCAGCGGAACGGATTCGGTCACCAGGTACGCGGCGAGTTGTTCGCACTCGGCGTCGAGCAGGGCAAGGGCCGCCGCCATCTGCTCGCCGTAGCACTGCTGCGTCCACATGCTCACCACCGCCGCGACGGGCGGGTCCAGCGTGGTGAGCGTCATCAGTGACTGGCGCACCGCGTCGTCGCGCACGTTGACCGACAGCCCCGGCAGGCCCAGCTCCAACAGGGCGCTGGCGACGGGGCCGCGCTGGCGGGCGCACCACTTCTCGTCCGAATCGGCACGCATGAGCACGGCGATGACCTTCTCCATAGGCAGAACCTACTGCCCGGCCCGCGCCCCGCCGCCCTATTTGACCAGGCGCACCTGATGTTGGCTGCTGATCACGGTGCCGATGATTTCGGCCAGCTGCCGGTAGGACTCATCGCGGCCGCTCGACGAGCGGTACACCAGGCCGATGCGCCGTCCGGGGCGGGGCGCGGCGAACTGCGCCAGCCCGAGGCGGCTTCGCGTCGCCTCGACCGGCACCGCGCTCTGCGGGATCAGCGTCACGCCCAGGCCGCCGGTCACGCACTGCACCGCGGTGGCCAGTGAGGCCGCCCGGGTATTGGCCAGCTCGGCGCGCACGCCCGCCTTGTGGCACACGTCGAGCGCCTGGTCGCGCAGGCAGTGCCCCTCGTCCAGCAACAGCAGCGGCAGGTCGGCCAGCGCCGTCGCCGGGACCCGTCGCTTTCCCGAAAGCGGATGCCCGGGCGGCAGCGCCAGCACGAAGTCCTCGTCGTAGATCGGGATCGCGGTGACGCCGCGGGCGTCGGCCGGCAGCGCGATGAGCGCCGCGTCGAGCGCGCCCTCGCGCAGTATCGTCAACAGCCGCTCGGTCTGGTCTTCCGTCACCCGCAACGTCATCGCCGGGAAGCGTTCGGCGAGGCCGCCCAGCACGGTCGGTAGCACGTAGGGCGCCACCGTGGGAATCAGTCCCAGCCGCATCCCGGCGCGCAGCCGGTCGGCCGAGCCGGCGGCCGCGGCGGTGAACGCATCGGCCGCGTCGACGACGGCCTGGGCGCGCGGAAGCAGCTCCGTACCCTCCGCGGTCAACAGGACACGCCGGGTCGAGCGCTCGATGAGCTGGGCGCCGAGCCCGGTTTCCAGCGCCGCCAGCGCCTGGGACAACGTGGACTGGCTGACGCCGAGACTGGCTGCGGCGCCGCTGAATTGACGCTTCTCGGCGACGGCGACGAACGCGCGCAGGCCGGCGATCGTCGGCTGATAACTCTTATCGGGCATACCGATAAGTGTAGTGGGAAATATCACCTTTACTTCAGGTAGGGGAAACGGGCACCATGACAGGGAAAGCTAATCTTGAGTAGATCCAAATTAGGAGAGCCATGCCTTTGCTGACCATCGGCGACCAATTCCCCGCCTACGAGCTCACCGCGCTGATCGCGGGCGACCTGTCCAAGGTCGACGCCAAGCAGCCCGAGGACTACTTCACCACCATCACCAACGAGGACCACGAAGGCAAGTGGCGCGTTGTGTTCTTCTGGCCCAAGGACTTCACCTTCGTGTGCCCGACCGAGATTGCCGCCTTCGGCAAGCTCAACGACGAGTTCGCCGACCGCGACGCGCAGGTGCTCGGCGTCTCGATCGACAGCGAGTTCGTCCACTTCAATTGGCGGGCCCAGCACGAAGACCTGAAGAAGCTGCCGTTCCCGATGCTCTCCGACATCAAGCGGGAGCTGAGTCTGGCCACCGGCGTTCTCAACGCCGACGGCGTCGCCGACCGCGCGACCTTCCTGGTGGACCCCAACAACGAGATCCAATTCGTCTCGGTCACCGCGGGTTCCGTGGGCCGCAACGTGGAGGAAGTCCTGCGGGTGCTCGACGCGCTGCAGTCCGACGAGCTGTGCGCCTGCAACTGGCGCAAGGGCGACCCGACGCTCGACGCCACCGAGCTGCTCAAGGCTTCGGCCTAATCACCTAGGGTCTGATCAGGGAGGCGAGATGAGCATCGAAAACCTCAAGGAAGCACTGCCCGAGTACGCCAAGGACCTCAAGCTCAACCTGGGCTCCATCACGCGCACGACGGAGCTGAACGAGGAACAGCTGTGGGGCACCCTGCTGGCGAGCGCCGCGGCGACCCGCAACACCGAGGTGATCACCCAGATCGGTGCCGAGGCGGCCGATGTCTTGTCGGCCGAGGCGTACAGCGCCGCCCTGGGCGCCGCCTCGATCATGGCGATGAACAACGTGTTCTACCGAGGCCGCGGCTTCCTCGACGGGAAGTACGACGACCTGCGGGCGGGCCTGCGGATGAACATCATCGCCAATCCCGGTGTGGACAAGGCGAACTTCGAGCTGTGGTGCTTCGCCGTGTCCTCGATCAACGGCTGCCCGGACTGCGTGGCAGCCCACGAGCACACGCTGCGCGAGGCGGGCGTCAGCCGGGAGACCATCCAGGAGGCGCTGAAGGCCGCGGCGATCGTCGCCGGCGTGGCGCAAGCGATCGTCGCCTCCCAGACGCTGGCCACCGTCGGCTAGTGACGGCTCCAGCCTGGGTAGAACACGCGATCTGGTGGCAGGTCTATCCGCTGGGGTTTGTCGGCGCATTTCCCGCGTCGGACGAGCCCCCCCCCCCCCCCCCGCCCCCCCCCGCGCGGCCCCCCCCCCCCCCCCCCCCCCCCCCCCCCCCCCCCCCCCCCCCCCCCCCCGCACCCCCCCC
>NZ_LZHV01000015.1 GCF_001667275.1 Mycobacterium sp. ACS4054
CGCCGGCCCAACCGATGTATGCCGGCGGCGGGCGGGCCCGCGGGCGAGGCGGACCAGGCCGCGCCGGACGGCTGGGCCGCCATCGGGATGCCCATCGATTCGGTTTGCGGTGGGCGCCCGGCCATCCCTTGGTGCCGGCCGACCTCGAACATCAGCTGCGGCCCGTCCGGGTTCCCGATGTTGAGGCATTGACCGTCGTGGATCTCGACCACCGGGACCCGCCGGCCGTTGACGAAAGTGCCGTTGAGCGAACCGTTGTCGATCGCCAGCCACCGGCCCTGGTCGAACCGCAGCAGTAGGTGCGCGCGCGAAATGAGTGGGTGGGTGATGCGCATGTCGGCGCGCAGGTCGCGCCCCACCACCACGTCGTGGCCGGCGGCAAAGGTGCGTTCTGACCCGTCATGACGAACCGTCAGCACGGGCGCGGCTGGTGCACTCATCGAACCAACTGTATCTCGTGAACCCAAGGCCACCCTGAGGCCCAAATGTGCGTTCGGGGGCCCGCTCTCGTCACCGCGCTAGCACGTCGGGGGCGCCCGTGACCACGCACTGGGTCCGCGTGTAGATGGTGGCCATGCACTTGTTGCAGTGCGTGCACGCGGAATGCACGCTGTGCGCGGCGCCGTCGGCCGCGATCCGGTTGATCAGGTCGGGTTCGGCCAGCAGCGCCCGGCCCATCGCGACGAAGTCGAACCCCTCCGCCATCGCCAGGTCCATCGTCTCCCGGTTGGTGATGCCGCCGAGCAAGATCAGCGGCATGGTCAGCTCGGCGCGGAACAGCTTGGCGTGCCGCAACAAATAGGCCTCGCGGTAGGGGTACTCGCGCAGGAACTTCTTGCCCGTCATGCGCATGCCCCAACTCAGCGGCGGCTTGAACGCCCCGGCGAACTCCTTGATCGGCGAGTCACCGTGGAACAGGTACATCGGATTGACCAGCGAGCTACCCGCCGTCAGCTCGATCGCGTCCAGCCCGCCGTCGTCCTGCAGCCACTTGGCGGTGGTCAGCGATTCCTCGGTGGAGATGCCGCCACGCACCCCGTCGGTCATGTTGAGCTTTGCGGTGACCGCGATCGGCGTGCCCTCCTTTTCCACCGTGCGGCGCACGGCCATCACGATGCCGCGTGCCACCTTCGCCCGGTTCTCAAGCGATCCGCCGAACTCGTCGTCGCGCCGGTTGATCAGCGGGGACAAAAACGAGCTCGCCAAGTAGTTGTGGCCCAAGTGGATTTCGACCGCGTCGAAGCCGGCTTCGATCGCCAGCCGGACGGCGTTGGCGTGCCCCTCGATGACGTCGTTGATGTCGTCGCGCGTCGCCTTCTTGGCGAACCGCATCCCGATCGGATTGAAGAACCGCACCGGTGCCAGCGCCCTGGCCTTATTGGTTTTGGCGTTGGCCACCGGCCCGGCGTGGCCGATCTGCGCGCTGACCGCCGCGCCCTCGGCGTGGATCGCGTCGGTGAGCCTACGGAAGCCGGGCACCGCCTCCGGGCGCATCCAGATCCCGTTGCCCTCGGTGCGGCCGCCGGGGGAGACGGCGCAATAGGCGACGGTGGTCATGCCGACGCCGCCGGCGGCGGGCAGCCGGTGGTATTCGATCAGGTCGTCGGTCACCAGGGTGTCGGGCGTGCGGGCCTCGAAGGTCGCCGACTTGATGGTGCGGTTGCGCAGCGTGATCGGGCCCAGCTTGGCCGGGCTGAACACGTCCGGAGGGGTAGACATATCGGGAGCCTAACGGCAAGGCATGCCAGACTGTCAGGCGTGGGCGCAATCACACTGGACGGCAAGGCCACCCGCGACGAAATCTTCGTCGATCTCAAAGAACGAGTGGCCGCCCTGACCGCGTCGGGCCGCACGCCCGGGCTGGGGACCATCTTGGTCGGCGACGATCCGGGGTCGCAGGCCTACGTCCGGGGCAAGCACGCCGACTGCGCCAAGGTCGGCATCACCTCGATCCGCCGTGACCTGCCCGCCGACATCAGCACCGCGACGCTGGAAGCCACCATCGACGAGCTGAACGCCAACCCGCACTGCACCGGCTACATCGTGCAGTTGCCGCTGCCCAAGCATCTGGACGAGAACGCGGCGCTGGAGCGGGTCGACCCGAACAAGGACGCCGACGGCCTGCACCCCACGAACCTGGGCCGGCTGGTGCTCAGCGTTGCGGCGCCGCTGCCGTGCACCGCGCGCGGCATCGTGCACCTGCTGCGCCGCTACGACGTCGAGATCGCCGGGGCGCACGTGGTCATCATCGGCCGCGGCGTGACGGTGGGCCGCCCGTTGGGCCTGCTGCTGACCCGGCGCTCCGAGAACGCCACGGTGACGTTGTGCCACACCGGAACTCGCGATCTGGCCACGCACACCCGGCAGGCGGACATCGTGGTGGCCGCCGTCGGGGTGCCGCACATGCTGACCGCCGACATGGTGCGTCCGGGTGCCGCGGTCGTCGACGTGGGGGTCAGCCGGACCGACAGCGGGTTGGTGGGCGACGTGCACCCGGATGTGTGGGAGGTCGCCGGCCACGTGTCGCCGAATCCCGGCGGTGTCGGCCCGTTGACCCGGGCGTTCCTGCTGACCAACGTCGTCGAGCTCGCCGAGCGGCAATGAGCGCGAGGTCGCTCGTCCGGGCCCAGTGGCCAATCCTGCTGGTGGGCTTGACCTTCGCGACCGCGCTGGCGCTGGTGGGGGCCAACTTCTGGCGCCGCGGGTCACTGTTGATCGGCATCGGCGTCGGCCTGGCGGCGGCGCTGCGATTGGTGCTGTCCGACGAGCGTTCCGGCCTTTTGGTGGTGCGCAGCAAGGGAATTGACTTCGTCACCACGGCGACGGTCGCGGCCGCGATGGTCTACATCGCGTGGACCATCGACCCGCTGGGCACCGGTTAGATACCCGGCGCCGCCGGGACCCGCCCCGGTATGCCGGGCATCTGCCCCGCCATGCCGGGATACTGGCCCGCGACGCCGGGGATTTGTCCGGCCATGCCGGGGATCTGCCCGCCCGTCATGCCGGGCACGCCGGGAACCTGCCCGGGCATTCCCGGCATCTGCGGAACCGACAGGTTGCCGTTGGCCAGGTTCGCCATCTGCTCCGGGCAGTAGGTCTGTATCGCGATGGTGGTGAACATGCGCGCCATCATGGGCGACATGCCCCGGCCTGAGACGCTGGACGCGGCCGCGGCGAAGTTGCCGCCCGGTTGGGCCAACATCGGGCAGATGGACTGGCCCACCGACATCGCGTTTCCGGGCTCGCCGAAGTCGATGCCGGCGTGGTTGAGCGCGTCGATGAAGTTGTCGTCGGGGTTGTCGGCGCCGGCCGGCGCGGCGAACGCCGACGCCGCGGTGAGCAGGCCGGCGGCGGCAGCGAGCAGACGAACGGTCAGGGGCTGGTTCCGAAACAGCCAGATCCAGCGGTTCGTTCGTGCCAGTGCCTTCATGCAGCCTCCCCCGCAATCGTGGAGTGCGCAGAAAGCACTCGAATCACGTTGAGAACTCTGAGCTATCACTGTCACGTTTGCGACACGGTGGGATAAAGGTTCGCACAATAAGCGTTTTGTGAGTCGGCCGTGGCCGCGACGTCGCTTATTGGGCGGTCTGCGCTCGGCGCGCTTTTCGGCGGATCGAAGCCACACTGTGATCTTGACACGGGCGCCCAGACCGGGCTTTTGCGTGTGAAATGTTTAAGAATCTCCGCACATGACGACGAATCGCAGCCGTCCGCTGGACCCCTTGATGCAGGGCCGCATCTCGCGCCAGACGTTTCTGCGCGGCGCCGTCGGAATGTTGGCGACCGGGGCGGTTTTGGGCCCCGCGCGCGCCGCCCCGGACCCCGCCGCCGGCTGGGGCGGCCTGGCGTCCGCCATCGGCGGCAGCGTCGTGCTGCCCGCCAACGGCGCCCAATTCGCCACCAGCAAAAAGGTTTTCAACTCGTTCTATGACAGCTCGAATCCCGCTGCAGTCGTGACGGTTTCGTCGCAGGCGGATGTGCAGAAGGCGCTGGCGTTCGCGACGGCCAACAACCTCAAGGTCGCCCCGCGCGGGGGAGGGCATTCCTACATCGGCGCGTCCAGTGCCAACGGCACCTTGGTGCTGGATCTGCGGGGGCTACCGGGCGCGCCCAACTTCGACGGCAACACCGTCACCGTCACCCCCGCGACCACCCTGTACGCGATCCACCAGGCGTTGGCCGGTGCCGGCCGGGCGATTCCCACCGGCAGTTGCCCGAACGTCGGCGTCGCCGGCCTCGCGATGGGCGGCGGGATCGGGCCCGATACCCGGCACGCCGGCCTGACCTGTGACGCGCTGCAGTCGGCCACGGTGGTGCTGCCCAGCGGCGACGTGGTGACCGCCTCGGCCAACGACAACCCCGATCTGTTCTGGGCGCTTCGCGGCGGAGGGGGCGGCAATTTCGGGGTGACCACGTCGATGACGTTCTCCACCTTCGCGACCTCCGACAGCGACGTGGTGCGGCTCGACTTCCCGCCGGCGTCGGCCACCCAGGTGCTCGTCGGTTGGCAGACCTGGCTGAGCGCCGCGGACCGAAACACCTGGGGCATAGTCGATCTGATGATCGGTTCGGCGCCGAATTGCCACGTGCTGGCGCTCTGCCCGGCGGGCGCGGGCGCGGGCGTGGCCGATGCGATCAAGGCCGCGGTGGGGGTGGCGCCCACCTCCGTGATGAACAAGACGATGAACCGCTCGGATTTGGTGATGTACCTGGCCGGGGGCAACTCCAATCCGCCGGCCCGCTCGTTCCTGGCCGGTTCCGACGTCATCGGGCCGGTGGATTCCGCTGCGGCACATGCCATTGCCACGGCGATCGGGCAATGGCCGTCGGGGGTGGGGCAGGCGTCGGTGCTAGTCGACCCGCTCGGTGGCGCCGCCGCGGACGTGGCCGCCGGGGACACCGCGTTTCCGTGGCGCAACCAGGCGGCCGTGTTGCAGTGGTACGTCGAACCGTCCGGCGGCCAGGTCGCCGCCGCGAACACCTGGCTGAGCTCCGCGCATCAAGCGGTGCAACAGATCTCGGTCGGCGGATACGTCAATTACCTGGAGCCCGATGGCGCGCCGGCGCGCTACTTCGGCTCGAATCTGTCGCGGTTGACGGCCGTGCGGCAGAAGTACGACCCGAATCGGGTCATGTACTCGGGGCTGAACTTCTAGCCGTTTGCACCCCCGCCGGTCTCGCGCGAAAGTTTTTGCGCGAGTGTGTATCTATGGCGATTTCGGGCGCATTGTTGTCGGTGGGGGTCGTTAGTTTCGAGGGTATGAGTACTGATCCCGAGGCGGTGTCGGCGGCGTTCGACGCCATCGATGCCGCCTTGGCAACTCTGCGCGGCTACGACTGCAATGCCCTGGGCACCCGCGAGCAGGTGGCCTACCTGGAACGCTCCGAAAAAGTACGCCGGCAGCTGCCCGCGATCGAGCATCCGGTGATCAACACCTTGGGTCGGCAGGCCACCGCCGAGGAGTTGGGTGGCTCGCTGCCGCATGCCATTGCCGAGGCGACGCTGATCAGCCGCGCCGAAGCCTCCCGGCGGGTGAAAGAAGCGGTCGACCTAGGACCCCGCCACGGGTTGACCGGCGAACCTTTGGCGCCGATCCTGCCGGCCACCGCGGCCGCCCAACGCGCCGGAAAGCTCGGTGGTGGACAGGTGGGGGTGATCCGTAAGTTCTTTCACCAGTTGCCCGCCGCGGTGGATGCGCCCACCCGGGAATCCGTGGAAGCCGACCTGGTGACAGCCGGCGCGCAGTTTCGGCCCGAACAATTGGCGGCGCTCGCCGAGCATATTGCCGATTGCCTCAACCCCGACGGCACCTACAGCGACGCCGACCGCGCCCGCAGGCGAGGTTTGACCCTGGGTAGACAGGGGCCCGACGGGATGTCGGAGCTGCGCGGGGTGCTCACCCCCGAGTTGCGGGCCACCATCGAGGCGGTGCTGGCCAAGCTGGCCGCCCCCGGCATGTGCAACCCCCTTGACGACATGCCGTGCGTGGACGGGGCCCCGAGCCAGGAGGCCATCGACGGTGACGCCCGCAGTACGGCCCAGCGCAACCACGACGCGTTGTTGGCGGCATCACGCGCCCTGTTGGCCTCGGGAAAACTCGGGCGGCACAACGGGTTACCGGCCTCCATCATCATCACCACCACCCTGCAGGAGCTGCAAACCGCCGCCGGCACGGGGCGCACCGGCGGCGGCACCCGGCTGCCGATCAGCGACGTGATCCGCCTGGCCCGCCACGCCCACCACTACCTGGCCATCTTCGACGACACCGCCCAACCGCTGGCGCTGTATCACACCAAACGGCTCGCCAACCCCGGCCAACGAATTGTGCTGTACGCCAAAGACCGCGGCTGCACCGCCCCGGGCTGCACCGTGCCCGGCTACCTCTCCGAGGTCCATCACGTCACCGACTACGCCCGCAGCCGGCGCACCGACATCAACGACCTCACCTTCGCCTGCGGCCCGCATCACCGCCTGCTCAAACCCGGCGGCTGGCGCACCCGCAAAAACACCCAAGGCCACACCGAATGGATCCCCCCACCCCGCCTCGACTGGGGCCGGCCCCGCACCAACACCTTCCACCACCCCGAGAAACTGCTCCGGGATGACGATGACGACGACGCGCCGTAATCACCCGGCGAGCGTCGCCCGGATGCACACGGTGACGTAGGGCAGCGCCAACCCGGTCGAATTCGCCAGCGCCGGATGGGTGGCGAGCAACTCGCGCACCTGGTCCAGGGTCCTGGTGCGGACCTCGGTCGGCGAGGTGATGCAGTAGCTGCGCGATGCGACCAGGTCGATCAGGGCTTGGGGCGTAAGGTAATTCGTCCACTCGACCTGGTGGCGCTCCGGTGAGGTGAACGACTCGGACAGCGTGACGTCGAAGCGGCCGCGGTCACCGTCGGAGCCGATGATCTCGCCCAGCTCCCGCACCCAGCCCAGCCGCTCGTCGCGGGTGTTCCACACCAGACCCAGCCGGCCGCCCGGCCGCAGCACGCGGGCCACCTCGGGAATGGCGCGTTCGGGATCCACCCAGTGCCACGCCTGCGCCACCAGCACGACGTCGACGCTGTTGTCCGGCAACGGAATCCCCTCGGCGGTGCCCAGCAGCGCCCGGGTCTCCGGCAGCGAGGTGCGCAACACCTCCAGCATGTCGGGGATCGGGTCGACGGCCACCACGTCCAGCCCGCGTTCCACCAGCCGGGTGGTCAGCTTCCCGGTGCCGGCACCCAGGTCCAGCACCTGGCGGGCGCCGCGCGGCAGCAGCCAGTCGATCGCCTCCGGGGGATAAGACGGGCGCCCCCGCTCATAGGCAGCGGCCGCCGAGCCGAACGACAAAGAGCGGTCCTGCCCTGAGCGCGTCACCGCCGGCACGCGCCTTCACTCTCAGCTAGGTCGAGCGTCTCGCGAATCAGCTCGCCGACCGCCTCGGACTCCACCAGGAAGCCGTCGTGCCCGCAGATGGACTCGACGACCTCCAGTCCGCCACAGCCCGGTAGCAGCTCGGCGAGCTCCTCCTGCAACCGCAGCGGATAAAGCCGGTCCGACGTGATGCCGCCGACCACCGCCGGCACCGGGCAACCCTGGAGCGCCTTGGGCACCCCGCCGCGGCCGCGGCCCACGTCATGGCTGTTCAGCGCCTCGGTCAGGGCCACGTAGCTGCCCGCGTCGAAGCGGGCCAACAGCTTGTCGCCCTGGTGCTCGAGGTAGCTCTGCACCGCGTAGCGGCTGTCCCCGCCGCCCTGCTTGTCGTTGCCGAAGCGGGTGTCGAGCTCCGCTTCGCCACGATAGGTCAGGTGGGCGAAGCGGCGGGCGATGGCCAGGCCGGTGTCCGGTGTGCGGCCGGTGTCGTGGTAATCGCCGCCCTGCCAGTCCGGGTCGGCCTTGATGGCCGCGATCTGCGTGGTCTGCGTGCCGATCTGGTCCGCGGTCGCGCGCGCACCGACCGCCAGCAGCAGCCCTGCCCTCACCCGACTCGGGTGCCCGACCATCCATTCCAAAGCCCGTGCGCCGCCCATGGAACCACCAACAACCGCGGCGACCTCGTTGATTCCCAGCGCGGCCAGCGCGGCGATGTCGGCCTCCACCTGGTCACGCACGGTGATCATCGGAAACCTTGAGCCCCAGGGCTTTCCATCGCGGGCCAGCGAGCTGGGGCCCGTCGAGCCGCGGCAACCGCCCAGCACGTTGGTGGCGACGGCGCACCAGCGGTCGGTGTCGATCGGCGCGCCCGGGCCGGCGACCCCGTCCCACCAGCCACCGGTGGGATGCCCCGGCCCGGCGGGACCGGTGATGTGCGAGTCGCCGGTGAGCGCGTGCAGCACCACCACCACGTTGTCGCGGGTCGGCGACAGCTCGCCCCAGCGCTGCACGGCGATGCACACATCGTCGATCACCGCGCCGCCCTCGGTCCTCAGCGAGCCGATGTGGACCAGGCCGATCTCGCCTTCGGCCGGCAGCGTCTGGGTTCCGACGTCAGAGATCGTCACGGCCGGCCCCTCAGAACGCCGCCACGGCTTGCGGGTCGGCCGCCTCGGCGCCGAACTTGCGCGCCGCGGCGAAGCCAAGCTCCAGGTCGGCCAGGATGTCGTCGATGCCCTCGATGCCGACGGCCAGCCGCACCAGGCCGGGCGTCACGCCGGTCGCCAGCTGCTCGGCGGCGCTCAGCTGGGCATGCGTGGTCGACGCCGGGTGGATCACCAGCGATCGCACGTCGCCGATGTTGGCGACGTGGCTGTGCAACTTGAGCGCGTTCACGAACGCCTTGCCTGCCTCGACGCCGCCGGCCAGCTCGAAGGCGAGCACCGCGCCGGTTCCCTTGGGCGCCAGCTTCTTCCCGCGCTCGTGCCACGGCGAGCTGGGCAGCCCGGCGTAGTTCACCGACACAACGCCGTCGTGGCCCTCGAGGAATTCGGCGACCCGCTGCGCGTTGGCGACGTGGCGTTCCATCCGCAGGCTCAGCGTTTCGATGCCCTGGGCGACCAGGAACGCGTTGAACGGGGAGGCGGCCGAACCCAAGTCGCGCAGCAACTGCACGCGCGCCTTGAGCGCGTAGGCCGGCGGCCCCAGCTCGGCGAACACCACGCCGTGGTAGCTCGGGTCGGGAGTGGTGAATCCCGGAAAACGGCCCTGCGTCCAGTCGAAGGTGCCGCCGTCGACGATGACGCCGGCGATCGCCGAGCCGTGCCCGCCCAGGTACTTGGTGGCCGAGTGCACCACGACGTCGGCGCCGTGCTCGAACGGCCGGATCAGGTAGGGCGTGGCGATGGTGTTGTCGACGATCAGCGGTATCCCGTTGGCGTGGGCGACGCCGGCGACCCCGGGGATGTCCAGCAGGTCGATCTGCGGGTTGGAGATGGTCTCGCCGAAGAACGCCTTGGTGTTCGGGCGCACCGCGGCCTGCCAGGAATCCAGGTCGTCGGGGTCGTCGACGAAGCTGACCTCGATGCCGAGCTTGGCCAGCGAGTAGTGGAACAGGTTGTAGGTGCCGCCGTAGAGCCGCGGGCTGGACACGATGTGATCCCCGGCACACGCGAGGTTGAGTATGGCGAAGGTCTCAGCCGCCTGCCCGGAGCTGAGGAAGAGCGCTGCCACGCCGCCCTCGAGCGCGGCGATCCGCTGCTCGACGACGTCGGTGGTGGGGTTGCCGATCCGGGTGTAGATGTTGCCCGGCACCTCCAGCCCGAACAGGGCGGCGGCGTGCGAGGTGTCGTCGAATGTGTACGACGTGGTCTGGTAGATCGGCAGGGCGCGGGCGTTGGTGGCCGGGTCCGGCCGCTGGCCGGCGTGCACCTGCTTGGTGTCGAACGACCAAAGTGCCGCCGGGTCGACGTCGTCGCTGCTGGTGGCATCGCTCATGGAAAGTTTCCCCTGTCTGGCTCAGGGGCCCGTCATGGCGGACCCGCGCTTGCCGGATAGCCGGTGCTTGGCTACTCAACCTGGTCATCACCCGGGGCACCCCACCGCGGTTGGAGGGTTGCCGGCCAGCAAGCCGGGGCTTGATGCTGGCGCTCATGACCAATACGGAGACTATCTTACTGTGCCGACTGTGTGCCAATGGCAGGTCGACACCTGCCCAAACGCCCTTGATAACGTGGCAGGAAGAACGCTGAGCCCCCCAGAGATCTGACCGAATATTCGAAGATTTTCCACGCCGGGAGAGGGACCGTGAGCGCCGAACAGCCGACCGTCATCTACACACTGACCGACGAGGCGCCGTTGCTGGCGACCTACGGGTTCCTGCCGATCGTGCGCGCGTTCGCCGAGCCGGCGGGCATCGAGATCAAGACGAGCGACATCTCCGTGGCCGCGCGCATCCTGGCCGAATTCCCCGACGACCTGACCGAGGAGCAGCGGGTCCCGGACAACCTGGGCGAGTTGGGCAAGCTGACGCAGCTGCCCGACACCAACATCATCAAGCTGCCGAACATCAGCGCCTCGGTGCCCCAGCTGGTCGCCGCCGTCAAGGAGCTGCAGGGCAAGGGCTTCAAGATTCCGGACTTTCCGCAGAGCCCGAAGACCGACGCGGACAAGGAAATCCGCGCCCGCTACGGCAAATGCCTGGGCAGCGCGGTCAACCCGGTACTGCGACAAGGCAACTCGGACCGGCGCGCGCCCAAGGCCGTCAAGGAGTACGCGCGCAGGCACCCGCACAGCATGGGCGAGTGGTCGCCGGCGTCGCGCACCCACGTCGCGACCATGCGCAAGGGCGACTTCTACCACGGCGAGAAGTCGATGACGCTGGACCGCGCGCGCAACGTGAAGATGGTGCTGGAAACCAAGAGCGGCAAGACCCTCGAGCTCAAGGAAAGGGTCGAGCTGCGCGAGGGCGACGTCATCGACAGCATGTTCATGAGCAAGAAGGCGCTGGTCGAGTTCTACGAAGAGCAGATGGAGGACGCCTACGAGACCGGCGTCATGTTCTCGCTGCACGTCAAGGCGACCATGATGAAGGTCTCGCATCCCATCGTCTTCGGCCACGCCGTGAAGGTCTATTACAAGGACGCCTTCGCCAAGCACCAGGAGCTGTTCGACGAGCTCGGCGTCGACGTCAACAACGGACTG
Source organism: Mycobacterium sp. ACS4054 (assembly GCF_001667275.1). Classification (GTDB taxonomy): domain Bacteria; phylum Actinomycetota; class Actinomycetes; order Mycobacteriales; family Mycobacteriaceae; genus Mycobacterium. The sequence goes on from NZ_LZHV01000015.1 coordinate 11,063, forward strand.
GTCGACCTCTACAACAAGATCGAGTCGCTGCCCGCCTCGCTGCACGAGGAGATCATCCGCGACCTGCACGCCTGCCACGAACACCGGCCCGAGCTGGCCATGGTCGATTCGGCCAAGGGCATCACCAACTTTCACTCGCCCAGCGACGTGATCGTGGACGCGTCGATGCCGGCGATGATCCGGGCGGGCGGCAAGATGTGGGGCGCCGACGGGCGGCAGAAGGACACCAAGGCCGTCAACCCCGAGTCGACCTTTTCGCGGATCTACCAGGAGATCATCAACTTCTGCAAGACCCACGGGCAGTTCGACCCGACCACCATGGGGACCGTGCCCAACGTCGGCCTGATGGCGCAGCAGGCCGAGGAGTACGGCTCGCACGACAAGACGTTCGAAATCCCCGAGGACGGCGTCGCCAACATCGTCGACCTCGACAGCGGCGAGGTGCTGCTGACCCAGAACGTCGAAGAGGGCGACATCTGGCGGATGCCGATCGTGACCGACGAGGCGATCCGCGACTGGGTCAAGCTGGCCGTCACGCGGGCGCGCAACTCGGGCATGACGGTGGTGTTCTGGCTGGACACGGAGCGGCCGCACGAGGTTGAGCTGCGCAAGAAGGTCAAGGCGTATCTGAAGGAACACGACACCGAGGGCCTGGACATCAACATCATGCCGCAGGTGTGGGCCATGCGGTACACGATCGAGCGCGCGATTCGCGGCCAGGACACCATCGCCGCGACCGGAAACATCCTGCGCGACTACCTCACCGACCTGTTCCCGATCCTCGAGCTGGGCACCAGCGCCAAGATGCTTTCCATCGTGCCGTTGATGTCCGGCGGCGGCATGTACGAAACCGGCGCGGGCGGTTCGGCGCCCAAGCACGTGCACCAGCTCCTCGAGGAGAACCACCTGCGCTGGGATTCCCTTGGCGAATTCCTCGCTCTCGGAGCGTGTTTCGAGGACATCGGGATCAAGACGGACAACGAGCGCGCCAAGATCCTGGGCAAGACGCTGGACGCCGCGATCGGCAAGCTGCTGGAGAACAACAAGAGCCCGTCGCGCAAGGCCGGCGAACTCGACAACCGCGGCAGCCAGTTCTACCTTGCGCTGTACTGGGCGCAGGAACTCGCGCAATCCGACGACGAGGAGCTGCGCAAGCACTTCGCCGCGCTGGCCGAGTCACTCGGCGAGAACGAGGACACCATCGTCGGCGAGCTGGCCGAGGCGCAGGGCGAGACGGTGGACATCGGTGGCTACTACTACCCGGACAGCGAGAAGACGACCGCCGTGATGCGGCCGAGCAAGACGTTCAACGAAGCGCTGACAGCCTCGCAAGGTTCGTAAGGTCTCAAAGATGTCGGGCGACCGCAAGATCAAAGTCCGGGGGCCGGTCGTCGAGCTCGACGGTGACGAGATGACCCGCGTCATCTGGAAACTGATCAAGGAGATGCTGATCCTGCCGCATCTCGACGTCAACCTGGAGTACTACGACCTCGGCATCGAGAACCGCGACCGCACCAACGACCAGGTGACCATCGACGCCGCGTACGCCATCAAGAGACACGGGGTGGGCGTCAAGTGCGCCACCATCACCCCCGACGAGGCCCGCGTCCAGGAGTTCAACCTGAAGAAGATGTGGCTCTCGCCCAACGGCACCATCCGAAACATCCTGGGCGGCACCATCTTCCGCGAGCCGATCGTGATCTCAAACGTCCCCCGGCTGGTTCCCGGCTGGACCAAGCCGATCGTCATCGGGCGCCACGCGTTCGGTGACCAATATCGGTCGACCAACTTCAAGATCGACAAGCCGGGCACCGTGGCGATCACGTTCACCCCGTCCGACGGCAGCGAGCCGATCGTGCACGAGATGGTGGACATCCCCGACGACGGCGGCGTCGTGATGGGGATGTACAACTTCAAGGACTCCATCGGGGATTTCGCGCGCGCGTCGTTCAAGTACGGCCTCAACGCCAAGTGGCCGGTATACCTGTCCACCAAGAACACGATCCTCAAGGCCTACGACGGCATGTTCAAGGACGAGTTCCAGCGCATCTACGACGAGGAGTTCAAGGACAAGTTCGAGGCCGAGGGGCTCACCTACGAGCACCGGCTCATCGACGACATGGTCGCCGCCTGCCTGAAGTGGGAGGGCGGCTACGTGTGGGCGTGCAAGAACTACGACGGCGACGTCCAGTCCGACCTCGTCGCCCAGGGCTACGGCTCGCTGGGGCTGATGACGTCGGTGCTGATGACCGCCGACGGCAAGACGGTCGAGGCCGAGGCCGCGCACGGCACCGTCACCCGGCACTTCCGGCAGTACCGGGCCGGCAAGCCGACCTCGACCAACCCGATCGCCTCGATCTTCGCCTGGACGCGCGGGCTGGCCCACCGCGGCAAGCTCGACGGCACCCCGGGGGTGATCGAGTTCGCGCAGAGGCTGGAGGACGTGGTCGTCGGGACGGTCGAGAGCGGGAAGATGACCAAGGACCTGGCCATGCTCGTCGGCCCCGACCAGGAATGGCAGCAGAGCGAGGAGTTCCTCAACTCGATCGCCGAGAACCTGGAAAAGGAACTGGCTAACTAGCCGAGGGGTTCGCGCGGCGCCGCGCCGGGTCGACGCACTCGTCGAGGAAGCCGATGATCACGTCGGTGACGCGCTCGGGCGCCTCGAACATCGGGATGTGGCCCACGCCGTCGAGCTCGGTGACCTGGTGGTCGTCGGGCAAATGGGTGGTGAAATGCCGGCTGAACCTCGGGGCGGGCACGATCCGATCCTTCTCGCAGATCACCAGGTGCGCCGGGACCGCGTTCTCGGCCAGCTCCCGCAGCCCGTGCAGCAGCAGCGACTTGACCAGCAGCTGGAAGTAGGCCGGGCAGTGCGCGACGTCGTCGATGCAGCCCAGCAGTTGCTCGTGGCTGACTCCGTCGGGCGTCGCGCTGATCGCGTAGGTGGCCAGGTGGCGGCTGAACGGCAGCCCCATCACCCGCGGGCCGAACAGCGCGGCCAGGATCAGCAGCGGAATGCCGAGGATGAACTTGGCGATCACCTCGAACTTGGCCGGGCTCCATCGGGTCCATCCGCCGGCCGGGGCGATGCCCATCACGCTGCGCGCGCGCCCGCGCCGCTCCAGCTCGAACGCGACCCACCCGCCCAGCGAGTTGCCCACGATGTGCGCGGTCTTCCAGCCCAGCTCGTCCATCTGGCGCTCCACGTGGTCGGCGAGCACCGCCGAGGACAAGAACCAGGTCCCCGCGGGCGGGCCACCGTTGTGGCCGGCCATCGTCGGGGCGAAGACCTCGTAGCGCCCGGTGTCGGCCAGCCGCTGGGCGACGTCTTCCCAAACCGCCTGGGACAGCAGGAACGGGTGCAGCAACAGGACCGGCTCTCCAGAACCCAGGTGGATCGGTGGCCGCGTCCCCGCGCTGCTGTTCATGCTGCTCCCCATAGCCCGACAGTAAAGGCGGTACCGCCGGTACCGCAAGCGAGGGTGGCGTGAGGTGGGCGCCGCCCGCTCGCGAGTGTGCGGCTGGCCGCACACTCGGCGGCGAGTGTGAAGCTAGCCGCACACTCGGCGGCGGCGGGTTCCGGTGAAGGCCCGCGTGAAAAGATCGGTGCATCATGAGCACCCGATCCGGCCGGATCTTCTCCGGCGTGCAGCCCACCTCCGATTCGCTCCACCTGGGGAACGCGCTGGGTGCCATCACCCAATGGGTCGGGCTGCAGGACGATCACGACTGCTTCTTCTGCGTGGTCGACCTGCACGCCATCACCATTCCGCAGGATCCCGAGGCGCTGCGCCGCCGCACCCTGGTCACGGCCGCCCAGTACCTGGCGTTGGGCATCGACCCGGCCCGCAGCACGGTCTTCGTGCAGAGCCACGTGCCCGCCCACTCCCAGTTGGCCTGGGTGCTGGGCTGCTTCACCGGCTTCGGGCAGGCCTCGCGGATGACGCAGTTCAAGGACAAGTCGGCCCGCCAGGGCGGCGACTCCACCACCGTCGGCCTGTTCACCTATCCGGTGTTGCAGGCCGCCGACGTGCTGGCCTACGACACCGAGCTGGTGCCGGTGGGCGAAGACCAGCGCCAGCACCTGGAGCTGGCGCGCGACGTGGCGCAGCGGTTCAACAGCCGGTTCCCCGACACGTTCGTGGTGCCCGACGTGATGATCCCCAAGGTGACCGCGAAGATCTACGACCTGCAAGACCCCACGTCGAAGATGAGCAAATCCGCGGCCACCGACGCGGGCCTGATCAACCTGCTAGACGATCCCGCCGCGTCGGCGAAGAAGATCCGCTCGGCGGTGACCGACAGCGAGCGCGAGATCCGCTTCGACACCGACGCCAAGCCGGGGGTGTCCAACCTGCTGAGCATCCAGTCGGCGGTCACCGGCGCCGGCATCGACACGCTCGTCGAGGGTTACGCCGGACGGGGTTACGGGGATCTGAAGAAGGACACCGCCGAGGCGGTCGTCGAGTTCGTCAGCCCCATCAAGGCCCGCGTCGACGAATTGCTGGCCGATTCAGCCGAATTGGAGTCGGTGCTCGCGGCGGGGGCGGAGCGCGCCGAGGACGTCGCCGGGAAAACCGTTCGGCGGGTCTACGATCGGTTAGGTTTCCTTCCGCAACGGGGATGAGTCGCACATGGGCGAGCCGGCCAAGCCAGGTGTCCTCGATCGGCTGCGGGCCCGGCACGGCTGGCTCGACCACGTAGTGCGCGCCTTTCTTCACTTCAGGAACTGCAACGGCAATCTGCTCGCGGCCGGCCTCACCTACTACACCCTGATCGCGCTATTTCCCTTGCTGATGGTCGGTTTCGCGCTGGGCAGCTTCGGGCTGTCGCGCCATCCCGAGCGGCTGAACACGATCGACGACCACGTCCGGTCCTGGGTGTCCCCCGAGTTGGGGCAGCACCTGGTCAACTTGATCCATTCGGCGATCGCGGCCCGCGCATCCGTCGGTGTGATCGGATTGGTAGTGGCGGCCTGGCTGGGCCAAACGTGGATGTATCGCCTGCGGGAGGCGCTGGGCCGAATCTGGGAGCACCCATTGGATTCCGTGGGTTTCGTTCGCACCATACTGTCGGATCTGGTCGCCGTGGTGGGGACGTTCGTGGTCATCGTCATCACCATGGGACTGTCCGCGCTGGGCCACGAGAAACCAATGCGAGCGGCGTTGAAATTGCTTGGGATACCGGAACTGTCGGTATTCCCCTGGGTCTTCCGCATTGTTTCGGTGCTGACGGCGTTCGCGGTGTCGTGGCTGGTGTTCAGCTGGGTGATCGTGCGATTGCCGCGCGAGTCGGTTGGCATCGTCACGTCGATGGAGGCGGGCTTGATTGCGGCCGCCGGGTTCGAGTTGTTCAAGCTGTTGGGATCTCTCTACCTGAAATTCGTGCTGCGCAGCGCCGCCGGCGCCACGTTCGGTCCGGTGCTGGGTTTGTTGGCGTTCGCGTACGTCACCTGGCTCTTGGTGCTGTTCAGTACCGCCTGGGCCGCGACGGCATGGGACGGGGTGCGGCCGGCCCCAGACGTCGCGCCACCAGCTGGGATCCCTTCGGCGGCGGGCGAAAGCTTCTCATGACCGAACCTGCCAAGCCCGGAATTCTCGACCGGCTGCGGGCCCGGCACGGCTGGCTGGACCACGTCCTGCGCGCCTACCGGCGCTTCGACGACCGCAGCGGCGGGTTCTTCGCGGCCGGCCTCACCTATTACACGATCTTCGCGTTATTTCCCTTGCTGATGGTCGGTTTCGCGGCCTTCGGGTTCGTGCTGGTGCGCCGGCCCGAACTGCTGAAAACGATCGACGACCACATCCGGTCCCAGGTGACCGGCGCGCTGGGGGATCAGCTCCTGGACCTGATGAATTCGGCGATCGCCGCGCGGACGTCGGTGGGTGTCATCGGCCTGGCCACCGCGGTGTGGGCGGGGCTGGGCTGGATATCGCATCTGCGCCAGGCGTTGACGGAGATGTGGTGGGACGAGCGGATCGAGTCGCCGGGTTTCGTGCACAACAAGCTCTCCGATCTGTTGGCGATGCTGGGCACGTTCGCGGTGATCATGGCCACCGTCGGCCTGACCACGATCGGTCATGACGCGCCGCTTGCCGCGCTGCTGAGATGGCTTGGCGTGCCGCAGCTTACGGTGTTCGACTGGTTCTTCTGGCTGTTGTCGATCGTGATCTCGACGGCCGTGTCCTGGCTGCTGTTCACCTGGATGATCGCCCGCCTGCCCCGCGAGAAGGTCAGCCTGACCGATTCGATGCGGGCCGCGCTGATGGCGGCGGTCGGGTTCGAGGTGTTCAAACAGGTGGGGTCCGTGTACCTGCGGGTGGTGCTGCGCAGCCCGGCGGGCGCCACCTTCGGCCCGGTGCTGGGCCTGATGGTGTTCGCCTACATCACCGCCTATCTCGTGCTCTTCTGCACGGCGTGGGCCGCGACGGCCTCCGATGACCCGCGCTCGCGCCACGTCCCCCCGCCGCCGCCGGCGATCATCGCGCCGCGCGTGCAAGCTGACGAGGGGATCGGCACGCGGCAGACGCTGACCGCGATGGCGATGGGAGCCCTTGGGGCGCTGACCCTTTCCCGTATTATCCGGCGGCTGCGCTAGCCGCCCACCCGCCATCGCCCGGCGGCCATGACCGCGGCCACCCGCAGATCGCGGTCCAGCACAACGAGATTGGCGTCGTAGCCGGCGCGCAGGCTGCCCACCCCTTGCAGGCCGAGGGCGCGCGCGGGCGTCGCCGAGGTTGTCTGCGCGGCGGCGGCCAGTCCCGCTGCGGCGTACACGTTGCGGAAGAGCTGGTCCATGGTGGCGGTGCTGCCCGCGATCGTCGGCGTGCCGCGCACCCGCGCCACTCCGGACGCGACGTCGACGTCCACCGCGCCGAGGCGAAACGCCCCGTCGCCGCGGCCGGCGGCGGAGATGGCGTCGGTGACGGCGGCGACCCGCTCGGGCCCGGCGTCCTCGATGACCGCCCGCACGACGGCCGGGTGCACGTGCACGCCGTCGGCGATCACCTCCACGGTGACGGCGGGATGGCGGAGCAGGGCGAGCGCCGGGCCGGGCCGGCGATGGTGCAGCGGCGGCATCGCGTTGAACAGGTGGGTGCCGACGGTGGCGCCCAGGGCGATGGCGCGTTCGGCCTGCTCGTAGGTGCAGTCCGTATGCCCCAGTGCCACAACGACTCCGGCGTCGAGGAAGCGCCGGATCGCGTCGACGGCCCCGGGCAGCTCGGGCGCCAGGGTGACCATCCGGATCGCGCCGCCGCCGGCGTCCAGCAGGGCGTCGATCTCGGCCGGGTCCGGGTCGCGCATCAGGGCCGGGTCGTGCGCCCCGCACCGGGCCCGGCTCAGCCACGGCCCCTCCAGGTGGATGCCCGCGACGACGCCGTCGCGGGTGGCTTCGGCGACCGCGCGCACCCCGGTCAGCAACTCCCCGGGCGAGGCGGTCACCAGGCTGGCGAGCGTCGTCGTGGTGCCGTGCCGCAAATGAAAGTCCGCGGCCGCGCGGGCGCCGTCGGTGTAGGACGCCCCGCCGCCGCCGTGCACGTGCATGTCGACGAAACCGGGCACCACGATGCCGTCGGGAAAGTCGGCGTCGGGCGGGCGGGGCGGGGCGCCCGCGGCGCAGGCCCGGATCCGTCCGGCGTCCGTCTCGAGCCAGCCCGGCCCGCTGACAGTCCCGTCGAGCACCGAGGTGCCCGCGGCGATCACGACCATCGGCCGCCGTTCTCCCAGAAGTGCCGGATCTCCTCGAGCTGGCGCCCCTTGGTCTCCGGCGCGTACCGGTAGACGACGACGAACGCGACCACCGCCAGCGCCGCGAACACCGCGAAAGTCCCCGCGCCGCCGAGGGAATGCAGCAGGGTGAGGAACACGGCGGCGATGATCGCATTGGCCACCAGGTTGGAGGTGAGCATCGTGCTCGACCCGATGGACCGCAGTCGCGACGGGAAGCTCTCGCTGGCGTACACCCAGCCCAGCGAGCCGAACCCCATGGTGTAGCCGAAGATGAACAACACGATGCCGGCGAATCCGAGCACCGCGCCGCCGATGCCGCGCCCGAACACACCCATCAACACGACGTCGGCGGCGATCATCATGGCGATGCCGGACAGCAGCACCGGGCGCCGGCCGACCCGGTCGACGAGCAGCAGCGCGGCGCCCACGGCCGCCAGCCCGGCGACCTGGACCACGGCCGGCAGCGCCAGCAGCGCGAAGTTGCCCGTGAAGCCCATCGCCTCGAATATCCGTGGGCTGTAATAGATGATCGCGTTGATGCCGGTGATCTGGATCAAGAAGCCGAGCGTGACGACGAAGGCGGTGGCGCGCGCGTACGGCGGTCGCAGCATTTCCGACCAGCCGCCGCCCCCTTCGCTCAGGGCGTCACCGATCTCGGCGAGCTCCTCGTCGACCCGGGCGGTGGGTTCCACACGCAGCAGGGCTCGCCGGGCCTCGTCGGGCCGGCCCTTGAGCACGTACCATCGCGCCGTGTCCGGCGCTCGAATCAGCAACGGCAACAACAGCATTGCGGGCACCATGGCCAGCCCCAGCATCCAGCGCCAGCTGTGGGTGCCGGCCAGCAGATAACCGGAGAGGTAGCCGACGATGAGCCCGCTGACGATGGCCAGCTGATAGGCCGTCAGCAGCGAGCCGCGCACCGCCGTCGGAGCCGATTCCGCGATGTAGACGGGGACGACCACCACCGCCACCCCCAGGGTCAACCCGAGCAGGAGCCGGGCCGCCAACAGCATCGGGAACGACACCGAGAGCGCGCCCAGCAACGCGAACCCCGCGTAGGCGGCCAGAAGCAGCACCACCGACTTCTGCCGCCCGATCGCGTTGGCGAGCTTGCCCGCGCCGAGCGCCCCGACGATCTGGCCGATGACCACCATCGTCGTCAGCAGTTCCTGCTGGCGGGTGGACAGCCCGAAGTCCTCGGTGACGTACAGCTGCGCGCCGGCGATGATGGACAGGTCGTAGCCGTAGATGACGCCGATGCTGGCGGCGGTCAGGCCAATGCGTGAACCGCTCAGCCGACCGGCTTCAGTCATCTGGGTGAGTGTAGTGACGCCGTTGTCCCCCGATCGGCGGACACACAATTCCCCCGGCGATGTCCGATCGGCGGATGTGTCCCAGTCTTCACCGGACCTACATTCATTTGTTATGTCCGTCACGTTGCTGCCCACCGCCCCGGCGCAGAAAAGCCCATTCGGCAGGCTGCTGTCCCAGGGCACGCTTTACACCGCGGGGATGCAACTGAGCAATTGCGCCGTCGTGCTGCCCGTGATCTGCGCGCACCAGGGCCTCGGCTGGGCGGCCGGGCTGATCTTTCCGGCGTACGCAATGGGCGCGCTGATGGGCAATTCGATCTCGCCGGCGGTCCTGGCGCGGTCCGGGCGGGCGCGCCACCTGCTGCTGGCGGGGCTGGGGGCGACCGCGGCCTCGATGCTCCTGCTTGACGCCCTGATTCCCTGGACGGGCATGTTGACCGCCGCGGTGTTCCTGCTGACGTGCGTGGTCAGCGGGGTGGTCGTCGGGATCGGCGCCGTCGGCTACCCCGACCTGGTGTCCAACAAGCTCATGGCGGCGCGGCGCGGCGAACTGCTGCTGATCCAGGGGGCCATCGGGTCGGTGCTGGCCACCGGCGTCACGCTGTTGGTCGTGCCGATGCTGGCCCACGGCAACCAGATGGCGTATCGCCGCGACCTGCTGTGGCTGGGCGCCGTCGGTCTGGCCGCGTCGGCCGTCGCGGCGCTTTTCGTCGGCCCGATGGGGTCCGCCTCGACCACCACCCGGATGTCCGTGCGGGACACCTACCGGCAGGGCTTCGCGGTGGCCCGGTCCCAGCCGTGGTTCCGCCGCTACGTGCTGACCTACCTGCTGTTCGCCCCCGTCAACCTGGGCACCTTCTTCTACACCCTGCGCGCCGCCCACCACCACGGCAGCCTGCAGGTGCTGATCGTCCTTTCCAGCATCAGCCTCGTTATCGGCTGCACGCTGTGGCGCCAGTTGTACCGCGTGTTCGGCGTGCGGGGCATGCTGCTGGGCAGCGCCCTGCTGAGCGTCGCCGCCGTCGTCCTGTGCATCGCGGCAGAGTCGAGCGGCCAGTGGACCCACGCGTGGGCGTACGGCACGGCGTTCTTCATGGCGACGGTGGCCGCCCAGGCCATCTTCCCCTCGGGCGTCTCGTGGATCAGCGTCCTCGCCGCCGAAGAGCACCGCGGGACGCTGATCGGCTTCGCCTCGACGGTGTTCAACGTCGCGACCGCGGTGCTGGGGGCCGCGCTCGGCGCGATCGCCCAGATGCGCGGCACGGTGTGGCCGGACGTCTTCCTGCTGATACTGACCATCGCGGCCGCCATCGCGACGCTGGGTGCGCCCGCGCCGGAGAAGCGGCGGGCGGTCGAGCTTCGGGTCGCCGGCCCGGACCGCTCAGCGGTTGCGCCGGCGCCCTGCCTGCAGGCGGCCTAGGGCCGCATCGCCTCCGGCGCTTTCTCGGGCGGCGGCGGCAGCAGCAGCGCGCGCACCAACCGGCGGGGTCCGGAGGACCGCAGCATCTGACTGGCCGGCCGGGGGCGCACGCGTTGCGGCCACCAGAACCACCGCCCGAGCAACGCGGCGATGGACGGCGTCATGAACGCGCGGACGATCAGCGTGTCGAACAGCAGCCCCAGGCCGATGGTGGTGCCGATCTGACCGATGATCCGCAGATCGCTGAACAGGAACAGCGACATCGTCACCGCGAAGACCAGCCCGGCGGCGGTCACCACCCCGCCGGTGCCGGCCATCGCGCGGATGATGCCGGTGTTCAAGCCGGCGCCGATCTCCTCTTTCAGCCGCGAAATCAGCAGCAGGTTGTAGTCCGATCCGACCGCCAGCAGCAGGATCAGCGACATCGCCAGCACCAGCCAGTACAGGTCGATGCCGAGAAGGTCCTGCCAGACAAGGACGGACAGGCCAAAGGACGAGCCCAGCGACAGCAGCACGGTCCCCACGATCACGGCGGCGGCGATCAGGCTCCGGGTGACGATCATCATGATGATCAAGATCAGGCTGATCGCCGCCACGCCGGCGATCAGCAGATCGTAGAAGGCGCCCTCCTGGATGTCCCGGTAGGTCGACGCCGTGCCGCCCATCGAGATCGCGGCGCCCTGCAGGGGCGTTCCCTTGATGGCCTCTTTGGCCGCCTGCTGAATCGGCTCGACGCGGGAAATGCCCTCGGGGGTCGACGGGTCGCCGTCCAGGCCGATGATGAAGCGGGCCGCCTTGCCGTCCGGGGACACGAACATCTTCAGGCCCCGCTTGAAATCCGGGTTGTCGAACGCCGACTGGGGCAGATAGAACGAATCGTCGACATTGGCGGCGTCGAAGACGCGGCCCATCGCGCCGGGGTCCTTGCTGTTCATCTCCTGCTCTTTGTAGAGCGAGACGAGTGTGCCGTGCCAGACCACCAGCATGTCCCGCATGATCGTCATCGTCGAAATCATCGGCAGCATCTGCGCGCGCATCTCGGGCAGCAGCTTGGTGAGCACATCGAGATCCTTGGCGAGGAATTCCAGCTTCTGGCTCAGTTGATCCACGTTGTCGAACGTGTCGAATACCGACCTGATCGCCCAGCACACCGGGATGTCGAAACAGTGTCTCTCCCAATAGAAATAGCTGCCGATCGGTCGAAGGAAATCCGAGAGGTCCGCGAGGTGATCCCTGATCGTGTCGGTGGTGGCCGACATGTCATGGGTGAGGTGATCCATGTCGACGGTGTTGTCGACGATTTGGCCCATCAGTTCGTACATGTGCTTCATCGTTGCGATCGACACGTCCATGGCCTGCTGCTGCACCACCATGTCGTCCAATCGGTCCTTCATGAATCCCATGTTTTCGGCGTTCCCGACGCTCTGCATGCTGATGATGAATGGAATCGAGGTGTGCTTGAGGGACGTTCCCAGGGGCCGGGTAATCGATTTCACCTGCGCGATGCCGGGGCTGTGAAAAATGGTCTTCGCGATCTTGTCCAACACCAGCATGTCCACCGGCGTGCGCATGTCGTGATCGGTCTCGACCAACAGCACATCCGGGTTCAGCAGGGCCTGCGAGAAGTGCCGGCCGGCGGCCCTGTCCCCGACCAGGGACGGCATGCTGGCCGGCATGAACCCGCGCAGATCGTAGGTGGTCCGGTAGCTCGGCAACGCCAGCAGCCCGATGAACGCCACCGCGCAGGTCGCCGCGAGAACGGGGCCGGGCCAACGAACGATGGCCGTGCCCACCCGGCGCCACCGCCGAGTGGCCATCCGCCGCTTGGGGTCGAAGAACGCGAAGAAGCTGGCGACGGTCAACACCGCCGGCCCGAGCGTCAGCGCGGCGAGGACGGCGACCAGCATGCCCACCGCGCACGGCGGGCCGAGCGACTTGAAGTACGGCAGCCGGGCGAAGCTGAGACAAGCCATGGCGCCGGCGATCGTCAGGCCCGAGCCCAGGATCACGTGGGCGGTCCCGTGAAACATGGCGAAGAACGCGGACTCTCGATCCCTGCCCTCGTAGCGCGCCTCGTGGTAGCGGCCGAGCATGAAGATCGCGTAGTCCGTGCAGGCAGCGATGGCCAGCAGGGTGAGCAAGTTGGTGGCGAACGTCGAAAGGCCGAAGACGTTGTGGGCAACCAGAAAACTGACCACCCCGCGAATGGCCCCCAGCTCGATCCCGACCATGAGCAGGACGAGGATCATGGTGACCACGGACCGGTAGATGAAGAGCAGCATGGCCGCGATCACCACCCCGGTGATCAGGGTTACCTTCATGATGCTCTTGTCGCCGGCCTCCGATTCGTCGGCGATCATCGCCGTCGATCCGGTCACGTAGGCCTTTAGCCCGGGCGGCCGGGGCGTGGTGTCCACGATCTGGCGCACGGCGTAAACCGAGTTGTACGCGGCGGTTTCGCTCTTGCCGGCGAGATACACCACGACGTAGGCGGCCTTGTCGTCGGGGCTCTGCGATCCCCCCGCGGTCAGTGGATCGCTCCAGAAGTCCTGGATGTGCGCCACGTGTTTGGTGTCGGCCGAAAGGCGTTGCAGCAGAGCGTTATAGAACCGGTGGGCGTCGTCGCCCAGGGGTTTGCTGTCTTCCAGCACGATGGTGGCCACGTTGTCGGATCCGGTTTCCCCGAACACCCGGCCGACGCGCTTGAGCGCCTGAATCGACGCGCCGCCCGCGGGACTCATCGAAACCGAATGCGCTTTGCCGACCGCTTCCAGTTGGGGGATCGCGATGTTGAGAATTGCGGTGAGCGCCAGCCATAACAGGACGATGGGCACCGCGAACCGGCGGATCAATTGTGGCATTACAGGCGGACGGGAAGCGGGGGCCGTTTCGCTCATCCGGCGTTCACCTGGCAGAAGGTCAGGGCTTTCGGGCCCGTCTCGGATCTTTCGTCCTCGGTCTTTCCGTTCACCTTGATCCGGCACCCGATCTCGCTGCCGCTACTTTGTGCCAAAAGGTTGACGGTGACGGAAGTCAGTGTCGTCGTCAGCGTTTCCGACCAAGGCAGCGGAATGTCTTCCAGCCGTTGCACGCGCGCGTCGGGATCCAAATAGGCGATTCTCGCGGTGGGGGCGGGACCGAAGACTTCGTACGTCACGTGTTTCGGGTCGAACAACGGATCCTCGAGGTCGGCCTTGACCCTCACGGTCGGGTGTCCGTGGACGCCGAACATGCTGTGCAGGCGGTAAATACCGAACGCCGCGACACAGACGATGGTGATGACGGCCAGCAACAACCACATTCGCTTGACGACTCGGGTAACCGAAATCATTCTTACCCCCGTGCTTGGTCACCGGGTCGCAATAACAATTCGATGTTTTGTTGCGTTAGCGAGTTAGAGGCTACCGTCGATGCGCCAAATCATCGGGGCTTTCGGCTAATCGTTATGTGGCGCCGCCGGTCCGCAGCCGATCGCGCAGCAATTCGATAACCCGCTCGGGGTCGTCGGGGCTGATGCACGGCCGCACCTGGCGCCCGAGCTCGAGCACCAAAAGCGTTTGCTTGCGGCCCCGCCGGACGTCCAGCGGGAACCAATAGCGCGGGTCGCCCGCTCCCCAGATCCGACCCTTGCCGCTGTTCCAGGTCATCTGCTCGGTTTTGACGCCCTGGATCTTGCTGTAGGGGATCCGCTTCGGGGTGGCCAATGGAAAGTAATAGCGCCGGATAGTGATTCCGTCCTCGTCGAGCCGGAGGCCGGAGTCCTCATACAAGGCTTCGCTCATCCGCAAGACGGTGCCACAGCAAACTTCTGCGGTCAACGATGCTGATGTTGCGGCCGGCGGTTCATCGACCTCGCGACCATGATCAACGCGAACACGATGATGGCGCCGATGATGGCGACGCCGACCCGCACCGGCAACGCGTCGGCCGAGGGCAGCAGGTCGGCGGCCTGGGCGCCGTTGGCCTGCCGGTCGGCGGCGGTGTCGCGCTTGGCGGGCGCCAGCGAGGGGTCGGGCTCGATCAGGTTGCCGACCTGCGTGCCCCGCGGCGTGCCGAACCCGTAGTCCAGCAAGTGCGCCGCCTGCTCCCACGGGGCGATCGGCTGCCGCGTCCCGTGCAGCAGCACCGCCATCAGGCGGCGCCCATCGTGGTTGGCCGCGCCCACGAACGTCTGGCCGGCGTCGTCGGTGTAACCGGTCTTGCCGCCCAGGGCGCCCGGGTACTTGTAGAGCAGCTGGTTGTCGTTCTCCAGTTCGTAACCGGGGTGGTCGCCGTGGCCGGGGAAGTCGAACGTGCGCGTCGCGACGATGTCGGCGAAAGTCGGGTTCTGCCAGGCGTATCGGTAGAACAGGCCGATGTCGTAGGCCGAGGTGCTCATGCCTGGGCCGTCCAGCCCGGACGGCGTCGCCACCCGGGTGTCCTTGCCGCCGAGCTTGGCGGCCAGCACGTTGATCTTCTCCACCGCTTGCTGCATGCCGCCGAGTTGCATGGCCAGCGCGTGCGCGGCGTCGTTGCCCGAGTGCATCAGCAGGCCGTGCAGCAGCTGGTTGACCGTGAACACCCCGCCCTCTTCCACGCCCACCTTGGTGCCCTCGGCGGCCGCGTCGTCGGCGGTGCCGGGTACCGCCTTGTTCAGGTTGAGCGCGTTGATGGACGCCATGGCGACCAGCACCTTGATGATGCTGGCGGGGCGGTGCCGGCCGTGCGGGTCCTTGGCCGCGATCACCGCACCGCTGTCCAGGTCCGCCACCAGCCACGCGTCGGCGGAGACGTCGGTGGGCAGCGGCGGCGTGTCCGGGGCGGCGACGATCCCGCAGCTGGCCAGCGCCTCGCCGCCGACCGGCTTGGGCGGCACCGCCAGCGGGATCGGCGGGTCGCCGGCTTGGGGAACCTCCGACGAATCGACCGCCGGTGGGGTGTTCACCTTGAAGGGGCAGCTCGGCGGCGCGGCGTTGGGCTCGGCGCTCGCGGTGGGCAGCGCGACCGGCGCGGCCGTCAGGAAAACCGCCGCTGCCAGGCACGATACGGAACGTATGAGGCTCATTATCTGTGCAGACTAGGCGATCGCGGCCCCGATTCCCGGGAGCCGCGCTGTGACTGTTGGGACAGGAGTTAAGACCGGCCGGTCACTCGGCTCTGAGCAGTCAATTTCGCGGATCGTATCCGTTCGAAGTGCCGTTCTCGCAGTTCAGGGCCCGGTATCGTGACCCGGCATGCGCGTACCGTTCGCGCCCGACGCGTCGGCAGAGACGAACCCGTTTTGGCGGCTGCTTTCCCAAGGCACCATCCACACCGCCGGGATGCAGCTGAGCAACGGTGCCGTGGTGTTGCCGTTCATTGCGGCGCACCACGGTCTCACGTGGGCGGCCGCGATGCTTTTTCCCGCGTACAGCATCGGCTCTATCTTGGGGCACTCGATGTCTCCGGCGGCGCTGCAGCGAGCAGGCCAGATGCGGCACCTGCTGCTGGCGGTGTTAGCGGCGGCCTCCGCGGCGCTGATCGTCTGTGACGCGGCAATCGCCTGGACCGGACTGTTCGCCACGGCGGTGTTCGTGCTGGTGTCCGCAGTCGGCGGGGTCGTTGTTGCGCTGTCCCGCGTTGCGTATCTCGACCTGATTTCCAGCGAGCTGTCCGACTTTCGCCGGGGCGAGCTGCTACTCGTCAAGGGGGCCATCGGTTCGGTGCTGGCTACTGCCGTCGCTCTGGTCTTTGTGCCACTGCTGGCCCACGGCAACACAATGGCGTATCACCGCGACCTGCTGTGGCTGGGCGCAGTCGGGCTAGCCGCATCCGGAATCGCGGCATTGTTCCTAGGCCCGATACGGTCGATGCCCCGCACCAGCCAAATGTCGTTTCGGGATACCTATCGGCAGGGCTTCGCGATCGCTCGGTCTGAGCCGTGGTTTCGCCGGTATGTGATCACGTCGTTGCTGTTCGCTCCGGTCAGCTTGGGCGCCACCTTTTATGCGTTACGAACCGCGCATCAGGGCGGCGGATTGCATGTGCTCGTCATCGTTTCCAGCATCGGGCTGGTGGTCAGTTCGCCCCTGTGGTCAAAGGTTTACCGGGCATTCGGAGTGCGCGGCATGCTGGCCGGCAGCGGCGTCCTCAGCGCCGTCGCCGCCGCGTTGTGCGTGCTGACTGAGATGTCCGGCCATTGGTTCCGTGTCTGGGTGTACGGCACGGTGTTCTTACTGGCGACGGTGGCCGGTGCGGCCGTTGTCGCTGCCGGCATCTCGTGGATCGGCGCGTTCGCGGCCGAACAGCACCGCGGGACACTGATCGGCTTTTGCTCGACAGTGGTGGCAGTCATGTCCACGGTGCTCGGGGCCGCGCTCGGCGGAATAGCCCAGAAACACACCACCATCTGGCCGGTTGTCGTGGTGTTCCTGCTGTCCGCCGTCGCAGCGCTCGCATCCCTGGGCGCACCCCGGTCGGGAACTCGGCGTGCCATCGACCGCCGCGAGCCCAGCGAGGCCTAGCAGCTCGATCCGCGCCCGAAGCCGTCGAGGGTCGCCTTCAGCCCCTAGAATGTCGGTTATTCCAAACGGTGGGTTGTGGTCTCGGCTGCGGGGTTCCGGCGGTGGCGCCGGCGCACCCGGCCCCCGGCCGCTGAAAAACCTGATCAAGCAGGTCGAGAAGGCAACGCAGGTCCGCCGCTCCGGGCTCGACCAGGTGCTGACCGAGTTGAAGGCGCATCGTGACACCACACCGGATGCCGACCTGCGGTCCGCGCTCGCCTGGCTGTGCAACGCGGTCGCGCGATTCCAGAGCGACCCGACCACCCCGCGGTCCCGGGAGCTGGCGCTGGCCGCCTACGAGGTGAATCGGATCCTCGCGGCCGGCTGACCCGCCGCCCGTTCCCCCGATCGGGGGACACGCAATTCGTCCGGTCCCGTCCGATCGGAGGATAGTTCTGCCTGCTCAGCGCGCATAACGTCCTCGTCATGGCCGTAGTACCGGACGGGGTGTCAGCCCAGACGAACCCGTTCCCGCGCATGCCCTCCCAGGGCGCGTTCTACACCGCCGGAATGCAGTTCAGCAACGGCGCGGTGGTGCTGCCGTTCATCTGCGCGCACCTGGGCCTGACCTGGCTGGCCGCGCTGCTGTTTCCGGCGTACGGCCTCGGATCCATCGTGGGCAATTCGGTGTCGCCGGCGGTCCTGCGGCGAGTGGGCCAGATGCGGCACCTGATGCTGGCGGCGATGGCGGCCGGCGCGGCCGCGCTCATCTTGTGCGACTCGGTGATCGCCTGGAACGGCGTGCTCGCGGCGGCGATATTCCTGCTGACGAGCGCCGGCGGCGGCGTCCTGGTCGCGGTCTCCAACGTCGCCTACCCGGACATGGCCTCCGGCAAGCTGTCCGCGTTGAAGCTGCTCATGGTCCAGGGGACCATCGCGTCGGTGGTGGCCACCGTCGCCGCGCTGTTGGTCGTGCCCGGGCTGGCCACCGGCGACAAGGCGACGCTGCACCGTGACCTGCTGTGCCTGGGCGCGTTCGGCCTGGCCGCCTCCGGCTTCGCCGCGCTGTTCGTCGGCCCGGCGCGGTCCGCCTCGACCGCCCCGAGGACGTCCGTGCGCGACACCTACCGGCAGGGCATCGGGGTCGCCCGCACCCAGCCGTGGTTTCGCCGGTACGTGGTCACCTTCCTGCTGTTCGCCCCGGTGACGCTGGGCACCACCTTCTATGCGCTGCGCACCGCGCAACAGAGCGGCAATCTGCGGGTGCTGGTGTTTCTGTCCACCACCGGCATGGTCATCGGTTCCGCGCTGTGGCACAAGGTTCACCAGCTGTTCGGGGTGCGCGGCATGATGCTGGGCAGCGCCCTGCTCAGCGCCGCCGCCGGCGCGCTGTCCATCGCGGCCCAGTCGTGCGGCCAGTGGACCCACATGTGGGCCTACGGCACGGCCTTCTTCTTGGCGACGGTCGCCGCGCTGGCCGTCTTCGCCGCGGCCATTTCGTGGATCAGCGTCGTGGCCGCCGAACCCCACCGCGGAACGCTCATCGCGTTTTGCTCGACGCTGCTCGCCCTCGAAACCACGGCGTTGGGCGGCGCTTTCGGCGGCATCGCGCAGAACCGCTCCGCGATCTGGCCCGTGGCCGTCGTGGTGGTCCTGGCCGTCGCCGCCGCCGTCGCGGCGCTGGGCGCGCCCGCGTCGCAGCCACGGAGCGCGGCGGTGCCCGCCTAGCGCGGCTCCGCCTGCGGCGACCTTTCGGCGGGCGTCAGCAGCAGGGCGCGCACCAACCGCCGGGCCGCGTACGGCCGCAGCATCTGACTGGCCGGGCGCGGGCGCACCGGTTGCGGCCACCAGAACCAGCGCCCGAGCACCGCGGCGATCGACGGCGTCATCAACGAGCGCACGATCAGCGTGTCGAACAGCAGGCCCAGGCCGATGGTGGTCCCGATCTGACCGATGATCCGCAGATCGCTGAACACGAACAACGACATCGTCACGGCGAACACCATGCCCGCGGCCGTGACCACCCCGCCGGTGCCGGCCATCGCGCGGATGATCCCGGTGTTCAGCCCGGCGTCGAGCTCCTCCTTGAGCCGGGAGATCAGCAACAGGTTGTAGTCCGATCCGACCGCCAGCAGCAGCATCACCGACATCGCCAACACCAGCCAGTACAGGTCGATGCCGAGAAGGTCCTGCCAGACGAGGACGGACAGGCCGAACGACGAGCCCAGGGACAGCAGCACCGTCCCGACGATGACGGCGGCGGCGATGATGCTTCGGGTGACGATCATCATGATGATCAAGATCAGGCTGATCGCGGCGACGACGGCGATCAGCAGGTCGTAGAGGGCGCCCTCTTGCAGGTCCTTGAACGTCGCCGCGACGCCGCCCATCGAGATCACGGCGCCCTGCAGCGGCGTTCCCTTGATCGCCTCCTTGGCCGCCTGCTGAATCGGCTCGACGCGGGAAATGCCCTCGGGCGTAGCGGGATCCCCGTCCAGCGAGATGATGAAGCGGGCCGCCTTGCCGTCGGGCGACACGAACAACTTCAGCACCCGCTTGAAACCCGGTGCGTCAAAGACCGATTGGGGCAGGTAGAACGACTCGTCGACGTTGGCGGCGTCGAAGACCCGGCCCATCGCGCCGGGGTCTTTGCTGTTCATCTCCTGTTCCTTGTTGAACGACGCGAGCGTGCCGTGCCAGACCACCAACACGTCTCGCATGATGGTCATCGTCGACAGCATCGGCAGCATCTGCGCGCGCAT
This sequence comes from Mycobacterium sp. ACS4054, assembly GCF_001667275.1. Classification (GTDB taxonomy): domain Bacteria; phylum Actinomycetota; class Actinomycetes; order Mycobacteriales; family Mycobacteriaceae; genus Mycobacterium. Next base: position 30,753 of record NZ_LZHV01000015.1, read on the forward strand.
CTGCGGCAACAGCCTGATCAAGACGTCCATGTCCTTGGCGAGGAATTGCAGCTTCTCGCTCAGCTGGTCCACGTTGTCGAACGTGTCGAATATCGCTCGCAACGCCCAGCACACCGGGATGTCGAAACAGTGCCTCTCCCAATAGAAATAGCTGCCGATCGGCCGAAGGAAATCGGAGAGGTCCGCGAAGTGATCCCTGATCGTGTCGGTGATGGCCGACATGTCGTGGGTGAGGTGATCCATATCCGTGGTGTCGTCGATCATCTCGCCCATGAGTTGATACATGCGCTGCATCGCCGCGATTGATGCGTCCATGGCGTGCTCCTGCACCAGCATGTCGTCCAGCCGGCCGTTCATGAACTGCGTGTTCTCGTCGTTCACCACGTTCTGCATGCTGAGGATGTACGGGATCGAGGTGTGCTTGATGGGAGTCCCCAGGGGCCGGGTTATCGACTTCACTTGTGCGACACCGGGGCTGTGAAAGATGGCCTTTGCGACCTTGTCCAGCACCAGCATGTCCACTGGGTCGCGCATGTCGTGGTCGGTCTCGATCAACAGCACCTCGGGATTCAGCCGGGCCTGCGAGAAGTGCCGGCCCGCGGCCCGGTCCCCGACCAGAGACGGCATGTCCGGCGACATGAATCCGCGCAGATCGTACGTCGTCTTGTAGTTCGGTAGGGCCAGCAGGCCGACGGACGCCACCGCGCACGTGGCGGCGAGCACCGGGCCGGGCCAGCGGACGATCGCGGTGCCCACCCGCCGCCACCACCGAGTGTTCGGCCGGCGCTTGGGATCGAGCAGCTTGAAGAAGCCGGCCACGGTCAGCACCGCCGGGCCGAGCGTGAGCGCGGCCAGCACGGCCACCAACATGCCGACGGCGCAGGGGGCCCCGAGCGTCTTGAAATACGGGAGCCGGGCCAGGCTCAGGCAGTACATGGCGCCGGCGATCGTCAGGCCCGAGCCCAGAATCACGTGGGCAGTGCCGTGAAACATGGTGTAGAAGGCCGTCTTTCGGTCTTCACCGAGGTGACGCGCCTCGTGGTAGCGGCCGAGCATGAAGATCGCGTAGTCCGTGCTGGCGGCGATGGCCAGCAGGGTCAGCAGGTTCGTCGCGAAGGTCGTCAGGCTGACGACGTTGTGGTAGGCCAGAAACGCGACGACCCCGCGGATCGCCCCCAGCTCGACGCCGACCATGACCAGGACGAAAACCATGGTGACGGCGGATCGGTAGATGAACAGCAACATCGCCGCGATCACCAGGGTGGTGATCAGAGTGACCTTGGCGACGCTCTTGTCGCCGGCCTCGGTCTGGTCGGCGATCAGCGCGTACGGGCCGGTGACGTACGCCTTGACCCCCCGCGGCGCCGGCGTGCCGTTGACGATGCGCCGGACGGCGTGAACCGAGTTGTATGCCTGGGTTTCGTTGTTGCCGACGAGGTACACGACGCTGTACGCGGCCTTGCCGTCCGCGCTTTGGGATCCCGCCGCGGTCAGCGGATCGCTCCAGAAATCCTGAATGTGCGCGACGTGCGAGGTGTCCGCCGACAGCTTGCGTATCAGCTCGCCGTAGAACCGGTGCGCGTCGCTACCGAGGGGCTTTTCGCCTTCCAGCACGATCGTCACGGCGGTGTTGGAGTCGAACTCGCCGAACACCTGGCCGATGTGCTTGATCGCCTGAACCGCGGCGGCGTCTTTCGGGCTCAGCGACACCGAGTGGGTTTTGCCGACCGCCTCCAACTGCGGGACGGCGATATTGAGGATCGCGGTGAGCCCCAGCCACAACAGCACGATCGGCACCGCGAGACGGGCGATCGTCCGCGGCAGCAACGGCGCTTTGCCAGCCGGTCTGGCCCCCGGTCCGTTCTTCACCCTGCCGCGGCTCCTTTAAGAGGTTCGGCTGAGAGCGCCCATCGCGGCGAACGTACACCTCCGGCGGCCGACGGCGACTTGTATTTCCGCTAATCGTTATGTTTGCCCGCGCTCAAAAAAGGCGGCTACACCTTGCCGAGCACGTCGCGCAGGATCGATTCGATGGTGTCGAATTCGTCCTGACCGCTGATCAGTGGGGGCGCCACCTGCACGACCGGATCCCCGCGGTCGTCGGCCCGGCAGTACAGGCCCGCCTCGAAAAGCGCGGGGGACACGAAGCCGTGCAGCACCCGTTCGCATTCGGCGGCGCTGAACGTCTCCTTGGTCGCCTTGTCCTTGACCAGCTCGATGCCGTAGAAGTAGCCCTCGCCGCGGACGTCGCCGACGACGGGCAGGTCGTACAACCTCTCCAGGGTGGCGCGGAAGGCGGACGCGTGTTGCCTGACCCGGTCGTTGAGGCCCTCGCGCTCGAAGATGTCGAGGTTGGCCAGCCCGACGGCCGTCGAAACCGGGTGTCCGCCAAAGGTATAGCCGTGCGGGAAGACGGTGGCTCCGTCGTTGAACGGCTCGAACAATCGCTCGCTGGCGATCATCGCGCCCAGCGGTGAGTAGCCCGACGTCAGGCCCTTGGCGCAGGTGATCATGTCGGGCACGTAGCCGAAGTCCCCGATCTCACTACTGCAGGCGAACATCGAGCCGATCCGGCCGAAGGCGCAGATCACCTCGTCGGACACCAGCAGCACGTCGTGCTCGTCGCAGATCTGGCGCACGCGCTCGAAATAGCCCGGGGGAGGGGGGATGGCACCGCCCGCGTTCTGCACCGGTTCGAGGAACACGGCGGCGACGGTCTCCGGGCCCTCGAACTCGATCGCCTCGGCGATCCGGTCGGCGGCCCATCGCCCGAACGCCTTGGGATCGTTGGCGAATGGCTCGGGCGCGCGGTAGAAGTTCGTGTTGGGCACCCGGAAGCCGCCCGGCGTCACCGGTTCGAAGGGCGCCTTGTACGACGGGAGGCCGGTGATGGCCAGGGCGCCCTGGGTGGTGCCGTGGTAGGCGATCGACCGCGAAATCACCTTGTGCTTACCGGGTTTGCCGGTGAGCTTGAAGTACTGCTTGGCCAGCTTCCACGCGGTCTCGACGGCCTCGGTCCCGCCCGTGGTGAAGAAAACCCGGTTCAGGTCGCCCGGGGCGTAGCGGGCGAGCCGCTCGGCGAGCTCGATCGCGGTCGGGGTGGCATAACTCCACAGCGGGAAGTACGCCAGCGTGCTGGCCTGCCGCGCGGCGACCTCGGCGAGTTCGGTGCGGCCGTGCCCGACCTGCACCGTGAACAGCCCGGACAGGGCGTCGAGGTAGCTCTTGCCGCGGTCGTCGAAAATGGTCACGCCGTCGCCGCGGACGATGACCGGCGGGGTGATTCCGGCGCCGTGCCGGGCGAAGTGCAGCCACAGGTGTTCTGTCATGGTGCCTGCGAGACTAATCGCGCTGGGCTGATGGCGCGGCTCCTTTCTCGCGCCGTTTCGGCGCTCGCCGTCGCCGCGCTGGGCTGATGGCGCGGCTCCTTTCTCGCGCCGTTTCGGCGCTCGCCGTCGCCGCGCTAGGCTCGCGATATGACCGGGACCGAACAGGTCTCACAATTCGAAGCCCTGCGACCGCACCTGATGGCGGTCGCCTATCGGCTCACGGGCACGGTGGCCGACGCCGAGGACATCGTGCAGGAGGCCTGGCTGCGTTGGGACGGGCAGGACAGCCAGATCGACGACCTACGGGCCTGGCTGACCACCGTGGTGAGCCGCCTGGGCCTGGACAAGTTGCGCTCGGCGGCGCACCGGCGCGAGACCTACACCGGCAACTGGCTGCCGGAACCGGTGGTCACCGGTTTCGACCGGACCGACCCGCTGTCGGCCGTGGTGGCCCAAGAGGACGCCCGGTTCGCGGCGATGGTGGTGCTGGAGCGGCTGTCGCCGGATCAGCGGGTCGCGTTCGTGCTGCACGACGGGTTCGCGGTGCCCTTCGCGGAGGTGGCCGAGGTGCTGGGCACCAGCGAGGCCGGCGCCCGACAGCTGGCGTCGCGGGCCCGCAAGGCCGTGACGGCCGAGCCGCCGCCCAGGCCCGACCCCTCGCACGACGAGGTGGTGGGCCGGCTGATGGCCGCCATGGCCGCCGGCGACCTGGACGCCGTGGTCTCGCTGCTGCACCCCGACGTCACCTTCACCGGCGATTCGAATGGCAAGGCGCCCACGGCCGTTCAGACCATCCACGGCCCGGACAAGGTGGTCCGGTTCATGCTGGGCCTGGCCCAGCGGTACGGCCCGGGCATGTTCACCTCGTACGAGCTGGGTCTGGTCAACGGCGAGCTGGGCATCTACACCGCGGGGCTGCCTGCGGCCGACGGGTACCGCGAGATGATGCCGCGGATCACGGCGGTGACGGTGCGCGACGGAAAGGTCAGCGCCCTATGGGATATCGCCAACCCGGACAAGTTCACCGGCTCTCCGCTGCGGCGCCCCTGACGCCGGAGTCGCCATGGCGGGCGACTATCTGCGGGCGAGTTTGCGCGCCAGCCGGATCCCTTGGCGCGCGGTGAGGTTCGGTAGGTAGGCGCGGCTGATCGCGTTGGCGATCGCGGGCAGCGACGACGGGTCGCGGTAGGCCATGTACAGCGGCTGGTACTCGGGCTGGAACTTGGCCTTGAAGCTGAGCAGCGACCGGAAGCCGTACACGGGCTCCAGCGCTTTGCCGGTGACGTCGAGGATGCGGTCCAACGCCGTGACCTCGTTGCCCCGGGCCAGCCGGGCCAGCGGGGCGCCGGACAGACTGAGGAACTCCGCGCCCTCCTCCCGAAAGCTCTGTGCGGCAGAGGCGATCAAGAACTCCATCACGCCTTTGAAGGGGCTGCTGCCCCGCCTGCGCATGAAGTCCAGCGTCCAGCCGACCGTCTGCCCTTCGGAGTAGACCGGCAACCAGCTGGTGATGCCGTGCACGATCCACTGCTCGTCCACGGCGATCAGGCATCGCACGGCCGGGTCGTCGAGCTCGTCCAAACCGCCCAGCGTCCAACCCATTTCGGGCATGCCCTTGTCGGCGACCCATTCCTCGGAGATCACCCGCACCTGGTCGCGGATCGACAATGGCGCCTCCGGATAGCTCGTCCACTCGGCGCGAATGCCCTCCTTGGCCGCCTTGTTCAGCGCGGTCCGAATGTCTTGCCACTTCTTGCCTTTGAACTCCAGCTCGGCCAACGGCACCACGGTGTCCTCGGCCACCTGCACCGCGGACCAGCCCAGCGCCAGCGCGCGGTCACGCACGTCCTCGGTGATGCTGTACATGCACGCCGTCCAGCCGTTACGGTCGCAGAACCGCTCGAACCCGCGGATCGCGTCGTCCTGCGCGCCGGAGTCGCCCAGCGGGCCGCCGGTGGTCAGCGCGACCGCGGCCACCACGCGGTAGGCGAGCGCCGCGCGTCCGTCCTCGGTGAACCAGTACGCGTTGCCAGGCCAGGTGCTCATGTAGGCCAGCGAGGATCCGCTGTTGGCCACCATCAGGTTTCGTGCCCGGGTCGCCGCCTCGTCGTCGACGACGACGCTCGCCCGCCAGAAGCTGACCACCAAGCCCGCCAGCAGCATCACCCAGAACACCGCTCCGCAGAACTCCCAGGCCAGGAGCGCAAGCCCGCTGTTGGGCAAGAACTTTGCGCTGTGCGCCAGTTCGTAGGCCGGCGGCAGGTAGCGGGTGGGCAGGTCGGAGACCAGCTGGGCGAGGCTCGGCGGGGGATCGAATTCTTTGCGCTCCCAAAATGCAACCAGCAGGTAGCCGCCGGCGGTGAGCGCCGCGGTGGCCGCCAGGCCCAGCCCCAGCCGCAGGTAGGTGGCGCGCGGCGCGGTCACCGTGAACAACGGCCGGGTGAACAACAACAGCGCAATCATCAAGCAGGGCACCACGATTGGGGCGATGAGAATCAACGTGTCGTGGGCGAACGAGTATGTGTCGTCCGCGTCGTGCACGAAAGATCCCGCGTCGGCCGCGTCGCGGGTCCACAGCACGGCGAACCAGGCGCTGCCCGCGACCAGCGCCGCGTTGAGCAGCAACGCCAACCACCAAGCGAAGCGGCGCCCCCGGCGCAAACCGACCGCGGCCGCCAGCAGCAGCAGCGCCGGCCCGACCGAGGTGATCGCCGACCCCACCCCGGTGCCGAGGGTCTGCGAGACCGCCAGCCGGCACGCCTCGCTCAACCCGGGATCGACGCACAGCTGCCGCATGCGCTCGCTGTCCTCGGCGGGAGAGGCGAACAGCGACTGCAAGATTCGCAGCGGGCCGTAGCCGGGGTAGGCGAGCCAGGCGCCGGTGGAACCGAGCAGGGTCAGCAGGGGGCCGAATGCCGTCGCCGCGACCACCGTGGCCACCAGCACCCTGGCCTCCGAGCGGGAGGGGGGCGAGACGGCGGCACGCGCCTCCGACCGGTAGAACAGCCAGCCCAACAGCAGTCCGGCCACCGCGCCGAAAACCCGCAAGACGTCGAGCAGGGTGCCCGAATACAGCGCGAACACCACCACGCCGCTGAACATCAACAGCCGCAGCCGGCGCCGCCACAGCGCCGACAGCTTGAACGTCATCACCACGGCGAGGCAGACCAGCGCCGGCGTGGTGCCGACCGCGACCTCCTTGTCGAGGTTGGTCAACCAGGAGTCGCCGGTGCGTGACAGCAGCGCGACGGCGCCGACACCGAGCAGGCTGCTCAGCACCTGGCCGGTCACCAGGAATACGGCGGTGCGGCGTGGGCCGAGCAAACGTTCGGCGGGAACGCCCACGGCCACCGTGAACAGCGTGGCGACGACGTAGGCGGCCAGCGACACGTTCCACAGCCCGGCGGTGAGCGGCGTCCACCAGAAGCCGCGCTCCAGCTGGGATGTGCCGATGGCGACCTTGGCCACCAGGCCGTGGGGCATGCCCGGCGCATTCTCGGTGTTGTTCGACCACACCGACCACGCGTGGGTGACCGCGCCGAGCACCCACAGCGTGACGACCAGGCCGACGGTGACCGGCGACTGCCGCAGCAGCGCGAGCGCCCGCCGCGCGTTGTGCTGGACGACGGCGCGCTTGTCGAGCACCGTCGTCGGTTTGTCGAGCACCGCGGCGGTCATTGGGTCAGCCCCGTGCGCGCCGCCAGCCACGGAATCGCCGCTTCGAACGAGGCCCGGAACACGGCGAAGGTGTGTCCTCCGGGAAATTCCTGCCACTGCACTTTCATGCCGGCCTGCTGGCAGGCCGCGTAGATCTCCCGCTGCTGGGGGTTGTAGACCCCGTCGTCGGAACCCGCCGTGATCAGCGCGTTGGTGTCCGGATACTGCCGCTTGGCCATGATGTCCTTCGGTGTGACGTTGTTGTAGGCGGCCTCGTCGCCGTTGAACAACTTGGCGACGATTTCGGCGTGGCTGGTCAGGATCGGCTCCCGCTGGCCGGACATGTCCACCACGTTGGCATAGGCCTCAGGGGCGCGAAGCCCGACCAGCAGCGAGCACGTGCCGCCGGACGACAGGCCGCCGATCCCCCACTGGCGGTGGTCCCGGCTCACTTGCAGGTTCGCCGATACCCAGCGCGGAAGGTCCTCGGCCAGGTAGGTCTGCGGCGTGCCCCAGGCGGAGTCCACGCAGCTCGGATTGTTTTCCGCGACACCTTGCTGGTCGGCCATCACCACCACCGGGGCCAGGCCCTTGTGACGCGCGGCGAACTGGCCGAGCGCGTCGTCGACGTGCACCTTGTCGATCCAGTCGCGCGGCGCTCCCGGGTCGCCGGGAAGCAGGACGAGCACGGGCAGTTCGGGCCGCGGTGTGGCCAGGTAGGCCGGGGGCAGGTAGATCAGCGCCTCACGCGGGCTGAACCGGCCCGACGCCGGAATGGACGCCTTCACCACCTGGCCGTCCGCGGGCATGTTCGCCGGCGGCTGCCACAGCTGGTCGAGCGTGCTGCCCGCCGCGGCGCGCACCGCGCTGGCCTGGCTCGAGGCGACCGAGGACAGGTCGCCGACGGGGTGCAGCAGCGGGTTCACCAGCTTGCGTGCGGTGGTGAACGCCGCATAGTGAATGTTGGCCTGCGCGGCGATCACCACCACCGACCACAGCACGCCCAGCACCATCAGCGCGCGCACCGGCCAGCCGGACCGGCGCATCCTGGCAGCCGACAGGCACAACACCAGGGCGGCGACCCCGCCCCAGGCGAACAGCGTCCACGGGATGATGTCGGGATAGGGATGCCAGCGGTAGTTCACCGTGAAATAGCCGGCCACCGCGACCGCCACCGCTATGGCCACGCACAGCGGCACCGCCCGTAGCCACCACTGGCGCCCCCGCCTGCACAACAGCGCGACCAGAAGGCCGAGCACCGACACGGCGATCAGCGCCTGCGCCGGGAAGTCGATCAGCGACCAGTCCAAGGGCGACTTCATACCCCTCCGTTTGGCTTCGCACCCAGTTCCGCAACCTGTATGCCCCGGCGAGCCGGCCCCCCGTCCGCCGTGGCCGACCCAGCGATGACTAGCGACGAGCCCAGGAGTAATGGCTGTATATCACGATGGGCGAGCGGTTTTCACCGACTCTGCAGAAGTTGCACCGCGGCCCTTTTCGCGGGGACGGCGGGCGTCAATGCCTTCAATGTCGCGCCGCCCGGATGGGGGCGGTTACCGGGGCCTCCGACGGCGCCGGCCGGCATCAAGAATGGCCGCCGCGGACCCTCGCGATCGGCGCCGGCAACGAAAAGGCTTGCGCCCTAAGCGATGTCGCGGATCCGAATGAGTTCGGCGGCGCCGCGTTGCGGCCGGTGCGGCCGCCAACGCGACAGCGCCCAGCGGCGGGACGGCCGCGCCGCGGCAATGGATTCAATGTCGGTCGGCGGGGTCGCGCGGGTGCCCGGATCCACCAAGAGGCGGGATGCTTCCTCGACCAGCGCGGTCACGCTGTCGACGACGGGCTTGCCCGCCATCTCGGCGTCGACGACGCCGTAGAGCTCATTGCAGTCCAGTATCAGCGCGTCCACATTCTCCCCGAGCCCGGCGATGACCCGGCGGAATTCCTCTGGCACTGGGACGGGAGCCGTGGACCATTGCAGCGACTCGATGAACCGGTCGACGATCTCCTGATCGCCCGGCGCGGGGGCCACGACGGCGATGCCGGCGTCGCCGAGGCCGCGCTCGTAGGCCGCGGAGGACACCATGATGCTCGACGCGACGAGTCCGACCCGGCGGACGTTCAGGCGTTGCAGCTTCCGGCCGGTCGCCTCGACCATGCCGACGCATGTGAGTGCGCCCAGCGCGGGGTCGACCGTGGTGGCGTTGCAAGCGACGGCGATCACGTCCGCGCCGGTTCCGGCGAGGGAGCGAGAGGTCCGGGTCACGAGGTCCCGCAACGCTTCCTGGTGCCCGGGCCGAGGCGAGCCGGCCGCGGCGGCGTCCACCAGGCGCCGCTGCACACCGATGGTGTGCACGACCACGTCCGGGTATGAACCGCCCGTCAGCGCCCTATGGTTCTCGCACAGCATCGCGTAGAACCGGGCGGTGGTGCGGGGGCCCAACCCATCCACGACACCGAGCCGCCGTTGCGGCGCCCACCGATCGGAGCTAGCGAGTTGGTCCATGTCGATTCTCCAAGTCCGGTGGCGTCCGTTTTCGGGCACACGATGACTATCCCCGCTCGGCCGCGCCGTGTCTTCCACCATCCGGCTCCCGCGGTGGGGGAGCCGGCCTTCCCCACATCGGACGACCCCGGGTCCGTCGATCGGGGGAGCGCTGGTCACCGGCTACGGCGTGGCCGCCCACGGAACCCGGCACGCGTCCCCGGAACTGAATCCCTGCTCGGTGATGCCCAGCGCGGTGTTCATCCGGGCCCGCATGTTCTCCACGCCGATCTGATAGGTCAGCTCGATCACCCCCGCGTCGCCGAACCGGGCGCGCAGGTCGGCCACCTGCTCGTCGGTGACGGTGTGCGGATCGGTCGTCATCGCGTCGGCGTAGCGGATCGCGGCGCGCTCGTCGTCGGTGAACGCCGTCGAAGTGGCGTAGTTGTCGATGTCCTTGAGCCGTTCGATGTCCAGGCCGTCCAGGCGCTGCAGCATGGACCCGAAGTCGACGCACCAGGAACAGCCGATGCTGCGAGCGGTCCACAGCACCGCCAGCTCGCGCACGCCGACCGGCAGCGTCTTGGACGCCCGATCGAGCATCGTCTCGTGCACGGCCCCGGCGACCATCAACTTGCGATGGTGGGCGGTCACGGTGAACGGTTCGGGAACCTGGCCGTAGCGGCGCTTGGCGATCCGGTACATGGCGCGGGTCAGCGGCCCGGCGCGGTTGGGGGACAGGGGCTCGATGCGCGTTTTCTGTGTCATATCCCTCAGACGGGATGGCACGCGAAAGTGTGACGGCCTCGCGCGCACAGACGCGGAAATCCGCCTCGTGGGCGGCGGGAGAGCCGTAGCATGCGGCTAGCCTTTCGACGTCGATGAGCGGTGGTGGCGATTGCGAGTCAACGATGACCGCGCTGTTTAGCCGGCGGGCCGATCAGTACGACTGGCTCTCCGGCTATCTCGCGTCGCGGGGCCTCAGCGGCGCCACCCGGGCGGCGATCGCGTTCCTTTCGGCGTCGCTGGTGTTGTGCCTCATCGCGTTGCTGGCCGGCTCGGACGGCCCCCGCGGATCGGTGCCGGTGGCGATGATGTGGTCGGCCGCCGCCGGTGGGGTGGCGGGCGTGCTGCTGTGGGCGTGGCGCTGGCCGACGCGCGGGCAGTCCATCGCCTACGCCCTGACCTGCAACACCGCCGTCGCGCTGGCCTGCCTGGCGCATCCGAACCCGCTGGCCGCGCTGATCGGCTGCATCGCCTTCGCGACCTTCGGCGCGTACATGGCGTTCTTCCACACCACGGGATTGGTGCTCTACAACTTCGCGGTGGCCGCCGCGGTCGGCTCCTGGGAGGCCTTGTCGCTGGCGAGGTCCGGGCACCCCAGCCTCGCCGGGGTGGATCTGTGGCTGGTGATCGAGGTCAACATCGCGCTGCCGCTGGCCATTCGGATTCTGATGCGCGCCCTGACGGGGGACCTGCTGCAGGCCGACCGCGATCCGCTGACGGGCCTGCTGAACCGGCGCACGTTTCAGCACGAGGCGTTGGGCATGATCTTGGCCCGGCGCGGCATCGACTCCCACCTGGTGGTCATGCTGATCGACCTCGACCACTTCAAAGACATCAACGACCGGCTCGGTCACGCCGCGGGGGACCGCGCACTGGTCCAGGTCGCCCAGGCCCTGTCGGCCGCCTCCGACGAATCGGTGGTGGCCCGCAGCGGCGGCGAGGAATTCCTGTTGGCCGGCACCTCCAAGGCGTGCAACGCCGAGTCGCTGGCCGCGCGGATGTGTCGCGCCATCGCCGCGTCGGCCGCGGGAGTGACCGCCAGCATCGGCACGGCCTGCGCCCACCTCGACGACACCGCCTCGGAACCGCAATCGCTGCTGGGGGAGTTGGTCACCGCCGCCGACGCCGCGATGTATGAGGCAAAGCGGTTGGGCGGCAACCAGAGCAGCCATCACGAGCTGTGTGACCCGCGCAGGTGATCAGCGGGTGAACATCAGCGCGCGCTTGACCTCCTGAATCGCCTTGGTGATCTGAATGCCGCGGGGGCAGGCCTCCGTGCAGTTGAACGTGGTGCGGCACCGCCACACGCCGTCGACCTCGTTGAGGATGTCGAGGCGCTCGGCGGCGGCCTCGTCGCGGCTGTCGAAGATGAACCGGTGCGCGTTGACGATCGCCGCCGGCCCGTAGTAGCTGCCCTCGTGCCAGAAGATGGGGCAACTCGTCGTGCAGGCCGCGCACAGGATGCACTTGGTGGTGTCGTCGTAGCGGGCGCGGTCGGTGGGGCTCTGAATGCGTTCGCGCGTAGGGGGATTCCCGCTGGTGACCAGGTACGGCTTGACCGCGCGGTAGGCGTCGAAGAACGGCTCCATGTTGACCACCAGGTCCTTCTCCACCGGCAGTCCGCGGATCGGCTCGACCGTGATGGTGAGTTGCTTGCCCGGCTTCTCGGGCAGCAGGTCACGCATCAGCACCTTGCAGGCCAGCCGGTTGACGCCGTTGATGCGCATGGCGTCCGAGCCGCACACCCCGTGCGCGCAGGAGCGCCGGAAGGTCAGCGTGCCGTCCAGGTAGCTCTTGATGTAGATCAGCAGGTTGAGCAGCCGGTCGCTGGGCAGGCAGGGCACCCGAAAGCTTTGCCAGCCACCGGTTTCCGCGAATGCGTCGGGGTCGTCGGGGTTGAACCGGGCGATCTTGAGGGTCACCAGCACGGCGCCCTCGGGGACGGGCGGCAGCGGCGGCTCCGGTCCCCGGTCCACCTCGACGTCGACGCTGTCGGACATCAGTACTTCCGTTCCTTGGGTTCGTAGCGGGTCTGCACGACGGGCTTGAAGTCCAGCGCGATGTCGCTCAGCAGATCGGTGCCCTGCTTGTAGGCCATGGTGTGGCGCATGTAGTTGACGTCGTCACGGTTCGGGTAGTCCTCCCGGGCGTGACCACCGCGGGATTCCTTGCGATTCAGCGCCCCCACCACGGTGACCTCGGCCAGCTCCAGCAAAAAGCCCAGCTCGATGGCCTCCAGCAGGTCGCTGTTGAAGCGCTTTCCCTTGTCGTGCACGGTGATTCGGGAGTACCGCTCCTTGAGGGCGTGGATGTCGGTAAGCGCCTGCTTGAGCGTCTCTTCGGTGCGGAACACCGCGGCGTTGTTGTCCATCGACTGCTGCAGGGCGCCGCGGATGTCGGCGACGCGCTCGTTGCCGTGCTCGCTGAGGATGTCGCGGACCCAGCCGACCACCATCGCCTCGGGATTCGCCGGCATCTCCACGAAGTCGTGCCCGTCGGCGTAGTCGGAGGCGGCGATGCCGGCGCGGCGCCCGAAGACGTTGATGTCCAACAGCGAATTGGTGCCAAGCCGGTTCGCGCCGTGCACCGACACGCAGGCGCACTCGCCGGCGGCGTACAGGCCTGGGACGATGGCGGTGTTGTCCCGCAACACCTGTCCGGTGACGGTGGTGGGGATGCCGCCCATCACGTAGTGGCACGTCGGGTAGACCGGGACCAGCTCGTGCACGGGGTCCACGCCGAGGTAGGTGCGGGCGAATTCGGTGATGTCGGGCAGCTTCGCCTCGAGCACGTCCTCGCCGAGGTGGCGCACGTCGATGTAGACGTAGTCCTTGTTCGGGCCCGCGCCGCGGCCTTCCAGCACCTCCAAAACCATTGACCGCGCGACGATGTCGCGCGGTGCCAGGTCGACGATGGTCGGTGCGTAGCGCTCCATGAACCGCTCGCCGTCGGCGTTGAGCAGCCGGCCGCCCTCGCCGCGCACGGCCTCGGAGATCAGGATGCCCAGCCCAGCCAGGCCGGTCGGATGGAACTGATGAAACTCCATGTCCTCCAACGGAAGTCCCTTGCGGAAGACGATGCCGATGCCGTCGCCGGTCAGGGTGTGCGCGTTGGAGGTGGTCTTGTACATGCGGCCCGAGCCGCCGGTCGCCAACACCACGGCCTTGGCGTGGAACACATGAATCTCGCCGGTGGCCAGCTCGTAGGCCACCACGCCGGTGGCCACCGGACCGCTCGGCGTCTGGGTGAGAACCAGGTCCAGCGCGTAGAACTCGTTGAAGAACTGCACGTCGTGCTTGACGCAGTTCTGGTAGAGCGTCTGCAAGATCATGTGGCCGGTGCGGTCGGCGGCGTAGCACGCCCGGCGCACCGGGGCCTTGCCGTGTTCGCGGGTGTGCCCGCCGAACCGGCGCTGGTCGATGCGGCCTTCGGGGGTGCGGTTGAACGGCATCCCCATCTTCTCCAGGTCGAGCACCGCGTCGATGGCTTCCTTGCACATGATCTCCACCGCGTCCTGGTCGGCGAGATAGTCGCCGCCCTTGACGGTGTCGAAGGTGTGCCATTCCCAGTTGTCGTCCTCGACGTTGGCCAGCGCCGCGCACATCCCGCCCTGGGCGGCGCCGGTGTGGCTACGGGTGGGATAGAGCTTGGTGAGCACCGCGGTCCGGACGCGCGGACCCGCCTCCACCGCGGCGCGCATGCCGGCACCGCCGGCGCCGACGATCACCACGTCGTATCGGTGTTGCTGGATCACGGCGTCACCCTCCGATATTCGGGTCGAATGTCACCAGCACGTAGGTGCCCAGCACCAACGTGAACCCCATCGACAGCAGCAGCAGGCTGTTCAGCCAGAACCGGGTGCGGTCGCTGCGGCTGTAGTCGTCGATGATGGTGCGCAGGCCGTTGCCGCCGTGCAGCTGCGCCAGCCACAGCAGCGCCAAATCCCAGAACTGCCAGAACGGCGAGGCCCAGCGCTGCGCCACGTAGTTGAAGTCGATGCGGTAAACGCCGTTGTCCCACATCAGCATGATGAACAGGTGCCCGACGGCCAGGACGATCAGCGCGACGCCGGAGAACCGCATGAACAGCCAGGCGAACTTCTCGAAATTGGGGATGCCCGCCCGGCGCCGCGGCGAGCGCGGGTTGTCGAGGCTGGCCGGCCGGTCGTGGCTGCGCTGGCGGACCGGGGCCACCTGCCCGCGGCCCAGCTGCAGGTCGGGGGAGCTCATCGCAGGTGCTCCCAGATGTGGATGCCCGTCACCACGCCGGCCGGGACCATGAGCAGCAGGAAGACGATGCCGACGATCCAGAACATCAGCTTCTGGTAGCGGGTGCCCTCGGACCAGAAGTCGATCAGGATGACGCGGATCCCGTTCAGCCCGTGAAAGAGCACCGCGGCCACCAGCCCGTACTCCATCAGGCCGACGATGGGGGTCTGGTAGTCGTGGATCACCGCGTTGTAGGTCTGCGGGCTGACCCGCAGCATCGCGGCGTCCAGCACGTGGACGAACAGGAAGAAGAAGATCGTCGCGCCGCTGATGCGATGCAACACCCACGACCACATGCCGGGGTCGCCCCGATACAGGGTCCGGGGTGGTCGCCGCTTGCGCGAGGGTGCAGATTGCGTTGCCGGATCCGCGGTTGTCGCCTGTGTGCTCACCCAGTCCTCACCGCCTTCTGACATCAAGGGAGGGCAATTCAGCCTAACCCGCGCGGGGCGCCGCCCGTGCCGACCAGTCCGCCCGGCGAACGCTCGTGTCAGGGTTAGGCTGGCGGTCTTGAAGTGCCCATGGCTGAGCGGGGTTGCGAATGGCAGATGTCGATTGGAATGCGCTGCGCCACAAGGCGATCGACGCCGCTACGGGGGCCTACGCGCCGTATTCGCGGTTCCCCGTGGGGGCCGCCGCGCTGGTCGACGACGGCCGCGTGGTCACCGGCTGCAATGTGGAGAACATCTCATATGGCCTTGGTCTCTGTGCCGAATGCGGCGTGGTGTGCGCTCTACACGCCGGCGGCGGCGGCCGGCTGATCGCGCTGGCCTGCGTCGACGGCGAGGGTCGCGCGCTCATGCCGTGCGGGCGGTGCCGCCAGCTGCTGTTGGAGCACGGCGGCCCGGAGCTGCTGATCGACCACTCGGCCGGGCCGCGCCGCCTCGGCGAGTTACTGCCCGACGCCTTCAGCGCGGACCTGCCGCGGGAACCCCGTTGACCGACCACGCATTCGACGCGCCGACGGTGATCCGCACCAAGCGCGACGGCGGCCGGCTGTCCGAGGCCGCCATCGACTGGGTCGTCGACGCCTACACCCATGGCCGGGTGGCCGAGGAACAGATGTCGGCGCTGCTGATGGCGATTTTCCTGCGCGGCATGGACGGCGGCGAGATCGCCGGCTGGACCGCGGCGATGCTGGCCTCCGGCGAACGGCTGGACTTTCGCGACCTGCACCTGCCCACCGTCGACAAGCACTCCACCGGCGGCGTCGGGGACAAGATCACCCTGCCCCTGGTGGCCGTCGTCGCCGCCTGCGGCGCCGCGGTGCCCCAGGCGTCCGGGCGCGGGCTGGGGCACACCGGCGGCACCCTGGACAAGCTGGAGTCCATCGCCGGGTTCACCGCCGCGCTGTCCAACCGGCGGGTGCGCGACCAACTCCGCGAGGTGGGCGCGGCCATCTTCGCCGCCGGCGAGCTGGCGCCGGCCGACGCCAAGCTGTATGCGCTGCGCGACATCACGGCCACCGTCGAGTCGCTGCCGCTGATCGCCAGCTCGGTGATGAGCAAGAAGCTGGCCGAGGGGGCCGGGGCGCTGGTGCTCGACGTGAAGGTCGGCTCCGGTGCGCTGCTCGACTCCCCGAAGCGCTGCCGCGAACTGGCCCACACCATGGTCGGGCTGGGCGAGGCACACGGGGTGCCGACGCGCGCGCTCCTGACCGACATGAACGCCCCGCTGGGCGCGGCCGTCGGCAACGCCCTGGAGGTCGCCGAGTCGGTGGACGTGCTGGCCGGCGGCGGGCCGCCCGACGTCGTCGAGCTGACGGTGCGGCTCGCGGGGGAGATGCTCGAACTGGCGGGCATCGACGGCCGCGACCCGGCGGAGACGCTGCGCGACGGCACCGCGATGGACCGGTTTCGCCGCCTGATCGCCGCCCAGGGCGGTGATTTGTCGGTTCCGTTGCCGATCGGTGCGCATTCCGACACCGTGACCGCCGACCGGGGCGGCACAATGGGCGATATCGACGCGATGGCGGTGGGGCTGGCGGTGTGGCGGCTCGGTGCGGGCAGGTCCCGTCCGGGCGAACGGGTGCAGGCCGGCGCCGGTATCCGGATCCACCGCCGGCCCGGCGGCCGTGTCGCGGCCGGCGAGCCGCTGTTCACCCTCTACACCGACACCCCGGAGCGCCTCGGCGCCGCGCTGGCCGAACTCGACGGCGGCTTCAGCGTCGGCGACACGCCACCGGCGCCGCGCCCGCTGATCATCGATCGGATCGCACCGTGACCACAGGGTTGAATTAGACGATGAAGCTGGGCCTCGAGCAGATCAAGAAGGCGCCCAAGGCGCTGCTGCACGACCACCTCGACGGGGGGCTGCGCCCGTCGACGGTGGTGGAGATCGCCGGGGAGACCGGGTACGACGGGCTGCCCACCACCGACGTGGACGAGCTGGCCACCTGGTTTCGCACCCAGTCGCACAGCGGGTCGCTGGAGCGCTACCTCGAGCCGTTCTCGCACACGGTGGCGGTGATGCAGACACCCGAGGCGCTGCATCGCGTCGCCTATGAATGCGTCGAAGACCTGGCCGCCGATTCCGTTGTCTACGCCGAGATCCGGTTCGCGCCGGAGCTGCACATCGACCGCGGGCTGTCGTTCGACGAGATCGTCGAGGCCGTGCTGGCCGGCTTCGCCGACGGCGAGAAGGCCTGCGCCGCCGCCGGCCGGCCGATCGTGGTGCGGCTGCTGGTGACCGCCATGCGGCACGCGGCAGTGTCGCGGCGAATCGCCGAGCTGGCGATTCGGTTCCGGGACAAGGGAGTTGTGGGGTTCGACATCGCCGGCGCCGAGGCGGGCAATCCGCCGACCCGGCACCTGGACGCCTTCGAGTACATGCGAGACCATAACGCGCGCTTCACGATTCACGCCGGCGAGGCTTTCGGGCTGCCGTCCATCCACGAGGCGATCGCATTCTGCGGTGCCGACCGACTGGGTCACGGGGTGCGCATCGTCGACGACATCGACGTGCTCGACGACGGCCGGGTCCGGCTGGGCCGCCTGGCAGCCATCCTGCGGGACAAGCGGATTCCGCTGGAGCTGTGCCCCAGCTCCAATGTGCAGACCGGCGCCGTGAACAGCATCGCCGAGCATCCGTTCGACCTGCTGGCCCGCACCCGGTTCCGGGTGACCGTGAACACCGACAACCGGCTGATGAGCGATACCACGATGAGCCTTGAAATGTGCCGCCTGGTCGAGGCTTTCGGCTACGGTTGGAGTGATCTCGAGCGGTTCACCATCAACGCGATGAAATCCGCCTTCATTCCCTTCGACGAGCGGCTGGCCATTATCGACGACGTGATCAAGCCGCGCTATGCGGTGCTGATAGCAGGCTAACGCCGCCCAACCGAAAACCGGTCGGGCGGCGCAGCTTTCGGCTCAGCGGGTGAGTCGGGTGCCGGTGCGGCGGCCCGTCAACGCCTCGTACAGCGCGATGAGGACGATGGCGGCGCCGACGCCAATGAAGAACGGAACCCAGGCCACACCACCGTTGGCGTTGTGGTATCCGAATTGGCTAGCGGCCCACGACCCGATCAGACCGCCGACGGCGCCGAGCACCACGGTCATGATCATGCCGACGTTCTGCTTACCCGGCATCACGAGACGCGCGACCAAACCGATTATCGCGCCCACGACGATGGCGAGGATTATGGATGTGATCACTTCAGCTCCTGTCATAACGGCTCCCGGGGTGGGCGCCATCTTCGAGAGGATTTCCCGAAAAGAGGAACTTCTAACACAATTCGCGCGGAACTCAGATCAGGTCCGCCGCCAGCCCCATGGCGCGCACCGTGCCGGCCAGGTGGGTTTGCACCGCGCGCAGCGCGCGCTGACCGTCGCCGTCGCGCAGCGCCTCGGCGATTTCGCGATGCTCGTCCAGGATCGCCGCCAACCGGTCGGGATCGCGCAGCGCCGACTCGCCGATCATCCGCATCTGCCGGTCGCGCAGCGACGCATAGAAGCCCGACAGGATGGCGTTTCCCGACTCCGCCAGCGTGATGGCGTGGAAGGCGCGGTCGGCATCGAGGAACTCGGGCCAATCGGAGCGGTCGACGGCGGCGCGTTGCCGTCGTAGCTCGGCCGACATCTTCTCGAAAACCGCTGCGCACGTGGCGGGTCCGCGGCCCACCACCTTGGTCGCGGCGAACTGCTCGAGCACCAGCCGCGCCTCCATCACCGACCGAACCTCGTCCGGGGAAACGGGGACGACCAGCGCGCCGCGCTGCGGGTACAGCCGCAGCAGCCCCTCGGCCTCCAGCCGCAGGAACGCCTCGCGCACCGGGGTGCGCGACATGCCCAGCGCCGTCGCGACATCCCCCTCGCTGATCAGTTCGCCCCCGGGGAACGCGCCGGTGAGCACCCGCGTCTTGACGTAGTCCAGCGCCCGGTCCTTGGCCGTGCCCGGCCGCGGCTCGCTCGTTGCCACTGCAGCCTTCCGGTAGCTAAGTCGTATCCCAGCAGTGTGGTGACGGTACACCACCGCAACCCTTGACAGGGCGACAACTGAGATACAAGATAGATACGAAAGAAACATGAGACGAGCCGAAGAAGCCCAGGAGCCGTGCAAATGTCCGTCACCGAACAAGCCCTGACCCCGAACCTGGACCCGACGATCCCCGCGCCGGTGGTCAACGTGGCCGAGTACGGGTTCGAAGGCCGCTTCCAGGACTGGACCGGCGACGCCGAATTCTTCGAGTACTCCAAGGCCGCCAACCCGATCGGCTCGGGACACGTCCCGCAGGTGCCGATTACCCGGTTCGACGCGGATGTCTACACCGATCGGCCGACCGGTGTGATCCCGCTGGACCTGTCCAAGGAGCTACGGATCGAGACCGGCGCCGCGACCAGCCCCGCGCTGCTGGCCAACTTCGTGCGCATCCGCCCGGGCGAACAGGTCGACACCAGCCCCAACGCCACCTCCCAGCTGTACTACGTGCTCTACGGGCGGGGCTTCGCGGCGGTCAACGGCCAGCTGGTCGGATGGGAGAAGGGTGACTTCTTGACACTGCCCGCGGGCACCCATTCGGTGTTCTACGCGGCCGCCGACACCGCCATGTACTGGGTGCACGACGAGCCGCTGATGCGCTACCTGGGCGCCGAAGCCACCCAGCCGCGGTTCCGCGCGACCAAGTTCCGCCGGTCGGACGCGGTGGCCAAGCTGGAAGAGATCGCGGCGCGGCCGGGCGCCAACGAGAAGAGCCGGGTCAGCGTGCTGCTGGCCAATGCCAACCAGGAGCAGACACTGACCATCACCCACGTCCTGTGGGCCATGTTCGGCGTGCTGCCCCCGAACCAGGTGCAGCGGCCGCACCGGCACCAGTCGGTGGCGCTCGACCTGATCCTCGACGCGCCCGCCGACGGCTGCTACACCCTGCTGGGCACCCGCCTCGACGAGCGCGGCGACATCGTCGACCCCATCCGGGTGGACTGGCGGGCCGGCTGCGCGTTCACCACCCCGCCGGGCATGTGGCACGCCCACTACAACGAGACCGACCAGCCCGCCCACCTGATCCCCATCCAGGACGCGGGGCTGCAGACCCACCTGCGCAGCCTCGACATCAAGTTCACGCAGCGCCGCGACCTCGTCGCCGGCTGATCCGGCGGGGAGTGCACGGTCCGCACTTGGCGCATAGTGTGGCTCGACATGAAGTTGCCCCTGCTGGGCCCCGTGTCGGTGACCGGCTTCCAGAACGCGTGGTTCTTCCTGGTTCTGCTGGCGGTGCTGCTGGTCCTGGGCATCTACGTGGTGCTGCAGTTCGCCCGGCGCCGGCGCGTGCTGCGGTTCGCCAACATGGACGTGCTGGAGCGGGTCGCGCCGGCCCACCCCAGCCGGTGGCGGCACATCCCGACGATCCTGCTGGCCGCGTCGCTGGTGCTGCTGACTACGGCGATGGCCGGGCCGACCTCCGACGTCCGGATCCCGCTCAACCGGGCCGTCGTCATGCTGGTGATCGACGTATCGGAGTCCATGGCCTCCACCGACGTTCCGCCCGACCGGCTGACCGCCGCCAAGGAGGCCGGCAAGCAATTCGCCGACGAGCTGACGCCGGCCATCAACCTGGGGCTGGTGGAGTTCGCGGCCAACGCCTCGCTACTGGTCGCCCCGACGACCAACCGCCAGGCGGTCAAGGCCGCGATCGACAGCCTCAAGCCGGCCCCCAAGACCGCGACGGGCGAGGGCCTGTTCACCGCGCTGCAGGCCATCGCGACGGTGGGCTCGGTGATGGGCGGCGGCGACGGGCCGCCGCCGGCGCGCATCGTGCTGGAATCGGACGGCGCCGAGAACGTGCCGCTGGATCCCAACGCCCCGCAGGGGGCGTTCACCGCGGCCCGGGCCGCCAAGGCCGAGGGCGTGCAGATCTCCACGATTTCGTTCGGCACGCCGTACGGCACCGTGGAGTACGAGGGCGCCACCATCCCGGTTCCCGTCGACGATCAGACGCTGAAGAAGATCTGCGAGATCACCGACGGCCAGTCGTTCCACGCCGACAGCCTGGAGTCGCTGAAGGACGTCTACGCGACCCTGCAGCGCCAGATCGGCTACGAAACCGTCAAGGGCGACGCCAGCCTGGCCTGGATGCTGCTGGGGGCCGTCGCGATGGCCGGCGCCGTCCTGGCCGGCCTGTTCCTGAACCGCCGGCTGCCCTCCTGAGCGATCAGACCGGCAGCCGCCGGTTGATCAGCAGCGCCAGCGCCGTCGCGATCAGGGCGGTGAGCACACCCAGGCGCAACCACCCGGCACTGCCGGGCCCCGGCACGGTGCGGTAGCCGATGTCCTTCTCGATGGCGTTGTAGCTCTTGGACAGCTCGTCGACGGTGCCGGCGGTGTAGGACTGCCCGCCGGACAGCTTGGCGATCATCTTCATCTGGTCCGTCGAGACCGGCACGGCGACCCGCTGCCCGTCCATCTCGATCTCGCCGGTCTTGGTGCCGAACGAGATCGTCGAGATAGGCACCCCCTCGTCGCGGGCCAGCCGCGCCGCCGTGTAGGCGCCGTCGTGCGGGTCGCTGGGGTTGGACGGCTTGTTCTCCTTGCCGTCGGACAGCAGCACGATGCGGGCCGGCGGCGGGGTGTCGCCACCGGTGATGGCGGTGGCGCTGACCGCGTGCAGGGCGGTGAAGATGGCCTGCCCGGTGGCCGTGCTGTCGGCGAAGTCCAGCTTCTTGAGCGCGTCGATCGTCGCCTGGTGCTGCGGCGTCGGCGGCACCAGCAGGTACGGCGTGCCCGCGAAGCCGACCAGCCCCAGGTTGATGCCCGGCGTCAGCTGGGTGGCGAACTGGGTGGCCGCCTCCTCGGCGGCCTTGAGCCGGTTGGGCGGCACGTCGGTCGCCCGCATGGACTGCGACATGTCGATGACCAGCACGATGACGGCGCGGTTGCGCGGGATGCGCATGTCGTGGGTGGGGGTCGCGAGCGCGATGGTCAGCAGGACCAGGCTGAGCAGCGACACCGCGATCGGGATGTGGCGCGCCAGCGACTGCGGCACGCTCGTCTCGGTGAACCGGCGCAGGCGGCGCCGGCGGCGGGCCTGGACCAGGATGTAGACCCCGAGCAGCGCCAGCGGGAGCAAACCGAACAACAGCATGCCCGGGCGCTGAAAGCCGTAGAGCGGTAAGGGGCCTACCCCGGGAAGCGACACCCGCCAGTAAAGATGAGACTCAGGGGCCCGTCAAACGGGGGACTATTCGCGCCGCAGCCGCCCGTCGACGAATTGCTCCAGCTTCTCCCACTCCCGTACCGCGGGGGCGTACGGCGCCGAGGGCTTGCCGACCGAGCCGGGCTCGAGCACGTAGGCCACCAGCTTGCCCAGCGGGCGCCCGGTCTCGAGGGCCTTGTCGACCGTGGCCTCCTCGGAGTAGTCGCCGATGTCGCGGAGCAGCTCGACGGCCAGGTCCAGCTGGTCGCGGTCCACCGCGTCGGGGCCGTCGGCGATGTCGTCGGCCAGCCCGCTGAGCACGTAGATGTTGTCCTCGGTGACCTTGACCTCCAGCGAGCCGTCGGTGGCAGCGGTGCGGATGTCGTCGTAGGTGCTCAGGTCGGACAGGTCGTGGTCGTGCTCGTCGGCGAGGTACCGCGCCAGCGCCCGCTCGGAGCTGAACACGCTGATGCGCCCGTTGCGGCCCAGGAAGATCGGGCGGTCGTCCAGGTAGCACCGCAGCGTGTAGAACGTGCCCGAACTCGTCATGATCCGAATCGGGTCGATGCCCACCTGCAGCCAGAAATCCTCGTCGCTGCCCAGGATCACCGTGTCGCCGGCCGCGCGGGTCTCCTCCTCGGCCTCCTCGGGCTCCTCGGGCTCGCCGGCCGCCTCGGGCGCTTCGGCTTCCTCGGCCGTCTCGCCGTCGGCCTCCGCTTCGGCCTCGGCGTCTTCGGTCTCGGGTTCCTCGGGCTCCTCGGCGAGCTCCTCGGCGGCCTTGGCCGACAGCTTGGCGTCCACCTCGGGGGTGGTCACGATGTCCTCGATCGCGGCGAGGACGCCGTCCCAGCTGCGCCCGATGACCTCGCCGATCGCGTTCCAGCGCTTGAGGCCGGCCTTCCCGGTGAAGTGGTCGATCCCGCCGGAGACGGTGCCCAGCGTGGGGTTGCCGTTGAAGAACTTCGACACCGCCGCGAGCTCGCAGACCGACCCGATGGAGGAGACCAGCGCCAGCGTGCGGGCCAGCCCGGTCACCGACTCCTCGGTCGGCTTCTCCGACACCAGCTCCTCGACCGCGACCAGATCGAACTGCTTGTCCTCGGCCGGTGCGAACTTGTGCGCGTGCGCCGAGGTCAGGTCCTTCCATGCCGGGTGGTCGACCAGGTCGTTGTCGGTATCGGAGCGCACGAACGCGACCAGGTCGGCGACGGTCTCGAAGACGTAGAGGTCCTCGTCCTTGCCCAGGAACGCCTCCCACTCGTCGCCGGCGTCGCGCCAGCGGGGCGCCCACACGGTGTAGCGGTCGCCGTCGGAGAGGCTCAGGCGGATCGGCACGAGGTCAGCAGCCATGCGGCACACAATAGCGACGGCCGTGCGGGGGGCCTGGCGCTGGGCGTCGGGCCAGCCCGGTGACGGCGAGCGCCGGGACGGCGCGAGCAAGGAGCCGGGCGATCGAAGCTAACCCCAGATATCGGTGATCGGCGGCACGCTCGCGGCGTACCCGGTCTTGGGCAGCCCGTACATCTCCTCGATCGTCGCCAGCACGCTGTAGTGGTTGATCTGCTCGCCGTAATTGCCGGGCCGGACGTGCGCGCCGTAGAACACCGTCGGGATCTGGTTGCGGCTGCCGCCGTCGTCCTCGTCGAAGGTCAGGATCAGCAGGCTGTTGTTGGCGGCCGCCCAGTTGGCGTAGCCGGACAGCTGGCGGTTGAGCCAGGCGTCGGCCTGGGCGATCGAGCCGTCGTGCATGTTGTTGTCGTTGTTGGGAATGACGAACGAGACCGTGGGCAGGCTGGCGTAGTTGCCCATCGGGAAGGCGGAGAACGGCAGGGAGTTCGCGGGCGGCACGTTGGTGAAGTTGGCCCAGGGCACGTGCTTGCGCGCGTACTTGCCGGCGCTGCACACCGGCGAGCCGACCGCGGGCAGGCCCTCGGCGAAGCCGACGAACGTATGGCCCGCGGCCAGCAATTCCGAACCCAGGTTGGGAGCGGCGCCGCCGTTGACGGGGCAGGCGTCGGTGGTCACCCCGAAGGTGTTGCCCGCGAAGAGCGCCAGGTAATTCGGTTCGCTGGGGTGCGTTTCGGCGAACGACTGAACCATGTTGGCGCCGCCCGCGGCCAGCGCGGTGATGAACGGGGCCGACTTGTTGCCGATGATGTTGGCCTCGGAGCGGTTCTCCTCCACCACGATCACGATGTGCGCGAGCTGCGGAATGCCCGCCGCGAGGGCCACCCGGGGGGCCGCCGGGACGATCACCAGCCCCGCCAACACGGCCGCGCCGGCCAGGCTTCTGATTGTGCGCAGTACGCGGGGAGTATATGGGCGGAGTCGCCCGCAAGGGGCGGCGGCGCGAGCGTGTCGGCGTTGTGCGCCGCAATCGTTATATAGGCTCAAATTCCGTGGACACGCGCGTCATTGATCACCCGCTGGCCCTGTCGCGGCTGACGGTGTTGCGCGACGAACGCACCGACAACGCCCACTTCCGGGCCGGCCTGCGGGACCTGACCGCGATGCTGGTCTACGAGGCCACGCGCGACGCCGCCCGCGAGACCTTCGGAATCCGTACGCCGCTGGCCGAGACGGTTGGGGTGCGGCTGGCCAGCCCGCCGCTGTTGGTGCCGGTGCTGCGCGCGGGATTGGGCATGCTCGAGCGCGCCCTCGAGCTGCTTCCGGAGGCGCGGGTGGGTTTCGTGGGCGTGGCCCGCGACGAGCAAACCCATTGCGCGACGGGATATCTCGCGTCGCTGCCCGAGGACCTGTCCGGTGTTCCGGTGATCGTCCTCGATCCGATGCTGGCCACCGGTGGTTCGCTGAAGCACACCGTCGGGCTGCTGCTGGAGCGCGGGGCGACCGACATCACGGTGTTGTGCGCGGTTGCCGCTCCGGAAGGCATTGCGGCGCTTGAGCAAACCGCCCCCGCGGCGCGCCTTTTCACCGTGGCCGTCGACGGCGGGCTCAACGAAAACGCCTACATCGTCCCGGGTCTCGGTGACGCGGGTGACCGCCAATACGGGCCCCGTTAGCCCATCACCTGCTTCACCAGCGCCTCGCGCAACGCGGCGGCCCGTTGCCTGGCCTGCGCCAGCCCGGCCGTCACCGCGCGGCGAACCTCGATGTAGAACTTCAGCTTTGGCTCGGTCCCGGACGGCCGCACCACCAGCCGCACAGACGTGTCGTCGTCACCGCCGGTGAAGATCAGCGCGTCGGTGATGTCGGTGAGGGTGGCGGTGAACCCGGCCAGCGTTTCCGGCGGACTCGACCGCAGCCGCCGCATCAACTCGGCGGCCTCGGCGGCGTCGGCGACCCGCCGCGACACCGCCGCGACGTCGTGCACCCCGTGGCGCTCGGCGAGTTCGTCGAGCGCGTCGGAAACCGAACGGCCCCGGTCTTTCAGCGCGGCCACCAGGTCGCACACCAGCACCGCGGCGCTGATGCCGTCCTTGTCCCGCACGGCCTCCGGATCGACGCAGTGCCCGATCGCCTCCTCGTAGGCGTACACCAGGGTGCCGCCGGGCACCTCCGCGTCGGCGCGCGCCAGCCACTTGAAACCGGTGAGCGTTTCCACGTGGGTGGCTCCGTGCGCGCGCGCGATCGCCGCCAGCATGCGCGACGACACCACGGTGCTGGCCACCACCGCCGTCGATGGATCGGCGACCCGCGACAGGATGTAATCGCCGAGCAGCCAACCGGTTTCGTCTCCGGACAGCATCCGCCATCCCGACTCCGCCGGGATGCCGACCGCGCACCGGTCGGCGTCGGGATCCAGCGCGATCGCGACGTCGGCCGTGACGTCGGCGGCCAGGGCGAGCAGCGCGTCGGCGGCGCCGGGCTCTTCGGGGTTGGGGAAGGCGACGGTGGGGAAGTCGGGGTCGGGCGCGAACTGGGCGCCGACCGTGTGCACCTGCCCGAAGCCGGCGCGCTGTAAAGCTTCCACGGCCACCACGCCGCCCACCCCGTGCAGCGGGGTCAGGGCCACCCGCACCGTGCCCGTGCCGCGCCGTACGGCGGCGGCACGCGCGATGTAGCGCTCGACCAGGTCGGTGGCCGCGGGTTGCACCGGCCCCCGGCCGATTTCGTCGGCCGGGGGAGCGGCGGCCATCGCGGCCTCGATCTCGCGGTCGGTGGGCGGGACGATCTGGATGCCGCCGTCGGTGTACACCTTGTAGCCGTTGTCGGCCGGCGGGTTGTGCGACGCGGTGATCTGTATGCCGGCGACGGCGCCGGTGCGGCGCACCGCGAACGCGACCACCGGGGTCGGCACCGGCCCTGGAAACAGTAGCACCGAAAATCCTTGGGCTGCAAGTACTTCCACGGTCACAGTAGCGAAAACGGCGGAGCCGTGCCGGGAGTCGCGACCGACGATCACCGTGCGGCCCGCCAGCCCCCGGCCGGCCAGCACCTGCGCCACCGCCCAGGTGGCGCGCGACACCACCGCCACGTTCATGGCGTCGGGCCCGCCGCGCACCGGGCCGCGCAGGCCCGCCGTGCCGAAGGTGAGCGGGTGGGCGAATCGCGCCGCCAGCTCGTCGGGATCGCACGCGGCGAGCTCGGCGGCCGTCGCCGGATCGGGATCGTGGGCGATCCATTCGTCGGGCGTCATGGCGTCACCGCGTCATCGCCTCAGAACCGAGCGATGACGTCGGCCAGCAGCGCGCCCATCCGGCTGGCCGACGCGGCGCCCGCGGCCAGCACCTCGGCGTGGCTCAGCGGCTCGCCGCTGATGCCGGCGGCCAGGTTGGTGACCAGCGACACCCCGAGCACCTCGGCGCCGGCCGCCCGGGCCGCGATGGTCTCGTGCACCGTGGACATGCCGACCAGGTCGGCGCCCAGCGTCCGCAGCATGCGCACCTCGGCGGGCGTCTCGTAATGCGGCCCCGGCAGGCCGGCGTAGACACCCTCGGCCAACCCGGGATCGCCCTGGCGGGCCAGTTCCCGCAGCCGCGGCGCGTAGGCGTCGGTCAGGTCCACGAACTGCGGGCCGATCAACGGGGACCGCGCGGTCAGGTTGAGGTGGTCGCTGATCAGCACCGGCTGGCCGACCGCCATGTCGGCGCGCAACCCGCCGGCCGCGTTGGTGAGCACGATGATGCGCGCCCCGGCCGCGCAGGCCGCCCGCACGGGGTGCACCACGTGACCGAGGTCGTGGCCCTCGTAGGCGTGCACGCGACCGACGAGCACCAGCACCCGGCGATCGCCGATGCGCGTCGACATCAGCTCGCCGGTGTGCCCGACGGCGGTGGGCGGTGCGAACCCGGGGACGTCGGCCTGGGGCAGCACGGCGCCGGGGGCGCCGAGCGCGGTCGCCGCCGGGCGCCATCCCGAGCCCAGCACGACGGCGACGTCATGCTCGTCCACGCCGGTGCGCTCGGCGATGACCTGCGCCGCCCGCCGCGCCAGTTCACCGGGTTCGGATGCGACGTCGCTCACAGTCGGCGAGCATAGTGCGGGTCACCGGGGTTAGCGCCGCGATGGCGTGCGCCGGGATATGTGAAAATCTGCCGCATGAATCTTCGTAGGTGGTCGGTCGCCGGCCTGGCGGTCGCCGTTGCGGTGTCGCTGTTTTCGATCACGGGCCCGGTGGCGCCGGCGCGGGCCGAATGCCCCGACGTGCAACTCATCTTCGCCCGCGGCACGGCCGAGCCGCCCGGCCTCGGCGCCGCCGGAGACGCGCTCCTGGCCGCGCTGCACTCGGCCCTCGGCTCGCGCAGCGTCGACTCGTACCCGGTGAACTACCCGGCCAGCTACAACTTCCTGCAGACCGCCGACGGCGCCAACGACGCCCGCGACCACATCGCTCAGATGGTCGAACAGTGCCCGGGGACGAAGCTCGTGCTCGGCGGCTTTTCGCAGGGCGCCGCCGCGGTCTCGATGCTGGCCGGGGTGCCGCCGCTGGGCGAGCGCATCGGCAACTTCGGCTCCGCCCCCGCGCTGGACCCGGGTCTGGCCGGCAAGGTCGCGGCCGTCGCGGTGTTCGGCAACCCCGGCAACCGCTTCAACACGCCCCTGTCGACGGCGGGCCAGTTCGCCGGCCGCGCCATCGACATCTGCAGCCCCGGCGACCCGGTGTGCGTCGTCGGGGGTCGCGACCGGGATGCGCACCACGATTACGGTGTGCCGCCCTACCCCGGACAGGCGGCGGGATTCATCGCCGGACTGGTGTAGCCCGGGCCCTAAGGTCGCGGTGGGATACTGCCAGAATGCCCACCACCGCATTGGACGCCGTCGAGGATGTCGTGCGGCGCCGAGGCTCCGACCTGGTTGAGCTGTCCCACGCCATTCATGCCGAGCCCGAGCTGGCGTTCGCCGAGCATCGCAGCTGCGCCAAGGCCCAGGCGTTGGTCGCCGAACGCGGCTTCGAGATCACCGCGGCCGCCGGTGGCCTGGACACCGCCTTCCGCGCCGACTTCGGCAGCGGCCCGCTGACCATCGGGGTGTGCGCCGAGTACGACGCGCTGCCCGAGATCGGGCACGCTTGCGGCCACAACATCATCGCGGCGTCGGCCGTGGGCACCGCGCTGGCGCTGGCCGAGGTGGCCGATGACCTGGGGCTACGGGTCGCGCTGATCGGCACCCCCGCCGAGGAGGCGGGCGGCGGCAAGGCACTGCTGCTGCGCGCCGGGGTGTTCGACGACGTCGCGGTGGCGGTGATGCTGCATCCCGGGCCCGCCGACATCGCCGCCGCCCGCTCGCTGGCGCTGTCGGAAGCGACGGTGAACTACCGCGGCAAGGAATCCCACGCCGCCGTCGCGCCGCATCTGGGCGTCAACGCCGCCGACGCCGTCACCGTCGCGCAGGTGGCCGTCGGATTGTTGCGTCAGCAACTGGCCCCGGGCCAGATGGTGCACGGCATCGTCACCGACGGTGGGCAGGCCGTCAACGTCATCCCCGGGCATGCCACGCTGCAATATGCGATGCGGGCGGTCGAATCGGATTCGCTGCGACAGCTGGAGGGCAGGATGTACGCGTGCTTTTCCGCGGGCGCGCTGGCCACCGGCTGCGAATACGAAATCGACAGTCCCGCACCGGCATACGACGAACTCAAGCCCGACGAATGGTTGGCCGACGTCTTCCGCGAGGAGATGCGCCGGCTCGGGCGCGAGCCGGTGGCCCGCGAGTTCGAAGCGGCGCTGCCGATGGGCAGCACCGACATGGGCAACGTGACGCAGGTGCTGCCGGGCATTCACCCGGTGGTCGGGGTCGACGCCGGCGGCGCCATGGTTCACCAGCGCGCGTTCGCCACCGCGGCCGCGGGCCCCAGCGCCGACCGCGCGGTCGTCGAGGGCGCGATCATGCTAGCCCGCACGGTGGTTCAGCTGGCCCAGACGCCGGCCGAGCGCGACCGGGTGCTGGCCGCGCACGAACGGCGGGCGAGCGCATGAGCCTCGCCGACGCCGCCACCACCTGGCTGGCCGCCCACCACGACGACCTGGTCGAATGGCGCCGGCACATCCACCGCTACCCCGAGCTGGGCCGGCAGGAGTACGCCACCACCCAGTTCGTGGCCGAGCGGTTGGCCGACGCCGGGCTCAACCCGAAGGTGCTGCCGGGCGGCACCGGGCTGGTCTGCGATCTCGGCCCCGACCACGGGCCGAGGATCGCGCTGCGGGCCGACATGGACGCGCTGCCGATGGCCGAGCGGACCGGCGCCCCCTACACCTCCACGATGCCCAACGTCGCGCACGCCTGCGGCCATGACGCCCACACCGCCATCCTGCTCGGTACCGCGCTGGCCCTGGCGTCGGTGCCCGAACTGCCGGTCGGGGTGCGGCTGATCTTCCAGGCCGCCGAGGAGCTGATGCCCGGCGGCGCCATCGACGCGATCGCCGCCGGGGCGATCACCGGGGTGTCGCGGATCTTCGCCCTGCACTGCGACCCGCGGCTCGAGGTCGGCCAGATCGCCGTGCGGCACGGCCCCATCACATCGGCGGCCGACCAGATCGAGATCACGCTGCATTCCCCGGGCGGGCATACCTCGCGCCCGCACCTGACCGCCGACCTGGTCTACGGGCTGGGCACGCTCATCACCGGGCTGCCCGGCGTGCTGTCCCGGCGCATCGACCCGCGCAACGGGACGGTGCTGGTGTGGGGGGCGGTCAACGCGGGAGTGGCCGCCAACGCCATTCCGCAGACCGGGGTGCTGGGCGGCACGGTCCGCACCGCGAGCCGCCAAACCTGGGTGGGCCTCGAGGAGATCATCCGCGACACGGTGTCGGCGCTGCTCGCGCCGCTGGGCATCGAGCACACGCTGCAATACCGGCGCGGCGTGCCGCCGGTGGTCAACGAGGACGTCTCGACGCGCATCCTGACCCACGCGATCGAGGCCATCGGCCCGGACGCGCTGGCCGACACCCGCCAGTCCGGCGGCGGCGAGGACTTCTCCTGGTATCTCGAGGAGATTCCCGGCGCGATGGCCCGGCTGGGCGTCTGGTCGGGCCGGGGGCCGCAGCTGGATCTGCACCAGCCGACGTTCGACCTGGACGAGCGGGCGCTGGCGATCGGGCTGCGCGTGATGGTCAACATCGTCGAACAGTCGGCGGCGTTCCCGTCGCCCTAGCCCGTCGCGCGCGCGACGTGCTCGGCGATCCGGGCGTAGCTTCGCCGCGTGACGTCGGCCGCCCCGCTCATGATGTTGTAGCCGTGGTCGACCCCGGCCACCTCGTAGTACTCCGCCAGCGACCCGACGGCGTCGAGCCGCTCGGCGTATCGGCGGGCTTCGTCGCGCAGCCGGTCGTGCTCGGCCGTCACGACCAGGGCGGGCGCGATGCCGGCGATCCCGTCGGCGTTGGAGCCCCACGCGGGGGACGCCAGCCGGTCGCGGCGCAGCGCCGGGTCGGGCACGTAGGCGGTGTCGAAGACCTCGCCCATCCACGGTTTCATGATCGCCCGGTTGCCGATCGCGGACGGCTTGTCGCGGGTGGGCGTCACGAGGTCAAGCGGGGCATAGTGCAGCACCTGCAGGGCGATTCGCGGGCCGTCGTTCTCCAGGGCCAGCCGCGCCGCCGCCGCGCTGAGGTTGCCGCCCGCGCTCTGGCCGCCGACGCACAGCCGCGTGCCGTCCCAGTCCCGGTCCGGGGCGGCCGCCCAGCGCACGATGTCGTAGACCTGAAGCGGGGCCCCGGGGCAGCCGGGCCGCGGCGCCAGCACGTAGTCCGGGTTGACCACCACCGCGCCCCCGTGGGCCGCCAGGTAGCGGCACCACGGGGGGGGGGGGGGGCGGCGGCCGGGGGCGCCGCGCGGGGGCGGGGGGGGGGCCCCCCGCGCGCCCC
>NZ_LZHV01000016.1 GCF_001667275.1 Mycobacterium sp. ACS4054
CACGTGCGCACCCGGTGGGGGGGCCAGGTTTTTTGGGGGGGGGGGGGGGGCCGGCGGCGGCGGGGGGCGCCGGGGGGGGGGGGGGGGGGGGCGGGGGGGGGGGGGGGGGGGGGGGGGGGGCGCGCCCCGCGCCCGGGGGGGGGGGGGGGCCCGGGGGGGGGGGGGGCGCCCGCTTCGCGGCCGCGGCGACGCTCTTGGCCCGCGCGGACTCGGAGCTGGCCGCCGGTGCGGTGCCCGACCGCCTGCCGGTGCGCCGCGGCTGGGTGGCCGCCGAGTTGGCGATGGCTCAGGGTGACGGCGAAATCGCCGTCCGCCATGCGAACGAAGCGGTGGACCTGGCCGGCGCCATGGCCGCCCCGTCGGCGCGCCACGCCGTCAAGAGCCGGGTGGTGCTGGCGGCCGCCCTGTGCAGCGCCGGGGCCGCCGAGCGCGCCCGGGCGGTGGCGGAGGAGGCGCTGGACGCCACCGGGGCGCTCGGCCTCGTCCCGCTGCGGTGGGCGCTGGCGTGCTTGCTGATCGATCTCGGAAGCGTCACGTTTTCGGCACAACGGCTGCGTGAAATTCGCGATGTCTGCGCAGGCCAAGTGCGGCTCGCCGGTGCGACGTGGCGTTCCGCTTGAAATGGCCCCGCGCCCGTTATTGTCATTGCGTTAGTTAGCCCGGTTAGCTCGCGATGTGTCCGGTTCGTAACGTTGGAGATACCGCCGTCGATGACAATTCAAGGGGATCGTCTCGACGCTGTGGTTGCCAAGGCCGTGGCGGGGGACACCAATGCCCTACGGGAGGTGCTGGAGACCATCCGTCCGATTGTCGTTCGGTATTGCCGGGCGCGGGTCGGGACAGTCGAGCGGGGTGGCCTGTCAGCCGATGACGTGGCACAGGAGGTGTGCTTGGCGACTATCACGGCGTTGCCGCGATACCGGGACCGGGGACGTCCCTTTCTGGCCTTCCTGTACGGCATCGCGGCGCACAAGGTCGCGGACGCTCATCGCGCCGCCGGCCGTGATCTGTCCTATCCCACCGAGGTGCTTCCCGAGCGCTGGTCCTCCGACGCCGGGCCCGAACAGCGGGCCATCGAAGCGGATTCGGTCAGCCGGATGAGCGAGCTGCTCGAAATCCTGCCCGCCAAGCAGCGTGAGATCCTGATCCTGCGCGTCGTCGTCGGCATGTCCGCCGAGGAGACCGCGTCCGCGGTCGGCAGCACCACGGGAGCGGTCCGGGTGGCCCAGCACCGCGCGCTGTCGCGGCTCAAGTCCGAAATGATCGCGGCAGGTGACTGTGCCTGACTCCCTGGACGAATTCGCCCGCACCGACCTGCTTCTCGACGCGCTCGCCGAGCGGCGGCCGGTGCACGTCGGCGACCCCGACATGGACGCGGTGGCCACCCTGCTGGAGGACTGGCGCGACAACCTGCGGTGGCCGCCGGCCAGCGCGCTGGTGTCGGCCGAAGAGGCCGTCACGGCCCTGCGCACCGGATTGGCCGACCGCCGCCGCAGCCGTCGCGGGATGGCGACGATCGGATCGGTGGCCGCGGCGCTGTTGGTGCTGAGCGGATTCGGCGCCATGGTGGTCGAGGCCCGTCCGGGCACCACGCTCTACGGGCTGCACGCGATGTTCTTCGACCAGCCGCGGGTCAACGAGAAGCATCAGGCCTTGCTGTCGGCCCGGGCCGACCTGGCCAAGGTGCAGGAGTCGATCGACCGGGGCGAGTGGGACCAGGCCCGGAATCAGCTGACCGAGGTGAGCAGCCTGGTCCAGTCGATCGAGGACCCGGCCAGCAAACAGGAGCTGACGAATCAGCTGAATCTGTTGAATGTCCGCGTCCAGTCGCGCAACCCGAACGCGACGCTGCCGGCCCCGGTGAACACCCCGTCGGCGTGGTCGACTCCCACCACCGCGGCGCCGCCGTCGGCGTCCGGGGTGGCCCCGAGTTCATCGGTCACGCCGTCGCCCAGCCAGTCGTGGAGCAAGCACCGGCATCACGAGCAGACACCCGGCCCGTCGGCGTCGAACACGCCCTAGCGGTGTTTCAGCGCCGGTACCCGTCGGCGTCCGAGGTGGCCTCGTTGAGCGAGGCGTCGGCGTACCCCCGGCAGTAATCCCACGTGACGTAGGCGTCCGGCTCCGGGTCGTAGGCCGGCTCGTGCGGGCGGACGGTGCCGTCGATCAGCAGCTGCAGCAGGTTCGCCCGCAGCATGTCCCAGTCGTGGTAGTGATCCTGCTGACATTCGTCGCAACACACCACGAGCCCGCGAATGCCCTTGTGCGCCAACAGGGCCTCGTATACCGCCAGGTCGGCGAGATCAGCCTCGACCGCCATCCGCTCCTGGGCGTCCAGGGGTTGGCCCGGCTCTACGGCTTCCAGCGCCGCCGACGGATCGCAGGGGTCGTCGGCGAAAGGATCGGGCGGCAAACCCGGTGGGAGGTGATCGCGCACGCACACTAGCCTACGCAGCCCGGCCGGGATAACGCCAGCAGGGAAGCCCCACGTCGTTTCTGCGTTTCGGGTCCGCGGCGCGCCCCGGGTCGCCGGGGGAGCGTGCCGATAGGATGGTGGTCTCACGCCGCATCGTATGGAGGGCCCCACCGATGACCCGTGGCATGTCCCACCTGGAAGACAGCTCCGACCTGGTCGGTAGCCCCTACGTGCGCGACCCCCGAATCGGGGGGCTGGTCGACGAGCCGGTGCCGACCGGCGGCGACAACCCGCACAAGGTCGCGATGCTCGGCCTCACCTTCGACGACGTCCTGTTGCTGCCCGCCGCTTCCGATGTGGTTCCCGCCACCGCCGACACCTCCAGCCAGCTCACCAAGAAGATCAGGCTCAAGGTGCCGCTGGTCAGCTCGGCGATGGACACCGTCACCGAGTCGCGGATGGCCATCGCGATGGCCCGGGCGGGCGGCATGGGCGTGCTGCACCGCAACCTGCCCGTCGCCGAACAGGCCGGACAGGTCGAGATGGTGAAGCGCTCGGAGGCCGGCATGGTCACCGACCCGGTCACCTGCCGGCCGGACAACACCCTGGCCCAGGTCGACGCGCTGTGCGCCCGCTTCCGGATCTCGGGCCTGCCGGTGGTCGACGACTCCGGGTCGCTGGTCGGCATCATCACCAACCGCGACATGCGTTTCGAGGTCGACCAGACCCGCAAGGTCGCCGAGGTGATGACCAAGGCCCCGCTGATCACCGCCCAGGAGGGAGTGAGCGCCGACGCCGCGCTGGGGCTGTTGCGCCGCAACAAGATCGAGAAGCTGCCCGTGGTCGACGGCCACGGCCGGCTGACCGGGCTGATCACCGTGAAGGACTTCGTCAAGACCGAACAACACCCGCTGGCCACCAAGGACAGCGACGGCCGGCTGCTGGTGGGCGCCGCCGTCGGCGTCGGCGGCGACGCCTGGGTGCGCGCGATGATGCTGGTCGACGCCGGGGCCGACGTGCTGATCGTGGACACCGCGCACGCGCACAACCGCCTGGTGCTCGACATGGTCGGCAAGCTCAAGGCCGAGGTGGGCGAGAAGGTCGAGGTGATCGGCGGCAACGTGGCGACCCGCTCGGCGGCCCTGGCGCTGGTGCATGCCGGCGCCGACGCGGTCAAGGTCGGCGTGGGACCGGGCTCGATCTGCACCACCCGGGTGGTCGCCGGGGTCGGCGCGCCACAAATCACGGCGATCCTCGAGGCGGTCGCGGCGTGCGGGCCGGCGGGCGTGCCGGTGATCGCCGACGGCGGGCTGCAGTACTCCGGCGACATCGCCAAGGCGCTGGCCGCCGGCGCGTCGACGGCCATGCTGGGCTCGCTGCTGGCCGGCACCGCCGAGGCACCCGGCGAGCTGATCTTCGTCAACGGCAAGCAGTTCAAGAGCTACCGCGGCATGGGCTCGCTGGGCGCCATGCAGGGCAGGGGCGGGGGGAAGTCCTACTCCAAGGACCGCTACTTCGCCGACGACGCGCTCTCCGAGGACAAGCTGGTGCCCGAGGGCATCGAGGGCCGGGTGCCGTTCCGCGGGCCGCTGTCCTCGGTGATCCACCAGCTCACCGGCGGCCTGCGCGCAGCGATGGGCTACACCGGATCGCCCACCATCGAGGCGCTGCAGCAGGCGCAGTTCGTCCGCATCACCTCGGCCGGGCTGCGGGAAAGCCATCCGCACGACGTCGCCATGACCGTCGAAGCGCCCAACTACTTTGCGCGCTGAGGGCGGCATGGTCGAAATCGGCATGGGCCGCAACGCCCGTCGCACCTATGAGCTGAGCGAAGTCAGCATCGTGCCGTCGCGGCGCACCCGCTCGTCGCAGGACGTGTCCACCGCGTGGCAGCTGGACGCCTACCGCTTCGAGATCCCGGTGATCGCCCATCCGACCGATGCCCTGGTCTCGCCGGAGTTCGCCATCGAGCTCGGCCGCCTGGGCGGGCTGGGCGTCCTCAACGGCGAGGGGCTGATCGGCCGGCACGCCGACGTCGAGGCCAAGATCGCGCAGCTGGTCGAGGCCGCCAGCAAGGAGCCCGAGCCGTCGGCGTCGATCCGGCTGCTGCAGGAGCTGCACGCGGCGCCGCTGGACCCGGACCTGCTGGGGTCGGCGGTCGCGCGCATCCGGGAGGCCGGGGTGACCACCGCGGTGCGGGTCAGCCCGCAAAACGCCCAGGCGCTCACCCCGGTGCTCCTGCAGGCCGGCATCGACCTGCTGGTCATCCAGGGGACGATCGTGTCCGCGGAGCGGGTGGCCAGCGACGGCGAGCCGTTGAATTTGAAGACCTTCATCTCCGAGCTCGACGTCCCGGTGGTGGCCGGCGGCGTGCTGGACCACCGGACCGCGCTGCACCTGATGCGCACCGGCGCCGCGGGCGTCATCGTCGGCTACGGCTCCACCCGGGGCGTGACCACCAGCGACGAGGTGCTGGGCATCAGCGTGCCGATGGCCACCGCCATCGCCGACGCCGCCGCGGCGCGGCGCGAATACCTCGACGAGACCGGCGGCCGGTACGTGCACGTGCTGGCCGACGGCGACATCCACACCTCCGGCGAGCTGGCCAAGGCGATCGCCTGCGGCGCCGACGCGGTGGTGCTCGGCACGCCGCTGGCCGAGTGCGCCGAGGCGCTGGGCGAGGGTTGGTTCTGGCCGGCCGCGGCGGCGCACCCGTCGCTGCCGCGCGGGGCTTTGCTGCAGATCGCCCTCGGCGAGCGGCCGCCCTTGGAGCGGGTGCTCAACGGCCCGTCCGACGACCCGTTCGGTTCCCTCAACCTCGTCGGTGGCCTGCGTCGATCGATGGCCAAGGCCGGCTACTGCGACCTCAAGGAATTCCAGAAGGTCGGGCTGACCGTCGGTAGCTGAGGCTCGCGGCCGCTGGTTTATTACCCGGCGGTAAGGCCATACTGGTGCGATGAGGCCGGATTACGACGTTCTGATCATCGGTTCGGGTTTCGGCGGCAGCGTCAGCGCGCTGCGGCTGACCGAAAAGGGCTACCGCGTAGGCGTATTGGAGGCCGGCCGGCGCTTCGCCGACGAGGATTTCGCCGAGACGTCCTGGGACCTGCGCAGGTTTCTGTGGGCGCCCAGGCTGGGTTGCTACGGCATTCAGCGGATTCATCCCTTGAAGAACGTGCTTATCCTGGCCGGCGCCGGCGTGGGCGGCGGGTCGCTGAACTACGCCAACACGCTCTACGTGCCGCCGGAGCCGTTCTTCGCCGACCGGCAGTGGTCGCACATCACCGACTGGCGCGACGAGTTGATGCCGCACTACGAGCAGGCGAAACGGATGCTCGGGGTGGTCACCAACCCGACCTTCACCGACGCCGACCGCGTTCTGAAGGAAGTCGCCGACGAGATGGGCTGCGGTGACACCTTCGTGCCCACCCCGGTGGGGGTGTTCTTCGGTCCGGACGGCACCAAGACGCCCGGCAAGACCGTGCCCGACCCATACTTCGGCGGCGCGGGACCGGAGCGCACCGGCTGCCTCGAGTGCGGTTGCTGCATGACGGGCTGTCGGTACGGCGCCAAGAACACGCTGCTGAAGAACTACCTCGGCCTCGCCGAATCGGCTGGGGCACAAGTCATTCCGATGACCACCGTCAAGGGGTTCCAGCAGCGTCCCGACGGCGTGTGGGAGGTGCGCACCGTGCGCACCGGAAGCTGGCTGCGCAGGGACCGGCGCACCTACACCGCGACGCACCTGATCCTGGCCGCGGGCACCTGGGGCACCCAGCACCTGCTGTTCAAGATGCGCGACAAGGGCAAGCTGCCGCGGCTCTCCGAGCGGCTGGGCGTGCTGACCCGGACCAACTCCGAGTCGATCGTCGGCGCCGGCAAGCTCGAGGTCGACCCGAACCTGGACCTGACCCACGGCGTGGCCATCACGTCGTCGATCCACCCGACCTCGGACACCCACGTCGAGCCCTGCCGCTACGGCAAGGGTTCCAACGCGATGGGGCTGCTGCAGACGCTGATGACCGACGGCACCGGTCCCGAGGGCACCGACGTGCCGCGCTGGAAGCAACTGCTGGACCAAGCCCGCGAGGACCCGCGCCGCATGATGCGGATGCTCAACGTCCACCAGTGGAGCGAGCGCACCCTGATCGCCCTGGTCATGCAGCACCTGGACAACTCGATCACCACCTACACCAAACGCGGCAAGCTCGGCATCCGCTGGTACACCAGCAAGCAGGGGCACGGCGACCCGAACCCGGCGTGGAACCCCGTCGGGAACAGGGTGACCCGCCGCATCGCCGAAAAGGTCGACGGCGTGGCCGGCGGCACCTGGGGCGAGCTGTTCAACATCCCGCTGACCGCGCACTTCCTCGGCGGCGCGGCGATCGGCGACGCCCCCGACAACGGGGTCATCGACCCCTATCACCGGGTGCACGGCTACCCCACGATGTTCGTGGTGGACGGCGCCGCGATCTCGGCGAACCTGGGCGTCAACCCGTCGCTGTCCATCACCGCCCAGGCCGAACGGGCCGCCTCGCTGTGGCCCAACAAGGGCGAGGACGATCAGCGCCCGCCGCAGGGCCAGGCGTACCGCCGGCTGGACCCGATCGCACCGAGGCAGCCCGTGGTGCCGGCAACCGCGCCCGGTGCGCTGCGCTGGTTGCCGATCACCCCGGTGCGTTCGACGGCCGGTTAACTCGACGACCGCTTAGCTTGCGATCGCCTCGAGCGGGGCGCCGCTGACCACCCGGCTGCGTTGCCGGTGCACGTTGAAGGGCACGTCGCCCATCAGGGTCACTCGGTGCATCAGGCGCGGCTGGTCGTCGTAATCGTCGATGGCGCGGTGCTGGGTGGCCCGGTTGTCCCAGATGGCGACGTCACCGGGCGCCCAGTTCCAGCGAATGGTGTTCTCCGGCATGGTGATTCGGCGTTGCAGCATGTCGAAGAGCACGGTTGATTCGTAGTTGTCCAGGCCGACGAACCCGCGCACGAAATCTCCCAACAGCAGCGTGCGCTCGCCGGTCTCCGGGTGTACCCGGACCACGGGGTGCTCGGTGCGGAAATCCGGCTTCTCGAAGGCCTGCCGGAACGTCCGCTGCGCGTCGGTCATGCCCACGGCTTCGGCGGTCACGTAGTCGTAGCGGTTGCTGTGCAGCGCCCACAGGTCGTCGACGAGCCAGGCCAACGGCTCGGGCAGGTCCTCATACGCCGCGGCGGTGTTGGCCCACAGCGTCGACCCGCCGTAACGGGGCAGGGTGACGGCACGCAGGATCGAGGCCGCGGGGTAGTTCGCGACGAACGTGACGTCGGTGTGCCAGCGATTCGCCTTGCCGAACTCGGAATTGATCGGGGTGATCACCGGCGCGTGCTTGGCGGCGAGCGCCTCGGCGGCCGGGTGGCCGACGGGCGTGCCCAGCAGCCCGGCGAACGCCAGTTGTTGCTCGTCGTCGAGCTGGTGCTGGTGGCGGAAGAAGATCACCTTGTGGGCCAGCAGCGCCTGCTCGATCTTCTCGATCGCGGTCGCGTCGAGGTCGCCCCCGAGGCGCACCCCGTCGACGCGGGCACCGATGCGGCTCCCCAGCTTGGTGACGGTTATCTGACCGATCATTTTCATCATTCCTACTGTTAAGGGGCGTAGTCATCTGACTACATGCAGTACTGTAGTCGTATGACTACATCGTCCGCAAGGGGCTGCGGGAAAATGCCCACGGGGCGGGTCGAGGTCGCCGCGGCGATCCTGGCGGCCGCCACCGACCTGTTCGCCGAGCGCGGGCCCGCGGCGACCTCGATCCGCGACATCGCCGCTCGAGCCAACGTCAATCACGGTCTGCTGTTTCGGCACTTCGGCACCAAGGAACAACTGATCGGAGCGGTGCTGGACCACCTCGGCGCCGACGTCGGCGCCCTGCTGAGCGCCGGGGCGCCGCCCGCCGAACTGGACCGAGCTCTGGACCTGCAGATGCGCGTCATGGCCCGGAGCTTGCTCGACGGGTATCCGGCGGGGCAGCTGCAGACGCGCTTTCCCGCCATCGCGGCGTTACTCGACTCGGTGTTGCCCCGTCACGACGACAAGGCCGAGGCGCGGCGCGCCGTCGCCAATGCCCTTGCGCTGCAGTTCGGCTGGCGGCTGTTCGCGCCGATCCTGCGGTCGGCGACCGGCATCGACGAACTGACGGACGCCGAGCTACGGCTGGCGGCGACCGCCGAGGCGGCGCGGATGCTCAACCCCAGCTGACGCTCACTTCTTGCGGGACAGCGCCCGGCGGTGCAACGGCTCGCGGCCCGGCGGCTGCTGGGGAGTGGACAACAACGGCTTGCGTTCCTGCACCGCAATGGTTTTCGGTGTGTCGGTGCTCAGGGTGACCTCTTCGCCGGCGTGCCGGATGGTGAGCTGGCCGCCCGGGCCGTCGCGCACGGTATAGGTGACGTCGGAGTGGTTGACATCGACGGTCAGCCGGAAATCGCGCCACCGCAGCCGGAACCGCAACCGCGAAATCCCATCGGGGAGAGCGGGATTCAGCGACAGAATGCCCTCGTCGTCGCGCAGGCCGCCGAAGCCGCCCACCAACGCCGTCCAGGCCCCGGCCAGCGAGGCCATGTGCAGGCCGTCGCGGGTGTTGTGGTGCAGGTCGCGCAGGTCGATCAGCCCGGCCTCGTAGGCGTAGTCGTGTGCCAATTCGAGGTGCCCGACCTCGGCGCACATCACCGCCTGGGTGCAGGCGGACAGCGACGAATCGCGCACCATGCGCCGCTCGTAGTAGTCGACGTTGCGCGCCTTCTGCTCGGGGGTGAACGCGTGGCTCTGCCATTGCATCGCCAGCACCAGGTCGGCCTGTTTGATCACCTGCGCGGGGTAGAGCCGCACGTAGGGGTCGTGCAGCAGCAGCGGGTAGGAGTGGTTCTCCTGGAAGTTCCACTCCGCGAGCGTGGTGAACCCCTCGCACTGCTGATGCACCCCCAGGCCGGCGTCGTAGGGGATGTTGGCGGCGTCGGCCGCGTCGCGCCAGGACGCCGTCTCCTCGGTGGTGACGCCCAGCGCCTCCGCCGCCTCGGGGTGGCGGTTGCAGGCCTCGGCCGCGGTCCGCAGATTGTGCGCGGCCATCAAGTTGGTGAAGACGTTGTCGCGCACGATCGCGGTGTACTCGTCGGGGCCGGTGACCCCGTCGAGGTGCCACACGCCGTGCCGGTCGTGGTGGCCGAGGGAGACCCAGAGCCGGGCGGTCTCGACGAGTACGCCTAGGCCGCAATGCTTTTCGAGCTCCTCGTCGCCGGTGACGATGCGGTAGCGCTCGAAGGCCATGGCGATGTCAGCGTTGATGTGCCACGCCGCGGTGCCGGCCGGCCAGTAGGCCGAACACTCCTGGCCGCGGATCGTGCGCCAGGGGAAGGCGGCACCCTCGAGGCCGAGTTCGGCCGCCCGCTCCTTGGCCAGGTCCAGCGTCGACGCCCGCCAGCGCAGGGCGTCGGCCACCGCGTGCGGCGCGGTATAGGTGAGCACCGGCAACACGTAGCCTTCGGTGTCCCAGAAGGCGTGGCCGTCGTAGCCGGTTCCGGTGAGCCCCTTGGCCGAGATCGCGCGGCGTTCGGCGCGCGCGCTGGCCTGCAACAGGTGAAACAGCCCGAACCGCACGGCCTGCTGGGACTCGGGATCGCCCTCGACCTCGACGTCCGCGCTGTCCCAGAACTCGTCGAGGTAGGCGCGCTGCGCGTCCAGCAGGCCCTGCCACCCGCTGTAACGGGCGCTGTGGATCGCGGCGGCGGCCTGGTCCCGCAGCGCCGGCCGCGAGCGCATGCTCGACCAGCCGTACGCCAGGTACTTGACGATGCGCAGCTTCTGCCCCGCGCGCAGCCCGCAGATCACGGTGGTCCGGGCCAGGTCCTCGCGGGCGTCGGTGCTGAACTCGACGCGACCCGGAACGTCGATCTCGTGATCCATCGCCGCGGACATCATCAGGGCGCTGCTGCGGGTCCGGTGCATGAGAAGCGCACCGGTGTCGGTGTTCTCGTGGGCGACGGCCACCAGCGGGCTTTCCAGGATGGCCGCCACCCGCGGGTCACCCGAGGTCTGCGGCTGGTCCTCGTTGGTGACCAGTTCGGACTGCACCGTCACCCGGACGAAATCGCCGACCGCTTCCACGACGTATTCGATCGCGGCCACGCCGCGTTGCGCCAGTGACACCAGCCGGGTGGACACCAGCTTGATTTCCTTGCCCGCGGGT
Source organism: Mycobacterium sp. ACS4054 (assembly GCF_001667275.1). GTDB lineage: Bacteria > Actinomycetota > Actinomycetes > Mycobacteriales > Mycobacteriaceae > Mycobacterium. Next base: position 10,636 of record NZ_LZHV01000016.1, read on the forward strand.
GAGCGCCAATGCGCGTGTCGGGCCATGGTCCCCGCGCGTAGGTCGAGAACCCTTTCGTGCGAGAGCAATTCGCCGTAACGGACGTCGAACGGCTCGTCCTCGACCAGCAGGCGGACGATCTTGCCGTTGGTGACGTCCACGATCGTCTGGCCGGCCTCGGGGTAGCCGTAACCCGCCTCGGCGTAGGGCAGCGGCCGGATTTCGTAGAAGGAGTTCAGATAGGTGCCGGGCAGGCCGTAGGGCTCACCCTCGTCCAGGTTGCCGCGCAGCCCGATGTGCCCGTTGGACAAGGTGAACAGCGATTCGGACTGGGCCAGCAGGTTCAGGTCGAGCTTGGTTTCGCAGACGAGCCATGGATCAACGGGAAAGGCTTCGTCGGTGATCATGACTGCAACAGCTCGGCGAGGTCGGTGACCACCACATCGGCGCCGTTGCGCCGCAGATCGTCGGCCTGACCCACCCGGTCGACGCCCACCACGTAGCCGAACTTACCGGCGTGGCCGGCCTGCACGCCCGAAATCGCGTCCTCGAACACGGCCGCCTCGTCGGCGCCGACGCCGAGCAACTCGGCGCCCCGCAGATAGGAGTCCGGGGCCGGCTTCCCGGCGATGTGCTCGTCGCGCAGCGTGACCCCGTCCACCCGCTGCTGGATGAACCGGTCCAGGCCGGTGATCTCCAGGACGTCGCGGGTGTTGGCGCTCGAGGACACCACCGCGATGCCCAGGCCCGCCTCCGAGACCGCCTCCAGGTATCGCCGCGACCCTTCGAACACCTCGACGCCGTCCTTGCGCAGCACCTTTTGGAACGCGTCGTTCTTGCGGTTGCCCAGCCCGTACACGGTGTCGGCGTCGTCCGGGTCGTCGGGACTGCCGTCGGGCAGATCGATGCCGCGGCTCTGCAGGAACGACCGGACGCCGTCCTCGCGCTTCTTGCCGTCCACGTATTTGCGGTAGTCGGCGGCCGCATCGAAGGGGACGAATTCGTCGCCGGTGCGCTTGGCCCGTTCGGACAGGAACTCGTCGAACATGGCCTTCCAGGCCTTGGTGTGGACGCTGGCGGTGTCGGTTAGCACACCGTCGAGATCGAACAGGCAGGCGTGCACCTTCTCGGGCAGACCCAGCTCGGAATGCACCAGCGGACCTCGCTCTCTAGTGTCTGGCGGACTAGGTAAGCGATACCCACTCCACCATGTCGAGCAATCCGCGCGCCAGCTTTGGCGTCTGTTAAGTGGGCCGACGGCTTTCCCGGATGAGCCGGACCATTTCCCTTGGGCTTTCGAGGGCCGAGAAGTGGCCGACGCCCGGCACGGTGATGGCGTCGGTGGTCAGCTGGGTGGCGACGTGCTCGCGCTCCGCCGAGCGCGACCAGTCGCGCTCGCTGTAGACGAGCGTGACGGGCACGCTGACCCGCGCGTAGCGGCTTCGCGCGGCGACGAACCCGTCGAGGCTGCGGATGGTGGCCCGGTTGACCCGGGGGTAGCCGCGGCGGCGTCCGCTGCGGCGCAGCTCGGCGAGGAACCCGCCGGGCAGCGCGTGGCGGTCGGCGAAGCCGCCGGCCAGCACGCCTGCGAGGATCGGGCGGTTTTCCAGCCGGGCGAAAACCGGTCCGGTGCCGGGCAGGCGAACGGCCGTCCCGATCACGCGGGCGAACCAGTTGCCGCGCTCCAGGCCGCCCGGGTAGTCGTAGGGATTGAAGGCCACCACGTTGCGCACCCGGCCGGTCAGGTCCACCGACGCCAGCAGCGCGATCGCGGCGCCCATCGATTCGCCGGCCAACGTGACGTCGCGCAGGTCGAGGGTTTCGACGAATTCGACGACAGCGCCGCACAGTTCCGGTTGGTCGTAGCGCGCGCCCGGCACGATGTCGGACCATCCCATCCCGGGCAGATCCGGCGCGTAGACCGTGAATTCGTCCCACAGCTCGGGCAACACCCGCTGGAAGTAGTCGAGCTGCGTCCGCACGGTGTGCAGCAAAACCAGCGGTGGCCCCGTGCCCGTGGTGAAGTAACGCAACCGGGATCCGTCGCGGCGGCGGAGAAACTTCACCTCGCCGCGACCGCCGCTCCACGTCATCGTGTAGCGCCGGTCGGCAATCTCGTTGGGGGCCAAGGCTTTCAGCTTTCGCACACGGCCTGGATGGCGCGAAGCCGTCCGTCGGCCAGCGCTTGGGTGAGGTGGTGGACTTTGGTGTCGAAGTCGGCGACGAAGGCGTGCAGCCCCAACGGGTTGGCGGGCTGTGCCAGCAGGGCCCGCATCAGCGCGACCGCCTCGTCGGTGCGGTCGTTCCAGTGCGCGACGGTGAAACCCGCGGATTCGACGGCGGCGCGCAACTGATCGGGGGTGACCAGGTGGCTGCGGTCGGGGTCGTCGGCCCACGGCAGCGGATAGTCGAGCGGGCCGCGATCTCCCGTCGTGATGTCCCACAGGGCGAGCCGCCCGCCGGCCTTGAGGACGCGGCGCGCTTCGGAGTAGAGGCGCGCCTTGTCCGCGACGTTCATCTGGACGTGCTGGCTCAGCACCACGTCGAACGTCCCGTCGGGGAACGGCAGATCGGTCACGTCGGCTTGGTGGACGGATATCCGGTCGTCCAGGCCGACAAGGCGATTGAGCCAGCGGTGCGTATCGCAGTATTCGTCGGTGAGATCGACCGCGGTGACCGCGCAGCCGTAGCGCGCGGCGACGTAGCGGGCGGTGCCCCCGACCCCGCTGCCGGCGTCGAGCACTTCGCTTTCACCGCCGATCTCGACGAGGTCCACCAGTTGGGCGGTGGCGATGCGGCCCATGGTGTGGAAGTCCTCCAGCAGCGCCAGGTCGGCGGGCGCGAGGCGGTCGAGGTCCTTGCCGGCAAAGACCAGCGCCCGCTCGATGTTGTTCCGCGACAGGCAGGTTGAGTATTGCTCTTGGATGACGTTGCTCATTTGCGCACCCATGCCGTGATGATGGGCGGCATCGTGATGAGGGCATTGGCCGCGAGCACCTCCTCGCGGAAACGCGGCACGAACTCGTCGATGTCGGCGACCTCGTCGATGGCGAAGCCGCCCTGTTGCGCGATGGGGGAGACCAGCCGCCAGACTTCCGCACCGTAGGCCAGGATGTCGGTGCGGGCCGCCGTGCCGATCGGGGCGCCGACGGTCAGCTGCGGCGAGCCCAGGCCGGCCTCGGCGAAGATCGTGTGCAGCGTGGTGCCGAACCGCGCGGACAGACCCATGGCCTCGAAGGCCCGCACGATCCCCGCTATCACCCGACCGAACAGCGGCGTCTCCGGGTCGGTGCGCGCCGCTTGAATGTCGTTCTCGGAGAACGCGATGACGCCGCCGGGCCGCACCAACTGACTCAGGCGCCGCAGCGTGCCGGCCGGGTCGGGTAGGTGCATGAGGATCAGCCGGCCGATCACCGCGTCCACCGGCTCGTCCAGCGTGATGGCGTCGATCGCGGATTGGGTGAAACGCGCTGTGCCGATGCCCTGTTCGGCGGCGCGGGCGCGGGCCAGCTCCACCATGTCGGGTGCGGCGTCCACCCCGAGCACGCTGCCGGTCGGACCGACCAGCCGGGCGGCGATGAACGACACGTCGCCCGGTCCGCTGCCGATGTCGAGCACCCGCATGCCCGGGCGCAGGCCGGCGAGCCGCAGCGCGTGCTCGGTGTAGTCGTTGTAGAGCCGCCCCTGCAGGAGCAGCCGCCGCACCTCAACGTCGGCGTGGCCGAGGACATAGGTGCTGCCGCTGGCAGCCGGTGTGGTGTTCATCGTGCTATCGCCCTTTCCGGTTCGAATGTCGCTGTGTGTTCTTGTCGCCACCCCACGGACTCGCCCGAAAATGTGGGATGTGCTGGGCGTGGATGTTGTTGGAGCCGGTCGAACCTGTCCAGCCGGCGCATCGGCACCAGCCCGGTCAACAGGAAGATGCCCAGCTGATGGATGAAATTGGCTGGGGTGCGGCGTGTTTCGGGTCCGGCGGCGTAGCGGCGAGCTATCGTCAGGAAGTCTTCGGGCTCGACGCCCGCCACGTCGCGGACGTGCGTCGTCGGGCCGCCCACCTCCCACGTTCCCAGCGCGTACTCCGGAAGGTAGTGGCGCAGGCCGGACTGGAAGAACAGGTCGGCCCCGAGGCGCTTCGCGCTGACGCGCACCGCCCGCATGAACATCCACGGGGGGATGTCGATGTGGCGCACGCGCCGGCCCAGCGCCTCCCCGACGGCATCGACGATCTCCGCGCCGGACAACAACGCCGGTCCGGTCGGGCGGTAGGCGCGGCCGTCGTGACGTTGGGGGTCGAGCAGCGCGCCAACGGCGACCCGGGCGATGTCCTCGTTGGAGGGTGGGGCGTTTCGGCGGCCCCCGGTCGGCGTCGGCAACACTCCCAGCTGGGCGGCCATACCGATCAGCTGCAGGTAGTTGTCGGCGAAGTAACCCGGGTCGACAGCCACGTGCACGGTGTCCGGCAGGAGCTCGAACAGCTTGTCGGTGAGCCAGGCCTGACGGGTCATCAGGGAGGGATGCTCGGGGCTGGCCAGCCATTGCCCAAGTGCCACCACCGCTTCCACACCGGCGCGCCGGGCGGCGACCGCGAATGCGACAGCGCTGTCCAGCGCGTGGGGGTGATAGGGAGGGTTGAAATACAGCCGGTCGACGCCGTCCATCGCGGACGAAACCTGGTTGATGTCAAACATATCCGCGACCACGACCTCGGCGCCCAGCTGGCGCAGCCGAGCGCTGCGGGCGTCGTCGCGATGCACCATCGCCCTCGTTGGGACGCCCTTTTCGAGCAGCTGGGTGGCGACGGCACCGCCGACCTTGCCCGTGGCACCGGTTACCAATACCCGATTACTCATCGAATCTCCCTTTCCTGACGTGCCGGCAGTAACCAGCCGACGACGATGGCCGCGCCCAGCGCGATGCCCGCACACACCAGCGAGCTCACCTGCAGGCCGTCCAGGAACGCGCGATCGACCGCGGCGCGCACGCCGGCCGCCCGTTGCGCGGGCAGCTGTGCGATCACGCTGTGCGCCAGCGCCATCGACTGCCGCATGGCCTCGGCGGGTAGCCCGGTCAACGCCGTCGTGGCGAGGTGTCCCGAGTAGACCGAGGCGAAGATGCTGCCGGCGATCGCGACGCCGAGCGTGCCCCCGAGCTCGCGCGTGGTGTCGTTGACGGCCGAGCCGACCCCGGCCTTGTCGGCGGACAGCGACCCCATGATGGCCTCGGTGGCCGGCGAGACCGTCAGGCCGAGGCCACCGCCGAGAAGCAGCATCTGGGTGGCGATCTGGGTGTACGGCGTGGCGGCGTCGGCCGTGGAGGCCCACGCCAGCCCAGCGGCGAACACGGTCAGCCCGGCGGCGACGACGGCGGTGGTGCCGACCCGCTCGACCAGCCGTGGGCTGGCGATGCTGGCCAGCGCGATGGATGCGGCGACCGGCAGCAGCCGCACCCCGCTCTGAAAAGCGGTGTAGTCCTTGATGAATTGGAAGTACTGGGTGATGACGAAGATGAAGCCGAACAGAGTGAGGAAGCCGGCCGTCACCGCCAGGCTGCCGCCGGAGAACCGCCGGTTGGCGAACACCGAGATGTCCAGCATGGGTTGGGGGGTCCGCCGCTCCCAGAGCGCGAACACCACGAGAATCGCTGTGGCCAAAGCGAACCCGCCCGCGGTCCGGCCGTCGGTCCATCCCCAGGTGGGCGCCTCGATGACCGTGTAGACCAGCGCCGTGATGCCGGCCGCGGACAGGATCAGGCCGCCGACGTCCACGCGCGGTGCAGCGGGATCGCGCGAGGTCGGCACGAACAGGACGCCCCCGGCGATCGCCAGCACGGCGATCGGGATGTTCACCATGAAGATCGAGCCCCACCAGAAGTGCTCGAGCAGCCAGCCGCCGCTGATCGGCCCGACGGCCACCCCGACGCCGACCATGGCCGCCCACAGCCCGATCGCCTTGGCCCGCGCCACCGGGTCGGTGAAGATGTTGGTGATCAATCCGAGCGTGGTCGGAAAGATCACCGCCGCGCCCACCCCCATCGCGGCGCGCGCCGGGATCAGCTGGCCGGCCGAATCGGTATGTGCCGCAACGGCGGAGGTGCGCA
>NZ_LZHV01000017.1 GCF_001667275.1 Mycobacterium sp. ACS4054
CCCCCCCAAACCGGGCCCCCCCCCCCCCCCCGCGGGGGGGGGGCCCCCCCCGGGGGGGGGGGGCCCCGCCCGGGGGGGGGGGGGCGGCGGGGGCCCGGGGGGGGGCACGCCCGGGCGCTAGCTAGCGCTTACCGGTCGTCAGCGAGAACACGGCGCGGCGCAGATTGCGGCGCGGCCAGCCGGTCATCCCCTGGGCGGCCAACGCGGCGTTGGCCGCGTTGCGACCACAGGCGCCGTGCACCGAGCCCCCCGGGGTCGCCGACGCGCTGCCCAGAAACAGCCCCTCTACCGGGGTTTCGGCCCGGCCCATGCCGGGCGCCGGGCGGAATATCAGCATCTGCTGCAATTGCGCGGTGCCGCCGTTGAGCGCGCCCATGTGCAGGTTGGCGTCGCTGGCCTCCAGATCCGACGGCCGCTGCACCGTGCGGTCGATCACCGCCGACCCGAAGCCCGGGGCGTGCTCCTCGATGACCCGGTCCACCCCTTCGGCCAGCCGGTCGGCCGACGCGTCGTCGGCCACGTTGCGCGGCAAATGCGTGTAGGCCCAAACACTTTCGGTACCGGCTGGCGACCTGCTCGGGTCGGCCGTGGTGGTCTGCCCCAGCAGCATGAAGGGGTGTTCGGGCACCACCCGGGTGTTCAGGTCGGCCATCCAGCGGACCAGCCCGTCACCGTCGGCCCCCAGGTGCACGGTGCCCACCTCGCACAGGCTCTTCGCCCGCCACGGGATGGAACTCCCCAAGGCGTAGTTGACCTTCACCACGGGCGGGTCCCACATGAAGTGTTCGAGGTCGCGTAACAGCTTGGGCGGCAACGCATCGCTGGGCAGCATGTCGCAGAACAGCCGCGGGGCGGTGACGTCGGCGACGATCGCGCGCCGCGCCGCGACCGTGCGCCCCTCGGCCGTGGTGACCCCGACCGCGCGGCCGCCCTTGACCTGGATGCGGGACACGTTCTGGTTGCATTCGATTCGCGCGCCCGCCGAGCGGGCACGGCTGACCAGGGCGGCGGTCAGCTGCCCCGAGCCCCCGACGGGCACCGGCCAGCCGCAGTCCTGGGCCAGCATCGTCATCAGGAACCCCATGGCGCCGCTGATGGGTGCGTCCGGCGGGACGTCGGCGTGCATTGCGTTGCCCAGCAACAGAACTCGCGGCGCCTCGCCGGCAAACAGCTCGCTGGCCATGGTGTTGGCCGGCTGGACCAGCAGGCGCGCCACCCGCAGCGCCTCGGACGTACCGAGTTTGGCCAGCAGCCGCATCAGCGGACGCACGGGCGGGAAGGGTGCCAGCATCGCGTCCAGCAGCGGCGCCTTGATCCGCTGCCACAGCTCCACCAGGCGCCACCAGTTGTCGCCGTCGGCCGGTTCCCGCCGTGCGAATTCCGTTGCCGTGCGCGCCGGGTCGGGATAGACGATCGGCGGGTCGTCGTCGGTCGCGTTGCGCGGATGCCCGACCACCGCCGGCGCATGCGACCACCGCAGGCCGTGGTCCTGTAGCCCCAGCGCCGAAATCGCGGGCGAGGCCACGGTCATCGGGTAGTAGGAGCTGAACAGGTCGGTGATGTAGCCCGGCGTCAGCTCGGCGCTGCGAACCGCGCCGCCGGGTTCGGGCTGGGCCTCGAGCACCAACACGTCCCAGCCCGCGTCGGCGAGCATCGAGGCGGCGACCAGTCCGTGGTGTCCCGCCCCGATGACGACGGCGTCGGCGCTGTCCCGTGCGCTCATTTCACCTGGCTGGGCACCTTGCGTTCCGCCAGGGCCCCCAGCCGCCAGAGGCATTCCTTGTTGCGCGGGTAGGCCGCGGCCAACGCGAGCGAATTGGGAACCGCCCCCATCGGGCCTTCGACGGGCACCTCGATCATCTCCACGCGGCAGCCCTGTGGGGTCTCGTGCAGCAGCATCGTGATCCGCGCGGCGCCCAGCGGCCCCAGGCGGGCGCACAGCACCAGCTTGTGCGGCGGTTCGCTCTCCTCCACCACCGTCGCGTCGTCGATCACCAGCGGCCAGATGCCGATCGAGTGCCTGATCGAGGACCCGGGCTCCGGCCAGTTCGGATCGACGGCCCGCATGCGGCTATTACCCACCACCCACTGGGTGTAGGTCCACCCTTGGGCCAGCACTTCCCACACCCGCTCGCAGGGCGCGGCCACGTCCCGCGTCGCAATCAACACCACGCGCTAATCCCCCTTCTCGGTTACCGCGGCGGAATACCCACGAACCGGGCGACGAACCCCATCGGGGTTTACCGGTCCGGTGCAGCGGCTAATCTCCCACCGATCGAAAACTCGTACGAAGAAAGGCGAGATCGTGACGCTGCGACGGTTGATCCTCGCTGTGGGCGCCGTGCTGTTGCTGGCCGGTGTGATCGGGCTCTTGGCGCCGGTGTCGATTTCGGACGGCAACGGCCATTCGATCGGGTGCGGCAACGCCGTAGCCACGGACCTGTCCGCGGCCAGAAGCGCCAACAACAACAGCGTGGCGAACATCCCGATCCTCAACCAGGTCGTTCCCCACACCGACTATGTGGCGCAATGCCAGTCGTCGGTGGGCAGCCGGCGCACCTGGTCGATCCCGCTGGCGATCATCGGGCTGCTCGGGATCGGCGGCGCGCTGCTGACGGGGCGCCAGGGCGCGACGCGCGCGGGCCCCTAGGGGTCAGATCACCCGCAGCCGCGCGGCGTTACGCAGGCCGGGCGGTGCCACGCGCGAAAGACCGTACAGCGCATAGGCTTCCGGCGCGACGGGGCGAATCGGCTTCTTCTTCTGCACCGACGACAGGATCGCGTTGGCGACCTTGTCCGGGCCGTAGTGCCGCAGCGCGAACATCTTCTCCAGCTGACCGCGGCGCCCGTCGACCCGGTCGCCCTTTCCCGCCGGCGCGTCGAAGCGGGTGGTGTTGATGATGTTGGTGTCGATGACACCCGGGCAGATCGTGGTCAGGCCCACCCCGGCGGCGTCCAGTTCGGCGCGCAGGCAATCGGAGAACATGTAGGTCGCCGCCTTCGACGTGCAGTACGCGCTCAGCGACTGCAGCGGCGCGTAGGCGGCCATCGACGACACGTTGACGATGTAGCCACCGGTGCCGCGGTCCACCATTCGGCGCGCGAACGACCGGCACCCGTTCACCACGCCGCCCAGGTTGACGTCGAGCACCCGGTCGAACTGCTCGGCCGGGGTGTCCAGGAATCCGCCGGCGTGCCCGATGCCGGCGTTGTTGACGACGATGTCGGGCACGCCGTGCTCGGCGCTGACCCGCTCGGCGAACGCCTCCACGGCCTGGGCGTCGGACACGTCGAGCACGTAGGCGTGCGCGACTCCGCCGCGGGTGGCGATCTCGGCGGCCGTGGCCTTGACGGCCGCCTCGTCGATGTCGCTGATGACCAGCTCGGCGCCCTCCCGCGCGAACGCGAACGCCGTTTCGCGGCCGATCCCGCTGCCGGCGCCGGTGACCGACACCAGGGTGTCGCCGAACGACCCGCGGGGCCGCCCGACCTGCGCGCGCAACAGCGCCCGGCTGGGCGGCTGGCCGTCGGCCAGGTCGGCGAACTCGCGTACCGCGGCGGCCATCACCTGCGGGTGGGACATCGGGGAGAAGTGACCGGCCTTGATGTCGCGACGCCACAGCCGCGGCACGAAGCGCGGCGTGTGGTCGTAGCCGTACGGCCGCACGTACTTGTCTCCGGTGTTGACGATCAGCTGCACCGGCACGTCGACGACGGGAACCGGCCGTTTCCGGGCGAAGGACCGAAAGTAGTTGGCGGGGTAGGTCTTTACCGAACGGGCGGCATCGCGGGGCAGCTGCGGCGAGTGGTGGATCTTCTCGTCGGGGATGTTGTCCACCGCGTTGCGCCGAAGCGCCGGGATCGACAGCGTCAGCCGAAGAAGCAGCGGCGCGAGGACCGGGATCGAGAAGAACACCATGTAGGTGAGCCGCAGCGCCTGGCTGATCGACCGCGCGAACCTGCGGGGTCGCCACGGTTGGCGCAGTCCGCTGAAGATGTAGTCGACCAGTTGGTCCTGGCTGGGGCCCGAGACCGACGTGAACGACGCCACCCGGTCACCGGCGCCGGGGCGGGTCAGGTATTCCCAGATGCCGACCGAGCCCCAGTCGTGGGCCAGCACGTGCACGGGCCGGCCCGGGCACAGCTGGCCGGTCACCGCGGCGAAGTCGTCGGCGAAGCGCTCCATGGTGTACGCCGACACCGGCTTGGGCGCCGACGACTCACCAACGCCGCGGTTGTCGTACCGAATGATGCGGAACCGGTCGGCCAGCAGCGGCACCACGCCGTCCCACAGCACGTGCGAGTCGGGGAAGCCGTGCACCAGCACGACGGTCGGGCCGTCGGGATTGCCCTCTTCAAAGACCGCGATTCGCGCGCCGTCGGCGCTGTCTACGAAATGTTGTGTTGCCGGCATCGGACCTCCCCGCTTCAACTGCAGTGGCCACACGGTAGCAAGGCCATTCGGGCCGTCCCGGCAATCGCGCGCGGTCGCCCTGGATGTGTGGCGGCGCGGACGCAGTGACAGGATAGTTTTGAGTAGCTACTTCAGCGGCTAGCGAGATGTTCGACCCGCCCCGACCCACGAGCGATCGAGGAGTCAGAAACGATGGCCTTCTCCGTCCAGATGCCGGCACTCGGTGAGAGCGTCACCGAGGGGACGGTCACCCGCTGGCTCAAGCAGGAAGGCGACACGGTCGAACTCGACGAACCCCTGGTCGAGGTCTCCACCGACAAGGTCGACACCGAAATCCCCTCGCCGGCGGCCGGGGTGCTGACCAAGATCGTCGCCCAGGAGGACGACACCGTCGAGGTGGGCGGCGAACTGGCCGTCATCGGCGACTCCGCCGAGGGCGGCGGTTCGTCGGCGCCGCCGCAGGAGCCCAGCCAGCCCGAGCCGCAGGCCGAATCCGCGCCACCGGCCCAGCCGGAGCCCGAACCCGAACCCGAGCCCCAGGCCGCGGCGCCGGCCCAACCGGAGCCGCAGCCCGCCCAGCAGCAGGGTTCGTCCGGCGATGCGACCCCGGTGTTGATGCCCGAGCTCGGCGAGTCCGTGGCGGAGGGCACGGTGACCCGCTGGCTGAAGAAGGTCGGCGACTCGGTCCAGGTCGACGATGCGCTGGTCGAGGTGTCGACCGACAAGGTGGACACCGAGATCCCGTCGCCGGTGGCCGGCGTCCTGCTCAGCATCACCGCCGAGGAGGATGCCACCGTGCCCGTCGGCGGCGAGCTGGCGCGGATCGGCAGCGGTTCCCAGGCCGCGGCCGCCCCGACTCCCCCGCCCGCTCCGAAACCGGAACCCAAGCCCCAACCGGCACCCGAACCACCCAAGGCGGAGGCGAAGCCCGAACCGCAGCCGATCTCACAGCCCGAGCCGGCGCCGAAACCCCAACCCGCGCAAGCGCAACCGGCCGCCGAGCCCAGCGGCTCGGGCCCGGATGGCGCGCCGTACGTGACCCCGCTGGTGCGCAAGCTGGCCACCGAGAACGGCATCGATCTGGCCCAGATCACCGGCACCGGTGTCGGCGGCCGCATCCGCAAGCAGGACGTGCTCGCCGCCGCGGAGAAGAAACAACAGGCCCAAAAGGCGCCCGCCCCGGCGCAGGCACCCGCCGCCGCGCCGGCCGTGGACGGCAGGGCGGCTGCGGCCCCCGCGCCGAGCCCGGTGCCGGCGCTGGCGCACCTGCGCGGCACCACGCAGAAGGCCAGCCGGATCCGCCAGATCACCGCGAACAAGACGCGGGAATCGCTGCAGGCCACCGCCCAGCTCACCCAGACGCACGAGGTCGACATGACCCGGATCGTCGGGTTGCGGGCCCGGGCGAAGAACGCGTTCGCCGAACGCGAGGGGGTCAACCTGACCTTCCTGCCGTTCATCGCCAGGGCGGTGATCGACGCGTTGAAGATCCACCCGAACATCAACGCCAGCTACAACGAAGAGACCAAGGAAATCACCTACTACGACGCCGAACATCTCGGCTTCGCCGTCGACACCGAGCAGGGCCTGCTCTCCCCGGTCATCCACAACGCCGGCGACCTGTCGCTGGCCGGCCTGGCCCGGGCCATCGCCGACATCGCCGCCCGCGCCCGGTCGGGCGACCTCAAACCCGACGAGCTGTCGGGCGGCACCTTCACCATCACCAACATCGGCAGCCAGGGTGCGTTGTTCGACACCCCGATTCTGGTGCCGCCGCAGGCGGCCATGTTGGGCACCGGGGCCATCGTGAAGCGGCCCCGGGTGATCGTCGACGAATTCGGCAACGAGTCCATCGGTGTCCGCTCGATCTGCTACCTCCCGCTGACCTACGACCACCGGCTCATCGACGGCGCCGACGCCGGACGCTTCCTCACCACGATCAAGCACCGGCTCGAAGAGGGAGCGTTCGAGGCGGACCTGGGTCTTTAGGAGGACTGCCGAACCGTGGCCAAGCCCGTCATCGCCATCGCGGGTTCATCCGGCCTGATCGGATCCGCCTTGACCGCGGCGCTGCGCGCCGCCGACCACCGGGTGTTGCGCATCGTGCGCCGGGCACCGTCGAACTCCGACGAACTGCACTGGAACCCCGAGAGCGGCGAATTCGACGTCGACGCGGTGAGCGACGTCGACGCCGTCGTCAACCTGTGCGGTGTCAACGTCGGCCAGCGTCGATGGTCGGGCGCCTTCAAGCAGGGCCTGCGCGACAGCCGCATCGCCCCCACCGAGGTGCTGGCGCACGCCGTTGCCGACGCCGGGGTGGCGACCCTGGTCAACGCCAGCGCGGTGGGCTACTACGGGGATACCAAGGACCGCGTGGTGGACGAAAACGATCGGGCGGGAAAGGGTTTCCTGGCGCAGCTGTGCGAAGACTGGGAAGCCGCCACGCTGCCGGCGCAATACGGCGGCGCCCGGGTGGTGCTGGCCCGCACCGGCCTGGTGTTCGCCCCCGCGGGCGGCGCGTTGGGGCGGCTGCGGCCGCTGTTCAAGACGGGCCTGGGGGCCCGGCTGGGCAGTGGCCGTCAGTACATGTCCTGGATCACGCTGGAGGACGAGGTGCGGGCGCTGCTGTTCGCGATCTCCCATCCCACGCTGTCCGGCCCGGTGAACATGACCGGGCCCGCACCGGTCACCAACGCCGAATTCACCACCGCGTTCGGCCGGGCGGTCAACCGCCCGACGCCGTTTATGCTCCCCGCGTTGGCGGTGCGGGCCGCGCTCGGCGAGTTCGCCGACGAGGGCGTTCTCATCGGCCAGCGCGCCATCCCGTCCGCCCTGGAGCGGGCCGGATTCCAGTTCCACCACAACACAATTGGCGAGGCCCTGGCCTACGCCACCGCCGACCGCGACCACGACTAACGCCGCGGCCGAAGTCTTCGCCGGTGCGTGACGCGCATCGCACCCGCCGCAGGGGTAGCGTCGCGAAGGTGATCGATTCCATCCGGGCCAGCCGGGCCGCGATCGACGTCCGCCAGCTCGGAAGCGTCGAGTACCGCACCGCCTGGCAGCTGCAGCGCGAACTGGCCGACGCCAGGGTCGCCGGCGGCGGCGACACGCTGCTGCTGCTGGAGCACCCGGCGGTCTACACCGCGGGGCGGCGCACCGAGCCGCACGAACGACCGATGGACGGCACCCCGGTCGTCGACACCGACCGGGGCGGCAAGATTACCTGGCACGGCCCCGGCCAACTGGTCGGCTATCCGATCATCGGCCTGCGCGAACCGCTGGACGTGCTGAATTACGTTCGCCGCCTCGAGGAGGCCCTGATCAAGGTGTGCGGCGAACTCGGCCTGGACACCTGCCGGGTGGACGGGCGGTCCGGGGGGGGGGTGCCGGGCGGCGACCGGCCCGACCGCAAGGTGGGCGCCATCGGCGTGCGGATCTCGCGCGCGACCACCCTGCACGGGTTCGCGCTCAACTGCGACTGCGACCTCGGCGCGTTCGGCACGATCGTCCCGTGCGGCATCAGCGACGCCGGGGTGACGTCGTTGTCGGCCGAGCTGCGGCGCCCGGTGACGGTCGACGACGTCCGAGCGGCCGTCGCCGACGCCGTCTGCGACGCCCTCGACGGCGCCCTGCCAGTGCGGGAACACCTGCCGACCCCCCGCGTAGCATCGAGGGCGTGACTGTCGCACCCGAAGGCCGCAAGCTGCTGCGCCTCGAGGTCCGCAACGCGCAAACCCCGATCGAGCGCAAGCCGCCGTGGATCAAGGTCCGCGCCCGGATGGGACCCGAATACACCCAGTTGAAGGGCCTGGTCCGCCGCGAGGGGCTGCACACGGTCTGCGAAGAGGCCGGCTGCCCCAACATCTTCGAGTGCTGGGAGGACCGGGAGGCCACCTTCCTGATCGGCGGTGACCAGTGCACGCGGCGCTGCGACTTCTGCCAGATCGACACCGGCAAGCCCGCCGCCCTGGACCGCGACGAGCCGAGACGCGTCGCCGACAGCGTGCGGACGATGGGACTGCGCTACGCCACCATCACCGGGGTGGCCCGCGATGACCTGCCCGACGGCGGGGCCTGGCTGTACGCCGAGACGGTGCGGGCGATCAAAGAGCTCAACCCGTCGACCGGCGTCGAGCTTTTGATACCCGACTTCAACGGCGAACCCGCGCGGCTTGCCGAGGTTTTCGGATCCCGCCCGGAAGTGTTGGCGCACAACGTCGAAACCGTGCCCCGCATCTTCAAGCGGATCCGGCCGGCCTTCAGCTACCAGCGCAGCCTGGACGTCATCACCGCGGCGCGCGACTTCGGGCTGGTCACCAAGAGCAACCTCATCCTCGGGCTCGGCGAAACCCCCGACGAGGTGCGCACCGCGCTGGCCGACCTGCGGGCCGCCGGCTGCGACATCGTCACCATCACCCAGTACCTGCGTCCCTCGACGCGCCATCACCCGGTCGAGCGCTGGGTGCGGCCCGAGGAGTTCGTCGAATTCTCCCGGCACGCCGAGGGGCTGGGCTTCTCCGGGGTGCTGGCCGGGCCGCTGGTGCGGTCGTCCTACCGGGCGGGCCGGCTCTACGAGCAAGCCGCGCGCACCCGCGCCTGACGGAAGTCGGCCCGATTTGCCGGTACGTATTCTTTGACTATGGCTAAACCCCGCACCGCCGCTGAGAACAAGGCCGCCCGGGCGCAGGCGCAGGCCGCGCGCAAGGCCGCGGCAAAGGAGCGCCGCGCCCAGTTGTGGCAGGCGTTCAACCTTCAGCGCCGCGAGGACAAGCGGCTGTTGCCTTACATGATCGGCGTCTTCGTGCTGATCGTGGCCGCCTCGGTGGCCGTCGGCGTGTGGGCCGGCGGGCTGACCACGTTTACCTTGATCCCGCTGGGCGTGCTGCTGGGCGCGCTGGCGGCCTTCATCGTGTTCGGTCGCCGCGCGCAGAAGAGCGTCTACAGCAAGGCCGAGGGACAAACCGGCGCGGCGGCTTGGGCGTTGGACAACCTGCGCGGCAAGTGGCGGGTGACGCCGGGCGTGGCCGCGACCGGCCACCTCGACGCGGTGCACCGGGTCATCGGCCGGCCGGGCGTCATCTTGGTCGGGGAAGGGTCGTCGGCCCGGGTTCGGCCGCTGCTGGCCCAGGAGAAGAAGCGCACCGCGCGGTTGATCGGCGAGGTGCCGATCTACGACCTCGTCGTCGGCAACGGCGACGACGAGGTGCCGCTGTCCAAGCTGGAGCGCCACCTCAACCGCCTGCCGGCCAACATCACCGCCAAGCAGATGGACACGCTGGAGTCCAGGCTCGCCGCGCTGGGTACGCGGGCGGGCGCCGCCGTCCTGCCGAAGGGGCCGCTTCCCAACGCCGGCAAGATGCGCGGCGTGCAACGGACGGTGCGCCGCAAGTAGCTAACGCCGGACGACCGCGGTCGCGGTCAGCCGATCCTGCATGCCGCGACCGTCCCAGTCGGTGAACAACGCCGGAACCACGGTCCCGACCAACACGCCGCGCACCACCGCCCGGCCGATGCCGACCGCGCCCCGGTCGTCGACCGTCACGACCTGCAGGCCCAGCACCAACTGCCCGGGCGTGAAGCCGAACAGCCGCACCGAGATCACGCCGAGCACGAACCAGATGGCCAGCACCGCCGTCGACAACGCGTGTTCGGAGAAGACGCCGAAGCGCAGCGCCAGCGCGGCCAGGCCGTAGGAGATCAGCCAGTCGATCATCAGGGCACCCAGCCGGCGTCCCATCGGGGCCAGCGACCCCGGCCCGCTTTGCGGCAATCCCAACCGCTCGCCGGGGTATGCGGCCCGCGGCTCCGGCGTCATCGGCCGGGACCGGCGTTCGGCTGCAGGACCTGAGGGGTCCGGGTCGCCAAGCCGACGCTGCGCGCCGGAGCCGAACCAGATACGATCTTGCGATCCATGGCCCCACAATAGAACCCGCCGCCGACACCGCCTCTTTCGCAGATGACATCGGTCGCGTAACCTGCGCGCAACACGGGGTTGACTGGCGGGCAACATCCTCTCCATAGCGTCAGGCCGCGGATCTCACCAAGTAAAGGAGCATTCTGTGACGGAAACGACGCCCGACGACGTCTTCAAACTCGTCAAGGACGAGAACGTCGAGTTTGTCGACGTCCGGTTCTGTGACTTGCCAGGCATCATGCAGCATTTCACGATTCCGGTTTCGTTCTTCGACGAGAGCGTCTTCGAGGACGGCCTGGCCTTCGACGGTTCCTCGATTCGAGGCTTCCAGTCCATCCACGAATCCGACATGCTGCTCCTGCCCGACCCCGCGACGGCGCAGATCGACCTGTTCACCGAGCACAAGACGCTGAACCTGAACTTCTTCGTGCACGACCCGTTCACCCTCGAGCCCTACTCGCGCGACCCGCGCAACATCGCCCGCAAGGCGGAGAACTACCTGATCAGCACCGGGGTCGCCGACACCGCCTACTTCGGCGCCGAGGCGGAGTTCTACATCTTCGACTCGGTGAGCTTCGACTCGCGCACCAACGGCTCCTTCTACGAGGTCGACGCGATCTCGGGCTGGTGGAACACCGGCGAGCCGACCGAGAACGACGGCACTCCCAACCGCGGCTACAAGGTCCGCCCCAAGGGTGGGTACTTCCCGGTCGCTCCCGTCGACCACTACGTCGACCTGCGCGCCGACATGCTGTCTAACCTCATCAAGGCCGGCTTCAGCCTGGAGAAGGGTCACCACGAGGTGGGCTCCGGTGGTCAGGCCGAGATCAACTACAAGTTCAACACGCTGCTGCACGCCGCCGACGACATGCAGCTGTACAAGTACATCGTCAAGAACACGGCGTGGCAGGCGGGCAAGACCGTCACGTTCATGCCCAAGCCGCTGTTCGGCGACAACGGATCCGGCATGCACACGCACCAGTCGCTGTGGAAGGACGGCAGCCCGTTGATGTACGACGAGACCGGCTACGCCGGCCTGTCGGACACGGCCCGCCACTACATCGGCGGCCTGCTGCACCACGCCCCGTCGCTGCTGGCCTTCACCAACCCGACCGTCAACTCCTACAAGCGACTGGTCCCGGGTTACGAGGCGCCGATCAACCTGGTCTACAGCCAGCGCAACCGCTCGGCCTGTGTCCGCATCCCGATCACCGGCAGCAACCCGAAGGCCAAGCGGCTCGAGTTCCGTTGCCCCGACTCGTCGGGCAACCCGTACCTGGCGTTCTCGGCGATGCTGATGGCCGGGCTGGACGGCATCAAGAACAAGATCGAGCCGCAGGCCCCGGTCGACAAGGACCTCTACGAGTTGCCGCCGGAGGAGGCCGCCAACATCCCGCAGGCGCCCACCCAGCTGTCCGCGGTGATCGACCGGCTGGAAGAGGATCACGAATACCTCACCGAGGGTGGGGTTTTCACGCCCGACCTGATCGAGACGTGGATCAGCTTCAAGCGTGAGAACGAGATCCTGCCCGTGCAGATCCGGCCCCACCCGTACGAGTTCGCGCTCTACTACGACGTCTAAACCCGTCAACCGAAACCACCCGCGTGGCAACCGCCGCCCGGGTGGTTTCGTTTTGCCGGGCCTACAGTGGGTCCGGTGAACCGCAACCCTGAGGACGACGCGCCCGACCACACCGCCGACGAGCCCGAGGACAAGGACGCCGTCGTGCCGGAAGCTGGTGAGGGGCCGATCCCGCCGGTGGCCGGCGACCCCCGCCCGCCCATCGGGAACTGACCGGACGCGGTTTCGGCTCGCCGGGCCGGAGATTCGGCGATAGTCGCCACAACGGGTCCGCGGGGTGGGAATATCGCATCTCGGGGATGCCGCGTGTGGAGGTTGCCATGGCGCAGACCGGTCCAGTCCCGTCGACAGCGCGCAAGGCGGTAGTCGCAGCGCTTGCCGCCGCCGCGGCCTTCTGGTTGGCCTCGTGCGCCTCGGACACCAAGGCGCCGCCGACAAGCTCTCCGTCGGTGACTTCGACGACGCGCACCAAGGCCCCGTCCACGTCGAGCATTTCCGTCTATACGCCGCCCACGGTGACCACCGGCACGCCGCCCACGACGAGCGTGACAACGCCCGAGCCGTCCACAACAACCAGCCGGCCGCCGGTGACCACCGGCACTTCGCCGACCCCCGGCACGCCGCCTCGGGCGCCATCGTCGTGAGCGAGGAAGAGGTTTCGCCCGCGATGCCGAAGTGGATCGGCGTCGTGGGATTGTTCATCGCGCCGACCACCATCATCACCTCGCTGTGCTATTTCTACGGCTACGTCGCCACCCGAACGTACTTCTCGTATTTCGGAATCGACACGGACGCAATCGGATTCACCACCACCGACTATGTGGTCAAAAGCCTTCCCGCGCTGTACGTTCCGCTGGTGGTGGGCTTGCTCGCGTGGGTGGCCATGCTCTGGGCCGCCGATTACCTGCGTCGCCTGGTGCAATCCGGTCACCGGCCCCGGTTGCTGCGCAGGGTCGCCTGGGTCGCTATCGCCCTCGGCGTGGTGGGCGTGGCAAGGGCGATCGTCGGACTCACCAAACCCGATTGGGCACCGATCCGGGTTGACGCCGTGACGCCCGTGGCGCTCGGCCTGGGCGCCGCCCTCCTTATGGTCGGGCTGTGGCTGCTCGGGGGGACCCGCGCCAGCGATGCGCCGCGACCGTTCGCGGCCGCCGAACGGGGCAGCCTGGTGGTGGCGGCCGGCGCGATCGTGGTGGCGTTGTTTTGGGTCGCCGACATCTTCGCCACCTTCCGCGGTCACGACCTCGCGATCAACACCAATGCGGGTTTGTGGTCGCGGGAGAACGTCGTCGTGCTGGATGTGGACGCCAAGCAGGACGTGCCGCTGCTGCTCGGCAATCAGATCAAGGTGAGCTGGGCTCCGCAGGGCGCTGACCCGTCGGCGAAGTCGGCGTTTCTGCGCTACGAGTGTTTCCGCTCGCTGGCGGTCCACAATGACCGCTGGGTATTGGTGCCGGCCCGATGGGCTCCGGCCGCGGGATTCGCCGTCATCGTCAATGCCGATGCCTCTCACGTCATTTCGCTGAAGCGGATTGAGCACATCGCCGACAGCGCCGCGGCCAAAAACACCGACGCGGACTGGGAGTGCCCGGAGGTCGGCATCGACGCCCAGGGCAAGTAGTTGCTCTGGCAAATCACGTAGCCGAAAATTCAGATTAAAACTCTTGCGGCGGCATCGGATCCGGCGTTAGCTTCTCGGCCATGACTATCAGCACCGCACAGACAATGACCCTGGGCCGCGTTGGCGGCGGAGCCGGTGGAGGCCGCTTCTTCGGTGGCGGAGCGGGCGGAGGCTTCGTGGGCGGCGGCGCCGGCGGAGGCTTTGTCGGCGGCGGGGCCGGCGGAGGCTTCGTGGGCGGCGGGGCCGGCGGGGGCCGCTAACCCTTCACCCGATCGGACCGGGCGGCTCGTCGGGATCGGCCGTCCCCACCAGGTCGAGTTGCATCCACGCGACGTCGTGCCACCGGCCGTGCTTCCACGCGACGCGGCGATAAAGGCCGGCGTCGCGGAATCCGAACGACCGGTGGAACCCGTTGCTGGCCTCGTTCGGCTGGGTGATGCCGGCGAGCGCTCGCCGGTATCCGCGCTCGGCGAGCCGGCGCAGTAGTTCCGTGTAGAGCTGGCGGCCGCAGCCCGTGCGGTGACGGTCGGGGTCGACGTAGATGCCCGTCTCGACCGACCACTGAAAGCTGGGCAGACGCCAGAGCGCATGGCCGTAGGCGAAACCGACGACGCGACCCTCCCGTTCGAGCACCAGCCATTCGTGGGCGTCGGCGATGCGGCCGGCCATCTCCCCAACGCTGGGGACTTCGAGCTCCCAGCTGATCGTCGTGTCGGTGACATAGGGCCGATAGATCGCAAGGCACTCCTCGGCATCCGATGCGGACGCCGGGCGAACCCGACCGATTGGCATGCCCGTCATCCTCTCGCGAGACATAAACTACGGCGAACTTCGACGGCGTGTCGTCGCCAAGGATTAAGTGTCGCGGCAAACAAGCCCGAGCTAACCGTCGAGCGCCAAGTCCTTGCGGAAGCGCTGCATGCCGTCGATCTTGTCCTCCAGCGACGCATCCGGTCCGGTGTAGAACATCCACGGCATGGTGATGATGCCGGTGATGCCCGCGTCGGCGGCGCGCTGGTAGTCGGCGGTGGTGAAGGCGTCGGTCAGCGGCGTCAACACGGTGAAATCGTGGAAAGACAAACCGTTTTCGGCGCGCAACTCCCGCAGCTTGCCCACGGCCTCGATGGCGCGCTCGGTCTTGATCAGGTCGCCGATCCAGCCGTCGTTGCGGGCGGCGCGGCGCAGCGCGATGTCGCTGAGCCCGCCGACATACACCGGTATCGGCGGCGGCGTCGGCTCCATCTCCAGCCGCGGCGCACGGTAGAACTCGCCCTCGAACTCCGCCCAGCCCGGCCGCCACAGCGCCCGCATCAGGTCGATGATTTCGTCGGTCCGTTTCCCGCGGGCCTCGAACCGCTCCCCCATCAACGCGAATTCCTCCCGGCACCAGCCGACGCCGATGCCGAGCTCCACCCGGCCCGACGCCAGAACCGCCGCGGTGCCAATGGCTTTCGCGGCCGAATAGGGGTTGCGCATCGCGGGAATGTAGACGGTCGTGACGAACCGCAGGCGGGTGGTGACCTGAGCCAGCGCGCCGACCAGCACCCACGGATCGGGCCAGTCGGTGAACGGCTGCCAGCGGCGCTCCCCGTCCTTGGTGTACGGGTACGGGGTGTCCAGGGTCTCCAGGTTGACGACGTGGTCGGGGATTCCGATGCCGTCGTAGCCGAGTTCGTCGGCGGCCTTGGCGAGCTCGATGATCTCCCGGGTGTTCAGAAACGCGCTGCTGATGTAGAACTTCATTCGGCTTCCCGCGCCCACGCCGGCTCGATGAAGACGCCTTCGGCCTCGACGGTGACCCCGTTCGCGTCTGAAATCGTGCCGCGCGCAAACACTTTGACGCCTTCCTTGCCGTCCACCCACGCCTCGGACCGCAGCGGACCCAACGGGGTGCCGCGCAGGTACTTGACGGTGATGGTGCCGGTGAAGCGCGCCTTGGACAGCCCCTCGCTGGCCGCCTCGCCGAGCATGTGGTCGAGCACCAGGGCGCTGACGCCGCCGTGCACCAGTTTCGGCGGCCCCTCGTACGCCGAGCCGAGGACGAACTCGCTCCAGCAACGGCCGCCGCCGTCGTGGTGGACGACGATCGGCGGCGCTATCGGGTTGCACACGCCGATCGCGGCGTTGCCCAACGGCAGCGGTCGGCCGTTGACGCGGTAGCTCACGCCCACCGGCCGCGTCCGTTGCCGCAACGACCGGGTGACGGCCTCGATCGCGGCGCGCGCCTGGGCGACGACCTCGTCGTCGACCTCGGTCCGGATGGTCGCGTCGACGAGCTCGCGCACGGCGTCGGCCAACGGGGCATACAGGGCGGTCACGCGCTCAGCCTCCGCCGCGTCGAGCACCTCGAATACGGCGTCCAACGCGCCGGTCTCCTGAGTCAACTCCCAAACACCTTTCGTACCACGGCTTTTGCCCGCCGAGTGACCCGCAGATAGTTGTCCAAGAACTCCCCGCCGTCATCGGTCGGCCAGCCCGCGGCCACCGCGACCGCGTTGAGCTGGCGGCCCGGCCCGGGCAACTGGTCGGTCGGCTTGCCGCGGACCAGCACCAGCGCGTTGCGCGCCCGGGTGGCCGTCAGCCACGCCTGCCGGAGCAGGTCGACCTCGTCGGCGGGCACCAGGTCGGCCGCGGCGATCGCGTCCAGGCATTGCAGCGTGGAGGTGTTGTGCAGGGCGGGAATTCGGTGCGCGTGCCGCAGCTGCATCAGCTGCACGGTCCATTCGACGTCCGCCAGCCCGCCGCGGCCCAGCTTGGTGTGCGTGTTCGGGTCGGCGCCGCGCGGCAGCCGCTCGGCGTCCACGCGGGCCTTGATGCGGCGGATCTCCCGCACCGCCTCGGCGGACACCCCGTCGGCCGGGTAACGCGTCCGGTCGGCCATCAACAGGAACCGCTGCCCCAGGTCCGCGTCGCCGGCGACCGCGTGCGCGCGCAGCAGCGCCTGAATCTCCCACGGCTGCGCCCACTGCTCGTAGTAGGCGGCGTAGGAACCCAGCGTGCGCACCAGCGGACCCTGCCGGCCTTCCGGCCGCAGGTTGGCGTCGACCTCCAGCGGCGGGTCGACGCTGGGCGTGCCCAGCAGCGTGCGCACCTGTTCGGCGACCGTCGTCGACCACCGGATCGCCGCCGAGTCCTCGGCCCCGTGGGCGGGCTCGCACACGAACATCACGTCCGCGTCGGACCCGTAGCCCAGTTCGGCGCCGCCCAGCCTGCCCATGCCGATCACCGCGATGGCGGCCGGCGCCTTGCCGTCCTTGGGCAGGTTGGCGCGAATCATCGCGTCCAGCGCGGCCTGCAGCACGGCCACCCACACCGAGGTGAGCGCCCGGCACACGTCGGTGACCTCGAGGAAGCCCAGCAGGTCGGCCGAGCCGATGCGGGCCAGTTCGCGGCGGCGCAGCGTGCGGGCGGCCGCGATCGCGCGCGGCGCGTCCGGGTGGCGCGCCGCCGAGGCGATCAGCGCGCGGGCCACCGCGGCGGGATCCGTCTCGAGCAGTTTCGGTCCGGCGGCACCGTCGCTGTAGTCCTGAATCACCCTGGGCGCGCGCATCAACAGGTCCGGCACGAAGGCCGAGGTGCCCAGCACGTGCATCAGCCGCCGGGCCACCGCCGGCTTGTCACGCAGCGTGGCCAGATACCAGTTCTCCGCGGCCAGCGCCTCGGACAGGCGGCGGTAGGCCAACAGCCCGCCGTCGGGATCGGGGGCGTACGACATCCAATGCAGCAGCCTGGGCAACAGCACCGACTGCACGCGACCGCGCCGGCCGCTCTGATTGACCAGCGCCGACATGTGTTTCAACGCGCTCTGCGGGCCCTCGTAGCCGAGCGCGGCCAGCTGACGTTCGGCGGCCTCCGAGGTCATCCCATGCCCGATCTCCAGGCCGGCCGGGCCGATCGATTCCAGCAGCGGCTGGTAGAAGAGCTTGGCGTGCAGCTGCGACACCCGCAGGTTCTGGTGCCGCAGTTCCTCGCGCAGCACACCTGCCGCGTCGTGCAGCCCGTCGGGCCGGATGTGCGCGGCGCGCGCCAGCCAGCGCACCGCCTCCTCGTCCTCGGCTTCGGGCAGCAGGTGGGTGCGCTTGAGCCGCTGCAGCTGCAGCCGGTGCTCGAGCAGCCGGAGGAACTCGTAGGAGGCGGTCAGGTTCGCCGCGTCCTCGCGGCCGATGTAGCCGCCCTGCCCCAACGCGTGCAACGCGTCCACCGTGGACGCCACGTGCAGCGACTCGTCGCTGCGGCCGTGCACCAGCTGCAGCAGCTGCACCGCGAATTCCACGTCGCGCAGCCCGCCGCTGCCCAGTTTGATCTCGCGGCCGCGCACGTCGGCGGGCACCAGCTGCTCGACCCGGCGGCGCATGGCCTGAACCTCGCCAACGAAATCCTCCCGCTCGCAGGCCACCCACACCATCGGCATCAACGCGGACAGGTAGCGCTCGGCGAGCTCCCGATCGCCCACGGCGGCGCGGGCTTTCAGCAACGCCTGAAACTCCCACGTTTTCGCCCAGCGCTGGTAGTAGGCGATGTGCGACTCGACGGTGCGGACCAACTCACCGCTGCGGCCCTCCGGCCGCAGCCCGGCGTCGACCTGGAAGAAGGCCTCCGACGCGACCCGCATCATTTCGCTGGCCACCCGGGTGGTGAGCGGGTCGGCGCGCTCGCCGACGAAGATGACGTCGACGTCGCTGACGTAGTTCAGTTCGCGGGCACCGCATTTGCCCATCGCGATGACCGCCAGCCGCGGTGGCGTCCGGTCGCCGCACGCGCTCAGCTCGGCCACCCGCAGCGCGGCGGCCAGCGCGGCGTCCGCCAGGTCCGACAGCTGGGCGCCCACCACCGTGAACGGCAGCACCGGTTCGTCTTCCACCGTGGCGGCAAGATCGAGCGCGGCCAGCAGCAGCAGCTGATCGCGGTACAGGGTCTGCAGGCGCGGCACCACCGAACCCGGCGCGTCCGACGCCTGGTCGACGCACTCGGTGAACGCCGCGCACAGCTCGTCGTGGCTGGGCAGTTTGGCCTTGCCGCGCAACAGTTTCCACGACTGCGGGTGCACGGCCAGGTGGTCGCCCAGCGCCAGCGACGACCCGAGCACGGCGAACAGCCGCCCGCGCAGGGGGCGTTCGGTGAGCAGCGCCGCGTTGAGCTCGTCCCAGTCGGCCTCGGGGTTCTCCGCCAGCCGCATCAGGGCGCGCAGCGCGGCGTCGGGGTCGGGGGCGCGCGACAGCGACCACAGCAGGTCCACGTGGGCCTGGTCGTCGTGGTCGTACCAACCGAGCTGCCTCAGGCGGTCGCTCGCCGGGGGATCGACCAAGCCGAGCCGGCCCACGCTGGGCAGCCGGGGGCGCTGCGTCGCGGGTTTGGTCACGCTCACGACGGTATCGCAACCTGCCTGGCGCGCAGGGGAAAGGCGGGCGCCGGGCCCTACAGCGACAGGTAGGTGCTCAGCTCGTAGGGGGTGACGTGGCTGCGGTAGTTGGCCCACTCGGTGCGCTTGTTGCGCAGGAAGAAGTCAAAGACGTGCTCCCCCAACGTTTCCGCGACGAGCTCGGAGGACTCCATGGCACGCAGCGCGGCATCCAGGCTTGTCGGCAGCTCGCGGTAGCCCATCGCGATCCGCTCCTCGGCGGTCAGGTCCCACACGTTGTCCTCGGCCTGGGGTCCCAGCACGTAGCCCTTTTCCACCCCGCGCAGGCCGGCGGCGAGCAGCACGGCGTACGCCAGATACGGGTTGCAGGCCGAGTCGGGGCTGCGCACCTCGATCCGCCGCGACGACGTCTTGTGCGGGGTGTACATCGGCACCCGCACCAGCGCCGAGCGATTCGCCGCGCCCCACGATGCCGCGGTGGGCGCCTCGCCGCCATGCACCAGCCGCTTGTAGGAGTTGACCCATTGATTGGTGACCGCGCTGATCTCGGAGGCGTGCTCGAGTATCCCGGCGATGAACGACTTGCCCACGTCGGAGAGCTGCAGCGGGTCGTCCGGGCTGTGGAACGCGTTGACGTCGCCCTCGAACAGGCTCATGTGGGTGTGCATGGCCGAGCCCGGATGCTCGGCGAAAGGTTTGGGCATGAACGACGCCCGCGCCCCGTTCTCGATCGCGACTTCCTTGATGACGTAGCGGAAGGTCATCACGTTGTCGGCCATCGACAGCGCGTCGGCGAACCGCAGATCGATCTCCTGCTGGCCGGGCGCGCCCTCGTGGTGGCTGAATTCCACCGAGATGCCCATGAATTCCAGCGCCTCGATCGCGTGCCGACGGAAGTTGGAGGCCGAGTCGTGCACCGCCTGATCGAAATAGCCGGCGGTATCGACGGGAACCGGCCTCGACCCGTCGTCGGGGCCGGGCTTGAGCAGGAAGAACTCGATCTCGGGGTGCACGTAGCAGGAGAAGCCGAGGTCGTTGGCCTTCTGCAGCTGGCGGCGCAGCACGTGGCGCGGGTCCGCCCACGACGGCGATCCGTCCGGCATGGTGATGTCGCAGAACATCCGCGCCGAGTGGTGGTGGCCGGCGGAGGCCCACGGCAACACCTGGAAGGTCGACGGGTCGGGGTTGGCCACGGTGTCGGATTCCGAGACGCGGGCGAAGCCCTCGATCGATGATCCGTCGAAGCCGATGCCTTCCTCGAAGGCGCCCTCGAGTTCGGCCGGGGCGATGGCCACCGACTTGAGCGTGCCGAGCACATCGGTGAACCACAGCCGAACGAAACGGATATCCCGTTCCTCCAGGGTGCGGAGGACGAATTCCTTCTGGCGATCCATAACCGAAACAGTAGGCAACAGCTGTTAATTCTGTGTTACCGATGCGCGCTCGGAACAATTGCGAACATTGCAAACAGGCTGCTCAGTGCCGTCAGGACTGGCACCGGTAGGACGGCGGCGGCAACGTCCCCGCGACGAGATAACGCGTCACGGCGCCGTCCACACACTGGTCGCCGTTGAACACCGCGGTGTGTTGCGTCCCGTCGTAGGTGATCAGCGGGCCACCCAGTTGGCGGGCTAGGTTGACGCCAGCCTGGTACGGGGTGGCCGGATCGTGCGTGGTGGAGACGACGACGACCTTGCCCGGCGCCGCCGGCGAGGCCGCGTGCGGCGTCGACGTCGCCGGCACCGGCCACAGCGCGCACAGGTCGCGGGGGGCATCCCCGGTGAACTGCCCGTAGCTGAGGAACGGGGCGGCCTGGCGGATGCGCCGATCCGCCGACACCCAGCTCGCCGCATCCTTCGGCGTGGGCGCGTCGACGCACCGGATCGCGTTGAACGCATCCTGATCGTTGGTGTAGTGCCCGCCGCGGTCGCGGCCCTCGTAGTCGTCGGCGAGCAGCAGCAGGTCGCCCGCGTCGGTGCCGCGCTGCAGCCCGAGCAGGCCGCTGGTCAGGTACTTCCAGTGCGCCGGTGTGTACAGCGCGTTGATGGTGCCGGTGGTCGCGTCGGCGTAACTCAGGCCGCGGGAGTCCGACGTGTGGCCCGGCTTGGCGACCAACGGGTCGATGAGGGCGTGATAGCGGTTGACGAACTGGGCCGGGTCGGTGCCCAGCGGGCAGCCCGGCGAGCGGGCGCAGTCGGTGGCGTAGTCGTTGAAAGCGGTTTGAAATCCCGCCATCTGCTGCACGTTCTCGTCGACCGGGCCGACGGTCGGGTCGATCGCGCCGTCGAGCACCATCGTCCGGACGTGGGCGCCGAAGCGCTCCAGGTACGCGGTGCCCAGCTCGGTACCGTAGCTGTAGCCGAGGTAGTTGATCTGATCGTCGCCCAGCGCCTGGCGGACCATGTCCATGTCGCGGGCCACCGACGCGGTGCCGACGTTGGCCAGGAACCCGGTGCCCATCCGGGTCACGCACTGCTGGGCCAGCTGTTGGTAGAGCTGTTCGATGTGCGCGACGCCGGCCGGGCTGTAGTCGACCATCGGCTCGCGACGGTAGGCGTCGAACTCGGCGTCGGTGCGGCAGCGCAGCGCCGGGGTGGAATGCCCCACCCCTCGCGGGTCGAAACCGACCAGGTCGAAGTTGCGCCGGATGGGCGTGTTCTCCAGATCCGACGCCATCCCGGCCACCATGTCGACCGCGGATCCGCCCGGGCCGCCCGGATTGACCAACAGCGAGCCGATCCGCTGGCCGGTCGCCGGCACGCGGATCACCGCCAGCTTGGCCTGCCCGGCGCCGGGATTGTCGTAGTCGACCGGGACTGACACCGTGGTGCACTGCGCGGTGGGGACATCGCTTGTGTCCGTGACGAATTGACCGCAGCTCCCCCACGGCTGCGACGTGGCCACCGACGCCCTCGGCGCCGGGGTCTGCCCGGCGTCGGGTTCGGGGGTGGCACCGGCCACCGCCGATTGCCCCACCACCAACGCGAATGACAGCAGCGCCGAGCTCAAGGACCCCAGGCGCGACATGGCTGTCATCGTGTCAGCCGCGGGTACCCGAAGCGCCGCGAAACGGTTACGCCTTGGTCTCGTCTGCGGAGCACCGGCGCGTTGCGTTGCACTCGGCGTCAGAGGTGTACGCGCACTAGCACTTTGCGCCGCTGGGCGGTGTGGCGCCGCCGACCAGGTATGCCGTGACGTAGTTGTCGATGCAGCCGTCGCCCTGGAACACGACCGTGTGCTGGGTCCCGTCGTAGGTGAGCAGCGAGCTGCGCAGCTGGTTGGCCAGATCCACCCCGGCCTTGTACGGGGTGGCCGGGTCGTGGGTGGTCGAGACCACCACGGTCGGCGCCAGGCCGGGCGCGGAGATGGGGTGCGGCTTGCTCGTCGGCGGCACCGGCCAGAAGGCGCAGGTGCCCAGCGGCGCGTCGCCGGTGAACTGGCCGTAGCTCATGAACGGCGCGATCTCCCGCGAGCGCCGGTCTTCGTCAATCACCTTGGCGCGGTCGGTGATCGGCGGCTGGTCGACGCAGTTGATGGCGACCCGTGCGTCGGTGGCGTTGGTGTAGTGGCCGTGCGCGTCGCGGCGCATGTACATGTCGGCCAGCGCGAGCAGGGTGTCGCCTCGGTGGTCGGCCAGCTCGCCCAGCCCGTCGCTCAGGTGATGCCACAACGTGGGCGAGTACAGCGCCATGATCGTGCCGACGATGGCGTCGCTATAGCTCAGTCCCCGTGGGTCGTTCGTGGGGGCCGGCTTGCCGACCATCGGGTTGTTGGGATCGACCAGCGGGTCGACCAGGCTGTGGTAGACGTCGACGGCCTTGGCCGGGTCGGTGCCCAGCGGGCAGGTCGGCTTCTTCGCGCAGTCGGTGGCGAAGTCGTTGAACGCGTCCTGGAAACCCTTGGCCTGGCGCAGGTCTGCCTCGATCGGGTCGGCGTTGGGGTCGACGGCGCCGTCGAGGATCATCGCCCGCACCTTGTCCGGGTAGGCCTCCGCGTAGGCGGAGCCGATCCGGGTGCCGTAGGAGTAGCCGAGGTAGGTCAGCTTGTCGTCGCCCAGCGCCGCACGGATCGAGTCCAGATCCTTGGCGACGTTGACCGTGCCGACGTTGGCCAGGAAGTTCTTGCCCATCTTGTCGACGCAGCGGCCGACGAACTGCTTGGTCTCGTCCTCGATGTGCGCCACGCCCGCCGGGGTGTAGTCGACGTTGGGCTCTGTGCGCAGCCGGTCGTTGTCGGCGTCGGAGTTGCACCAGACCGCCGGCCGCGACGACCCCACGCCGCGGGGATCGAAGCCCACCAGGTCGAACCGCTCGCGGACCCGCTTGGGCAGCGACTGCACCACGCCCAGCGCGGCCTCGATGCCCGACTCCCCGGGACCGCCCGGGTTGATCACCAGCGAGCCGATCTTGTCGCCGGTGGCAGGGAACCGGATCATCGCCAGCGTCGCGACGTCGCCGTCGCGGTGGTCGTAGTCCACCGGCACCGCCAACTTGCCGCACAGCGCCCCGGCGGGAATCTTGGCCTTCGGGTTCGACGACTTGCACGGTGTCCACTCGACGGCCTGCCCGAGCTTGGGTTCGGCCAGCAGGGCGCGCCCGCCGACGACGCGCACGCAGCCCGCGAGCAGCAGCGCCACGGCAGCAAACGCCGTCCCAACCAGCAGCGTGCGCGCAACCTTGTCGCGGCGAGACAGACCCATGCCCACATATGCTGCCAGAGCCAAGCTGAGATTCTCATGAGCGGCACCACCGGGCCGCCGGCGCGCGACGGCGATGCGACCGGGTGTATGGCACACATCACAGCGACGGTGCAACCGCACAGCAGAGATGGCAGAATGGCACCGTCAGACGAACCCGGGGACCCCAAGAGGCCACGAGGATCGACCCGACCACCACTAGGGACAATGATGTCTGAGCAGAACGTTTATGGTGCCGGCACGTCGGAGCAGCCGCTCCCCAAAATCCGCACCCACCACCTGCAGAAGATGAAGGCCGAAGGCCACAAGTGGGCCATGCTCACGGCCTACGACTTCTCCACCGCGCGCATCTTCGACGAGGCGGGCATTCCGGTCCTGCTGGTCGGCGACTCGGCCGCCAACGTCGTCTACGGCTACGACACCACGGTGCCCGTCTCGATCGACGAGATGATCCCGTTGGTGCGCGGCGTGGTGCGGGGCGCCCGGCACGCGCTGGTCGTCGCGGACCTGCCGTTCGGCAGCTACGAGGCCGGGCCCGCCGCGGCTCTGGCGTCGGCCACCCGGTTCATGAAGGAGGGCGGCGCACACGCCGTCAAGCTCGAGGGCGGCGAGCGGGTGGTCGACCAGATCGCCTGCCTGACCGCGGCCGGCATCCCGGTGATGGCGCACATCGGCTTCACGCCGCAGAGCGTCAACAGCCTGGGCGGGTTCCGGGTGCAAGGTCGCGGTGACGCCGCGGAACAGACCGTGCACGACGCGATCGCGGTCGCCGAGGCCGGGGCGTTCTCCGTCGTCATGGAGATGGTGCCGGCCGAACTGGCCACGCAGATCACCGGCAAGCTGACCATCCCGACCATCGGCATCGGCGCCGGCCCCAACTGCGACGGCCAGGTTCTGGTCTGGCAGGACATGGCCGGCGTCAGCAGCGGCAAGGCCGCGCGCTTCGTCAAGCGGTTCGCCGACGTCGGCGACCAGTTGCGCCGGGCGGCCACCCAATACGCGCAAGAGGTGGCCGAGGGCACCTTCCCCGCCGACGAGCACTGCTTCTGACGTAATCCCCCAAATCGCCAAACCCGTTGTGTGGCAGGCGCGTACGATTGCTCTTGGATAGCTTCTCAAGAGCGAGGGTGAACACATCGACCGGGGGATTCGTGGTGACTTCGTGCACCGCCGAAGCGTGCTGAAGTTACCGCTATTGCTGGCAGGAGGCACGGCACTGGCCCGAGCACCTCGCGCGGCCGCGCAGCCCGCGCCTGGCACCTCGCCGCAGGCAAGCCGCTGGTCACCCGAGCGCGCCAACCGGTGGTATCAGGCGCAGGGCTGGCCGGTCGGGGCGAACTACATCACGTCGAACGCGATCAACCAGCTGGAGATGTTTCAGCCCGACACGTTCGACCCGCGACGCATCGACACCGAACTGGGCTGGGCCCGCGCCAACGGGCTCAACGCGGTGCGGGTCTTCCTGCACGACCTGCTGTGGGCGCAGGACCAGCGGGGGTTTCAGGTCCGCCTCGCCCAGTTCGTCGACATCGCGGCGCGCCACGACATCAAGCCGCTGTTCGTGTTGTTCGACTCCTGCTGGGATCCACATCCCGAGGCCGGTCCGCAACGCGCCCCCACCCCGGGCGTGCACAACTCGGGATGGGTCCAGAGCCCGGGCGCGCAGCGCCTCGACGACCGCGGCTACCTGAACACGCTGCGGGCCTACGTCACCGGGGTGCTGACCCAATTCCGCACCGACGACCGCGTTTTGGGCTGGGACCTGTGGAACGAGCCGGACAATCCGTCGAAGTACTACCGCTCCGTCGAGCGGGCCGACAAGCTCGACCTGGTCGCCGACCTGCTTCCGCAGGTATTCGGCTGGGCCCGCACGGTCGATCCGTCCCAGCCGCTGACGAGCGGCGTGTGGGACGGCGAGTGGGCCGACCCCGGTCGTCGCACCGCGATCAGCGGCATCCAGCTGGACAACTCCGACGTGATCACATTCCATTCCTATGCCGCGCCGGCGGAGTTCGAGGGCCGCATCGCCGAGCTCGCACCCCTCGGGCGCCCGATCCTGTGCACCGAATACATGGCCCGCCCGTTGGGCAGCACCGTCCAGGGCGTGCTGCCCATCGCGAAGCGCTACAACGTCGGCGCGTTCAACTGGGGGCTGGTCGCCGGGAAAACCCAGACGTTCTTCCCGTGGGACTCATGGGAGCACCCGTATCCCGCCTTGCCCGACGAGTGGTTCCACGACCTGCTCGCCCCCGACGGGCGGCCGTTCCGCGAGCCCGAGACTCAGACGATTCGCGAGCTGAGCGGGCTGGCACTGCATCTGCACGACGCGCCGCCCCCCGGTTGAGCTACTGGCACCGATTCTGGAAATCGGTCAGCGGCTGGCGAATGCCCTCCAGGTCGGCGTGCGTCTGCGGGTTGGCATCCATGTACTGCTTGACCTGGTCCCGGATTTCGCTGCGGGGCTGGCCGCGCAAGCTGGTGAAGTACGCGTTCACGTCCGGGTGGGTGAACAGGTAGGCCGATGTCGCCGCGGCCACACCCGCGGATACCTGGGCGAGGTCCGCCGCCGTGCAGTTGGGCGCCGACGAGGGCGCCGGCTCCGGCGCATCGGTTGCCGAATCCGCGCCCGCCGAGCCGGCCCCGGCGAAAAGCATTACCACACCGGCCGCGCCGGCGGCCATCACTCTCGTGCCGCGAGCAAAAGACACCATGGAGCGCTCCTTCATCAGGCATCCGGACGAGCGGTTGTCCGTACCGCAAACCATAAGCGGTTTCCGGGCGGCGCATGCGCCATTCCGGCGCGGAGATTCGAGCGTGCGCGGCCGACGAATCGGACTTCCACCGGCCGCGACGCCGATATACTTCGGACATGAATGCGCGCCGCTGGATCACGCTGGCGTTGGCGGCGATGGCCGCCGTTCCCGGCATCGTTTTTGCCACGCATTCCGCCGACCGAGCGGAGGCGACCGTCTGCGTCGGCGGCGGCCGGCGCATCTCGGTGAGCGGATGCGCCAACATCGGCGACACCATCGCGCGCTACGCCCCGCCGCCGGACGCTTACGCCCCGCTGCCGGAGGACACGCCTCCCCCGCCGCCACCGCCGTAGCGCCACGGCCACGCGCCCATCGCCACCGATCCGGTAACCGGGGTATGGCAGGCTATGGGAGCCCATCACCACCGTCCCCGACGTTCAAGGCCGCGGCGACGCGCCCTCAACGGAGCCGAAAATGCCTGCTAAAGCGCCGCAAACCTCGCGCCATTTAGAGGTGGAGCGCAAGTTCGACGTCGGCGAGTCCACCGTGTCGCCCTCGTTCGAAGGCATCGCCGCGGTGGCGCACGTCGACAAGTCGCCGACTCAGACGTTGGACGCGACGTACTTCGACACCCCGGCACAGGACCTGGCCCGCAACAAGATCACCCTGCGCCGCCGCACCGGTGGCGCCGACGCGGGGTGGCACCTGAAGCTGCCCGCCGGACCCGAGGTCCGCACCGAAGTGCGGGCACCGCTGGACGCCTCCGGCCCGGACAACCCCGACGCCGTGCCGGAAGAGCTGGTGGACGTCGTGCTGGCGATCGTCCGCGACCACCCGCTTGAACCGGTCGCGCGCATCACCACGCAACGCGAAAGCCAGGTGTTGTACGCCGCGGACGGCACCCCGCTGGCTGAGTTCTGCAACGACCACGTCACCGCGTGGTCGGCCCAAACCTCCGAGGACGCCGACCTGGAGCCCACCCAGCAGGAGTGGCGCGAATGGGAATTGGAGCTCATCGAAGCAAGCGGGGCGTCCAACGGCGCCCCCGACACCGAGCTGTTGAACCGCCTGGGTAACCGGCTGCTCGACGCCGGCGCCGCGCCCGCCGGTCACTCCTCCAAGCTGGCGCGGGTGCTCGGCACCAAGCCGCGGCACAATGGCGATCAGCCCGCCGAGCACCCGCTGCAGCGCGCGGTGGCCGAGCAGATCCGCGAACTGTTGGTGTGGGATCGCGCCGTGCGGGCCGACGCGTTCGATTCCATTCACCAGATGCGGGTCACCACCCGCAAGCTGCGCAGCCTGCTGCGCGACTACGAGGAAACGTTCGGACTGCCCGACACCTGGGTTCTCGACGAACTGCGCGAACTGGCCGGCATCCTCGGCATCGCCCGCGACGCCGAGGTTCTCGCGGAGCGTTATGAGCGTGAATTGGACGGGCTGGCACCGGATTTGGTGCGCGGACCGGTGCGCGAGCGGCTGGTCGGGGGCGCGCAGCGCCGGTATCAGACCGGGCTGCGGCGGTCGCTGATGGCGATGCGGACGCAGCGCTACTTCCGGCTGCTCGACGCCCTCGAGGAAATCGCCGCGCAACCCCCCGGCGCCGAATCGGGCGAAGAACACGCGCCGGTGACCATCGACGCCGCCTACAAGAAGGTCCGCAAGGCGGCCAAGGCCGCCAGGGCGGTCGCCGAGGTGGACCCGGAGCAGCCGGACGACCAACACCACCGCGACGAGGCCCTCCACCGAATCCGCAAGCGGGCCAAGCGGCTTCGCTACACCGCGGCGGCCACCGGCGCCGACAGGGTCGCCGAGCAGTCGAAGGCCGTCCAGTCGCTGCTCGGTGACCACCAGGACAGCGTGGTCAGCCGCGAGCACCTGCGCCACGAGTCCGAGGCCGCGCACGCCGACGGCGAGGACACCTTCACCTACGGCCTGCTGTACCAACAGGAGGCCGACCTCGCCGAGCGGTGCGCTCAAGGACTCGACGACGCGTTGCGCAAACTCGCCAAGGCGGTGCGCAAGGCCCGGCGCTGAGCGGGGCGGACGAGTTGGCCTGTAAGCCGGATTCTGTCCCGCGCGCCTCCGGCAACCGGAGACGCGCGGTGGCGACCATCCATCTGGACACACCGTCGCCGGGTGCCTCGAGCGGCCTACCCGCAGGCTCGGGCGAGCAACCCTCGAGCGCCTGCGCGGCCGCACCTTTCGGTGCGGCCTTCTTGGCCTTGCTTCGGGTGGGGTTTGCCTAGCCACCCCGGTCACCCGGGATGCTGGTGCGCTCTTACCGCACCGTTTCACCCTTACCACCGCGAGGGTGGCGGTCTGTTTTCTGTGGCACTGTCCCGCGAGTCACCTCGGATTGCCGTTAGCAATCACCCTGCTCTGTGAAGTCCGGACTTTCCTCGAACCGCCTTGCGGCGGTCCGCGGCCGCCCGGCCAACTCGTCCGCGACGATCCACGGTACTACTTGCGCGATGCCGGGGCCAGCAACGATCACCCCGGCGGGCTCGGCGCGGCCCTATCGTGGACCTCATGTCCGGGTGCAAGAAGCGCGTCGACTCCGCCGACTGGGACGCCGTGACCGGCGCGCTCGACGAATACGGCGGGGCGCTGCTGCCGCGGCTGATCACCAAGGGTGAGGCGGCCCGGCTGCGCGGCCTTTATGGCGACGACACCCTGTTCCGCTCGACCATCGACATGGCGCCCAAGCGGTACGGCGCGGGGCACTATCGCTACTTCCACGCGCCCTACCCCGACCCGATCGAGGAACTCAAGCAAGCGCTGTATCCCCGGCTGTTGCCGATTGCCCGCGACTGGTGGGGCAAGCTGCGCCGCGACCCGCCCTGGCCGGATAGCCTCGACGATTGGCTGGCGACGTGCCACGCGGCCGGCCAGCGCAGGTCCACCGCGCTCATGCTCAGGTACGGCCCCGGCGACTGGAACGCCCTGCATCGAGACCTGTACGGCGACTTGGTCTTTCCGCTACAGGTGGTGATCAACTTGAGCGAACCCGAAATCGACTACACCGGCGGCGAATTCCTGCTCGTCGAACAGCGGCTACGCGCGCAATCCCGCGGCATGGCAACGCAATTGCCCCAGGGGCATGGCTTCGTGTTCACCACACGGGAGCGGCCGGTGCCCTCGAGCCGCGGCTGGTCCGCGGCGCCGGTGCGCCACGGTGTGTCGGTCGTGCGCTCGGGCGAGCGCTACGCGATGGGCCTGATCTTCCACGACGCGGCCTGAGGCTGGACCATTGCCCAACGGGAACGTTGGTGCCAGTCTGACCAGATGACAGAAACCGAAGGGTTCGTCGACCAGACGGTCACGGGTCTCGCGGAGCCACAGCCGATGTACAAGGCGTTGCGCGAATCGAGCCCGGTGTTCCGGTCGCCGCAGGCGGTCGTGCTCAGCCGCCTGGCCGACATCGAGATGGCGCTCAAGCACACCGAGCTGTTCTCGTCGAACATGGACGCCGTCGATCTCGGCAACGTGCGGCCGCTGATCCCGCTACAAATCGACCCGCCGGAGCACGCCAAATACCGCCGCATCCTCGACCCGTTGTTCACGCCGCGGGAGATGGCGCGGCGCGAGCCGCGCGTCACCGAGTTGGTGAACGAGATGATCGACCGCTTCGCGGGCCGGGGCGAATGCGACTTCCATGCCGAGTTCGCGGTGCCGCTGCCGTGCACCGTCTTCCTGCAGCTGCTCGGGTTGCCGCTGGAAGACCTCGACAAGTTCCTGGAATGGAAGGACGGCGTCATCCGCCCGGAAGGCGACTCGGGCTTCGACCGCCGCCACGAGAGCTCCGCCGGGGTGGCGCAACAGATCTACGACTACTTCGACCGCGCGATCGACGACCACATCGCCAGCCCCCGCGACGACGTGCTGTCGGCCATGATCGCCGCCGACATCGCCGGGCAACCGCTGTCGCGGGAGGAGCTTCTCGACATCTGCTTCCTGTTCCTGATCGCCGGCCTGGACACGGTGACCGACTCGCTCGACTGCTTCTTCGTGTACCTGGCGCGCCATCCCGAGCACCGTCACCAGCTGGTCGAGCAACCGGACGTGCTGCCCAGTGCAATCGAGGAGTTGTTGCGTTGGGAGACACCGGTTCCCGGCGTGGCGCGGGTAGCCATGCAGGACGTCGAGGTGGGCGGGTGCCCCATCAGCAAGGGCGAGCGGGTCAGCCCGTTGCTGGGCGCGGCCAACACCGACCCGGCCGAGTTCGCCGATCCGGAGCTGGTCGACTTCACCCGCAACCCGAACCGGCACCGCGCGTTCGGCGGCGGCCCGCACCGGTGCCTCGGCTCGCATCTGGCCCGCATGGAGCTGCGGGTGGCGTTGCGCGAATTCCACCGGCGCATACCGGATTACGAGATCAAGCCCGGCACCCAGCTGAGCTACACCGCCGCGCTGCGTTCGGTGGAGTCGCTGCCGCTGATCTTCCCGGTGCCTTAGGTCGTGCGGCTCAGACCTTGACGGCCCGCGAGGCTCGGTGCTCCTGACCCGGCGTCGTGGGCAGTCCGTTTCCCCGCCCGGAAGTCGAGAAGTGCCGCAGCGGAACTTCGTCGCTATCGCGCATCGAGCCCGAAATGAGGTACTCGGGTCGCGGTTCCGGCTCCGGCAGGAAGTCGCGGCGGTACGCGTCGAGCCGGTCCACAATCAACAAATAGTCGAAAATGTGTCGGCTGAGAATCGACAGGTCGGACTTACCGAGCTGGTCGGCCTTGAACAATGGGTAGACGAACTCGAACGCCCGGAAATAGCCCTGGCTTTCGATGTCGTTCACCAGGCAGATCACTTCCGAGGCGACGAACGACGACAGGTCGAGAATCTCCCGATTTACTTGGCGGGCGCGGTCCATGTGGAAGTGAATCGCATCCAACACCGGGGTGTGCGCCGCGGGGCTGGCCGACGCAATCAGCATGTTGGTGGGTGTTTGCGGTCCGATCTTGCTGCACGTCTCCTGAACGTTCGCCAACGAATTCTCTCGATGACTGTCGAAGCCGGCCGCTTGGTGCAAGGTGCCCATGAGATTGGTCGCCTCGCCAACGACACGAGCGATCAGCGGCTCCAGGTTCTTGTAAATGTTTTGGCGATCGCGCCGCAACGGCAGCCGGACTACCAGCAGGTAGAAGATGAATGCCTCCACGTAGCCGTTGGCGAGGTGGAAACCGACGGCGCCGAGTCGCTCACCCCCTTCGAAGACCTCCGGAGTGTTGGCGAGGAACACATGCTGGGCAAGGCAATAGGCCAGGGCGATGCATGCCAGCGCCCAGAGCGATCGGTTGAGTGTGCGTTCGAATGGGCTGAGATACGTGAGCTGAGTCGCTCGTCGCCAGCGGCGTTTGATTCCATCGCGCATGCGGCGATTATCGCCCAATTAGGCCGCCCCGGGCTCGAAATTTGTCTGCTTCCTTTTTCGGCCGCCGGTGCCGGTTAATTCGGCGACATCGGGACCTGACTCGGGCGGGCCTGGCACACTATGCGCATGGCACAGATAACCTTGAGTGGAAAACCGATAAACACCGTCGGCGAGCTGCCTGCCATCGGATCCAAAGCCCCGGCCTTCAACTTGATCGGCTCCGACTTGTGGGTGATCAGTACCGAGCAGTTTCTCGGCAAGCCCTTGGTGCTGAACATTTTTCCGTCCGTCGATATCGCGGTTTGCGCGACGACCGTGCGGACCTTCAACGAGCGCGCCGCGGGAACCGGCGTGTCCGTGGTGTGCGTGTCAAAGGACCTGCCGTTCGCGTTTCAACGATTCTGCAGCGCCGAGGGCATCGACAACGTCAGGACGGCGTCGGCCTTCCGGGACAGCTTCGGCGAGGACTACGGCGTCACGATCACCGACGGCCCGATGGCGGGGCTCCTTGCCCGCGCCGTCGTGGTGATCGACGCCGACGGCAACGTCGCGTACACCGAATTGGTGCCAGAACTCGACGATGAGCCCAACTACGACAGCGCGCTGGCCATGCTGGTGGGCTGAGTGCAGGAGGAGCACCGCTGATGACCCGCATCCTCGTCGACGCCGACCGGTGCACCGGCCACGGGCGCTGCTACACGCTGGCCCCCGATGTGTTCGACGCCGACGAGGTGGGCCACTCGGTCGTGCTCGTCCCCGACGTCTCCGGTGACCTCGAGGCGCAGGCCGTCACCGCCGAGCAGAATTGCCCCGAGGGCGCCATCACCCTGGTTCGCTGACGCGGGCCTGGACCCGGGCCGCTGCGCGAGGATATGGGCATGACAACCACGCCGTCGACATCGAACGGGCGGATGATCGCCGGGGTCGCGGCGGCGTCCGTTGCGCTCGGGGTGGCCCAACTGGTGGGCATCCCGTTCGGGGCGCGGGCCGACGCGCGGGCCGCGATCGGCTCGGCCGTCGTCGACCTGACACCGGGGCCGGTCAAAGAGTGGGCGATTCAAACGCTGGGCACCCTGGACAAGCTCTTCCTCGCCGTCGCCGTGCTCGTGGTGATCGCGGCGATCGCCGCGATCGGCGGAACGCTGGAGACCGCGCGCCGGCCGTTCGGCAGCGCCGCGATCGCGGCGGCGGGCGCGCTCGGGTGCGCCGCCGCGCTGTCGCGGCCGGGCGCGACAGCGCTCGACACGATCCCCACCGTCGCGGGCGCGGTCTGCGGCGTGGCGGCCCTTCGCTTGCTCACCCGCCGGTTCGGGTCCGGCCCCGATGATCCCGATGCCGACGAGCCGGACGCCGGCAGGCGCAGGTTGGTCGTGCTTTCGGTGCTGGGGTTCGGGGTGGTGAGCGGCGTGGCCGGTGCGGTGATCACGCGGTTGGTGCATTCGGTGGCCGCGGACCGCAACAGCTTCGCGCTTCCCCGCCCGCACGCGGCGGCGCCACCCATACCGGCCGACGTGCAGCCGAAAGGTGTTGAGCTGCCCAGCTTCATCACTCCCAACGCCGACTTCTACCGGGTGGACACCACGCTCGTGGTTCCCCAACTCAGCCACCGCGACTGGCGGCTGCGCATCCACGGCATGGTGAACCGCGAGGCCACGTACAGCTTCGCCGATCTCGCCGGCTTCGACGTGGTCGAAAAGGTGGCGACGCTGACCTGCGTATCGAATCCCGTTGGCGGCAAACTCATCTCGACGGGCGTCTGGACGGGTTACCGGGTCGCCGACCTGCTGGCGGCGGCCGGGGTGCACCCGGACGCCGACATGGTGCTCTCGACGTCTATCGACGGATTCACCGCCGGCACGCCGGTGGATGCGCTCACCGACGGCCGCGACGCGCTGTTGGCGGTCACCCTCAATGGCCAGCCCCTGCCGATCGAGCACGGCTATCCGGCCCGGCTGGTCGTGCCGGGGCTCTACGGGTACGTGTCGGCCACCAAGTGGGTGGTCGACCTGGAGCTGACCCGCTTCGTCAGGGCGGAGGCGTACTGGACGCGGCAGGGCTGGGCGCCACGTGCGCCCGTCAAGACCCAGTCGAGGATCGACGTGCCAAAAGGTGGTCAGCGGGTACCGATGGGTCCGGTCGTGTTTGGCGGTGTCGCGTGGGCGCAGAATCGCGGCGTGCGGTCCGTGGAGGTCCGCATCGACGGCGGCGGGTGGCAGCCCGCCGTGCAGGGCGCGAGCTATTCCAACGAGACCTGGCGGCTGTGGACGTTCCCCTGGGAGGCGAAAAGCCCTGGGAGGCATACCATCACGGTGCGCGCCACCGACAACACCGGGGCCACCCAGACCGCGGATCGCGTCCCTCCCGTCCCGGACGGCGCCACCGGCTGGCACACGGTGGACTTCACCGTCGCGGGGGCATGACGCGCTATCTCGACGAGAGCTTGCGCCAGCTGACCACCGCGATCACGATGCCGATCACCGCCGTGATGGGCCCGATGACCGACCAGGTGGTGGTGTTGCTCATCGGGCTACCACCGAGCACCCCGAATCCCTGGAGCGCCCAGATCGAACCGAACAACGCGAGGATCAACCCGAAGGCGAGGGTGGCGACGAAGGTCCTTCTCATACCGGGATGCTACGCGCGCCCTCACTTGCGGGCGAGGGCGTGATACGCCATGTCGGCGACGGCCTCGCAGTATTCGTCGTCGACGGGGACGTCGGAGTACAGGGCGCGAATGTTGAGCGGCGACAGCACGATCTGAACCGCGGCCAGGGTGTTGACGCCCTCGCGCAATTCGCCCCGCTCCCTGGCCCGGTCCACGACCGCGCGCACGACGGTGAAATGCGCCCACCAGAACCGCAGCCGGGTGGCTTCGTCGTGCCCGCTGCGGCGGTCCATCACCAGCGAGCGCAGCAGCGTCCGGCCCACCTCGGTGTTGATTCGATTGGTCACGTTGCGGGCCAACGCCTGTAGGTCGCCGCGCAATGACCCGGTGTCGGTTCCCGCGTTCACCGTGTCGATATCGGACAGCACCGCGTCGACGATGAGCCGGCGCCGATCCCCCCAGTACCGGTACACCATCGCCGCGTCGAGGCGATGCCGTTCGGCAAGGGCTTCGATGCTGAACCGCTCGACACCCCAGCGGGACAATTCGTCGAGTACCGCCGGCATCACCCTCGCCCGGACGTCCGCGGGAACGGCTTCACGGGTCAGATCAGACGGCTCCATCGACGTCTCCTTACACGGCCTGGAGGTATCCGGTCTGGTTCACCAGGCGCACGGAAGACGCACCGTCGGAATAGAACTCGGCGATGCTCAGGGACGCCAGGTCCAGGTGCAACCGGTACAGGATGCCCGGCCCGGCCTCCAGCGCGAGCCGCAGCAGCATTTTGATCGGCGTCACGTGCGACACCACCAGCACCGTGCTGCCCTGATGCGCGGCGATGATCCGTTCCCGGGCCCGCACGACCCGATCGAGCACGGCGTCAAAGCTCTCCCCGCCCGGTGGGGTGGTGCCGGTATCACGCAGCCAGCGGCCGTGCAGCTCCGGGTCGCGCTCGGCGGCCTCCACGAAGGTCAGGCCCTCCCAGGCGCCGAAATCGGTTTCGATCAAGTCGTCGTCGACGGTCACGTCCAGGCCGAGCGCCTTGGCGGCCCGGGCCGCCGTGTCGTAGGCCCGCTGCAGCGGCGAGGAGAATACCGCCGAAATGCCGCCGCGCTGCGCGAGATAACGCGCCGCGGCATCGGCCTGACTCCGGCCCACTTCGGTGAGGGCCGGATTGCCGCGGCCCGAGTAGCGGCGCTGGGCCGACAGCTCGGTCTGGCCGTGCCGCAGCAGCAGCAGCCTGGTCGGCGTGCCCCGGGCGCCGGTCCAGCCGGGCGCCTGCGGGGATTGCACCGCAGCGGGTTTCGCGCGCTCGGCGGGTTCATTGGCCAGGTCGCTTTCGGCGGCCGCGTCCATCGCCTCGTTCGCCAACCGGTCGGCATACGAGTTGCGCTCGCGCGGAATCCACGTGTAGCTGATCCGGTCGAACCGCGACGCCAGCGCTTTGGCCTTGCCGTGCAGTTCGATCAGGTCGGGGTGCTTGACCTTCCACCGCCCCGACATCTGCTCCACCAACAGCTTGGAATCCAGGAAGACCGCGGCTTCGGTGGCGCCGAGTTGCAGGGCGTCGTCCAAACCGGCCAGCAGCCCCCGATATTCGGCCACGTTGTTGGTGGCCCGGCCGATCGCCTGCTTGTTCTCCGCCAGCGCCGTAGAGCGGTCCTCGGTCCACACCACGGCGCCGTACCCGGCGGGGCCAGGGTTTCCGCGCGACCCGCCGTCGGCCTCGATCACGACCTTCACTGGTCGCTCCCGTTGACCCGCAACAGGATCGCGCCACACTCCGGGCAGCGCACCACGTCGTCCTCGGCGGCCGCGGAGATGCGGGACATCTCGCCGCGGTCGATCTCCAGGCGGCAGGCACCACAGCGGCGCCCCAGCAGCGGCCCGGCGCCCGGCCCTCCCCCGGCTCGCTGCCGTTCGTAGAGTGCGGACAGGGCGGGATCCAGCGCGGCGCTCAGGGTCTCGCGGCGTGACGAATGTGCCTGGCGGGCCTCGCTGATTTCGGCGAGCGCGGCGTCGAGAGCCTGCCGGGCGCCGGCCAATTCGGCGTCCAGCGCCTCGACCCTGCCCTGCGCGTCGTCCAGTTGGGTCTGCAGCTCCTCGCGGCGCTCCAGCACGTCCAGCAGCGAATCTTCCAGGCTGGCCTGACGGCGCGTCAGCGTCTCCAGCTCGTGCTGGAGGTCCGACAACTGCTTGGCGTCGGTCGCCCCGGACTGCAGTAAGGAGCGGTCGCGGTCTTCGCGCTGCCGCACCGCCTCGATTTCGGACTCGAACCGCGACACCTGAGTGTCGATGTCCTCCAACGCGATTCGGATGGCGCCCACGCGGTCGCCGGCGGCGGTGAGTTCCTCCTGCAGGCGCTCGCAGGCCTGCTGCTCCGCCAGATGGGTGGCCCGGTGCGTGATGCGGGACAGCTCCGCATCCAGCTTGGACAGCTCGAGCAGCGAACGCTGCTGAGCGACTTCGGCCTTCATCGCTGGTCACCTTCCATCTGCCCCATGTTCCACGGGTCGGTGCGGATGCCGCACACCCGCACCGTCAGCGCCGCACCGAAACGGGACCGCAGCAGTTCGGCGGCCTGCTCGCACCAAGGGAATTCACTCGCCCAGTGCGCCACGTCGACCAGCGCGACACCGGAGCCCCGGCGATGCTCGTCGGCTGGATGGTGCCGCAGGTCGGCCGTCACGTAGGCCTGCACGCCCGCGCCGGCGTCGGTCGCCAGCAGCGAGTCCCCGGCCCCGCCGCAGACGGCGACCCGCGACACCGGCGCGTCGGGGTCGCCGGCCGCGCGCACGCCCCACGCCGTTCGCGGCAGCGCGGCGTCCACGCGGGACACGAAGTCGCGCAGCGGTTCCGGGCGCGCCAGGGTGCCGATGCGGCCCAGCCCGGCGTCACCGGGCAGGGGTAGCAACGCGAACACGTCGAACGCGGGCTCCTCGTAGGGGTGGGCGGCGCGCATCGCGGTCAGCACGGCCGCCCGGATCCGCGCCGGCGCGACGACCTCGAACCGGTCCTCGGTCACTCGCTCGACGGTCCCGACGCTGCCGACCGCGGGCGACGCCCCCTCGTGCGGAAGGAACTGACCGATGCCGGTGATGCTCCAGCTGCACTGCGAGTAGTCGCCGATGTGCCCGGCGCCGGCCTCGAACATGGCCGCCTGCACGGCTTCGGAGTTTTCGCGCGGCACGTAGACGACCCACTTGTCCAGGTCGGGCGCGGCCGTTCGCGGCTCGAGGGCCGCTTCAACGGTGAGGCCGAGGGCGTGGGCCAGCGCGGCGGACACGCCGGGCGAAGCCGAGTCGGCGTTGGTGTGCGCGGTGAACAGCGAACGGCCCGTTCGGATCAGGCGGTGCACCAGCGCGCCCTTGGGCGTGCTGGCCGCCACCGTGTCCACCCCGCGCAGCAGCAATGGGTGATGGGCCAGCAGCAGGCCGCCCTGCCGAACTTCGTCGACGACCGCGGGCGTCGCGTCGACCGCAACGGTCACCGACTCGATCGCATCGTCGGGGTCGCCGCACACCAGGCCCACCGAGTCCCACGGCTCGGCGAGCCGCGGTGGGTAGGCCTCGTCCAGCGCGTCGATGACGTCGGCCAGCCGTACGCTCATCGCCGCACCTCCGAGATCGCCCGAACCAGCAGCGGCCACTCCCGGCGCACCGCGGCCCGCAGGTAGCGCTCGTCGAGACCGACGAACGTATCGCAGCGGCGAATGGCGATCCCCCTGTCCCGCAGGCTCTTTCGGACCTTGTCGGCCCCGGGCAAGCGGAACAGCACGAACGGGGCCCGGCCGTCGACGACCTCGGCGCCCACCGACGTCAGGCCGGCGACCATCTCGGCGCGCACCTCCGCCAGCCGCGCGGCACCGGCCGCTGCTTCGGCGACGGACTGCCGGCCGCAACACGCCGCGATG
Source organism: Mycobacterium sp. ACS4054 (assembly GCF_001667275.1). Lineage (GTDB taxonomy): Bacteria > Actinomycetota > Actinomycetes > Mycobacteriales > Mycobacteriaceae > Mycobacterium. Next base: position 38,223 of record NZ_LZHV01000017.1, read on the forward strand.
GCCGTCAGCTGCAGCGTGCCCACCGGCCAGTGCGCGCGCCGGGCGGTCAACCGGGCCAACACCTCCGGTGCCCCGAGGGCGTAGCCCACCCGCAGCCCGGCCAGCGCCCACGTCTTGGTCAGGCTGCGCAGCACCAGCACGTCGGGCAGCGACTCAGCGGCCAGCGACTCGGGCTCGCCGGGGATCGAGTCGGCGAACGCCTCGTCGACCACCAGGATGCGGCCGGGCCGGCGCAGCGCGAGCAGCTGCTCGCGGGTGTGCACCACCGAGGTGGGGTTGGTGGGATTGCCCACGACGACCAGGTCGGCGTCGTCGGGAATGCTCACCCCGTCCAGGGCGAAGGGCGGCTCGAGCACGACGTGGTGCACGGGCACCCCGGCGGCGGTGAGCGCGTCGGCCGGCTCGGTGAACGACGGCGCGACGATCGCCGCCCGGGTCGGGCGCAGGTTGCTCAGCAAGGCGAACCCCTCGGCCGCCCCCGCCAGCGGCAGCACCTCGTCGCGGGCCCGGCCGTGCCGCTCGGCGATCGCGTGCTGCGCCGAACGCACGTCGCGGGCGCTCGGGTAGGAAGCCAGATCGGGCAGTCGCGCGGCCAGCCGGCGCACCAGCCACTCGGGTGGGTGGGTGTGTCGGACGTTGACGGCGAAATCCAGCATCCCCGGTGCGACCGCCTGGTCACCGTGATAGCGCGCCGCAGGCGGGCTCATGTTCAGACTCGCCACCCGAGAAACACTAGTGGGCCGCTCGACCCCGTGGCACCGACACCGTCACACCCGCCGAGGACCATCGAGGACAATGGTGAGGTGACAGGCACAGCGTCGGCGGATCGCCCGGCTTCCCGCTACCAAGCAACGTCGCCGGCTGCGGCGCAGCTGGTGATCTTCGACCTCGACGGCACGCTCACCGACTCCGCCGAGGGCATTGTGGCCAGTTTCCTGCACGCGCTCGAGCATGTCGGCGTCCCGGTGCCCGACGGCGACCTGGTGGCCCAGATTGTGGGCCCGCCGATGGACGACACCTTCCGCGCCATGCTGGGCGAAGGCGCCGAGCAGGCGATCGCGGCGTTCCGCGCCGAATACGGCAGCCGCGGCTGGGCGATGAACACCCTGTTCGACGGCATCGAGCCGCTGCTGGCCGACCTGCGCGCCGCCGGCGTTCGGCTCGCCGTGGCCACCTCGAAGCTGGAACCGACGGCGCGGCGCATCCTCGCCCACTTCGGGCTCGATCAGCATTTCGAGGTGATCGCCGGGGCCAGCCCCGACGGCTCGCGCAAGACCAAGGTCGACGTGCTCGCGCACGCGCTCGAGCAGCTGCAGCCCCTGCCGGAAAGGGTGCTGATGGTCGGCGACCGCAGCCACGACGTGCACGGTGCGGCCGCGCACGGCATCGACACGGTGGTGGTCGGCTGGGGTTACGGCCAAGCCGACTTCCCCGACGGCGCGGCCGTCGCCGGCGCCACGGCGGTGACGCACGCCGCCACCATCGACGAGCTGCGGGCGGTGCTGGGTGTCTGAGCCGCTGCACGTGACGTTCGTCTGCACCGGAAACATCTGCCGGTCGGTGATGGCCGAGAAGATGTTCGCCGACCAGCTGCGGCGCCGCGGCCTGGCCGATGCGGTCCGGGTGACCAGCGCGGGCACCGGCAACTGGCACGTCGGCGAATGCGCCGACCACCGGGCGACCGACGTGCTGCGCGCCCACGGCTACTCCACCGACCACCGCGCCGCGCAGGTCGACGCCGACCATCTGGGCGCCGACCTGGTGGTTGCCTTGGGCCGCAACCACCTTCGGATGCTGCGCGCGCTGGGCGTCGAAGAGGAGCGGGTGCGGATGCTGCGCTCGTTCGACCCGCGGTCGGGCGCGCACGCCCTCGACGTCGACGACCCGTACTACGGCGATGCCCAAGACTTCGAGGACGTCTTCACCGTCATCGAGGCGTCGCTGCCCGGCCTGCACGCGTGGGTCGACGATCGACTCGGCCGGAACGGATCCGGCTGATATGCGTCGGCTGGCGTTCCTGCTGCGGCCCGGCTGGATAGCCCTGGCGCTGGTGGTCATCGCCTTCACCTACCTGTGCTTCACGGTGCTGGCGCCGTGGCAGCTGGGTAAGCACAACCGGACGTCGCGGGAGAACCGCCAGATCGAGCATTCCCTCAACACCGCGCCCGTCCCCATCAAAACGCTGCTGCCGCAACAGGATTCGTCCGCGCCGGACGCGCAGTGGCGCCGGGTGACGGCCACCGGGCGCTACCTGCCCGACGTCCAGGTGCTGGCCCGGCTGCGGGTGATCGAGGGCAAGCCCGCGTTCGAGGTGCTGGCCCCGTTCGTCGTCGACGACGGACCCACCGTCCTCGTCGACCGCGGTTACGTGCGGCCCGAGCAGGGGGCCCAGGTCCCGCCCATCCCACCGCCGCCGCGGGATCCGGTCACTATCACCGCCCGGCTGCGCGATTCCGAGCCCGTCGCCGCCGGGAAGGATCCCTTTTCGCAAGACGGTGTGCCGCAGGTGTATTCGATCAACACCGGGCAGGTCGCGGCGCTGACCAAGGTGCCGCTGGCCGGGTCCTATCTTCAGCTGACCGAAAACCAGCCCGGCGGGCTCGGCGTGATCGACGTGCCGCATCTGGACGCGGGCCCGTTCCTGTCCTACGGCATTCAGTGGATTTCGTTCGGCATCGTGGCCCCGCTCGGATTGGGCTACTTCGTGTATTCCGAGATTCGCGTCCGGCGCCGGGAAAGGCAACAGCGACCCGAGGCGGCGCCGTCAGCGGCACCAAAGACGGTGGAGGCGAAGCTCGCCGACCGCTACGGCCGCCGGCGCTAGCGAGCTTCATCGTGCGCTGAGGGCCTTCAGTGTGCACTGAGGGCTAGAAACTCGTGATTTTCCCGCCCTGCATGCACTTCCGATGCCGCCGATGCACACTCGCCGCCTTGCCAAGCGCTCTCGATGCCCCGCACAGCCCGATGAACAGCGCGGCACCCGCCTGCACCGTGCGCGACAGCGCCACCGCCCGGCGCAGGTCGGCCACCGTCGGCTCGTGGCCATCGCCCAGCGTGGGCCGGATCTGCAGCTCGTGGTGGTACTGCGTGGGCCCGCCCAGCCGCACGCCGAGCGCCCCGGCGAAGGCCGCCTCGACGACGCCAGCGTTGGGGCTGGGGTGGCGGGCGGCATCGCGGCGCCACGCCCGCAACGCGCCCGAGGGTGACCCGCTCACGAACGGCGCGCACAACACCACCAGCGCCGCGGTCGCCCGCGCGCCCACATAGTTGGCGGCATCGTCCAATCTCGCTGCGGCCCAGCCGAATCGGGCGTAGCGCGCCGAGCGGTAGCCGATCATCGAGTCCAGCGTGTTGATGCCGCGGTACGCCAGCACCGCGGACACACCACCCGCGGCCGCACACAGCAGCGGCGCCACCTGCGCGTCGGACGTGTTCTCCGCGACCGATTCCAGCGACGCCCGCGTCAGCCCGGCGCCGTCCAGCCAGGCCGGGTCGCGCCCGCACAGCGACGGCAGCAGCCGGCGCGCGGCCTCGATGTCGCCGCGTTCCAGCAGGTCCGCCATCGCCAGGCCGGTGCGCGCCAACGATGTTCCGCCCACCGACACCCAGGTGGCCGCCGCGACGGCCGCGACCGACCAGGGCCGGCCGCGGCGGTCGGCGGCTCGTTGCAGCGCGGCCCCGAGCACGGCCACGCCCCCGACCAGCACGCCGACGTGTAACGCCCCGGCGGCCCGGGTGTCGCGGTAGGTCACGCGCTCGACGGCGGCCGCGGCCCGGCCGAACGCCGCGACCGGATGCCCGCGCGCCGGGTCGCCCAGCGCCACGTCGGCGAGGTAACCCACCAGCACGCCGGCAAGCCGCGTCGCAACCACCTCGGCAGCGTCTCACACGCGGCCGGGCCGCCCACGCGGGCGCAACCAACGCACTAGGCCATGGCGAGGATGCCCGCGAAGATCACCACGGCGATCAGCAGGCCGATTACCCACCAGATCAGCAGGGATGGTTCGAGCGTGCCGGTCGCAACGGCCGCCCGGTGCCGCGCCGGCCCGGTGGCCGAGACGCCGAATTGGGTGCTCATTCCGCTAGACGTGCCCGTTTTCGGCCGGTTGTAACCCGCGGCACATGGTTCACTCGAAGACATGGCGTCGTCCGCGACGAAGCGGCCCGCGGTCCGGGTCGCCGACCTGCTGAACCCCGCGGCCATGTTGTTGCCCGCCGCCAACGTGATCATGCAGTTGTCGTTGCCCGGCGTCGGGTACGGAGTGCTGGAGAGCCCGGTGGACAGCGGCAACGTCTACAAGCACCCGTTCAAACGAGCCCGAACCACCGGCACCTACCTGGCGGTCGCCGCCATCGGGACGGAGTCCGACCGCGCGCTGATCCGCGGTGCCGTGGACACCGTGCACCGGCAGGTCCGCTCGACGTCGGCAAGCCCGGTGCCCTATAACGCGTTCGACCCGAAGTTGCAGCTGTGGGTGGCCGCGTGCCTCTACCGCTATTTCGTCGACCAGCATGAATTCCTGCACGGCCCGCTCGATGACGCCGCGGCCGACGCCGTCTATCTCGACGCCGCCCGGCTCGGCACCACGCTGCAGGTGCCCGAGGGCATGTGGCCGGCGGACCGGGCGGCGTTCGGCGCGTACTGGAAGCGCTCGCTCGACGAGCTGCGCATCGACCCTCCCGTGCGCGAGCATCTGCACGGCGTCGCGTCCCTGGCCTTCCTGCCGTGGCCGCTGCGCGTACTGGCCGGCCGGTTCAACCTGTTTGCGACGACGGGGTTCTTGGCCCCGGAGTTTCGGGCATTGATGAGGCTGGACTGGTCGCGGGGCCAGCAGCGCCGGTTCGGGTGGCTGCTGTCCGCGCTGCGGGTGGCCGACCTGTTCCTACCGCACGGGATCTGGCTGCTCGGGTATCAGATCTACTTGTGGGACATGCGTTTTCGCGCCCGACGCGGTTGGCGTATCGTCTAGCCGCGCACCGTCGCGAAGAACGCGCGGACGTCGTCGACGAACAGCTCCGGTTGCTCGAACGCCGCGAAGTGCCCGCCGCGCTCCATGTCCGTCCAGTGCGTGATGTTGTAGACCGGCTCGCACCAGCTCCTGGGCGCCTTGAGCAGCTCGTGCGGGAAAGCCGCTACGCCCGTGGGCAATTCGACGCGGTCCAGCTGCCCAAACACCCTGAAGCTCTCCCAGTACAGGCGGGCCGAGGACGCGCCGCTGTTGGTCACCCAATAGAGCATCACGTTGTCGAGCAGCTCGTCTCGGGTGAACACGTTCTCCGGGTGGCCGTCGCAGTCGGCCCACGCCCAGAACTTCTCGACGATCCACGCCAGCTGCCCGACCGGCGAATCGGCCAGCCCGTAGCCCAGCGTCTGTGGCCGGGTGGACTGCTGCTTGGAATAGCCGGTGCCCCACTTGCGGTGATCCGCCATCGACGCCAGCGCGCGTTGCTCCTCCGGGGTCGGGTTGGCCAGCGACTCCGGGGTGGGCCGCCCGATCGGCATGTTGAGGTGGATGCCCGCGCAGTGGCCGCGGTTTCGGCCGATCTGCGTGGTCACCGCGGCGCCCCAGTCGCCGCCCTGGGCGCCGTAGCGGTCGTAGCCCAGCCGCAGCATCAGCGTCTCCCACGCCGCGGCGATCTTTTCCACGCCCCAGCCCGTGCGAGACGGCTTGCCGGAGAATCCGTAACCGGGAAGCGACGGGCAGACCACGTGGAAGGCGTCCTCGGCGCGGCCCGACGGCGGGTTGGTCAGCGGCTCGATCACCTTGTGGAACTCCACGATCGAGCCGGGCCAGCCGTGGGTGATCAGCAGCGGGAACGCGTCGGCATGGGGCGAGCGCTGATGGACGAAATGAATGGCCAGCCCGTCGATTTCGGTGACGAACTGGTCGAAGCGATTTAGCGCGGCCTCCCGGGACCGCCAGTCGTATGCGTCGGCCCAGTAGGCGGCCAGGTCGCGGGTGTAGGCCAGCGGCATGCCCTGGCTCCAGTCGTCCACGCATTCGGCTTCCGGCCAGCGCGTGCGAGCCAGCCGCGAGCGCAGATCCTCCAGGACGGCGTCGGGGACGTCGATGCGAAACGGCTCCACGGGTTGGGGGTTCACTGCGCGAGCGTAGCCCGCAAGCCGATGGTGGGCGCGGACGGTATCGAACCGCCGACCGCTGGTGTGTAAAACCAGAGCTCTACCACTGAGCTACGCGCCCGTGCCCGAGGCAGGCTACACGCACAACGCCCGAGTACCCAAAACTTTCAGCCCCGCAAAGCCGCCAGCGCTTCGGTCCACAGCCGCTGGTTGCGCGATTCGCCGGGCTGTTTCATCTCGGCGAACCGGATGACGCCGGACTTGTCGATCACGAAGGTGCCGCGATTGGGGTAGCCGGCCTCGTCGTTGAACACGCCGTAGGCCTGGCTCACCTCGCCGTGCGGCCAGAAATCCGACAACACCGGGAAGGTGAACCCGCTCTCCAGCGACCAGATCCGGTGCGTGGGCGGCGGACCCACCGAGATGGCCAGCGTCGCGCTGTCGTCGTTCTCGTAGTCGGGCAGGTGATCGCGCAACTGGTCCAGCTCGCCCTGGCAGATGCCGGTGAAGGCCAGTGGGAAGAACACCAGCAGCACGTTCTTGGCGCCGCGGTAGGAGCTCAGGGTGACCCGCTGTTGGTTCTGGTCGCGCAGTGTGAAGTCCGGGGCGGAGGCGCCAACGGGCAGCATCAACGCTTCCCGGTTCGCGACTTCGGCTGCACCAGCCGGCTGGCGCTCCAGTCACCCAGGTTGACCGACGACGTCGGCATCAGGCCCGCGGTGGGGGCCGCCTCGGCGATCTCGGCCGGCAGAACGTGGCCGGGCTTGCCGGTCTTCGGCGTCAGCACCCAGATCACGCCGTCCTCGGCCAGCGGGCCGATCGCGTCCATCAGGGTGTCCACCAGGTCGCCGTCCCCGTCTCGCCACCACAACAGCACCACGTCGACCACCTCGTCGGTGTCCTCGTCGAGCAGGTCACCGCCGCACGCTTCCTCGACGTCAGCGCGGATTTCGTCGTCGGTGTCCTCGTCCCAGCCCCATTCCTGGACAACTTGGTCCCGTTGGATGCCCAGTTTGCGAGCGTAGCTCGGGGCGTGATCCGCCGCGACCACCGTGGAGCCTCCTTAAACCGTGCCGCCTCGTGCGATGGGGATTATCGTCGCACAGCCGCAACCGGCTCGACACCCGCGCCTTTAGAACGACGCCAGGCACAGTTTCAGCGCCTTCGTCTTGGCGTCGTTGAGCCGGTCCACCCGCCGATTGAATTCGCCCGTCGCCGCGTGGGTGCCGATGGCGTTGGCCACCCCGTGGGCCGCGTCGATGTAGGAGTTGAACGCGTCCTTCAACTGCTGGGACAGCGCATCGTTGAAGCTGTTGCTGACCGTGTCGGCGCTGCTGTTCAGCGCGTCGATCGCCGGCCCCTCCGTCGGGCCGGTGTTGCGCCCCGCGTTGAACGCCCCGACGAAGATGTTGACCTTGTCGATCGCGTCCTTGCTCGTGGTCGCCAGGTTGTCGCACGACGTCCGCACGGCCCGGGTGGTCAGCGATTGTTGGCGCTGGGACTCGCGCACCCGCGAGGTCGCCGACGACGCGGACGCCGATGCGGACACCGACTGCCGATACGCCGGGGCCACCTGGGTGTCGGGGGTGGCCGTGCCGTTGGTGACGGTGGTACACCCGACGATCCCCATCAGCGTGACCGCAATACATCCGAGCGCCAGAGCGCCTCGCCTGGGGAAGCTCCCCGCAAGGGCGGCACGCCATCCGCTGAGCACAGCTCAGACGTTACCGGGTGGGTTTGCCGATCGTCCCGCTACGCACGAGTTCGTGTCCGCCGCGTGAACCCGCGCCGGCTACCAGGCGTCGGCTAGCCCTGCGAAACGCTGGTGCGGCACGATAGGGGGATACGGTGCGCAGCACCCCGAGGGCACAAGCCCCGACAACTACAGGAGCAGTGCGTTGACAACCGAGTTCGCGCGCCACGATCTGGCCAAAACCCCTAGCAGCGCAAGCGAACCCGACCGCGTTCGGGTGATCCGCGAAGGCGTCGCGTCGTACCTGCCCGACATCGACCCCGAAGAGACGTCGGAGTGGCTGGAGTCCTTCGACGAACTGCTCGAGCGCTCCGGCCCGGCGCGGGCGCGCTACCTGATGCTGCGGCTGCTGGAACGGGCCGGGGAACAGCGCGTCGCCATCCCCTCGCTCACGTCAACCGATTACGTCAACACGATCCCGACCGAACTGGAACCGTGGTTCCCCGGCGACGAGGACGTCGAACGGCGCTTCCGGGCGTGGATCCGGTGGAACGCCGCCATCATGGTGCACCGCGCCCAGCGGCCGGGAGTCGGCGTGGGCGGCCACATTTCGACGTACGCGTCGTCGGCGGCGCTGTACGAGGTCGGCTTCAACCACTTCTTCCGCGGCAAATCGCATCCCGGCGGCGGCGACCAGGTCTTCATCCAGGGCCACGCGTCCCCGGGCATCTATGCGCGCGCGTTCCTCGAAGGCCGGCTCAGCGAGGACCGGCTCGACGGCTTCCGCCAGGAACACAGCCACGCCGGCGGCGGGTTGCCGTCCTACCCGCACCCCCGGCTGATGCCGGACTTCTGGGAATTTCCCACCGTGTCGATGGGCCTGGGCCCGCTCAACGCCATCTACCAGGCGCGGTTCAACCACTACCTGCACGACCGCGGCATCAAGGACACCTCCGATCAGCATGTGTGGTGCTTCCTGGGTGACGGCGAGATGGACGAGCCGGAGAGCCGCGGGCTGGCGCACGTCGGGGCGCTCGAGGGCCTGGACAACCTGACCTTCGTGATCAACTGCAACCTGCAGCGCCTCGACGGCCCGGTACGCGGCAACGGCAAGATCATCCAGGAGCTGGAGTCGTTCTTCCGCGGCGCCGGCTGGAACGTCATCAAGGTGGTCTGGGGCCGCGAGTGGGACGCCCTGCTGCACGCCGACCGCGACGGCGCGCTGGTGAACCTGATGAACACCACCCCCGACGGCGACTACCAGACGTACAAGGCCAACGACGGCGCCTACGTGCGCGACCATTTCTTCGGCCGCGACCCGCGCACCAAGGCGCTCGTCGAGAACATGACCGACGCCGAGATCTGGAACCTCAAGCGCGGCGGCCACGACTACCGCAAGGTGTACGCCGCCTACCGCGCCGCCATCGACCACAAGGGCCAGCCGACCGTGATCCTGGCCAAGACCATCAAGGGCTACTCGCTGGGCGCGCACTTCCAGGGCCGCAACGCCACCCATCAGATGAAAAAGCTTGCGCTGGAAGACCTTAAGCGCTTCCGCGACTCCATGCGGATCCCGGTCAGCGACGCCCAGCTGGACGAGAATCCCTACCTGCCGCCCTACTACCACCCCGGGCCGGACGCCCCGGAGATCCGCTACATGCTCGACCGTCGGCGCACGCTCGGCGGCTTCCTGCCCGAACGCCGCACCAAGGCCAAGGCGCTCAAGCTGCCCGCCCGCGACATCTACGCCGCGCTGAAGAAGGGGTCGGGCACCCAGGAGGTCGCCACCACCATGGCGACCGTGCGTACCTTCAAGGAAGTGTTGCGGGACAAGGAAATTGGGCCGCGCATTGTCCCGATCATTCCCGACGAGGCACGCACGTTCGGCATGGACTCGTGGTTCCCGTCGCTGAAGATCTACAACCGCCTCGGCCAGCTGTACACCGCCGTCGACGCCGAACTGATGCTGGCCTATAAGGAAAGCGAAGTCGGGCAGATCCTGCACGAGGGCATCAACGAGGCCGGGTCGGTGGGGTCGTTCATCGCGGCCGGCACGTCGTACGCGACGCACAACGAGCCCATGATCCCGATCTACATCTTCTATTCGATGTTCGGCTTCCAGCGCACCGGCGACGGCTTGTGGGCCGCCGCGGACCAGATGACCCGCGGCTTCCTGCTCGGGGCGACCGCGGGGCGCACCACCCTGACCGGCGAGGGCCTGCAGCACGCCGACGGCCACTCGCTGCTGCTGGCCAGCACCAACCCGGCGGTGGTCGCCTACGACCCGGCCTTCGCCTACGAGATCGCCTACATCGTCGAGAGCGGGCTCGCCCGGATGTTCGGGGACAACCCGGAGGACGTGTACTTCTACATCACCGTCTACAACGAGCCGTACGTGCAGCCGCCGGAGCCGGAGAACTTCGATCCCGAGGGCGTGCTGCGGGGCATCTACCGTTACCGCCCCGCCACCGAGCAGCGCGCCAACACCGCGCAGCTGCTGGCGTCCGGCGTGGCGATGCCATCGGCGCTGCAGGCGGCCGAGATGCTGGCCGCCGAGTGGGACGTGGCGGCCGACGTGTGGTCGGTGACCAGCTGGGGCGAGCTGAACCGCGACGGCCTGGCCGTCGAGAAGGCGCGGTTGCGGCACCCCGACCGCCTGGCCGGGACCGCCTACGTGACCCAGGCGCTGGCGAACGCCAGCGGGCCGGTCGTCGCGGTGTCGGACTGGATGCGCGCGGTGCCCGAGCAGATCCGGCCGTGGGTGCCCGGCACGTTCGTCACCCTGGGCACCGACGGGTTCGGCTTCTCCGACACCCGGCCCGCCGCGCGGCGCTACTTCAACACCGACGCCGAGTCGCAGGTGGTCGCCGTGCTGGAGGCGCTGGCCCGCGACGGCGAGATCGACCCGTCGGTGCCGGTCGCGGCGGCCCGGCAGTACAAGATCGACGACGTCCAGGCCGCTCCCGGGCAGAGCGGCGAGGCGGGCGAGGCGACCTGACGCCGGGCGCACCGCGCTTCCCGCGAGTGTGCGGCCAGCCGCACAGTGGGCGCCGAGTGTGCGGCCAGCCGCACACTCGACCTGCCGCAAGGCGCGCCACCCCCGCCCCTTTGGTGGTTGTATCTAAAAAATGGCGTAGGTTTTAGCTGTGAATGACAATCCGTTCGCCGGCCCGTTCGCGAAGCAGCCGCGCTCGCCGCTCGAACTGCTGGACACGGTCCCGGACTCCGTCCTGCGCCGGTTGAAGCAGCACTCCGGCCGGCTGGCCACCGAGGCGGTGTCGGTCATGGGCGATCGGTTGCCGTTCTTCGCCGACCTGGAGGCGTCGCAGCGGGCCAGTGTGGCCTTGGTGGTGCAGACGGCGATCAACAACTTCGTCGAGTGGATGCAGGACCCACACAGCGACGTCAGCTACACCGCGCAGGCGTTCGAGCTGGTGCCTCAGGACCTGGCGCGCCGGATCGCGCTGCGACACAGCGTGGACATGGTCCGCGTCACGATGGAGTTCTTCGAAGAGGTGCTGCCGCTGGTGGCCCGCTCCGAGGAGCAGCTGACCGCGCTGACCGTGGGCGTCCTGAAGTACAGCCGCGACCTGGCGTTCACCTCCGCCTCGGCCTATGCGAACGCCGCCGAGGCGCGCGGCACCTGGGACAGCCGCATGGAGGCCAGCGTCGTCGACGCGGTCGTCCGCGGCGACACCGGTCCCGAGCTGTTGTCCCGCGCCGCGGCGCTGAACTGGGACACCACCGCCCCCGCGACCGTCGTGGTCGGGGTCCCCGCGCCCGGCCCCGACGGGTCGACCGGCCCGGGCGACGACCAGCGGGCCAGTCAGCACGTCCGCGACATCGCCGCGCGCCACGGCCGCGCCGCCCTGACGGACGTGCACGGCACCTGGCTGGTCGCTATCGTGTCCGGCCAACTGTCACCTACTGACAAATTCCTCGGCGAGCTGCTGGACGCCTTCTCCGACGGCCCGGTGGTCATTGGGCCGACGGCGCCCATGCTGACCGCGGCCTACCACAGTGCGAGCGAGGCGATCTCCGGCATGAACGCCGTCGGCGGCTGGCGCGGGGCGCCGCGGCCGGTCCAGGCGCGGGAACTCCTGCCCGAACGCGCCCTGATGGGGGACGCCTCGGCGATCGTGGCGCTGCATACCGATGTGATGGGGCCGATGGCCGACGCCGGGCCCACGCTCATCGAAACCCTGGACGCTTACTTAGATTGCGGCGGCGCGATTGAGGCCTGTGCCAGAAAGTTGTTCGTTCATCCAAATACGGTGCGCTACCGGCTCAAGCGGATCACCGATTTCACCGGACGCGATCCCACGCAGCCCCGCGACGCGTACGTGCTGCGAGTGGCGGCCACCGTCGGGCAGCTCAACTACCCCACCGCTCCCGCTAGCGTCGGCACCAACGCTATGCCCCCGGTTCCGCTGCCGGTCAGGGCCGCTATTGCGGGCCAATCCGAGCGATAGTGATCCAGGCAACAGATCGCGGCACGGTATCGAACATGTAGCTTACGGAGCTATTTTGTTGGGAGTGCACAAAAACCTAAGACGAGGTTCATAATCTGTTACACCCGCCAAAACCGTTTCCACAGTGTTCTCTTAAACACGTGATTGCATTGCTTGCGCCCGGACAGGGTTCGCAGACCGAGGGGATGCTGTCGCCGTGGCTCGACCTGCCCGGTGCCGCAGACCAGCTCGACCTGTGGTCGAAGGCCAGCGGCCTCGACCTGGTCCGGCTGGGCACCACCGCGTCGACCGAAGAGATCACCGACACCGCGGTCACGCAGCCCCTGGTCGTCGCGGCCACCCTGCTGGCCCACCAGGAGCTCACCAAGCGCGGCCTGCTGGCCGACGCGGACCTGATCGTCGCCGGCCACTCCGTGGGCGAGATCGCGGCCTACGCGATCGCCGGTGTGATGGCCGCCGACGACGCCGTCGCGCTGGCCGCCACCCGCGGCGCCGAAATGGCCAAGGCCTGCGCCATCGAGCCGACCGGCATGTCCGCGGTGCTCGGCGGCGACGAGGCCGAGGTGCTGGCCCGCCTCGAGCAGCTCGACCTGTTCCCCGCCAACCGCAACGCCGCCGGCCAGATCGTCGCCGCCGGCCCGCTGACGGCGCTGGAGAAGCTGGCCGAGGACCCGCCGGCCAAGGCGCGGGTGCGCGCCCTGGGCGTGGCCGGGGCGTTTCACACCAAGTACATGGCTCCGGCCCTGGACCGCTACGCTGCCGCGGCGGCCGCGGTCGAGACCGCCGAGCCCACCGCCACGCTGCTGTCGAACCGCGACGGCCAGCCCGCCGCCTCGGCGGCGGCGGCGATGGAGGCGCTGGTCGCCCAGCTGACCCAGCCGGTCCGCTGGGACCTGTGCACGGCAACGATGCGTGACCGGGAGATCACGGCGGCCGTGGAGTTCCCGCCCGCGGGCACTCTCACCGGCATCGCCAAACGCGAACTTCGGGGGGTCACGACCCGCGCCGTCAAGGCACCCGCAGACCTGGACGCACTGGCCGAACTCTAAAAGCCGCATCCAGTACAACCACATACCGCTCTAAAGAACGTTTCTGTTCGATCAACAAACACATTACGAAGGGAAGAGGCTGTGGCCGTCACTCAAGAAGAAATCATTGCCGGTATCGCGGAGATCATCGAAGAGGTCACCGGTATCGAGCCGTCCGAGGTCACCCCGGAGAAGTCGTTCGTCGACGACCTGGACATCGACTCGCTGTCGATGGTTGAGATCGCTGTGCAGACCGAGGACAAGTACGGCGTGAAGATCCCGGACGAGGACCTCGCCGGTCTGCGGACCGTTGGTGACGTCGTCGCCTACATCCAGAAGCTCGAGGAAGAAGACCCCGAGGCCGCCGCAGCGCTGCGCGCCAAGCTGGAGTCGGAGAACCCCGACGCTGTTGCCAACGTCAAGGCCCGGCTGGAAGCGGACAAGTGAGCAAGCCTTCCACTGCTAATGGCGGTTACCCCAGCGTTGTGGTGACCGCCGTCACGGCGACGACATCGATCGCGCCGGACATCGAGAGCACGTGGAAGGGCTTGTTGGCCGGCGAAAGCGGCATCCGCGTCCTCGAAGACGAGTTCGTCACGAAGTGGGACCTGCCCGTGCAGATCGGCGGTCACCTCAAGGAGCCCATCGACGAGCACATGAGCAGGCTCGACTTGCGGCGTATGTCCTACGTCCAACGGTTGGCCAAGCTGCTCAGCACTCAGCTGTGGGAGTCCGCCGGCAGCCCGGAGGTCGACCCCGACCGGTTCTCGGTCGTGGTCGGCACCGGGCTCGGTGGCGCCGAGAGGATCGTGGAGAGCTACGACCTGATGAACGAGGGCGGGCCCCGCAAGGTGTCGCCGCTCGCCGTCCAGATGATCATGCCCAACGGCGCCGCCGCGGTGGTGGGCCTGCAGCTGGGCGCCCGCGCCGGGGTCATCACCCCGGTGTCGGCCTGCTCGTCTGGCTCGGAGGCGATCGCGCACGCGTGGCGCCAGATCGCAATGGGTGACGCCGACTTCGCCGTCTGCGGCGGTGTCGAGGGTCCCATCGAGGCGCTGCCGATCGCGGCGTTCTCGATGATGCGGGCCATGTCCACTCGCAACGATGAGCCCGAACGCGCCTCGCGGCCGTTCGACAAGGACCGCGACGGCTTCGTGTTTGGCGAGGCCGGGGCCCTGATGATCATCGAGACCGAGGAGCACGCCAAGGCTCGCGGCGCCAAGCCGCTGGCCCGGTTGATGGGCGCGGGCATCACCTCGGACGCCTTCCACATGGTGGCCCCGGCAGCGGACGGCGTGCGCGCCGGCCGGGCAATGCAACGGTCACTCGAGTTGGCTGGCTTGTCCCCCAAGGACATTGACCACGTCAACGCCCACGGCACAGCGACACCGATCGGCGACACGGCCGAGGCCAACGCCATCCGGGTCGCCGGCTGTGAGCAGGCGGCGGTGTACGCACCGAAGTCGGCTCTGGGCCACTCCATCGGCGCGGTCGGCGCGCTGGAATCTGTCCTCACGGTATTGAGCCTTCGGGACGGCGTGATACCGCCAACACTGAACTACGAAACCCCCGATCCCGAGATCGAGCTTGATGTGGTCGCGGGCGAACCTCGCTACGGCGATTTCCGTTACGCGATCAACAACTCGTTCGGCTTTGGTGGCCACAACGTGGCGCTCGCGTTCGGGCGGTACTGAGCACGGCGTCCGGTGACGATGCGGGGCCGCCGACGGCCCGAAAAGACGCCGGACAGATTTTGGAAGGAACGTTGGCAAGACCAATGACAGAGCTGGTTACCGGGAAAGCGCTCCCGAACGTGGTCGTCACGGGCGTCGCCATGACGACTGCGGTAGCACCCGACGCGGAGAACACCTGGAAGCTGTTGCTTGACGGCCAAAGTGGAATCCGCACCTTGGAAGACCCGTTCATTGAGGAGTTCGACCTGCCGGTCCGGATCGGCGGGCATCTCGTCGAGGAGTTCGACAGCCACTTGACGCGCATCGAGTTGCGTCGGCTGTCATATCTGCAAAAGATGTCCACCGTGCTGGGCCGGCGGGTATGGGAGAACGCCGGGTCGCCCGAGGTGGACACCAACCGGTTGATGGTGTGCATCGGCACCGGGATGGGCTCGACCGAGGAGCTCATCTGGGGCTATGACTCACTGCGCGAGCGCGGTACCAAGGCGTTCAACCCGCTGGGCGTGCAGAAGTACATGCCCAACGGGGCGGCCGCAACGGTCGGCCTTGAGCGGCATGCCAAGGCCGGGGTGTGCGCCCCGGTATCGGCGTGCGCGTCGGGCGCCGAGGGTATCGCCCAGGCCTGGCGGCACATCGTGTTCGGCGAGGCCGACATCGCGATCTGCGGTGGCGTGGAGACCAAGATCGAGGCAGTGCCGATCGCGGCGTTCGCCGCCATGCGGATCGTGTTGTCCACGACCAACGACGACCCGGCCGGCGCCTGCCGCCCTTTCGACAGGGACCGCAACGGATTCGTCTTCGGTGAGGCGGGCGCGCTGAT
The DNA here is from genome assembly GCF_001667275.1 of Mycobacterium sp. ACS4054. GTDB lineage: Bacteria > Actinomycetota > Actinomycetes > Mycobacteriales > Mycobacteriaceae > Mycobacterium. The sequence goes on from NZ_LZHV01000017.1 coordinate 54,012, forward strand.
GGTGATCGAGACCGAGGAACATGCGAAGGCCCGTGGCGCCAACATCCTGGCTCGGGTTATGGGGGCCAGCATCACCTCGGACGGCTTCCACATGGTGGCGCCGGATCCCGATGGCGTACGCGCCGGCCATGCGATCTCGCGGGCGATCCAGCTCGCGGACCTCACTCCGAGCGATATCGACCACGTCAACGCCCACGCCACCGGTACCCAGGTCGGCGACGTGGCCGAGGCCAAGGCCATCAACAACGCCCTGGGCAGCCACAAGCCGGCGGTCTATGCGCCCAAGTCCGCTCTCGGTCACTCGGTCGGCGCGGTGGGTGCGGTCGAGTCGATCCTGACGGTGCTCGCCCTGCGGGACCAGGTTGTTCCGCCGACGCTGAATCTCGAAAACCTCGACCCTGAGGTCGATCTGGACGTGGTGGCGGGGAAGCCGCGGCCGGGCAACTACGAATACGCCGTCAACAACTCGTTCGGCTTCGGCGGGCACAACGTCGCGATCGCCTTCGGGCGGTACTGACATCGCCGCCCCACCAGCAAGCACACCGGAGAACAGGAGACCTGCGATGACAATCATGGCCCCCGCGTCGGTCGGCGAATCGCTCGACCCCAGGGACCCGTTGCTGCGTCTGAGCAACTTCTTCGACGAGGGCAGCGTCGCGCTGCTGCACGAGCGTGACCGCTCGGGTGTGCTTTCTGCGTCGGGCACCGTCAACGGCGTGCGCACCATCGCCTTCTGCACCGACGGAACCGTGATGGGCGGCGCCATGGGCGTCGAGGGCTGCGCGCACATCGTGAACGCCTACGACACCGCCATCGAGGAGCAGAGCCCGATCGTCGGCATCTGGCACTCCGGCGGGGCCCGCCTGGCCGAGGGTGTGAAGGCGCTGCACGCGGTCGGCACGGTCTTCGAAGCGATGATCCGCGCGTCCGGGTATGTCCCGCAGATCTCGGTGGTCGTCGGCTTCGCCGCGGGCGGCGCAGCCTACGGCCCGGCGCTGACCGACGTCATCGTGATGGCGCCGGAGAGCCGGGTGTTCGTCACCGGGCCCGACGTGGTGCGCAGCGTCACCGGCGAGGACGTCGACATGGCGTCGCTCGGCGGCCCGGAGACCCACCACAAGAAGTCCGGCGTGTGCCACATCGTCGCCGACGACGAGCTCGACGCCTACGAGCGGGGCCGCCGGCTGGTCGGATTGTTCTGCCAGCAGGGGCATTTCGACCGCACCAAGGCCGAGGCCGGTGACACCGACATCCACGCGCTGCTGCCCGAGTCGTCCCGGCGGGCCTACGACGTGCGTCCGATCGTGACCGCGATCCTCGACGACGAGACCCCCTTCGACGAGTTCCAGGCCAACTGGGCGCCGTCGATGGTGATCGGCCTGGGCCGGCTGTCCGGCCGCACGGTGGGCGTCCTGGCGAACAACCCGTTGCGCCTGGGCGGCTGCCTGAACTCCGAAAGCGCCGAGAAGGCCGCGCGTTTCGTGCGGTTGTGCGACGCGTTCGGCATCCCGCTGATCGTGGTCGTCGACGTGCCGGGCTACCTGCCCGGGGTCGACCAGGAGTGGGGCGGCGTGGTGCGCCGCGGCGCGAAGCTGCTGCACGCGTTCGGCGAGTGCACGGTCCCCCGCGTCACGCTGGTCACCCGAAAGACCTACGGCGGGGCCTACATTGCGATGAACTCCCGGTCGCTGAACGCGACCAAGGTGTACGCCTGGCCGGACGCCGAGGTCGCGGTGATGGGCGCCAAGGCCGCTGTCGGCATCCTGCACAAGAAGAAGCTGGCCGCCGCCGCGGATCACGAGCGCGAAGCGCTGCACGACGAGCTGGCCGCCGAGCACGAGAAGATCGCCGGTGGCGTGGACAGCGCCATCGAGATCGGCGTGGTGGACGAGAAGATCGACCCGTCGCACACCCGCAGCAAACTCACCGAGGCGCTGGCCCAGGCGCCGGCACGCCGCGGGCGCCACAAGAACATCCCGCTGTAGGTCACCCTCTGGGGAGCAGACCTAGCGGCCGAGGATCTCCGTAACCGCTTGGCGCAGCGCGCCTTCGGGGTCCGCGGGCAGCGTGTCGGAGCGCCACCCGACGAAATCGTCGGGGCGAACGAGCAGGGCGCCCGTGGGGGCGAGCCCGGTGAGCCCAGCCCACTCGTCGATTTCGATGCAGTGCGCGGCCACCGGCACCGAAGCCGCGGCGGCACACCAGCGTTCGTCACCGGTGAGCACGGTGAACCCCGGGCCCACCAGGTCGAGCGTCGAAACGCCGTCGCGCACCCAAACGTGCGGGACGCGGGTGCCGGGCTGCCCGCGCAATTCTTCGACCAGCGACACGGCGTCGGGATCCGGCGGACCCGGATCGTCGGAAATCACCGCGGCCGAGCGGTATTGGTAGCCGATCAGCAGCGCGAACATCGGCGCCTCTTCGTCCGGTGGTAATAGCGGCCGGTCGTCGTCCAACCGCAGGAAAGCCAGCGACGGCCCGGTGAGCGACTGGCGCGCGTTGAACCGCCCGACCGCGTGCCGCTCGGCATGGTAGGTGCGCAACAAGGCCGGGTCGGCGGTCCCGTTCAAGACGCTAGCCAGCTTCCAGGCCAGGTTGTGCGCGCTCTGGATGGCGGTGTTGGCCCCGCCGGCCTTGAACGGCGGCATGGTGTGGGCCGAATCGCCGACGAGAAACACTCGGCCGCAGCGGAATTGGTCGGCGACCCGCTCGTATGGCTGCCACGGCGCGACGTCGATGATCTCCACGTCGATCGGCTCACCGATCGCTTTCGTCAGCATCTCGCGGCACCGCTGCGCGGTGAACTGTTCGGCGGATTCGCCGCGGGCGGGAAAGTAAGTGTTGATGAACATGCCGAAGTCGTCGCGCACCGGCAGAAAGATGCCCTCCACATCCGGGTTTTTCACTTGGATGCCGTCACCCGCACCGAGGTCGCGGGCGAATTTTCGCCACGACGCCCGGAAGTAGACGAACACGACATAGATCGGCAGTGCCCCGTAGCCGGAGGTGCTCACTCCCAGCGCGTCGCGGATCGGGCTGTGCACGCCGTCGGCGGCGACGAGATAGTCGGCGCGTACCGTCTCGGTCCCGCCCGACTCGCGATCGCGGATGACCGCGGTGACGCCGCTTTCGTCCTGGTCGAACGAGCCCAATTCCGTGTTGTAGCGCGCCTCGCTACCGTGCCGGCGGATGTGGGTGAGCAGGATCGGTTCGAAGGCGCTCTGCGGGCAGTACTGGCCGCCGGGCTCCGGGCTCAGATCCTTGAACGGCGCGAAGATCGCGTTGACGTCGAGCGCCTGACGCTGTTCGGCGCTGTTGAGCGTCGGCCTGCTCAGCATGTCGGAAACGCCGTGGGCGATCGCATGGACCTCGTCGGCCAAGCCGAGGCCGCGCAGGATCTCCAGGCTGCGGAAGCTCAGGTTGCGCGCCTTCGGATAGATGAAGACCTCGCGCCGCTTCTCGACCACCAGCGAACGGACCCCGTGTTTGGCCAGCAATGCCGAGGTCGCGAGGCCGCCGGCGCCGGCGCCGACGATGAGGACGGGCACCCGTGTGGTTGTCATGCCAAAAATGATAGTCCATGTCATTAAACATTGACTATCGAAATGCTGGAGCCTCAGCCGAACTGCCCCACGAACTCCTCGGCCACCGCCAGCGCGCGCTCCCGGTCGGACTCCACCAGCCCGATGCGGGTCCGTCGGTCCAGGAGGTCGGAGACGTCCAGCGCCCCCTCGTGGGTGATGGCGTACTCGAATTCCGCCCGCGTGACGTCGACGCCCTCGGCGATCGGCTCGGTCGGGCGCTTGCAGGTCGCGCTGGCGATGACCTTGGCCGCCTCCGCCCCGTACCGCTGCACCAGCGACGCCGGCAGCTCGACGGCCGGGCCGGCGGGGGGCGTCCCCGGGTTGGCGGACGCCCCGATCAGCGGTAGGTCGTGGGTTCGGCACTTCGCGGCCCGCAGGCGCCGCAGGCTGACGGCGCGGTCCAGCACGTCCTGGGCCATGTAGCGGTATTCGGTCAGCTTGCCGCCGATCACGCTGATGACCCCGGACGCCGACTCCACCACCGCGTGTTCGCGCGAGACGTCGGCGGTGCGGCCCTCGCCGGTGTCGATCAGCGGCCGCAGTCCCGCGTAGGCGCCGACGACGTCGGACGGGCCCAGCGCGACGCCCAGCGCGGTGTTGACGGTGTCCAGCAGGAAGGTGACCTCGTCGGCCGACGGCGTGGGCACGTCCGGGATCGGTCCGGGAGCGGCCTCATCGGTCAGCCCCAGGTACACCCGACCCAACTGCTCGGGCATGGCGAACACGAACCGATTGAGCTCCCCGGGTATCGGAATCGTCAGCGCGGCAGTGGGATTGCCGAACGCGGCGGCATCGAACACCAGGTGAGTGCCGCGGCTGGGCCGCAGCCGCAGCAAGCCGTCGATCTCGGCCGCCCACACCCCCGCCGCGTTGATGACCGCACCGGCGGAAACGTCGAACGCCTGACCCGTGCGCTGGTCGGTCAGCCGCACCGACGTGCCGGTGGCGTGCGAGGCCGCCACGTAGGTCAGGATCCGCGCGCCGTGCTGCGCGGCGGTGCGCGCGACCGCGGTGACCAGTCGGGCGTCGTCGATCAACTGCCCGTCGTAGGCCAGCAATCCGCCGTCCAGGCCGTCGCGCCGAACGGTCGGCGCCATCCGCACGACGCGATCGGGCCCGATCCGGCGCGAGCGGGGCAGGGTCGCCGACGACGTGCCCGCGAGCATGCGCAAGGCGTCGCCGGCCAGGAATCCGGCGCGCACCAACGCCCGCTTGCCCCGGCTCATGGACGGCAGTAGCGGGACCAGCTGCGGCATCGCACGAACGAGGTGAGGGGCGTTGCGGCTCATCAGGATTCCGCGTTCGACCGCGCTGCGGCGGGCGATCCCCACGTTTCCGGTCGCCAGGTAGCGCAGGCCGCCGTGGACCAGTTTGGAACTCCAGCGGCTGGTGCCGAAGGCCAGGTCGTGCTTTTCCACCAGCGCCACGCGCAGCCCCCGCGATGCGGCGTCCAAGGCGATGCCGGCGCCGGTGATGCCGCCGCCGATCACCACGACGTCCAGCGGCTCGCCGTCGGCGAGCGCGGCGAGGTCGGCGGCCCGGCGGGCGGCGTTCAGCGCGGTGGGATCGGCGATCACGACAGGTATCCGTTCAGCGAGTAGGCGAGTTCGGAGGCCAGCGTGTCGGCGTCCAGGAGCGGTTCGACGATTTGGGCCGACTGGATGGTCGACTGGGCGATCAGCAGCACCATGGTCGCCATCTGAACCGGGTCGCCCGCGCGGACGCTGCCGCTGCGCTGGGCCACCCGCAGCCGGGCGGCAAGGGCGTCGATCAGCATGTGCTGGCTGGTGCCGAGCCGTTCGGTGATGTAGATCGGCGCCAGCTCCGAGTGCAGCACCGACATCACGAGCCGGTCCTGGCGCAGCAGGTTGGCCACCGTAACGATCTGTCGCACAAGCGATTCCCGGTCGTCACCGAGCAGCGGGGCGTCGCGCATCACCTCGGTGATGTGGCGGGTCAACAGCGCCGCGACTATCGACTGGGTGTCCGGCCAGCGCCGGTAGACCGTGGGCCTGCTGACGCCGGCGCGCCGCGCGATCTCGGCCAGCGTCACCCGCTCGACGCCGTAATCGACCACACAGCTGGCCGCCGCCGCGAGGATGCGCTCGCCGGTGTCCACCCCGGGACGTGCGTTACTGATTGACAGCATGTGTAATACTGTAACGCATGACGCAACCCGAGGGTCTCCTCCCCCCGATGAAATGGAACGCGTGGGGGGATCCCGCCGCCGCCAAGCCACTCTCCGACGGCATCCGCAGCCTGCTGAAACAGGCGGTCGGCATCGACGATGCGCCCAGGGCCGAACTCGAAGCGGACCAGGTGCGCCTACGCCCGTCGGCGCTGTCGGATGAAGATCGCGAGGCGCTGGCCGGCATCGTCGGCGCGGCGCACTGCCGCACCGACGACCGGGACCGGTTGCTGCACGCGGGCGGGAAGTCGACGATCGACCTGCTGCGCCGCAAGGACCCGGGCGTGCAGGACGCGCCCGACGCCATCCTGCTGCCCGGTGACGACGACGCCGTCGCCGCGGTCCTGCGCCACTGCTCCGAACACCGCATCGCCGTCGTCCCCTTCGGCGGCGGCACCAGCGTGGTCGGCGGTCTGGATCCGATCCGCGGGTCGTTCAACGCCGTCGTGTCGCTCGACCTGCGCCGCCTCGACCGGTTGATCTCCCTCGACGAGGTGTCCGGCCAGGCCGTGTTCGAGGCCGGCGTCACCGGGCCCGACGCGGAACGCATGCTTGGCGCCCAAGGCTTTTCGCTCGGCCATTTCCCGCAGAGCTTCGAGTACGCGACCATCGGCGGATTCGCCGCCACCCGCTCGTCCGGGCAGGACTCGGCGGGCTACGGCCGGTTCAACGACATGGTGCGCGGGCTGCGCGTCGTCACCCCGGCGGGCACCATCGACCTGGGTCGCGCGCCGGAATCCGCCGCCGGCCCCGACCTGCGTCAGCTGATGATCGGCTCGGAGGGCGCCTTCGGCGTCATCACCCAGGTGCGGCTGCGGGTGCACCGAGCGCCCGAGACCGTGCGCTACGAGGCGTGGTCCTTCCCCGACTTCGAGACCGGCGCCGCCGCCCTGCGCGCGGTGACCCAGACGGGCACCGGCCCCACCGTCATCCGGCTCTCCGACGAGGCCGAGACCGGGGTCAACCTGGCCACCACGGACGCGATCGGCGAAAGCCAGATCACCGGCGGCTGCCTGGCCATCACCGTGTTCGAGGGCACCAAGGAACACGTCGAAAGCCGGCACGCCGAAACCGCCGCCCTGCTGGCCGCCCACGGCGCGACGTCGCTGGGCGAGGCACCGGCGCGGGCCTGGGAGCACGGCCGGTTCGGCGCGCCGTACCTGCGCGACTCGCTGCTGTCGGCGGGCGCGCTCTGCGAGACACTCGAGACCGCCACCGACTGGTCGAACGTTCCAGCGCTCAAAGCCGCTGTGAAGCAAGCGCTTACCGATGCGCTGGCCGAGTCCGGCACACCGGCGCTGGTGATGTGCCACATCTCGCACGTCTACCCCACCGGCGCGTCGTTGTACTTCACCGTCGTCGCCGGGCAACGCGGCAATCCGATCGAACAATGGTTGGCCGCCAAGAAGGCCGCGTGCGACGCCATCATGGCCAGCGGCGGAACCATCACCCACCACCACGCGGTCGGTGCCGACCACCGGCCCTGGATGCGCGACGAGGTGGGCGAGCTGGGCGTGCAAATCCTGCGGGCGGTCAAGGCGACCCTGGACCCGGCCGGAATCCTCAACCCCGGCAAGCTGATTCCATGACTGAGATCGCCAAGGTGATCGCGCTGACCAATCCCGTGTCGGGGCACGGCGCGGCAATCCGGGCGGCCCAGCTCGCGATCGCGCGGCTGCACCAGCGCGGTGTCGAGGTGGTCGAGATCATCGGCGACGACGCGCAGGACGCGCGGTACCTGGTGAGCGCGGCGCTGGAGAAGGGCGCCGACGCGGTGATGGTCACCGGCGGCGACGGCGTCGTCTCCAACGCGCTGCAAGTGCTCGCCGGCACCGACGTCCCGTTGGGCATCGTGGCGGCGGGGACCGGCAACGACCACGCCCGCGAATTCGGGCTTCCGACAAAGGATCCCGAAGCCGCGGCCGACATCATCGTGGACGGCGTTACCGAAACCATCGACCTGGGGCGCATTCGCGACGGCGACGGGGCCACCAAGTGGTTCGGCACGGTGGCGGCAACCGGATTCGACTCTCTGGTGACCGACCGGGCCAACCGGATGCGCTGGCCGCACGGCCGGTTGCGGTACTACCTCGCGATGCTCGCCGAGCTATCGCAGCTGCGCCTGTTGCCTTTCCGCTTGGTGCTCGACGGGACGCGGGAACTCGATGCCGACATCACGCTGGCGGCCTTCGGCAACACCCGCAGCTACGGCGGGGGCCTGCTGATCTGCCCGCACGCCGATCACACCGACGGCCTGCTCGACATCACGATGGTGCACGAGGCGTCGCGCACCAAGCTCGTTCGCCTGTTCCCCACCGTGATGAAGGGCACCCACGTCAACCTCGACGAGGTGAGCACGACGCGGGCCCAATCTATCCACGTCGAGTGCCCCGGCATCAACGTCTACGCCGACGGCGACTTCGCCTGCGCGCTGCCCGCCGAGATCACCGCGGTTCCGGGCGCGCTGCGTATCCTGCGCCGGGCCTGACGCCTAGCCGACGCCCCGGCTCAGCCAGGTCACCTCGCCGACCTCGCCGCCGTCGCGGTACGCCTCGAGGGCGTCGTCCCACGCCGTGCCCAGCACGGTGTCCAGCTCGGCGGCCAGGGTGTCGGCGCCCTGCGCCATCAGCGCCCGCAGCCGCATCTCGCCGACCATGACGTCGCCGTTGGCGCTCATCGCCCCGCTCCACAGGCCGAGTTGCGGGGTGTGGCTGAACCGCTGGCCGTCGACTCCGGGGCTGGGATCCTCGGTGACCTCGAACCGCAGCACGGACCAGGAGCGCAGGGCGTTTGCCAGCCGGGCGCCGGTGCCCACCGGCCCGACCCAGTTGGTGACGCCGCGCAGCTGACCGGGCATGGCCGGCTGTGGCGTCCAGGTGAGGTTCGCCTTCGCCCCAAGGGTCGATGACAACGCCCACTCGACATGCGGGCATACCGCCGCCGGCGAGGCGTGCACGTACACCACGCCAGTCGTCACGTCGGCGAATTGATTCGACGCACGCATTTCCTGCTCCTTCGGTTCCGCGAGGGACGTCTTCCCCAACGACCTGGCGGGACCTGGCGAGCAGGATGTCTAACTATTTTGTGTGTCGTGCGTGTCTATTGTGCCTTGTGTTGCCCATGTTGCGCTAGTGTGCATTTTCCTTCAGTCGTATTCGGCTATCACGGCGTCGGAAAAGGCCGGCCAGGGCGCGAGCGCCCACTCCCCGAAATCGCGGTTGGTGAGGGCCACCAGCGCCAGGTCACGGTCCGGATCCGCCCAGATGAAACCTCCCGCCTGGCCGAAATGACCGTAGGTTCGCGGCGAGTTGCGCGCGCCGGTCCAGTGCGGCGTCTTCGCGTCCCTGATCTCGAAACCCAGCCCCCAGTCGTTGGGCCGCTGGACCCCGTAGCCGGGCAGCACGCCGTCCAGGCCGGGAAATTGCACCGTGGTGGCCTCGGCGTGCAGTTGCGCCGAGAGCGTCGCAGGCCGCAGCAGGTCGACGGCGAATTTGCCCAGGTCGGCGACCGTGGACGTGGCGCCGAACCCGGCGGCGTCCGCGCCGCCCTCCAGCCGGGTCGACGTCATCCCCAGCGGTTGGAACACCGCCTCGGCCAGGTAGCGGCCGAATTCGATCCCGGATTCCCGCTGCACCGCCTGGGCCAGCACGGCGAAGCCGTAATTGGAGTAGATGCGCCGCGCGCCGGGGGCGGCCAGCACGTGATCGTTGCCCAGGGCCAGGCCCGACGCGTGCGCCAGCAGGTGCCGGATGGTGGCGCCCGGCGGCCCCGCCGCCGTGTCCAGGTCCACGACGCCCTCTTCGATCGCGACGTGCGCGGCCCGGGCCACCAGCGGCTTGGTCACCGACGCCAGCGCGAACACCCGGCCGGTGTCGCCGTGGCTGGCCAGCACGCCGTCGGGACCGATTACCGCCGCGGCGGCGGCCTCGACCGGCCAGTCCTCCAGCGCGTCGAGGGCCGCCATCACTTCCGGGCGATGTAGTAGTTGTTGACCGGGTCCGACTTGATCTCCGCCACACGCACGTCGCCGAACCCGGCGTCGGCCAGCATCGCGGTGGCCAGCTGGGTCCCCCACGCCGCGCCCAGCCCGGCGCCGTCCAGCGCCAGCGACACCGTCATGCAGTGCATCAGCGACGTGGTGTACAGGTTGGTGCTCAGCGGCACGCCGACGTTGTCCTCGAGCCGGCTGGACGCCTTGATGTCGGCCATCAGCAGGACGCCGCCGGGCCGCAGGGCGCGATGGATGTTCTGAAGCACCCGCGCCGGCTGCGCCTGGTCATGGATGGCGTCGAAAACGGTGATGACGTCGTACGCGTCCCGCTTGTCCAGCAGCGCGAGGTCGTGGCTCTCGAAGGCCGCGTTCGCCAGCCCCAGCTCGGCCGCCTCGCGGGCGCCGACGGCGAGGGCCTTCTCGGAGAAGTCGACGCCGGTGAACCGGCTGGCCGGGAATGCCCGCGCCAGCACGTTGATCGCGTGGCCGCTGCCGCAGCCGAAGTCCGCCACGTCGGCCCCCGCGCGCAGGCGGTCGACGAGCCCGTCGACCAGTGGCAGCACCGTGTCGACGAGCGCCTTGTCGTAGACGGCGGCGCTCTGTTCGGCCATCAGCGCGTGGAAGCGCGGGAATTCGCTGTAGTGCACCCCGCCGCCGTCGCGGAAGCAGCCGACGATCTGTTGCTCGACCTCGGCGAGCAGCGGGATGAACATGGCCACCAGGGCCAGGTTGTCCGGCCCGGCCGCGCGGGTCAGCACCGCGGCCCGATGTGCGGGCAGCGAGTAGGTGGCGGCGCCGGGGTCGTAGTCGACGACGCGCCCGGTGGTCATGCCGGCCAGCCACTCACGCACGTAGCGCTCGTCGAGGCCGGCCGCCTCGGCGATCCGGGCGCTGGTGGCCGGCGGGAGCGTGGCCATCGTCTCGAGCAGGCCGGTCTGGTGCCCGATGCTCAGCAGCAGCGTCAGGCTTGCGCCGTCGACGGCCGCCATGATCCGTTCGCTGAATTCCTCGGTAGTTTCGGGGGCGGTCTCGCTTGCTGCCGTCACGCCCTGGGACGCTACACCGTAGGTTGGTGGCCATGAGTCAGACAGTGCGCGGCGTGATTTCGCGAAAGAAGGGCGAGCCCGTCGAATTGGTCGACATCGTCGTCCCCGACCCGGGTCCCGGTGAGGCCCTGGTCGACATCATCGCCTGCGGCGTGTGCCATACCGACCTGACCTACCGCGAGGGCGGCATCAACGACGAGTACCCCTTCCTGCTCGGCCACGAGGCCGCCGGCCGGGTCGAGGCGGTCGGCCCCGGGGTGACCGCCGTCGAACCGGGCGACTTCGTGATCCTGAACTGGCGCGCGGTCTGCGGGCAGTGCCGCGCCTGCAAGCGCGGCCGCCCGCACCTGTGTTTCGACACCTTCAACGCCGCGCAGAAGATGACGCTGACCGACGGCACGGAACTGACGCCCGCGCTGGGCATCGGGGCGTTCGCCGACAAAACGCTGGTGCACGCCGGCCAGTGCACGAAGGTCGATCCCGCCGCCGACCCGGCCGTCGCGGGCCTGCTCGGCTGCGGGGTGATGGCCGGGATCGGGGCGGCGATCAACACCGGCGCCGTCACCCGTGACGACACCGTCGCGGTGATCGGCTGCGGCGGTGTCGGCGACGCCGCCATCGCCGGCGCCGCGCTGGTGGGCGCCCGGCGCATCGTCGCGGTGGACACCGACGACACCAAGCTGGACTGGGCCCGCCAGTTCGGCGCGACCCACACCATCAATGCCCGCCAGGCCGACGTCGTCGAGGCCATCCAGGCGCTCACCGACGGGTTCGGGGTCAACGTGGCCATCGACGCCGTCGGCCGGCCCGAAACCTGGAAGCAGGCCTTCTACGCCCGCGACCTCGCGGGAACGGTTGTGCTGGTGGGGGTTCCGACGCCCGACATGAAGCTCGAGATGCCGCTGATCGACTTTTTCAGCCACGGCGGCTCGCTGAAGTCGTCCTGGTATGGCGATTGCCTGCCCGAACGGGACTTCCCCACCCTGATCGACCTCTATCTGCAGGGCCGGCTGCCCCTGGAGAAGTTTGTCTCCGAGCGAATCGGGCTAGACGACGTCGAGGAGGCGTTTCACAAGATGCATGGTGGCTCGGTGTTGCGGTCGGTGGTGGTGCTCTGATGGTGTCCATCGACCGGGTGGTGACGCACGGCACCTTCGAACTCGACGGCGGCAGTTGGGAAGTCGACAACAACATCTGGCTGATCGGCGACAACTCCAACGTGGTGGTGTTCGACGCCGCGCACGACGCGGCGCCGATCGTCGAGGCCGTGGGCGGTCGCCACGTGGTCGCGGTGGTGTGCACCCACGGCCACAACGACCACGTGACGGTGGCGCCGGAGCTCGGCGAGACGCTCGACGCGCCGGTGCTGCTGCACCCGGCCGACGAGGTGTTGTGGCGAATGACGCACCCGGACAGCGATTTTCGTTCGGTGTCCGACGGCGAAACCATCAGCGTGGGCGGGACGGAGCTGCGGGCGTTGCACACCCCGGGCCATTCCCCGGGATCGGTGTGCTGGTATTCGCACGACCTGGGCGTGGTGTTCAGCGGCGACACCCTGTTCTCCGGCGGCCCGGGCGCGACCGGCCGCTCGTATTCGGATTTCCCCACGATCCTGGAGTCCATCTCCGAGCGCCTGGGCAAGCTGCCCGGCGAGACGGTCGTGCACACCGGCCACGGCGACAGCACCACGATCGGCGACGAGATCGTCCACTACGAGGAGTGGGTGGCCCGCGGCCACTGAGCGGCTTTGGCACCCCCGATCGAAGAGGCGCTAATGCCCCTCCAGCACGCGGCGCTTCTCGGTCTCGAACTCCGCGTCGGTTAGCGCCCCGGAATCCCGCAGGGCCGCAAGGGTTTTGAGGCGCTCCAGCCGCACGCCCTCGTCTGTCGGTTCGTGCGCCACCGCGACGGCGGGAGGGTGGTACGACGGGTTCGCCGCCACCACCGCCCGGCGGCGGGTGCGGGCCAGCCATGAGCCCGCCAACAACGCACCGATCAGCCCCGCCACGAAGGTGGCGACGAACAGCCACACCAAAAAGCCATAGGAAGTCTGGTGCCCGAAGGCCAGTCGCGGGGCGATGAAGCCGTTGACCTGCCCGTCGGTGGTGATGTTGTAGGTGCCGTTGGCCGCGATCCGCGCCACCCACACCCGCACGTGCGCGTCGTTGTTGACCGTCGTCGTGGTCCCGATGCTCTCGGTCACCACCGGCTGCGCCACTCCCTCGGGCGGCGCGATGGTGACCCCCAGCGGCGGCACCGGCAGACCGCGGTCCGGACCGCTGATCACGACGGTGTGCAGGCTGACGGTGACGTCGCCGGCCGGCAGGTAGACGCTGCCCGAACCGGGGATCGGCACCTCCCCGTAGGCGTTGTATTTGTCCAGGAAGAAGGCGTTGAGCACCAGGGCGGTGATGAAACCGCCCACCGATACGACCATCATCGCGATGGCAGCGGCCAGCGAAAGCTTCGCGAGCCGTCGGCTGCTCATCCACGCAGTGTGTCACCGGGGCGGCAAACGGCGCACACTGGACCCGGGCTACACCGAGAGGAGCGTTACGCATGGCCAACGATCTTGTCGCCACGGTGCCCGACCTGTCGGGCAAGCTGGCAATCGTCACCGGCGCCAACAGCGGACTGGGGTTCGGCCTGGCCCGGCGCCTCGCGGCCGCCGGGGCCGACGTCGTCATGGCGATCCGCAACCGCGTCAAAGGCGAGAAGGCGATCGCCGAAATCCGCACCGCGGTCCCCGATGCCAAGCTGACCATCAAGTCGCTGGACCTGTCGTCGCTTGCCTCGGTCGCCGCCCTGGGTGAACAACTCAACGCCGAGGGCCGCCCGATCGACATCCTGATCAACAACGCCGGTGTGATGACGCCGCCGGAACGCGACACCACGGCCGACGGCTTCGAATTGCAGTTCGGCAGCAACCATCTCGGCCACTTTGCGCTGACGGGGCACGTGCTGCCGCTGCTGCGCGCCGCCGGCAAAGCGCGCGTCGTCTCGCTGAGCAGCCTGGCGGCCCGCCAGAGCGGCAAGATCCATTTCAACGACCCGAATTTCGAGAAGTCCTACGCGGCGATGTCGGCGTACGGCCAGTCGAAGCTGGCGGTGCTGATGTTCGCGCTCGAACTGGACCGGCGCAGCCGGGCGGCCGGCTGGGGCATCGTCTCCAACGCCGCGCACCCGGGCCTGACCAAGACCAACCTGCAGATCGCCGGGCCGTCGCACGGCCGCGAGAAGCCCGCGCTGATGGAGCGGCTGTACAAGGCGTCCTGGCGGTTCACCCCGTTCCTGTGGCAGGAGATCGACGAGGGCATCCTGCCGGCACTGTACGCGGCCGCCGCGCCGCACGCCGAGGGCGGCGCGTTCTACGGGCCCCGCGGCTTCCAAGAGCTGGCGGGCGGCGGGGTGCGGCAGGCCAGGGTGCCCGAGCGGGCGCGCAATGAGGCTGACTGCCAACGGCTTTGGGAGCTCTCCGAGCAACTCACCGGCGTCAGCTACCCGAAGCCAAGCTGACGACTATCGTTTCCGACATGCGGCCTCAGCCTCGGATGCCCGAATCGAGCATTGTGGTCCGGCCGGAGCCGGTTTACACCCAGTCGTCGCGCCTGCAGGCCGCCGGGTTGGCCCCGGCGATCGCGTTGTTCGAGCGCGCCGCCGAGCAGGTAACGCTGCCCAAGGCCCCGCAGCCGATCGTGATCGCGGATTACGGCGCCGCCAACGGGCACAATTCGCTCAAGCCGATGTCGGCGGCCATCGCGGTGCTGCGTCGCCGCACCCGACAGGACCACGCAATCCTGGTGGTGCACACCGACATTCCCGACAACGACTTCTCGGCGCTGTTTCACACCCTGGCCGATGACCCGGAAAGCTACCTGCAATTGGACGCGGCCACGTTCGCGTCGTCGATCGGCCGCTCGTTCTACGACCAGATCGTGCCGTCCAATACGGTCAACCTCGGCTGGTCGTCGTGGGGGACGCAGTGGCTGAGCACCATGCCCGGCGAGGTTCACGACCACGTGCACGTGACCTACAGCAGCGACACGGCGGCGCGCGCCGCGTACGCCGAGCGGGCCGCCCTGGACTGGCACAACTTCGTGGCGTTCCGCGGCCGCGAGCTGGCGCCCGACGGCCGGCTGGTGGTGATGACGATCGCCCAGGACGAGGACGGCACGTCGGGGTTCCCGACGCTGCTCGACGCGATGCTGACCGGGCTGGGCGATCAGGTGCGCGACGGTCTGCTCCGCCAGGACGAGGCGGGGCGCATGACCATCCCGACATTTGCCCGCAGCGAGAAGGACTTTCGCGCCCCGTTCGCGCCGAGCGGGCGCTTCGAGGGCCTGACGATCGACCACCTCGAGATGTTCAACGCGCAGGATCGATTCTGGGCCCGCTACCAGGCGGACCGCGACGCCGAGGCGTTCGGCGGGCAGTGGGCGGCGTTTGCCCGGGCTGCGCTCTTTCCCGCCCTGGTGCGCGGGCTGGACGGCGGGGCCCACGACGCGCGGGCCACCGAATTCGTCGACCAGCTGGAGCGGGCGGTCGCGGCGCACCTGTCAACCGCGCCGGAGCCGATGCGGATTCCGCTGGCGCTGGTCGAGCTGGTCAAGCGCGAGCGATCCGGCCCGTGAGAGTTTCGACACAACGCCGCAACGGGTAACCCCCTCACATCGCGACTGCGACTGCGAGGGGGTTTTGCATGAGCGTGCAGGATGACAAGTCCACTGATCAGGCAAACGATCAGGACAAGGATCAAGACGACGAGCAAAAGCTGACCGAGAAGCCGGAGCCCGACGAAAGCGACAAAGAGAAGGCCGCCGAGATGATGGAGGCCTACAAGGAGAAGCCCACCATCGTGCTGCCCGGCACCGGGGGCAGCGTTTCGGGCACCGCGGTCAACGACTGGCTGGACGAGGACGGCAATCCCAAGCACGAGGTCCCCGAGGGCGCAGACTCCGGCGAGCAAAGCAAGTCCGACGACGATCGCGACGAGGAAGCTCTCAAAGAGCAGATCGAGAAGGACAAAGAGCTCAACGAGAAGCTCAAAGAGGCCGCGAAGGCGGAGAACAAGGGCGAAAAGGATTGACCTACTGGGTCGTTCCCAGCGCAGGCAGTTGGGGGATGCCGCGGATGCCCAAGTCTCCGCCGATCCCCTGAATGATCTGGTTGACCCGGTCCAGCCCGGGGATGGGCTCGTTGAGGCCGGGCACCGGCGGAATGGGCGGCACCTCCGGAATCCGCGGGATCGCGGGCGCGGCCGCCAGCGGCGGCGCCTGCTGCGGTTTGGCTGACGGGACGGAGGTCGACGGCGTCTCGGTGTTGGCCGGCGGGTTGGTATCCGTGACGGACGGCGGCGCCTCTTGCGTGGGCGGCGGCGGCTGAGCGGTCGCGGTGTTGGCCGGCGGTGCGGGAGCCGGGCTGCTGGTCACGCCGGGTGCCGGCGTCGTCGCCGATTTGTTCGCCGAGTGCAGGCCGATCGTGACCGCGGCACCCACCAGCAGCGCGGCCGCCGCGGCGGCGACGACCGCCGCCACCACGGGCAGCCGGAACAGGCGCCGCTTGCGCTTCTCGGGCTCACCCGACGGTTCGGCGGGAGGCGTCACCCGCGCTTCGGTCCCGGTCTGCGACCACGCCCGCGCCGGCATGGCGCTCGCGGCGGGCGCCGTCGCGGTCGCGGGCGCGGCGGGCGCCGACGCCGTGGCCGCGTTTTCGCCGGGGCCGTGCGCCGCCCGCAGCGCCGCGCCGGTGGCCGCCGTGAGCTGCGGGCGCGGCGTGGTGATCACCGGGACGCGGAAGTACTGCGACAGCGCGGTGGTGAGCGCGGGGATGTTCGCCCCGCCCCCGGCGGAGACGATCGCGACCAAATCTTGGATCCCGTTGCGCGCCAACGTGTTTTCCAGCACCGCGACGAACCTGTCGAGCGGTGTGCGGATCGCCTCGTCGAGGTCGGCGCGCGTCACCGTCACGTCGCCGGTGAGGCCGTCGCGCAGCGTGGTCGTCGTGCTCGACGACAACTCCTCCTTGGCGGCCCGGCAGGCGGTCCGCAGCCGGCTCAGCGAGCCGATCGCCACGGTGCCCGCCGGGTCGAAGCCCGCGGTGCTCGGCATGTTGGAGATGACGGCGCTCAGCAGCTCCTGGTCGATCAGGTCGCCGGAGAAGTCGTGCAGCCGCACGGTCGGGGCCAGCGCCTGGTAGTCGCCGTCGGCGGCCAGGAACGTGATGTTGGTGCCGCTGCCACCGAAGTCGCAGATCGCCACGGTGCCGCGAGCCGGCATGCCGGGGTTGGTGCGCACGGCGAACAGCGTGGCCGCGGCGTCGGGAATCAGCAGCAGGGGCCGCGCCCGGTTCGACCACTCGGTCACCGAGCTCAGCGCGGTGCCCACGGCGTCGACCGTCGGCGAGGCCCAGTGGGCGGGATAGGTCACCGCCACGCTGTCGGGCAGGGGCCGGCCGCCGGTCACGGCGTAGGCCACGGCGCGCATGGCGTCGGCGACCAGTTCCTCGCCGCGGTGCACCGAGCCGTCGGCCGCCACGATGCCGCGCGGGTCGGCGACCCGGTTCACGAAGCCCGTCATCACCAGTCCGGGCTGGTCCAGGCGCGGGTTCTCCGCGGGAATGCCGACCTCGGGCGCGCGCTCGGGGTACAGCGTCAGCACCGGTTTGCGGGTTACGGCCTGGTCCGCGGCGACCGCCGCGAGGTTGGTGGCCCCGATCGACAGGCCCAGCGCGGTCCCAGCTCCATCGGCCATATGTCTCAACCCCAACTCCAGCGACTGCGCACGGCTAGCCGTTATTGTGCCGCCGAAACCTGTACCGCGTCTCAGCGACACCTAGGTGCCCGCTGTGCGCCGGGTCAGCGGATGTTGCCCGCGCCGGCGATCAGCGGCAGGTCGAGCGGGGTGACCCAGCCGGGCCGCAGGTCGTTGACGGCCGGCACGGCATTCAACGCCCGCATCCCCGTCGCCAGGCAACCGGCGGTGGCCGCGTCGCGGCCCGAGCCGTCGGTGAACCGGAACGCGGTTTCCTGGAAGACGCTCGGCGTGCCCTCGATGTCCACCCGGTAGACGTCGTTGTCGTGGCCGCAGGGCCAGTCCGGTGCGGCGTCGAGGCCGATGCGGTTGACGTGCTCGAGCTGAATCCTGTTCTCGCCCTTGTAGATTCCGTTGATGGTGAAGCGGACGGCCGCGACGTGCCCGGGCTTGATGACGCCCTTGACAGTGTTGCGCTCGGTGGGCGTCACCCACTTGTCCCAGGTGGTGGTGATCTCGTCGAGCATGATGCCGGCCGCGTGGGCGATCATCGGGACGGTGGCGCCCCACGCGAAGATCAGCATGTTGGAGTCTTCCAGCAGCGGGGTGTACTCGGGCTCGCGGCCGATGCCCATCTCGACTTCGTAATCGCCTTCGTAGTTCGTGTAGTCCAGCAATTCCGACGCCCGCACCCGGCGCACCTCCGAGCACAGGCCCATCAGCGTCATGGGGAACAGGTCGTTGGCGAACCCGGGGTCGATGCCGGTGGTGAAGCACGACGACTCCCCCAGCTCGCAGGCCTCGGTGATGGGCGCGATCCAGTTCGGCGGGTTGAGGTGCATCGTCGGCCACACCCACGGCGTCATCGCGGTCGAGCACACGTCGATGCCGGCGCGCAGGAAGCGGGTGATGAGCGAGATGTTGTCCTTGGCGTGCATGGCGGTCGGGCCGTAGTGCACCAGCGCGTCGGGCTTCAGCGCGATCAGCGCGTCGACGTCGTCGGTGGCGATGACGCCTACCGGCTCTCCCAGCCCGCAGACGTCGCCGACGTCGCGCCCGACCTTGTCGGGGTTGCTGACGCCGACGCCCACCAACTCGAACAGCGGGTGCTTGACGATCTCGGCGATCACCATCTTGCCGACGAAGCCGGTGCCCCAAACCACCACACGCTTTGTGCCGTGTTCCGACATACTCACCTTCCCGTACCAGCCCCCGTGGGACTCACCCTAGACCGGCCCGACCTTCGACTAGCCGGAAAGCTTCCCTAGCACCGCATGTGATGACACGATGCAAATCATGACGAAGCATGTGCGAGCGCTCTCGGTCCTGTTCGCTGTCGGCGTCGCGGCGGCCCCCGGCGTGGCCCACGCGATCCCGCAGATGCCCCAGGCCCGCTACGAGGTGACCGGTACGGGCGTCGCGCAATTCATCTACTACCAAACCGACCAAGGCCAGCTGCACCAGGTGAACGCGCCGCTGCCCTGGTCGACGGAGTTCACCTCGTTCGGGGGCCAGGTGTTCGTGGTCAGCGCGCAGGGCGTCGGGCCCATCCGCTGCCGGATCCTGCTCGACGGCAACGTGGTCGCCGACGCGCAGTCGGCGGGCGGCCGGACCGTCTGCACGCACTAATCCGCAGGAGGTTTTGGGTGAGTCTGAAGACCGGCATCGCGACGCGAACCAACGGGGCGCCCCCGCCCGAAGTACCCCTCGCCGACATCCACCTCGATTCGCTCGACTTCTGGGGCCTCGACGACGACTTTCGCGACGGCGCCTTCGCCACCCTGCGGCGCGAGGCCCCGCTGTCGTTCTGGCCCGCGATCGAGATGGAGGGATTCGAGGCGGGCGAGGGCTATTGGTCGCTGACCAAGCACGACGACGTGCACTTCGCCAGCCGTCATCCGGAGATCTTCAGCAGCACGCCGAACATCACCGTCAACGACAACGCGCCCGAGATCGCCGAATACTTCGGTTCGATGATCGTGCTCGACGACCCGCGACACCAACGGCTGCGCTCGATCGTCAGCCGGGCGTTCACCCCGAAGGTGGTGGCGCGCATCGAGGCGTCGGTGCGCGAGCGGGCGCGCCGGCTGGTCTCGGCGCTGATCACCAACCACCCCAACGGGGAAGCCGATCTGGTCACCGAGCTCGCCGGGCCGCTGCCGCTGCAGATCATCTGCGACATGATGGGCATCCCCGAGGAGGACCATCAGCGAATCTTCCACTGGACCAACGTGATTCTCGGGTTCGGCGATCCCGACCTGACGACCGACTTCGACGAATTCCTCAAGATCTCGATGGACATCGGCGCGTACGCCTCCGCGCTCGCCGAGGATCGCCGGCTCAATCATCACGACGACCTCACCACCAGCCTGGTCGAAGCCGAGGTCGACGGCGAACGCCTGACGTCGGCCGAGATCGCGTCGTTCTTCATCCTTTTGGTGGTGGCCGGCAACGAGACCACCCGCAACGCGATCAGCCATGGCGTGCTGGCGCTGTCGCGGTACCCCGACGAGCGGGAGAAGTGGTGGGCCAACTTCGACCGGCTGGCGCCCACCGCGGTCGAGGAGATCGTGCGGTGGGCCTCGCCGGTGGTGTACATGCGGCGGACCCTGACCCGCGACTTCAAGCTGAGTGGCACCAAGCTGGCGGAACGCGACAAGGCCGTGCTGTGGTACAACTCGGCCAACCGCGACGAGTCGACGTTCGACAATCCCTGGCTGTTCGACGTGTCGCGTAGCCCCAACCCGCACTTCGGTTTTGGCGGCGGCGGCGCGCATTTCTGCCTGGGCGCCAACCTGGCCCGCCGCGAGATCCGGGTCGTCTTCGACGAACTGCGCCGCGAAATCCCGGACATCGTCGCGGTCGACGAGCCAGCGCGGCTGCTGTCGCAGTTCATCCACGGCATCAAGACCCTGCCGGTCGCCTGGACCCCGCCGCGAGGATGACCATTCCCGCGTTCCCTTCGGCCGACGTGCTGGCCGCCCGAGAGAAGCTGGTGCTCGATCATTTCCACGACGAGGTCCGCCAGGACTGGGACGACGTGCTGGCGACGTTCCCGCATCCGCGCTACGAGCTGATCCCGCAGATGATCGTGCACGACGGCGACGCCGCGGTGCGCGACTACTACACCTACACGCGGACCGCGTTTCCCGACCAGGACCACGAGATCATCGCGCTGCGGCACAGCGCCGACGCGGTGATCGTCGAGTTCTGGTTGATGGGCACCCATCGCGGATACCTGGGCAGGGTCCCGCCCACCGGCAGCCGGTTCCGGGTCCGCATGACGGCCTACTTCGTGTTCGACGAGTCCGAAACGCTTGTGTGCGAACGCATTTACTTCGACACGCTGACCATGATCAAACAGCTCCTGGGCGGGCTGGACATGAAGAAGCCGGCGAACTGGCTGCTGGCCGCGCGCTGCGCGCGCGGCTTCCTGTCGATGTCGTCGGAAAAGCCCGACCCGGCGCTCACGGGTGCCTAGACTCTGCGCATGCGTGGCCTTTGTGCGGTAGGCGGCCTGACCGTCGCCGCGATGCTGGCCGCCTCCGCGAGTGCCACGGCCGCCCCCACCACCTCGCACACGGTCAAATGGATCGACCTGCAGGTCGGCGACTGCGTGGCCGACCTACCGCCGATCGACCTCAGCCGGATCACGGTGACCGCCGTCGACTGCGGCACACCACATTTGGCCGAGGTGTATCTGCGTGGCCCCTTGGCCGTCGACAAGGCCGTCGCCATCGTCGCGAACAAGGACTGCAACGATGGATTCGCGCCATATACCGGCCGATCCGTCGACGGCAGCCCGTTCTCGATCACGTTCCTCATCGACTCGAACCAGGATCGGACGGGCGCCGACCCCACCCCGAGCACGGTCATCTGCCTGCTGCAGTCCGCCAACGGGCAACCGCTGACGGGTTCCGCACGCCGCTGATCAGCAGCCGAGCTGCGCCGCCAGGTCGTTGAAGTCGGACGCGTTGACGTCGAACTCGTCGGAATAGGCCACGTCGGCCTCGCCGTCGACCCCGAACTCCAGCGGACGCGCGACGAAGGCCGTCGCGAAACCCAGCCGGCCCGCCGCGCGGATGTCGTACTTGTGGCTGGCCACCATCATGATCTCGGCGGGCTCCAGGCCCAGGTAGGTCGCGGCCATCCGATAGATGGCCGGGTCGGGCTTGAACACCCCGGCCATCTCGGCGGCGAAGACCGCGTCCCACGGCAAGCCCGCCCGCTTGGAGATCTCGACGACGGCTGACACGTCGGCGTTGGACAGGGTGGCCAGCGTGTACCCCACTTTCAGGCGCGTGAGCCCGGGCACCACGTCCGGCCAGGGCTTGAGCCGTCGCCAGGCCTGCGTCAGTTCGTCTCTTTCGTCCTCCGTGAACGCGATGCCGCGCTCGTCCAGGACGGGGTCGAGCGCCCGCCGATACACCGAGTGCACCGACACCCACGCGCTTTGGCCGGCCCGCGCCTGCTCCAGCGTCGTGAAGTAGCCTGCGCGCCAACGCCTTACCACCTCGGGCCAGTCGGCATCCGGGCGCCGGCCGGCGCTGATCCGCCGCGCCTCGTCGCAGACGGTCGAATGAAAGTCCGTCGCGGTGCCCTGCACGTCGAACAACAAAGCTTTGACCACCCGCCAATCATGGCCCTCGCGCGGTTGACGGGAACCGTCCGCCCGGGCCCGGGCTACGAATACCGGGAGTGGATGCATGTCGGGACCTCGGCGCGGCAGGCGCCCGGATCCGGCCGTGTCGATGCCGGGCTGGCGCTAGGCTACCGATCGATGACCGGACCGCCGCCGCCCAGCAAGGACCTGGACGCACTGCTGCGCGAGGTCGCGCGCGGGGACCGCGACGCGTTCGCGACGGTTTACGACCTCACTAAGAGTCGGGTGTACGGCATGGTGATGCGGGTGCTGCGCGATTCCGGCTACAGCGAGGAGACCACCCAAGAGGTCTACTGCGAGGTGTGGCGAACCGCGCCGGACTACGACTCCGGCAGGGGCTCGGGCCTGTCCTGGCTGCTGACCATCGCGCACCGGCGGGCCGTCGACCGGGTGCGGGCCGAGGAAGCGTCCGGCAAGCGGGATGCCCGCTACGCCGCGGCGAGCGCCGACCCCGCCACCGACGTCGTCGCCGATTCCGCGATCGCCGGCGACGAGCGTCGCCGGGTGGTCGAATGCCTGGGCGCGTTGACCGACACCCAGCGGGAGTGTATCCAGTTGGCGTACTACGACGGACTGACCTACAGCCAGGTGTCGGACCGGCTGGCCGCGAACCTGTCGACGATCAAGTCGCGCATGCGCGACGCGCTCCGCGCCCTGCGTAACTGCCTGGAAGTGCCATGACGGAACCGAACGAATTCGAATTGCTCGAGCTTGCAACGCCGTACGCGTTGGATGCGGTCTCGGACGCGGAGCGCGCCGACATCGAGCGGCGGCTGGCGGCCGCCCCGCGGTCGGTGGCGTCGGCCTTCGAAAGCGAAGTCCGCGCCGTTCGCGAGACCATGGCGGCCATCTCGGCGACGACGGCCGTCGAACCGCCGGAGCACCTGCGGGCCGCCACGCTGGCGGCCCTGCCCGCACGCGACGGGCGCAAATTCGGTTGGCGCGCCGCCCTTTCGGCGGCGGCAGCCGCGGTGGTGGTCGGAGCCGTCGCGTTCGGCGTCGGGATAGCCATGCGCCCGCACCCGCCGTCGACCGTCGCCGAGCAGGTGTTTGCGGCCCCGGACGTGCGCACCGTTTCCGGCCCGCTCGGCAATGGCACTGCCACCGTGGTCTTTTCCCACGACCGCAATGCCGGCGTGCTGGTGATGAACAACGTCCCGCCGCCGAAACCCGGGACGGTCTACCAGATGTGGTTGCTCGGCGACAAGGGTCCGACATCGGCCGGCACCATGGGCACCGCGGCGGTGGCGCCGTCGACCACCGCGACGCTCACCAACCTGGGATCGTCGACCACCCTGGCGTTCACCGTCGAACCCGGCACCGGGTCGCCGCGGCCCACCGGAACCATACTGGCCGCGTTGCCCCTCAGCTGAGCCGCTGTCGAAATCCGTCCGCGACCCCGTCGTCTCCGAATCACTCCTGTCCGGTCGGAAAGGCGGCGCTATGGGCCGCCGCAGGAGAAGGAGTGCAAACGCGATGATCAACGTTCGGGGCAGGGCAATCGCGGCGGCGGGGCTCGCGACGATTGCGGTAGTGGGTTTTTCGGCGTGTTCGAACAACAAGCCGGCGGCTGGGCCGACGATGAGCGGCAGCACGGCCGTCAGCGTGGTGACGGCTCCGATGACGACGGTGGCCACCACCGATCCGGCGGCGGATCTGATCGGGGCCGGCTGCGGCGACTACGCCAAGCAGAACCCCAGCGGCCCGGGGTCGGTCGCGGGGATGGCTCAGGACCCCGTCGCCACCGCGGCGTCGAACAACCCGATGCTGACCACGCTGACGTCGGCGCTGTCCGGCAAGCTCAACCCGAACGTCAACCTGGTCGACACGCTGAACAGCGGCCAGTACACCGTCTTTGCGCCCACCAACGCCGCCTTCGACAAGCTCCCGGCGGGCACCATCGACAAACTCAAGACGGACTCGCAGTTGCTGAAGAGCATCCTGACCTATCACGTGGTGCAGGGTCAGGCGAGCCCGATGAAGGTCGACGGTGACCACACCACCCTGCAGGGCGCCAAGCTGACGGTCTCCGGTCAGGGGAACGACCTCAAAGTCAACGACGCCGGGTTGGTGTGCGGCGGGGTGCACACCGCCAACGCCACGGTGTACATGATCGACACGGTGCTGATGCCGCCGACCCAGTAAGGCCACCTGGATGGACAGCCCGGCTTCGGCCGGGCTGTTTTTCTTGCGGCGGCACCCATCCGCGGCGCGCTCGGCCGCGAATGCCTTTCATGCTCACCATCGCGCTGATCGGCTTCGTCGGGGGCCTCATCACCGGCGTATCGCCGTGCATCCTGCCGGTATTGCCGGTCATCTTCTTCGCCGGCGCGCAAGGCCGGGCCGATGACCGTGCCGCACAACCGGTTCCGGGCGGGGGCGTGAACGTCGCGACACGACCGCAGCGCGCATCGCGCAACGCGCGCCCCTACCTCGTCATCGGCGGGCTGGTGCTCAGCTTCACGTTGGTCACGTTGGCGGGCTCGACGCTGCTGTCGCTGCTGCACCTGCCGCAGGACGCCATCCGTTGGGTCGCCTTGGTCGCCCTGGTCGCCATTGGTTTCGGGTTGATCTTCCCGAGTGTCGAACGGCTGCTGGAGCGCCCGTTTGCGCGTATCCCGCAGAAGCAGTTCGGGTTTGGTGGCGGCGGGTTCGGTCTCGGCCTCGCGCTGGGCGTTTTGTATGTCCCGTGCGCCGGGCCGATCCTGGCCGCGATCGTGGTGGCCGGCGCCACGGCTCCCCTCGGCCCGCGCACCGTGGTGCTCACCGGCGCCTTCGCGCTCGGCGCCGCGCTGCCGCTGTTGTTCTTCGCGTTGGCGGGCCATCGGGTGGCCCAGCGGGTGGGGGCGTTCCGGCGGCGGCAGCGCGACATCCGCGTCGCGGCCGGGATCGTGATGATCGCGCTCGCGGTGGGACTGGTGTTCAACATCCCCGCGGTTCTGCAACGCACCCTTCCCGACTACACCAGCGGGCTGCAAGAAAAGTTGGCCGCCGACCCCGAGGTCCAGGAGAAGCTCTACCTCGGCGGCATCGTCAACGAGCAGAACGCTCAGCTGTCGAACTGCAGCGACGGCAACCGGGACCTCGAAAACTGCGGCCCGGCACCGGATCTCACCGGCATCACGGGGTGGCTGAACACGCCCGACAACCAACCGGTCACACTGGCGTCCCTGCGCGGCAAGGTGGTGCTGATCGATTTCTGGGCGTACTCGTGCATCAATTGTCAGCGCGCCATCCAGCACGTCGTCAGCTGGTACAACGCCTACCACGGCGACGGTTTCGAGGTCATCGGGATCCACACCCCGGAGTACGCGTTCGAACAGGTGCCCGGCAACGTCGCCAAGGGCGCCGCCGACCTGAGCATCACCTACCCGATCGCCTTGGACAACGGCTACTCCACGTGGACGAACTACCGCAACCGGTACTGGCCCGCGGAGTATCTGATCGACCCCACCGGCCAGGTGCGCCACATTAAATTCGGCGAGGGCGACTACAACGTCACCGAGGATCTGATCAGGCAGCTGATCGTCGCCGCGCATCCCGGCCTCGTGCTGCCACCGCCGACAGACACCAGCCGCTGGGCCCTGCCGGAGCGGACCACGCCCGAGACCTACCTCAGCGTCGGCAAGGTCGTCAACTATGGCGGCAACGGGGTATACGACGAGGGCACAACCACTTTCGACTACCCGCCCACCCTGGCCGCCGATCGCTTCGCGCTGAAAGGGCCGTGGTCGCTGGACTACCAGGGCGCCACCGCCGCAAGCAACCAGTCCAGCATCAAACTCAATTACCACGCCAGGAACGTCTACCTCGTCGTCGGCGGCACCGGGTCCCTCACCGTCACCCGCGGCGGACGATCCGTCGTGATCCCAATCAGCGGGCCGCCGACGTCGCACCAGATCGTCTCGGCCGATCACCCGCAGTCGGAGACGCTCGAGGTACGCCCCGACCAAGGGCTGCAGGTGTATTCGTTCACCTACGGCTAGAAACTTTTTGCCGCCACCCATCCGAAGATGTTCACGCTCCGAATCACTGCGCAAAGGTCGGACCAACCAAAGGAGTCAAACACGATGAACGCACACAGGACGGCAGCGAAGGGGTTCGCGGTAGCGGCGATGCTGGGTTTGGGTGTGGTGACCGCTCCCACCGCGGCGGCGGCCGATCTGGTGGGGCCGGGCTGCTCCGACTATGCGGCCGCCAACCCCAACGGCCCGGCGTCGGTGGAAGGAATGTCTCAGGTTCCGGTGGCGGTGGCGGCGTCCAACAACCCGGCGCTGACCACCCTGACGTCGGCGCTGTCGGGCAAGCTGAACCCGAACGTCAACCTGGTCGACACGTTGAACAACGGGCAGTACACGGTGTTCGCGCCGACCGACGCCGCGTTCGGCAAGCTGCCGGCGCAGACCATCGACCAGCTGAAGACTGATTCCAACCTGCTGACCAGCATCCTGACCTATCACGTGGTGCCGGGCCAGCTGAGCCCCGCGAAGGTCGCGGGCGCGCACAAGACCGTTCAGGGCGCGAACGTGAATGTGACCGGGCAGGGCAACGGCCTTCGGATCAACAACGCGGGTCTGGTCTGCGGTGGGGTGCCCACGGCCAACGCGACGGTGTACATGATCGACACGGTGCTGATGCCGCCGGCATGATCGGCCGGATTCAGGCGGTGGCGTCGACGGTCGGTTCTAGTTCGGTTGGGTGACGCTGGTCAGCGGCTGGAGCGTGTACGCCTCGGCGACCGAGTGCTGGGGCGCGTCCATGTTCCCCAGCACGAGGGCCAGGGGTGCCGCCAGACAAGCGCAGCAACGGCACAGTGTTTCCATTGGGCCACATCATCTTTCGCGTCGGTTGCGGACGTAGTTCCGCTTAGGCTGATTACCCCGCCCGCGGGCGGGCAAACGGCGCGGGGCGATTTCGGGTGATCGCCGCGAGTCACACCGGCCCCACCGGTCACCGCAAGAGAGGCAATGGGCGTTGTGCCCGCCTCACAGCGACAACTGGGCATGCAGCACGTTGTCGCTGTGAGGCGGGCAAACAGTCGATCATCCCCCAACCCGGGGCGGGAGTGACGGGTGTGGCGCTAGGCGATCACGTAGTCATCGAGCGGGAACGTCCGGCCCTCGTGGACGGCGTTCAGCGTCGACGTCGGCCGCAGCAGCGACGCCTCACCGCTGGGGCTGAAGTAGTACGAGCGCGACGTGGCGCAGTCGCCGGCGTAGAACACCGAGTTGTCGAGGCGCTTGGTCATCCGCTCGAGGAACCGTTCGTTGGCTTCCTCGGTCACCTCAAAGATCGTCGCGCCGCGGCGCTTGACCTCACCGAGCAGCCGCTCCATGTGCCGCATCTGGTACTCGATGGTGTGGAAGAAGGAGAGGCCGGAGAAGGCGAACGGGCTGGCCAGGCTCAGGTAGTTGGGGAAGTACGGCATGGACACGCCCTGATAGGCCTGGAACCGGGTGTCCCGCCACCACTTGCCCAGGTTGCGGCCCTTGCGGCCGACCACCTCGATGGCCGGGAAGTTCGCCTCCCAGAGGTCGAAGCCGGTCGCCAGGACCAGGGTGTCGATGACCCTCTTGCGCCCGTCGGCGGTGACGATGCCGTCCGCCTCGATCCGCTCGATGGAGGTGGTCTCCAGGTGCACGTTCGGCTTGTTGAAGGCGGGGTAGAACACGTTGGAGAAGGTCGGCCGCTTGCAGCCCATGTCATAGTCGGGGGTCAGCTTGGCCCGCAGTTCCTTGTCCCGGATCCACCGGAACCGGTTGATCTTGGCCAGGTCGGAGGCGGAAATGTTGCCCCGGCCCCGGGTCTCCCGGAAGTGCAGCGCCCCGACGACCATGATGATCTCGAGGATGACGTCGGTGACCCACCGCAGCGCGCGCTGGGCGGCCGGCACCCGCCCGAACAGTCGCCGCACGCCGGGCGAGAACCCGAAGTCGACCTTGGGCAGCACGTGGGTGGCTGTGCGCTGGTAGACGGTCAGCTCGCCGGCCTCTTTGGCGAGCTCCGGGATGACCTGCACGGCCGACGCCCCGGTCCCGATGACGGCGATTCGGCGGCCCCGGTAGCTGTACTCGTGGTCCCACGCGGTGGTGTGCACCACCTTGCCCGCGAAACTCGTGACGCCCGGGATGTCCGGCATGCGCGGCTGGGACAGGAAGCCCGTCGCGGTGATCAGCAAGCGGGTCGTCAGCGTTTGGCCGTCTGCCAGCGCCACCCGCCACACCGCGGCGTCCTCGTCCCACTGGGCGCCCTCGACGGTCGTGTTGAACCGCATGTGCCGGCGCACGTCGTACTTGTCGGAGACGTCCGCGGCGTACTGCTTGACCTCGCCGCCCGGGGCGAACAGCCGCGACCAGCCCGGATTGGGCTCGAACCAGTACGAGTAGGTGGTCGACGGGATGTCGACGGCGATGCCCGGGTAGTGGTTGACGTGCCAGGTGCCGCCCAGGTCATCCTCGCGTTCGAGGATGACGAAGTTGTCATACCCGAGGCGCTTGAGCTGGATCGCGGCGCCGATGCCGCCGAACCCCGCACCCACGATGACGGCGTCGAAACGGTCCGTGTTCACAAACATGCTCCGTGCTATTGCCCCGTGCTTACTTATCAAATACTGGGACTTACCTTACGCAACTCTAATAAATAGCCGGGTAAGGCGCATGCGGCTTTGTCAGCATGTGACCTTGCCGACACCATCGCGCGAACTTTGCCACGGTCCGAAGTGGCAGGCGCCCGGCGGTTATTGGCGTCCAAGATTCGCCGGCCCCGCCAAAGCGCCTGCCCCACAAGCCGAATCAGCAGCTAGCCGGCTGCGCTGGCTCCCTGCAGCCGACCCAGGAATTCGTGGCAGCGCCGGGCGCGCTCGGAGTCTTGCTCCATGACCTCGCTGAAGAAGGACGCGATGTCGTCCATGCCCGCGTTTTTCGCGTCGCGCACGTACTGGCCGTAGTCATGCCCGGCCTTCAGCGAGTGGTATTGCACCGAGACCAAGTCGAAGGCCACGTCGTCGAAACCCGTTTCCCCGGTAGCCATGTCGTCACCTTTCCGTAGCGGGATCGTGTGTCTCGCGGTTCGGCTACCCGTGGGATAGGGGGCCAAACGAGGGGCCGAAAACTATTCGTAAGATGCCGATCGGGCCGAGGCGCTTCAGAATGGATTCATTTGTTGCGTCGACACGCGGACCTCATCCGACGCTTGTCGCCGCGGCTCGGTATACAGGAAAAGACGGATATTGCACTCGTGACAGTTTGGGAGGCGTTCGTATGGTCATCAGTCGCGGCATGATCGCACGTCACTTCATCCGTTCCCTCACTCCCGCGCTGGTCGCCGCCTCGGGCCTCGGCGCGTCGGCCCTCGCGGGCTCGGTCATCCCGACCGCGGCCGCCCAATGTCCGGACGTTCAGGTGGTGTTCGCCCGCGGCACCGGCGAAGCGCCCGGCGTCGGCCCCACCGGGCAGGCCTTCGTCGACGCCCTGCACTCGCGCATGGGGTCCAAGTCGTTCGACGTCTACCCCGTCAACTACCCCGCCAGCGACCAGTGGGACACCGGCATCGACGGAGTCCGTGACGCCGGCGCCCACGTCGTGTCCATGGCGCACGACTGCCCGAACACGAAGATGGTGCTCGGCGGCTACTCGCAGGGCGCGGCCGTGATGGGCTTTGTCACCTCACCCTCGGTGCCCGACGGCATCGACCCCAACACCGTGCCCAAGCCCCTGGACCCGTCGGTCGCCCAGCACGTGTCCTCGGTCGTGCTGTTCGGCATGCCCAACGTGCGCGCCATGAACTTCCTCGGCGAGCCGCCGGTAACCATCGGACCCACCTTCGCCGACAAGACGATCAAGGTGTGCGCCACCGAAGACCCGGTCTGCTCCGACGGCATGAACTTCTCCGCGCACAACACCTACGCCGACGACAACGCCGTGATCGACAAGGGCGTCGCCTTCGCCTCCAGCCACCTCGACTTGAGTGGGCCGCCGGCCGCGCCGACGACGAGCCACGGCTTCGGCGGCTGAGCGGCGCTACCTGCCGTTTAGGAAGCCGACGATCCCCTGGGTGACGGCGGCCGCGTAGCGCGCCCGGCCGTCGGGGCTTTCCATCTGCGCGGCATCATCGGCGTTCTTCATGTTGCCGAGTTCGATAAGGATCGCCGGGTACTGGGCGAGGTTCAGCCCCGCCAGGTCGGCGCGCCCGTACAGGCCGCCGGACCCGATGTAGTTGGACGGCTGAAAACCGGCCTGCACCAAGGCATCCCGCATCGTGGTGGCGAGCTGGACGGCGGGGCCGGCCTGCACGTCGTTCAGGGGTGGGCTCGAATAGTTGACGTGGAATCCGCGGCCGGATGCGGGCCCGCCGTCGGCGTGGACGCTGACGATCGCGTCGGGGCGCATCGCGTTGGCCGCCGCGGCGCGCTGGTCGACGCAGGGGCCGACGGAGCTGTCGTTGCCGCGCGACAGTTGGGTGCGCACGCCCATCTGGTTCAGCGAGTCGTTGATCAGCCCGACGACGGCCCAGGTGAACGCGTGCTCGGGGTAGCCGTCGCCGGCCGCGGCACCCGAGGTCTGGCATTCCTTGGTGCCGCCGCGCCCGTTCGGCACCTGCTGGCCGATCGACGCGTCGTTGACCGCGTTGTGGCCGGGGTCCAGGAACACGGACGCACCCGACAGACCGGCTGAGGCCCGGGGTGCGATCGTCAGCGCCCCGGCGCCGAGCAGGACCGGCGCGGCGAATCTGAGCACGTCGCGACGGGAAACGGCCCCCAGCCGACCGGGCAGGTCAATCACCGCGCGATGGTAACAATCGCGGCTGCTCAGACATCGGTCAGCGCCCGCGCCGCGGCGCGGAACATGGTCTGCTTGATCGCGCCGAGCGTGCCGGGGTCCTTGCCGGCCAACGGGCGCAGCAGGTCGGTCTCGGCCGCGGCCACCTCGCCCTCGGGGGCGGTCGCGTCGACGATGCCGAATTCGGCGGCCTCCTGCCCGCCGAAGCGCCGGCCGGTCGTCATCGAGGCCACCGCCGCGCAGGGCGTGAGCTTGGCCTGGATCAGCGCGGCCATGCCGTCGGTGAACGGGATGCGGATGTCGACCTCGGGGAAGCAGAAGAATCCGCGGTCGGCGCGCATCACCCGCACGTCGTGCGCCATCGCGAGCATCGCGCCGGCGCCGAACGCGTGCCCGGTCACCGCGGCCGCGGTCGGCATGGGAAACGTCAGGACGCGCGCCAGCAGGGCCTGCACCCGCCCGACGTACGCCTGCGTCTGGTCGGCGTGCGCGCCCAGCCAGTCCAGGTCCAGCCCGTTGGTGTAGAACTTGTTGCCCCCGGTCGTGACCAGAGCCTGGGCGGCGCTTTGGATTTCGTCGAGCTGTTCGTTGATCGTGTCGAGAAACTCCGGGGAGAACCGGTTTTCGTCGTCGCCGAGGTTCAGGATCGCGATCTTGTCGTCCCAACCGAGTGTCGGTGTCATGCCTGGTCCCTTTCTCTGGTCCTGCGCCGGGGCTCCCCGACGTCGAGCACGGCTTTGACCGCGGCGCGCAGCCGCTCCCGCGCGCCCGGGTCGTTGATCCTGTTGCGGCGCAACAGGATCGCGGTCGGTAGGTCGACGATGCAGGTGGTAATGACGTCGACGGCCGCGGCGTCCTTGCGGTCCCACAACAGGCGGGCCAGGCGAATCATGGTCTGCACCAGCAGCCGGTCCAGGTCGCGCAACTGTGCCGCGATGTCGGCCGGTGTCTCCGGTCCCAGCAGCTCGTCGCGGCGCACCGTCAGCAGCAGTTGCGACGACTCGGGATGGGTTTTGGCGAACACCGCCGGCGCGTCGGCGGCCGCCACCACGGCGTCGACGCCGTCCCCGGTCGGCGCGGCGTCGATCAAAGCGGTTTGTGCGCTGAGGAATCGGTGCCCGGCCCGCAGCCAGGCGTGGCCGACCAGCCCCGCCCGCGAACCGAACGAGTGGTACAGCGCGCCGTTGGACACGCCGGTCGCGTCGCTGACGGCTCGTATCGTCACCGAGGCCGGGCCGGACCGCACCGCCAGCCGTTCGACGGCGTCCAGGATCTGATCCTGGTCGTGAACGCGGGGGCGGGGCATGCGAGCAGCATAACAGAGCGTCTGCTCTGTTACTAATGTGCGGCCCGTTCACGCGATCGCAGCGCTCTCTTAACGCGAACCCGTTTGACGGCGCGCGGGGACCGGGAACCCCGCACTCATGGGTAAGGTCACTCAGGTCAACGAAGAGGCGGTGTTGGCGGACATCGAGCGGCAACTGGTCGACGAGTTCCCCGAAGTGCCGGCGGAGGACGTCGACGCCCTCATCCGCGAGGAGCACGCCCGGTTCACGCATAGCCGGGTACGGGATTTCGTGCCGTTGTTCGTGGAGAAACACGCGCGCGAGCAACTCAGAGGGCGGTCCAACTAAAACCATTCCGGCGGGCCTGGCTTCGCCTACGCTGAGCGCATGGTCGGGCGCCGATGGATCTGGCTAATGATCGCCGCGACGGCGGCCGCCGCGCCTGGGACCGCCCACGCCGACGGCCAGAACTTTCAATCCCCGTCCGGAAACATCTACTGCGTCCTGGGCGGCTTCGGCGTCGCGTGCGACATCAGCGACTTCGATTACCAGCCCCCGCCGCCGCCGGAATGCGGCAAGCACCTCCCCTGGGGCAACCGCTTCGTGTTGAACCTGGGCGAGCCGGCCGCCATCCACTGCCATGGCGACACGCTGCGTGTCGCCGGCGAGCAGACGCTCGACTACGGCCAATCCTTATCTGAGGGCACGATCACGTGCGACAGCGAGCCGTCGGGCGTCAAGTGCACCGACAGCAGCACCGGGCATTACTTCCGCGTATCGCGGGATTCGTACGATCTCGGCTGACCGCGACCGTACAAAATAGTATGGTACGGTCCGGCCATGTCCGCGGTTGACGCTCGCCCCACCTACGGGATCACCGACGACTTCGTCGCCCGGCTGGCCGAGCGCGCCGAGGAGGCCGAGCGGCTGCGCCGGTTGCCCGCGGCGACGGTCGGCGAATTCCGCGAGACCGACCTGTTCCGGCTGCTGCTGCCGGCCCGGTTTGGCGGCCTTCAGGCGGCGTTTCCCGAACTGCTGCAACCGATTCAGCGCATGGCGCACGGCTGCGCGTCCAGCGCGTGGACGCTGGGCTTCTATGCCCTGCACAACTGGATGCTGTCGCTGTTCGACATCCGAGTGCAGGAAGAGGTGTTCGCCGCGGGGCCGGTGCTGGCGCCCGCTCCCCTGGCCCCCACCGGCCGCGGCGTCCCGGCCGACGGCGGCGTGCGCCTGACCGGCCGGTGGGCGTGGGCCACGGGTGCGATGGACGCGGACTGGGTGATGGTCGGGGCGCTCGTCGAGCGGCCGGACCGGATCGACCCGGCGCTGGTGGTGCTGCCCGCCGAGCAGGTCGAGGTGGCCGACACCTGGCACACCGCGGGCATGCGCGGAACCGGGTCGCACGACGTCATCGTCACCGACGTCCTCGTGCCGGAACACCGCATGGTCGCGGTGGCCGACATCTACGGCGGCACGGCGCCGGGTGCGACGGCGCACGACGTGCCGACGTATCGCTGGCCGATGGTGCCCGCGCTGGCGCTGGTGGCATCGATGCCGGTGCTCGGCGCCGCCGAGCGGGTCACCGAGCTGTTCGCCGAGCGGCTGGGCGGGCGCGTGCTGGCGTATAGCGGTGTGGCGCAAAAGGATCAGCCCGCCGCCCAGATCCGGCTGGCGAGTGCGCGGGTGCGGCTGCGGGCGTTACGGGCGCTGGTCGTCGAGACGGCCGGCGGCATCGACGCGCTGGTGAGCCGCGGCGAGCGGGTGAGCCGGTCGGTGCGGGCCGAGGCGCGGCTGGCCGCCGCTCACACGGTGCACGAGAGCAAGGCCGTCATCGCCGACCTGGTGGAGGCCTCCGGCGCCAGCGCGCAGTTCCTGTCGAACCCGTTGCAGCGCTTCAAGCGCGACGTGGACATCGCGGCCGGGCATGTGGTGTTCGACTACGACGTGAGCCGAGAGTTGGCCGGCGCGTTGGCCATTGGGGCGAAGATTTCGCCGATCGCGATGGTCTAGTCCTTGAGCATCAGCTCGAGGAGCCGTTCGCGCTGCGCGGCCTTCTGCGCCTGCTGGGCCGAGCCGGCCAGGTGCAGCAGCCCGATGCCGGCGGCGAAGGTCAACTCGGCGCGCAGCTTGGCGTCCTGCGGGTCGAAGCCGTAGTCGCTGTAGGCCTTGGTCACGGTCTTGAGCAGGCGCCGGTCGGCCGCGCGGACGTTGGCGGCGGCGGTCGGGTCGGTGCGGGCCCATTCGCGCATCGCGCGTTCCAGCGTCCAATGGCCCGGGCTGGTCAGCGCGGTCATCATGGCGGACAGGCGTTCTCGTGGGGGTAGCGCGTCGAGCTCGGCCAGCGATTGCCGGTCCTTTTCCAGGAACGTGTTCCACGAGTCGACCAGCGCGGCGCGGTAGCTGTCCATGTCGGCGAAGTGCCAGTAGAAGCTGCCGCGGGTGACCCCCGCCTGCTGGCACAGGCCTTCGATCTTCAGGGCGCGCACCCCCTGCTCGGCGAGCAGCGCGTAGCCCGCCTGCAGCCAGTCTTCGACCGTCAGGCGGGGGGGCTTCGCGGGGGCCATACCTGCAGGTTACGGGTGGGTGCGGCTCGTGCGCCCCTGCGCCCGGCGTCGGCCGCCGATTGCCCCATATGAATTCCTCCCGAACACGCGGCGAACCGCGGGGCGTTGAACACGCATGGGTGTAACGTCCGCATTTGCTAGCCGACAAATTCCTGTTAACTCTTGGCCTACTTGCCGGCAGGCCGAAGGATCAGGGGGTCCCGTGACCGAGGTATTCGAACGGTCGGCAAGGACGGACGACGACGAGGTCGTGGTGTCGTTCCATGACCAGGGCCTGCTGCTGGGCGGCGATCCCGCCGCCGTCGAGTCCTACCTGACGCGGCTGCGGGCGGTCGGCGGGCAGGGCATGCGGGTCGCCGGGATCGACGGCGCCTCGCTCGTCGCACGCCGGCTCGCCGGGCTGGCGTCGCTGCTGGCGGAATCCGCCACCTATGTGGAGTTGCACCGCGACGCCGTGGACGCGTTGAGAGATGGCAACCTGGTTCCCCTCACCGAGGGCGTATTCCGGATGACGACCGGCGCCGATCCCGGCCTTCAGTGGCAACCGGCGGTGCTCGGCGCCGAGGCGATGATGTCGGCGCAGATGCTCGCGGTGCAGGTGGCGCTGAAGTCCGCGGTCGCCCAGGTCGAAGACGCCGTCCGGCGGGTGGAGGACAAGGTCGAGGCGGTGCTCGAGGTCGCCCGGGCGCAGCGCGCCGGCGACGTCCTGGGCAACAACCTGACGATCTCGCGGATGGTCGACTCGTTGGAGAAGTACGGGTCGCTGCCCGATGCGTATTGGGATTCGGTGGCCGTGCTGGGTCCGGCGCTCAACGTCACGGTCGAGCAGCTGCGCAACCACGTCCGGCGCATCCTGGCGTCGTTCGATCACGAGCTGCCCGTGCAGCAGCGCGCCGGGAAGCTGCGAAACGCGTTCGAGGACAACCGGCTTGGCGATGCGCTGAGCCTACTGGTGGTCGCCGAGGAATCGCTGCACAAGTGGCAGCGGCTGAACCTCGCGCGGATCGAGTCGACGCAGCCGGAGCAGCTGCTCCGCGCGATCGACGAGGCCCGCGAGCTCGTTGACCATCATCTCCGCGAGGACATCGAGATCTACGAGAGCGCGAAGGAGATCCTCGACCGGTTCGCGACGACGGCGGCCATCGACGGCTTCCGGTTCAGGGCGGTGCGCGAGCTTTGTCGGCAGCGCGGCGCGCTGCGCGACGAGTTCGACCGCTTCGCGGAGGCGCGGCGGCACCAGGTCGAGGCGTGGGAGGACTTCCACATTCCGAGCGTGTTCGACGCCGCCGTCGCCGCCCTTGGAGCCGTCGGTGGTGTTACAGGCCAGGCGCTTGTCGGCGTGGGCCGCGGGATCGTCTGGTTGGGCGCGCATGTGGTCGAGCCGTTCCGGGGCAAGGCGAACCAGCCGGCGTGATCGATTTGGGTCTGGCGGGCAAGCGTGCCGTGGTGTCGGGCGCGGGCTACATCCCCGAGCGCGCGGGCCACGGGTGGTTCACGTCGCTGGCGCTGGCCGAGGCTGGCGCCTCGGTGGCCTGCATCGACATCGACGAGCAGCGCGCGGAGCAGGTCGCGGGCGAGATCGTCGGCCGCGGTGGTCATGCCGTCCCGATCGTCGCCGACATGACCGACCCCGAGCA
The DNA here is from genome assembly GCF_001667275.1 of Mycobacterium sp. ACS4054. GTDB lineage: Bacteria > Actinomycetota > Actinomycetes > Mycobacteriales > Mycobacteriaceae > Mycobacterium. The sequence goes on from NZ_LZHV01000017.1 coordinate 90,497, forward strand.
GGTCGGTCGGGCGATCGACGATGTCGAGGCGGCGCTGGGAGGGGTCGACGTGTGCGTCGACATTATCGGCGGTGCGACCTGGTCGAAGGTCGAGGACTTCACGCCCCAATTGTGGGACGCGGCAATCCATTACAACCTCAATCAGGTGTTCTATCTCTTCCAGGCGGTGTCGAGGTACATGATCGCCCAGGGCAGCGGTGGATCGCTGGTGGCGATCGCCTCGGTCGATGGCATCGCCTCGGCGACCTACCATGCCGCCTACGGCGCCGCCAAGGCCGGCGTCATCTCGCTGGTGAAGACCTTCGCGGATGAGTTGGGGCGGTACGGGATTCGCGCCAATGCCGTCGCACCGGGCAATGTGGGCTCGGGCAACGAGGACCAGCCGCCTGGTGAGTATGCCGTCAACGGCATCAATCCGCTGGCGGCGCCGCGCGCGCATGACATCGTCAACGCTGCCTTGTTCCTCTCATCGGAGCTGGCCGCCCGCATCACCGGCCAGACGCTTGTGGTGGACGGCGGTGCGACCATTCGACAGTTGTGGGGGTTGGGCGAGTCGATGATCCCGGCCGATCCTGAGGAGGCGCTGCCGGACTTCATGCGGCCCGGGCCGTCGGGCTAGCGCTGGTGGATCAGTGGTAGGCCCGGCACCGAGCTTCTGCCCTTGAGCACGTACGGGGCCGTGATCGAGCCGATGTAGATGTCGCGCATGTCGTTGCCGCCCCAGGCGATGCTCGTCGGGCCGTTTAGCAGTGCACCGTCGGGGTCTTCGATCACGGTTGTCGTCGTGCCGTCCGGGCTGATCGCGACGATCTTGTTGGCCAGAACGAGTGTGACCCAGAGGTTTCCCTCGGCGTCGAACGCGCATCCGTCAGCCATCCCCCATCGGCGGCTTCTTTCTGGGTCGGCCATTAGGCGCTCCGCGTCAGGGCCGTATTCGTCGGGTCGCCGGCCGCCCAGCGGCGGGCCGAATCGCTCTTGGGCGCCGAGGGCTTCGCCATCGATCGGGAACCGCGCGATGTCGGCGGTCAGCGTGCGGACCACGTACAGATAGCCCTCGTCGCGATCCAGCGCCATGCAGTTGGGGAAGTTCACTTTGTCCGCCACCACTTGCGCCGATCGGCGATCCGGTGCGACGCGAAAGATGAACCCGTCGGCGGTGCCGCGCGCGATGGTACCCATGAGGTCATCCGCTGCAGTGCTCACCGAACACCAAAGCGCGCCAACGGAATCCACCAGACCGAAGTTCAACCACCGCAGCGGGCGTCCGTCGAGCTGTCCACTTACTATCTCCGTGATGGCGCCGGTCGCCGGGTCGAGGTCCTGCAGCACACCCAAGCCCCAATTGGCGATCACAAAGTGGCCGTTGCTGTCGAGCGCGACCCCGTTCGGCTCGCCGCCCGCCTGCCCGATGCGGCGGACGGTGTTCTCATCAACGAGTTCTGCGACGGCTGAGGCCTTGTCGGATGCGAACACCCTGTCGTCAGCGGCCACCATGATGTGTTCCGGGCGCTCCACGCCGCGACCAATGGGGTGCAAACCGGTCACCCCGATGGTCGTCTCGGCTGGCTTGCTCATCGTTTCCCCTTGTGGACCAATAACCGCCGGGCGTCAGGTTAGCCGATGTGGCCCGGCGTAGGACGATGTGGATTCGCGTGGGCGTTTCAACGCGTTCGACGCGCGGGAGTCCGCGGGACACGCGGACGGTGCAGACTCGGATAGCCGATCAGTGTCGTCTCTGAGGACTGCGGGCCGGCATTCGGTCGGCTACAAGGACGATATCTATCGAACAACGCCGATCGTTGCAGTACAGGTCGGACGATAGTCCGCCTCGTAAGGGACACGAGGGCAGATGCAACTCGGATGCTGGGCGCCGCTGGCATTCCCAACTAGCCTGAGACGGGTGCTGGCCATTCCGACCCTCAAGTTCAGCTATGGCAATCTGCTGCTCGCGCGCCTTCGCGAGCTTGGCTCGGCCAGTATCGACGAGCTCCTCGGTGACGATCCAGCGCAACTCTTCAAGTCCCACGGTCCGTTCGAGAACCCGGACAGGCGAGCTCGTGATTGTCTGCGGTATGCACGGATGCTCGATCTGGTGGCGGAGGACGAGCGCGGGTGGACTCTCACCGCCTCGGGTATCACCTACGCCGAAAATGTCGATCCAAACAATCCCTGGACTGTCAGTGAGATCCAGAAGGACGTCCTTCGCGACCGGCTCTCTAGCGGTAAGGCTGGGCTCGCTGAAGACGTTCGGATCGCTCTTCAGGTCGTTCGTGACGCGCCCCCCAGCTTCTCTAACGACGATTTGGGGCGCGCACTGGAAGCCCACGCGAACACGGGCCAGTGGCGAGCGGACCGGACCTTCGAGTCGCAGGGCGCTCGGTACCGAGAACTCCTGATAGAGAGTGGGCTCATCGACAGAAGCGGTGAACTTACGGAGCAAGGGACCACGTTCCTCGGTCGGCAGGTTTCGGTCTGGTGGGTGAACCAAGGCGCCACCTACGCGAAGGAGCGCGATGGTGGTTTCCTGTGGGCGCCGATGCTAAACAAGGCGGGCCGACCGCAACATCACTGGGAAACCATGGATGAGATTCGCGAGGGCGATGTTGTCCTGCATTACAGCAGCGGCTCGTTGCGAGCCGTAAGTCATGTAAGTGCGGCTGCGAGACCGGCGCCGAATCCGCTCGGCGGCGAAGCCTGGAGGGAGGACGGAAGGCTGGTCGAGACGCACTATCAGGAGCTGAATGAGCCTGTCGCCGTTGCTGCTATCGATGAGGGCTCCCGTATCCGGCAGGGCGCACCGTTCACGGTCTCCGGATCAGTCCAGCAGGGCTATCTCTTTCGCCTAGCGGGAGACTTCGTGAACGAACTAGCCCTACGGTTCCCTGAGCTTGCGGCGCACCTACCGTCGGTCCCACGGCGTGTGCCACTGCCGAAACCGACGGCGCCGGCGCCGTCCGAACTGTATCTTGACTTTTCCGTAGCGGTCTCGGCATCTGGTCTCCGCTTCCCAGCCGGCTCGAACCTTATTAGATCGTTCTTGAGCAGTCTGCTTGCTAAACCCTTCGCGATCCTTACCGGGCTCGCCGGTTCGGGCAAGACTCAGCTCGCAATGAGGCTCGGTGAGTGGTTCGGCACAGATGGACACGGACGTCCTCGCCACGTCGTCGTACCGGTGCGGCCTGACTGGACGGGTCCGGAATCCATATTTGGCTACGAGGATGCGCTACGTACGTCCCCGTCCGGGGCGCCAGTGTGGTTTGTCCCGGAAGCGTTCGAATTTGTTCTTCGCGCGGCCGACGACCCCGAGCACCCGTACTTGTTGATCCTGGACGAGATGAACTTGGCCCACGTCGAGCGCTACTTCTCCGACTTTCTCTCTGGGGTCGAATCGCGCCGTCCGGTCTTACCGGATCTGGCCTTCGATGAACCATCTCGTCAGTGGATCCTGCGCGACGTAGAAGCGCAGAGGCTGCCTTTGCCGCGGAACCTTTTCGTCGTCGGTACGGTCAACGTGGACGAGACGACCTACATGTTCTCGCCGAAGGTGCTCGATAGGGCCTTCACCTTTGAGTTTCGGGTGACTTCCGATGAACTCGACGCCGACCTTCAGCGGCCCATTGCTGCGCTGGCGGGAGAAGACCAGCAAGTGCGCGCTTTCGCGTCGCTGGCGGAGAGCGACGATTGGCAGCGAGAGCATCCTCATCCCGCTCGCGATGAGATTGTGTCGAGGCTTCGACAGGCGCACGCGATCTTGGCTGGCGCCAACCAAGAATTCGGGCACAGAACGCTCTACGAGATCCTGCGGTTCTGCGCGTATTTCGCAGCGACGGGCGAACCCGATGTTGATACCGCGCTCGACCTCGCGATGATGCAGAAGGTCCTACCTAAGGTGCACGGGTCGCGTCGGCGAGTCGAGCCCGTTCTTACTGCGCTGGATGCGTTGGCCATGGGGGCTGGCCCGGGCCCGCGACTACCCATCACGCACCACAAGATTGGCCGGATGATCGAGTCCGTTCGCGCGAATCAGTTCGTCAGCTTCGCTGAGTAGCCATGTCTCCAGATTCGGTGCCTCTGCCGCTCCGAGATGACGATGGTCATGTCGTCGGTGAGCTGTTGATCGCCAATCTGCCGGATCGGCACGATATCACGGTCTCGGCGCGTGGTGACTTCGCGCTGCGTGAAGCGGCGACGTACCGCTACGAAATATCTACCGACGCAACGCGTGTCGAAGTCGAGCCGCGCGAGTTGTTCGATGCTGATGATGCCAGTTGGAAGCACGGCAGGCTACGACCCGGTCAAGCCGTTGGGCGTCTCCGGATCATGGTCGTTGATTGTGCGAGGCGGTTAACAGGGACGACCGAGGTGGACGTAGTGGCCGTCAAGCTAAGCCACGAGACTGAGTATCGCCAGATGCTGACAGACGTATCCTCGTTCGCCGCCGAGGCAGTGTTGCAGGGATTCGCACCAGGCATGTTGGACCTAGAGCCGAGTGAATTGCCTGCCGAACTTCTATACGTCCGCTTCGCGATGATCGCGGCGCACCTTCAGGATCCGGCCTTCGAAGCTGCAATTGCGCGTATCACCTCGCAGCCCCATCGCACATGGGTGTCTGAGCAAGAGGTGCGTCCGATTGGATCACCGTTTCCAGCCGGGGCCGCTTTTCGTCGTGCAGTTTGCGCGCCCGGTCGACGGGTGCCGTGGACGGGTGGCTCGGCCACACTCACAACTTTGCCTGCGGCGCTCACTCGTGATCGCGCCGAAGCGAGCGTCGACAACTCCGCTAACCAGTTCGTCAAGTTTGCGTTGGAGCGTTGGCGAGGCGTCGCGCTGGAATTGTTGGACGGGCTATCGCTAGCTTCGCAGAAGGTCGAGTCAGGGCCGCTGCGCCGTGGTCAGCAGACCGCGGCTGACGTTGGTTCTCAATTGGACGCATACCTAGCGCACCCGCTCTTCCGCGAGGTGAGCTCCTTGCGGAGAATGCCGACGTCGGACCAGGTGTTACTCAAACGTGAGGGATACCGCGAGGTCTTCCGAACGTTTGCGATGACTGAGTCGGGTCCTACGCTGCGCATTGATCGCGGGCGCATGACCGACGTCTTCGCAGCCTCGCAACGCAACATCGCAACGCTCTATGAGTTCTGGTGTTTTCTTGCGGTGGTGGATTCACTCGGGCGAGTTTGCGGGAAAGAGCAGACAGCGCGGGCCTTCACTGCCGCTGGAGATGGGCTCTCCATGACTATGCGGTCAGGCCACGCGTCGAAGTTGTCGTGGTCGGTCCGACGAGGAGGCCGATCACTGCGTGTCGAGGTCTTCTTCAATCGAACCTTCGCTGGCGCAGACGACCAACGTGGCTCCTGGAGCCAAGCCATGCGTCCCGACTGCTCGGTTTGCATTCGACCAGAAGGCAGCACACCTTCGCGGGTTTCTACGGAAGAGCTCGAGGTCTGGCTGCATTTCGATGCGAAGTACCGTGTCGACAATCTGCTCGCGCAGCTGACACCAACCCCCGTTTCAGATGAGTTGTCTTGGGATTCAGCGGCGTCTGGCGGCGCCAAGCGCGACGACCTGCTCAAGATGCACGCGTACCGGGACGCGATTTCGCGAACGGCGGGAGCGTATGTCCTGTATCCGGGATCAGAGATCAAGGACATTCGAAGACATCCCGGCTTCAAAGAAGTGTTGCCGGGTCTCGGTGCCTTCCCACTCAGGCCGAGTAGCGACGGCCTGCCATCGTCATCGGAGGCGCTCGACCACTTCTTCAGTGATGTGCTTAGACATGTCGCTAGTCAAGTCACGCGCAACGAGCGGCATCGTTTTTGGACCGCCACTGTGCACCGACCTGGTGAGCCCACCCTCACCTCATCGCTGACAACGGACTTTCTGGACGAACCCCCTGCAGATACGGATGTGCTTCTCGGGTTCGTCCGAAGTGTCGAGCACCGTCGATGGATAGAACAGTTGCGGCAGTACAACATTCGTGCGGGAGATCGGGCTGGCGCCGTCGAAATCGGCGGGCGAGAACTTGGTGCCCAGCTTCTTCTCCTGTACGAGAACCGGAACGGCTCCCTTCATGTGGCCGGCGCTGCAAAGGTAGCCCGCTGGCGTCCGGCGACGGCAGCCGACTTGTTGGCCACTGGATACCCCAGCCCTCGAGGTGATATCTACTTCGTAGCCGACTTAGTGTTCGTCGAACTTCTGCCCACATGGGCCGACTCGATCGACCTCGAGCTTCTGACATCGAAGGTCCGAGACGGGGCGCCAATTGTTGTGACCTGGTGGGACGTCGTCCGAGCAGCGTCGATCGTCGAGTCTGAGCCCTGACTACGGCCGCGGCGGCAATGCCGAAAGCCACCCATCCGAAAGCAACTCCAGCAGCTGCCCGTCCGGATCCCGAATCATCGCCATCGCCTCGGTCACCGTCCCGTCAATCACCGCTCCCCCAAACTCCGCCACTCGAGCCAGCGCGCCGACAAGATCCGACACCGAGAACGAGATGTGTGTCAGCCCAACCTGATCCATGACGCGTTCCGACCCGGCGTGAACCTGACGCTTCGAGTAGTCCATCAACTCGAGCACTAACCCGTCACGCACCAAATAGCTCGCGTGCACCCCGAGCGGCTCGGGAAGCTGCACCAGCTTGGACGTCGGTCCGTCGGGCGGATCAAGCTCCCACCAGAACTGAAACCCCAGCACATTCTCGTAGAACCGTCGCGACCGCTCCCGATCGGAGACGCACAATCCGACGTGGTTGAAGGTCGTCCGGTGACTACTCATCGCGGCCTTTCTCGACACAACCCCGAGCGCAATAATGCAAAGATAGTGTAAAAAGCCGCGAGCCACGGTGGAGGATCGACCAGATGGCAACCCGAACCGACGTCAGCGACGACGCCATCGTCGACTTCGACCACCACTCCGACGCGTTCAACCTCAACGAGCTGGCCATCAACAAAGAGCTCAGACAAAAATGCCCCGTCGCCTGGAACGAGAACTACGGCGGCTTCTGGTACCTCAGCAGCTACGACGCGGTCAGCCGGACGGCGCGAGACGGCGACACCTTCGCCCACAAGTACGAGCCCAACTCACAAGACGGCGTCGACTACCAGGGCGAGATGGGCGTCCCCCGCCCCGAAGGCCAGCCGGCCCTGGGCATCGGCGAGGTCGACGGCCCCTACCACCAGGCACTCCGGCATGCCCTCGCCCCCTTCTTCTCCCCCGGCGCCGTCCAAAAGCTCAAGCCGTTCATGGACCAGAAGGCCCACGAGTTCCTCGACCAAAATGCCGCCCAAGGACAGATGGACCTCGTCCTCGACTACGCCAGCCCGGTCCCGGCCATCCTCACCATGAAGTTGATGGGCCTGCCCCTCGACAACTGGCACCTCTACGCCCACCTCTTCCACTCCGTCATGGCCGTACCGCAGGACAGCCCGGAGTACCTCGACGCCATCGGCAAGGTCCCGAAGATGATGGAAGAGGTCCTCGAGTACGCGGCCAGCAGACGGGCCAAACCGACCGACGACCTCACCAGCTTCCTCCTTCAGTTCGAGTTCGACGGCCACCGACTCACCGACGAACAGCTGCTCAACATCCTCTGGAACCTCATCGGCGGCGGGGTCGACACCACCACTTCCCAAACCGCGCTCACGCTCCACCACCTGGGCACCCACCCTGCCCTGAGACAGCAACTCATCGACCACCCCGAGCTCTACCGCACCGCCACCGACGAATTCCTGCGCTACTTCTCGGTCAACCAAACCCTCAGCCGCACAGTCACTCACGACGTCGAACTCAACGGCCAACGCCTGAGAAAAAACGATAGAGTCGTCATCAGCTGGCTCTCCGCCAACCACGACGAGAAAGAATTCGAAAAGCCCGACGAGATCATCCTGGACCGCGCGCCCAACCGCCACGTCGCCTTCGGGCTCGGGCCGCACCGCTGCATCGGCTCACACCTGGCCAGACTGATGGCCGAAGTCATGGTGAAAGCGGTCCTCGACCGCATCCCCGACTACCAAGTCGACGTCGCGAACGTCCAGCAATACCTCGGCAACCCGAGCATGACGGGCCTGGGCACGCTGCCGGTCACCTTCACCCCCGGAGCGAAACGAGGCTAGATGCCCGCCAACCCGATGACGCACATGCTGGGCCCGTTCACCCGCACCGGCGGCTTCTACGCCCGCTCCTGGGGCACCTACCTCGACCGTCAGCCCGACGAGCTACCCGTCGCCCGGCCCACCATCGCCCTTGCGGCGCAGGCATTCCGCGACGAAATCCTGCTGGCCGGCTTCAGCCTGCTGCGCCGAGCCCCGGACGCCCGAACGCTGGAACGGATCAACACCGAGGTCGTTGCGGCACAAGACTTCTACAATGACAAGGGCTGGCTCGACAACGCGGACGGTTTCTTCGCCCCGCCCCCACCGCTGACCGACGTCACTGTCAAACCCGTCACCGCCATGGGACGCCGCTACGAACGCATCAGCTTCGACAGCGGCTACGAGCCGCACGAAGGCGAACCCGGTCGGGACCGTTGGCGCAGCTACGCGGGCAACAACCGCGAATACGCCCTGATGTTCCGGCACCGCCGGCCGCGGCCCTGGCTGGTCTGCATCCACGGCGCCGAGATGGGACGAGCCGCGCTGGACCCGATGCTGTTTCACGCCTGGCACCTATACCGGAATCTCGACCTCAACATCGTGCTCCCGGTACTCCCCCTGCACGGCCCCCGGGCAACCGGCGGCCCGAAGTTCCCCAGCGAGGACGTGCTCGACGACGTCCACGGCGCCGCCCAGGCGGTCTGGGACATCCGCCGGCTCATCACCTGGATCCGCGCGCAACAGCCCGACGCCAAGATCGGCGTCAACGGCATCTCCCTCGGCGGCCTGATCTCGTCGCTGGTCGCCAGCGTCGACGACGGCCTCACCTGCGCCATCCTGGGCGTGCCGGCCGTCGACCTGGTGAACCTGGTCGGCCGCCACGCCGGCCTCAGCGGCCACGCCGCCTTGCGCCACACGATGAACGCGGCCAAGCCCCTCGGCCGGATGATCTCCCCGCTGGCGCTCACGCCGCGCGTGCCGCAAGAGGGCCGCTTCATCTACGCCGGCCTCGCCGACCGGCTGGTGCACCCGCGCGACCAGGTGACCCGGCTCTGGGAGCACTGGGGCAAACCCGAAATCCAGTGGTACCCAGGCGGTCACACCGGATTCTTCGGCTCGCGGCCCGTGCAGCGCTTCATCGACGCCGCGCTCGTGCAGTCGGGTCTGGCCGACAAGAGATGACCGCCTCCTACCTGAGATGGATCGCGGCGAACGCGGCCAGGCCGCTGGTCCATGCCTATCGGCGCACCGGCGCCGACCTGCCCTTCGGCGATCCGGTGCCCACGCACGGCACCGAAATGGAGGGCTGGTTCTGGCGCCTCACCGATGCCGCGTCGGGTCGCGTCGTCGTCGCGCTGTGCAGCGTCAACCGGAATCCAACCGGGGACTGGGCCACCGTGGCGGTCGCGCTGCATCCCGGCGGCGTGGTGCGCTCCGCGGCCATGGACGGCGCCCACGCCGAATCGTCCGACTTCTCCGTGCGCGCCGGGACCGCTCCCGACTGCCGTCTGGCGGCGAGCACCGATTGGCTCCGGATCGACCTCGATGGCATCCACCTGCACCTGCATTTCACCGATCCGTTCAACTGGCCGAAGGCCTTCGGCGGCGGCGGCGTCTTCTCATCGGTCCCGTTTCTCAACCAATACTGGCATCCCTACCGCCTCGGCGGAAAAGCCACCGGCACAGTCAAATTCGGCGGAGACACCTGGTCGTTCAGTGACGCCCGGCTGTACACGGAACGCAACTGGGGTGCGGGCTTCCCCGAGCGCTGGTGGTGGGGTCAGGCCCACGATTTTGGCGACGCCGACGTCTCGGTCGCGTTCTCGGGCGGCCTTCTTCAGCTCGGCCCGATCAGCAGGGATGTCACCGGAGTCGTCGTGCGCCTCGGCGACCGCGTCATCCGGGTAACCCCGCCGGCGCCCGTTCGATCAGATGTCGCCGACGGGCGCTGGACCATAAAGGCACGCACACCCCGCTACCGCATTGACCTGGACGGAGACGGCACCCGCGCGGATCCGCACGTCCTACCGGTGCCGTTACCCGCGCAGCGGCGCAACATCGACACCGACTTCGAACACCTCGCCGGCCGATTACGTTGCAGAGTAAGGGAATACGGCCGGGTGGTGTTCGACGGCACCTGCGAGCTGGCCGGCCTGGAGGTCGGCAGCCGGCCGGCCTAGACCGACTCGCGCCTCGGTTTGTCGCGATGAGGCGGGCAAATTGTGTGCCGGCTCTTTCGCCTCCCCTTAGGCGTGGCGCTATGCCTTGGCCTTCGTTCTTGTGCGCGCGGCGGCTGGCCTCTCGCCGTTAGACCGCACGGATGCACGCTTCCCCTTGCGTGGCGGGATGGTCCCGGGCACCGGGTCGAACGCGGCGGGATCGGCCAGGTACGCGCGGAAGATGCCAGCCATCGTCGCCGCCTGGTAGCCGTCGACGAACCGGTGATCCAGGCCGATCGACAACGGAAGCACCGGACGCACGACAGGTTTGCCGCCGAGCGCCAACACCTTGTCCTTCACCGCGCCGATCATGATCCCGAGGGGCACGTGGCAGAACGTCGGCCATGGGGCGGCGGCCGTGTCGAGGCCGTAGGTGCCCACATTGCTCACGAGGATCGAGCCGTATGGGCGAGCCTCCAGCCCAAGGAAGGGAATGGGCAATTGCAGGGTCTCGGTGATGAAGCCCATCGCATCCATCACCGGGCGAAGCAGCAACGGCGGCAGCCCCTTGACCAACGCCTTGCTCTGCTTGAACTGCGGATCTTCGTCGTGGCGAATGCGCCCGACATGATCGGCGAGTTCCTTGGCGATCACCCAGGGCGGTTTCTCGTTGACGCGACGCACCACGGTGCCCGACAGATCGGTGCCCGCAGCTTCCGCTCCGCTGACGAGGTCCGTCCGCAGCGATACCACGAAGAAGCAGTCGACGGTCGGGGATGGCAGAAAGCCGCCGAACACGACCCGGCCGTTAAGACCCGGCAGCGCTTCGATGACCTTGCCGGCAGCCCTGCCGACCAGGTCCATGGGGGTGACGTGCTGGCCCGTCGCCTCGCGGACCTGGTGCAGGTACTCGAGCAGCTGCGCCGCTTCGATATCGATCGTCGCCCAAATGATCGGGTCTTTCCGCGGTCGCCAGGTGGCCATCGCGATCTTTCGCCAGACGGAGAACGGGATGACGGATGGAGTGGTCCACATGTTCGGAACTTCCTCTTCGAAGCAAGTACCCGAGTTTCCGCCCGAAGCCGCGGTGCGGGCAGAGGACAAGGTCCCCTTGTCGTTGGCAAACGACCTCGCGATGGCGAAGCCGAACACCCTCCGCCCGTGGCGATCAGGACGCGGTCGCGTACTGCAGCACCGGCTCCGACGAATCGACGTGGCTGCCGCTGATGATCCGCAGCCGATTCGGCCGCACCTCGTAAACCACGCCGTCGACCGGGTTGGTGACATCGAAACCGTCCCCCGCGCGCTCGGCGTTCGAGAGCTCGATGTGCGCGCCGTCGCTGATGCGCTCGCCGCGGTAGTAGTAACTGCCGCTGAGGTTTTGGCACACCACAGCGAGAGACTTGGCGGTGCGCACAACGGCCGCCGGCGGATTGCCCGGATCGCAGCGGGCCGTCTCGCCGACGAACCCCAGCCCGTCGGCACCCCGCACCGGAGCCGACAGCGTCGGCGTCTTGGGCGGCGGCGGGCTGGACGGCGCGGGACTAGAAGGCTTAGCGGCCGGTGGCTGCGCGCCGCCACCCACCAAAGCCGACACCAGCGCCACCAGAAGCCCAACGACCACCAGCGCCACCGCCGCCCCGGTCACCACCAGCGGCCCGCGGCCACCAAAAGGCTTGCGCGGTAGCCGCACTGGTTCGTCAACCGGGTACGGGGTGTACCCGGTGTCGTCCGGGTTCGGATACACCGCCTCGAACGGCCGGGTGCCAAGGGGCCCAGCGCCCGCGCCCACCGCCACCGGCTCGTACACCTCGGACACGGCCTCACTGGCCGCCCGGGCGAGTTCGCCCGCGGAAGCGAACCGCGCGGTCCGCTGTTTGGCCATGCCGCGGGCGATCACGTCGTCGAAGGGCCGGCCCACGCCGCGGCGCATGATGCTGGGCCGCGGCGCCGGCGACAACAGGTGTGCGCTCTTCAGCTCCTCCGCGCCGCCTTCGAACGGCGGCTGGCCGGTGAGGCATTCGTAGAGCAGGCAGGCCAGGGAGTACACGTCGGTCTGCGGGCCCACCCGGCCAGTGGTGAACCGTTCGGGCGCCATGTAGACGCGTGAACCGTCCCCCACACCGAAGTCGACCAGATACGCGAAGTGATCGGGCGTCAGCAGCACGTGCTCCGGCCGGACGCCCAGATGCACCAGTCCGGCGGCGTGCGCGGCGTCCAGCGCGCGGGCCACCTGCGCGACGATCGACGCGGCGCGCGGCGCTTCCAGCGGCCCCCGCTCGCGCAGCAGGTCCCGCAGGCTGCCGCCCTCGATCAGCTGCATGTCGACGAAGAACACCCCGTCGATCGAACCGAAGTCGTGCACCGGGATGACGTGGGGCTCCCGCAACCGTGCGGCAATGCCGCATTCGCGCAGAAACCGTTGCTGGAAGCCATCTTCGGCCGCCATCGCGGCAGGCAACAGCTTGACCGCGACCGTCCGGTCCTTAACCGTGTCGTACGCCCGATAGACCTCGCCGGTTGCGCCCGTCCCGATCAGTGAGCGCAGCTCGTAGGGGCCAAAACGGGTGCCGAGCCGCGAGGTCAATGGGCAGTCCTTTCGCTGGGCGGAACAGGTCCAGCCCGGCGGGTTCCCATATTGGCCGCGGACGTAACGTGCGGCGGCTCACGCGTGCGGCGGCACGGGGCACCAGAACAGGCCGCAGTTGAAGTTGGGCGGGCCGGCCGGCCGTGGGTGCGGGGTGGCGTTGATCGGGCCGCTCGGCCACCCGTAGACGGCCCCGCTGTCGGCGTCGACCACGCCGCGGTAGTCGTAGTAGTAGAGGTGGCACACGCCCATGTCCCAGTTGATGAAGTTGTCCGGGACGCGCTCGCCCGGGCACCACTTGCCGCACGTGTGCCCGGCCGGGCAGTTCCCGCCGACGTGGCCGTACGGGTCGGCCTGCGCGGCGCCGGCGGCAAACCCCGCGCCGATACCGGCCGCCAGCAGCGCGCCGGCCATCCACTTCTTGTTCATCCGACAAGCACACAACAAATCGCCGGCTACCGATCCCATATCGGCTCAGCCTCCGTGGCCGCCCTTGTGCTTGGGGCCCCCGCGACCGGGCGGCGGCGCTGGGGCCGGCTCCGTGCTGCTGCTGGGTGTGGTGGTGGCGGTGGTCGTCGGTGGCGGCGCAGGCGTCGTGGTGGTCGTCGTGGGCGTCGGCGGCGGCGCCGAGAACGGCGGATCGATGGCCAGCAGCAGGAGCGCCAACAGGAACGCGGCGATGATGCCCGCGATCCACCACTTGCGCCGGGGACTTTCCGGCTGCAGGGACGCGGCGGCGGGCGTGTAGGTCAGCACGGCGGGCGGCGGCGCCTCCATGACCCGGGTGCCGGTGGGCATCACCGGCGGCGGGGCGCCGAGCAGCGCGGCCCGCATCGTGCCGGCCTGGTCAAACCGCGACGCGGGCTCGCGCGCCATCGCGCGTTCGATCGCGGCTGCGAGGGGCGGTGGCACGTCCGGTCGCAGCGCCGCGATCGGCGGCGGCGAGTCGTGCAGGATCGCGTGGGCCAGCGCGCCCAGGTCCTCCTGCGGGAACGGCCGGCGCCCGGTCAGCGCCTCGTAACCGACCACACCGACGGCGTAGAGGTCGTCGACCACGGTGGCCGGTTTGGACGTCAGCCGTTCGGGGCTCAGATAGGCCATGCTGCCGACGACTTCGCCCGCCCTCGTGTAGGCGGCGCCGGCCGTCTTGGCGATGCCGAAGTCGGCGAGCTTGGGTTCGCCGGTGGCGGTGAACAGGATGTTGCCGGGCTTGACGTCGCGGTGCAGGATACCGGCGTGATGCGCCTCGGCCAGCGCGTCCAGGACGCCGTCGAGGACGGCGTGCACGAACGGCGGCGGCAGCGGCCCGCGGGCGATGTGGTCGGCCAGCGACACACCCGGCAGCCGCTCCATGACGATGAAAGGCAACCCCTGATGCTCGCCGACGTCGTGGACGACCACGACGTGCCGCCCGGTCAGCCGCGCGGCGGCGCGTGCCTCGGTGTCGAACCGCAGACGGCTGTCGGGCCGGTCCGCGACCCCGGGATAGAGCAGCTTGATGGCGACGGGCCGGCCCAATTTGCGGTCCCAGCCGTCACGCACCTCGGCCATCGCCCCGCGGCCGAGGACCCCGCGCAGCTCGTACCGGCCGTCGCCAAGGAGACCGCCCGGCGCCGGAGGCACTTCACCGCGGTGAGGTTGAGTTCCTTGGAGGTCCGTGTCGATCTCCTGTCGGAAAGCTGGCTGGCCTGATTCCGAGTAACCACCCCGTGCGGAATCGAAACTAGCTACTCGACAGGCGTCAAACAGCAGGCGGTTTCTGGACCGCTCCCGCGTACTCGCCGACGAACCCATTCCCCAGCCACCACCGCGGCTCGGTGTGCTCGAAGATTTCCTCGCCGAGGGCGCGCGTGCGCACCGACTTCTTGACGGGAAACGGGTTCATCCCCGACTTGTATTCGACCCCGACCATGGCGGGGGCGCCGGGGCGGTCTCGCCGGCGCAGCAGCTCGAAGCCGGCCCGCTGCAGCAGGGCGTTCAGCTCGGCGGGGCGGGGGAATCGGCGGAAGTCGTGGTTCGGCTTGTGCAGACCGAACACGAACAGCGGCCCGACGGTCACGAAACACAGCCAGGTGCACACGTTGCGATCCGGCGCGACGTAGAACATCCGGCCGCCCGGCTTGAGCGCACGGAACACGGTCTCCATCAGGCGGCGGTGCTCGGTGCAGTGGTCGAGCACCCCGTGCAGGTAGACCAGGTCGAAGCGGTTGTCCCCCAACACCTCCGGGTCACGCGCGTCGCCGACGACGAAACTCACCCCCGCTCGGTCGGCGAAGCGCCTGCGGGCGGCGTCGATCGACTTGTAATCGACGTCGACGCCCACGACATCCCAGCCGCCCAACTCCGGATATCGGTCGAGCAATCCTTCGATCGCCCCGCCGGCGCCGCAACCGACCACCGCCATTCTCGGCCGCTGACCGTCGACGGGCGGGAGGTAGTCGCGCAGGAAATCCCATGCCGCGTAGTCGATCTCGCCGACGAGCTCGGCGGTGAAGCGCCACTGGTCGCTCACCTCGGCGTTGGAGAAGTAGCGCACCCCGCGCTCGATCGTGCCGTTGCTGATCCGCATGAGCAGGCGGTCGATCGCCGAATAGCGGTATTCGGGCTCGCCCGCCGCATCGTTGGCCCGTTCGCGCTCGAGGAACTCGAAGAAACGCCGCTCCTCTGCTTCGATCGGCGGCTGCCACGACTTCGCGTGCCCGAGCACGCGTTCGGAAATCCACGAGTCGATCACGCGGCTGTACACGACCGTGTCGAACAGCATCAGCTGGTGGCCGCCGCCGGGCATCATGAAGAAGTCCTTGGGCCCTCCGATCCGCTCGAAGCAGGCTCGGCAGTGTTCGGCACCGACGATTTCGTCGTGTTCCCCGCACGTGACCAGGACGGGTTTCGTGTTGGCGGCGGCCGGTTTTGGTGGCACGTAGTTGAACACCGAGTGGTAGCTCTTGAGCCCGTACCGCCAGACGTAGAACGGGTCCTTCCTCTTCGTGTCCAGCAGCCCGGGGTCTTCCTGGTAAGCGGCCTTGAAGTCGATGACCCGCCGCAGCGGGACCCGCACCCGATCGCCCAGCTTTTCCGCCGCCCACTTCGCCGGGCGCGACCGGAACAGCCGGATGGCCGGGCTCATCGGCGCCTCGTGGTTCAGCAAGATGTTCATGCACACCCCGGCTGTTACGGCCGGGCACGCGTCCAGCGCGTGGAACGCGACCTCGCCACCCTGGCTCGCGCCGTGCAGGACGACCGGGAGGGACGTGCGCCGCGCCGCGTAATCGGTGACGGCCCTGGTGTCTTCGAGGAAGTCCTCGAAGCTGAACACGCCCGGCTCGCCTTCCGTGCGGCCGTGGCCGGTCAGGTCGAACGCATAGACGGCCGCCCGATAATTGCGGCGCATGTGCTCGGCGAACGCGTCGTAACTCTCGCTGTTCCCCGCAGTGCCGTGCAGCAGCACCAGGACGTAGTCCGCCTGGTCGTTGTCGTAGCGGCGCACGAAGATTCGCTTGCCGCCGGATCCGGTGACGGCGTCTTCGACCATCGGTTGCACGGTGAGGTTGGCGGTCATCGCCTTTCCAATCCTTCGGTGATGCGGGCGGCGAGCATCTGGGCGAACACGTCGAAGTCGCGCCGAAAGCCCGCCGTGTCGGATACGAACGGACGCTGCATGGACATACCCAGCAGCACGGTTTCGAAAAGGCGCACCGACTCGTCGATCAAGGGTTGCGGTGCATCGTCGCCCGCGATGCTGCGCAGCGCCTGCGCGAGCTGCCGGCGCTGGGTGTCGCGATAGTCGACATACGCGGTCCGCAAGAACTCGTTGTGGTTGGCGGCCGCGGCGAACTCGACCATGAACATGACCGCGTCGATGTTGTCGATGAACAGGGCGTACATCAGGCCGGCCGCCTCGATCAGGCCCTCGCGCACCGACATCCCGTGCGGCAGCCGGCCCGACGCCGTGGCGAACATGCGCTTGGCCATGTCGTCGATGGCCGCCTGGAACAGCTTTTCCTTGGTCTCGAAGTGATAGTGCAGCAGCGTCTGCGAGACGCCGGCCCGCGTCGAGATCAGCTTCATCGAGGACTTTTCGTAGCCGAACTCGCAGAAGCACTCGATCGTCGTCTGCAGGATTCGCTGCCGGGCGGCGCCGGCAGGTACCTCGGACTTCGACACCGTCACGGTCACCCCGCCAGGATACTAACTGATCGATCAGTCAGGCAAGGGTGGCGCGATACGCTGTCAGTCGATGCGACCGAAAATCACGTTGACCTTCGACAACGGCCCGACCCCCGGCGTCACGGACGAAGTTCTCGACGCCCTGGCCCAGCGTCAGATGGCGGCCATCTTCTTCGTCGTCGGCGAGCAGGTCCGCTCCCCCAACGGGCATCGGTTACTCGAGCGGGCCGTGCGCGACGGGCACCGGATCGGCAACCACTCCCTCACCCACGGCCGACCCCTCGGCGAGCTCTCCCCGGCGGAGACCCTGCACGAGATCCGCAGCACCCAAGAGCTTTTGGACGCTGTCGGCGACACCGACCGCTACTTCCGGCCGTGGGGAACCGAGGGCGCACTGGAACGGCGCTGCCTGAACCCGACGGCGATCGACTACCTCCTCGCGGAGAAGTACACCTGCGTGCTGTGGAACAGCGTGCCCCGCGACTGGGCGGACCCGAGCGGCTGGGTGAACCGGGCGCTCGCCGACACCGAGGGCCAACGGCACACCGTGGTCGTGCTGCACGACCTGCCCACCGGCGCGATGGAGCACCTACCCAGGTTCCTCGACGGGCTCGGCGGCGTGGACGTCACCACCGACCTTCCCGACGACTGTGTGCCGATCGTCCAGGGTCGGCTGCGAGCAGCCATCGATCACCTCACTCCGGCGATAGGGTGAATCCTCATGAGCGACATGACGGCGCGGTTCGCCGAGATCGTCGGCCAGCACAACCTGCTGACCGGTGACGCCATCCCCGAGGACTACTGGCACGACGAGGTGCTGACCAAGCCGCCACAACGCCCCGCGTACGTCGCCAAACCGGCCAGCGCGGAAGCGGTTTCGCAGCTGCTGAAGGCCGCCTCGGACCACCACGTGCCCGTGACGGCCCGTGGATCCGGGACCGGGTTGTCGGGCGCGGCAATCCCACGGGCCGACGGGCTGCTGATCTCCTTCGAGCGAATGAACGCCGTACTGGAGGTCGACACCACCAACCAGGTCGCCGTCGTCCAACCCGGGGTGACGCTCACCGAACTGGACGCGGCCACCGCCGACACCGGCCTGCGCTACATGGTGCACCCCGGCGAGCTGTCGTCCAGCGTCGGCGGCAACGTCGGCACCAACGCCGGCGGGATGAACGCGGTCAAGTACGGCATCGCCCGCCAGAACGTGCTCGGGCTGCAGGCGGCGCTGCCGACCGGTGAGCTCATCCGCACCGGCGGCAAGATCGCCAAGATCTCCACCGGCTACGACCTCACCCAGCTCATTGTCGGCTCCGAGGGCACCCTGGCGCTGGCCACCGAGGTGACCGTCAAGCTGCACCCGCGACTCGACCACAACGCCGCCGTGCTCGCCCCGTTCGCCGACTTCGACCAGGTCATGACGGCGGTCCCCAAGATCGTGGGCAGCGGCCTCGCGCCCTACATCCTGGAGTACATCGACAACGTGACAATGGCCGCGCTGGTCCACACCCAGAACCTCGAGCTGGGCGTTCCCGACAGCGTCCGCGACAGCTGCGACGCGTATCTCGTTGTGGCGCTTGAGAACCGGACGGCGGACCGGCTGGACGAGGACGTCGAGAAAGCCGGCGAACTGCTTGCCGAGCTGGGCGCCGTGGACGCCTATGTGCTGGAAGGCGGTTCGGCGCGCAAGCTGATCGAGGCGCGGGAGAAGGCGTTCTGGACGCTGAAGGCCGTCGGCGCCGACGACCTCATCGACACCGTGGTGCCGCGCGGCGCGATGCCAAAATTCCTGTCCGCCGCCCGCGGATTGGCGGCGGCCGCCCCCGGCGCCGCGGCCGGCTGCGGGCACGCCGGCGACGGCAACGTGCACCTGGCCATCTTCTGCAAGGACCCGGACACCCGCAAGAAGCTGATGACCGACATCTTCGCGCTGGCAATGGAATTAGGCGGTGCCATCTCCGGCGAACACGGCCTGGGCCGCGCCAAGACACCGTACTACCTCGAACTCGAAGACCCGGTCAAGATCGACCTGATGCGCCGCATCAAGCACAGCTTCGACCCGGCGGGCATCCTCAACCCCGACGTCGTATTCGCGGGAACCTAGCCGATCACCGGGTAATGGCGCTGCGCCGCCAGCTCTTTCAGGCCCTTCTGCATCACCCAGCGCACGTGCGCGTCGACGCGCTTGACGTCGTGCGCGTCGGCGAACTTGGCGACGTTGATGGGCGGCAACACCTCGGTGACGAGCTTGGTGGGCAGCGGCATGTTGACCGGCGCGAGCACGCTGAGCCCGAACGGAAAGCCGAAAGTGATTGGCAGGATGTCGGTTCGGAAGAATTTGCGCTCCAGCTTGGTGAGCCGCAGCGCGCGGGACAGCCACCGGCCGCGGCTCACGAAGAACTGGCTCTCCTGCCCGCCGATGGAAATGGCGGGAACGACGGGCACGTTGGCCTCGATCGCCGTCGTGATGTAACCGGTGCGCCCGTCGAAGTCGATGGTGTTCTCCCGCAAGGTCGACCGGTAAACATCGAAGTCGCCGCCTGGGAAAACCAGCACCGGGGAACCGGAGGCCAAGGCCTTAGCGGCGTTCTCGCGCGTCGCCCGGATCACCCCCGTGCGCCGGAAGAAGTCAGCGGCGGGCCCGGCGAAGATGGTGTCGAAAGCGAGCGCGTACAGCGGGCGGTCATAGCCGTACTTGTCGTAGTAGTCGACGGCCAGCACCGACCAATCGAACGTCGTCATGCCGCCGGAATGATTCCCCACCAACAGCGACGCCCCGGGCGGGATGTTGTCCAGGCCCCGCACCTCGGACCGGAAATAGTGCTTCACGATCGGGCGGGTCAGCGCGACGACATGCTCGGTCAGGTCGCGGTCCCATTTGTCGACGTCGGTCGAGTCGCTGTGGCTCATGTGTACCTCGCTCGCCGTTGAGCGTGAGCTGATGCTACGCCGCCGCTACGGTGACAACGCGCGTTTCGGTTGTCGCTACGAGGACGGATTCACATCCCGAAGTGGGTGCCCCGTACCGCCGCGACGGCCTCGGGCGGCCCGCTGACCTCGACGTGCGCCGCGCCCTGCCTGCCGAAGAGGTAGAGCAGCAGCTCCCCCGGCGGACCGCTGAGCAACGCCGGCGCCCCGGGCCGAACGGTCACCCGCTCGTCGGTGCCGGCCCATGCCACCTCGAGGCCGCAACCCCGCAGCCGCCGGCTCAGGAACCGGCCGCCGCGGCGGACGTTGCGCCACAACGCGGCCTCGACGTCGGGCGCCAACGCGCGGGGCCCGAGGCCGTTGGCCCGGCGGACGTCCTCGTGATGCACGAAGAACTCGTTGAGATTCGCCATCGCGCGCACCCACCCGATCCGGAAGAACCCGACGGGCGGACCGGATCGCACCCGTGCGACCAGCCGCGGGAAATCGGAACGACGGGCCAATGCGGCCCTGCGCCGCTCGGCGAACCCCGCAAAGGCGCCGGGCAGCACCAAACACGGCCCCGCAATGACATCGTGCTCACGCAACACCAAATGCGCGGCGAGATCGTGGGTGGTCCAGCCCGCCAGCAGCGTGGGCGCGGACGGGCCGAGTTCGGCGAGCAGATCGCACAGCGCACGGCGCTCGCGGGCGTCGGGCGTGGGCACCGAAAAGGAGGCCACAGCGGCAGATTACGGCAATCACGCTGGGCCGCAGGCCAATAAAGTGAACCGGAGCACACAACCAACGGTTGTGCCCTCACAACGGCCCGACCTCTACTCGCAAGGAGCTATTCCGGGCACTATGAAGCCATCAGACGTGGGCGCAACGAAGCGCCCGTCCCCTAAAGAAGACAACATCATCGCGTCGATGCCGCGGCCGGCAGCCCTGCAGCCCAGCACCGCGAAGGAGCACCCCATGACCACAGCACGTCCCGCCAAGACCCGCAGCGAGGGCCAGTGGTCGCTGGGCGACCGCGAGCCGCTCAACGACACCGAGAAGATCAAGAACGACGACGCGCCGCTCAACGTGCGCGACCGGATCATCAACGTCTACGCCCACCAGGGTTTCGACAGCATCGACCACTCCGATCTGCGCGGGCGCTTCCGCTGGATGGGCCTGTACACGCAGCGCGAGCAGGGCTACGACGGCAGCTGGACCGGCGACGACAACACCGACAAGATCGAAGCCAAGTACTTCATGATGCGCGTCCGCACGGACGGGAAGCCGTTGACGGCGCACGCGATGCGCACGCTCGGTCAGATCTCGACCGAATTCGCCCGCGACACCGCCGACATCAGCGACCGGGAAAACGTGCAGCTGCACTGGATTCGCATCGAGGACGTCCCCGAGATCTGGCGCCGCCTCGACGAAGTGGGATTGCAGACCACCGAGGCCTGTGGTGACTGCCCGCGCGGCATCCACGGTTCGCCGCTGGCCGGCGACTCGCTCGACGAGGTGCTCGACCCGTCACCCGCGATCGACGAGATCGTCCGGCGCTCCATGAACAACCCCGAATTCGCCAACCTGCCACGCAAATACAAGACCGCGGTCTCGGGCCTGCAGGACGTCTCGCACGAGACGCACGATGTCGCGTTCGTCGGCGTCAACCACCCCGAGCACGGGCCCGGCCTGGACCTGTGGGTGGGCGGCGGCCTGTCGACCAATCCGATGCTGGCCCAACGGGTCGGCGTATGGATCCCGCTGGACGAGGTCCCCGACGTGTGGGAGGCCGTCACCAAGGCGTTCCGCGACCACGGCTACCGGCGGCTGCGCGCCAAGGCCCGGCTGAAATTCCTGATCAAGGACTGGGGCGTCGAGAAGTTCCGCGAGGTCCTCGAGACCGAGTACCTGCACCGACGGCTCATCGACGGCCCGGCCCCCGAGCCGGTCAAGCAGACCATCGACCACGTCGGCGTGCAGAAGATCAAGAACGGGCACAACGCCATTGGCGTCGCCCCGATCGCCGGCCGCGTCTCGGGCACCACGCTGTCGGCGGTGGCCGACCTGATGGAGACGGTCGGCTCCGACCGGGCGCGGCTGACCCCGTTCCAGAAGCTGGTCATCCTCGACGTACCCGACGACCGGGTCGACGAGACGGTCGCCGCACTCGACGCCCTCGGCCTACCGTCGCGGCCCTCGGCGTGGCGCAAGAACACGATGGCCTGCACCGGCATCGAGTTCTGCAAGCTGTCCTTCGCCGAAACCCGGGTCCGCACCAAGACTTTGGTGCCCGAGCTGGAACAGCGCCTGGCCGACGTCGACTCCAGGCTGAACGTGCCGATCAGCGTTCACCTCAACGGATGCCCGAACTCGTGCGCGCGAATCCAGGTGGCCGACATCGGTTTCAAGGGCCAGTGGATCGACGACGGCGAGGGCAATTCGGTCGAGGGCTTCCAGGTGCACCTGGGCGGCGGCCTGGGCGAGGCGAGCGGCTTCGGCCGAAAGCTGCGCCAGCACAAGGTGACCAGCGACGAGCTCGGCGACTACATCGACCGGGTGACGCGCAACTTCCTCGAACGCCGGGAGGGCGACGAGACTTTCGCGTCCTGGGCGCTGCGCGCCGACGAGGCCGACCTGCGATAGGAGCTGAGGACCCGATGGTGGCGATCAACTTCACCAAGGAACAGCTGCGCAAGCTGGCCGAACGCGGCGCCGCCGAGATGGAGGACGCCGGCGCCGTCGACGTCCTGCGTTGGACCGACGAGCACTTCGGCGGAGCCGAGGGCTCGGGTTGCCAGTACGTGGTCGCCGCCAATATGCAAGACGCCGTGGTGGTTTCGCTCGCCGCCGAGGTGCGGCCCGGCGTGCCGGTGGTGTTCCTGGACACCGGCTACCACTTCGCCGAAACGATCGGCACCCGCGACGCGGTCGAGTCCGTCTACGACATCCACCTGCTCAACGTCACCCCCGAGCACACCGTGCAGCAGCAGGACGAACTGCTGGGCAAGGACCTGTTCGCCCGCGACCCCAACGAATGCTGCCGCCGGCGCAAGGTCCTCCCCCTGCGCCGCGCGCTGCGCGGCTACGCGGCCTGGGTCAGCGGCCTGCGCCGGGCGGAGGCCGCCACCCGCGCCGACGCGCCGCTGATCAGCTTCGACGAATCGTTCGAGCTGATCAAAATCAACCCCATCGCGGCCTGGACCGACGAGGACGTCCGGGACTACATCGAGCGCAACAACGTGCTGGTCAACCCGCTTGTCGACGAGGGCTACCCGTCCATTGGCTGCGCCCCCTGCACCGCCAAGCCGGCCGAGGGTGACGATCCTCGCAGTGGCCGCTGGCGGGGACGAAACAAGGTCGAATGCGGGTTACACGCCTCATGAGCACGCTGGTACTCACCGCCCACGGCAGCCGTGACCCCCGGTCGGGCGCCAACGCGCGCGCGGTGGCCGACCGGCTGGCGGGCATGCGCCCGGACCTCGACGTGCGGTTGGCGTTCCTCGAGCTCAACGAGCCGAACTTCGTCGACGTGCTGGCCGGCCTGCCGGACAGCCGTCGCGGCGTGGTGGCCCCGCTGTTGCTGGCCAGCGCCTACCACGCGCGCCTGGACATCCCGAAGCAGATCGTGAAGGCCGGGGCGCACGGCGTCCGGCAGGCCGACGTGCTCGGCGAGGACGAGCGGCTGGTGTCGGTGCTGCGCGAACGCCTGGCCGAGGTGGGGGTCTCCCCGCTCGACGAGGGGCTGGGCGTCATGGTCGTCGCGATCGGCTCGTCCAACACCGCCGCCAACGCCCGGACGTCGACGGTGGCGTCCCGGCTGGCCGTCGGCACCCGGTGGGTCGCGGCGACGACCGCGTTCGCCACCCGGCCCGAGGCGTCGGTGGCCCGCGCCGCCGCCCAGCTGCGCGGCGGCGGCGCGCGGCGGCTGGTCATCGCGCCGTGGTTCCTGGCGCCGGGCCTGCTCACCGACGGCGTCTCAACCTTCGCGCGGGACAACGCCATTCCGATGGCCGCGCCGCTGGGCGCGCACCGGCTGGTGGCCGAGACCGTGCTCGATCGCTACGACGAGGCGCTGGAGGCAGACGCCGCGGCCTGACGGCTGACGATGTGGCTCAACAGGTCTCGCACCGCCCCGGCCGGCGGAGTGCGCCCGCCCACCCAGATCGCGCGGAACTTGCGCCGTAGGTCCAACTTCGGGATGGTGACCGCGCTCAGTCGGCCGACCGCCAGGTCGTCGGCCACCGCCAGCCGGCTCATCGCCGCGGGCCCGGCGCCGGCGAGGACGGCGGCGCGCATCGCCGCCGCCGACGTCAGCTCCAGCACCGGGGGCGCCTGCTCCATGTCGTCGCCCAGCACGTGACGCAGCGCCTGGGTGAGCGAATCGCGGATGCCCGAATGCGGTTCGCGGGCCACCAGCGGGGTTTCCGCGAGTTCGCGGGCGGTCACCCCCCGCGCCCGCCGCGTCCACTTGTGACCGGGCGGCACCACGATCACCAGTTCGTCCTGCCCCACCACACAGGTGGCCAATCCCTTTGGCGTGCCGGGGTTTTCGACGAAGCCGAGGTCGACGCTGCCGCCGCGGTCGGCGGCGATGGCGTGCTCGCTGTTGGTGGCGGTCAAGATCACCTGCGGCGCCGCGCTTCCGCGCCGTGACGCCTCGGTCTGCAGGGACAGCAGCCAGTGCGGCATCAGCTGTTCGGAGATGGTCTGGCTGGCCGCCACCCTGATCCGCTCGCGCCCCTCCTTGCGCAGCGAGCCCATGCCCGCGTCGATCTCGGTGGCGACCTCGAGCAGCCGTCGGGCCCAGTCGGCGACGATCAGGCCCGCCGGGGTCAGCTGCGAGCCGCGCGTGGTCCGCACCGCCAGCGTGACGCCGATCTGGGCCTCCATCGACGCGAGGCGCCGCGAGATGGCCTGCTGGGTCAGCCCGAGTTCGCGCGCGGCGCGCCCCAGGCTGCCGGTCTCGGCGATCGCCAGGAACACCTCGAACGAGGCGAGCTCGGGCATCCGAGGGCTGAGCGGCATGGCGGATCACTCACAATCATTTCGTGTGACACAACGATAGCTTGTGACTCCACAACGCCGGTGCCTCTACTCGCCGATGGCTGGGCCAAGAACCATGGAGGCATGGCCTATGTGATCGCCGAACCCTGCGTCGACATCAAGGACAAGGCGTGCATCGAGGAATGCCCCGTCGACTGCATCTACGAGGGGGCGCGGATGCTCTACATCCACCCCGACGAGTGCGTCGACTGCGGCGCTTGTGAGCCGGTGTGCCCGGTCGAGTCCATCTACTACGAGGACGACCTGCCGGGCGAATACGGCGAGTACACGCAGATCAACGCCGACTTCTTCGCCGAACTCGGCTAGCCCGGCGGCGCGGCGAAGGTCGGGCTGACCGAGAACGACCCCGCCGCGGTCAAGAACCTGGAGAGCCGGGCCGAGGCCACGTAACCACCGGCCGCAGACGCTTTTCGTAAGGTGAGCTCATGCGGACAGCTCGAATCATCCACGTCATCCGGCAGATAGGGTCGCTCGTGGTCACCGCGGTGACCGCGGTGTCCACGCTCAACGCGTATCGGCCGTTGGCGCGCAGCGGCTACCTGTCGCTGTTCTCGTGGTTTTTCGGGCTGGTGGTCACCGAGTTGCCGCTGCAGACCCTGGTCAGCCAGCTCGGCGGTCTGGCGTTGACGGCCCGGCGGCTCACCCCGGCGGTGCGGACCCTCGCCTGGCTGACCGCCGCCGCATCGGCGCTGGGCTTGCTGAACTTCAGCCGGGCCGGCCATCAAGCCAACGTGCCGCTCACCCAGGCGCTCGACGCCGGGCTGGGCCCGTCCCGACGCACCGACTCGGCCGACCTGTGGCGCCGGCCCAAGGGCGCCGGCATCGCGAAGGCGCCGGGCTTGCTGCGCATGTTGCGGATCTACCGCGACTACGCCCACGACTCCGACATCAGCTACGGCGAATACGGCGGCGCCAACCATCTGGACATCTGGCGACGGCCCGACCTGGACCCGAACGGCAAGGCGCCCGTGCTCTTCCAAATCCCGGGCGGCGCCTGGACGACGGGAAACAAACGCGGACAAGCCCATCCGCTGATGAGCCACCTCGCCGAACTCGGCTGGATTTGCGTGGCGATCAACTACCGGCACAGCCCGCGCAACACCTGGCCCGCCCACATCGTCGACGTCAAGCGCGCCCTGGTGTGGGTAAAGCAGCACATCGCCGAGTACGGCGGCGATCCCGAATTCATCGCTATCACCGGCGGTTCCGCCGGTGGCCACCTGTCGTCGCTGGCCGCGCTAACCCCCAACGACCCCCAGTTCCAGCCCGAGTTCGAGGACGCCGACACCTCGGTGCAGGCGGCCGTGCCGTTCTACGGGATCTACGATTTCACCCGGCTCGACGACTCGATGCACGCCATGATGCCCGGGCTGCTGATCAAGTCGATCATCAAGCAACGGCCGTCGACGCACCACGACACCTTCGCCGCCGCGTCGCCGACCCATCGGGTAAACCCCGACGCCCCACCGTTTTTCGTGCTACACGGCAAGAACGACTCGCTGGCCTTCGTCGAGCAGGCCCGCGACTTCACCGCCAAGCTGCGCGACGTGAGCAACCAACCCGTCGTGTACGCCGAATTGCCTTACACCCAGCACGCTTTCGACATCTTCGGCTCGGCCCGCGCGGTGCACGCCGCGGTCGCCGTCGAACAATTCCTCGCCGAGGTTTACGCGAGGACCCGGGCCACCGCGCCCGCGACCATCGCCTCCGGGTCCGCCTGAATCCCGACGGCGTGTAGTTCGCCGCCGATCGCCAGCGACGCCACGCCGTGCACCAGCGACCACAGCGGCGCGGCGAGGTCGCGTGGGTCCTGACCGTCCAAGGCGCCCAAGACGCCCGCCCGCTGGCAGTCGGCGATCGCGTCGAGCAGATCCCCGAACGCCTGCTCGCCGGCGACGGCCAGGCCGGGATGGTCGGCCTTGGACAACTCGGCGCCGAACATCACCCGGTAGTGGTCGGGGTGGGCGACGGCCCAGCGCACGTACGCGCGGCCGAGTTGGACCACCCGGTCCTTGGGGTCCGGCGCCGAGGCGGCCGCGACCAGTTCGGCGTGCAGCTCACCGAAGCCCTGTTCGGCCACGGTCGCGAGCAGCGCCGCCTTGTCGGCGAAGTGCCGGTACGGGGCGGCGGCGCTGACCCCGGCCCGCCGGGCCGCCTCGGTCAACGTGAAGCCCTTGGGCCCCTTTTCGGCCACCAGCGACAGTGCCGCGCTGGTCAGGGCGCGTTTCAGGTCGCCGTGGTGGTAGCTGTCCCGCCGCGCCGCCCCGGCCACAGATTTTCGCTCGCGTGCCATGTTGACGAGATTAACATTAGGGCCTATGTTAAGGCCATTCACATCCGAAGGAAGGGGACGAAATGGACCCGCAACAGACCCCCCGCGCCGGCGACCGCGACCGGGAGCGGGCGGCAACCCGCCTGGGCCAGGCGCTCGCGCAGGGCTACCTGGAACTCGACGAATACGACCGACGCGTGCGCGCGGTGTTCGCCGCGCAGACCACCGGCGAGCTGCGTGAACACCTCGCCGACCTCCCACTCGAGCGCATTCGCCGTGCGGACCCGCGGCGCCGCGCCGCCCGCATCGCCGCCGCCCGGCGCGGGGTGCGCATTCACCTCGGCGCCTATCTCGCGATGACCGTCATCGTGCTCACCGTGTGGGCGGCCGTCGCCGCCACCACCGACGCCACGTACTTCTGGCCGGTATGGCCCATCCTCGGCGCCGGGATCGGACTCGTCAGCCACGCGCTGGGCATCCGCCCGGCCGTGAAAACCATTGCGAAATAAGGACTAGCCATGTCATGGGCCGTGATCACCGGCGCCAGCTCCGGGTTCGGCGCGCTCTTCGCCGACCAGCTGGCGCGGCGGGGCATGTCGCTACTGCTGGCCGGGCGCGATGAGGCCCGGCTCTCCGCGGTCGCGCAGCGAGTCGAACAACCGGTCGAACTGGTCGTCGGCGACCTTGGCACCCGGGCCGGCATCGACGACCTAATCGCCCGGCTGGACGGGCGGGAGGTCGACGTGCTGGTCAACAACGCCGGCTTCGGCACCTACGGCCCGTTCGCGGAGGTCGACGCCGAGCGCGAGCGTGAGCTGGTCGCGGTCAACGTCGACGCGCTGGTGCGGCTGACGCACGCGGTGCTCCCCGGCATGCTGGCGCGCGGCCGGGGCGGTGTCCTGAATGTCGCCTCCACCATCGCCTTTCAGCCCGGCCCGTATCAGGCCACCTACGGCGCGTCAAAGGCTTTCGTGCTGTCGCTGAGCCAAGCGTTGTGGGCCGAGACGCGCGGTTCCGGGGTGAGCGTCACCGCGCTGTGTCCCGGGCCCACCCGGACCGGGTTCGTCGATGCGCTCGGCTCGGACGTCTCGCACACCGCGGTCTATCGCCGGCTCGCGGCGCCCGAACCCGTCGTGGCCGCCGGGCTCCGAGGGCTGGACCGCGGGCGTGCCGTCGTCGTGCCCGGCTGGCGCCTTCGGGCGATGGCCGCCGGCTCACGACACATGCCCGGCTGGCTCTCGGCGCTCGTCAGCGGCCGAATGCTGCGGCCCGCCGAGAAAAGCTAGGTCTTGGGACGGACGCCGGCGGCGCGATAGACGAAGACCGGCTGCACCGGAAAGCGCAGCGTCGTCGCCGGCAGCGTCTGAAGCACCTCGTCGGGAATCTTCTTGCGGTAGTTGAGCCGCATCGACCCGCTGAAGGCGGGATCGACACCGTGCAAATCGATTTCGAGGTTCAGGCCCTTGCCGGTGATGGTGGCCCGGGCCGGCCCCTTGGCGTTGTTCCAGGGGCAGTCGATCGATCGCAGGTTGGCGTCCCCGCGCGCGGGCAGCGTGGCCACGACCCGCGCCGCGGTGAACGCGAACGCGCCCGTGTAGCGGGAGACGCCGGAGGCCGAATAGACGCCCGGCACGTGGCCGCCGAAGTGCCGGCTCACCCCGACCTTGCCGGCGCTGAAGATGATTCCCTCGGCGTCGAGCTCGTCGCGCAGCGCGGCGGGCAGCTTGCCGATTTCGGACAGGTTGCGGAGGAAGCCGAACACGTTCCAGACCGTAGCGTCTATTGCACCGTGACGTTGGCCGTATAGGTGCACGCCGGTTTGGTGTCCTTGCCGACGAAGCTGGTGTAGGACGTGCCGATGGTCGTGGTTCCCGGCTTCAGCGCGGTGAACGTCCACACCTCGGCGCCGGGCGCCCCCAACGCGTCGGAGCTCGGTGGGACGAATTCGTGGCTGGTCTGCTTGAGGACCCCCGAGTCGCCGATCTTCATGTCCGGCGCCCACCGGTACGGGGTGGTGTAGTTCGAACCCAACTTCACGACGAGCGTGTTGCCGACCGCCAGCGTGATGCCCTGGGTGATGAGGCTCTGCGTGAGCACGTCGTTCATCGGCACCTGCAGCGTCTTGGTCGACGGCGGGTTCCTGGACTCGAAATGGCAGCCCACCAGGATCGGCGAAACGAGCATCGCGACGGTCACCAAAAGCCTGATCTTCCCGACAGTCATCGAGCCCATTATGGCCTGAAGCCCCCTCGACGCGCGGCCCCGCGATACCCCATGGGCGGCTCGGCGTTTCGCGCGCGCGTTTGCTGCGCGTCGGGTAGCTTCTGTGCATGTTTGGCATCATCCGGCCCTGCCGTCACCGGCTCGGCGGCGAGCTGGCGGCGGCCTGGACAGCCCAGTTGTGCGGATTGTGTCTGGCGCTGCGCGACGACTACGGCCAGGCCGCGCGCATCGCCACCAACTACGACGGCCTGGTGGTCTCGTTGCTGGTCGAGGCTCAATCGCCCGGGGAACCGAGCCGCCGCGCGGCCGGACGCTGCCCCCTGCGCGGGATGCGCCGCGCCGACGTGGCCACCGGTGACTGCGTGCGGCTGGCCGCGGTGGTGTCGCTGGCACTGGCCGCCGCGCGGGTCCGCGACCACGTCGACGACCGCGACGGCCTGGTCGGCGTGGCCGGGGTGCGGCCGGCCGCGCGCCGCATCGCCGAACGCTGGGTGCGCCAGGGCACCGACACCGGTCACAGCCTGGGCTTCGACACGGGCGTGCTCGTCGCCGCGATGGACCGCCAGGCCGCGCTCGAATCCCAGGCCCGTCCCGGTAGCTCGCTGTTGCTGGTGACCGAGCCCACCGAGACCGCCGTCGCCGAGGCGTTCGCGCACACCGCGGTGTTGGCCGGTCGCCCGGACAACGCCGCGCCGCTGCGCGAGATCGGGCGGCTGTTCGGCCGGGTGGCGCACCTGCTCGACGCGGTCGAGGACTACCGCGACGACGTCGCACGCGGGAAGTGGAACCCGTTGGCGGCCACGGCAACTCCCGTGGCGGCGGCGCGCGCCCTGTGCGACGACGCGGTGTTGGGCATCGAGCTGGCACTGGCCGACGTGTCGTTCACCGACGGCCGGCTGCCCCACCGCCTGCTGACCAGCGAGGTGCGCCGATCGATCAAGCGCACCTTCGCCCACGCCGGTTTCAGCGCGCAGAGCGGGACGCCGCGCGGCCAGCAGGAACCCATCAACTTCGGCGATCAGCCCGGGCAGCCCGAAGGTGACGGCGAAAACCCCGCCGGCAAGCGCAAGAAGAGCGGGGACGGCACCGGCTGCTGGTGTTGCTGCGAGAGCTGCGACTGCTGCTGCGACGATTGCTGCTGCGACTGCTCCTGACCGATCGTGCGCGGCGGAATCCCCGGCCATCAGGCGACTCTCGACGGGTCTGAAGTGACCTAAGCGACAACCCCGCCCACCCCATCCCCGCTCGGCGCGAGCCGAGCAAGTCCGGCAGGATGGGCTGGGTGTTTGGCCTCGTCCTGATCGTCGCGCTCGTCTCAACCGTCATCGTCGGGACGGTCATCGGCCGGCGCTATCGCGTCGGTCCGCCGGTGCTGCTCATCGTGCTCGGCACCCTGCTCGGCCTGGTCCCCCATTTCGCCAATGTGCATGTCAATGGCGAGGTGGTGCTGTTGCTGTTCCTGCCGGCGATCCTGTACTGGGAGGGCCTGAACACCAGCTTCCGCGAGATTCGGGCGAACGCGCGCATCATCGTGTTCCTCAGCGTCGGCCTGGTGATCGCGACGGCGGTGGCGGTCTCGTGGACGGCCCGGGCGCTGGGCATGGACTCCCATGCGGCGGCCGTCCTGGGCGCCGTGCTCTCCCCCACCGACGCCGCCGCCGTGGCCGGCCTCGCCAAGAAGTTGCCGCGCCGGTCCGTCACCGTCCTCAAGGCCGAGAGTCTCATCAACGACGGCACCGCGCTGGTGCTGTTCGCCGTCACAGTCCACGTCGCGATCGGCGGATCCGCGATCACCCCGCCCGACCTGGTCGGCCGTTTCGTCGGCTCCTACCTCGGCGGCATCGCCGCCGGGCTACTGGTCGGCGGGGCGGTGACGCTGCTGCGCAAGAGAATCGACGCCCCGCAAGAGGAAATGGCATTGAGCGTGCTGACGCCGTTCGCGGCGTTCCTGTTGGCCCAGAGCATGGACTGCAGCGGGGTCGTCGCGGTCATGGTCGCGGCGCTGGTGCTCGCCTACGCCGGTCCGGTGGTGATCCGCGCGCGATCACGCCTGCAGGCCTACGCATTTTGGGACAGTGCGACGTTCCTGCTCAACGGCTCGTTGTGGGTGTTCGTCGGTGTTCAGATACCGGCGGCGCTGCGCGGCATCGCCGGCGTGGACGGCGGGATTCGCCACGCGCTGTTCATCGCGCTCGCCGTCACCGCGGTGGTGATCCTGTCGCGCATCTTCTGGGGCGAACTCACGGTGTTGTTGATCCGCCTCATCGACCGCCGGCAGGCCCAACGCGAACGCCGCGTCAGCTGGCGGCAACGCTTCGTCACCGCGTGGGCCGGCTTCCGCGGTGCGGTCTCGCTCGCCGCGGCGCTGGCCGTCCCGACCACCACGCTCAGCGGCGCGCCGTTCCCCGACCGCAGCCTGCTGATCTTCATCGTGGTGGTCGTCATCCTGACCACCGTCCTGGTCCAAGGGACCACGCTGCCCGCGGTGGTGCGCTGGGCGCAGATGCCCGAGGACGTCGCCCACTCCGAGGAGCTGCAACTGGCCCGCACCCGGGGTGTCCGAGCCGCCCTCGACGCGTTGCCCGCGGTCGCCGACGAGGTCGGCGTCGGCGACGACCTGCGGCGACGGCTGCAGAAGGAATACGAGGAAAAGGCCGCGCTGGCGCTGGCCACCGAAGACGGCTCGACGAACAACCACCTCGTCAAGAAGAAGGAGCTGGTGCGCCGGGTGCGGCTGGGCGTGCTCGACAGCAAGCGCCGGGAGATCACCGCGCTGCGCAACCAGAACCTGATCGACGACATCGTGCTGCGCGAGCTGCAGAACGAGATGGACCTCGAGGAAGTCCAACTGCTCGACGCCGCCGACAACGAATAAGGGCGTCGGTCGTCGACCGTACAGTCGGCTCCATGTTGCAGACGGTCGCCATCCGCGGGTATCGCTCGCTGCGCGAGGTGATCCTGCCGCTGGGCCGGCTCTCGGTCGTCACCGGCGCCAACGGCGCCGGCAAGTCGTCGCTGTACCGCGCGTTGCGGTTGCTGGCCGATTGCGGCCGCGGCGAGGTGATCGCCTCGCTCGCCCGGGAGGGCGGGCTGCAGTCCGCGCTGTGGGCCGGGCCCGAGGAGCTCAAGGGCGCCCGGCGCACCGGGAAGGCCCAGGGCACCGTGCGCACCCGGCCGGTTTCCCTCGAATTGGGCTTCGCCTCAGACGATTTCGGATATCTGGTCGACCTGGGCATACCGCAGATGGCGGGGATCAAGTCGGCGTTCGGCCGCGATCCCGAGATCAAGCGCGAAGCGCTGTTCGCCGGGCCCGTGCTGCGCGCCAGCGCGACGCTGGTGCGCCGCACCCGCGACTACGCCGAGGTCAGCGCGGACTCCGGCCGCGGGTTCGACGAACTGTCGCGCTCGTTGCCGACGTATCGCAGCGTGCTGGCCGAGTACGCCCACCCGCACGCGCTGCCCGAGCTCGCGGCCGTGCGGGAGCGGCTGCGCGGGTGGCGGTTCTACGACGGCTTCCGCGTCGACGACGGGGCGCCGGCGCGGCACCCGCAGGTGGGCACCCGCACCCCGGTGCTCTCCGACGACGGCAGCGACCTGGCGGCCGCTGTCCAGACGATCATCGAGGCCGGCTTCGACGACCTGAGCCGCGCCGTCGCCGATGCGTTCGACGGCGCCACGATTTCGGTCGCCGTGCACGACGGGCTCTTCGATCTCCAGTTGCGTCAGCGCGGCATGCTCCGGCCACTGCGATCGGCCGAATTGTCCGACGGCACACTGCGATTCCTGCTGTGGGCCGCCGCGTTGTCCAGTCCGCAGGCGCCGTCGCTGATGGTGCTCAACGAACCGGAGACCTCGCTCCACCCGGAGTTGGTGCGCCCGCTGGCGGGGCTGATCCGCACGGCCGCGGGGCGGACGCAGGTCCTGGTGGTCACCCATTCCCGGACGCTGTTGGAGGCCATCGGCGACGACTCCGTCGAGATCGAGCTGTACAAGGAGTGGGGCGAAACGCGTGTCGCCGGTCAGGACCTGCTGACCACGCCGCCGTGGGACTGGGGCAAGCGCTAGTTTTTCGCACTCCGACCGGCCCCCATCGAGTGTGCATCCTGGGCGGCGTCGCACGGCGTGCCGCCGACGTGGGCGCACACTCGAAGCCCTGGGCGCACACGCAAAGCCCGCTCGGCGGAATTCATGGACTGTTCAGGCCACCGTCAAGTCCACATTGTTGAGTGCACACGCGGGCCGCGTGTCCTCACGTTATGCGCGTTGTACAGGTCGCCAATTTCTACGGCCCCCGCTCCGGCGGCCTTCGCACCGCGGTGGACCGGCTGGGCGCCGAATACTGCGCCGGCGGGCACGAGGTGTTTCTGATCGTGCCCGGGCAGCGGGCCGAACGAAGCCAACTTCGCACCGGCGTGGTGCGAATCACCCTGCCCGCCAGGCTGATTCCCCTCACCGGCGGCTACCGCGCGGTGATGCCCGGACCCGTCAAGGCGCTGCTGGAGGCGTTGCGGCCCGACGCCCTGGAGGTTTCGGACCGGCTGACGCTGCGGTCGCTGGGCCGGTGGGGCCGCGACCACGGCGCCACGACCGTGATGATCTCCCATGAGCGATTGGATCGGCTTGTGGGACAGATACTTCCGCACCGTGCCGCGGTGAAGTTCGCCGACCTGGCCAACGCGCGCACCGCGGCCGACTACGACACGGTGGTGTGCACCACCGGTTTCGCGCGGGAGGAATTCGATCGAATCGGCGCCACCAATACCGTCACCGTTCCCCTGGGCGTCGACCTGCAGACCTTCCACCCGCGCCGCCACTCCTACCTCGTGCGGCGGCGCTGGGCCGCGCCGACACAGCTGCTGGTCGTCCACTGCGGCCGACTGTCGGTGGAAAAGCGCGTCGACCGCAGCATCGATGCCATCGGCGAATTGCGCCACGCCGGGGTGGACGCCCGGCTCGTCGTCGTGGGCGAGGGTCCGCTGCGGGCCAGGCTGGAGCGTCAGGCCGCCCGGCTGCCGGTCGACTTCACCGGATTCGTCTCCGATCGGCATACGGTCGCCGGGCTGCTGGCCTCGGCCGACGTGACGCTGGCGCCCGGGCCGCACGAGACCTTCGGGCTGGCCGCGCTGGAGTCGCTGGCGTGCGGGACGCCGGCCGTCGTCTCGCGCACTTCGGCACTGACCGAAATCATCACCCCGGACAGCGGTGCTTCGGCGGACAACCACCCGGTCGCCATCGCGCGGGCGGTCAGCGCCATCACCCGTCGTCCCGAACACCACCGCCGGGTCTCCGCGCGACGCCGCGCCGAGGACTTCACCTGGCATCGCGCGGCGGCGGGCATGCTGGCCTCGCTGGGGGCGGCCGACGGCGACGCCGAACACACGGCTTAGCGCTCGGGCCTCCAGCCGACGTAGGTCAGGTACAGCCCGGCGGACGCGAGGCAGGCGAAAAACACCCAGATCGCCGCGGACATGCCCGAGCTGTACACCGCGTCACCGGCCGCGTCGTAGGCCCGCGGCACGGTCAACAACAGCACCCCACGAATCGAGAAGAACCAGCCGATCGCCGACACGATGACCGCCGCGGGGCTGCGCCAATACTGGTGGAACGCAATGATGAAAATGCCACTCATCAACAGAATGGCCCCATAAAGCCACGGCCACATGGGATTTGCCTTGAACTCCGCGAACAGCTGCTGCATGTACGAACCGCGCACCGCCACGGTGATCGGCACGATCGTGAGATAGGGGCCCAGCACCCGGGCGAACAACCGGGTCCGGGTTTGTGATTGGTCGGACGTGCTCATTGCCGGTCGAGTCCTTAGAAGTCGGAGGCCGCCCAGGATCCGGGCGGGTAGGGCGGCACGGTGCCGGCAAAGGCGCCGTCGGTGAGCCTGCACAACGTGTCGGAAATCGTTCCGGCATTGGCCAATACCTTCGGGTCCCCGCCGGGCACGAGGCGCGCGACCACCGCCTGCCAGGAATAGCCGACGCCGCCGTGCTCGTACCAGAGGAACCAGTCGGCGTCGCGATTGCCGGCCCGGATCAGCCGGCGGAACGGCAGTGTCGGGTCGCTGACCGAGTCGGTCGCGTTGAACGGCGCGCCGATGTCGGCGATGGGCGGAAGCAGCTTGAGCAGCTCCGGCGGCACCTGCGCGAGATGCTGCACTTCCTGAACCGGTGTCGTCAGGACGCACTGGGTGTTCGGCATCGCTTGGACCGGGACCGAAGTCGCCAGAGCCGCCGCGACCGCCACACATCCGGTCGTTCCGTAGCCGATGCGCATCACGATCTGCTCCATCTGCTGTGCCGTCGATCAGAACACTACGCCCTGCGCGCGGCCGCTAGGCTCGACCGAGTGCAGGCCCGAGACCAGGTGTTGATCACCACCGCGGAATTGGCCGACCTCATCGAGGCCGGCGAACCGCTGACCATCCTCGACGTCCGTTGGCGCCTCGATGAACCCGACGGGCGGCCCGCCTACCTTGAGGGCCACATACCGGGCGCGGTTTATGCGTCCTTGGAGGACGAACTCAGCGACCACGCCGTCGCCGGACGCGGCCGCCACCCGCTGCCTTCGGGCAGCGATCTGCAGGCCGCCGCGCGCCGGTGGGGCGTCCGGCAAGACGAGCCCGTGGTGGTCTATGACGACTGGAACCGCGCCGGCTCGGCGCGGGCCTGGTGGGTGTTGACGGCGGCCGGCCTGCCGAACGTCCGCATCCTGGACGGCGGCCTGGGGGCCTGGCGATCGGCCGGCCGGAGCCTCGAAACCGGCGAGGCCACAACGCAACCCGGGAATGTGACGGTGCCCCATGATGATCTGTATGCGGGGGCCCTACCCACCCTGTCGGCCGAGCAGGCCGGCGCCGGCGGCGTGACGTTGCTCGACGCGCGGGCGCCCGAACGCTTCCGCGGCGAGGTCGAACCGCTCGACCCCGCCGCCGGGCACATCCCCGGCGCCACCAACCTGCCCAGCACCGCCGTCCTGGCCGCCGACGGCACATTCGCCGGCGAGGACGCGCTCCTGCGACTGCTCGCCGACCGCGGGATCGAACGTGACGCGGCGGTGGGCGCCTACTGCGGATCCGGGGTGACCGCCAGCGTCACGGTCGCCGCGCTCGCGGCGGCCGGCCAGGACGCGGCGCTGTTTCCCGGATCGTGGTCCGAGTGGTGTGCGGACCCGGGCCGCGCGGTGGCCGTCGGCCCCGAGTAGCGGTCAGGCGCCGGCCCAGCTCCGCAGGAAAGCGGCGGTTACCCGGGCGGCGTTGTCGGCCGCGATCCGCTTGTAGCAGAAGAACTGAAACGGAAAGCCCGGCAGGTGAAGCGGATCGCCCGGCCCGTCGGTGATGCCCCGGATGCCGAGGAACGGGACGCCGTGCGCGTCGGCCACGGTCTGCGCGGCCGCGGTCTCCATGTCGGTCGCGGCATAGGCCGGGTCTGACGTCGAGACGATGCGCATGTTGCTGATCAGGGCGCTTCTCAGCCACCTTCCGGACGCCTGCCGGAAGTTGCCCGTATACCGGAGCGACCGATCGGGCGCGCTGCGCGGCTGGCAGCCGAAGACGTCGCCGCCGTTCGGGATGCACGGAAACGCCACCCCGTTGTTGTTGTCCCAGCTGCATCCGTCGCCCCCGACGACGATCCGCGGCCGCCGCCGCAAATCGATCCGGTGGGTGACGCTTTCCAGTGCGACGGAAAGCTTCCCGGCCTCGGCCAGCATGCCGGGGTCAACCGCGCGGAATGTGGTGCCGTTGTCCAACGTCCAGCGCGCCGGAACGGCGACGTCCGCGATTCTGGTGCGGCCCGCCCCTCCGGCAACACCCGAAAACACCACGGCGGCAACGGAATCGCGAGGGAAGCGGGTGAGCGCGGCCTCGGTGGTGTCGACGGCGTTCACCAGGCCGATGCCGGTCATCGCGACGATCACCCTCTTGCCGGCGATCGAGCCGAGATAAAAGCGCCGCCGGTCGGCGATCACCACCGGATCGGCATCGAGCGTGGTGTGGGACAGCACGGCGTCGGCCTCGCCCGGAAACGCGGACAGCACCAGCGTGCGCCGCTCCCCATCTACACCCACCGCATCAGTAAACGCCACGAGACGGCGTGGCTTGGCCGATTCCGGTCCCCCACGCGCACGTCAACGGCTAATCTCAGCGGCGTTGCAGCCGACCGGGGGGCGCGGCCCACGGAGGAGTCCCGCACATGCTCGAAGTGATCGAACGAACGCCCGGCCGCGAATCCCACCAGCCTCCGGTGCTATTCGTGCACGGGGCGTGGCACGGCGCCTGGTGCTGGGACGAGCACTTCCTGGACTACTTCGCGGGCAAGGGCCACCGGGCGCTGGCGGTGAGCCTGCGCGGTCACGGAAGCAGTCCGGCGCCCAGGTCGATGCGGTTGTGCTCGATCGCGGATTTCGTCGCCGACGTCGCATCCGTTGCCGACGGACTGGGTGAACGTCCGGTGGTGGTCGGCCATTCACTGGGCGGCTTCGTGGTGCAGAAGTATCTGGAGTCACACGAGGCGGCGGCCGCCGTGCTGCTCGCCTCCGCACCCCCGAACGGCATCCTGGGATTTCTGGCGCGCCGGTTCAAGCGCCACCCGTGGTACACCGCCAGCGGCCTGGCGATGACCAGGTCGCTGCGCGGTGTGGGCGCCACGCCGGAATTGGCCCGCGAAACCTTCTTCTCGCGGTCGCACTGCGACGCCGACGTTGCGCGCTACGCCGCGGAACTCTGCGAGGAGTACGCCCTGAGGATCGCGATCGACATGCTCTGGCATGACCTGCCCAGGCCCAACCTCGTCACCGCCCCGCTGTTGGTGTTGGGCGCCGAGGACGACGTGTGCTTCACCCGACGGGAAGTCCAGGCCACCGCGGCCGCCTACGGCACGCAAGCCGAAATCTTCCCTAAGATGAGCCACGACATGATGCTCGACCCTGGCTGGCTCGCCGTCGCCGAACGAATCCACGCGTGGATCGAAACATGCGTGCCCGCAACGCAATGACCGGCCGGCTGGACGGCAAGGTCGCGATCATCACCGGCGCGAGCACCGGCCTGGGACCCGTGCTCGGCTCGCTCTTCGTCTCCCAGGGCGCCAAGGTCTTGCTGGCCGCGCGGCGCGAAGAGCTGGTGCGCGCCGCCGCCGAAGCGGCCGGTCCCGGGGCCATCGCGATGCGCGCGGACGTGACCGACGAATGCGACGTCGCCGCCATGGTGTCGCGAGCCGTCGATGAGTTCGGCCATGTCGACGTATTGTGCAACAACGCCGCCGCCCCCGGGCAGGACCGCTGGATCTGGGAGCAGACCCTGGACAACTGGAACGCCACCATCGCCATCGACGTGACCGCGGCGATGCTGTGCACCCGCGAAGTGCTCAACCGGTCGATGCTTGCGCGCCGTCGCGGCGTCATCCTCAACTTCTCCTCCACGGCGGGCTATTCCGGCGTCGTCCGCAAGAGCCACTACGTCACCGCCAAGGCCTCCCTTCGGGCCTTCACGAAGACGGTCGCGCTCGAGGTCGGCCCCTATGGCATCCGGTGCAACTGCATCGTGCCCGGCGCCATCGACACCGAGCTGTGGCGTCGATGGGTGCAGCGCACCGCCGACGAGCAAGGGGTCGACGTCGCCGCCCAACGCGAGAGAGCGCTCAAAGGGGTTGCGCTGCGCGACATTTCCACACCCGACGACGTCGCCAACCTCGCCCTGTTTCTGGCCAGCGACGAAAGCCGGACCATCACCGGGCAATCGATCCCCGTCGACGCCGGGGGGTACATGCAGGGATGAGCGCCCCACGACTGTCCGTGGCCACGCCCGTGGTGACGATGTTCCCGAAGGCCAGCGGCGACTGGGAGAAGGACGCCTCGATCGAGGACCTGGCCCTTGTCGCCGAGGCCGCGGATCGGCTCGGCTATCACCACCTGACCTGCAGCGAACACATCGCGCTGCCCGCGGCCGAGACGCACCGCCGCGGCACCCGTTACTGGGATCCGCTGGCCACGTTCGGCTACCTGGCGGCGCGCACGCAACGAATTCGGTTGGCCACCAACGTGCTGGTGCTCGGATACCACCATCCGCTCGAGATCGCCAAGCGCTACGGCACGCTGGACAAGGTCAGCAACGGCAGGCTCATCCTCGGGGTCGGCGTCGGCAGCCTGAAGGAGGAGTTCGAGCTCCTCGACGCGCCCTTCGACGACCGCGGACCGCGGGGCGACGACGCGCTCAGGGCGCTGCGCGCGTCGCTGTCGGCGCCCGAGCCCGCGTACCGCGGCGAGTTCTATTCGTTCGGCGGCATGGTCGTCGACCCCTGCGCGATGCAGGAGCGGGTCCCGATCTGGGTCGGCGGCCGCACGTTACGGTCGTTGCGCCGCGCCGCGACCCTGGCCGACGGCTGGGCGCCCTTTGCCGTGAGCCTGTCCGAAGCCCGAGACTGGTTGCGCCGCTTCGAGCTTCGGCCGGGGTTCGAGGTCGTCCTGCCGACTGCCGCTGCGCTGGACCCGATCAACGAGCCGGAGCGCACCCGCGACGCCGTCGGCGAGGCCGCCGAGCACGGCGCCACCATCGTGCCCGCCGTCTTCCGCCACACCTCGCTGCAGCAATACCTGGACAACCTCCAAGCGCTGGCCGAGTTGCACTCCCCCGGCGGCGCCGCGTGATTCGCGTCAGGGCGGGCATATTCAGCCTCACCGCACCGGCCGACGACGACGGCAGCTATCTGCGCTGGCACCTGCTCGATCACATGCCCGAGCAGTATCAACTGCCGGGCATCGTGCACGGGCTGCGCTGGATCGCCGACGGCGACTATCCCCAACACCGCCTGGCGGCCGACGGTCCGCTGGGCGAGATCGGCAACGCGGTGCACTACCTGGTGGGCGATCCCGTCGAGGAGACCTTCGACGACTTCGTCGCGCTCGGACGCGCGCTGCGCGAGAACGGTCGGTTCCCCGTCGTCCGACCGTCCCTGCAAGTGGCCGGGCTGCGCCTGCTGCAGTGGCGGTCCTCGCCGCGGGCGCTGATCTCCCCCGAGGTGGTGCCGTTTCGGCCGCACCGCGGCGTCGTCCTGCTCGTCGAGGAACCGGTCGACGGACGCCGTCCGGACGAGTGGCTGCAATGGCTGCACGCCGAGCACCATCCGGCGCTGCTCGAGACGCCGGGCACGGCAGGGGCGTGGACCTTCGGTTCGAGCGCGGGCTGGAGCCGCCTTCCGCGAGGATGGCGAACGGACCACCAGTACATCACCGTCATCTACCTCGACGACGACCCGCTGACCACGACCGACGCCCTGGCGCCGGCCATCGAAGGGCGCTGGCGGTCGGGGGCGGTGCGGCCGGTGTTCGCCGGACCGCTGCGCAGCATGGTGAATTGGGAAGCGTGGCGGTAAACCCCGCGGTCGACTGGCCGCCAGGAAAAGGAGACCTTCCCGAAACGAATGGGTCCTATAGTCCTCGCTGGCAAGGGAGGTGAGATGACGAATCCGTATGCGCTGGCGGCCGCCGGCATCGTGCTGGCCGCCGGTATCTCCGGTTGTTCGGGCAAGGGCAGCCAGCAGGCTGCGGCTCCGAGTTCGACACCGGTTTCGGTAACCACGACGGTGATGATCGACGGGAACAAGCACACGATGACCGCCGGGGTCGAATGCACCAGTGCGGCGGCGCAACCCAACGCGTCACCGCCCGAGTCGGGTGACCTCACCACCCGGATCAGCGTGCGTGACGATACGGCGTCGGTGTCCTTGGCCCTCTCGGACGAGAAACCGCCCATGGTCGACGGATTCGCGATCTCGCTCACGCTCGCCAACGGCCAGTACCAACTCCCCTACCAGGCGGCCAGGTCGGCGACCCAGGTGCAAGCGACCAAGGAGGGCAAGAGTTACACGGTGACCGGGACCGGCGAGGCGACCACCCCCGGTCAAAGCGGCACGCGCCCGGTCACTTTCGGGGTGCACGTCACGTGCCCGTGACGGGGCGGTGCTGACGCATGGTTGTTAACCGCGACCCGCTCTGCGATGCTGGCAGCTTGGACATCTTCGCGGAGTGGCAAAGCGGCGGCACGGAACTGCGTTGGCGGTCAACGACCGCGGCCAACAACGGGCACGAAGTCGCGGTGTTCAGTCGCCGCTGCGGGACACCGGGTGCCCCCGCCCTGGTGCTCGTGCACGGCTTCCCGACGTCGAGCATCGACTATCACGGCCTGGTAGGCGACTTGGGATTTGAGTTCGACATCTACCTGCTCGACTTCCCCGGCTACGGCCTCTCCGACAAACCGCCTGAGCCGTACGTGTATTCGCTCTACGACGACGCGCGCCTGCTCGTCTACGCCATCACCCAGGTGTGGAATCTGTCCGAGTTCCGCATGCTCACCCACGACCGCGGCAGCAGCGTCGGCATGATCGCGCTGGAGCTGCTGGCGGCGCTGGACCCGCCATCGCAACCCCTCGACCTCATCCTGACCAACGCCAACATCTATCTGCCGCTGTCCAATCTCACGGTCTTTCAGACCGCTCTGCTCGACTCCGCGACGGGTCGGCCCACCGCGGCCGCGACGACACCGGAGATGCTGGCGGCCGGCCTGGGAGCCAGCACCTTCATGCCGCGCCGAACGCTGGACGACCCGGAGATCGCCGCGTTGGCGAAGTGCTTCGCCCACAACGACGGCATCCGCGTCCTGCCGGACACCATCCAATACCTGCACGAGCGGGCGGCGGACGAAACCGGTTGGCTGGAGGCGCTTTCCAAGAGCCCGGTCAACACCACGGTGGTGTGGGGGCTGCACGACAACGTCTCGCCGCTGCGGGTGCCCAACCACGTCTGGCAGACCTACCTGAAGACGAAGCCCGGCCGCAACCGCTACTGGGTGATACCCGGGGCCGACCACTACCTGCAATGCGACGCCCCCGACCAGCTGGCCCAGATCGTTCGGCTGACGGCCCAGGGCGGCGACATCCCGCTCCAGACCCTCGGCAACGCACCCGACGGCGCGGTGTTGGTGGACGAAAGCGACTAGCCTTGCCTTCTTCTGCCGAGTGTGCGGCTGGCCGCACGTTCGCGCCCGAGTGTGCGGCCAGCCGCACACTCGGGAAGGCCCGAGGACGTCAGCCGGTGACCACCGGTAGGCGCGCCCACCCGCGCACGCTGGCGGTGTGCGCCCGCTGGGCGTTGGCGTAGTCGACCTCCCAGTCGGGCCAGCGCTTGAGCACCTCTTCCAGCGCCACCCGGCCCTCCATCCGGGCCAGCGCTGAGCCGAGACAGAAGTGCAGGCCCTGCCCGAAGCTCAGGTGGCCACCCTGGCGGTGAATGTCATAGCGGTCGGGGTCGTCGAAGTGCCGGTCGTCGCGGTTGGCAGAACCGTTGAGCAGCAACATGTATGAGCCCTCCGGCACCACACGGCCGTAGAGTTCGGCGTCCTGGGCGACGTAGCGGGCCTGCACCGGCGACGGCGGCTCGTAGCGCAGCGTCTCCTCGACCGCGCCGGGAATCAAAGACGGGTCAGCGACAAGTTCTCGCCGCTGATCGGGATGATCCGACAGCAACTGCCCCATGTAACCGATCAGCCGGGCGGTGGTCTCGTTTCCGGCGCCGGCGATCATCGCGGTGTAGGCCAGCACCTCGGTCCGCGACAACGGCCGCCGCGTGCCGTCGGGTTCCTCGATCTCGGCCCGCAGCAGATCCGTCATCAGGTCGTCGGACGGGTGATCGGCCCGCCATTCGATGTACTCCGCGAACACGACGATGCTTTCCTCGAACAGCTTCGCGTTGACCGCGGCGGGGTCGCGCTCGTCGGACAATTCGATGTAGGCGCCGCCGCGATCGCGAATCTTGGCCTGATCTTCCTCGGGTATGCCCAGCAGGTAACCGATGGTCCGCATCGGCATCATCGCCCCGAGGTCGGCGATGAAATCGAAACCGCCCGCACCGACCAGCGGATCCAGCTCTCGCACGCAGAAACCGCGCACCAGGTCCTCCACCGCCAACATGCGCCGGGGTGTGAAAACCCGGGACAGCAGCCTGCGGTGCAGGTCGTGCAGCGGTGGGTCCTCGAAGAGCAGAATGCCCGGTGGCACTTCGATATTCGCGAACAAGATGTCGGCCGTGGTCCCCCGTCCGGACCGGTAGGTCTGCCAGTTCGGCAGTTCGCGCGCCACGTCCTCGTACCGGCTCAGCGCGTAGAAGTTGTACTTCTCGTTGTAGTACAGCGGCGCCTCGTCGCGCATGCGCTTCCACACCGGGTACGGGTCGTCGTCGATGTCGGAGTCGAACGGGTCGTAGTACAGGTCGACCGCGCTGGTTCCTGGCATGGTTGATCTCCCTTAGTGGTTCCGGTGCAGGAAGCCGTGCAAGATCGCCTGGACCAATTCGGAGACGATCACTTCTCTCGACGGCGGCTTGGCGCCGAAGTAGGTGGAGCGCAACGCGGCCATGCCGGCGATCATCGCCACCGTGGAGTACGCCGGCAGGTCGGGATGTTCCGACCGCATACCGCGCAGGTTGATGCCCTCGGCGCTGATCTGACCCAGCACCGTGAACGCCCGTCGGACTTCGGGGATGCCGGCGTCGGCCGCCTCCTCGTCGCTCAGGGCTTCCGATGCCATCAGCGTCAACAA
Source organism: Mycobacterium sp. ACS4054 (assembly GCF_001667275.1). Taxonomy (GTDB): domain Bacteria; phylum Actinomycetota; class Actinomycetes; order Mycobacteriales; family Mycobacteriaceae; genus Mycobacterium. The sequence goes on from NZ_LZHV01000017.1 coordinate 134,557, forward strand.
CAGGCCCCGGTGTTCGACCAACACGTCGTAGAGCCGACCGACGAAAAGCGCCGCCAGTTCCTCCTCGTCGGTCTCTTCGGGGATGACGGATTGCCACGTCCGGCCGAATTCGTCGACGAAGCTGGTGAACGGCAGGACCAGCGCCTCGCGAAAGAGCGCGGCCTTCGAGCCGAAGTGGCGGAACAACAGGTGTTCCGTGACGCCGGCGGCCTGGGTGATTTCCCGGGTCGTCGTGCTCCGATAGTCCTGGCGCGCAAAGAGTATCCGCGCGGCGTCGAGCAGAAGCTGGCGCGGAGCGCCACGCGGGCGGCGATTCGCCGGGGCCGGCGCGTCTGCCGCGCCACGTTTCGTGGTGGGTGGCCGCTGGGGCACAGTTCGCTCCTCGCCGGATGGTTGACTGCCTTTAGGATAGTGTGCACTATCTAATGCGTCGAGGTGGTATCGGAAGGGGTGCGGCCGTGGGCGCTGTCATCATGCTGGGCACGTTGTTCGGGCTGGTCGTTCTGATATTCGGCCTGGTGCTGCGCTTTGACCCTCAGGCGCGCCGGACCACGGGGCCCGACCAGTGAGTTCCCAGATGACCCCCGTGATGCAGGCGGCCAGCGACTTCGCGCTGATCGGGGGCATCGGGTTCACCGCCCTCGGCGTGTACCTCACCGTCCGCCGGCGCCGGCTGCACCCACTTCTGCTGCTGTGCATCTCGGCGATGTCCTTCTCGTGGATCGAGGCCCCCTACGACTGGGCGATGTACGCGCAGTTCCCGCCGGCCATCCCCCGCATGCCCTCGTGGTGGCCGCTGAACGTCACGTGGGGCGGACTGCCCCTGTTCGTTCCCGTCGGCTACATCTCCTACTTCGTGCTGCCGGCCGTGACCGGCACGGCCCTCGGGCGATGGCTGAGCGCGCGGTTCGGCTGGCGCAGGCCCCCAACGTTGTTGGTGGTCGGTCTCATCGTCGGCTTCTGCTGGGCGCTCTTCTTCAACGGGTTCCTGGGCGCCAAGCTCGGGGTGTTCTATTACGGCCGGGTGATTCCGGGGCTGGCGATCCGCGAGGGAACCGTGCATCAATACCCCCTCTACGACTCCCTGGCGATGGCCATCCAGATGATGGTCTTCACCTACCTGTTGGGCCGCACCGACGCGCAGGGGCGAAACGTCATCGAGATGTGGGCCGAGAACAGGTCGAAGAGCCGCCTCGGCGCGTCGCTGCTGTCCGTCGCCGCGATGATCGTCGTCGGAAACGTCCTCTACGGCGCGGTTTTCGCGCCCCACCTGGCGACGAAGCTCGGCGGCTGGGTCACCGCCGGGCCGACGGAGCAGTTGTTCCCCGGCGTACCGAACCAGCCCGAGTAGCTCACCCGAGAGCCTCGGGCAGCACGACCTCGCCCACGCGCTTGAGATACGGCCACGCGACATCGGGCGGCAGGCCGCCGCATAGCGGGGACAGGTTGAGCACCTGGCCGGCGCGGACCCGCGAAATCGCTTCCGGCACAGAGATAATGATGTGCGAAGTCGGCGCGGCACGCAGCTCGTCGACGGTGTTCACGTGCGAGAAGCCGGCCGTCGTCTCGTCCCCGGGGTTCCACGCGGCGTAGGTCCGCACGTCGTGCAGCAGGTGCTCACCGATCTCCTTCCACGCCTGATCCACGTCGTCGGCGACGAACACGACCGAGGGCGTGTCGCGGCTGGGGAACATCGTGGGCCCGGGCTGATGGCCGTGCTCGCGGCAGGCCTCCTCGTAGGCCTGCTGCATGCCCGGCGCGTTGGCGTTGCCCAGCATGCCCAGGCCATACCGGCCGGCGCGGCGGGCCGCGGCGACCGTTCCGCCACCCCACATCAGCGCCGGCCCCCCGGGCGTCAGCGGGCGGGGCGTCACGGTGATCCGCCGCCCGTTCTCGACGACGGTCTCCCCGGCAAGCAATCGCCGCAACAGCCCCAGTTTCTCGTCGCAGAGGCGGCCACGGGTCTTCATCGGCACGCCGAAGTGCTCGAATTCCTCCGGCCGGTAGCCCAGGGCCAGGATGTACGACGCGCGCCCGCGGCTCAGGATGTCCAGCACCGCCATGTCCTCGGCGAGCCGCACGGTTTCGTAGAACGGCAGGATCAGAATCAGGCTCAGCGCCAGCCGCTGGGTCCGCGCGGCGACCGCCGAGGCCATCAACAACGGCGAGGGCAGATAGCCGTCCTCGGACCCGTGGTGCTCGCACAGGACGGCGGCCAGACCGCCGTGTTCTTCGGCCCAGGCGCACATTTCGGGCACCGCTGCGTACAGATCGGTTGGGGGGGCGGCCCATTCGGGGTCGCGCATGTCGAAGCGAAGTGTGTACACGGCCAAACTCCTAGCCAGGCTATTCGTTGGACGTACGTTACACGTTTAGTCGAAGGCGTAAAGAGGCAGAGTCGTCGGGATGTCCAGAGAACTCACCAGGCCCGCGGGCGCGTCGACGACGTATGGAATCGCGTTCACCACCCGCATGGCCGTCGACGCCATCGCGGCGCGCCCGGCACCGTGGCCCTCGGCCGCGCCGAGCGTCATGACGCAATGGATGTCGGGGTCGCCCTCGATGTCCACCCGATAGGTCGCGTCGAATTCCGATGTCGGCCAGCCGGGCGCGACATCGCGGGCCATCCGGATCACGTGCTCGATCACGATGGCCTCGCGGCCGTTGACCACGCCCGCGGCCCGGGTCCGCACGGCACCGCAGGTGCCCGCCTTGATGGTGCCGAACGCCACCTCGATGTCGCGGTCGGTCAACTCGCGGTCCAGCGAACCGCGCACCTGCTCCACCTCAACGCCGAGGCCTTTGGCCATCAGGAATATCGGTGCCTTCCAAGCCATCTCGATGAATCCGGGCGTCTTCAGCATGGGCTCGAAATCCAAGGGGCGACCGAATCCCATCCCGTCCATCATCACATCGGCCACCGGGTAGTGGTCGTTGAGCGCGACCTCACTGGCCGTGATGGTGCGGATCCTCTTGGACTGCGTCGTCATCAGCAGGGCGAGCTGATCGGAGGCGAAACCCGGGAAGATGCCCGAGGCGTAGAACGACGCGTCGCCGGCCTGGGCGGCCGCCTCGAGCTGGTCGCGCCAGTCCGGGGCGAAATACGTCGGCGGGTAGACCAGGCTCGTCGACGATGTCGACACCACGTTGACGCCGGCCCGCAGCAGCCGCAGGTAGTCGGGCACCGCGGCCCCGTCGCGTTCGGGCCCGCTCGCCGCGTACACCACGCAGTCGGGCGCCAAGGAGATCAGCGCATCGGCGTCGTCGGTGGCCGTCACGCCCAGGGGCTTGCCGCCGGCCAACTCGCCGGCGTCCCTGCCGACCTTGTCCGGCGAATGCACCCAAACCCCAACGAGTTCCAGGTCGGGACGGCGGGCGATGGCGTCGATCGCGATCGCCCCAACACCGCCGGTGGACCACACGACGGTACGGATGGGCCCCGGCGTTCTCATATGGCCCGCGCGGCGGCCGCCGCCGCCCGCTCGAGGTAGGGCCACGCGACATCGGGCGCGAGGCCGCCGCACAGCGGGTGCAGCGGCAGCGGCCGGCCGCCGCGCACGTACTCGGTCGCCTCATCGCAGGTCATGATGCGGTAGGGGCCGCCCTCTTTGCGCAAATCCGACACGCTGTCGGCGCGGGTGATGCTGGCAACGGAATCGTCATGGGGCCGGTATGACGCCGCCGTCACCGCGTCGTGCAACAGGTGGGGCCCGAGCACGTCCCAAGCCTCCTCGACGCCCCGCTCGTCTTCGGTGACGAACACCGCCGTCGGCACCCCGGGGGCCGGAAACTGGACCATTCCGGGTTCATGGCCGTGAGCGCGGCACTGCTCTTCGTAGAACTCGATCAGGCCGGGCCACTCCGTCTGGGACACGAACCCCAGGCCGTACCGCCCGGCCCGACGGGCGGCGGCCTTGCTGCCGCCGGCGATCAGTATCAACGGCCCCGAGTCAGAACCCGCCGCCGGCGTGACCCGGACTGTGCGCCCGCGATATTCGACGGGCTCGCCGCGAACGAGTGGCCCCAGAACGGCCAGGATTTCGTCGGCCGCGCGACCGCGGGTGGCCATGTCGACGCCGAAGTGGTCGTACTCCTCGTGTCGATGTCCGACACCGAACGCGTACGACACCCGTCCGCGGCTGATCAGGTCGAGCACGCACATCTCCTCGGCAAGCCGAACCGGATCGCGTAACGGAATCGTCACCGCGGCAAGCAGGATCGCCAACGTGCGCGTCCTGGCGGCGATCGCCGAGGCCAGCATCAGCGGCGACGGCACACGGCCGTCGTCGGCCCCGTGATGCTCGGACAACACCGCCAGTACTGCGCCCCGAGTTTCGCCCCACGCGCACATGTCGATTGCCGCGGCGTACAGCTCCGCGGCGGGCCCGGACCACCGCGGAACCCGCATGTCGAATCTCAACGTAAACATCGGCGCCCCCCCGGTCCGCCTCTGAATACGCAGTGTAACGCGCGCATGGCTGCAAGTTAACCTAAAATTTGTTCGATAAGATAGTGCGCGCTTTCTTAAATCCTTGACCGAGGGGTTTCGCGACGGTAGCTTCAAATCGACTATCGGATACCAGTCGCCACCGTCCGTGCCGTAAGGGCAACGGCCGCAACGGATTTCCATCGCGCCTGCGACGCGCGCGCACCTGAGGAGGACGAGATGACGGCTCACCGGGTGGTGGTGTGGGCGACGGGTGGCATCGGGTCGATCGCCATCCGTACCATCGCGCGTCGCCCGGATCTGGAGCTGGTCGGCGTGTGGGTGCACTCGCCGGAGAAGGACGGCAAGGACGCCGGCGAGCTCGCCAACGGCGAGCCGATCGGCCTCACGGCCACCACCGACGCCGACGCACTGATCGCGCTGAAACCCGATTGCGTCATCTACGCCGCCAGTGGCCCGGAGCGCGACGCGCTGGCCATCCCGGATTACGTCAGGCTGCTCGAGTCCGGCATCAACGTCGTCACGACCAGCACCACCCGCCTGGTCAACCCGCACGCCTACGAACCCGCCGAGTGGCGCGACCAGCTGGTCGCCGCGGCCAAGCAGGGCCAGGTGTCGTTGTACGCGTCGGGGATCGAGCCGGGGTTCGCCGCCGATCACCTGCCGCTCGTGTTGTCCACCCAGTCGTCGTCCATCGAGAAGATTCACGCGTTCGAGATCGGCCTGTACGACGACTACGGCGTCCCCGACATCATGAGCGACGCGCTGGGTTTCGGTCGACCGCTCGACTACCAGCCCTGGATCGGCTTCCCGGGCGCGATCGCGGGCGAATGGCAGGGCCAGATCCGGTTGGTCGCCGACGCGCTCGGCGTCGAGGTGCAGGAGGTCCGCGAGTATTTCGACCGCGCGGTGACGAACCGGACGCTGGAGGTCGCTATGGGCACCGTCGAGGCGGGTACCTGCGGTGCGCTGCGCATGCGGGCGATCGGTGTGGTCGACGGCCGGGAAGCCATCGTCATCGAGCACGTCACCCGGCTCGCCCACGACGTCGCACCGGATTGGCCGACCGGGATCGGCGATCTGTCCTACCGCGTGATGATCACCGGCGACCCCGACATCGACTGCACGCTGGCGGCGACGCTCAAGGATCCGCACAAAGCCGGGGTGGGGGGCATGACCTCCGGCGCCGGCGCGATGGTGGCCACCGCGATGCGCGTCGTCAACGCCGTGCCGTATGTCGTTGCGGCAGAACCGGGATTGCTCAGTTCGGTGGACCTGCCGTTGACCATCCCGAAGCACGCGTTCGCCACGCGTTGAGCCGCGGCGGCCGGCGCGGGCTTAGTCTGCCCGGGTGACGTCTAACCCACTCGAGGAGCTCACGCTGCAGCAACTGCAGCTCCGCACGAGCATGAAATGGCGCGCGCATCCGCCCGACGTCCTGCCGATGTGGGTCGCCGAGATGGACGTGTTGCTGGCGCCGACGGTGGCCGAGGCGCTGCGGACCGCCATCGACAACGGCGACACCGGGTATCCGTGCGGCACCGCGTTGGCCGAGGCGGTCGGTCAATTCGCGTCCGAGCGCTGGCAATGGCATGACCTACCGGTGGGCCGCACCGCGATCGTGCCGGACGTCATGCTCGGCGCCGTCGAGTTGCTGCGTCTGGTCACCGGCCGGGGTGACGCCGTCGTCGTCAACCCGCCGGTGTACGCCCCGTTCTACGCGTTCGTCGCGCACGACGGCCGTCAGATCGTCGAAGCGCCGCTGGGCGCCGAAGGCCGAATTGATTTGGCCGCCTTGGCAGAAGCCTTCGCTCGCGCCGGCGCGCGGGGAGGGAACGTCGCGTACCTGTTGTGCAACCCGCACAACCCCACCGGATCCGTGCACACGGTCGACGCGCTCGCCCGCCGGTTCGGCGTCCGGGTGGTGTCGGACGAAATTCACGGGCCTGTCGTCTTGGACGGGGCGCGTTTCACGCCGTACCTGACCGTGCCCGGCGCGGAGAACGCCTTCGCCCTGACGTCCGCCTCCAAGGCCTGGAGCCTGTCGGGGCTCAAGGCGGCGCTGGCCATCGCCGGCCCCGAGGCGGTCGCGGACCTGAACCGGATGCCCGAAGAGGTCAGCCATGGGCCGAGCCACTTCGGCATCATCGCCCACGCCGAGGCGTTCCGAACCGGTGGCGACTGGCTTGACGCATTGCTGCGCGGCCTGGATCAGAACCGGACGCTCCTAGGTGAGCTGATCGCCGAACACCTGCCTGGCGTGAAATACCAATGGCCGCAAGGGACTTACCTGGCATGGCTGGATTGCCGCGAGCTCGGATTCGCCGAGGAGGCCGCCGCGGGCCTGGCGGTGGTTGCCGACCTGTCCGGACCGGCCCGGTGGTTTCTCGACCACGCCCGGGTGGCGCTGAGCTCCGGCCACGTCTTCGGCACCGGGGGCGCGGGGCACGTCCGGCTGAACTTCGCGACCTCGCAGGCCATCCTCACCGAGGCGGTGTCCCGGATGGGCCGCGCGCTGGCCACTAGCCGCGACGTGGGCTAGGCCGGAATCTCCTCGGCGCCGCGGCCCAGGTTGCGGAAACCCGCCGCGGGCTCCTTGAAGCCGAGGACGAACGGCAGTGAGCTCAATTCCAGCTTGATCGTCGACCCGAGGCGGCGAAGGAAGCCGGACGCGGGTTGAACTACCGAGACCTCCGAGGTGGCGAGATCGAGATAGTGCGTCGGCGTCTCACCGATGTCGTCGAAGACGTGGATCAGCGGTTTGCACTGCGAGCGCACCGACTCGTCGAGGCACGCCGCGACCGGATCGGTCATCAGCACGTATTCGACCACTGGCACCGTGTTTTTCAGCATTCGGTGCACCAGGATGACGTCGAAGCCCGCGAGCTCCACGTGTCGCTTAACCCGCTGCTCGGCCACCTCACCCTGATGGACGACGAACTTCACCGAAAGGCTGTCCAATTGCGCGCAACTCGCGCACTCGCAGGCCAGGTCCTTTTTGAAGCGTTCACGGCGCGCGATGAAAGCCTCCCGCATCCGGGACAGCCGGTCGCACACCAGCACTTTGGGGTCGCCGTCGGGTGCCCAGAAGAACGCGGCGTCACCCTCCAGCTTCGCGAGCTTCAGACCCCTACCGGCGTCGATCACCGACTCCAGCAGGCCCGCCACCGTCAATTGCGCGTGGGCCAGGTGGGTACGGTTCCACTGCATGTAGTGGGTGTAGCCGCTGATGTCGGCAATGATCAGGACGGCACGCCGAATCGCCATGAACAAGCGAGTTTAATGTCCACCAGACGTCTAGCTCAATGAAATTCCCTACTAGACGAACTCGCGTTGTCGAGAGAGGCTAACTCAAGGCGCCCGCCCACCGGAGGAGCTGGATATGCATGTGCTACGAACCCCGGACTCCCGATTCGAAAATTTGGAGGGCTATCCGTTCGTAGCGAACTACGTTGACGTGGCGGCAAGCGACACCCAGCCGCTACGCATGCACTTCCTCGACGAGGGCCCTTCCGACGGACCGCCGATCGTGCTGCTGCACGGCGAGCCCACCTGGAGCTACCTCTACCGGACCATGATCCCGCCGTTGACGGACGGCGGGAACCGCGTGCTCGCCCCCGACCTGATCGGCTTCGGCCGCTCGGACAAGCCGAGCCGGGTCGAGGATTACACCTACCAGCGGCACGTCGAATGGGTGACCTCCTGGTTCGAGCGGCTCCACCTCAAGGACGTGACGCTGTTCGTGCAGGACTGGGGATCGCTGATCGGGCTGCGCATCGCAGCCGAGCAGGGTGACCGCATCGCGCGACTCGTGGTGGCGAATGGATTCCTACCCACCGCGGAGCGAGCCACCCCGCCCGCCTTCTACGCGTGGCGGGCGTTCGCGCGCTACTCCCCCGTGCTGCCCGCCGGCCGCATCGTTTCCGTGGGAACGGTCCGCCGGGTTTCCGCCCGGGTGCGGGCCGGCTATGACGCGCCGTTTCCCGACAAGTCGTACCAGGCCGGCGCCCGCGCCTTCCCGCAACTGGTGCCGACCTCCCCGGACGATCCGGCGGTGCCGGCCAACCGGGCGGCCTGGAAGGCCCTGGGGCAGTGGGAAAAGCCCATGCTTGCCATCTTCGGGGCCCGCGACCCCATCCTCGGGCAAGCCGACCGCCCGCTGATCAAGCACATCCCCGGCGCCGCCGGCCAGCCACACGCCCGCATCCACGCCAGCCACTTCATCCAGGAAGACTCCGGACCCGAACTGGCCGAACGCATTCTGTCCTGGCAGCAGGCGCTGCGCTGACCACGGGTCACCGGGCGTGGACCAGGCGCACGACTGCCCTGCCGCGCAACGTGTCTCGCTATCAGTGATCGGGAATACCCGCCCCGGCCAGCGCCGGAACCGTGTCCTCATGGTGTAGCAGCGACGCGGCACCGGCCTTGAATTGGGTGAGTTTGTCGATGATCGTCTGCCCCTCGGGCGTGTGGCCCCAGATGCTGATGCCCTGGTGGGTGGTGGGTTCCCAGGTGGCCTCGTCGACGACGATCGGATTCCAGCCGACTTCCCATTCGAACCCCGAGGGCGTGACGGCGTAAAACGACAGTTCCTTGTCGTTGGTGTGCTGGCCCACGCCGAGCGCCATCCGGAAGCCCAGTTGCCTGACCCGCTGGTAGGCCGCGGTCATGTCGTCGAGTTCCGCGACCTGAACGTTGACGTGCTGCACGCGGGTGCGGATCGGGTTCAGCCTCAGGCGGTTGACCGCGGCGATCGCCACCGTATGGTGCCGCTCGTTGACCCGCAGGAAGCGGATCTTGAACTTCAGGCCGCCGATCGTCTCGTCGATGTAGTCCGACAGCCGCGCGTCCAACACCGCGGCGTAGTAGCCATGCAGTTGGTGGGGTTTGGTGGTAGTGACCGCCACGTGGCCCAAACCCGCTGCGCCGGTGACGAATCCACCGTCGGTCGCCATGTGCAGCGCCGGCCCGGTCCGGGCGCGGGTGAACACCTCCTGGGTCAGCCCGTTGGGCCCGGGGAATCGGACCAGCCGTTCCACCCCGCGCAGCGCGGCCTCCTCGTCGGTGCCCGCGGTCACCGGCACCCCGTGCCGGGTGACGCGGTCGAGGACGGTGTCGAAGGCGTCGTGGTCGTCCAGCTGCCAGCCGAGGGCGGTGACGTCCTCGGCGGGTCCGCGTTGCACCAGGAAGCGGCAGTCGTGGTCGTCGAGGCGGAACCGCATCGTGTCGCGCGCCGCGTCGTCGCAGTGCATGCCGATGGCGTCGCGGCCGAATCGCGCCCAGTCGCCGAACTTTTCGCTCTCGATCACCACATAACCGAGATGGGCTCGCCCGAACACCGAGGCGCTCATAGCTCTCCCTCCAGGAACTCGACGGCCAGCCGGTTGAACAGGTCGGCGCGCTCCCATTGCATCCAATGCCCGGTCCGCGAGGTCATCACCAGCTCCGCGTTCGGAAGGAGGTCGAACAGCATCGGTCCGCCGGCGGGCCGGTTGACCTTGTCGTCGCGTCCCCACAGGATCAGCGTCGGCGTGGCCAGGGTCGTCAGCCGGCGGTCGCGGGTGAGGTCCATCCGCCATAGCGTGCGCAGGGCCATCGGCCCGGAGGGGCGCCGCAGGGGCGGGTCCGCGACCACCTCCGGGTCGATCGATGCGCGGTAGCGCAGGTCGATCAGGTCATCGGGCACCGCGGTGCCGTCGTATACCAGGTAGGTGCGGATGAACGCGGCCAGCTTGTCGCGGCTCGGGCCGTCGCCGCCGTAGTAGGCCAGCAGCCTCTTCAGCCCGGCCGTGGGCAGGCCCCGGGTGGTCCCGATGCCGCCCGGGCCCATCAGCACCAGCTTGCCGACGCGCTGCGGGGTGTCCAGGGCGAGACGCAGGGCCGCGGCGCCGCCGTACGAGTTGCCGACCAGATGGGCGACGTCGACGCCGAGCTCGTCCAGCAGGCCGCGGATCATGTCGGCCAGATAGCCGAACGGATCGTCGTGGTCCACGCCTTTGACCGACCGTCCGTAGCCGGGCATGTCGGGCACGATGACGCGGAAATGCTTTGCGAGGGCGTCGATGTTGCGCGAGTAGTTCGACACGCCCGACGCGCCCGGGCCGCCGCCGTGCAGCATGACGACGGCCGGGCCGGTGCCGGTTTCGGAGACGAAGATCGGTTTCCCGGCGACGGTGACGGTGTGCTCGTTCAATTGCGTGGTGATCATGCGGGGACTCCGATCGGGGCGGCCGGGACGGGCGGCGTCAGGTCGACGAGGCCCTTCGGCGGGGCGGGCAGTGGATGGTCCGGGGCCGCCGCGGCGAAGACGAATCCGTCGGGGCGCAGCACCACCGCGGCGGCCTTGTGGTGTCGAAGCCAACCGGTCAGCGTGCCGTCGTCGTCGCGGATCGCGCCGGCCGCGGGCGCGCCGGCCGTGATGGTCAGCGCGCGGGCGCCCAGTCGCTCCCACCGATCCGTCCCGGCCGGCGGCGCGCCATAGTGCAGCACCGTCCAGCCGCAACCGAGGGCGTCGTCCAGCCGCTTGACCGTTCCGGCGGCGTCGGTGACCCATGGTTGCGGGAGCTGCCAGCCGACGGCGGTGTGCGCCTCGGTGGCGAAGTAACCGCCCGCGTAGTGAGCGGCCGGGATCCAGATCAGTTTTTGCCCGCCGGCGAGCACGCCGGGCAGCCGCGTCAGCGCGCGTAGCAGGTGATCGCGCAACCACGCCAAGGACTTTCGGCGTTCGGTGATGAGCCGCCCGTTGCGCACGGCCCGGCGGGTGACCTCGGTGACGTGTGGTTTGCGCTCGAGCTGGTAGCTGTCGAGCAACGAATCGGGTGCCTGCCCGCGGATCACGGCCGCGAGCTTCCAGCACAGGTTGGCGGCGTCGCGCACGCCCGCCGACATGCCCTGGCCGATCCAGGGCGGCATGGCGTGCGCCGCGTCGCCGGCCAGGAAGACCCGCCCGACGCGCCAGCGGTCGGCGACGCGCACGTGGTGGCTGTAGATGACGGCGCGCAGAATCTTCACGTGCTCTTCGGTGATGCCCTGTTCGTTCAGCACCCGCCAGATGGCCTTATCGGTGACGAGTTGCTTTTCGTCTTCGGCATCGCGTGCCGGGTACTCCCAGCGGTGATGGCCCAGCGGCGTCGGGCAGTCCACCGTCGGGCGGGCGGGATTGCAGTGGAAGCGCAACCGGTCGTGACCGTCCCACTCGCGGATCACCTTGGTGTCGATGACAACCCAGCGCTCGGCGTAGGTGCGGCCGTCGTATCCCACTCCGAGCTGGGCGCGGGTCGGCGACGATCCGCCGTCGCAGGCGATCACGTACGAGGCCCGCACGCGTTTGAAGGTGTCGGTGCGCAGGTCCGCCAGCATCAGTTCGACGTGGGCGTCACCGTTGAGCACCCGCAGGCATTCGTGTTCGACAAGCACCTCGACGTTTGGATACCGCGCGACGCCCTCGCGGAGCACGTGATCGACCGCCGGCTGGTAGAGGAACTGCTGCGGGGGATGCCCGCAGCCCCGGGGCGTCATGGTCGTCTCGATGAACGGCACGCCGTGGGCGTCCACCCAGGCCAGCGGCCGGTCCGGCAGCATGTCGCGCTGCAGCCGCTCGGCCAGGCCGACGGACTGCCAGATCCGCATCACCTCCTCGTCGGTGGAGATGGCCCGCGCCCGCCCGTACACGTCCGGGTCGCGCTCGATGACGATGACGTTAAGCCCCATGTTCCCAAGGAGATTCGCGGCCGTGGCGCCGGTTGGTCCGTAACCGATCACTGCCACGTCATAGGTCGGGTGCTCGTTCATTGCCGTCTCGCCTTCGTGTGGGCTTGTTCTGTAGCGATCACTACGGTAATGTAGCGATCACTACAGAGTCAAGACCTTATTGCCGAGGAGTTTCAGTGGCGACCAAAGACAAGCCGCAGCGCCGCCGCCGTCTCGACGGCGAGGCATCCCGGGCGCGCATCCTGGATGCGGCCACCGAGATCGCCAGCGAGCGCGGCTACGAGGGCACCAGCATCGCGCTGGTCAGCGCGAAGTGCGGACTGCCGGCCAGCTCCATCTACTGGCATTTCAAGGACAAGGACGATCTGATCGCCGCGGTCATCGAACGCAGCTTCGCGAATGTGCTCTCGGCCTGGCAGATGCCCGCCGAAGGCACCACCCGGGAACGGTTCGTCTCGATGGTCATGCACATCGCCAAGGCGCTACTGGATTCCCCCGACTTCCTGCGCCTCGGCCTGATGCTCGGCCTGGAGCGACGACCGGTCGAGCCGCGGGCCCGGGCCATGTTCATCGACGTCCGGACGCAGATGCAGTCCACGCTGCGCACCACGGCGCGCGAGCTCTTTCCCGAATTGACCGACGCGCAGATCCACGACGTGGCCACCTACGCAATGGCGGGTGCCGACGGCCTGTTCATCGCCAAGGAGATCGGCGGTGACTCCGTCGACATCGTTGCGCTGTTCGAGCTGCACGCGGCTGCCCTCTACGACGCCGCGGTGCGCATGGCCGAAGAGAACGCGAAATGACCGCCACCAAGCGTTGGCCGGTGGCGATCATCGGCTCGGGAAACATCGGCACCGACCTGTTGCTCAAGATCCAGGGCGGCGACGGTCCGCTGACCGTGGGCGCCATGGTGGGCGTCGATCCGGACTCGGACGGGCTGGCCCGGGCGCGGCGGATGGGCGTGCCCACCACCGCCGACGGGGTCGACGGGCTGCTGCGGATGCCGGACGTCGCCGGCATCAAACTGGCCTTCGACGCCACCTCGGCCGACGCGCACCGTGCCCACTGGCCGGCGCTGCGGGACAACGGCATTCGAGTGCTCGACCTCACGCCCGCGTCGATCGGCCCGATGTGCGTACCGGTGGTCAACCTCGATGACCATCTCGACGCCCCCAACCTCAACATGGTGACCTGCGGCGGCCAGGCGACGGTTCCGATCGTCGCCGCCGTCGGCAAGACCGGAATCGTGCCCTACGCCGAGATCGTCTCGTCCATTTCGGCGAAATCCGCGGGTCCTGGAACCCGGGCCAACATCGACGAATTCATCGAAACCACCGCCGCCGCACTGCGGGTCGTCGGCGGTGCGCAGCGCGGCAAGGCCGTGCTCATCCTGAACCCCGCCGATCCCCCGGTGCTCATGCGCAACACCGTGTATTGCCTCGTCGACGGCGAACCGGATCACCACCGGATCGAGCAGGAAATCCATGACATCGTCGGCCGGGTGGCCGCATACGTGCCCGGTTACCGGCTCAAGCAAGACGTGCAGTTCCAGGTGTTCGGCCATGACCAACCGCTGTACATCCCCGAGACCGGCAAATTCACCGGCACCCGCGTCACCGTAATGCTCGAGGTCGCCGGCTCCGCACACTACCTGCCCGCCTACGCCGGAAACCTCGACATCATGACTTCGGCCGCCAAGGCCACCGCCGAGCGCATCGCCGCGCACGACTACGAAACCGCCGGAGCCGCAACATGATCTACGTCAGCGACGTGACCCTACGCGACGGCATGCACGCGGTACGCCACCAATACAGCATCGAGCAGGCGATCGCGATCGCCAACGCCGTGGACGAGGCCGGCGTCGACTCGATCGAGGTCGCCCACGGCGACGGGCTGTCCGGTTCGAGCTGCGTCTACGGGTTCGGTGCGCATACGGACATCGAATGGATCGAGGCGGTGGCCGCGGCCGTCAGTCGCGCGAAGATTGCGACGCTCCTGTTGCCCGGCGTGGGCACGTTGGGCAACCTCAGGGACGCCCACAAGGCGGGGGCGACCGTCGTGCGCGTCGGCACTCACTGCACCGAGGCCGACATCGCGGCCCCGTACCTCGCCACCGCCAGTGGCCTCGGTATGGACGCCGTGGGCTTCCTGATGATGAGCCATCTGACCACGCCCGCCGCGTTGGCCGCGCAGGCCAAGCTGATGGAGGGATACGGGGCCACGTGCGTCTATGTCGTCGACTCCGGCGGCGCGATGACGATGCGCGACGTCGGTGATCGGGTCGACGCCCTGCGCCAAACCCTGCTGCCGACAACGGAAATCGGCATCCACGCCCACCACAACCTTTCCCTCGGGGTGGCCAACTCCATCACCGCCGTCGAGCGTGGCGCAAACCGAGTCGACGCCTCCCTGGCGGGTATGGGCGCCGGCGCCGGAAACGCGCCGTTAGAGGTGTTCATCGCCGCGGCGTCCCGGCTCGGCTGGGATCACGGCTGCGACCTGCACCGCCGGCAGGACGCGGCCGACGACCTCGTCCGGCCGTTGCAGGACCGCCCCGTGCGGGTCGACCGCGAAACCATGACCCTGGGCTACGCGGGGGTGTACTCCAGCTTCCTGCGCCACGCGGAGGCCGCCGCCGCCCGTTTCGACGTCGACGCGCGCACGCTACTTGAAGAGGCCGGCCGGCGCGGGATGGTGGGCGGCCAGGAAGACATGCTCGTCGACATCGCGCTCGACCTCACCGGCGCTGAGTAAAGTTCTTATGCTCGAAATGGATTGCGGCACCGGCGCTCTCAGCGCGTGACCGCCAGTACTGCCTCGGCCAACTCGGGACGGCAGACCACCACATCCGGCAGCTTCGGATCGGGCTGGTTGTAAGCCAGCGCCGAGCCGTCGATGCGCGAGGTATGCAGGCCGGCGGCTCGGGCCACGGCCACCGGGGCGGCCGAGTCCCATTCGTATTGGCCGCCCGCGTGCACGTACACATCGGACAATCCCTGGACGAGCGAAGCCACCTTGGCCCCGGCCGAACCCATTTCCACCAGCACCCCGTCCAGCGCGTCGCGGACGCTCAGCGCGATGGCGGGCGGTCGGGTGCGCGACACCACGATGCGCGGCTTGCCCGGGGCCGCGGGCGGCGTGGCGACGTCGGGGGTGGCGAGGGTGATGCCCTGCGCGGGCATGGCCACCGCCCCGGCCACCAGCTCACCGGCCTCCCACAGCGCGACGTGCACCGCCCAGTCGTCGCGCCCGAGCTCGGAGAATTCCCGCGTCCCGTCCAGCGGGTCCACGATCCACACCCGGTCCGAACGGAGCCGGACCGGATTGTCGACACCCTCCTCGGACAGCACCGCGTCGCCGGGGCGCTCGTCGGCCAGCGCTGCCATCAGAAAGTCGTGGGATCGCTTGTCCCCCGCGGCTTTCCGCTCACCCGCCTCGGCGTCGGCGAACTCATCGCGGACCGTAAGCAGCAACCGCCCGGCCTCGGTGGCCAGCCGCGCGGCCAGTTCGTGGTCATCCGTCAGCTGCAAGGCCATCACATTCCTTAAGTTGGCAGTGTTGACCAACTTTACCCTGCCAACTCGACGCCGGCGGGCACCGCCCCGAACGGAAGGGTTCGGCCGTAATCTTGTGAACGTGAGCGGGGGAAACGTTCCGTCATTGAGCCGGTTGCGAAGCATTCCACGGGGGCGGCTGATCGTTATCGGCGTTGTCTCGGCGGTGGCGTTGGCCGGTGTGCTGGCCTTCGTGGTGCTGAAGCTGACGCAGGGCAACCAAACCGCCGGGCGGCCGACCACCCAGCCGGCGCCCCCGCAGAGCTTCGCCATCCCGGGCTGCTACAACCTGTCGGTTCCACCGGTCGAGCGTCCCAAGCGCCTCAACGTCCTGGGCTGCGCGAGCGTCGCCGTTGCGCTGCAAGACATGTCGTGGAGCTCGTGGGGCCCGCAGGGCGCCGACGGGACCGGCACGGCGGTGTTCAAGGTCTGCGACCCGAACTGCGCGGCCGGGTATCAGCTCACCGAGCCGGTCGTCGTGCACGCCTGGAATCCACAGCCGCCGCGACGCGAGGCCATCTGCCAGGTCGGCCTCAACATCTTCGCCGACATGATCCTGGCGTTCCCTAAGGGCGTCCCGCCACCGACCGTGCAAAAGATGAACGCCCAATACAACGGGCAGCCGGCGGTGCACTTCGCCAATTACTCGAGCGGCGACACCCGCGGCACCCAGTTCATCGGCTACACGTACTGCAATTAGACCTCGATCACCACGGCGCCGCCCTGGCCACCACCGGCGCACATGGCCGCGACGCCGATGCCGCCGCCCCTGCGGGCCAGCTCGTACGCCAGCGTGGTCACCATGCGCGCACCCGAGGCCGCGATGGGGTGCCCGAGGCTACAACCGCTGCCGGAGAAGTTCACCTTCTCCTCGTCGATGCCGTACTCCCGGCACGCCGCGATCGGCACGGATGCGAACGCCTCGTTGATCTCCCACAGCGCCACGTCGTCGACCGACAGGCCGGCGCGCTGCAGCACCTTGCCGATGACCTTGACGGCCCCCAGGCCGGTGTCGCGCGGGGCGACGCCCGCGGCGGCCCACGCCCGCACCGTGCCCATCACGTTCAGGTTCTCGGCGGCGGCGTACTCGCGGTCGACGAGGGCAACCGCCGCCGCGGCGTCGTTGGTGCCGCTGCTGTTGCCGGCGGTGATCGAGAACCCCTCGATCTCCGGGTGCAGCACCTTGAGGGCGGCGAGCTTCTCCACCGTGGTGTCCCGGCGGGGGTGTTCGTCGACGGAGAACTCGGTCACCGATCCGTCGAACTGGGTGACCTTCAGCGGGACGATCTCGTCGACGAACTTGCCCGCGTCCATGGCCGCGATGGCGCGCTGATGTGACCGGGCGGCCCAGGCGTCCATTTCTTCGCGGCTGATGCCCACCGCCTGGGCGGTGTTCCAGCCCACGGTGATCGACATGTCCTTGGCCGGCGCGTCCGGCGTCTCGACGTGAGTCGGCGGCATCCAGCGTTCCTCGAACTTGAGTTCCGGGCCGGGGATGCGCCAGTTGGTCAGCGGCGTCATCGACAGCGACTGCACGCCGCCGGCGATGAGCACACGCTCCATCCCGGAGCCGATCTGGGCCGCGGCGTTGCCGATGGCGGTCAGGCTGCCCGCGCAGTGCCGGTTCACCGACTGCCCGGGAATGTCCTCCATGCCGGTCGCGGTGGCCGCATACCGCGCCAAATCGCCGCCGCCGTAATGGGATTCGGCAAAGATGATGTCGTCGATCGCGGACGGGTCGACGCCGGACCTGCGGACCACCTCCGGAAGCACGGTGGTGATCAGCGTCTCGGGCGGCGTGTTGACGAGCGTGCCCTTGAAGGAGCGGCCGATCGCCGTCCGAACCGCTCCGACAATGACGGGTGTGGCCATGTTCTCAACCTCGAACGGTCGGGCTGCGTTTCGGCAGCGCGGGTGTCAGTAGATGATGACGCGAATCGTAACAAATACCGTATGGCCAATAGTAAATGGCCTGGGCATGCGCTTTCGGGTCGCAACTTGCGCGTGACGGGACACAATGGATCGATGACAACCAGATCACTCGCCGCGCGTGACACCACCGAGCTGACCGCCTACCGAGTCGCGGCGATGCTCCTCGGCGTGGGGACGCTGCACTTCGTGGCGCCCAAACCGTTCGACACGATCGTTCCCGCCGAGCTGCCGGGCAGTGCCCGGTTCTACACCTACGCGTCCGGGGTGGCCGAGATCGGCGTCGGCGCGGCACTGGTGCCCCGACGCACCCGCCGGCTGGCCGCGCTCGCCGCGGCTGCGCTGTTCATCGGGGTGTTCCCCGCGAACGTCAACATGTGCCGGTTGTGGTGGAACAAGCCGTGGCCGATGCGGATCGCGGCCTTCGCCCGGCTGCCGCTGCAGATTCCGATGATCACCACCGCGCTGAAGATCAGCCGCAACAGTTGAGGCGTCACGCAAAACTCTTGTGCGGCAGGAGGACTCACGGCCTGACGTCGACCGAGCGACCCAGGAAGGCCATGAGGCGAACGGTCGGAGTCGCGTCACCCGGCGCGGGTTGGGCCGGCCCGAAGCCCCCCGGTCGCCGCAACATCTGCTCGGGCACCGACTCCACCAGCCCGCGGCACAGCTCCAGCAGGTCCCCGGGCAGCTCGATCAGTCGGCCCTGGGAACGATGGATGTCCCAGGCGTGCATGGCCAGGTCCGACACCGGATAGGTCAGCGCTCGGCCCAGCGGGACCTCACCTTCCGGCGATCTCCGCAGTCCGTCGAAGTCGGCGGACGGCAACGCCGCGGCTAGCCGCCCGGCCAGCTCGCGCAGCCGCTGTGTCGGGTTGTCGGATATCCAGTCGGAGGGCTGCGACGGGCGGTCCCAGAGCTCGCCGTCCTCGACCAGGGTCACGACTTTCGCGGCGCTGCCGGTGACATGCCCGACCAGCTCGCGCACGCTCCAGCCCTCGAGGTTGGACGGCTGGTCCCACCGCTCGGGTGAGATCTGGCCGACGGCGACGATGAGCAGATCCATCGCCTCGGTGGCCAGCACGCCGATCCGGGAGTTCGTGTCGTTCATGGCGTGCATCCCCTCGAAACGCCGTGTCGCGTACCGTCCAGAAGTCTAGGGCGCAACGCCGGATTTACAGGAGGTCGGCTTGGGGAAAACGGATATCGCGGCGATCTTGGCGGTCGCCTCCGCCCTGATGGTGGGCATCGGAGACGTCATCCAGCAGCGATCCGCCCAAGAGGTCACCGACAAGCCGGTTGGGACTGTTGCCCTGTTTCGCCGGTTACTGCGCGATCGGCAGTGGTGGACGGGCAGCCTGGTGGCCGGCGCCGGCTTCGGGTTCCAAGCCGCGGCGCTGGGGATGGGTTCCGTCGTGCTCGTCCAGGCGCTGCTGGTGACGTCGTTGCTGTTCGCGTTGCTCATCAGCGCGCGATTGAATCACCGGAGAATCACTGTGCGACAAGCGGTCTGGGCCGCGCTGCTGGCCGCGGCGGTCGCGGTGGTGGTGACGGTCGGCGACCCCCAGGAGGGCACTCCGCGAGGGTCTCTGCATACCTGGACCATCGTGGCGCTGATCATGGGCCCGGCGTTGATCCTGTGCGTGGTCGGCGCGCGCATGTTCCCCGGTTCGGTCGGCGCGATGCTGCTGGGTTTGATGTCCGGCTCGCTGTGGGGGTTGTTCTCCGTGTTGACCAAGGGTGTGGTCGACCAGCTCGACCGCGGCATCCCGGCCCTGCTGCGCACACCCGAGGTGTACGTGTGGGCGGTCGTCGCGATCGCGGCCACCGCGTGGGAACAATCGGCATTTCGGGCCGGCCCGCTCACCGCGTCGCTGCCGGCGACGACCGTCGCCGAGCCCGTCGTCGGATCGGTTCTCGGCGTGACCGTGCTCGGTGAAACGCTGCGCACCAACGACATCGGCGTGGTGGCACTGGTCCTGTCGGTCGCGGTGATGGCGGCGGCGACGGTGGCACTCGCCCACGGCCAGGCCACATCCACCCCGCCGGCCGGCGAAAAGCCCGCGGTATCAGCCTGATCGGGGCGAACCGACGCGGTGCGCCGTGCCGTCGGGATCGACGTAGGCGAATTCGCGTAGGCCATAGGGAGTGTCCTGCGGTGGGACCAGCCGGCCCTCAAGGTCTTCCAGCGCCGCCCACTCCGCATAGAGGCCGTCGGCATCGCTGACGTAGAGGTAGACGCTTGCGGCGGTTCGCAACGGGTCGTGCTCGTCCCACTCGGTGAGGTGAATGGACACGGATCCGCGGTCGACGAAGCCGTAACGATCTGGTCCGTCGTATGCACGTGCGGCGAAGCCGAGTCGTCGATAGCGGGCCAGAGCGACGTCGAGATTCCGTACCGGGACGATCGGGGCTACGGAGGAGAAGTCGACTGCGGTCACGTCGCGAACATATCGCTTCGCCCCGACATCGGTGGCATCAGCATCGCCAACCGGGTCGCCGGGAAGATCGGCAACCCATAGCACCGCAATGGCCGCCCGCCGTTCACCTGTCGGCGGTAGCTGCTCGCTGCGACCCCGGCGTACGATCTTGCGGCCGAACCCGGTGAAGCGACCACACTTGCACCACCACCGATCCTGGCGGTAAGCCGTACCCGCACACGACGTCGCGACGTGGCTTCGTGCAGGCTGATCGGAGAGTCGGTCGCGAGGTGTCGAGGAGGAACGAATGAGCGCATCGGAGACGGTGGCCGAAGGCGGCGGGCGCCCAGTGATCCACCTTTCGCAACTACTGCGCGCGCCGGTGCTGGCCCGCGCCGGGGAGACCGTGGGCCGCGTCGAGGACGTGATCGTGCGGCTGCGGGGCGCGGACGAATACCCCCTCGTGACGGGGATCGTGGCCGGGGTTGGCGGGCGGCGGGTGTTCATCGGCGACAAATCCATCGACGAGTACGCCGCCGACCGAGTCCTGTTGACCAAGAACAAGGTTGACCTTCGCGGCTTCGAGCGCCGAGACGGTGAGGTGCTGTTGCGCACCGACGTGTTGGGACATCGGCTGATCGACGTGGCCAACGTCGAGCTGATCCGCGCCTACGACGTGGAGCTCGAGGACACCGGCGCCGGTTGGATGCTTACGCGGGTTGACACCCGACGGCCACCCCGGCTGTTCGGGCTGATCAAGCAGTCCGGTGGACACGCGGCTCGCGACTGGAAGGCGTTCGAGCCGCTGATCGGCGACGCTCGGTCCGACGCCGTCCGGCGCCTGTCGGACCGATTCGGCGAGTTCAAAGCTGCCGAGATCGCCGACCTTCTCGAAGAGGCGGACAAGGCCGAGGGCGGCGAGATCCTCGACCGCGTGCGCAGCGACCCCGAGCTGGAAGCCGACGTCTTCGAGGAGTTGGAGCCGGAGAAGGCCAGCCGGCTGCTCGACGACATGCCTGACACCGAGGTCGCCGCCCTGCTGGGCCGGATGCGGGCCGACGACGCTGCCGACGCCATCGCCGACCTGCGCCAGTCGCGGCGCCGGCGCGTGCTGGATCTGATGCCGGGCCCGCAGCGCACCAAGGTCATCACCCTGATGGGCTTCAATCCCGAAAGCGCCGGCGGGCTGATGAACGTCGACTTCGTTTCCTGCGCCGCCTCGATCACCGCGGCGGAAGCGCTGAACCTGATCGCGAAGGCCCGCACCATACAGCCGGAAGCGCTGATCAAGGTGCACGTGATCGACGAGGAGAGACGGCTCGACGGCGTCGTCTCGGTGATCGCCCTGCTGCAGGCACCGGCCGGGGAAGTCCTTGAGCGGCTGATGGATTCGGACCCGGTGCGGGTCACGGCGGACGCCGATCTGACGGACATCGCACTGTTGATGGCCGACTTCAACCTCTATTCCATCCCGGTGGTCGACGACCAGGACCGCGTGCTGGGGGTGGTCACCGTCGACGATGTGCTCGAGGCGACCATTCCCGAGGATTGGCGACGGCGCGAACCGGCGCCGCGTCCCGTCCGTGAGGTCCCCGGTGACCAAGGCACCCGCGTGCCTGGGGGTAACCCGCTGTGAGCACAGGTCGCGAGGACACCAGCCGGCGCAGCGCGGTGCTCGACACGGCGCACCTCGGCGACATCGAAGGCGCGTTCGGTCGGATCAGCGTCGGCGAAACCGAGCACGCCCGTACGTGGAAAACGCGGTTGCTGACGCTGCTGGCGATCGTCGGTCCCGGAATCATCGTGATGGTCGGCGATAACGACGCCGGCGGCGTCGCCACGTATGCCCAAGCGGGACAGAACTACGGCTACTCCCTGCTGTGGGTGCTCTTGTTGTTGATCCCCGTGCTGATCGTCAACCAGGAGATGGTGGTACGGCTCGGGGCGGTCACCGGGGTCGGGCACGCGCGGCTCATCAACGAACGCTTCGGCCGTGGCTGGGGCTGGTTCTCGGTCGGCGACCTGTTCCTGCTCAACTTCCTGACGATCGTCACCGAATTCATCGGCATCACCCTGGCCGCGGAATTCATTGGCATCTCCAAGTACGTTGTGGTGCCGGTCTCGGCGGTGGCGCTGGTCGCGATCATGGCGAGCGGAAGCTTCCGCCGGTGGGAGCGCGCGATGTTCGTCTTCATCGCCGTCACGTTGCTGCAGATCCCAATGCTGCTGATGTCCCACCCGCAGTGGGGACAGGCCGCGAAATCCTTCGTGGTGCCCAGCATTTCGGGGGGCTTCAGCTCCGATGCGGTGCTGCTCATCATCGCCATCGTGGGGACCACCGTGGCGCCCTGGCAGTTGTTCTTCCAGCAGTCCAACGTCGTCGACAAGCGCATTACCCCGCGGTTCATCGGATACGAGCGCGCCGACACCGTGCTGGGCGCCTTCGTCGTGGTCATCGGCGCCGCGGCGCTCGTGATGACCGGCGAATGGGCGGCGCGCTCCACCAGCAGCGTCGGTGGTTTCACCGACGCCGGGGCGACCGCGCACCTGCTGGGCGAACACCGGGCGACGCTCGGCTGGATTTTCGCCATCGTGCTGATGGACGCCTCCATCATCGGCGCCGCCGCGGTGACCCTGGCCACCAGCTACGCATTCGGCGACGTGTTCGGCCTGAAGCACTCGCTGCACCGTGGGTTCGCCGACGCCAAACAGTTCTACTTTTCCTACACCGCGATGGTGGTAGTGGCCGCGGCCATCGTCCTGATCCCCGGCGCCCCGCTCGGCCTGATCACCACCGCCGTGCAGGCCCTTGCCGGCCTATTGCTGCCCAGCGCCAGCGTGTTTCTACTGCTGCTGTGCAACGACCGAGAGGTGTTGGGGCCGTGGGTCAATCGGCCCTGGCTCAACTGGGTTGCCGGGCTGATCGTCGGCACGCTGCTGCTGTTGTCGGGAATCCTGATGACCACCACGCTGTTCCGCGACCTCAACGTCGTGGCGGTGGCCGGCTACCTGGCCCTGGCACTGGCCATCCTCGCGGCGGCGGCGGTACCGGTGCTGCGCTGGATGTCGCGCCGTCAGCCTGCAGCGCCCGCGGCGCGACTGCCGGCGCGCGGGGTAGACCGCAACACGTGGCGAATGCCGCCCTTGACGCTGCTCGAACCGGTCACCTGGTCACCGGGCACCCGGCTCGGGATGATCGCGTTGCGCGCCTACCTGATCGTCGGCGCGCTGCTGTTGGTGGTCAAGGCGATTCAGCTCAGTCACTGACGGGGTGTTGGATGCGGCGGGCCACCTCGCCGTACCGTTCGAACCGTTCCGGATCGCCGACGGCGTTGTAAAGCACCAGGCGCGTGGCCTTTCCGGCGTACTTCGCGGTGAGCGCGTCGGCCAAACTGTCCCACGTCGACTCGGTCGCGAAGGCGGCGACGTGGTCGTCGCTGACCTGGGCCGCCATGCCGGCGAAGTCACCGGCCTTCTGCTTCTCGCGGATCCGGGCGGTGGTGCCCTCGAACCCGGCCTGGTCCCAGATGAACGCGTAGTTGGGGGTGCTGCCGTAGAAGGCCATGCTGGCGCGCACCCCTTCTCGTTGCTTGTCACGCTCCTCGTCGGTGTCACCGACAATGGTCATCACGGGCACGATCACCGCAAGGTCCGACGGCGAGCGCCCGGCCTTCGCCGCCCCGTCGGCGATGTTCGGCAACACGTGCCGGGCGATGTAGCCCGGCTCACCGATGGGATGCACGTGCACCCCGTCGGCCACCTCGCCCGCCATCCGCAGCATCCACGGATTGACCGCTGCGATATCGACTTTCGGATCGGGCGCGTCGATGGGCCCCGGGCTCCATTGCGGGGTGATGAAGTCGAGATCGTAGAAGTCGCCGTGGTGATCGAGCGTCCCGGATCGAAACGCGGCGAAGCACGCCTTGACCGCGAAGAGGTAGTCGCGCAGCCGCGGGCCGGGCCGCTCGAACGCCACACCGTAACGCCGGACGACATGGGTGCGCACCTGGGTGCCGAGGCCCAGCCGGAAGTTGCCGCCGGTCGCTTCCTGCAGCTCCCAGGCCGTGGCCGCCGTGATGAAGGGGCTGCGGGGGAAGGCCACCGCCACGCCCGTGGACAGCTCGAGGCCGGGAGCGGCCTGCGACGCGACGGCGGCGTTGAGATAGGCCGTACGACCCGTCTCGGTGAACAACAAACCGGAGAAGCCGGCCGATTGCGTTCGCCGGGCCAGCTCGCCGATCTGGTGCAGCGGCTGCGGAACCGTCATCGCGTCGACGTGCATTATCGGAGCCTACGTGGGTCGTGCCTCTTGCTGGGTGGCCGCGTCAGGGTGTTAGCTCTGTAAGCGGCAGCAACCATAGCCGCTTGCGCTAACGGAAGGCTCGCGAACATGCTTCGTGGATTGTTGATGGCTGGAGCAATCGCCGTCGGAATTGCGGGCGCTCCCCTGGCCCAAGGCGCCCGGCGCGAAGTGTGCCACTGATGTTCGTTCTCATCGCGCGAACCGTCGCAGTCGTCGCCATGGTGGGCGCCGGTCTCACGGCCTGCGGGTCCCAGCACGCCGCGCAGCCCACCGCGTCCAGTTCGAGCGCGACGAAGGCGTCGGCTGCTCCCAGCCCGATCGCCTCGTCCAGCGCACCCAGCAGCACCAGCGCGCCGGACTGCGTCGGATTGTCGATATGCCGGCCACCGCCGCCCGACGCCGAGGGGAATCCCGCGTGTTACTACGCCGACGGCTGGCGCGGCGACTCCTCGGGCGCGGGGATCGAGGTGTGGTACTTCCGTGACCCGAAGAACCCACCAACCCCCGACAAGGTGACGGCGTTGGTGCGCAAGAAGGACGGCACCAACGAGTCGCAGGACGCCGACATCGCGGCCGACCAGCAGGTGCATCGCTTCGGATTCCCCGCGATCGCGCAGTCCGCGGTTCAAGAGGTGTTGCTCACCAGCGGCAGCGGCCGCTGCTTCGTGATCGGACCGGCCGGCTGACGCCCGACGTGATCAGCGCCGACGGGGGCGATGGCTCACGGGCGCGGTGAAACCCTGGGTGTCGTCGAAGTGGGCCCACTGCCCGTCATCGTTGACCTCCATGCGCCAGCCCAGCTCGGTGTTGCCGCCGACTGAGTCGACGAACCAGGCGTATGCGGTCTCCGCGCTGGCAAAATTCTTCGTCGCGACGACCCGCCCACGTGGGTCGATGACGCGAAACTCAGCCATGGGAGGTGATTATCCCAGCAAACCCGTTTTCAATCGCCGTCATCTCCGGCGATTGTCGAGGATGCCGGCGGCTTACACGGTGCGGGTCAATCGGTCGGCGAGCAGCTCGGCGAACCTCGCCGGGTCGTCGAGCGCTCCGCCTTCGGCGAGAAGCGCTGTGCCGTATAGCAATTCGGCGGTCTCGGCGATTGAGGGGTCGTCGCTGCGGTCATGGTGCGCTTGCCGCAGGCCGGTGACGAGCGGATGGTTCGGGTTGAGTTCGAGGATCCGCTTGCCGACCGGGATGTCCTGGCCGGACGCCCGGTACAGGCGCGCGAGCGCCGGGGTGATGCCGAAGGCGTCGGTGATCAGGCAGGCCGGCGAGTCGGTCAGGCGGCTGGAAAGCCGCACTTCTTTGACGTGGTCGCTCAGCGTCTCCTTCATCCAGGCCAGCAGGTCGGCGAAGTCCTTCTGCTGTTCCTCCCGCTCCGCCTCGCTCTCCTCGCCCTCGGAGCTGAGGTCCACCTCGCCCTTGGCGACCGACTGCAGCGGTTTGCCGTCGAACTCGGTCACGGTGCCCACCCAGACCTCGTCGACCGGATCGGTGAGCAGCAGCACCTCGTAGCCCTTGGCCTTGAAGGCCTCGAGGTGCGGTGACTTCAGGATTTGTTGGCGCGTCTCCCCCGTGGCGAAGAAGATCTGCTCCTGGCCCTCCTTCATGCGCTCG
This sequence comes from Mycobacterium sp. ACS4054, assembly GCF_001667275.1. GTDB lineage: Bacteria > Actinomycetota > Actinomycetes > Mycobacteriales > Mycobacteriaceae > Mycobacterium. Next base: position 160,543 of record NZ_LZHV01000017.1, read on the forward strand.
ACGTACTCGGCGAGGGTGGTGGCCTCCTCCTCGCTGTGCGTCGAGGCGAATGAGGAGATCTGCAGCAGGGTTTCGCGGTTGTCGAAGTCCGACAGCAGGCCCTCCTTGACGACTCTGCCGAACTGCGTCCAGAAGCTGCGGTAGTCCTCGGGCCGTTCGGACTGCAGCTCCTTGATGGTGGAGAGGACCTTCTTGGTCAGGCGGCGGCGGATGGCCTTGATCTGCCGATCCTGCTGCAGGATTTCGCGCGACACGTTGAGCGACATGTCCTGTGCGTCGACGACGCCCTTGACGAAGCGCAGGTACTCGGGCATGAGCTGGTCGCAGTCGCCCATGATGAACACCCGCTTGACGTACAGCTGGATCCCGGTCTGGGCGTCGCGGTTGAACAGGTCGAACGGGGCGTGGGACGGGATGAACAGCAAGGCCTGGTATTCGAAGGTGCCCTCGGCCTTCATCGCGATGATTTCGAGCGGGTCGTCCCAGGCGTGCGCGATGTGCTTGTAGAACTCCTTGTATTCCTCCTCGGAAACCTCCTCCTTGGGGCGGGCCCAGAGCGCCTTCATCGAGTTGAGGGTCTCGGTGTCGATGACGACTTCTTCGCGGGTCTCTTCGGAGTCTTCCTCCACTGGGACCTGGATCCGCCGTTCGACCTCCATCCGGATGGGCCACGCGATGAAGTCGGAGTACTTCTTGACCAGGCCGCGGATCTTCCATTCGGACGTGTAGTCGTGCAGCTCGTCCTCGGCGTCTGCGGGCTTGAGGTGCAGGGTGACCGACGTCCCCTGGGGAGCGCTGTCGACGTCTTCGATGGTGTAGGTGCCCTCGCCGCTGGATTCCCACCGGGTGGCTTCGCTCTCGCCGGCCTTGCGGGTGAGCAGCTCGACCTTGTCGGCGACCATGAAGCTCGAGTAGAAGCCGATGCCGAACTGGCCGATCAGTTCCTCCGAGGCCGCGGCGTTCTTGGCGTCCTTCAGCTGCTGACGCAGCTCGGCGGTGCCGGACTTGGCCAGGGTGCCGATCAGCGCCACCACCTCGGCGCGGGTCATGCCGATGCCGTTGTCGCGGATGGTGAGTGTCCGTGCGTCCTTGTCGACCTCGATCTCGATGTGCAGGTCGGAGGTGTCGACGTCGAGTTCTTTGTTGCGGAAGGCTTCCAGCCGCAACTTGTCCAGTGCGTCGGAAGCGTTCGAGATCAGCTCCCGCAGAAACGAATCCTTGTTGGAGTAGACCGAGTGGACCATCAGATCCAGCAGTTGCCGGGCTTCGGCCTGAAACTCCAACTGCTCGACACGCGCGTTCATGAAATTCCCTGCACTTTCCTTCCGGTGATGACGTTGCAAATTTACGCAAGACGCGGATGGTACGCGCCCGGGGGCTGGCCCTACCCTGAACACATGTCTGTCGCGCAACGCGAACGTGCCGCCCTCGTCGAAACCATGCGTGCCGCCGGGCCGGAGGCGCCCACGTTGTGCGAGGGGTGGAAGACGCGGGATCTTGCCGCCCATCTCGTCATCCGGGAGTACCGGCCCGACGCCGCCCCGGGGATCGTGATCCCGTTCTTCGCCTCGCACACCGAGAAGGTGCAGGACCAGGTGGCCGAACGGGCCGACTGGGACGAGTTAATCGACAAGGTCGCATCGGGGCCGCCGGTCTACTCGCCGTTCAAGCTGCTCGATCCGGTGGCCAATGTGGCCGAGATGTTCATCCATCACGAGGATGTGCGCCGCGCGCAGCCGGGCTGGCAGCCGCGCACGCTGGATCCCGATCTGAGCGCCCGGCTGCGCCGCACCCTGCCGTTGATGGCCCGGCTCACCCTCGCCAAGGTGCCGGGCCGGGTCGCGTTGCGCACCCCGGAGGGCAAGACGCTGTTGACCGCGGGACGCGGCCCGGCCGTCACGGTGACCGGCGCGCCCGAGGAGCTGCTGCTGTTTTCGGTCGGACGCGCCGCAAAGGTCGAGTTCGACGGCGACCCGTCGGCGGTGCAGGCCGTCCGCGAGGCGCCCAAGGGGCTGTAGCAGCGGCCTCATCCGAACGCTTGGCGGAGGTCTTTCTTGATCACCTTGCCAAACTGGTTGCGCGGCAGCGCATCGACGATCACCAGACGCTCGGGATGCTTGTAGCGACTCAGCTTGTTTGAATGGCAGTGCCGCACCAGGGATTCCAACGACACCTCTTCGGCCGATGCGGGCACCACCACCGCGCAGACGCGCTCACCGGTGCGCGGGTCCGGAACGCCGATGACCGCGACGTCGGCGACCGCGGGATGGGTGGCGAGCACGTTCTCGACTTCGAGGGCCGAGACGTTTTCGGCGTTGCGAATGATCGCGTCCTTGATGCGGCCGGTCACCCGCACGTTGCCGTCCGCATCGACCAGGCCGAGGTCGCCCGTGCGAAGCCAGCCATCCGGGTCGAACGCGTCGGCGTCCAGCGCGGCGTCCGCGTACCCGAGAAAGCATTGCGGCCCCTTGAGCCGCAACTCGCCCTCCTGTCCGACGGGCAGTTCCGCTTCGTCACCGCCGACCACCCGGACGCTGACGCCCGGTGTCGGCCTGCCGACGGTGTGGTCGAGCGACTCGGGCGTGGCGTCGAGCGACGGTGAGGCCGCCACGGGGAACTCGGTGAGCCCCCACGCGTTCGCGATGCCCGGCAGGCCGAAGGCCTCGCGGATTTGGCGGCCCAGCTCGGCGGTGATGGGAGCGCCGCCCGCCAGGCACCCGCGAAGGTGGGGAAAGAGCGGCCGATCCCCGTGCGCCCGTTGGGCTTCGAGGTAACCGACGAAAAACGGGGTCGCGGTGCCCAGGAAAGTCGGGTTGTGCTCCGCGATGGAAAACGGTGTGGTCGCCGGATCGAACACCTCGAACAGCGCCAACCGCATGCCGGTCCGCAGCGCGGCGGCCAGCATCACCGCCCCGCCGATGTGCGCGATCGGAAAGGCGATGGGGTCGACGTCGCTGCCGTTGATGCCGACCGCACCGACCAACCCGGTCGCACCGGCTATCACCGTTGCGTCGGAATGGCGAATTCCTTTGGGCGCCGCGGTCGTTCCCGACGAGTAATAAACCCATCGCGCGTCGCCGGCGGAACCGGGCGGGGGGGGGAGCGCGTCGGCGCCGGCGCGGGGCAGCCGGAGCTCGCCGCCGGCCGGCGGCGTCGCCAAGTCGACGGTGATGACTTCGAAGCCGCGGGTCGCGGCCAGCGCCCGCGCCAGCTCGGCGTGATCGAATCCGCGCCAGAGTTCCGGCACCACGAGGTATTCCGAGGAGAGCTGTTCGGTGATGAAGCCGACCTCGTGTTCCCGCAGGATCGGAATGATCGGGTTTTGCACGGCGCCGAGCCGGGCCAGCGCCGCCATGACGACCGCGGTCTCCAGCGTGGTCGGCAACTGCCAGGACACCACGGTTCCCGGTCGTATCCCGCGTTCGGCGAACGCGGCGGCCGTCGCGCAGGCGGCGTCGCGAAACTGGCGCGCGGTCAGGCTGCGCCCTTTGTCGTCGGCGAGCAGCGGCCGGGGCGAATCCGTTCGCGCCGCGTCGGCGATCAACGTCCAGTAGGTGACGTCGCTTCCGATGCTCATTCGCTCGTCGGGTTGACCTGTACCGGGCGGAATCCGGAGTGCGCTATCGCGACCGAGACCGCACTGCCGATGGGGCCCTTGCGGTCGACCAGCACGGCCGATCCGGTGGCCACCCCGTCGTGGCTGTAGTGCGTCAGGGAGGCCATGCCGATGTGCGGCCCCTCCGGCAGCCGGCTCAGCGTCAGGGTGTAGTCGGCGTTGATGAATTGCAGCCCGTTGGTTCCCCAATTGGCAAGGGAAGCCGTGATATCCGCCGCCATGGCCGCCCGGGTGAACGCGGTGACGGGTTCGCCCTCGATGAGCGAGCGGGCCTCATACAGCCATGTGTATTTCGGCCCCGGGGTGTCGGCCCAGTCGGGGTCGGGGTTTTGCACTTCGGTGCCCCAGCCGTAGGTGCGCATGAACAGCGATGGTTGGACGCCGTCCTCGATGGGCAGGGGCGGCATCTGCACGCTAGGCGACCACACGTGCCCCTCGGGCTGCGTTCCGCGCCGCAGGAACAACGCGCTGCCCCGCGCGACCGGGACGCCCCGCTGGGTGAGGACGGCCTCGACGAGCCGCAGTCGCCGACGGTCGTGGTGCACGGTGGTGCTTACTTCGATGGGTTCCAGGGCGGCCGGCGCGGGCAGGTCGACTGTCAGCCGGGCGGGTTGCAGTTGCGGGTCGTCGACCGCGGTTTCGACCGCCCAGCCCAGCAGGCCGCCGACCACGTGCCCGCTGAGCGACGGGCCCCATCCGCCGCGCCCGATCGGGTTTGGCATGAAACGGCTTTCGTCGCGCGAGAAGTACGGGGTCGACGTCGCCGAGGCGACGTCATCAAACACGAAATTAGCTTCGGTCAATGCGTGACGCTCCGCCCGGCGTTGGGACCCTCAGCTGAGGATGGCAACAGTTGATATTACAGTTCGAGTTCCAGTGCCGCGGGTGGGACCGCCGTCAGGTGATCGCCGCGCCCACCAAATGGCCGATCAGGTAGGTGATCGACAACGCGAGGCCGCCCCCGATGACGTTGCGAAGCACCGCGCGCCCCTTCGGCGCCCCGCCCAGCCCGGCCGACACCGCCCCGGTGATCACCAGCGCGAGGAGTACCGCCGCGACGGTGATCGGGATTCTCCAGGACGCGGGCGGGGCCAAGATGGCGATCAGCGGCAACAGGGCGCCGATTGCGAACGACAGAGCCGAGGAGGACGCCGCCTGCCACGGGTTGGTGAGCTCATCGGGATTGATACCGAGTTCGACCTCGGCGTGGGCCAGGAGCGGATTGTGGTCGGTGAGTTCCTCGGCGACCATGCGGGCGGTCGCCGCGGTCAGGCCCTTCGCCTCATATAGGGCGGCGAGCTCGTCCAGCTCGGCGACCGGGTCGTCGCGCAGCTCTTCGCGCTCCTTGTGCAGGAGCGCCTTCTCGGTGTCGCGCTGGGTGCTGACCGACACGTACTCGCCCAGCGCCATCGATACCGCGCCGGCGACCAGCCCTGCGGTGCCGGCGGTCAACACCGGAGTGCGTTCCACCGTCGCCGCCGCGACTCCCACCACGATGCCCGCCGTGGACACGATTCCGTCGTTGGCGCCCAGGACCCCGGCACGCAACCAATTAAGTTTCGACGACACCGAACCCACGTGCGGTTCGGCCGGATGTGACGGGCTCGACACGGCGGCAACGATATACGTCGAAAACCCGCCCGACTAGCAAACATAGCCTTGCCAAACCGGCAGGCGCCGCTCATTTTCCGCGCCGCGGCGTGCGCCAAAAGCTCCGCATGGGCGTCGCACAGCCGATCCATAGGAAAGCTATCTAAGGTCGGTTTGTGTAAGGGGGGATTCCGAGGAATTCACTAATCGCTAGACAGGTGAAGGACTATGAGATTCAAGCAAATACTTGGGGGAATAACCGTCGCCGGTGCCCTTAGCGCTGCCGCGCTGGGCATGGGCGCCGCCGCGGCCAACGCCGCTCCGGGAGCGCCGGCGCCCGGGCCGGCCGGCAATCATGGTGGGCCGGCCCCGGGCGGTATTCATCCGCCGAACGCACCCGGTGATCCGGGCGGTCCCGGTGGCCCTGGCGGTCCCGGCGGCCCTGGCGGTCCCGGCGGGCCGGGAGGTGGACCGGGTGGGCCCGGCGGCCCCGGTCACCCGGGCGGACCCGGTGGCCCAGGCGGGCCCGATCATCCCGGTGGGCCCGGCGGCCCAGGCGGACCCGGCGGGCCCGATCACCCCGGCGGTCCCGGCGGGCCGGGCGGTCCCTGGCACGGAGATCCCCAGCGCGGTTACTTCCGCGGGGCACCGTGGGGCGACGGGCCGGCCCCGTGGGGACCCGGTGAGCCGCCGCGCCCGGCGTGGGACCGGCCGCTTCCCCCGCCCGGTGCGCATTGGGGATACGGCCCGATCAACTACTGGGGCTACCAGGAGACCCCGGTGTGGGATCCCGGATTCAACCAGTGGGGATTCTGGTTCTTCGGAGTCTGGATTCCGCTGTAAAGAGCACTAAAGCGCGGCGCCCGCTTCGCCACCAGGCGAGGCGGGCGCCATCGCTTCCGCACGGATGGACGGGGTAACCCGTTGCGGCGCAGGCGAACAGCGCGTTAGCCGTTCTTGGTGCCGACGGTGATCAGGTCGGAAATGATTCGCGTCCAGGCCGGCCGCGGGATGCGGTGCTGATCGCTGATCACGAAACCGGCGGCTTCGAACATCGCCCGCATCTCCGGCGGCGATGCGTTGTGCTGCGGCTTCCACCTACTGGCCGACGGCGCCTGAAGCAGCTGTTGGCGCGCGCTCAGGGCCGCAACGGCAACCATGCCGCCGGGCGCCAGCACGCGGTGGAATTCGCGCAGGGCCGCGGGCTGGTCGAAGAAGTGGAACGCCGAGGTGGTGACCACCGCGTCGAGCGCCCCGTCGTCGAAGGGCAGCTGCTCGGCCGGGCCGCGCATCCATTGCACCCGATCGGTTCTGGCACGCGCCTGGTCGAGCATGCCCTCGGACATGTCGATGCCGTACATCTCATCGGGCTGCAATTCGCGGGCGATCCGGTCACTGAGAACGCCGGTACCGCAAGCGATATCGGCGATCCTGCGGGCGTGGTGGGCGCGTAGCCGCGCAATCACCTCGTCGTGCGGCGGACGGTAAACCCACCGCTGCAAGACCGGTAGGTCGTACGCCGGGGCCAGAAAGCTCCACAGCCGCGTGACGGCGTCGTTGAGTCCCCGACGGCTCGGTGCCGTCATTCGCTCAGCACCGCGCTGTAGTAGACGGTGTCGGCGACCGAGACCGAGTCATTGGTCTGCGGGATGGCCGCGAGCCCGCTGCCGGCCAGCAGCTCGCTCATCTGGGTGCCGACCGTCTGCCAGCCGAGGTTATTCAAGTACTCGGCGACGTCGTTGCGCTCACCCTCGAAACCCAGCTCTTCCCAATCGAGTTCGAAGCCGTGGTCGCGCCACTTGGCGGTGGCCCGGCGCATCATTTCGCGGGCCTTGTCCACGTCTTGCTGCGGGCGGTTCGGGATCGCCTCGACGGCGAGCCTGCTGCCCTCGGCGCTGATCGCGGAGATGTTGTCCAGCAAGCGGTCCTGAGCGACGGGCGGTAGGTACCCGAAGAGGCCCTCCGCGATCCAGGCGGTCCGGCGGGTCGTGTCAAAACCGGCGTCCACCAACGCCTTCGGCCAGTCGCTTCGCAGATCGATGGCGACCGTGCGAAGGTCGGCCCGCGGCGCGGCGCCCAGCTTCGCCAGGGTGGTGGTCTTGAACTCGATCACCTCGGGCTGGTCGATCTCGAAGACCGTCATGTCGGCGGGCCACGCCAATCGGTAGGCGCGGGCGTCGAGGCCGGAGGCCAAAATTACGGCTTGGCGGATCCCGCCCTGCGCGGCGTCGTGGAAGAAGGCATCGAAGAACCGGGTGCGCGCGGCCATCGCCACCGGCATGTGCTCGAGCTTCCAGCCGGATTCGTGGTCGTCGACGTCGGCGGCATCAAGGTCGCCGTCGACCCATCGGGTGAAGAAGTCGACGCCGACCGCGCGAACCAGCGGTTCGGCGAACCGGTCGTCGATCAGCGGGGTGTCGGCCTTGGTCGCAATCGCTCGGGCCGCGGCGACCATCGTGGCCGTCGCGCCCACACTGGTGGCCAGATCCCAGGTGTCGTTGTCTGTGCGTGGCATGCGCCTGTGTGTCCCCTCGAGTCGCAGCGTTACTTAGCAACCATAACGACCGCGAGGGATCGCGAGTTCCCCGGAATTTTGCGGCAGCTGGACGCGGTGAGCGCGGGGTTGGGCAGTTCCGCCCGTACGTGGACAGGGATCGGTAGGGAGCCCCGGGCTACCGGGTCCGCGGGGCCCGACGGGTGCAGCCGGCCCGTTCGCGGAGGGGACCCACAACACGCATTGATTCAAAAACCCGCTCCACACAAACCCGGGCGGGCAGACGGGGTCCGCGTGGCCGATCGCCGGCGCGGAACTCGCCGGCAAGATCACCAACGCGAACGCGAAGGCGCCAGATGCCCAACCCCGGACCAGATGCTTCATCGCGGCGGTTGTCATGTGGGTCGCCTCCCCTGGCGGTGCCGTTATTCGGTAACCAGTTCGAAGACCGGGATTACCCGGTCGGTGCGCTGCTCGTACTCGCCGAACCCCGGGGCGCGTTCGACGACGGTTCGGTAGACGGAATCCCGCTCGTCGCGCGGCAATTCGCGCGCGGTGGCCGACCGCGGGGGTTGCGAACCGATCTCCACGCTCACCCGCGGGTTGGCACGGATGTTGTGCACCCACGCGGGATTCTTGTCCCGGCCCGCGGCGGAACCGATGACATAAATCTTGCCGTCGATATCGAAGTAGCCGATGAGATTCACCCGCTGCTCACCGGAGCGGGCACCGGTCGAGGTCAACAACAGCAACGGGAAGCCCTCGAACTGGCCGCCCACCTTGCCGCCGTTGCGGCGGAACTCCTCGATGTTGCGCTCGTTGAATTCGCGTTCGGACTGCATCACATCGTCGGCCATCTACCCATCCTGGCACGGGACCCCGCCCGCGAGCGCCCCGCGATTGATCGTCGCCGAATGCGGGTATCACCTGGCAATCCCATCGGGGGGGTATCCGCTTTTCGTAGCAACGAAGTGAGCACGAGATGGTCGGCTGGCTGGACAGGCTGCAGCGACGAAACCGCGCCGCGGGCGTCGTGATCGCCGTCTTCTACAAATACATGGACGACCAGGGCGGCTACCTGTCCGCCTTGATCACCTACTACGCCTTCGTCTCGCTGTTCCCGATGCTGTTGCTGCTGACCACCGGTCTTGGGGTGCTGCTCGCCGGCCGCCCCGACCTGCAGGACCAGGTATTGCACAGCACGCTGAGCCAATTCCCGGTCATCGGCGACCAGCTGCATCAACCCGCAGGGCTCAGCGGAGGGACCGTCGCCGTGGTCGTCGGCATTGCGGGCGCGCTCTACGGTGGCCTGGGCGTCGGTCAGGCCGTACAGAACGCGATGGACTCGGTATGGGCCGTCCCGAGGAACAAGCGTCCCGACCCCTTCCGTTCGCGGCTGCGCAGCCTGATGCTGTTGCTGGTTCTCGGCTCGGCGGCCGTCGCCGCCACCGTCCTTTCCGCGGCCGGCCAGGCCACCAACGCGCTGGGGGTGTTCGGCAAGATCGGCGTCGCGCTGGTGGCCATCGCGATCAATGCGTCGATCTGCCTGGTGGCGTTTCGCGTGACCACCGCGCGCAACCTCACCTACCGCCAGGTGTTGCCCGGAGCGCTCGCGGCGGCCGTGATCTGGCAGATCTTGCAGTGGGGCGGTGCCGGCTACATTCGGCACACGGTGAAGTCGGCGAGCGCAACCAACAGCGTCTTCGCCTTGGTGCTGGGGCTTTTGGCCTTCCTTTACCTGGTGTCGTCCACGCTGGTGCTGTGCGCCGAGATCAATGTCGTTCTGGTGGAACGGCTTTACCCGCGGGCGTTGCTCACGCCGTTCACCGATGACGTGGAACTCACACCGGCCGATCGCAAGACCTACACCAAGAAGGCAAAGGCCGAGCGGGTCAAGGGTTTTCAGCGCGTCAGCGTCAGATTCGGCGACCTGGGCCGCAAGGCGGACCGACCCACGATCGGCGGCCGGCCCGCCCCCTGATCAGTTGCCGCGCCCGGTCTGTTGCTGCAATTCGTCGATGAGCTCGGACGCCTGCGCCTTCGTCAGATCGTCGGGAACATTGCGCCCGGCCTCCTGGGCCAACGTGTGCACGTAGCTGCGCTGCGGCCCGGTCATCGGCTCGTCGCCGGTCACCCACTGGGACGTGTCCTTCTCGGGGTTTTCGCTCGGCGCCTGCCGCATGTCATCAGTCATCTCATTCACCTCCGCGACGAGGAATAACCATCGCACGTACGTTCGAAACATTGGATGCGACGGGCGGGCGGCGCGGAGGGGCTCCCCTTTGTAAGAATCGGTGCCATGTCGCGTCGCTTCGATATCCACATCGAGTCGCCCGCCAGCGTGGAGCAGATTCACGCGACGTTCGGGCGTGAAGAATATTGGGCGGCCCGGCTCAAGGTGAGCAACGCGCCTATCACGCTTGATGCGCTGACCGTGGACCCCGACGGGACAGTGTCAGTACGCGCCACGCAGCATGTGGCCCGTCAGGTGTTGCCGGCGCTGCTAGCCAAAGCCGTCCCCGGCGACCTGAAGATCGTTTCCAGCGAGACATGGCGATCGGTCGGTGACGGCGAGGTCCGCGGGCAGATCAACGTCGTGACGTCCGGCGGCATCGGGTCAGGCCGCGCCGAGGCGTGGATGGCGCCCGCCGGCGACGGCGCGAAATTGCGCTTCGCCGTGGAGGTGGCCGTGAAGATCCCGTTGTTGGGCCGCAAACTCGAGAAGTCGATGGAAAGCGACTTGACTCAGAGCATCCCGGCCCTGCAGCGCTTCACCAGCACCTGGATCGCCGAAAACGCCTGAGGGCCAACGGTGTTGTGATCAGCCCGCCGCGGCGGGCTCGACGGCGACCAGTTCGGTCAGGCCGCTGATGGTGAGGATGGGCATCAGCATCGGGTGCGCGATGAGGTTGATGTGGTTCGCGTGAGTGAACAGCAGGTTGATGGCCGCGCTGTCGAGGTACTCGACTCCGCTGAGGTCAACCGTCAGCGGCCCGCCGCTGGCGGCCTCGGTGCTCGCGGTCGTGAGGGCTTGGTTGAACGCGTCGACGTTGCTCAGGTCGATTTCCCCCGCGGCGACCAGCATCAGTTCCCCGTCGGTGCGGCGCGCGGTGTCGAGCGTGAGCGACGTGGGCATCATGTGATCCTCGCGGATAGGTGAACCGTGGTCCCGGCGGCGTCGGGGCTGATGGTGACGTCATGCATGAGCCCTCGCATGAGGGCTATACCCCGCCCGCGGTGCGGGTAACTAGCGGGCTGCGGGGGCTTCCACGATCCGGTGTCGGTGATGGTCAGGTGCACCCGGTCGCCGAGCGCGGTCGCACCCAGACTGACCGTGCCCTCGGGCTTGTCGCGATGGCCGTGCTCGATCGCGTTGGCGACGGCCTCCCCCGCTGCCACCAGCACATTCATCGCCTGTTCCGGGTCCAACCGGGTCCGCGTCAACCAGCTGCGCAACGCGGATCTCGCGGGAGCGAGGTGGCTGACGTCGGCGGGAAACGTCAGCTCCAGCGGCGCGGGATGGCGATAGAGCAACAGGACGACGTCGTCCTGATAGCCCTCGCTGGGGGCCAGGCCGGACATGATCTGGTTCGCCAGCTCGTCGAGGGTGGCCGCGCGTCCATCCTGCACGAGCGCGGCGGCCCGGGAGATGCCCTGCCCCAGCGCGGTGCGGCGACGCTCGACCAACCCGTCGGTGTAAAGCAGCAGGGTCGCGCGGGCCGGCACGGTGACCCGCGCCTCGGGTCGGGCCCAGTCGGCTCGTACCCCCAACGCGATGGTGTGGCCCTCGTCCAGCATCTGGGTGGTGCCGTCCGCGTGGACCAGGATCGGCGGCGGATGCCCGGCGCTCGAATACACCAGCTCACCGGTCTCGACGTTGAGCACCGCGCACACGGCGGTCGTGCACTGGGCGCCGGGCAGCCGCGCTGCGAAGCGGTCCAACCCGGCGAGAGCGGCTCCGGGACTTGGGTTTTCGAACAGCAGCGCGCGGCAGGCACTTCGCACCTGACCCATCACGGTGGCGGCGGCGAGGCCATGCCCCACGCAGTCACCGACGACCATTGCGATGCGCCCGTCCTCGAGGTCGACGATGTCGTACCAGTCACCGCCGACCTGGAGCGGCCGGCTGGCCGCCTGATAGCGCACCGTGAAACCGTGCGGCAGATCAGCCGGCCCCAGGATGGCGTGCTGCAGCGCCAGCGCGGTTTCGCGCTGCTGGTCCACCTGATGGACCCGCTGCAGGCCCTGGCCCAGGCGGCCGGCCAGCACCGTGAGCAACGTCTGGTCCTCGAGGGTGAACGGCCGCCGCTCGGCCAGATCGATCCAGACGACGAGCACCCCCTCGGGGTGTTGCAGCGCGATGCCGGCCGTGCCGGACTCGCCGGTGCTGGGGGTCAGCAGGTCGCCCTCGCGCAACGAGCTGAGCATCTGTTGGGTGTGTGACGGCAGATCGTCCCACTGGGTGGGCTCGCCGACAGAGACGACGTGCGGTGCGCCGAAGGCCGGTCCGGTGCCGGAACTGTTGGTCGGGAAGGTGACGGCCAGGACGCGGCGGGCCCGCCACAGTCGGCGCAATTCCTCGGCCGCCGCGTTGATCGCGTTCTCCACGGTGTCGGCCTGGGCGAGTTCCTGGTTGAGGGCGTGCTCGCGGCCCGCCGCCAGCGCCAGGGCGATCGCCGCGTGCCGGGCGAAGTCGCTGACGAGCTCCAGGTAATCGTTGCCGAAGGGTGATTGCTGGTCGCGGGCGACGGCGATCACGCCGAGCACCGCGCCGTCGGCGATCAGCGGCATGACGATCGCCGAGCGTTCACCCACGTCGGTGAAACCCTCGATCGGGTATTGGAACGAGTCGGTGATCAATGGCAGGCCGCGCCGGGCCACACCGCCCGTGGTGGAGGCGTCCATCGGCACTTGGCGCCCGATGACCTCCGAGGAGTACCGGCCCGCCGTGGCGGCCACGACCAGGGTGTTGACCTCGTCGGCGGGCACGTCGGGCTCCTTAGGAACCAGCAAGATCGCCTGTTCGGCGTCGGCCAACTCCAGCGCCCGGTTCACGATGAGTTGCAGCGGGCCGGTCTGGGGGTCGCCGGACAGCAGCGCGGTGGTGATCTCGCGGCTGGCCTTCGTCCATTTCGCCGATTCGCGTTCTCGCTCGAACAGCCGCGCGTTGTCGACGGCCGCCGCCGCGGCGGTCGCCAAGGCCCGCACGGCGGCCGCCTGCGAGTCGGAGAAGACGCGTCCGGCGCGGTCGTCGGCCAGGTAGAGGCTGCCGAAGTCGGCGCCGCGCACCGTGATGGGTATTCCCAGGAGCGCCCGCACCGGCGGATCGTGGGCCTGCAGCGCGCCGGCCTGCGGATGCGCGCTCACATCCGCCAGGCGCAGCCCGTCGCCAATGGGCAGGTCGCCGAGCTGGCGCGCCGCGCCGTCGTCTATCCCCGCGCAAACGAATGAGGCCAGGGCTCCGTCGGACGCGCGGATGCCCAGGGCGGCGTAACGGCAGCCGGTCAGCTCCATCGCCCCTTTGACGATTCGGTGCAGTGTCACGTCCAGGTCGAGGTCGGAGCCGATTTCGCTGATGACCCGCACCAGTTGCTCCATCTGGTCGCGGGCTTCCACCAGCTCGTCGAGCTGCTCATGGATCTGGCTCACCATGTCGCGCCGGCCCTGCCAGGTGAACGCCGATCCACCTCCCCCTTCATTGCCCATGGATACAAACCTAACTGTTGATATTCGCTACGCATACGGGCGCGGGGTGTTCGAGCAGCGGCGGCGGCTTTACTCGATCTTGACCATGCATTGAATCGCCCCACCGACGATGGTCGATGTGAGTAACCTTCCATCGGTGGAACTGGGGGTTTTGGGGCCTCTCCAGGTCCGGAGCGGCGGGGCGCCCGTCGCCATCCCGGGCGCCAAGCCTCGCGCGATCCTTGCGATGCTCGGGCTGCACGGTGGTTCGGTCGTGGCGGCCGAGACGCTGGTCGAGCTGCTCTGGGGCGAGGATCCGCCACGCACGGCGGCCAAGGCCCTGCAAACCCACATCTCCTCGCTGCGTCGCACCCTGGGCGACGGCTTCGTGCTGACGGCGGGCGCGGGTTGGATCCTGGCCGAGACGCAGGTGGACGCCGCGCGTTACAAGTCGGCCGCCCGGCTGGGGCGCGATGCCGCCGCGGCCGGTGACCACAGCCAGGCGGTGGCCCGCTTCGAGGAGGCGCTCGCCCTGTGGCGGGGAACCCCCGAGCTGCCCGACGGTCGGCGAGGAACCTCCGAGAAGACGCGGTGGATCGAGGGCCACGCCGCGCTGGTGGAGGATCGGGCCGATGCGCTGCTGGCGACGGGCCGGGCCGCGGAGATCATCGGCGAGCTCGAGGCCGCGGTGGCCGACGCGCCGCTGCGCGAGCGGCGCTGGGGCCAGCTGATGCTCGCGCTCTACCGCGCCGGCCGGCAGGGCGAAGCGTTGGGCGCCTACCAGCGTGCGCGGGCGCTGCTGGCCGACGAGTTGGGGGTGGATCCTGGACCGGAGCTTCGCCGGCTCGAGGCGGCGATCGTCGCGCAGGATTCCGCGCTGGAAACCCCTGCGGCACAACAATTCTCATCGGTGACGCGCGCCGTGACCTTCCTGCTGACCGACATCGAAGGGTCGACTGCCGCGTGGGAGGCCGACGCCGAGGCCATGGCGGTGGCGCTGGCCCGACACGACGAGCTCGTCGAGCAGGTCGTCACCTCCCGAGGAGGGCGGCTGATCAAGACCCGCGGCGAGGGCGACGCCACGTTCTCGGTTTTCGAGCGGCCGTCGGCGGCCGCGGCCGCGGCGATCGAGCTCCAGGATGCGATCGTCCACGAGCCGTGGGCGCTGCGGGAGCCCATGCGAGTTCGGGTGGCTCTGCACACCGGGGAGGTCGAGCTTCGCGACGGCGACTACTTCGGCCGCGCGGTCAATCGCGCCGCCCGCCTGAGGTCGCTGGCAGCCGGCGGCCAGATCCTGTGCTCCGGTGCGACCGCGGAGCTCGTCATCGACTCATTGCCCGATGACGTCGTGCTCGCCGACCTGGGAACCCGCCAACTGCGCAACCTCGCGCGTCCGGAACACGTTTTCGAGCTCCGGCTGCACGGCGCCGAAGAGCCTGGCGAAGACGCCCCGACCGAAGCGCCTCTGGAACGCCCGAGTCTGCCCGCGGTGCTCGGCGGCCGCGGGCCCTTCGTCGGGCGCGGCGACGAGCTCGAGCGATTGTCGGCCGCATGGCACACCGCACTCGCCGGCGGCACCAACGCCATGCTGATCGCCGGCGAACCGGGGGTCGGCAAGACGCGGCTGGCCGGCGAATGGTCCAGACAGGCTTACGACCAGGGCGCCCTGGTCATTTACGGCCGGTGCGACGAGGACCTCGGCGCGCCGTACCAGCCGTTCGCGGAGGCCCTGCGGTCGTTGGTGCCGTGTCTGGGCGCCGGCGCGCTTCGCGGGCTGCGGGGTGTGGAAGCCCTGCTGACACTGGTTCCCGGGCTGACCGATGTCCTTCCCGACGTGTCCGCGCCGACTCGCGCCGACCCGGACACCGAACGCTACGCGCTCTTCGATGCCGTGGTCGGGCTGTTGGCGATGGCCTCGGCGAGCGCGCCCGTCGTGCTGATCCTCGATGACCTGCATTGGGCGGCCAAACCGACGCTGCTGTTACTGCGGCATCTGCTGCGTTTCGGCGAACACGCGCGCGTGCAGATCATCGGCACCTACCGCAGCACGGACCTCGACCGCTCCCATCCCCTGGCGGCGATGCTCGCCGACCTCCATCGCGACGGCACGGCGAACCGCTTGGCGCTCAGCGGCCTCGACGAGGACGACGTGACGGCCTACGTCGCGGAGGCGGGTTACAACGACGAAGAATTGGCCCGGGCGTTGGCTTCTGTCACGGGCGGTAATCCGTTCTTCCTCATCGAGGCGTTGCGCCATGTCGATGAGAGCGGCGGCCGGTGGGACCAGAGCACGCTGCCGCAGGGGGTGCGCGAGGCGGTGAGTCGACGCCTGTCGCGGCTGCCGGCCGAGGCGAACAAGGCGCTGGCCGCCGCCGCCGTGGTCGGCAGCCGGTTCGCACTGGAACTGGTGGAACGCGTGGTCGGAGACGACCTGGTCGATGCTTTCGACGAGGCGTGCAAGGCAGGCATCGTCATCGAAGAGGCCGGGGGTCGGTACCGGTTCAACCACGCGATCGTCCGCCAGTCGCTGCTCGCCGAGTTGCCGTCGGTGCGGCGCATGCGGTTGCACCAGCGCATCGCCACCACATTGGAGGAAGAGCCGGGCGCCGACGACGAGCTGCTCGCCGAATTGGCCTACCACTACTTCGAATGCGCGTGGGCGGGCAATGCGGCGAAGGCCGTCGAATACTGTCGGCGCGCGGCCGACCAGGCGATGGCGCGACTCGCCTACGAAGGCGCCGCCGACCTGTACGACCGGGCGCTGCACGCACTGGAAGAGATCGACGAGGAACTGCCCGACCGCGACGATCAGGTCGCCGCGCTGCTGATCACCCGCTGCGAGGCCCTCCTGGCCGCCGGCGACGTGACGTCGGCGGCCAACGCCGTTACCCAATTGCAAACGGACACAGTCGGTTCCCCACATCTTGCGGCCTGGGCGACATGCTTCGACGGCCAACTCTCGATGCTGATCCATCCGGAACGACTCGACGAGGTCGAGGCCGCGGTTGGCGCCGCCGCCGACAAACTGGCGGAACTGGGCGACGCGGCCGGAGAAGCCAAGGCGCACACCGTTCGTGCCGGATGCCTCGCCCGGCTTGGGCGAATCGGCGACTGCGAGGTCGCCCTCGACGAGGCTCTCACGGCCGCGCGGCGCGCGCGTGAACACCGCCGGGTGAACGCGGTGCTGGCGAACGCACCCCTGGCCGCGTTGTGGGGCCCGAACCCCGTACCGCGTGCGGGCGGCCGGTGTCTGGACGTGGTGCGGCTGCTCCGGATCACCACCGACTCGCCGGCGGTCGAGGCGACGTCGACGCGCTGCCAGGCGGTGCTGGAGGCTTTCCGGGGACGGGCCGCGGCCGCGCGACGAATGATCGACTCGGCCCGTCGCACCGTAAGCGAGCTCGGGCTGCGCCATGCCCTGATGGAGGTCGAGCAGTTCGCCGGCATCGTGGAGTTGGTCGTAGACGAGCCACTGGCGGCCGAGCCCCATTTGCGCAAGGCCTACAACGGCTTTCGCCGCATGGGCCTCGACGCCGACACCGCCGAGACGGCGGCGCTGCTGGGCCGCACGTGCCTGGCGCTCGGCAACGATGACGAGGCGGCCGAATTGTGCGCCGAGAGCGAGCGTCTCGCCGGTCACGCGCTCAAGGCGTCGATCGCCTGGCGCACTCTTCGGGCGCGGCTGCTGTCCCGCGGCGGTGACCACGGCCAGGCGCGCCGGGTCGCCGAGGAGGCCGTCGCGCTGGCCGAACGCACCGACGCGTTGGTGGATCACGCCGACGCATGCCTGGCACTGGCAACGGTTTTGGGCGCGGTCGGCGACGTTGCGGGTGCGCGAGCCGCCGCAGAGCGTGCCGTCGAATTGTATGAACGCAAAGGCGCCGGTGCGCTGGCGGAGAGGGCGCGGCTCATTCTGGGATCCGAACCACCCCCCGCCCCGGTGTCCCCCGAACCGCCGGTCGTCGAACTCGAAAACGCTTGCGTGCGAGCGGGCGAACGCGTCGTGTCTGCCATTGATCGCCAGGCGCGGGACGAACTCGAGGAGCTGTTTTCCGCCCGCCCATTTATCGAGAGTCGCCGAAAGGTAGTCGGATTTACGCAATCCGATCTGTCATCGGACTGGCTAGAAGCGAACCGGCCCATTCTCGAGGCGGGCGACATGCGGATCAGCCAAGTGGTGATCGCGGTGCGGGGTGAGCGCCTAGCCCTCTCCCGGCTAAGGGTGGACAGCGGCGATGTCAGCGCCGGGGCGCCCTATGATGAATTTCTCAGCCTCTACGGCATCGACGACGAAAGCCGAATATCCCTGCAGATATGGTTCGACGTCGACGACCTGGACGCCGCAATGGCCGAGCTCGACGCCCAATTCCAAGCGGAGCACCCGACTGCGCGGCGGTTGGAAAACACGGCAACGCGCGTATTCGAGGCCGAGTGGAAGCACTTCGCGGCGCGCGACTGGCGCGCCATGGCTGAACTCGTGGCCGATGACTATGTCGGCATCGATCACCGGCGGGTCGTCAGTGCCGAGACACAACACAGTCGCGATGAGGTGGTCAGAGACTTGCAGGCGGCGGCCGACGTCGGCTTCGCGATCTCGATGGTGAGCGCCGTCGCGATCCGAGGGCAGCGTCTCGTGCTGGCACGTGTGCGCGCCTCCGGCCGCGACCCCGCGGCGGCCGAAAACGACGCCCTCAACGTCGTCGAGATCGACGAAGACGACCGGATCGCAAGCGTCGTCACGTTCGATCTCGAAGACATCGAGTCCGCGGTCAACGAGCTCGACGCGCGCTTTGCCGCCGGTGAAGGGTCCCGGTACGCCCGCACATGGTCGGTAGTGACGAGTGCTCTCACTGCCCACAATCGGCGCGAACTCCCGGCGGCAACACCGGATGCGGTGACTATCGACCACCGCCGAGTGGCGACGTTTGCGCCCGGTGAGGGTCTGGAATACCTCCGTGCCGGCTGGGATCTCGACCAACAGCTCGACATTTATGTCGAAACGGAACATCGCCTGAACGACCAGGGCGCCGTTTTCACGTGGGCGGGACATGGAACATCGCACGACGGTTTCACCGCGGAGTGGCGCGGGGTCGACCTGATGATGGTCGACGGCGAAATGATCAGTCGTGTAGAGGTGTTCGAAGAGGCCGACCTTGACGCCGCGATCGAAAAGTTCGAAAAGCTCAGTCGGCCGGCACCACGACTGGAAAACGTGGCCAGCCGAGCCTATCAACGCTTGCTAGGCCTTTTGACGACCCAAGACTGGGATGCCTTGGGCGCACTGGTGGCCCCCGAGTTGTTCAACGACGACCGTCGGCGCGTGGTGAACGCCGGTGTCAGACATGGCCGAAGTGCCGGGATCGAACAGGTCCGGTCGTTGGCCGCGGTCGGCTTCACGCTCACGTTGGTCCGGGTTGAAGCGATCCGCGGCGCGTCCCTCGCACTTGTGCGCATGCGCGCGTCAGGTCGCGACCCAGAGACGGTTCAAAACGATGCCTTAAACATCCTTGAGGTTGACGCCGAGGGGCGGATCAACGCGGTCGTCGTGTACGACCTCCACGACGTCGACTCCGCCCTGGCCGAACTCGACGCGCGCTACCTCGCCGGCGAAGCCGCCGCCCACGCGCACACGTGGTCGGTGATCACGCAGGCATACGCCACGCTCAACAGGTACGAGATGCCTGAAACTACAACGGACTTCGTGAGCGCCGACCATCGCAGAGGGGCTGCGTTCGCGCCGGGTGACCTGATCGCATATGTCCGTGCCGCTTGGAATCTCGCGCAACAAGGCACAACCCACATTGAAACTGTGCATCGGCTGACCGACGTCGGAGCGATCGTCACCCATGTAACGCGGGGAACGTCCCAAAAGGGCTTCGAAGCCGAGTGGCGGGAACTCGTCCTGCTGACTCTCGACGGTGACCTGCTCAGCCGCTGTGAGTTATTCGGCGAGGAAGACCTGGACCTCGCGATCGCGCGCTTCGACAAGCTGACCCAGCCGGCATTGCAGCTGGAAAATGCGGCAAGCCAAATGCACAAGCGCCTGCAATCCGTCTTTGCGGCCCGCGATTGGGACACGATGTCCGCTGTTATGGCCGACGACATTCGCCTTGACGACCGTCGCCGAACGGTGAATTCCGGTATCCGAGAAGGCAGTGCGGCCATTCTCGAGGAGATGTCGGCAACGGTCCGGATCGGCGTCAAAACCATGACGTCTGATGTCGTCGCGGTCCGAGGTGACCGCCTGGCACTGTGCCGTAGCCAAACCTGGGGACGCGACACGGGGCCGGAGGCATTCCACACCGATGTCTTCGACGTCTTTGAGCTCGACGCCGCAGGGAAGGTTTCGGCGCGAATCGTGTTTGACCTGGACGACTTCGACGCCGCCGTGGCCGAGCTCGATGCGCGCTACCTCGCCGGCGAAGCCTCGGCCCACTCGCACACCTGGTCGCTCGTCACCGAGGCGTTCGCGGCGCTGAACCAGCGGAGAATCCCCAAGACGACACCAGACTGGGCGAGCATCGACCACCGACGACTCGCATCAATCGGTTCGGGTGATTTGGGCGCATACCTCCTTGCGTCGTGGGAACTTTCGCCGAAGTCCCAGATATACGTTGCGGCTGTGCACCGACTCAGCAGTGTCGGCGCGGTGCTCACCCACGTGGCGATTGGGACCTCGCCGGACGGTTTTGACGCCGAGTGGCAAGTGATCGACGTGATGATATTTGACGGCGATCAGATCAGCCGCAGCGAGCTGTTCGACGAGACAGACCTGGACGCCGCGCTCGCCCGGCTCGACGAGCTGAGCCGACCGACGTCACCGCTGCAAAACCCGGCAAGCCAAGTGGTCCACGGTTTTTTGGCGCACTTCGCGACTCGCAACTGGGAAGCCATCGCGGAAGCGATGGCCGACCAATACCTGGTTGACGATCGCCGTCGCACCGTGAACGCCGGAGTCCGACGTGGCCGAGATGCCGCGGTTGATGATTTCCGGGCCGCGGCCGACGTCGGCTTCACGGAAGCGACGTCGACCGTCATCGCGACGCGCGGCACACACCTCGCCCTCACCGTTGTCCGGTTCTCGAGTACAGATCGGAGACCCGGGTCGTTCAAGATCGAAACCCTAGTCGTCGCTGAAATCAATGCGCGCAATAGGTTGGCGAATGCAGTCGTGTTCGAGCCCGACGACTTTGACGCCGCAATTGCCGAGCTCGACGCGCGGTATCTCGCCGGCGAAGCGGCGGCACACGCGCAGATCTGGTCGGCTATCACGCGCAGCTTTTCGTCGATCAATCGGCGCGAAATGCCCGCGACGACATCGGATTGGGTCAACATTGACCACCGGCGCGGTACGTCGATCGCACCCGGTGAAATGGCTGCATTGATGGGCGCCGCATGGAGTTCTGGGTCTGATCTGAGGTGCTTCATCGAATGGGTGCACCGTCTGAGCGATCGCGGCGTCGTCATCACGCACGTCGCACATGAGACCTCGCGAGAAGGATTCCACGCCGAATGGCGGGTGATCAGTGTGATCACGGTCGAAGGCGACCTGATCAACCGCACCGAAGTATTCGACGAGGCAAGCCTGGCTGCCGCGATCGCGAGGTTCGATCAGCTGAACCAGCCGGCGCCCCGGTTGGAGAACGCGGCTAGCCGAGTCGGTAAGCGGTACCTGGCCCGCTTCGCGGCGGCCGATTGGGACGCCATGGCCGAAATGCTGGCCGAAGACTTCACCAACGACGATCGCCGTCGGGTGGTGGGCTCGGGCATGCAACAGGGTCGCGATGCCCAGATCGCGGACATGCAGACGGTCGCGGACCTGTGGACGCGAAACGTGACGCCGACTGTCATGGCGATACGAGGAGAGCGCCTGGCGCTCATGCGTCTGCGCTTTGCGGACCAGAAGCAAGGGCCGGATGCGTTCCTCACCGAGGCGCTCGGGGTCCTTGAGATCAATGCCGACGACCGGATCGTCGCGGTGGTCTTCTTCGACGACGTCACGGCCGCCTTCGAGGAGCTCGACACTCGCTATCTCGCCGGTGAGGCGGCCGCCCATGCCAGGGCGTGGTCGGTCATTGTGGCAGGTTATGCCGCACTAAACCGGCACGAACTCCCCTCCACGACAACGGACTTCGCTAGCATCGACCATCGCCGAGGCGCGGCTCACGCCCCGGGTGAGTTGGTTGACTACGTCCGTGCCGGCTGGGAGCTCGACCAAAAAATTCGAACCTACCCCGAGGTGGTGCATCGGCTGAGCGACGTCGGGGCGGTCTACACCCATGTCGCGCACGGGACTTCGCGCGACGGTTTCGACGCCGAATGGCGAGGGATCAGTCTTACGACGGTCGAGGGTGACCTCGTCAGCCGCTCGGAAGTGTTCGACGAGACAGACTTGGACGCCGCGATCGCTCGATTCGAACAACTCAGTGAGCCGACTTCTCGCCCCGAAAACGCTGCGAGCCGGACCTACGAGCGGATCAAGGCGGCGTATGCGACTGGTGACATGCACTCGATCGCCGGGTTGCTCGCCGACGATGTCTGGACCGAGGACCGTCGCCACGTCGTCAACGCCGGCCTACGAAAAGGCCCCGACGCCGTAATCACCGAAATCTCGGGACTATACGAGGGTGCAGTCGAGGTGATGACAGAAGTGGTCGCGACCCGAGGCGATCGCCTTGTCCTGAGCCGCATCCGAAGCACCCTCCACGGGGACGGAGCTGAGGGATTTCACTCAGTCGGACTGGACATCCTTGAGATTGACGCCAACGGTCGGGTCGCAACACGCATTGTCTTCGACCGCGAAGACATCGACGCGGCGTTCGACGAACTCGATGCCCGCTATGTCGCCGGTGAAGCCAGGCCGCATGCGCACACCTGGTCGGTGATCGCAGACATCTACGCCCTGTTCAACCGCCAGGAACTCCCTGCAGTGGACTGGGTCATTGTCGATCACCGACGGGGCACGCCATTCGCGTCCGGCGAGCTGAACCCAGCTCTGCAGAGCTTCTTCGATCTCACCCCTGAATTTCGCGTCACCATCGAAACAGTGCACCGGCTCAACGACTTTGGAGCTGTCGTCACCATTGACTCGCAAGGATCTTCACGCGACGGCCTAGACGTCGAATGGCGCATGATTCAACTGCTCGTCGTCGAAGGCGACCGGCTCACCCGCTGCGAGCTGTTCGACGATACCGATCTGGACGCCGCGTTCGAACGATTCATCCAGCTCACTCAGTCTCCAGCCCAGCCGGATAATGCGACGACGCGGGTGGTTCAGCATTTCCTGACGCGCTTTGCCGTCCGCGACTGGGACGCCATGGCAGAGCTGATCGCCGACGACTTTTGCTCAGACGACCGCCGATCCGTCGTCAACGCCGGGATTCAACGTGGCCGCGAGGTCGAGCTAGCGAATTGGCGCGCCACCGCTGAGGTCTGGATGAGTGATGTGCGCGCGGCCGTCGTTGCGACCCGCGGCGAGCGTCTCGCGCTCTTCCGCTTTACCTTCGCGAGTCAAGATCCACTGCCCGCCTCGTCTCAGGCTGCGGCAGTTAGCGTCGTCGAGCTCAACGACGACAATCGATGCGCGGCGACCGTCGTGTTCGATCCCGACGACATCGACGCGGCGTTCGACGAACTCGATGCCCGCTACCTTGCGGGTGACGCGGCCGCCTACGCGCGCACATGGTCTGCGATATCAGGAGCTTACGCCGCGATCAACCGGCGCCAACTCCCCATGATGACAACGGACTTCGCGGATATCGACCATCGGCGAGGGGCGGCGTGGGCGCCCGGTGAACTGGTCGAATTCCTTCGTAGCGCATTGGATCAGACGCCTAACCTGACCATCCGCATCGCCGCGGTGCATCGGTTGAACGGGCAAGGCGCCGTCGTCACTCACGCTGCGAACGGAACCTCGCCAGACGGCTTCGATGCCGAGTGGCGAGAGATTCTCTTTCTGATCGTTGACGGCGACATGCTCAAGCATTGCGAGGTTTTCGACGAGGCCGACCTCGACGCCGCGTTCGCCCGGTTCGAAGAACTTTACCGTCCGACGGTGCGGCGGGAGAATACGGCGACACGAGTCGCTGGCCGCTTCTTCGCAAATGTCCAGGCCCGCGATTGGACAGCGATAGCCCAGACCATGGCCGACGACGGCTGCATCGACGATCGCCGTCGCGTGGTTAATGGCGGGCGTTGGGATGGTCGCGATGTCGTGATCGCAAATATCCGTGCTATCGGCGTGGGTGGGGCCAACATCGCATGGTCCGTGATCGCGATCCGCGGTGAGCGCCTAGCCCTGACACGTATCAGTTCCTCCAACCTCGGCCTGCGGCATGGAGAGTTCGAGAACGAAATGCTCGGCATCGCAGAGATCGATGCCGACGACCGAATGAAGGCTCAGGTCCTGTTCGACGCTCACGACGTCGAGGCGGCTTTTGCCGAGCTGGAGGCACGGTACATGGTCGGAGAGGCAGCGGGGTCTTCCCGCGCGTGGTCGGTCATCGCACAGGCCTATGCCGCGGTTAATCGTGGCGAGCTACCATCGACGACGCCGGACTGGACCAACATCGACCATCGACGCGGAATAGCGTTCCCACCGGGCAATTTGGAAGCGTATCTCGAAGCCTCATGGGACCTGCTCGCTCCGGGGCTCAACACCTACATCGAAATCGTGCATCGGTTGACCGACATCGGTGCGGTAGTCACTCGGGTGATAGAAGGGACGTCGAGCGACGGCTTCCAGGCCGAGTGGCGAGAGATCGGCATCTCAACCGTCGAAGGTGATTTGATCAGCCGCTCCGAGATCTTCGACGAAACAGACCTCGACCGCGCACTCGCACGGTTCGAAGAACTGCAACCGCGGGTGCGGCGCCTGGAAAATGCGGCAACCCAAGTGAGTGAACGGTTTTGGCGCAGCCTTATGACGCGAGATTGGGCGGCGATGGCCGAGATACTCGCCGAGAACGTCGTGTCGCATGACAACCGCCGGGTTGTCAACTCCGGTGAACTGCGCGGGCGAGAGACGAACCTCGCAAACGTGCGGGCGGTCGCTGAGGTCGGTTTCGAGGGTGTTGAGTCGACCCTCCTCGCGATTCGTGGGCAACGCCTTGCCCTCTTCCGTATCCGTTCCTCAGCCCACGGGCTTGAGCCCGGTGAGATTAGCGCGGACATGACCGGCGTCGTGGAGACCGACGTGGACAACCGGATGATCACTCACTCCATATTCGACGCCGAGGACTTCGACGCCGCTTTCGCCGAACTCGAGGCTCGGTACATGGCCGGCGAAGGGGCCAACCACGCGCGCATGTGGTCGCTGATCACGCAAGGCCATGCTCAGTTCAATAGGCACGAACTTCCAACGATGACGCCGGACGTGGTTTACGTCGACCACCGACGGGGCGTGACGATCGAGGGTGCCGACCTTGCCACATCTGTTCGCGCCGGGTGGGACCTTCTCCCGCAGGTGCACGCCTACGTAGCGACTGTGCATCGAGTGACCGAACTGGGGGCCATCGCCACCCAAGTGGTCAATGCGACCTCAAAAGAGGGCTTCGACGCCGAGTGGCTGATGATCACCATTTTCACCTTCGAAGGCGATCTGCTCAGCCGATACGAAGTCTTCGACGAGGCGGAGCTCGACACCGCGCTGGCGCGATTCGACGAACTGCACCAGCAACCGCGGCGACTGGAAAACGCGGCCAGCCGGGCACATGACCGCTTCTTCACGTACTTCCAGGCCCGCAACTGGGTGGCGATCGCCGAGATCCTGGCCGATGACGGTTTCATCGACGACCGTCATGACGTGGTGAATAGCGGGTTCTGGGACGGTCGGGACGCCGTAATCACAAACCTACAAGCCCTAGCTGAGGCGGCGCCCGCAACGTGGACGGCAACCGCGATACGCGGCGAGCGCCTCACTCTCACTCGTATCTGCTCCCCGAGCCGCGACCAGGAGCACGGAGAATTCAGCATCGAGATGCTCATCGTCGCCGAAATCGACACCAACGAGCGGATCGTGGCTCAGCTCGCATTCGACGTCGAGGACATCGACGCAGCCTTCGCGGAACTCGAAAGTCGTTACCTCGCCGGCGAAGCGGCCGACCACGCGGACACTTGGTCGCTGATGGTCAGTACCTATGCAACCCTCAACCGGCACGAGATACCCACTATTTCAACGGACTTCGTCAACATCGACCACCGGCGCGGGATCAAGTTCGAACCAGGCAACATTGTCAGGTATGTCCAGGCCACCTGGGAGATCGCGCCCGACCTCAAAATGTACATCGAGAAGGTGCATCGACTGACGGACGCTGGATCGGTCATAACGCACAGCGGGTACGGCACGTCTCATGAGGGTTTCGACGCCGAGTGGCGAGAGACGATTTTGTACACGTGCCGCGATGGCGTCATGAACCGCTGCGAGATGTTCGACGAAGAAGACCTCGAGGCCGCGCTCGCGCGCTTCGAGGAACTGCAACCTCATGCGCGTCGGTTGGAGAATGCGGCAACCCTTATCGATCAACGATTTTGGGAGCACTACGCGGTCGGTGACTGGGCCGCCGTGGCGGCGACCCTCGCCAACGACATGACTAATGACGATCGCCGATCGATTGTCAACGCCGGCATTCGACGAGGCCGAGAGTCGGAGGTCGCAAATATGCGGGCCCTCTCCGATATGGGCGTCACGACCGTCACCTCGACGATCATCGCGACCCGCGGCGACCGGCTTCTCCTCAGGCGTACCCGCTTCTCGCTGGACGAGGGGCCCGAGGACTTCAACGCCGAGCTGCTCTGCGTCGTCGAACTTGACGCCGCAAATCGGATAGCGACACGCGTCCTGTTCGACCCCGACGACGCGGACGCCGCCTTCGAAGAACTCGACGCGCGGTACCTCGCCGGTGAGGCGGCCGCGCACGCGCGAACGTGGTCGATCATCGCGGGTTCCTATGCTTCGATGAACCGGCGCGAGCTGTTTCCGACGACACCGGATTGGGTGAACATCGATCACCGACGACCTGGGATGTTCGAGGAAGGTGGCCTGAAGGCATCCCTGCGTTCGCTGTGGCAGTTGACCTCGGACCTGACCTTCCGGATAGTGGCCGTGCATCGCTTGACTGATGCGGGCATGGTTTGCTCCCATGTGGCCCAGGGTGTTTCACACCACGGCTTTGACGCCGAGTGGCGAGGGATCGAAGTCCAGACCATCGAGGGTGATCGGATTAATCGCTGCGAAATCTTCGATCAGGAAGACCTAGACGCCGCGCTGGCGCGGTTCGACGAGATCACCGCGGCCAGGCCCGTCGGTGACTGATACAGTCCCGCGACAACAACCGCTCTATCTCTTGGCGGACAGCCAGCTGCTCTTCTGGAAACGGCGAGACCGGCTGATCCTCGATGCAGCCCTCGATGGATTATGCTGCGGGACAACCGTTACCGCGGCCTACATCGGCGCCTCCAACGGAGATCGTCCGGAGTACTACGGAATCTTCGAGGCGGCGATGGATGCCGTCGGCATCACCGACCGGCGCATGATCGCCTCGTCATTCGGCCCGCAAGACCGCGCCTTCCTCGAGAATGCCGCGTTGATCGTCCTCGCGGGCGGTGACGTGCGTCTCGGCTGGAACACCATCGAAAAGACGGGGCTGAAAGAGGTGATTCTGGACCGGCACACCAAAGGAGCAGTCCTGGTCGGCATTTCGGCCGGGGCGGTCCAGCTCGGACGCTACGCAATTGTCGAGGCGCCGGAATCCGCGGTGCCCGAGCGGCTCGACGTGTTAGACCTCGTCCCCATGGCCGTCGACGTGCACGACGAGCGGGCCGGGTGGGGACGGCTGTCGCGGACCATTGAAGACCTGAACGGGACGGCCGCCGGGCTCGGCATCCCGTCCGGCGGGGGCGTCATCGCCCACGCGGACAGCACCATCGAGCCCCTGCGCCGTCCCGCACGCAAATTCGTCTTCGACGGCGCTCGCATCGTGCACTCAACCTTGCCCGCAGACTAGGCACGGCGTCGTTGCGGCCGGTGCGCGGCGAGCACGTCGGCGTTGGCCAACGACTGGGCCTCCGCGGCCAGCGTCGAAGCCCTGTTGGCGTACGCAATCGCGTCGGCGGCGTTGCTTGCCTCGTGGGCGTGCGCCGCCGCCAAATGCCCTTTTGCATCCTCTAATCGGGCCTGCGCCTTGGTGCCGATGCTCTGGCGATGGCTGGTGACGTAGTCGGAGATCTGGCGCATTCTGGCATCCGCGGTGGCCAAGGCCTGCGCCAATGACTGCCCATCAATACTCCCGTGCCCAGCGCTGACGGCGGCGCGTCGGCGCTGCCGGCGCGCCACATAGACCAGGAGAAGTGCCGCGACGACGACCACGGCGACACCGCCGATGACGATCGGCAGCCAAGGCCGCTTCGATGAGCTTGGCGGCTCGGGCAATTTCGCCGATTTGTCCAGCCCGTCCGCCGCGGCGACGGCGGCACCCGCCCAATTCTTCGTGGCCACCGCGGGGTCAATTTTGCTGCGCTGCAGGTCGCTTGATTCGGTCGCGGTGAGACTGCGCGGCGGCACGGTGAACGTGTACAGCTTGGTGTTGGTGGCCACGGCGAGCAGCGCGTCCTGGTCGCCCAGCCGGCTTTCGCTACGGGTGCGTTCGGCCCAGTTGTCGGGCTTATACCTGTTGAAGTTGTCGACGTAGACGACCCACAGCCAAATGTGCTGGTCGTGATAGAGCCGGTCGATCGCCGAGCTGACCGCGGCCCGGTCTGCGTCGGTCAGCGCCCCGGTGTTGTCGGTGATGTGATCCGTGAGCTTGGACGGGGGTTGCGCGGCGGCGGGGTTCGCCACCGGCAGCCCCACCGCGAGGATCGTCAGAATCACACCGACCAGGCGAACGACGCGCATACCGGTAATTTAGCCGTGATTCACGCATGCGGAGTGACGAGGAACTTTTCTCCGGTGGCTCGCTTGAGGTACGCGTTGAACGCCTCGGGTTTGAGCATGCCCGCGAGCGATACCTCGCGGGTATAGCTACTCGCGAACGTCGTGGTGAGCTCCGCGGCGACCCGGGCACGCAGCCGGCCGATCGTCTCGGCCCCCGCGCTCTGCAGAAACGGGGTGAGCAGCCACCCGCCCGCACCCCAAGCCATTCCGAAGTTTCTGTTGAGCACGGTGGGGCCGGTGTCGAGGGCGCCGTAGATGTACACCCGCTTGTGAACGCTCGACCCGTAGCGCGAGTACTGGGCCGCGGTCGAATTGGCCGCCTCCTCCATGCCATTGAGGATCTGGCTCGCCAGCGTTCCGCCACCCGTGGCGTCGAACGCGAGCGTGGCCGATGTCGCCTTGAGCGCCTCGACGAGATCGGTCGCGAACGACGGCGACGTCGAGTTGAGCACATGGGTCGCGCCGAGAGACTTCAGCAACTCCTCCTGTTCGGGCTTGCGGACGATGTTGACCAGCGGTATCCCGTCCTGCTGGCACAGCTTGACCAGCATCTGGCCGAGGTTCGAGGCCGCGGCGGTGTGCACGAGAGCGGAATGCCCTTCGCGGCGCATGGTTTCGGTCATGCCCAGCGCCGTCATCGGGTTGACGAAGGACGACGCCCCGTCCCGGGCCGTAGCGCCCTCTGGCAGCACTAGACAGGCGGATGCGTCGACCGCTCGGTATTGCGAGTACATCGCGCCACCCGCGATTGCCACCGTCTTTCCAACCAACGCCTGGGCGGCTTCGGACGACCCCGCGGCCACCACCGTGCCCGCGCCCTCGTTGCCGACGGGAAGCGACTTGTCCAGTCGAGCCGACAGCCCCTTGAGGCTGGCCTCGCCGACAGGCGCGGTGACGACGGGACGCTCCGGCGTGCCCGCGACCGTCGCCTCGGTCATGTCCGCGCTGCCAATCAGCAGGCCCAGGTCCGACGGGTTGATGGGCGAGGCCTCCACACGCACCACCACCTCATTGACCTCGGGGGTCGGTACCGGCACCTCGTGCAGCGAGAGTTCGAGCGTGCCCTCCGACGTCACCAACGAACGCAGTTCCAGGGCGGTGTCGGGCAGATCTGCGGACATGGGCGGTTCCTCGTTCCTGTCAGGGTGCATCTGTCGTCCTCAACGTCACACCCGGCTACACATCTTCCGCCGCGGCGTCGAGGTAAAACCAGCGGCCGGCGCGGCGCTCGAAGCGGCTGCGCTCGCGCAGAGCGCCCATGCGGCCGCCCGACTCGAACCGGGCCGCGAATTGCACCTCGCCAGAATCGTCGTCCGGGCCGCCGGCGACGACGTCGAGCACGTCGAGGCCGGTCCAGGTGATGTTGGGATCGATGACCACGTCGGCCGGGCGGGTGCGCGGGTGCCAGGTGCGAAACAGGTAGTCGGCATCACCGTGCGCGAACGCCGAATACCTCGACCGCATCAACTCCTCGGCCGTTCGGGCCTGGACCTCGCCATCGTGCAGCGGACCGCAACACGCGCGATAGGCGTTGCCGCTGCCGCAGGGACACGGTTCATTCATGTCACGAGTCGGCTCGCCACCTGAGGGGCACATGAACCGGGTACCAACCGTCGAAGATTTGGCTGGGAGCAGGACTGTAGGGGTTGGGATACCACGCTTTGGGGACGTCCCCGGCATCCCAGTCGAACCAGAAGAACGGGACCTCGGCAAGCCACACTTCGAAGAACAGGCTCAGCAGATCGCGGACGAGGTGCGACGCCGGGCACCGGTGCGGCCCTCCCCCAAAGCTCCAATTTCGTTGCGGGCCATCCAATTTGAAGGTGTGACCCGACATTTCGTCGGCCTCGTCGCGGTGGACCAGCCCGACACACAGGTGGACAGGGGACCCGGCGGGAATCGTCGTCGCGCCGATTGTCACGCTGCGACTGGTGATTCGTGACACGGTTTTGGCCCCGCCATCCAACCGCAGCAGCTCCTCGATGAAGCTGCGTAGCTTATCGGGGTTTTCGCGTAGCTCCCGCTGAAGCGTGGGCCTGCGCGCCAGCACCGCCAGTCCGGCCTTCATCGCGAACGACGCGAAGATCAAACCGCGCAGTACCGACCCGATTATTCCGAGCACTTCTTCGTCGGTGAGCGCTTCGCCGGCGAGGCGGCTGATCACATCGGCGCCTCCGCGCGGCTTACGGCGGGCGGCGCCCACCAGCTGCGGGTTGAGCGCTTCGAGGCCGACGTCCGCCGGCAGCCCCGAAACCGCGACGAATGCTGCGCGCCAGGCAAAGTCAGCGGCATTAACGCCGTCGCAGTGGTCCAGTTGCGTCGCGACGTCGCGCACGCCGTCTTCGATGATTCCGCGCACGGGCTTCAGCATTTCCCGCGAATTGCCCGGATTGAACAACAAGTCGACCATGATTTTGCGGTACGGCCCGAACGGCGGATTGCCGGGCATCAGTTCGCTTTGGCGGCTGGCGAATAACTCGCCGTCACGTACCGCGGCCAGGACGTCGTCCCGTCGCCACAACACGTAGGTGCCGTCGGGCTCCCGCAGTACCCTCTGACCGGACCGTTGCGCGGCGGCCAGCCACTCCCGAAAACCGGCGGCGGCAATCTCGTCGGACCGCATGACTTCCGCCGCGGCGGACGCGGCCTCGCCCGCAGACTCGGTCACGGCGCACCACCCATACGGGCTAATTTAGCCGGAATCAGCTCTCACCGATCTCGAAGGTGAATTCGTGGCCGCAGATGCGAATGCGGTCACCGTCGGCCAGCGTCGCGCTGGTGCGGATCCGCTGCTCCGCGACTTCGACTCCGTTGGCCGACTGGAGATCGGTGATCACGAAGCTGTTGCCGGTGTCGACGAGCACCGCGTGAAAGCGGCTCACGGTGTCGTCGTCGAGGACGATGTCATTGTCGGCGAGCCGCCCGATCCTGGTGGCCGCCCCTCGCAGGGGATAACGCCGTCCGGTGGCGTCGCGCAGCTGGGCAACGGCGGACATCCGAGCCTCGGTACGCCACTGGAACGTGCTGGCGGCACGCTTCGCGGTCGCGCGCGCCGCGTGCTTGACATCCAGCGGCTCCTGGCTCAAAACCCTTTGGTGAAGGCTTCGCAACGCTGGGCCAGGGTCGATGCCGAGGTCCTCGGCGAGCGCACTCTTCAGTCGGCCGTATGCGTCAAGTGCATCGTATTGGCGGTCCGCGACGTAGTAGCCAGTTATCAACTGCGCCCACAGCGGTTCTCGGTACGGGTGCTCGGCCACCAGCGCCTCCAATTCGGGAATTATGGAGTGTGTTCGCCCGCAAGCGATTTCGGCTTCGGCCCGTACGGTCAGGGTCACCAACCTGTCCTCCGCGAGCGCGGCGGCGAATGGCCCGACGAACTCGAAGTCACGGAGGTCTTCGAGGACCGGTCCGCGCCACTCGGCCAGCGCGTCCGATAGGTGGCCGCTGGCCTGTTCGAACCGGCCTGCGGCGGCGGCCTGGATCCCCGCCTTCTGCGCGATTGCGAAGCGGCCGAGGTCGCAGTCCGCGTCGGGCACGTTGAGCCGATATCCCGGTGGGGCACTGACCAGAACTGCGGCCGGATCCACCCCGGCGCCGCTGACCAGTCGGCGCAGCCTGGACACGTGCGCGTGCAGGCTCGCCCGGGCCTCGGGAGGCGGGCGCTCCTGCCACGCGGCGTCGATCAGTGAGTCGATGGAGACGGTGCGGTTCCGGTTGACCAGCAGCGTCGCCAGCACCGCCCGCTGTTTGGCCGGCCCGAGCGGAAGGTCGGTGCCGTCGGCGCGCATCTGCAACGGCCCCAACACGCCAAACTGGAGAGCATTCTGGGCCATCGCGGTGGCAATCCCTTCAGCCGGCGTTACACCCCATTTTGGGGTGCGGTCTGCGCCGTCACCAGAGGTAGACGCGCGCGCTGCTGCCCCCGACGCAGGTGATCCAGCTTTCCCCGGGGTGCTGCTGACAATGCATGAGGAAGTTCGATCCGTTGCACAGCGCACCGGGCACCGTTTTGCAGTCGACAGCCCCCGGCGCCGAAACGGCGCGTGGCAGCGGACTGGCGTTGCCGTATTCCGCCCAATACGACGTCAGCACGCTGTTGGCGAAAAGGCATGAGGTTTCGGGTGTCCCGCGTCCGGCACGGCTGCCGAAGCCGGTGGCCGTCGGCAACGAGAAGCCTTGGTCGCAGGACTGATGCAGGCTGCTCATGTCGGGTCCGGTGATCAGTGGGGGCTGGACGGCGCGCGCGGGTGGGGTCTGTTGCTGGCCAGTCGGCGAGTGGACGAGAAGGCCGACGGCGACTGCGATTCCCGCGAGAATCAGGGCGGCCGCGGCCCCGATCACGGTCGGTAGCACCCAGCGCCGCCGGCGCCCTTCCGACCGGGGCTGCCGATGTTCCGCCGCGCCGAGCTGGTCCGTCGGGCCGCCGGAGGCCATGGCGGCGGCGGTGAACGGTCGCGTGCGGTCACCGTCGGCCGATGAGCTTCCCAACGCGCGCTGCGCGGCGCGGGCGAGGCCGCCCGCCGTCGCGTACCGGTCGTCGGGGTGCTTGGCCATTCCGCGGGCGACGACGTCGTCGAACGCCGGGGGAACCCGCCGATTCAACGCGCTCGGGCGGGGCGGCGGCAAGGCGAGATGTGCCGCCACCAGATGCTCGAGGCTGTCGCCGTCGAACGGAGCGTCGCCGGTCAGCGACTCGTACAACACGCACGCCAGTGAGTAGACGTCGACGGCGGGTGTGGCCACCTTGCCGTTAAATCGTTCGGGCGCCATGTAATTTAACGTGCCGATCTGGGTGCCGACCGTCGTCAGCCGCGGATCGGCCGTGGTCTGCGCGATTCCGAAGTCGACGAGATACACGAAATCCGCGGGGGTGACGAGGATGTTCTGCGGCTTGACGTCGCGATGGATCAATCCTTCACCGTGCGCGGCGTCGAGCGCGTCGGCGACCTGACTGACGATGGTCACCGCCCGTGCGGGCGCCAGCGGCCCCTCCGCGATGAGGTCGAAAAGGGTCTGCCCCTGCACCAAACGCATGTCGATGTAGAGGTTGCCGTCGATCTCACCCCAGTCGTGGATCGGAATGACATGCGGTTCTTGCAGCATCGCCGCCGCCTGGGACTCCCGCTGGAACCTGGTCCGGAAGGTGGTGTTCGCTGAGAGCTCTTCGGCGAGCACCTTGAGCGCGACGGTCCGCCTCTTGCCGGTGTCGTAGGCCTCGTACACCACCCCGCCGCCGCCCTTGCCGATCCGGCGGGTGATGTCGTATTTGCCGAACGTCGTGCCGACGCGCGAGTCCACCGCCATCGCCCTCGATTCCTCGGGTACCGACGCAGTATCTCCCCTGCCGGGCGAGCGACGCACCCGTTTGCCGCAAAGCCGTCGCGACCGGTTCGGCGGCCCCGCAAGGTTCGCGCAAGAAACACGCAAGGCCCCCGCCGCAACCTTTCCGTGACCGGGCATCGAGGCCCACCGCAACCACAAACTGTCCTACCGAAGGAACCGAAGATGGCCACACTGTCACACCCCCGGAGCCTGCGCACCGGACTCCGACGAAAGATGGCGTCCGCGCTCATAGCGATGGTCGCCGGCTCGGCAACGATCACCCTCGCGCCAACGGCCCACGCCGAGCCCGAGGCGATGGCGGCCCACGGCGTCGAGGCGCCACTGTCGGCCGTCCCGTGGTCACAGGTCGGCCCGGGCTGGTTGCTCGCCATGTGGAGCCCCGCCCCCGGACTGCACCCCGGGGCCTT
>NZ_LZHV01000018.1 GCF_001667275.1 Mycobacterium sp. ACS4054
CAACGCCGCCACAGCGCACTCGCCGGCCTACCACCCATCAGCCGACTGTGACCAACCTGTTGGCCGAGTACAGCTAGCGCACCGAGGCGAGCGCGAAGCCGTCCCAGCGCTTGGCCCCGACGGTTTGGATGACGGCCGTGTCCAGCCGCGGGTGCTCGCCCATCAGCTCCAGGGTCTGGCGCACGGCCGCCGCCTGGGCGTTGCCGTCCGGCTCCAGGATCCGCCCCTCCCGAACAACGTTGTCCGCCACGATGAGTGCGCCGGGGCGGGCCAGGCGGACCGCCCACTCGAGGTACGCGACGTAGTTCTCTTTGTCGGCGTCGATGAACACCAAGTCGAATGGGGCCCCGTCGAGAACCGGCAAGGTGTCCAGCGCCGCGCCGACGATCACCTCCACCCGGTCGGCCACGCCCGCCCGTTCCAGGTTGGCCCGCGCCACCTCGGCATGCCTGGGCTCGTATTCCAGCGTCACCACGCGGCCCTGCGGGCCCGCACCGCGGGCCAGCCAGATGGTGCTGTAGGCGCCCAGCGTGCCGATTTCGAGGATGCGCCGCGCCTGAATCGCACCGGCCAGCAGGCTCAGAAACTTGCCCTGCTGGGCCGACACCGCGATCTGCGGCAGCCCGGCCGCGTCGCTGGCCTCCAACGCGGTGCTCAGGGCCGGGTCGTCGCCGACCAGGGTGGCGTTCAGAAACTCGTCGACGTCTTGGGGGGTTGGTTCCCGGGTCATGCCACCAACGCTAGTCGCGGCGGTGTCGGAACGGCCACGACTGGTTGCATATACCCATGGGGGGTATATAGTGGGCGCTGTGGTCGATCACAGCCGCAAGAGTCCACGACAAAGAAATGGGTGAATGACATGGCAAATTACGAAGCAGGCACCGAACTGACCTGTGGCCACGAGGGTTGCGGGTGTCGCGTCCGGATCGAGGTGCCCTGCCACTGCTCCGGTTCGGGTGAGCCGTACCGCTGCACCTGCGGCGACGCGCTGACCCCGGTCAAGTAGTCCGCACGCTTTAGGCCCGCATCGAGTGTGCGTCCACCGGCGGCGACGCGCCGGGAACCCCACCTTCCCAGCGCACACCAAAACCGTGAACGCACACTCGATGCGGCCGGCGGCGGCAGCCCGCGGGATCAGCGCCCGAAGGAGCGGCCGGCGAGTTCGACCGTCGCGGTCAGCAGCGGCGTGACCGCCGACGTGCCGACCGCCACCCGGTATTCGCCCGGGCCGATACGCCAGCTTCCCCCGCGGCCGTCGTAGCGGGCGAGCAACCGCGGGTCGGCCTCGATCCGCACGCGGCGGGTGGCGCCCGGATCGAGCTCGACCCGCTCGAATCCCAGCAATCGCAGGCACCGCCCATCGGGGGTGCCGGTCACATACAGCTGCGGGACGTCGGCCCCGGCGCGGTCGCCGACGTTGGTGACGCCGAAGCTGGCGGTCACCGTTTGCCCGCCGCCCACTTCCAGGTCGCGGTATTCAAAAGCGCTGTAGGACAACCCATGTCCGAAGGCGAACATCGGGGTTTGGCCGGTGGCGGCGAACCACCGGTAGCCGACATCGGATCCCTCGGCGTAGGAGATCGTGGTCGGCGTCCCCCATGGTGCGCCCAGGCCCGGCAGCTCCGGTCGCGGCGTCTGGGCCAGATCGACCGGAAAGGTGATGGGCAGCCGGCCCGACGGATTGACCCGGCCGGCAAGGACTTCCGCGATGGCTTGGCCGCCGGCCTGTCCCGGGTACCACGCCTGCACAATGGCCCGCACCGAATCCCGCCACGGCATCGCCACCGGATTGCCGGTTTCCAGCACCACAATGGTGTCGGGGTTGGCGCCCGCTACCGCGGTGATCAGATCGTCCTGGCCCCACGGCAGCGACAGGTCGGCGATGTCGAAGCCTTCGCCTTCGGCGCGGATCGCGAACACGATGACGACGTCGGCGCGCCGCGCGGCCAGCACCGCCTCCGCGGGGGTCACCCCGGGGTCGAATTCGATTTGCGCGTACGGGAATTGCTTCCGCAGTTCGTCCAGCGGGCTCGACGGCAGCAGGTGCAGCTTGCGTATCCCGGCCTCCATCCCCGAGCCGCCGATCGGTATCACGGCGGCGTAGCCGCCGGCCGGGACGACCGCGCTCGAGCCGAAGCCGGCCGGCACCCCGACGTGCGCGTATCCGCCGATGACGGCGATCCGGGCGGTCGACTCCGGCGCCAGCGGCAGCATCCCGCGGTTGGTCAGCAGCACGATCCCCTGCCGGGCGGCTTGCAACGCAATGTCGTTGTGCGCGGCCATGTCCGGCGCGGGCGCGGCGTCGGCCCGGTCGATGCCGACGGCGAACATCGACCGCAGGATCCGCCGGACCATGTCCGAGAGGCGGTCGCCGGTCAGCCTGCCGTCGGCATGGGCGGCCCGCAGGGGCTCGCCGAAGGTCTCCGACTGCCACAGCAGCGCGTCGATCTGCGCCCCGCATTCCTGGTCGAGGCCGGCCAGCGCGCACTCCCAGGACGGCGTGGCGCCCCAGTCGGACATCACCCAGCCGCGGTATCCCCAGGCGCCCTTGAGCACCCGGTTGATCAGGACGTCGTTGGCGGCGGCGTAGGCGCCGTTGACCTTGTTGTAGGCCGTCATCACGGCGCCCGGCTGGGCGCGCTCGATGGCCATTTCGAAGGCCAGCAGGTCGGATTCGCGGTGCGCGTCGGGATCGATCACCGCGTCCAGCCAATGCCGGTTGGTCTCGTTGCAGTTCAGCGAGAAGTGCTTGACCGTCGAGATGACGCCTTGCCGCTGGATGCCGTCGATGGACTCGGCGGCGATCGTCGCGGTCAAAAGCGGGTCCTCGGAAAGGTATTCGAAGTTGCGGCCGTTGCGCGGGTCGCGCGCGAGGTTCATGGCGCCGGCGAGCTGCACGTTGAACCCGCGGCTGCGGGCTTCCCGGCCGATCACCTCCCCCGCGGCGCGCGCGAGCGACGGGTCGAAGCCGGCGGCCAGGGCGAGGCTCGCGGGCAGCGCGGTGGCGGTGTCACCCGGGCGGTAGCCGGGGTTGGTCACGCCCAGGCCGGCGTCGCTCATCAGCAGCGCCGGGATGCCGAGCCGGGGAACGCCCGGGACGTAGGCCGCGCTCATCGGCACGTTCGGCGGGATGCGTTCGTCGCGCACCGGCCACATCTCGCCGGCACCCATCACGCCCACCAGCAGCGAGAAGCGTTCGTCGTCGGTCAGCGCCGCTTCGACCTCGCGCGCCCGGGCGTCCGCGTCGCCGAAAGACGTCACCGCACACCCTCTTTCGCGTACACCACCCGCAGCACGTGCCCGAGCTCGGGACCCATCACCAGCTCCGCCAGCTCACAGAACGTCGCGACGAACTGCGGGCCGTGCGGCGGCCCGGCCTGGCACAGGTGGTGCGCGACCTCGTGGAGCACCACCAGTTCGCGCAGCGCCCAGTCGGCGGTGTCCCGGTCGGGGACGGCGATAACGCCTGCGCCGTCGCGGGATTCGTAGTGCGCCGCGGTGGCGGCCCGGCGCGGGCGCACCCGCAGCGGGGCGACGGAGGGCCAACGCCGGCGCACCGCCGGCAACGCAAGCACCTCGTCAACATAGCGCTGCGCCGCCGAAACCGAGCCGAATCGACCCTCCGGCGGCAGGGTGAGCTGCGCGCCGAAGAAGTCCACGGCGGGTGAGCCGTGCTCGGCGGCACGGTCGAACAGCGTCCGGACGAACTCCTCGGCCGCGTAAACCTTGGCTCGCTGCGAGTCCCGCTTGGCGGATCGCCCCGGGCTCACCGGCCCAGCGGGGTACGAGCGCCCGGCAGTTCCGGGCTGTTGCCCAGCCGCGCCCGCCGGCCGGCCCGGTCCCCCGCGCGCCGCGCCGCCGACGAATAGCCGGCCGTCGCCCGGCTCACCTGATAGGTGCCGCGCGCCTTCGACGCGCTGCGGTAGTAGTCGTGCAGCTCGAGGTCCTTGTCCCGCAGCGCAATAGCCGTGCCCGGGGGGCGGCGGCGGTCCTTGGTCGCCTCGCGGCGGGCCTCCTCGCGGGCCTCGGCCAGCCGTTGCCCCACGCGCGCCCCGAAGGCCAGCTGAAAGTTGAGCCGCGCGGTGATGGTCGGCGTCGGCCGGTGGGCGCCCGACGCGAGGTAGGCGTCCGACGCCCGCACCATCTGGACCACCAGGCTGGCGTACAGCGCGTGGGTGGCGTCGATGTCCTCGGCGAACCCGTAGGCGTAGACGAACGTCGAATTCGAGGCCACGTCACAGCGCACGTCGTTGGCCATGGCGATCAACACGAATAGCTGCACATACGTCCGCAGCCCCTTGGTGCCCGCGTTGCCGATCGTGATGGTCCGCTGGGTGGGGGCCTGCGCCGCCGAGCGGTTGGCCGAGTGCGACCGCGCCACCGCCAGGTCGATCGAGGCCGCCGTCGCCAACCGTTGCGCGGCGCTCATGAACGCGTCCGCCTCGTGCGGGTTGTCGGTGCCTTCGGCCTGACGCAACAGCGCCGCGATGCGGGCCAGCATCTTGTCGTCGCTCATATGCGCCAACCTACGGGAGCGATCCGACACCCGGCCTCAGAGCCGCGCGGTGATCCACGAGACCACGTCGCCCAGCACCTGGTCGCGCTCCGGCTCGTTGAACACCTCGTGGTAAAGCCCGGGGTAGACCTTCAACTCGACGTCGGTGGAACCCACGCACTCGACCAGGCGCCGGCTGCCCGCGACCGGGATCAGCCGGTCCTCGGAGCCGTGCACCACCAGCAGCGGCGCGGTCAGCGCCGCCGCGCGTTGCGGCATGGTCTCGCCGACCTGCAGGAGGGCGCGGCCGATGCCGGCCGGGACCTTCCCGTGGTAGACGAGGGGGTCGCTCTTGTAGGCCGCCACCACCGCGGGGTCCCGGGAGATGGCATCGACGTCCAGCTCCTGCACCGGCAGGCCCGGCACGAGGGCGCCGAGCACCCGGGCGGCCAGCACCATCAGCGGTGACACCTGCTCCTGGGCCGCCACCGCGGGGCCGGACAGGACCATCAGGTCGTAGTTGTCGGGGCGTTCGACGCCGTACGCGAACACGATGCCACCGCCCATGCTGTGCCCCAGCACGATGCACTTCAGGCCGGGATGCTCCCGGGTGGCGATCCGGACCAGGCTGTCGAAGTCGGCGGTGTACTCGGAGATGTCGCGCACCAGGACCCGCTTGCCGCCGGAGCGGCCGTGCCCGCGATGGTCCAGCGCGTAGGTGGCCAGGCCCGCCGCACCGAAACATTGCGCGACGTGGTCGTACCGGCGGGCGTACTCGCCCAGACCGTGCGACAGCACCACCACCGCCCGTGGCGGGGTGTCCGGGGTCCAGACGTCGTAAACGATGCGCACGCCACCGAATCCGTCGAAGCTCCGTTCGGATCGGTTCACTGCGCGGTCCTAGTCATTACGGGCAGCGTAATGGCTCCCGGCGCAGGTCGCCCCGCCGGACACTGTCGTAGGCTCTGTCGTTGTGGGGCTACTCGCACAAAACGCCGCAAACTCCGATCTTGGCGAGGTCGGCGGGGACTTCTCGGCGCATGCCGAGCCGTACCGTCGCGAGTTGCTCGCCCATTGCTACCGGATGACCGGCTCGCTGCACGACGCGGAGGATCTGGTTCAGGAAACGTTGCTGCGGGCGTGGAAGGCCTACGACCGCTTCGAGGGCAAGTCGTCGATGCGGACGTGGCTGCACCGCATCGCCACCAACACCTGCCTGAGCGCGCTGGAGGGCCGCCAGCGCCGGCCGTTGCCGACCGGCCTGGGCGCCCCCAGTTCCGACCCGACCGCCGAGCTGGCGGAGCTCCGCGAGGTGCCCTGGCTCGAGCCCATCCCGGACCTGACGAATGACCCGGCCGACCCGTCGGTCATCGTCGGGTCGCGCGAGTCGATCCGGCTGGCGTTTGTGGCTGCGCTGCAACACCTTTCACCTCGGCAGCGGGCGGTGCTGCTGCTGCGCGACGTGCTGCAGTGGAAGGCCGCCGAGGTGGCCGAAGCGATCGGCACCACCACGACCGCGGTCAACAGCCTGCTGCAGCGGGCCCGCTCGCAGCTGGACGCCGTCGGGCCCAGCTCCAGCGAACGCCTGACGCCGCCGGATTCGCCGGAGGTGCAGGACCTGCTGGACCGTTACATCGCCGCCTTCGAGAGCTACGACATCGACCGCCTGGTGGAGCTGTTCACCGCCGAGGCGATCTGGGAAATGCCGCCGTACACCGGCTGGTACCGGGGGGCGCGCGACATCGTCACCCTCATACATCAGCACTGCCCCGCCGAGTCCGCCGGCGACATGCGCCTGGTGCCGGTGCTCGCCAACGGCCAGCCGGGCGCGGCCATGTACATGCGTGCCGGCGATCGGCACGTGCCCTTCCAGTTGCACGTGCTCGATGTGCGCGACGACGGGGTGTCGCACGTGGTGGCGTTCCTCGACGAGCGGTTGTTCGCGAAGTTCGGGCTGCCGGAGGCGCTATGACCGAGCCGCTCGACGTCAGGCCGGTGCCCGGAAAGGCGCTGCTGCTGTTGGGCGCCTTCGACAT
Source organism: Mycobacterium sp. ACS4054 (assembly GCF_001667275.1). GTDB lineage: Bacteria > Actinomycetota > Actinomycetes > Mycobacteriales > Mycobacteriaceae > Mycobacterium. The sequence goes on from NZ_LZHV01000018.1 coordinate 6,532, forward strand.
CGGCAGCGTCGGCTACCGCGCCGAGGAGTTCTTCGTATCCGGCACGGCCTCGTCCTACGCCCCCCCAGCGTCGTTGGGTCCCGACAGCCGATGGGACGTAAAGCCCTCGGGCACCGCCGATTACACCACGCGCATCGTGGCGCTGACACCCACGGATCCGGCCCGGTTCAACGGCACCGTGCTGGTCGAATGGCTCAACGTCAGCGGCGGCATCGACGCACCGGCCGTGTGGATGATGGCGCACCGCGAGATCGTCCGCTCCGGCTACGCCTACGTCGCCGTCTCGGCGCAGAAGGTGGGCGTCGACGGCGGCGCGAGCCTGCTCGGGATGGACATGTCGCTCAAGACCCAGGACCCGGCGCGCTACGCGAGCCTGAAGCATCCGGGCGACGCCTTCGCCTTCGACATCTTCTCGCAGACCGCCGGCCTGACCCGGGACGGGGCCGTGCTGGGCGGCCTGCGCCCGCAACGGGTCGTCGGCATCGGCGAGTCGCAATCGGCGATGTTCCTCACCACCTACGTCAACGCCGTCGACCCGCTCGCCCGGGTCTACGACGGCTTCCTCGTGCATTCGCGGTTCGGGCCGGCCGCCCCACTGGACGGCGGCTCGTTGATCGAGGGCATGGAGGCGTCCAGCGGTTGGCAGCAGGCGGTGAAGTTTCGGCCGGACCTGCGCGTCCCGCTGATCACCATCATCACCGAGACCGACCTCGTCGGCCATGTGCCGCTGGGTTATTACCTGGCCCGGCAACCCGATAACGCGCGGTTACGGGTCTGGGAGATACCCGGCGCCGCTCATGCCGACAACTACACCATCCAGGTGGCGCCGATCGACTCCGGGGCGGCGCCGATCGCCGACATCGTCGCCGCCTACGCGCCCACCAACATGCTGATGGGCCAACAGCTTTCGCACAACATCAACTTCGCCCCCCAACACCACTATGTGGTGCAGGCGTCGATCGCCGCGCTCGAGGGCTGGGTCCGCACGGGCGAGCCGGCGCCGGCGGCGTCGCCGATCGACGTGCGCGAGACCGAACCCGTGCAGTTGCTGCTGGACGCCAACGGCCTTGCCCGGGGCGGCATCCGGACGCCCTGGGTCGACGTGCCGATCGCCCGGACGTCGGGCGTCACCGCGGACGAGAACATCATGGCCGCGATCTTCGGGTCCGGCGAAACCTTCGACACCGCCACGCTGGACCGCCTGTATCCCGGCGGCGCCGCCGAGTATCTGGAGCGCTTCACCGCCGCGCTCGACGCGTCGATCAAATCGGGCTTCATCCTGCCGGCCGACCGGGCCGAGATCCTGGAACTCGCCGCCGCGACCTATCCCGACGGCCGGCCCTAGAACAGGCGGCTGTCCGGCGGCGGTCCCGGCACCGGGCGGATGAGACCCCTGCCCGGGATCAGCGGCAGGTCCAGCGCGCAGAGCAGCCCCGGCGGTGCCGCGCACACCGCCGGGATCGCGTTGACCATTCGCGACGCGCCCGCGATGCGCGCGCCCAGGTCGTGGTCGTGGTCCTGCGCCATCTCGAATTCGCACCGCACGCTTGGCGATCCCTCGATCTCCACCCGATAGAGGCCGCGGCCGGAGGCCGGCCCGTAGCCCAGGTCCTTGGGCGGGATCGCGATGTTCGGCTGCGGCCAGTCGGGCGCGATGTCGTCGCGCATGCGGGTGACGTGGTCGAGGACGAAAGTCGGCTTGCCGCCGACGTATCCGGTCAGCGTGGAGCGCATGGCCGCGACCGTCCCGGCGGCGATGTGACCGGTCGGAGTGTCGAACGACTCCGCGGCGGGCAGCCGCTCGTTGGTTTCCTCGATGTCGTCGATCACCACGCCGAGGCCGGCGGCCAGCTGATGCAGCACGGGTCCCCACCCGAACGTGAACATTCCCGGCTGGGCGGCGAACGCCTGGTATTCCGGCGGCTTGCCGAACCCGAGGATCTCGTAGACCGCGGCCCGGTCCGGGTAGGTGGCGTAGTTGAACATCTCGGTCACCCGCACCGAGTCGATGACCCGCGATACCCCGGTAAGCGCCAGCGGCAGAACGTCATTGGCGAATCCGGAGTCGATGCCCGTGGTGAAGAATGACGCACCGCCGTCGAGCGCGGCCCGTCGCAGCGGGTCGGTGAGCGTCGCGCCCGCCGGGCCCAGGCCGTCGGGAAACACCAGCGGCACCACCGAGCACGACACCACGTTTTTGCCGGCCCGCAGGACGGCGGCCATGTCCTCGACGGCCTCCAGCGGCCGCAGGTTGGCCCCGGCGGCGTACACCACCGCGTCGGCGTCCCCTGCGAGCAGCGCCGCCGGGGCCTGGGTGGCCGCCACCCCGACCGGTGCGATGCCGCACAGCTCACCCGCGTCGCGCCCCGCCTTGGCGTCGCTGTGCACCACCAGGTCCACCAGCTGCAATTCCGGGTGGTCGATGACGCCGCGCAGGGCGATCACCCCCATCGAACCCGGCCCCCACACTCCCACCTTGATCACGACAAACTATCTCCTAATATTAGGACGGATATGATTACAATTTGGACGGATCGTAGGGAGCTGGACATTAGTACGTCAACCGGCAAATCGCCGCCCACTAGCCGCGTGATGGATGTACTTGCCGCGCTTGCGGATTCCCGCGCGGGGCTGACCTCGGCCGAGCTGGCGAAGGACTGCGCGATCAGCACTTCCACGTGCGCCCTGGTGCTCGCCGAGCTCGAGGGGCGCGCCTGGGTGTCCCGCCGCGAAGATCGCCGCTACGTGTTGGGCAGCGGGCTGTTCGGGCTGGTGCACGGGCTGCGGGTGCAGTTCCCGCTGCTGGACCGGGGGCGCGATGCGCTGCAATTCCTGCACGAGACGCTCGGCGCGGGGTGCTCGATGTCGAAGATCGGCGGCCGGCACCTGATCACCGTCGACGCGGTCGGCCACGGAACCGACGGCGGGCGCGCCGTCGGTCAGCGCTTCCCCATCGACCCGCCGTTCGGATTGGTCGCGATGGCCTGGCGCGACGACGATTTAGTCCGGGCCTGGCTGCACGGGGTGATGCCGCGGCTGACCCGGGCGGAAATCGCGGAGCACCAGCGGGTGCTCGCCGACATCCGCGAGCGCGGGTACGGTGCGTGGCGGTTCGACGACACGCACCAGTCGCTGCACAACCGGCTGGCGGAGGTGCTGGCCTCCCTGGAGCCGACGGCGCGCGTCACCCGCCAGCTCACCACCCTGATGACGATGGTAACGCTGCAGTCGGTCACCGCTGAGCTCGAAACCGGTTTGGCTGCAGCCGAATTCGTGGTGCTGCCCATCTTCGGGCCGGACGGCCAGCCCGAGTACCAGATCGAGATCCACCTCGCGCGCCCGGACGCGCTGGCCCTGCCGGAGCTCGACGCCGCGCTTCGGCACGCGCAGGGGCTGCTCGCCGCGACGGTGGCCTGACCCCCGATTAGGCTGAACACATGTCTGCCCACGCGGAAGTCCGGCGTGCGGCGACGCGGGCCGTCACCAGGACTCCGTGGCTGACGTCGCGGCACTCGTTCTCGTTCGGCGACCATTACGATCCGGACAACACCCACCACGGGCTGCTGCTGGTGAACAACGACGACATCGTGGCGCCCGGAACCGGATTCGACACCCACCCGCACCGCGACATGGAAATCGTGACGTGGGTGCTGCGCGGTCAACTGGCGCATCAGGACTCCATCGGCAATCGCGGCGTGATCTATCCGGGCCTGGCCCAGCGCATGTCGGCGGGCAGCGGGATCCTGCACTCCGAGAAGAACGACTCGTCCACGGAGCCAGTGCATTTCGTTCAGATGTGGGTGGTGCCCGATGAGACCGGAATCAGCCCGGGCTACCAACAGCACCAGATCGACGCCCAGGAGCTGGACGGCACGCTTGTGCCGATCGCCTCGGGGATCGCCGGCCGCGACGGGGCGATCGCCCTGCACAACCGCAAGGCCGCGCTGCACGCCGCGCGGTTGGGAGCCGGCGACGCGGTCGGCCTGCCGGACGCGCCCTTCTTGCACCTATTCGTCACCCGGGGCGAAGTCGAGTGCGAGGGAGCCGGCGCGCTGCGCGAGGGCGACGCCGTCCGCTTCACCGACGGCGGCGGAGCGCGGGTCACGGCGAACGAGTCGTCGGAGCTGTTGGTCTGGGAGATGCACGCGAAACTGAGCGGCGCAAGCCCATAGAGTGTGCGTGACAGACAGGAGCCGGCATGTCTCAATCGCGGCCGCAGCACGCGGCGCCCAACCCGAACCGGAACATCAAGGCGGTCCGGACCGTGCGGTTCTGGGCGGCGCCCCTGGTCATCACGCTGGCCCTGATGTCGGCGTTGTGCGCGCTCTATCTCGGCGGCATCTTGAACCCGATGACCAACCTGCGGCACTTCCCCATCGCCGTGGTCAACGAGGATGCGGGGCCGGCGGGTGCGGAACTGACCGGTCGATTGGTCAACGGCCTGGACAAGAACAAGTTCGACGTCCGCGTGCTCACCCGCGACGCCGCCAAGCATCAGCTCGACACGGGCCATGTGTACGGCTCGGTGCTGATACCGCCGAGCTTCTCGTCGAAGCTGCGCGATCTGGGCGCCAGCGCGGTGCAACCCGGCCCCGCCGAACGGCCCGTGATCACCATTTCGACCAACCCGCGCGCCGGCACGCTCGGCTCCAGCATCGCCGCCCAGACGCTGAACATGGCGATGGGCCAGGCGAATGGTGAAGTGGGCGAACGGCTTCTGGCACAGGTCAAGGCGCAGACCGGCGGCGCCCCGCTCGCCGGGGCCGCGGAGGAGGGGCTTTCCACGCCGATCGAGATCGAGTCGACGGTGTACAGCCCGCTGCCCAACGGCACCGGCAACGGGCTGTCGGCCTTCTACTACGCGCTGCTGCTCCTGCTCGCGGGGTTCACCGGCAGCATCGTGGTCAGCACCCTCGTCGACGCGTTGCTTGGCTACGTACCGGCCGAATTCGGGCCGGTGTATCGCTTCGCCGAGCAGGTGCGAATCTCGCGCTTCCAGACGCTGCTGCTCAAGTGGGCCATCATGGTCCTGCTGGGGCTGCTCACGTCCGCGGTCTACCTGGCGATCGCGCACGGGCTCGGCATGCCGATCGACCTCGGCTGGCAGCTCTGGGCGTTCGGTGCCTTCGCGATCGCCGCGGTGGGGATCACGTCCAGTTCGTTGCTCTCGGTGCTGGGCACGGGCGGGCTGCTGGTCAGCATGCTGATCTTCGTGATCCTCGGGTTGCCGTCGGCCGGGGCCACCGTGCCGCTGGAGGCGACCCCGCCCTTCTTCCGCTGGCTGGCCGAGTTCGAGCCCATGCACCAGGTCTTCCTGGGCACCCGGTCGCTGCTGTACTTCAAGGGGCACGCGGATACCGGGATATCGCAGGCGCTGCTGATGACGACGCTCGGCCTGGTCATCGGGCTGCTGCTGGGCGGCATCATCACCCACCTGTACGACCGCAAGGGTTTCCACCGCATCCCCGGGGCGGTCGAGATGGCGATCGCCATGGAACACCAGGCGCAGCACAAGGCGCGCCAGGGCGGCAAGCACGGACAGGCCGACCTGACCGAGCCCGAAAGCGCAAGCGACGAAACGTAATTCGAACGCCGCCCGACCGTCATGGGCCCGTTATCAAGTTTGACGGTGTGACGGATGTGACAGATGATGTTTAGGTTGCATCCCGCTCAGGACGGAAAGGGCGATCGTGCTGACCCGACGCGCCAGCTTGCGCCGGCTGGTGGCCGGCTGCACCGCGGTGCTCGCATGCGTCGCCCTGGCCAGCACCGCGGGCCAGCCGGTCGCGCACGCCGCCGACGGCCGCGACCTGCTGGCCAACGCCATCAACACCACCAAGGGCTCTTACCTGGTCTACAACTTCGGGCCCGGCCACCCCGCACCCATGCTCAACGCCGGCGGCAGCTGGTACGAGATGAACAACGGCGGCCACCTGATGATCATCAAGAACGCTGCGGGACGGCTCTCGCCGCACCTGCTGGTCGACACCCACCAAGGCGATCAGGCGCGCTGCGAGAACAACCCCGGGGCCCGCACCGGTGAGGGACTCTGGCAGGCGTCGGAACTCTATGCGCCCCTTCAGGCGTGGCAGCGGATGGGCCAACCGACGATCGCGATCAACGCCAACTTCTTCGACGTGCGGGGGCAGAAGGCCGGCTCATGGCGCCAGACCGGCTGCAGCTCACCGCTGGGCGCCTTCGTGGACAACACCCACGGCCAGGGCCGCGCCAACCAGGCCGTCACGGGCACCGTCGCCTATCCCGGAAAGCAGGGCCTCTCGGGCGGCGGCGAAAGCTGGAGCGTCCTGACGACGATGATCCTGCCCTCCGGCGGCGCGCCGTATGTGGTGTGGCCGAAGACCAAGAGCGACTACGACTCCGCCACTCCGGTGGTCGAGGATCTGCTGAACAAGAACGAGCGGTTCGTCGCGGTGTCCGGCATCGGGCTGCTGGCACCCGGCAACACCGGGCAGCTGCGCGACGGCGGACCCAGCGCCGCGCGAACGGCTTTGGCGTACTCGAGGCAGAAAGACGAGATGTACGTCTTCGAGGGCGGCAGCTACACGCCGGACAACATGCAGGACCTGTTCCGCGGCCTGGGCAGCGACAACGCGATCCTGCTCGACGGCGGGGGGTCGTCGGCCATCGTGCTGCGCCGCGACACCGGCGGCATGTGGGCCGGCGCGGGCTCGCCGCGGGGATCGTGCGACACCCGGCAGGTGCTCTGCGATTCGCACGAACGGGCGCTGCCCAGCTGGCTGGCCTTCAACTAGCCGGCCCGAAGCGGAAGATCAGCAGGCTGGCCGCCACCACCGCCGCGGTCACCGCGAACACCGGCGCGACGACGAACCGTGACATCGTCGCCCCCAGGAAGGCGCCGGCGCACATCGTCAACACGACGCCGATGCGCAACGCCTGACGGTCGCCGGAGCCGCCGGCGAGCCGGCTGTCCAGGCCGAGGCTGACGATCGTCGACGTCAGCACCGTGGTGGACAGTTCCTGGATGCCGAACTGGCGGGCGCTCGAATGCTGCAGGCCGAACGTGACCGCGAGGATGCCGATCATGATCAGCTTGGTGTTGCTGTGGTAGTGCAGCGCTCCCGTGCCGCCCAGGATCGCCAGGGTCACCAAAAGGGTTATCTCCGTTGCCAATACGGTGGTGATCCAGTCCCGTGTCCGGTCCGCGAAATGCCGTGAGATGCGGCCGCTGACGATCGTGGTGCACACGAAGGTCGGCAGGGCCACCACGACCGCGGTCATGTCGATACTGGTCCGCGGCGCAAGCCAAAAGCCCAGGAAGATCACGTTTCCGGTCATGTTGGCGACGAACACATGGCCGAGCACCAGGATGCTGATCGAGTCCGCCAGCCCGGTCGCGAAGGTCAGCAACAACAGCGCAGCGACCGTCGATCGCTCCGACACCGGGGACGTAACGGCCATGGGTCGCAGCAGACCGCGCTAGACGTGCGGCGTCAAATCCAGCGACGTGATCGTCGTCATCCTGGTCACCAGCCAGCGGTTCTGCGCGCGCTTCAGGAACAGCCGGTAGGACAGGTACTTCAGCGACGGCACGTTCTTGGTCAACGGGCTGGTGGACGTGGTGTTGGTGTACACGATGACGACGGCGTTGGCGTCGTCGATCGATTCGACCGCCGCTCCGGTGACCTCGGTGTGGTTGGTGATCTTGGCCTGCTTGTTGGGGGCCACGATGGCGTCGACGAACTTGCGGTACTGGGCCTCGAAGTCGCCGCTGAGGTAGCCCGAGGCCCGGTCCGCGAGGGTGTCCATGTTCTCGGGCGTGTAGGTCCACAGCGTGGTGATGGCGCTGGCCGCGGTGCGCGCCACTTTGAGTTTCGTTGCGGCGGCGGCACGATCGCTCAGGTACGGCTGTACCGTCGCGCCGGCGAACGCGGCCGAACCGACGAACACCGCGGCGGCCACCACGACCGTGATGGCCAGCCGCTTGCCGGCCAGCCATTTGCGCCTCTTGCGGCCCGCGGGTTTCGCCTCGGCGTCGCCGGCCTCGGATTCCTCGGCGGCGGAAGCGGTTTCGTCGCCGGCCGGCGAGTCCGCGCGCTCCTCGGCCGCCACCTCCTCGGAGGCGTCGGTGCCCGCGTCGGCGGTCAGATCACCTGTTGCAGGTTGCTGATCTTCCACTGATTTCCTTCCTGCGTGGCGGTCGCCGTCCACCGATTGGCGTTCTCCCAAACCTGTTTGCCGTCAGGGGATTTGCTGCTGACCGCGGTGGCCACGATGACGGTCGCGCTGCCGTCGTCGTTCCAGCGCTCCACCCCGGCGTCCAGGACGGTGCCGGTGGCCGGTTCGGCCCGGGCCACCTGCAGCAAGATTTCGTTCGCCTTGTCGCGGTACTCCTTGGCGAAGTCGCCGGTCGCCTGGCCCAGCACCCGCGTCACGTAGTCGTTGGCGTGGAATGGATCGATGGAGGTGAACTGCGTCATGAAGCCGGTCACGTAGCTGAGCACCTCGCGATTCTTCGACTCGGCGCGCTCGCGGGATTCATGGTTGATCAGCATCAGCGTGCACACCGTGATGGCCGCCGCCATCAGGATCGCCGCGACCGCGCTGGCCAGCGGCAGGCCCCACGGACGCCCCGGCGGCACCCCGCTCGGGACCAGCAGCGGTCCCTCACCGGGCTGAAACTTGCGGCGTGGGCTCACTTTCCGCCCCCCGGCTTGGGCTTGGTCAGCACCGTGAGGTCATCGACCAACCAGCGGTCCCCGTCCTTGACGAACGTCACCCGCACGGTGGCGGAGATGTAGCGCTGGTCGGGCCCCGCCCCGCGTTGGCCCTGCATGAACATCAGCATCGTCGCGCGGTCCGGCGCCGCGGACTGGATCCCGCTGTCGGTCACTCGATACTCGTTGATGACCGGGTTGCCCTTCTGCACCATGTCCTGCTGGGCGGCCAGCTGGGGCCGGTATTTGGCGGTCGTCAACCCCAGGGCGCGCGTGAAATCGTCGTGCAGGGACTTGGGGTCGTAGGTCAGCATCTGCGCGACGATCTTCGGGCCCTGCGTGCCGAGCTCCGCCCGCGTATGGTCGGTCTCCCGGTCCGGTCCGAACACCACCGCATAGCTGATCGCCGCGCCGGCGAGGCACACGGCGGTCGCGCCCAGCACCACGGCCACCGCCGACCGCCGCACGGGGAACCCCGGGTCTGCCGGCTCGTGACGCCGCACTTCGGTGCCGACCAGCATGTCGGCGAAGGTGCGTCGGTCCGAATCCCACAGCGGCCAAAACCATCCCACCACTGACAGGGTGTCGAGCAGGTGCGCCAGGTCGCGCAACAGCAGTCCCCATGGCCCGATGGGTTTGCCGTCGCGGCGCCCCACCGCGATGCCGAAGAGCGCCCTGCCCACGCTGAAGCCGGTGACGGTCGGCAGCAACGACCGGTTCGCCAACATCAACAGGATCGCCACGCCGCCGACCGAAATGCACACCCACGACCAGATCGATTGGTGGCGCACGTTGACCGACACCAGCGCCATGGTCGCCACGACCGCAACGCCCGGCAGCACGTCGACGGTCAGGGCGCCGGCGCGAAGATGCCAGGACCCCAAGGCATTCCGTGGGGACTCCTGGGCGGCCGCGGCCGGTGGCTTCTCGACCACCACCGTCACTTCGTCACCTGGTCGAGCTTGGCAATCTTGTATTGCCCTTCGGCCATCGCCATTTTCACCCGCAGGCGGTAGCCGGTTTCGTTCTGCGTCTGGTCGTTGGCGACCTTGACCCGAACGGCGACAAGCACGTCGACCGAACCGTCAGGGTTGTTGCGCTCGACCGCCGCCCGCATGTCGGACACCTGGACGTGGACGTTGGCCGCCTGATAGGCCTGAACGAGCATGCTGGTGTAGAGCAGGGCCTGCGAGCGGAAAGCGTCTGTGCCGCAGTCGATGATCTTCTGCTCGCTCGCCGCCATCGCGTTGGTGTCGGGCGCCTGGGTCGCGGAAACGCAGTCGACGGCCGCCTTGAGCGCCGCGGCGTTATTGCGGGCGATCGCCTGGCTTTCGTGGTGGTAGCGCAGCGCCAAGTACCCGCCGGCGCCGACAGCGGCGGCGCAGAGCACGAGCACCGCGGCGATGCCGGCCAGCCAGCCGCGACCCATTCGCGACGGACGGCGCTCGACGCCCTCGTCCGGCACGGCCTGCGCGTCCGACGGCTCCTCGGCGGCGGCCTCGGGGCCGCTTTCCTCGGCGGCGGCGGCGGGCTCCGACGGCTCCGCCGTGGCCTCTTCGGCCGCACTGGCTTCCTCGGCCGGCGCGGTCTCCTCGGCCGAGGGCTCCTCGGCCGTCGCGGCCGGCTCGATCGAGGGTTCGGCGGACTCCTCGGCCGTCACTTCCGGGTTGGCCGATTCGGCGGTGGGCTCCGGGTCCTGGTTCTTCGGACGCCGTCCGCGCAGACGACGAAACTTCGGCATCGGTGGGGGGTTCAGCCGGCTGGCGCCAGCATCTCCTTCCATCCGTCGTCTCCTGTTCTGGCCGAGTTTTCGACGGAGTACTTAACTCCGTCTGGCCCTACCAGTTCACCGCTTTGGGGACTGTAGACCGCCGCGGGCGGCCCGCCGGGAGTATAGACACACGGGTTGGGCTGCTGGCCGTTGCACTGCACGGTACCCGACCCCGGCCGCGACAAGGGGTCGCTGGTCGGCGGTGGGGTCCCCGCCACCCGGTCGGAGGGGGCCGGGTTCAGGCCGGTGTCGATCGACGGCGCCGGTATCACCTGGCCCGGTTTCACCGGCTGGTCGCAGCGCGCCGCCGGCGCGGGGCAGGTCACGATCTGGTTGGGGTCGCCATACCAGGGGTTGGTGCCCGCCGGCACGTACGGCCTGGGGTCACGGCACTCCCGCGGCGTGGCCGCCCGCTTGCCCTCGACGTCGGTACACGGGATGTTGCGCGAGCCGCGCACGCTGTTGGCCGGGGTTTCCATCGGGATCTTGCAATAGGTGCCCGACGGCAGCGGCTGAATGCTGGTGTCGGCCGGGGACCGCCACTCGGACGCCGGGATGAACCCGGTGAGGCAGGGCGGCGGCTGGTTGATCGACAACGCCAGGTCCAGGGCCGCCATGTTCGGGAACGGCGCGGCCACCGTCTGGGCGATCGACGCGCCCTGCGGCAGGAACACCAGCACCTGCTCGACGCCGGTGTGGTACCGCTTGAGCAGGTCGAAGACCACCTCGAGGTTCGCCAGCGTCTGCGGCAGCGAGTCCCGCACGTCGTTGAACACGTCATTGACCTGGTCGGCCGTCGGCGCCGCCTGGCGCAGGATGCTCTTGACGTGCTGGTCTTCCTGCGCGGACTGCGCGCCCAGCCTGTTCAGGTTGCGGGCCCAACGTTCGATGGCGTCACCGGACTTGACCTGGCTGTCCAGCACCGGGCCCGAGTTCTGGATGATGTCGTTGACGTCGTTGATGTTGGTCTTGAAGTCCCCGACGATCGCCTGTGTCGAGTCGACCAACCGCTGCAGCGCGGGGCCCAGCCCGCCCACGGATTGCGCCGTCTCGTCGAGCAATTGAGCGATCTTGTCCTTGGGCAGCACGGCCAGCCCGCGGTTGGCCGTGTCCAACGCCGGCCCGATCTCGGCGGGCACCGTGCCCTTCGTGATCGTCTGGCCCTCCGACAGGAACTTGCCCGGATTACCGGTCGACTCCAGGTCCAGGTACTGCTCACCGACCGCCGACACCGAATGCACGTTGGCCGTCGCGTCGATGGGGATCTTGTAGCGGCTGTCGATGCTCATCGTCGCTTGGGCGCCGCGCTCCGTCGGCTCGACGTCGGTGACCTTGCCGATGGTGATGCCTCGATAGGTCACGTTCGCCGTCGGGTACAGGCCGCCCGACGCGGGCAGGTCGGCCTTCAGCGTGTATCGACCGATTCCCACCAGGCTCGGAATCTGCAGGTAATAGATGCCGAGCACCGACAGCGCAATCACCGTGATGATCCCAAACGCGATCAGCTGGCGCCGGACAAAGGGAGTCAGCAATTCCTGTCCCCCCTTTCCACCAGTGGCCCACCGGGCGCGTCGTTCGGGTTCGGCGTGTAGCGCACGTCCGGGATCATCGTCTCGGGGTCACGCCCGAACGACTGCTCGAGCGCGCGCAGCGCCCCCGACAATCCGGTGCCGGTGAGGAACGCGTTGTCCACGGAGCTGTACGTCACGTCGAGCGTCAGCGAGATGTTGATGTAGTCACCGCGGAAGATCTTCGGCACCGTGTCGATGTCGAACGGCTGCGTCAGGATCAGCTTCAGCGCGCCGATCAGGTACGGCGAGGCGCGGCCCAACTCCTTCAACGGGCATTGCAGCGCCTGCAGGTCGGTGTGCAGCGGCCCGCGCGCCTCCGACAGGTACTGGTCGGCGGCCTGGCTGAGCCGTCCCACCGCGTCGACGGCGTTGATCAGCAGGTTCTTGGTGTCGGCGAAATGCTTGACCAGCGGCGGGATGTCGGTGAGCACCCGGTCCAGGACGTCGGCCCGCGCACCCACGTAGGTGAGCAGCCGGTTGGTCGAGTCGATCGCGTGCGTGATGTCATCGCGCTGCTGGTTCAGCTGGTTGGTAAAGGTGTCCAGCTTGCCGAGGAACGACCGGATCTGATCGCCCCGCCCGTTGAAGATGTTGTAGACCTCGTTCTGCAGCACCTCCAGGTTGGGGATGCCGCCGCCGCGCAGGATCAGCGACAGGCTGGCCAGCGTCTGCTCGGTGGTCGGATAGGACGACGAGTTCTTCAGCGGGATCGTGTCGCCGCTCTTGAGCAGCTCCTGCGACGGGTTCGGTGGCGCGGCGAGCTCGATGTGCTGGGAACCCAGCAGCGAGGTCTGGCCGATCCTGGCGATGGCATTCTTCGGCAGCTTGGTGTTCTTGTCGACACCCAGCGTCAGGGTGGCGACCCAGTTCTTCAACTCGATCTTCTTGATCGCCCCGACGAAGACGTCGGCGACCATCACCTTGCTGTTGCCGTTGATCGCCAGGGTGTCGGGCACCTGGACGTAGATCGTCATGGCGCCCGAGCCGCTGCCCGGCCCGCCCGGGATCGCAACGTTGGAGATGCCTCGCCAGCCGCACGAACTCAACACCAGCGCGGCCACCAACAGCACCAGCGCCTGCCAGGCCCCGCGGCGGAACAGCCTCATAGCGCGTACCGCGCTCGTCCCGCGCCTCACTGGCCACCCCCGATGTCAGCGGGCACCGCGGGCCCACCGGCGTTCGGCGCGGGCGCCGCGACCGGCGCCGGCGTCGGGGCGACCGGGCCCGGGGCCACGTTCGGCCCGGGCGGCGGCGGCTGGATCGGAACCGGCGCGTTCAAACCGATGGGCGGCACGATCGGGTTCTCGTCGTAGGCGTTCGGCGGTCCCGGCGGCGTCTGCAGGTTCGATTGCACGGGCGCGATGTTGGGGCCTCCCATGAGCTCGGCCAGCGAGTCCGGGGTCATCAGACCCGCGGTGATCGGCCCGACCTGCTGCCCCTGCATACCGGGCGCGACGATCCAGCCGGGCTGGGTGTTGCGGTGCGACGTCGGTGTGTCCGGAACCCAGATGCCGGGCACGGTGGTGTCCTTGTATCCGTTCGGCGGATGCAACCGATCTTCCGAATACGCCACTTCCTTGGGCAGGGTCTCGGCCGTGCTGAACAGGTTCGCCCCGAACGGCAGGTAGTTGAACTTGATGGCGTCGAGGATCGGCGCCAGATACTGCGCGCACAGTTCCGCCGACTCTTGGTAACCGAGCCGGCTGCCCGCCTGGATCGAGCTGCAGATGAACTGCATCGGGTTGGCGAAGTTGGTGATCGCCGGGATGGCGACCACGGAACCGTGCGACGGGTGATAGATCTGGTTGATGTTCGCCGCGGCCGTGGGCAACACGTGCAGCGCGGTCTCCAACCCGTTCAGCGGGTCCGGCTGCAGGATCGTGTTCGTCACGGTCGCCAGGTTGTTGATGTCGTAGGTCAGGACCTCGCGGTTCTTGTCCAGGAACGGACGGACCGTGGACAGCAACCCGTCGAACTGCTCGATCGCGTTCGACAGGTCACTGTCGTTGTGCGCCAGCCGGGTGGTGAAGTCCGCCAGGTTCTGATTCAGCGCGACGAACTGCTGGTCGTCCTTGTGCAACGCGTTGACGAACAGCGCCAGGCTCTTGACCACCGCGAAGAAGTCGCCGCGGCCCTCGTTCAGCGCGTTCAGCGCCTGCGAGAGGTTGCTCAGCGTCGTGTTGATCTCTTTGCCCTTGCCGGCCAACCCGTTGGCGTAGGACTCGATGACCTCACCGAACGGGCCCGTCGGCTGCTCCGGCGTCGGCCCCAGCTTGGAGATGATGTTGGTGATGCTGTTGCGCAGCTGGTCCCACTCCACCGGGACCTGGGTGCGCTCCTCGGGGATCACCGCGTTGTCCGACAGCACCGGCCCGCCCTTGTACGGCGGCTCCAACTGGATCGCCCGCGACGCCACCAGCGTCGGGTTCAGGATCACCGCGTTGGCATTCGCGGGCACCCGGTACTTGTTCTGGTAGTGGAAGGTGACCTTCATCTTGTCGCCGGCCGGCTCGATCTTGTCGATCGCGCCCACCCGCAACCCCATGATCTGGACCTTGTCGCCCGGGTACAGGGCGTTGGCCGCCGGGAAGTAGGCCACCACGGTGTTGTTGGTCATCTTCTCGTAGAGCTTCCAGCCCACGAACCCGACGACGAGGGCGAGCACGATCACCAGCGAGCCGATGATCACCGTCGCGCGGGTCAGCCTCGGCAGCCGGATGTTGCGGATGTCAAAGGCGGTGCTCAATTCTGGCTACCTCCCCCCGCAGCGCCGCTGCCTCCGGTTCCGCCCGGGTTGATGAACGGCGCGGGCAATTGGTTACCAGGTCCGGGTGGCGCGGCCGGTCCCGGCGGGAAACCAGGCGCGAACGTCGACGGTGGCGGCGTCGGTCCGGCGGGCGCCAGGTTCTCGGTGCGCGCGCCCGGCGGGGCCTGCGCGGGCAGCGGCACGGGCGTCCCCGGAACGTCCGGCGGCGGGTCGCCCGGGCGCCCGGCGATCGGGATGCCCGGCGTCGGCGGCAGGCCGTTGGGGTTCGGCGGGGAGGTCATCACGTCGACCGGCGCGGGGAAGCCCGGGCCGCCGAACGGTCCGATGGCACCACCGGCGCACGGCAGCGGGTTCCACGGCCGCGGCAGCCCCTCGTCGCCGACGGTGACGTTGCCGCCCGGGTTCGCCGGCGTGTACGAGCACGGCGATCCGGGTGGGACGGCCGGGCCGGGGTGCTCCGGCGTGCCCTCCAGCACCGGGGGTGCGGGCGGCGGCGCGCCGTTGGGCAGACGGGTGCCGTTGGGGTCGGGCCACCGGAACTCGGGCAGGCCGGCACTGCGCCAGAAGTTCTCCGGGTCGATGCCGCGCTTCTTGAAGGCGGCGTCCACCCACGGCTGGATGATCTGGTAGAGCGCGAGGTTGTGCAGGACCACCTTGAAGAACGGTCCCGACGCGATCGCCTCGTTCAGCGACGGCAAGAACTTGCCGACCTCGGTGAGGCCCGCGGCGACGTCGTCCTTGCGCTCCTTGAGGATGTCGCTGACGGTGCGCAGCTGCTCGAGGACGTGATTCAGGTTGGGGTTGTCGTTGATGAAGCCCTTGACCTGTTCGGAGAAGGCGGCGACGTTCGACAGCAGCGCGTTGATGGCCTGGCCGCGTTCGTTGAAGGCGACCAGCAGCGTCTTGGTGTTGACCAGCAGGCGGTCGATCTGGTCGCTGCGGTCACCGAGGATGCTGGCCACCTGATTGGCCTGGGCGAGCAGATGCTTGACCTGCTCGTCGCGCTTGCCGATCGTGTCGGAGAACTTGGCCACGCCGTCCAGCGCCGCGCTCAGGTGCGGGTAGGTCTGGTCGATGGTCTGCGACAGCACGTGCAGCGATTCTTTGACCGTGTCGATGTTCCAGCCCTGGGCGGCCTTGGTGACGTCGAAGAACGCGTCGTAGATCTGATAGGGCGTGGTGCTCTGGCCAATCGGCAACGAGTCTCCGGGCCGCAGTTGCTTGGTGCCCCGGTTCTCGACCTCGAGGATCTTCTTGCCCAGGATCGTGTCGGTCTTGATCGCCAGGCGGCTCTCCGTGCCGATGGTCGCGGTGCCGAGGTTGAACTTGACCAGGATGTGGTCGTTCTCGATGTTGATGGCCTCGACCTTGCCGACGTCCACGCCGGCGATGCGCACCTTGTCGCCGACGCCGACGCCCCCGGTGTCGCTGAACTGGCCGTAGTAGTGCGGCTTGGCCATCAGCATGGGCACGCTGGTGAAGCTTTGACCGACGCCGATGACGAGCAGCGTCACGATGATGCCCATCAACCCGATGCGAACCCGGTTGGGTGGCTCCAGTGTTCTCATTGCGGCGTGCACCTACCCGTCGGCTGCTGGAATAGCCGGACCGTGCGGACCGGGCCACCGGCCTGCAAACCGTTGATCTTGAGCGTGATGTCGCAGGCGTAGAAGTTCACGAAGTCGCCGTAGGAACCGATGGCGCGCCCGATCATGTTCAAGGCGGTGGGCACCTTCTTGAGGTAGTCGTTCAGCTGGTCGCGCTGGTCGATGAGCGGCTGTTGGATGGCGTCCAGATAGTTGAGCGTGCTGTGCAGCAGGCCGCGGTCCTCGGCGAGCAGGTCGGCGACCGTCCCGGCGGCGTTGCTGATGTGCGCTGTCCCGCCCGCCAACTGGTCCCCGTGGTCCTTCAGCCCGGTGATCAGCACCTCGAGGTTGTTGACCGTCTGATCGAACTGCTGGCGGTGGCGAACCGTGGTGTCCAGCACGATGTTCAGGTTCTTGATGACCTCGCCGATCGCCTGGTCGCGCTCACCGAGCTGGTTGGTCAGCTGCGCGGTCTGGTCGAGGATGTCGTTGATGGTGCCGCCCTGGCCCTGGAACACCGTGATCAGGGCCGTCGCGATGGTGTTCACCTTCTGCGGGTCCAGCGCCCGGAACAGCGGTTTGAACCCGCCGATCAGGGCATCCAGGTCCAGCGCCGGCGAGGTGCGCGACATCGGGATGAAGCCGCCCGGCGGCAACACCTTCTGGGCGCCCTCACCCTCGCCGCGCTTGAGCTCCAGGTACCGGTTGCCGATCAGGTCGAGGTAGCGGATCTGCGCGGTCGTCGACTGATACAGCGGAACCGAGCGGTCGACGTTGAACTTCACCCGCGCCCGCTTGCCGCCGTCGGCCAGCTCGACCGTGTCGACCTTGCCGATCTCCACGCCGGAGGCGCGGACGAACTGGCCCGCCCGCAGGCCGCTGGCGTTGGCGAACTCGGCCGAGTACGACTGCGTGCTGTCGAAACGCATCTGACCGAAGACGACGACGATCATCACAGTGAAGATCAGCAGCACCAACGAGAAGATGCTGAGCTTGACGATGGTTCCGGAGATTTTCATGGGTTGATCGTGTTATCCCCTACTTGGCGGCCCCAGACGTACTCGATCGCATATGGCGATCCGGTGTCGACGTGGTTGTACGGCGCGATGCTGTTGCCGCTGTCTATCACCAATTCCGGTGCGGGCCAGAGGTCGTGGGTGATCTGCTGCCAGCAGCCCGGGGCACCTCCCGGCCCGCCGCGCGCGTTCACCCGCGGCAGGTTCTCCGGATAGGTGTACGGGTTGGGCGCGCCGCCGACCACCCCGGCGAGCCCGCCGAACAGGCTGGCGAGGGCCGCCACCGCCGACACCGGGTTGGCCAGCAACCCCAACCCGGACAGCGCCTCGGTGTGGGCGACCAGCGAGTAACCGTTGCCGCCCAGGAACGAGGACGCCTTCGGCTCGATGTCGTGGTAGTTGCGCACCGTGCAGAAGAGCTCCGGGCTGTAGGTATCCAGCAGCTGCGCCGTGGGCACCAGGTCTTGCGCCCCGCGCGCCAGGTACGGGCCGCCCCGGTTGAAGATGTCGGCGCCGGTGTTGCCGAACCCGGCCGCCGACAACAGCGCCTGGTCCAAATCCTTCTGCTGCGCGTTGATGGTGCGCGAGGTGACCACCGCGTTGTTCAGGAAATCGATCAGGTCGGGTGCGGCGTTGGCGTAGGTGTCGCCCAGCCCGGCGAGCTGCTGAATGTCGTGGCGCGCCTGCGGCATCTGCGGATTGACGTCATCGAGGATCGCGTTGGCGTTGACCACCGACTGTCCGAACCTGTCGCCCAGCCCGGTCAGTGCCTGGGCCGCCGCGCTCAGCGTCAGGTTCAGCTTGACCGGATCCACCTTCTCCGCGATCGAGGTGACGGTCTGGAACAGCGTGTTGATCTCAGTGGTCACCGACCGCGCGTCGATCACGGTGTGCGAGTTGAGCTTCTGCGGCGACGGGTTCTTCGGCGTCGTCAACGACACGTACTTGCCGCCGAACACCGTGGTCGCCTTGATGTCGGCGTTCACGTTCGACGGGATCAGATTGAGATACCGGGGATACACGTCCAGGGTGAATTTGGCGGCGGGCTTGCCGTCGCGCACCGTCTCGGAGATGTCGGCCACCCGGCCGATCTCCACGCCGTTGTAGGTGACCTTCGAGCCCGGGTCCATCACCAGGCCCGCCCGCGACGCCAGCATCGTCAGCTTGGTCTTGGGAGTGAAGTTGCCGCGGAACTGCCCGTAGACCAGGACCAGAGCCACGAGGGCGATGATCAGCGATGCGACGCCCGCCAGTTTGTAGGGCGGGTTCCTGGGCTTGTTGACCTTCACTGGGGATGACATGGCTACACCGTCAGCGCGAAGTTGGGGTTGACGCCGTAGAGCGCCAACGCGGCGGCCAGAACGACGACCTGCACCGACACCAGCGAGAAACGCATCGATCGGCCGACGGCCTCTCCGACGCCGACGGGTCCGCCGCCGGCGTTGTATCCGTAGAAGCAGTGGGTGATCATCACGACCGCCGTGATGATGATGGCCTCGAGGAACGACCAGAACACGTCGTCGGGGCGCAGGAACGTCCGGAAGTA
The DNA here is from genome assembly GCF_001667275.1 of Mycobacterium sp. ACS4054. GTDB lineage: Bacteria > Actinomycetota > Actinomycetes > Mycobacteriales > Mycobacteriaceae > Mycobacterium. The sequence goes on from NZ_LZHV01000018.1 coordinate 25,485, forward strand.
GTGCTCGTAGGTTCCGTTGGATTGCCCGTAGAGCACCGTGGTGGTGATCTGCGGGGACAGGAACGACATGATCATCGCCAGCGAGTACAGCGGAATGATGACGACCAGGCCGGCCATGATCCGGGTGGTCGCCAGGAACGAGATCGACTTGATGCCCATGACTTCCAGGGCGTCGATCTCTTCGCTGATGCGCATGGCGCCCAACTCCGCCGTGGCGCCGGCGCCGACGGTGGCGGCCATCGCGATTCCGGTGACGACCGGGGCGGCGATGCGCACGTTGATCAGCGCGGCGAAGAAGCCGGTGAACGCCTCGACGCCGATGTTGCCCAGCGAGGCGAAGCCCTGGATGGCGACCAGGGAGCTACCCGACAGGGTCACGAAGCCGACGATCGCGACGGTGCCGCCGATGACGGCCATGGCGCCGGTGCCCATGCCGATCTGCGCGATCAGCCGCAGGGTCTCCTTGCGGTAGTTGCGCAGCGCGTGCGGGATTTGCCCGAGGGCCACCACCCCGAACCAGGCCATCTGGCCGACGTCGTCGATCCCGCGGGCGGCGGCACCGCCGTAGCGGTTGAGGTTTTCGGCTGCCCGTGGGAAGCGGGCGCGCAAGACGGCAGCGGTCGACATGTCAGTGGCCCGTTCCGAATCGGACGCCGATGGTGGTCAGCACCACGTTGACCGCGTACAGCGCGACGACGCAGAGCACGACGGTCTCGTTGACCGCCGTGCCCAGCCCCTTCGAGCCGCCGCGCACGGTCAGCCCGCGGTAGCAGCCGACCAGCCCGGCGATCAGGCCGAAGGTCGCGGCCTTGACGGTCGCGATGACCACCTCGGGCAGGCCGGTGATCGTGGTCAGCGTGGCCAGGTACGCACCACCCGAGACGTTTTGCAGGTAGACGCCGAACAGGTAGCCGCCGACCAGGCCCACGGTGATCACCAGGCCATTGAGCAGCGTGGCCACCAGGGTCGCGGCGACCACCCGGGGAACCACCAGCCGGTGGATCGGGTCGATGCCGAGCACCTCCATGGCGTCGATCTCCTCGCGGATGGTGCGCGCGCCGAGGTCCGCGCAGATCGCCGTCGAGCCGGCGCCGGCGACCACCAGCACCGTGGTCAGCGGGCCGAGCTGGGTGACGGCGCCGATCGCCGCGCCCGCGCCGGACAGGTCGGCGGCGCCGAACTGGGCGAGCAGCACGTTGAGGGTGAAGATCAGCAGCACGGTCAGCGGAATCGAAACCATGATGGTCGGCAGGAATGCCACCCGCATGATGAACCAGCACTGCAGGACGAATTCGCGCCACTGGAACGGCCAGCGGAACAGCGCCCGCCCGGTCAGCACGCACATCCGGAAGAATCCCCCGATGAGCGTCAGGGGGGTGTCCAGTTGGTCGCGCAGGTAATTGACGAGGTAGGGGCCCTGCCGACCGGTCGACGTTGACGTCACCGCTGCCCCCTCCAGCTGGTGCCGCGCGCCTGTCGGCGACCCGGCAGATCGTGTAGCAAGCCTCGCCCCCTCGCCGCAACGCGGCTGGGGATGCCCCCGCCTCGCCCCAACCCAACGTGTGTGACCATCGGCTCCCTACTGACAAGTAGTAACGGAGACCACAGGAATGTACCCGATGGCCTTGCACGTGTGAACTGCATCTGCACAATTAACCCTTCGCCAACAGCGGGCAAACGTTACAGTTTCCGTCAGCCTTCCTCTCACCCCGTGAATCATGTTGCCCTAGAACGGTTCTCGTCGATATTTGCGCTTCCGTAACGGATCCGTAGCTCAGTCTTGAGCACCTTGCCGGCCGGATTGCGCGGCAGGGCATCGACGATCTCGAGCGCCTTGGGATGCTTGTAGCGGGCCAACCGCTCGGTGAGGAATTCGTCCAATTCGTCCAGCAGCAGCTGATCGCCGGCGATGGCCGCGACCGCGATCGGCACCTCGCCCCACTTCTCGTGGGCCCGTCCGATGACCGCGACCTCGACGATGTTGGGGTGGCCGGCCAGAACGTTTTCCACCTCGGCGCAATAGATGTTCTCGCCGCCCGAGATGATCATGTCCTTCTTACGATCCACCACCCAGACGTAGCCCTCCTCGTCCATCCGGACGAGGTCGCCGGAGTGGAACCATCCCCCCGCGAACGCCTCCGCCGTGGCCTCCGGGTTGTTCCAGTACCCGCTCATCAAAGTCGGTGCGCGGTAGACGATTTCGCCCACCTCGCCGATCGGTACGTCGTTCATGTTCTCGTCGACCACGCGGGCAGCAACGGTCGGGATCACCTTGCCCACCGAGCCACGTTTGCGGATCGCGTCTTCGCCCAGCAGCATGCAGGTGACCGGCGACATCTCGGTCTGGCCGAACGCCGCGAGGATCTGGGTCCCGGGGAAGACCACCGACATCTCGCGCAGCAGCGCGTCGGGCGCCGGCGCGGCCCCCCACGACATCACCCGCAACCTCAGGTCGCGCGGACGCGCCTGTTGCTCGCCGCACACCGCCTGCCATTGCGCGGGAACCAGGAAGATGCCGGTGACCTTCTCCTCGGCCAGCACGTCGAGCAGCTGGCCCGGCTCGAACGCGCCCAGCGGGTAGATCACCGTGGGGATGCCGAGCAGCAGCGACGTCAGCATGTTGCCGATGCCGGCGATGTGAAAGAACGGGACGCCGACGAAGCCGACGTCGCTGTTGATGTCGGCGCCGTTGGTGTACAGGCCCGTCATGGTCTGACCGGTCAGGTTGGTGTGGGTCAGTACGGCGCCCTTGGGGCGGCCGGTGGTGCCCGAGGTGTACATGATCAGCGCCGGCGAATCGTTCGGGACGTCGACGGGCTCGTGCGCGCGGCCGGTCTCGTCGATCAGGTCCTCGTAGCCGAGCACGCTGTCGTCGTCGGCGCCGCCGGCCACCACGATCGTTTCCAGCAGTGGCTCGACGTCGCGAACCCCGGTGGCCACCGGGGCGAGCACCGATTCGGTGATGAGCACGCGGGCTTCGCAGTCCTGTACCAGGAACGCGATTTCGGCGGCGGTGAGCCGGAAGTTGAGCGGGACCGCGATGCCGCCGAGCATGTTGATTGCCAGCACCGACTCCATGAATTCGGGGCGGTTGAGCATCAGCACCATGACCCGATCGCCGAAGCCGACTCCCCGACGGCTCAACGCATCGGCCAGCGCCGAAACCCGGCCGTGCAATTCACCCCACGTCGTGGTCTTCCCCAGGAAACGCAGTGCTGCCGCGCCCGGCTGCATGAGGGCATGCCGTTCGAGCTGGTTCACCCAGTTCTGGCGCCGGGCCAGATACGGCTGCTCGGTCGCCTGCGCCAGATGGCTCGCTAATTGCGCGGTCAACTCAAGCCTTTCCCTTCACTCGCGCACCGCTTGCGCCAGGTTGATATTTGATAAAACATGGTGTTGTCTGGGTCACATTATGGCCTTAACGCCCAGCTGACAAGCCCCGACCGAAGTTTCAAACCAACCTCCGCGACGCCCCGAAAGCCCTGGCAGCCCACGTGAACGCACCGATATCCACGCGACTGAGGAGCCGACGGCCACTGCGCCGGGCGCAGCTGTCCGATGAGGTCGCGGGCCACCTTCGGGCGGCGATCATGTCCGGGGCGTTGCGGCCGGGAACGTTCATCCGCCTCGACGAGACCGCGGCCGAGCTCGGCGTGAGCGTCACGCCGGTGCGCGAAGCGCTGCTGAAGCTGCGCGGCGAGGGGATGGTGCAGCTCGAACCGCACCGGGGTCACGTGGTGCTGCCGCTGACGCGCCAGGACATCGAGGACATCTTCTGGCTGCAGGCCACCATCGCCAAGGAGCTGGCGGCCGCGGCCACCGATCACATCACCGACGCCGAGATCGCCGAGCTCGAGCGCATCAACGAGGCGCTCGCCGCGGCGGTGGGGTCCGGCGACGCCGAGACGATCGCAGGCATCGAGTTCGCGTTCCATCGGGTCTTCAACCAGGCGAGCGGGCGGATCAAGCTGGCCTGGTTCCTGCTCAACGCCGCCCGCTACATGCCGGTGCTGGTGTATGCCGCCGACGAGCACTGGGGCGCGGCCGCCGTCGACAATCACCGGCAGCTGATCGCCGCGCTGCGCCGGCGCGACGCCGCCGCGGTGATCGAGCACACCGTGTGGCAGTTCACCGACGCGGCGACCCGGCTGACCGAGCTGCGCGACCGGACGGGAATCTTCGACTAAGGCGACTCTCCGTCCAACGTCGCCGTGCGAACGATCAGCCGGAGGCAAGCTGCTCGGCGCGCCGCTTCAGGGCTTCGGCGAGGTGGTCCAGCACGTTGCCGACGAGCTGCTTGACCATCGGCGCGGGAACCGGCATCGAGGTCTCGACGTCTAAGTCCACGGTCAGCAGGCTGGAGTTGCCCATCTCCACCACGCTGAACAGCTGCTCCTGCTTGGTGAACAGGTCGCCCTGCTGCAGGACGGTCTGGATCTGGTTCTCCCCCGGGTAGTACACGGCCTGGATGAACATGCTCTGCATGCCCTGGTAGTCGGTGTCGAGCCGCAGCTGGCTGGGGCGCCCGTCGTCGTAGCGGGCGAGCACCCAGAGCCCCTTGATCTCCTCGTTCCACTGCGGGTAGGCCTCGAAGTCGGCGACGATCGCCATGATCGAGGCGGCGTCGGCGTTGACCTCGACGGTCTTGCTCATAACGGGCATTGGCGAAGCATAGCCGGGCGCTCGACGCGTCCCGAGTGCGCAGGTAGCGCGGCGGTTTCGCGCGAAAGCCCCGGTGCCGCGGGCGATCTCGGGATTACCGGTCCACCTTCGCCGTCGACAGCAACGAGCGGATGGCGTCGGGAATCTCGACCGGCTTGCGACTGGTCCGGTCGACGTAGACGTGCACCCAGTGGCCCAGCGCGGTGATGGGCTGGGCCGGCCCGCCCTGAGCCGACCGGAAGACGGCGAGCCGGTAGGTCACGCTGCTGCGGCCCAGCCGGGTCACCGCCAGGCCCACAGCGAGGTTTTCCGGGAAATGCAGCTCGGAGAAGTACCGGCAGCCGGACTCGGCGACGATGCCCAGCGCGGGCGTGGTGAGCGGGTCCAGCCCGGTGCTGGTGTTGATCCAGGCGTTGATGGCGGTGTCGAACAACTGGTAGTACACGGCGTTGTTGAGGTGGCCGAACATGTCGTTGTCGGCCCACCGGGTTCCGACCGGCCAGATGACCGGGAAGTCGTCGCTGGTGAGCCCGTCCGGCGCCGGCGGTACCACCGGAGCCGGCGAGGCCGGCGGTTGGCGAACCATGGTTGTATTCCAGCATGGTTCGGATTCGGGGTGCCGTGCTGGACCGGATCGGTCTGGCCCGCCCCTACGCCGAGTCCCGGCCCATCCGCGTCGTCGATCTCGAGCTGGACCCGCCGGGCAGCGGCGAGGTGATGGTCCGCATCGAGGCGGCCGGCGTGTGCCACTCGGACTTGTCGGTGGTCGACGGCAACCGGGTGCGCCCGGTGCCGATGCTGCTCGGTCACGAGGCGGCCGGGATCGTCGAGCAGGTCGGCGACGGTGTCGCCGACCTCGCGATCGGTCAGCGGGTGGTGTTGGTCTTCCTGCCGCGGTGCGGTCATTGCGCCGCCTGCGCGACCGGGGGCCTGACGCCGTGCGAACCGGGCAGCGCGGCCAACGGCGCCGGGACGCTGCTCGGCGGGGACATCCGGCTCAGCCAGGCCGGACACCGGGTCTACCACCACCTCGGCGTCTCGGGTTTCGCGACGCACGCGGTGGTCAACCGGGCCAGCGTGGTGCCGGTGCCGCCCGACGTGCCGCCCGAAGTCGCCGCGCTGCTGGGCTGCGCGGTGCTGACCGGTGGCGGTGCCGTGCTCAACGTCGGCGACCCGCGGCCGGGGCAGACGGTCGCCGTGGTCGGCCTCGGCGGTGTCGGCATGGCCGCGGTGCTCACGGCGCTCACCTACGACGGCGTGCGCGTCGTCGCCGTCGACCAATTGCCCGAAAAGCTGGCTGCCGCAAGGGCCCGGGGCGCGCACGAGGCATACACCTCGCAGCAGGCCCTCGACGTCGGCGTCAAGGCCGCCGTGGTCATCGAGGCCGCCGGCCATCCCGCCGCGCTCGAGACGGCCATCGCCCTGACCGCGCCTGGCGGCCGCACCATCACGGTCGGGCTGCCGCCACCGGCCGCGCGAATCACTGTGTCGCCGTTGGGTTTCGTGGCCGAAGGCCGATCGCTGATCGGCAGTTACCTGGGTTCGGCGGTGCCCAGTCGCGACATTCCCCGGTTCGTCGCACTGTGGCAGTCGGGCCGGCTGCCGGTGGAGGCGCTGGTGTCCTCGTCGATCCGGCTGGAGGCGATCAACGAGGCGATGGACAACCTCGCTGACGGCACCGCCGTGCGCCAGCTCATCAGGTTCGACTAGCGCCACCGCGGGCGCCGCTCAGCGGATCTGCACGCATTGGCCGCCGTCGACGACCAGTTCGGCGCCGGTGATGAACGACGCCGCCTCGGAGACCAGGAACGCGACCGCGTCGGCGATCTCGCGGGGCTGGCCGATCCGCCCGAAGGCCGACGACGCGGCCAGTCGTAGTTGGGTGGCGTCGTCGAGCATCGGCGTCGCGATCGGCCCGGGGAAGACGGCGTTGACGCGAATGCCGAGGGGCGCCAGTTCGGCGGCGGCGTTCTGGGTCAGGCCGCGAAGCGCCCACTTCGCCGAACCGTAGGCCGCGTGGTGCGGGAAGGGGCGGATGGCGCCGGTGCTGCAGATGTTGACGATCGCGGCGTTGGTCGCCGCGCGGAGGTGCTCCAGTGCCGTGTGGATCCCCAGGAAGGCACCGAAACAGTTGACCCGCCAGGAGGTTTCGAAGGCATCCGCGGTCTCGTCCGCCAGCGACGCCCGGTGCAACACGCCGGCGTTGTTGACCAGCGTGGTCAGCGCCCCGAACCGGCCGACCACGGTGCGCACGGCCTGCTCCCACACCGATTCGGACCTGACGTCGAGTTCGACGGCGATCACCTCGTCGTCGCTCAATTCAGCGACCAGGGCGGTCAGGTCGCCTGCGCGCCGATCACACGCGGCCACCGAATAACCCTCCGCCCGGAGCCTTTTCGCGATGGCCCAGCCCTGTCCCCCGGCCGCCCCGGTCACCAGTGCGACGCGTTCATTCACGACGATGTGACCTCGGGGGTGTCGGAAAGGCCTCGGCTGGTGACGAATTGGCATCGGCGCCGGCGGAAAAGCCACCGCCCGTCGATGCGGACGAGGTCGTCGTCGTACAGCGCGGGTCGGAGGTGCTGGTCGACCGCCCGGACGAACAGCACCTGCGACCGGGCCGTTGCCGTGTCGTCGTGGACGTCGATGCGGGACACCCCGGTCAGGTGCAGGCCCCGCGGGGCATCCCGGAACATCTTGCCGATGCCGTCGTGCCCGGCGAACGAGCGCCCGTAGACAAGGAATTCGGCGTCCGGGGTGAACAGGCGCAGGCACGCGTCGATGTCGCCGGAGTCCAGCGCCAGGGCGTAAGCGTCTACCACCTCACGGATCGCGGTCCGGTCATCCGTCATGTTTTCGCCTCGCGCAGGTGCTCCGCGGCTCCCCGCCGCAGCGCAACCGATTCGGCCGCCAGGGTGATCATCGAAAACCCCAGCTTCGCCATGGCGCGGCCGGTCGGGCCGTCCCCCGCGTGCACCCCGGTCACCAGACCGGCCGCTCCTGCCGCTCGGTGAACTCGCACGATGGCATCCAGGACAGCCGGATCCTTGTGCGCCGCATGCACATCCACGCCCAGCGAAAGGGCGAGGTCGGCGGGGCCGACGTAGAGGCCGCCGAGCCCGTCGACGGCGCAGATCTCGTCGATGGCGCCCAGCGCAGCGGCCGTCTCAATCATCGCGAACACGCTGACCCGGGCTTGCAGCGCCGCGGTGTCGCGGCCCAGGTCGGCGCGCAGCGGGCCGAAGCTGCGGATGCCCGCCGGCTGGTAGCGGGTGGCGGCCACGGCCGCGGCGGCCTGGTCCGCGGACTCGATCATGGCGATGACGACGGCGTCGGCGCCGGCGTCCAGCACGCGCCCGATCGGTGCCGCATCAGGGTTGGGCAGCCGCACCACTGTGCCGATCGGCAGGTGTTCGGTTCGGCGCAGCATGCCGGCGATGTCGGCGTCGTCGAGGTAGCTGTGCTGGGCGTCGAAGCCCACGTAATCATAACCGGCCCTGGCGAATTCCTCCGCCCCGAGCAGCGTGGGCGCGGTGATCCAGCCGCCCCAAATAGGGGTGCCCCGGTCCAGGGCCCGCTGCAAGGGGCTCCGCGAATCGTCGACCACGCTCATTGCGCGATCGCGATCTTGACGCGGTCCGGAACGGGCCGGCAGGCGAGGTCGAACGCGCCCTGCACGTCGTCGACGCCGAACGTGTGGGTCAGGTAGGTGGCGAGCAGCCCGGGATGTTCGGCGGCGAACTTGCCGGCGAGCTCCAGCATGCGACGCCGGTCCAGCGTCACACCGGATTTCAGCGTCAGGTTGTTGCGCAGCATGCTGCGCATGTCGATCGGGTAGGCGTCGTCGTTGGCGACGCCGAAATAGAACACCGTGCCGCCGGGCGCCGCGGCGGCGATGGCGTGGCCGAGCGTCGCGACCTGGTGACCGACCGCCTCGATGACGATGTCGGCGCGGTCGACGGCCGCCAGCCGGCTCACCCACCGGTCGCTGGTGGCGCGCACCGGGTCGTCGACGCCGAAAGTGCTCGCGACACTTGACCGGTCGATGGGATCCACTCCCGTGACGCGCCGCGCGCCGGCCGCCTTTGCTACGTAGGAGAACAGCAGGCCGATCGAACCCTGGCCGATGATCGCCACCTGCCTGCCGGTGAGGTCGGGCAGCTGCTCGAGGGCGTAGAGGACGCAGGCCAGCGGTTGCAGGCCGACGGCTTGCGCGGGGGTCAGCGCCGGGTCGTACGGCGCCAGGCCGTCGCCGCTGCTGACCACGCGTTCCATCATGCCGTCGAACCCCGAGGCCCAGCCGACCACGTGATCGCCGGGGCGGTGGTCGGGATGCCGGCTGGCGATCACCTCCCCGGCGATCTCGTGGATCGGGAAGCCGTCCTTTTCGGCCGCGCTGGCCCCGTCGTCACCGGGTAGCCGCCCGCGCGCGCCGCGGAAGGCCGGCAGGTCGCTGCCGCAGACACCGGCCGCCATGAACCGCAACAGCACCTGCCCGTCGGCCAGGGACTCCGGCGTCTTGTCGGCGATCGTTGTGCGCTCGAACGCATACGGCGCGACGATCCGGTAGGACCACACGTCAGACCTCCACCGGAATGTTGTTCCATCCCCATTGGAAGCTCGACGGCAGCCGCCGGGCGGCTTCGGTTTGGATCGCGAACTCGGGCACCCTACGTAGCCATTCCTGCAGCAGCACAGCGACTTCCAGCCTGGCCAGGTGGTAGCCGATGCAGAAGTGTTGGCCGCGGCCGAACGCCAGTGAGCGGTGAATCGGCCTGTCCCAGATGAATTCGTCGGGTTCGGGGTATTCGCGTTCGTCGCGGTTGGCCGACGCGAGCAGGGTGATGACCCGCTGGCCGGGCCGGATGGTCTCGCCGTGAATCGTGAAGGGTTTCCGCGCGGTGCGCGCGAACCACTGGGCGGGTGCGCAGAACCGGATCATCTCCTCACGTGCGACCGGCACGGTGTTGGTGGGGTCGGCACGCACCGCGGCCATCTGCTCCGGCCGCCGGCCGAGCTCCCACAGCCCGTGGGCGACGATCTTGGGCACCGTCTCGGTGCCGCCGATGAAGATGCAGAGCATCTGGGTCGCGACCTCGACGTCGTCGAGCGGGCTGCCGTCGGGCAGCCGGTAGCCGAGCAGGCCGTCGACCACCGGCAGCGTGTCACCGGCCCGGTCGGCGCGGCGGCGCCGAACCGATGGCAGCAGGTAGTCGAAATAGTTGGGCCGCGCTTCGGCGGTGTCCACGCCGACACCCGGCTCGGCGAGGCTGCCCGCGTTGACCGCCGCCAGCACCTGCGGGGCGAGACCGGTTGAAATACCCAACAATTCGCAGACGACGGACGCCACGACGATGCCGCCGTAGTCCTGGGTCAGGTCGAACGAACCGCGCGGCAGCAGCTCGTCGAGACGCTCGTTGGCCAGCTCGCGGATTCGCGGCTCCCAGCCGGTCACGGCGCGGGGGCGCAACGGCTGGGAGTGCGCGCGGCGGATCTCGGCGTACAGGTCCGTGTCGAACACCGCGTGAAACGGCAACGGGTGCAGCGGTGGATCGTCAACCGGTCCGGTGTTGTGCTTGGCCAGCACCGAGGCCGCCGGCAGGGTGCCTTCCGACGCGACGAACGTTCCGTCGTTCACCTCCAGCACCTGCCAGATGTCCTCGAATCGGGACAGGGCGAAGGTGTCCCACTGTGGCATGTAGTAGACGGGGTGGCGGTCGCGCAGGATCCGGTAGTACGGCAGCGGATTGGCCATCACCTGCGCGTCGAAGGGGTCGTAGGCGAAGTCCACGTCTTCCGACTGGTTCGTCACTGCAGCGGCGACGGCGGTAGGGCCTGCAGGATCGAGTCCTCCCAGCCATCGCGCAGGGCGGGCGCCACGCTCATCCACGTGACGATCTCGGGAGGCGGGCTCTCCTTCCACGAGGGGTAGTGGTTGGCGAAGCATTCCCAGCCGCCGTCGAGCGCCCAGTAGTGGATGACCTCGTTGTAGCGGAAGGTCGTGGTGAACGAGCCCAGCCAGCGTTTGCCGGTCCGTTCCGACCATGGAACGTAGAGGCGCTCCAGTTCGCGGATGTAGTCGTCCTGACGCCCGGGCTTGGTCTGCATGATCTCCTGAATCACCAGCGGCGCCGTGAAATTCGCGTCGCGCAGCTGGGCGAGGGTCTTGTTGCTGGGCCCGGGGTACATGATGCGGCCCTCCCCCGCCGCGCCGGCGTCAGCCAGGAACGCCGACCATTTTCCGGCCGCGGCCTCGTGGCTGCCGCCGCGGGCCTGCGCCGCGCCGATGCGCGCGTAATCGGCGAATCCGTCGATCTCCCAGATGATCGTCACCTGCGGCCAGTGGCCGTTGTACGGCGTCGTCTCCCAAATCGCGAACAGCCGCGCGCCGAGGTCCTCCATCATCGGCCGGTAGGTGTCGGAGAAGACCTCGGTGAAGCGATCGCTTCGGCCGGTGCCCAGCGAGATGGTCTCGTGCAGGTAGAGAAGCGTGTGCCGGTAGTACTTCTTCATCAGTCGAGCCGGACCAGCCCCGAGTCGCCGCGCCCACAGGTCGCCAGGTCACAGAGCAAGGTCTCGGTGGAATAGACGGTGGGACAAGCCATCCCGGCCGCGGCCAGCGCGTGGCCCTTGAATCGGCGCGCGGCCGCGCTGAGCGCGTACTGTGCCCGGGCCACCCCGCGATCCACCCGCAGGGGCCAACCGGACGGCGCGTGGCCCCACAGCGTGACTTCGGTCAGCCGGTCGTCCAGCGACGCGAGCACCCTGTCGCGCACGCGCGCATCCGCGGTGAAGGCGTCGGCGCTGACCGCGAGGCTCTGGCTCGCCGGGCCGAGCATCGCGAATTGCTCCTCGAGATCCAGCGCCCGCACACCGAGGATGCGTAGGCATCGGTCGTCACCCCCGTCGGGCAGCAACACCGTCACCTGCCATCCGGCCATGGCGCGGTCGTACAGCCAACCCCCGGCCGATTGGACGACGTCGAGGGCGCTCACCGCGATGACGTCGAGCCGGTATCCCAAACGTTCCCGGCTGGCTCCGGCGGCATCGACCCGGGCGCCTTGGCTGATGTCGAACGTTGACGTGACCATTCAATCCGTTCCTCACCGCCGCGCGGGGATTGGCGCTTACGGCAACGCTTGTCCTGGGCTGGGTGCCGCCTTGCGCGGCTCACCGGACAGCGTGACACTTAGGACGATATTTGTAAAGGAGCGACCGGTGGTCACAAGCCGCGGCGAGCCTTGAGCTCCGCGAGCACTTCCTCGGTGTGCTGCCCGAGTTCCGGTGCCGCAGAACGGGGTGCCCATGGGGTGCCGTGGAAATCGGCCGGGGTGGCCACCATCGGAACGATGGATTCACCGTCCGGCACGTCGACGATGCCGCCCGCGGCGTGGAATTGCTCGTCGGCCACGACGTCCTCGAGCGAGTTGACCGGTGACCAGAAGAAGTCCGGTTCACCGGAAAACGCCTGCGCCCATTCGTCGAGTGTGCGGGTGGCGAAGATGGCGTCGAGTTCGGCGATCAGCTCCGCCGCGTTGACGAAGCGCGCGTACGCGTCGCCGAACCGGGGATCGGTCAGCCACTCCGGATGGCCGACGACGCGACACAGCGGGGGCCAGTGCCGGTCGCCTTCGAGCCCGACGATCCAGAATCGGCGCCCGTCGGCGGTCGCGTAATTGTTCATGCACGGGTTGCCCATCGACTCGCGTTGCCCGACCGCGATCGGCTGACCGGTCAGCAGATAGGTGTTCAGGTCGAAGCTCACGGTGTAGGCGCCCTGGCGGTACAGCGAGGTGCTGACCAGTTGGCCGGTTCCGGTGCGGGCGCGGGCGACCAGCGCCGCGCAGATCGCCGCGGCCAGCGTCATGCCGGCCGAATGATCGCCCATGCCGCCGCGCTGGAACGGCGGCGTGTCGCCGGGCCGGGTGAGCAGATGCGCCACCCCGGCCCGCGACCAGAACGCGGCGACGTCGTATGCGGCGCGGTCGGCATCGGGCCCGGTCTCGCCGTACCCGGTGATCAGCCCGTAGACCAGGCGGGGATTGCGCGCCGACACCGACTCGAAGTCCAGTCCGAGGCGCGACAGCGCGCCGGGCCGCACGTTCGTCACGAAAACGTCGGCGTCGGCGAGCAATTCGAACGCGGTCTCGCGGCCCGACTCCTGCGCGAGGTCCAGCACGACGCTGCGCTTGGAGCGGTTGTCCATCTCGAAAGGCGGGTTGACGCCGAGGTCGCAGCCCAACATCCTGCCGAACAACCGCCCCGGGTCCCCGCGCGGCGGTTCGATCTTGACGACGTCGGCGCCCCAGTCGGCCAGGATGCCGCCGGCGGCCGGCCCGGCCACCCATACCCCGAGCTCGACGACCTTGACGCCCTCCATTGGTCCCGCCATGGCTAAGTCCTACTCCGCGCTCTTCGAATGTCACGCCGGCGTGACCGTCCATTGCCAGTGCCACGCTAGCGTGACGGTCGAAGGCGTGGGCGATGGAAGGAGCACCATGAGCCTCGTTGCCGGACGTGGTCCGCTCAGCAGTGATCCGGCCGGGCGGTTCTCGCCCGCCATACCGGACGGCGTCGTGTTCGTCGAGCCGCACCCACGGCGCGTGCAGGCGATCCAGGACGGGCGCCTGGTGATCGACACCGAGCGGGCTTTGCTGGTGCACCGGCGGGGCCGGCCGCTCAGCTACGTCTTCCGCGCCGAGGATGTCGGTGACCTGCCCACCGAACCCGAGCCGGAGGCGCCGGGCTTCGTGCACGTGCCGTGGGACGCCGTCGACACCTGGCTGGAGGAGGGCCGCGAGCTCGTGCACTATCCGCCGAATCCCTACCACCGCGTCGACTGCCGGCCGACGAGGCGCCGCCTGCGCGCCAGCGTCGCGGGCGTCACGCTGGTGGACACCGATGACACCGTGATCGTGTTCGAGACCGCTTTGGAGCCAAGGCTTTACGTCGGCCCGACGCACGTGCGCACTGACCTGCTGCGCCGCACCGACACGGTGACGTATTGCAACTACAAGGGCTTTGCCACCTACTGGTCGGCCGTCGTGGGAGATCACGTGATCGACGACATCGCCTGGAGCTATCCGGATCCGCCACCGGAAAGCCTGCCCATCAAGGGCTTTTTCAGCTTCGACCTGGCCCGGGCCGACGTCGTGACCGACCTGCCGCTCACCCGCCGTAGCTAGGGCGTCCCAGGTTCAGCTCGTGCTGGGCGATCATGTTGCGGAACACCTCGAGGGTGCCGCCATAGATGCCGAGCGGCAACGAGAGCCGGTAAAGGTGTTCCGCCGCACCGTCGGTGGCGGAGCCTTCGGTTTCGGTCGGCAACGCCGAGGCCGAACCCATGATGTCCATCAGGTCCGGGGTGATGTCGCGCATCGTCTGCGCGACCGCGACCCGCCCGAACATTCCGGGCGTGGACAGCGCCGCCTCCATGCGCGCGACGGCGCGGCCGAGCCGGTACTTCACCGACTCGTCGTCCGTCGCCGAAGCGACGGCCGCGACGGCGTCGACCACTTCGGCCATCAGGTCGCCGTGCGCCGCCATCGCCGCGACGTATTGCAGCCCATGGTCTTCCGGGTCCACGATGCCGTGCTCGGAGTCCAGCGCCGCGCGCATCACCGTCCAGCCGCCGTTCACCTCGCCGATGCGGTAGAGGTCTTCGACGCGGACGTCGCTGTAGTAGACGATGTTGGTGCGGTCGCCGTCCAGCGTCCGGATGCCCTGGATCTGGATGCCCGGCGTGTCGAGGGGCACCAGGAACATCGTCAGGTTCCTGTGCTTGGGGCCCTGGGGGTCGGTGTTGGTGAGCAGGAAGACGTACCTGGCGTTCTGCGCGTTCGACGTGAACATCTTGGAGCCGTTGATAATCCACGCGTCGCCGTCGCGTACCGCGCGCGTCTTGCAGGTGGCGACGTCCGAGCCGCCCTCGGGCTCGGTGTAGCCCAGACACAGCCGGATCTCGCCGGCCAGCACGCCCGGAATGACCTTGTCGGCCAGCTCGGGCGCCCCGAATTGCCGCACCAGCTTGGCGACGACGGACGTGGTGCCCCAGTGATACCAGGGGGTGTGGGCGCGGGCGATCTCGAGCTGGAATATGCGTCGGCGCACCGGGCTGAAGCCGCCCTCGGACTCCAGCTTCCAATCGGATGCCAGGTAGCCGGCCTCGCCGAGCGCCAGATGCACGTCCTCGTCGAAGTTTTCGCCGAACTTCAGCTGCCGGTGCAGCACCTCGTCGGTGACGTGCTTGGCGATGAACGCCCGCGTCTCGTCGCGGAAGGCCTGGTCCTCCGGCGAGAGTTGGACGCGGGAGAAGTCCATCAGGCCGCGTCGATCACGAGGGTGCGGAATCGGTCGAGGGTCTCGAGCGCGTGGGTGATGCTGTCCCCGGGCAGGTGCACGCTCACCCAGGTAACCCCCACGCCCGCAAGCCTTTCCAAGCCGGCGAGATAGGCGTCGGGGTTGAATGAGTCGTCGGCGGGGCTGCCGCCCTCGAAGTTGGCGAAGGTGATGTCGATGGTGGACCAGTCGCGGCCCGCGGCATCGCACCGGCGCCGCAGATCGTCGATGCCTTCGGTGAGCCGCGCCACGGAGTCGATCACCGCGGTGCCCGCCGTCTGGGCCAACTGGGGAGGGGCCGGGAATGGGCACCAGCCGTCGCCGTATTGCGCCACGCGCTGGCGCGCCGACGAGGTGTTGCCGCCGATCCAGATCGGCGGGTGCGGGTCGCTCAGCGGGCGGGGGTGCGCGGTGATCCCCCGCGCGCTGAAATGCTTACCCTCGAAGGTGATGTCGTCGCCGGTCCACACCGCCCGGATCACCTGCAGTGCTTCCTCGAACAGCTCGGCTCGCTCGTCGTAGCTGACACCGAGCGCGGCGAATTCCCGCTTCAGATAACCCACACCGACCGCGAGCGTGAAGCGGCCGCCGGAGAGCAGGTCCAGCGTCGCGCCGGACTTGGCCACTACGAACGGGTTTCGATACGGCAGCACCACGATGTTCGGGATCAGCCGCAGCGTCGTCGTCGTGGCCGCCGCGAAACCCAGCGCGACAAAGGGATCCAACGCGTCATGCCCACCGGCTTGTAGCCACCGCTGCGACGGCGCCGGGTGGTCGGTGAAGCCGAACCCGTGAATGCCGGCCGCCTCGGTGGCCGCGGCCACCTTCGCGATGCCGTCCCCGCTGACCAACTCCGGGTTGTACGGGTGACTGTGCATGGGATGGGTGATGGTGAAGTGCATGACCGCGGCCCGCCGTCAGAACCGCGCGCGGGAATCGATCGCCGTGTCCGTGGTGCGCAGCGGCCGGATCAGCGCCTCCTGGGCGAACGAGCACAGCAGCTCGCCCGCCTCGGAGTGCACGGTGCCGCGCACGTACGACATCCCCGCGCCGACCTGGGTGCTCTCGTGGGTGTAAAGCAGCCAGCCGTCCCAGCGCACCGGTTCGTGGAACGCCACCGAGATGCTCATCGGTGCGGTGGACACGGTCAGGTGCGCCTGGGCGGTGCCGATGCCCTCGTGCGGTCGCATCGTCGTGGAGATGCCCAGGTGGCCGGTGAAGTACGCGAGCAGCGCCTTGGCCAGGTCGTCCCGTTCCGGGATCGGGTCGTAGTGCAGCCACGCGTACAGCTCGGGTGGCCCGACCTCGTCGGGGCTGTTCACGTCGACGACGTCGACCAGGCGCAGTTCGCGGCCCACCATCGGCATCGGCGAGGGAATGGCGTCCGCGGGCCCGGTCACGTCGGGGCGCGGCAGATGGTGGCGGATGACGTCGCCGGTCGGCACGTCGGCCAGCACCGTGATGCTCAGGCAGCGCCGCCCGTTCTGGTGGACGGCGACCACCGCCGTGGCGGTGGACCGGCCCTCGGCCACGACGTCGAGGACGAGTTCGATCGGCGGGCCGACGGTCACCGCGCGGGAGAACACCGCGTGTGCCGAACGCACCGACTTGTCGCCGAACCGTTTGGCCACCGCCACAATCGCCTGGGCGAGCACCTGGGTTCCCTCCACCACCTGACGTTCGTCGCCGCCGACGATGCCGGTGTCGCCGGTGAACCGGTCCTGCCCGTCGGCCCGCACGTCGAACAGGTCCAGCAGGCCCTGCACGGTCCACTCGGTCTGCTCAGATTCCGTGGTCAAGTCGGGTCCACCTCTCGCGCTAGCAGCTCACGGCTCAGCGTGACACTTTGCGTAGGATTTGTAAAGCCTGGCTAACAAGGTGCCGGCTCGGTGGTCCGCCGGATCGATGGGACATCCAGGGGCGGAACACAATTGGGCGACGCCTCCCGCGCTTGCGCATCCGCCTTCATCGGGTCCGCGGGGACCGGCCGTCGCGAGATTGACACCGGCACCCACGGTGCATGACACTTTGGCGGTGTTTTGTAAAGCGGAAGCCGTGGTCAAAGGCGTGACCGGATGATTCCCGAACCGCTGGCCAACAGCTTCTGCTTCGGCGAGGGGCCACGCTGGTTCGAGGGGCTGCTGTGGTTCTCCGACATGCTGGGCGAGGCGGTCCACACCTCGACCATGGGTGGCTCGCTCACGACCTTGCCACTGCCCGGGCACGCGCCCTCCGGCCTGGGCTTCCGGCCGGACGGATCGCTGCTGATCGTCTCGGCCGACGACCGCAAGGTGCTGCGCTACGACGGTGAAACCGTGGACACCATCGCCGATCTCACCGAACTCGCGCCGGAAAACCTCGGGGACATGGTGATCGACGACGCGGGGCGCGCCTACATCGGGTGCCAGGCGTGGCACGGCGGGCGCATCATCCGCCTCGATCCCGACGACAGCGCGACCGTCGTCGCCGAGGACCTCGACTTTCCCAACGGCATGGTGATCACCCCGGACCGCGCCACCCTGATCGTCGCGGAATCGATCGGCCGCCGGCTGACCGCGTTCAGGATCGACCCGGACGGCGGCCTGGCCGACCGGCGTGTCTTCGCCGAGGGCCTGGACGGGCCGCCCGACGGCATCGCGCTCGACGCCGACGGCGCGGTGTGGGCGTCGATGACGCTGGCCCACCAATTCGAGCGGATTGTCGAGGGCGGGGCGGTGACCGACCGCATCGACATGGGTGAGCGCGTAGCGATCGCCTGCGCGCTCGGCGGCCCAGAGCGGCGGACGCTGTTCCTGTTATCGAGTACGGACGCCTATCCCCAGCGGCTGGTCGGCACCCGGCTGTCCCGGCTGGATGCGGTCACGGTGACGACTCCCGGTGCCGGCCTGCCCTGACGAAAGGTTGACGATGTCCGACTCCTACTACGAGCTCGTCGACGGCGCCGATCCGCTGGGCGAGAAATTTCGGGCCACCGATTTGGCGCGGGGCACGTGGTCGGCCGCGATTCAGCACGGCGGGCCGGTGTCCGCGCTGCTGGTGCGGGCGCTCGAGCGGTGCGAGCAGCGCGACGACACCCGCCTGTCGCGCGTCGTCATCGACCTGTTGGGCGGGGTGCCGGCCGAGGGGGACCTGTGGGTCGGCTCGCAGGTGCAGCGGGGCGGCAAGCAGATCGAACTGGTCACCGCCGAGATGCTGGCCCCCGGCCCCGATGGCGAGCCCCGGCCGGTGGCGCGCGCCAGCGGCTGGCGGTTACAGACGCTGGACACGAGCGCCGTGGCCCACGCCGCGCCCGAAATGCCGCGGCCGCGCAGCGAGGCGCGCAACCGCAACCTGAAGGCGCGGGATTGGGACCGCAACTACGTGCACAGCCTGGACTGGCTGTGGCTGACCGAACCGCTGAGCGAGGGGCCGGGCGAATCGTGGATCCACCCGACCGTAGACCTGGTCACCGGCGAGAGCATGACACCGCTGGAGCGGCTGTTCGCGGTGGCCGACTGCGCCAACGGCATCGGCAGCAAGTTGGACATCACCCGGTGGACCTTCCTCAACACCGACCTGGCCGTGCACGTGTTCCGGGTTCCCGACGGGGAGTGGATCGGGATCCGCGCCGAGACGAACTACGGCCCGGACGGCATCGGGACCACGGTCGGCACGTTGTTCGACGAGCAGGGGGCGGTGGGCGCCATCCAGCAGTCCGTGTTGGTGCGGCCGCGGCCGCCCAAGCCTGGCCGGGAAGCGAAATGACGGTGAACGACTTCGTAGAGTTGCACTTATGAGCAGTCCGGCCCAGACCGCAGAGCCCGACACCTCGACGCGGCAGCGCATCCTCGATGCCACCGCCGAGGTGCTGGGCCGCAACGGCAAGACCAAGCTCAGCCTGTCCGACGTCGCCGCGCAGGCCGGGGTCTCGCGCCCGACGCTGTACCGCTGGTTCGCGTCGAAAGAGGAGTTGCTGTCGGCCTTTTCGAGCTACGAGCGGCAGATCTTCGAGAGCGGGCTGGTGCGGGCCACCGCGGGGTTGAAGGGCGTCGACAAGCTCGACGCCGTGCTGCGGTTCATCGTGGAGTACCAGCACTCCTACTCCGGGGTGCGCATGGTCGACGTCGAGCCCGAACACACCATCGCCCAGTTCGGCGGGGTCATCCCGCAGATGCGGGAGGGCCTGCAGCGCCACCTGCCGGGCCCCAACGCCGCGGTGAAGGCGGCGACCGTCATTCGGATCGCGATCTCGCACTACATCGTGCCCAGCGACGACGCCGACCAATTCCTCGCGCAGCTGCGGCACGCGGTCGGCATCAAGGGCAGTTCCTGATCAGTCGAGGTGCACCGCGACCTTGACGCGGCCCTTCTCGTCTCGGCTGGCGATCGCGTGTCCGGTGTGGTCGGCGCCGTCGAAGTTGAGCAGCGTGATCGGACCGCCCTCGCCGAGGAAGTTTCGCCACCAGGTCTTGCTGTCGGGCGACATGACGTTGATGACGACGCCGTCGCCGGAGCGGCGATACCCGACCGGGGTCTCGATCGTCTTGCCCGAACGCCTGCCGACGTAGCGGATCTTGATCAGCCCGCGTCGTACCAGTCGCCCGACGACGGGCGCGTCGATCATCCCGTTGAAGAGACTGTTGATGATTCCGACGATGGGCGTGTCGAAGATCCCGGATGCCATGGACCCCAGCGTATGTCAGACGGCGCTAGAACGATCAGTCGAACAGCACCGCGGCGTTGAGGTAGCCGGTCGGGTCCAGCGCGGCCTTGATGGTCCGCATCGCCGCGATGTCCGCCGGCTCGCGGGACATGCCCAGGTAGTGCCGCTTGCGGGTGCCGACGCCGTGCTCGGAGCTGACGTTGCCGCCGGATCGCGCGATGAGTTCCATCATCGGCTCGTAGAGCGCGCGCTCCCGATCGACCGGGCAGCGCAGCACGTTGAGATGCAGGTTGCCCTCGCCGATGTGGCCGAACAGCACGGGTAGCGCCTCCGGCGCGTGCGTCCCGACCAAAGCGACTGCGGCTGGGGCGAATTCGTCGATCGACGACAGTGGCAACGAAACATCGAACTTCAGCGGCGGCCCGTACACGCCGAGCACCTCGGCGAGCGACTCACGCACCTGCCACAACCGTTGCTGCGCAGCCACATCCACGCCGACCGCGGGCTCGGAGCACATCCGCGCTCCGTCGAGCAGGTCGGCGAGTCGGTCCGTCTGGTCCTGGTCGGCGGCGAGTTCGATCAGTAGCAGCCAGTCGCCGTCGACCGGGGCACCCACGCCCAGGTGTTCGCCCGTCAGCGCGGCGGCCCGGCCGTCGATCAATTCCAGCGCCGCGATGCCGTCGGTGTCCCGGAACGTCCGGCCCGCGTCCACCAGCGCCGCCAGGTCGTCGAACCCGCACACCGCCGTCACCCGCCGCGCGGGGGTGGGGTGCAAGCGCAGATCCAGCGAGGTGATCGCGCCGAGGGTGCCCTCGGCGCCGACGAACAACGCCGACAGGTCGTAGCCGGTGTTGTCAAGGCGCACCCGGCTGTGGCGGCGCAGCAGCGACCCGTCGGGCAGCGCGACCTCGAGGCCGAGGACCTGTTCGCCCATGTTGCCGTAGCGGACCGTGCGCAGCCCGCCGGCGTTCGTCGACGCCATCCCCCCGACGGTCGCCGTGTCCCGGGCGGCCAGGTCCACCCCGAACAGCAGGCCCGCGGCGCCCGCGGCCCGCTGCACCGCGGCCAGTGTGGCGCCGGCGGCCGCCCGGACGCGGCGCTCGACGGTGTCGACGTCATCGAGGGCGTGCAGTCGCTCGGTGGACAGCAGCACGTCGTCGTGTTCCGGAACGGTGCCGGCCACCAGCGAGGTGCGGCCCCCCTGGACGGTGACGTGCGCGCCCGCGTCCCGGCAGACCCGCAGCGCCTCGGCGACCTGCTCGGGCGAACCCGGGCGCACCAGCGCGCTGGCCCGGCCCCGATACCGGCCGGTGTGGTCGACGCTGCGGCCCGCGAGGACGTCGGGATCGGTGACGACGTGGTTCGGTCCCACGACGTCGGCCAGGCTACGCAGCATCGACACCATCCCCTACGCCGAACGTGCGACGAACCGAGCCTAGAACTCCTTGTGCGGCACGTCGGTCACGAGCCCGCCGTCCATGACGAACTCGCTGCCCGTCGAGTAGGACGACTCGTCGCTGGCCAAAAACAGGATGAACGTCGAGACCTCGCGCGACTCGGCCGGGCGGCCGAGCGGAATCGTCACCATGTCCTCGGGCAGATGCTGGGTCATCGGGGTGCGGATGAAGCCGGGGTGCACGGAGTTGACGCGGATGTTGTGCGGCGCCAGCTCCAGCGCCGCGGACTTCGCCAGCCCGCGCACCCCCCACTTCGAGGCGACGTACGGGTGCACCATGGGCGCGCCGCGCAGGCCCTCGATCGAGGACACGTTGATGATCGAGCCGCCGCCCGCCGCGATCATCGGCTCGACCGCCGCGCGCATGCCCAGGAAGGTTCCGGTCAGGTTGACGTCAATCACCTTCTGCCACTTGGCCAGATCGAAACTCTTCAGCGGCCCCAGCGCGACGGTCCCGGCGTTGTTGACCAACACGTTGAGCTTGCCGAATTCGCTGACCGCGGTCTCGACGGCGGCGTCCCACTGGTCGGGCTGGGTGACGTCGAGATGGACGTAGCGGACCGAATCACCGATCTCGTCGGCGACGGCCTTGCCCTCGTCGTCGAGGATGTCGCCGATCACCACCTTGGCGCCCTCGGACGCCAGCAGCCGCGCATGCTCGGCGCCCATCCCCCGGGCGCCCCCGCTGATCAGCGCAACCTTGCCTTCTACCCGTCCCACAGGGACTCCTTTCGATTTAGGTGCTCACCAAAGTGGTTGGTGCGTATAGGCCTTTGCCGGTCACCAGCGGCAGGTCCAGCGTCGTGCGGATGCCGGGCGGTGCGGCGATGACGGCGGGAATGGCGTTGACGATGCGACCCGCGGCGCCGGCGATCGCGGCGTGGTTGTGGTCGCCCTTGCGGCTGCTCGGGATGATGTCGACGGCATAGGACGGCTCGCCGGTGATCTCGATGCGGTAGGAGCCGTCGCCGGACGCGGGCTGGGGCAGATCGGGTCGCAGGTCCGGCCGCAGCCGGGTGACGTGCTCGATGACGATGGCGGGGTGGCCGTCGACCATGCCGCGGATCTCGAACTGCAGCACGGCCACGGTGCCCTTGGCGACGCGTCCCACCGCGATGTCGAAATCCTCCGGCGCCGGCTCGCGCTGATAGGACTCGGTGATCTCGTCGACCTCGATGCCCAGGCCGGCCGCCAGCTGGCGGATCGCGGTGCCCCACGCGATGGACAGGATGCCCGGCTGCAGCAGCATCGGGATTTCGTCCATGGGTCGGCCGAATCCCATGTAGTGCATCACCTCTGCGCCGGCGTAACTGGCGTAGTCGTGAATCTCCATGCAGCGCACCTGCTCGACGCGCTGGCAGGTCCCCGCGAGCGCGAACGGGATCAGGTCGTTCGCGAATCCGGGGTCGACACCGCTGATGAAGATGCTCGAATTCCCTTGCCGGGCAGCGTCTTCGACCCGGTCGATGTACTTGTCGGGCATCACGCCCCACGGGTATTGCAACAGCCCGGGCGAAGAGCCGACGACGTTGACGCCGGCGGCCAGGATGCGCATGACGTCGGCCATCGCGTCGGGCAGTCGGGTATCGCCCATGGCGCAGTAGACGACACACTCGGGCTGGGTGGCGAGCAGCGCGTCGAGGTCGGAGACGGCCGTGACACCGGTGACGGCACCGGGCTCCAAACCGACGCCGCACAGTTCGCCGGCGTCCTTGCCCACCTTCTCGGGGGCGGAGACACACACCGCGGTCAACTCGAACTGGGGGTTGGTGATGAGTTCGGCGAGCGCCAACCCTCCGACGTTTCCGGTACCGACGTGCGCGACGCGGATCGCCATGAGAGTCTCCGTTCGTTGAGCGCTCAAAACTTTTCTAGACAGTAGTCCATTAAATTCGTGGCGGATACCGGCGGACCGGTCGCGGTGACGCGGGCAGAATGACTGGCTGATGACACAACGCGAAGACGTCCAGTTCCCGTCCGGGGGCGATCTGATCAGTGCCTGGCTCTACCGGCCGCCGGGCAGCGGGCCCGCGCCGCTGCTGGTGATGGCGCACGGCCTCGCCGGGGTGCGGACCATGCGACTGGACGCCTACGCCGAACGCTTCAGCGCGGCCGGCTACGCCTGCCTGGTGTTCGACTACCGCAACTTCGGCGACAGCGAGGGCCGCCCACGCCAACTGCTCGACATCGGGCTGCAACTCGCCGACTGGGCCGCGGCCGTCGCCTACGCCCGCACCATCCCCGGAATCGACACCTCTCGAATCGCGTTGTGGGGCACGTCTTTTAGCGGCGGCCATGTGATCGCCACGGCGGCCTCCTACCCCGACATCGCCGCCGCCGTGGTGCAATGCCCCTTCACCGACGCCAGGGCGTCGATAGGAACGCTGAACCCGCTGATCTTCATGCGCGTAGGCGTGCTGGCCGCCCGCGACCTGCTCGCCGCGCGGCGCGGGAAAGCACCGGTGATGATTCCCGCGGTGGGGCGACCGGGCGAGGTGGCGCTGATGACCACACCCGACGCGTACCCGGGCTTTTTGCGACTGGTGCCCGACGGCGCGGACATCCCTTCGGACGTGGCGGCCCGGATCGCGTTGAAGATCATGACCTATCGGCCCGGGCGCCGCACCCCCGACATCGGCTGTCCGATCCTGTTCTGCGTGTGCGAGGCCGACTCGGTGGCCCCCGCGGCGGCGACGCTGCGGCACGCTGCCAAGGCCCCGCACGGGGAGATCAAGCTATATCCCGAGGGACATTTCGCGATCTACGTCGACGAGGCCTTCGACCGCGTGGTGGCCGACCAGCTCGCCTTCCTGGACAAGCACCTGAAAATCTAGGGCCCGAGCGGTGAACTCGTGCGGATCCCCTCATCCCGGATCAGGCCGCGCAGTAGCGCGGTGCTGAATTCGGCGGCGATCTCCTTGGCGCTGCGACGGCCACTCGGCCGCAACCACCGGTAGGCGCCGAGCGTCATGCCGATGTAGCCGAGCGCCAGGACGTGCGAATCGCACTGGTAGAACTCGCCGCTGGCGATGCCGCGATCGATGAGCCCGTGGACGTGCTCGTAGACCTGGGTTTCCTTCTCCCGGACCGCGGCGACCTGCTCCTCGGTGAACCACTCGGTGATGTAGGGCGCCTCCTGGAAGTAGACGGCGGCCCGCTCCGGGTTGGCCGCGATGCCGGTGAGCAGGCGGACCGTGTACTGGTAGAGCGCCTCACGGGCCGTCCAGGAGGGATCGTCGTGAACGGCGGCCAGCGTGCCCTCGGCGGCCTGCTGATAGATGTCGTAGAGGATCAGCGACTTGCTGGCGTAGTAATGGTAGACGGTCGCCTTGTTCAGGCCGATCACGTCGGCGACGTCATCCATCCGGGTGCCGTGGTAGCCGCGGGCGGCGAAGAGCTTGGTGGCAACGGCCAGCAATTCCTCGCGCCGGGTCAGTCCGTTCTCGGATGGCATTTGTACTCGCAATCGTCACTGCCGGGCGGACGCTGGGGTGCCGGGCAAGCCCAATTATCAATCAACTGGTTGGACAGTTTAGGCAAACGCCGGGTGTCACCCCGACGAGGATGGGATTAGACTCGCCTGAAGAAAGCTCAAGTCGCGACTGGAGGGGTGTCTTCATGGATCCGAGCCCGGACTATGACATGAGCGACGAGATCGAGTTCTTCTTCCGCTACGTCCCGTGGGGCCTGCGCGGCGTCGTCGACGGCAACGGCTACCCGCCGCCGGCGTACCCGCCGGTCTAGGCCCTTTTAAAGCGCCTTGAGTTCCTCGGCGACCTCGGTCACCGACTTCTTCGCGTCCCCGAACAGCATCGTCGTCCCGTCGGCGTAGAACAGCGGGTTGTCGATCCCCGCGAACCCCGAGTTCATCGACCGCTTGAGCACGATCACCGACTTGGCCTTGTCCACGTTCAGGATGGGCATGCCGTAGATCGGGCTGGATTGCTCGTTGCGGGCCGCCGGGTTGGTGACGTCGTTGGCGCCGATGACGATCGCGACGTCGGTGCGCGCGAACTCGTCGTTGATGTCGTCCATGTCCTTCATCGCGTCGTAATCCACCTCGGCCTCGGCCAGCAGCACGTTCATGTGCCCGGGCATCCGGCCGGCGACCGGGTGGATCGCGTATTTCACCGGCACGCCCTTGTCCTCCAGCAGCGACGCCATGTCCTTGACCGCATGCTGCGCCTGCGCGACGGCCAGCCCATAGCCGGGCACCACGATCACCTGGTTGGCGTAGGCCATCTGGATGGCCGCGTCGGCGGCCGACGTCGCCTTGACGTGCTTGTCGCCGCCCCCGTCGGCGCTGGGCGCCACCCCTCCGCCGCCGAAGCCGCCGGCGACGATCGCGGGAATCGAGCGGTTCATCGCCTTGGCCATCAGGTTGGTCAGGATCGAGCCGGACGCGCCGACGATCATGCCGGCCACGATCATCGCGGTGTTGTTCAGCGCCAGGCCGGCCGCCGCGGCCGACAACCCGGTCATCGCGTTGAGCAGCGAGATCACCACCGGCATGTCGGCGCCGCCGATGGGCAGCACCACCATCAGGCCGAGCACACCGGCGGCGGCCAGCAGGCCGACCATCCACCACAGCGACACCCCACCCGTGCCGGGATGCGCGCCCAGGCCGATGACCACCGCCGCCGCCACCGCCGCGACGAGCAGCAGCACGTTGATCGGTTGCTGGGCCTTGCCGAAGCCGATCGGTGATCCCGAGATGATCTCCTGCAGCTTGCCGAACGCGATGATCGAACCCCAGAACGAGATCGACCCGATGATCGCGGCGAACAGCGAGGCCACCACGATGTGCACGGTCGGCGACTCGCCGTGCTGGAACGCCGAAAAGCCGCTCGTCTCAATGAATTCCGCCAGCGCGATCAGTGCCACCGTGCCGCCGCCCACGCCGTTGAAGAACGCCACCAGCTGCGGCATCGCGGTCATCTTGGTCAACCGCGCCGGCGGGACGCCGAGCAGCACGCCCACCACCAGGCCGGCGATGATCAGCACCCACGACTCGGTGTGCCGGATCTTGATCAGCGTCGCCGTCACGGCCAGCGCCATGCCGACCGCGGCGATCAGGTTGCCCCGCACCGCGGTCTTGGGCCCGGTCAGGCCCATCAAGCCGTAGATGAAAAGGGCGAACGAAACGATGTAGAGGACGGTGACGAGGTAGTTCATTTCGCCGCCAGATCCTCGGTCTTGACGGGCGCCACCTTCTTCTTGCCCTTGAACATGCCGAGCATCCGGTCGGTGACGATGAAACCGCCGATGACGTTCAGCGTGCCGAACACCACCGCGACGAACAGGATGATCTGAACCGCAAGCGACGGGTGCTCGACCTCGCCGAACACCACCAGGGCGCCGAGCACCACGATGCCGTGAATGGCGTTGGTGCCCGACATCAGCGGGGTGTGCAGCGTGTTGGGCACTTTGGAGATGACCGCGAACCCGACGAACCCGGACAGCACCAGGATCGCCAGATTGGCCAACAGCTCGTCGTACATGTCTAGGTTCCTTCTCGAGTGACGCAGGACGCCGCGATCACTTCGTCGTCGAAGTCGGGGGCCAGTTTGCCGTCGGTGATCAACAGGTCCAGGAGCGCCGTGATGTTCTTGCTGTAGAGCTCGCTGGCGTGCTCGGGCATGGTCGCCGGCAGGTTCAGCGGCGAGGCGATGGTCACGTCGTGCTTGACGACGGTCTGTCCGGGTTCGGTGAGTTCGCAGTTGCCCCCGGTCTCCCCCGCCAGGTCGACCACCACGCTGCCGGGCTTCATCGACTCCACCGCCGCGGCGGTCACCAGGCGCGGCGCGGGCCGCCCGGGCACCAGCGCGGTGGTGATCACCACGTCGAATCCGGCGATCGCCTTCTCCAGCGACTCCTGCTGCTGGGCGCGCTCGGCTTCGGTGAGTTCGCGGGCGTAGCCGCCCTCGCCGGCCGCGTCGATCCCGAGGTCCAGCCACTGCGCGCCCACCGAGCGGACCTGGTCGGCGACCTCCGGGCGCACGTCGTACCCGGAGGTGCGCGCGCCCAGCCGCTTGGCCGTGGCCAGCGCCTGCAGGCCGGCCACGCCGACGCCCAGGACCAGCACGCTGGCCGGCTTCACGGTGCCCGCCGCGGTCGTCAGCATGGGGAAGAACCGGGTCGACTCGGACGCGGCCAGCAGCACGGCCTTATAGCCGGCGACGTTGGCCTGCGACGACAGCGCGTCCATGACCTGGGCGCGCGAGATCCGCGGGATGGCCTCCAGCGCGAACGCCTGCACGCCGGCCTCGGTGAGCGCGCCGATCGAGTTGTCGGCGTTGCGCGGGGCCAGGAACCCGATCAGGGTCTGGCCGTTGCGCAGCTTGGCGACCTCTTCCTTGGTCGGCGGCGCCACCTTCACGACGATGTCCGCCGACCAGGCGTCCCCGATGCTGGCGCCGGCCTCGGTGTAGAGCTGGTCGGGAAGCAACGCGCCTTCGCCCGCTCCCGACTCGACCACCACCGCGACTCCGCTGCTGATCAGCGACGCGACCGCCTTGGGCACCAGCGCGACGCGCCGTTCGTCGGCCGCGGACTCGGCGACCACCCCTACCGTCGTCTGCGCATCTGTCATGGCGCGTACATCTGCTTTCCCGCACTTTCCTGCCGTTTGACTGTGCCGCTGGCTGGCCGCACGCTTCGCTACCTTAACGCCTGCCGGATTTCGGCCCGGCCGTGCGATGGACCGGGGCCCGATACCCCCGGCGCGGCCGTCCAACTCATCGATGGTTCGCTACCCGCGGCGCGCGCAGTACCGCCCGCCGAGTTGTGGAGTCACACGCCGGCGTTGTGGCCGTGCCGCTACCAGAGCGGGATGTCCCGGCCGTGCTCCGCCGGCGGGCGGGGCCCGAAGTAGCGGCGCTCGGACTCGTCGATGCGCACGTCGTTGATGCTGGCCTCGCGGCGGGCCATCAAGCCCGACGGGGTGAACTCCCACAGCTCGTTGCCGTAGCTGCGGTACCACTGGCCGGCCTCGTCGCGGCATTCGTATTGAAAGCGCACGGCGATGACGTTGTCGTGGAAGTCCCACAAGCTTTTTCGCAACGCGTAGTCGAGCTCGCGCTGCCATTTGCGGGTCAGAAACGCCACGATCTCCTCGCGCCCGACGACGTGTTCGTCGCGGTTGCGCCATTGGGAGTCGGGCGTGTACGCCAGGCTCACCTGGTGCGGGTCGCGGGTGTTCCAGGCGTCCTCGGCGGCCTGCACCTTCTGCAGCGCCGTCTCGCGGGTGAACGGGGGGAAGGGCGGGCGGGATTCGCTCATGGCTTCCATGGTGCGCGACGGGAATCGCGACCGCCCGCCACACCGCGAGACTGAAACCACGCCCACCCTTCACGGCGTGTCATGTGCGAGGTTTCAGTGTCGCGAAGGTGAACCATTGAGCCTCGCCATGTGGGCCGTCCTGACACGTGTCCTATCGTGACGGTCATGGACTTCGCGATGTCGGCCAAAGCCAACGACTACCACAAGCGACTGTCCGACTTCATGACCGAGTACGTCTTTCCGGCCGAGGCCGAATACGACAAGTACCGGCACGAGGCCGGCGCAGACGATCACACCGTCCCGCCGGTCATCGAGCGGCTGAAGGCCAAGGCCAAAGAGCAAGGCCTGTGGAACCTGTTCCTGCCCGCCGAGTCCGGCCTGACCAACCTCGAGTACGCACCGCTGGCCGAGCTCACCGGCTGGAGCCTGGAGATCGCGCCCGAGGCGCTCAACTGCGCGGCGCCCGACACCGGCAACATGGAGACGTTGCACCTGTTCGCCACCGAGGAGCAGCGCAAGCAGTGGCTGGAGCCGTTGCTGAACGGCGAAATTCGCAGCGCCTTCTCCATGACCGAGCCGGCGGTCGCCAGCAGCGACGCGCGCAACATCGAGACCTCCATCGTGCGCGACGGCGGCGACTACGTGATCAACGGCCGCAAGTGGTGGACCTCGGGCGCGGCGGACCCCCGCTGCAAGATCCTGATCGTGATGGGCCGCACCAACCCCGAGGCGGCCAGCCACCAGCAGCAGTCGATGGTGCTGGTGCCCATCGACACCCCGGGCGTGACCGTGGTTCGGTCGACGACCGTCTTCGGCTACCAGGACCAGCCCGGACACTGCGAGATCATCTACGACAACGTCCGGGTACCGGTCACCAACCTGCTCGGCGAAGAGGGCGGGGGCTTCGCGATCGCCCAGGCCCGGCTCGGTCCCGGCCGAATCCACCACTGCATGCGCGCGCTCGGCGGCGCCGAGCGCGCGCTGGCCCTGATGGTGGACCGGGCCCGCAACCGGGTTGCATTCGGCCGGCCGCTGGCCGAGCAGGGCGTGGTGCGCGAGGCAATCGCCAAGTCGCGCAACGAGATCGACCAGGCCCGGCTGCTGTGCGAGAAGGCGGCGTGGACCATCGACCAGCACGGCAACCGCGCCGCTCACCTGCTGGTCTCGCAGATCAAGGCGGTGGCGCCCCAGGTGGCCTGCGATGTCATCGACCGCGCGATCCAGGTGCACGGCGCCGCCGGCGTCAGCGAGGACACCGTGCTGGCCCGGTCCTACGGCTGGCATCGGGCCATGCGCCTGTTCGACGGCCCCGACGAGGTGCACATGCGGACCATCGCGCGCGCCGAGATCGGCCGGGAGAAATCCCCGCTCGCCGCGGCGGTCACCGCACATGACTGAAACCCTGCGGGAGCTGTCCGGCGCGTGGAACTTTCGCGATGTCGCCGACGAGACGCCGGGGCTTCGGCCCGGCCGGCTGTTCCGGTCCGGTGAGCTGAGCCGGCTCGACGACGAGGGCCGTGCGACGCTGCGCGAGTTGGGTATCACCGACGTCGCCGACTTGCGCGCCGCCCGCGAGGTGGCCCGCCGCGGCCCCGGCCTGGTTCCCGACGGCGTCCAGATCCACCTGTTGCCCTTTCCCGACCTGGGCGACGAGGAGCCGAGCGAGGACGAGGCGCCACACGAAACCGCGTTTCGGCGGCTGTTCGAGAACGATCCCGACCAATCCGACGAAGAGGTCAACGCGGCCGCCGTCCGCCACATGATCGACGAGTACCGGCAATTCCCGTTTCGTAACGGGGCGCAACGCGCTGTGGCGCATGTCTTTTCGTTGCTGGCGGCCGGGCGTCCGGTGCTCACCCACTGCTTCGCGGGCAAGGACCGCACCGGCTTCGTGATCGCCACGGTGCTGGAAACGGTCGGCGTCGATCGCGACACCATCGTCGCCGACTACCTGCGCAGCAACGCCGCGGTACCCCAGCTGCGGGACCACATCTACGAGATGATCCAGCAGCGTTCCGACGTCGAACTGACCCCGGAGGTCGTCACGTTCACCAAGGCGCGGCTCGCCGACGGTGTGCTCGGGGTGCGCCCGGAGTATCTGGCCGCCGCGCGCCAAGCGATCGACGAGGCGCACGGCTCGCTCGACGCGTACCTGCGGGACGCGGGCATTGCGCAGGCGGATGTGGACCGCCTGCGCAACGAACTGCTTGTCTGACCGCTACCCGAGCTTGAAGTTGGCCGGCTGGGCCGCCGAGAGGTCGTCGATCTGCGACCAGTGCGAGGCGACGTCCTCGACCGTCGGCGGCTTGTCGAAGTTGGCGCCCTCGTTCTGGAACAGCGCCACCCGCTGCACCTTCCCGCCGCCGACGACGAAAACCGAAGCGGTGTTGGGGTTTTCCTCGGTGCACAGGTAGGCCACCACCGGCGCGACGTACTCGGGCGTCAGCTTCTCGAGCACCTCCTTGGGGAGGATGTCCTCGGTCATCCGGGTGGCCGCGATCGGGGCGACGGCGTTGGCGTGGATGTTGTACTTCGCGCCCTCCTGCGCCAGCGTGTTGATCATGCCGACCAGGCCGAGCTTGGCGGCGCCGTAGTTGGTCTGCCCGAAGTTGCCGAACAGGCCGCTGGTGGAGGTGGCGACGACGACCCGACCGTAGCTCTGCTCGCGGAAGTGCGGCCACGCGGCGCGCAGCACGTTGTACCCGCCGTACAGGTGCACCTTGAGCACGGCGTCCCAGTTCTCGTAGGTCATCTTGTGGAAGGTGCCGTCGCGCAGGATGCCGGCGTTGCTCACCACCCCGTGCACGGCGCCGAACTCGTCGAGCGCCGTCTTGATGATGTTCTCGGCGCCCTCGGGGTCGGCGACGCTGTCGTAGTTGGCGGCCGCCCGGCCACCCGCGTCCTTGATCTCCTTGACCACCTCGTCGGCCATGTTGTGGCCGGCACCGGTACCGTCACGCGCGCCGCCGAGGTCGTTCACGATGACGCTGGCGCCTTCGGCGGCGAGGGTGAGGGCGTATTCGCGGCCCAGCCCTCCGCCGGCTCCGGTGACGACGATGACGCGATCCTGCACTCCGGGCATAAGGTTCCTCTCTAATTGTGAAAAGTACTGCCTAGCAAGTGATTCGAATGATCAGAACATCCTGCGGGCCATCTTGAAGGCGCGCTCGGTGTACGGCGGGTAGATGAAGCTGGACAGGTCGGGCCGGGTGGGCTTGGTGAGCACCGACTTGCGGTGGCTGAACTCCTCGAAGCCGTACCGGCCGTGGTAGGCGCCCATCCCCGACGCGCCCACACCGCCGAACGGCAGCTTGGCCGTCGACACCTGGAAGGCCAAGTGGTTGACCAGCATGCCGCCGGCCGGCACCTCCTTGATCACCCGCTCGCGGGTCTCCCGCGTCTTGGTGAACAGGTAGGCCGACAGCGGCTTGGGCCGCGCGTTGATGAAACGTATTGCGTCGTCCAGTGATTGGACCGTCACCACCGGCAGCACCGGTCCGAAGATCTCGTTCTGCATCAACGGGCCGTTCGGGTCGGGGTCGAGGACGACGGCGGGCTGGATGCGCAGGCTCGCCGCGTCGCACGCCCCGCCGACGGCCACCTTGCCGTCCCCGCTGGCGAGATAGCCGCTGATCCGGTCGAATTGGCGCTGGTTGACGATCCGCATCCCGTTGGGCTTGTCCGAGGTGAACTTCGTGATGGCGGCGCCGATCTTGCTCACCAGTTCGTCGCGAATCTTGGCGTCCGCCAACACATAATCGGGGGCCACGCAGGTCTGTCCGGCGTTCAGCAGCTTCATCCAGGCGATGCGCTTGGCCGCGACGTCCACGTCGGCGTCGGCCGCCACGATCACCGGGCTCTTGCCGCCGAGCTCCAGCGTGCACGGGGTCAGGTGCGGCGCGGCGCCCTCGTAGACCTTGCGACCGATCTCGGTGCCACCGGTGAACAGCAGGCGGTCCAGCCCCTGCGCGATCAGCTCCTGGCTGACCGAACCGTCGCCCTCGACCACCGCGATCGCGTCGCTGTCGAGGTAGCGGGGCACCAGCTCGGCCATCAGGTGCGCGGACGCCGCGGCGATCTCCGAGGGCTTGAGGATCACGGCGTTGCCCGCCGCGATGGCGCCGACGGCGGGGCCCAGGGTCAGGTAGAACGGGTAGTTCCACGCGCCGATGATCAGCACGGTGCCGTACGGCTCGTATTCGATCCAGCCGCGGCCGGGCAGCTGCGGCACCTCGAGCAGCTGGTAGCGGCGGCGCGTCCACCTGCGCACCCGCTTGGCCGCGTACTTGGCCTCGCCGGCCGTGGTGGCGATGTCGGCGATGAACGCCTCGAACGGGCTGCGGTCCAGGTCCTCGGCGAGAGCGTCGGCGATGGCCGCCTCGTTCTCCTCCATCAGCTTGGCCAGTTGCAGCAGTTGCCGCTTGCGCCACTCGATGTCGCGGGTGCGCCCGGTGGCGAAGGTCTTGCGGAGCCGGGCCACCGTGGCGGGAACGTCGACCTGCTGCGCGGTCGGCGCGCCATTGGTGACGGATGTCTTGGGTGTAACCGATTCGGTGGTCATCGTTGTCCTTCCCCTGCTTCGGTCATCCCGAGGGGCGCCCGCCGCTGGTCGCGCAAGCGCTCATGGGTGATAACCGCGATCCTAACCATCCGGTTGGGAGAGCAGTAGAAAGGATCTGGCTGCGGCAGCTCAGGGTTTGGTGGCGGTCACATAGGTGACCACAAACGGCCGGCCCTCGGGCTGCGGGTCGCGTCCCAGCCGGAGCGCCTCTTCGTGCCCGTCCACCACCCCGGTGCTCCAGCCGTGCGCCGTGAACCAGTCCGCACAGTCGGGCCGCTCCCCGTCCTCGAACCACAAGTCGAACGGGTTGAACGAGATGTCTTGGCCGCGCGCCGCGCGCTTGGCGCGCAGTTCGGCGAACCTCGCCTCGGCTTCCCGGCGCTTGGCCGGGTCGATGCCGAAGTTCTCCACCGAGACCCGGCTGCCCGACGCGCTCAGCCCGTCGATCGCGACGAACAACCGTTCTTGCGCCGCGGCCGGCAGGAACGGCAACAACCCTTCGGCCAGCCACGCCGTCGGCTGGCCGGCATCAAAACCCTTGTCGCGCAACGCCCGTGGCCAGTCGTGGCGCAGGTCGGCGGGTACCGGCCGGAGGTCGGCGGCCGGCGTGGCGCCGTAGTCGGCGAGCGTCCCGGTCTTGTACTCGAGCACCTTGGGCAGATCGATCTCGTACACGACGGTGCCGGCCGGCCAATCCAGCCGGTAGGCGCGCGAATCGAGCCCGGCGGCCAGCAGCACCACCTGCCGGATGCCGGCCTGGGCGGCCGCGGCGAAGTACGCATCGAAGAAATGGGTCCGCACCGCCTGGGAGTCGATCATGTTCTGGGCGCGGACCGAATAGTCCCCGTCTCCCGGGTCGTCATCGCCGTCCGGTTCCGTCCACCACGCGGCCACCTGCTCACGGACTCCGGCCAGTTCGGGCGTGGAGACCAGCGGCTCGGCGAACGGGTCGCGGATGAGTGGTTGGTCGCTGGCGGTCTCGGCGGCGCGGGCCAGGGCGACCATCACGGCGGTCGCTCCGACGCTGGTGGCGATGTCCCAGGAGTCGTCCGCGGTGCGCGGCATCTACAACCGCTCGGCGATCACGAAGTCGGAGAACGCGTCCTTGTCGTCGGTCATCGGGACGTTCTCGATGAGGCGGCCCAGCCGGCGCATCGCGTCGATCGAGTGCTCCGCCGTCGCGCGCCAGCCGTGTTCGTTGAGCCACTCCGCGACGTCCGCGCGGTTGTCGTCGCGGTACATCAGCTCGCCGACGTCGACGGTCTCCTCCAGGCCGATCTCGTCGGCCACCTTCCTGAAGCGTTCCCGCATCAGCTGGCGCCGCTCTTCGACGTGGTTGGGAGCGGTTTCGGCCGAGACCCGGCTGCCGGCCGGGCTCAGCTCGCCGATCAGGGTGAAGAGCCGGTCCTGGGCCTCGGCCGGCAGGTACATCAGCAACCCCTCGGCCAGCCATGCGGTGCGCTGCGTCGGGTCGAAGCCCGCGGCGCGCAGCGCGGCCGGCCAGTCCTGCCGCAGGTCGATGGCCACCTCGCGGCGCTCCGCCGACGGGGTCGCGCCGTTTTCGGCCAGGGTGGTGGCCTTGTACGCCAGCACCTCGGGCTGGTCCAGCTCGTACACCGTGGTGCCGGCCGGCCAATCCAGGCGGTAGGCGCGCGAGTCCAGGCCCGAGGCCAGGATCACCACCTGCCGGATCCCGGCGGCGATGGCGTCTTTGAAGTAGTTGTCGAAGAAGTGCGTGCGCACCGCCTGATAGCTGCGCATGTGCTCGAGGTGCGCCGCGGAGTCGGCATCGAGGGCCTCGATTTTGGCCGCCACCTCGGGGTCGAGCATGTGCTCCCACAACACCCCGGCGCCGGCGTTGGTGACCAGCAGTTTGGCGTACGGATCGCGGATGAGGGCGTCGGGCCGCTCGGTTTCCACCGCCCGGGCGGCGGCCACCATCACCGCGGTGCTGCCGACACTGGTCTTGATGTCCCAGGTGTCATCGTGCGTGCGCAATGAGCTCATCGAGTTGCTCCTTGGGTATGGAAGTCAGTCGGTCGGCTCCCCGAGACGCGCCCGCAGCAGCACGCTGCGCACCGCTTCCTCGGTGAGGTCTTCGGGTACCGGGCGGCCCAGCCGGGCCATCTCCTCGCGGTTGTCCACGATCTGCACCTGCCAGCCGTGGTCGGCCAGCCATTGGGCCGCGTCGGAACGGTCCGGCTCGTGATATGTCAGCGCCTGGACGTTGACGTCCAGGCCGAGCCGCTCGCGCATCCGCTGCCAGCGCGCCGAATTGCTTCGCGAGTTCATCCCGAACGCCTCGATGGCCACCTGGCTGCCCGGGGCGCTGAGCGCGGTGAACATTTCGAACAGCCGGTCCTGCGCGTCGCTCGGCAGGTAGGGCAGCAAGCCCTCGGCCAGCCAGGCGGTCGGTTGCGCGCGGTCGAATCCCGCGGCGGCCAGGGCCGCCGGCCAGTCTTCGCGCAGGTCGACCGGAACGGGGCGGCGGTGGGCGCTCGGGGCCGCCCCATGCTGCTGCAGGACGCCCGCCTTGTACTCCAGCACCTTGGGCTGGTCGATCTCGTACACCGCGGTGCCGGCCGGCCAGTCGAGGCGGTAGGCCCTCGAGTCCAGGCCGGCGGCCAGGATGACCACCTGCCGGATGCCGGCCCGGGCGGCGCTGTCGAAGTACTCGTCGAAGAAGTGGGTGCGCACGGCCTGGTAGTCGATGCCGATGCGGTGCGCGCGCCGCCCGTGGTCGTCACCCTCGAGCCAGCCCAGTTCGGGATCGGCGAGCCGGGCCCATGCCGGGCCGGCGGACGCGACCAATATCGGCGCGAACTCGTCGCGGATCAGCGGGTCGCTCCCGGCGGTCTCGGCCGCGCGTGCCGCCGCGACGCCCAGGGCGGTGGCACCGACGAGTTCGGTGATGGCCCAGCTGTCGCCGGCGGATCTCAAGGAGGGCGGTAACGACGCGTCCAGATCAGTCATGACCCGACCATGTTACCGGGATAAGTTAGTTAGCCTATACGCTTTGTGCGCAACTTCACTGCCCGCCGTGGGCCTAGGCGTTAGACCGCCGAAACGCGCCCTCGAGGAGCCGCTGCATCATTCCGGTGATGGACAACAGGGCGTCGGGACCTTGAACGAAGCCCGCGTACAGACCCACCCCGCACATCAGCACGAGCAGCGCCTCGATCAACGCCGGCGCATCGACGTCGGCGGGGACCTCGCCGCGCTCGATCCCATCGTTGACGACGCGCACGAGGAATTCTCGGCAGATCCGCACGGAGTCGTTTTCGGTGGTGTTCCATTCCGGGTGCCGCTGCGACTCGAGAACACCGGTGATGATCAGTGCCGACCCGGCGGGATTCGCACTATTGGCGCGCACCGCCGCGGTGATGAACGCCGTCAGCTGACCCGCCAGGGTCGTTTCCCGGTCCGCCTCTTTGATCCCGACGCCGATGACGGCTTCGTTGGTCTGGTCCAGTACTTCGCGATACAGCACGCGCTTACTGGAGAAGTAATGGTTGATCGCCGGCCGGGTCAGATCGGCGCGGGCCGCGATCGCCTGGAAAGTCGCGCCGTCGTAGCCACGTTCGCTGAACACCAGGCGGGCGGCCTGCATGATTCGCTGTCGCGTCTCGTCCGCCTTCGCGGCAGGGGGGCGTCCTGGCCTGCGGCTCACCCCTGACGACATCGTTAAAGTGTGCCATCGCCCCGGTGTGGCATTAGCGCGTTTGGCGGAATGCTGCCGAATTTGCCGGCCTGATAGTCCTGCACCGCCTCGACCAATTCCGCCCGCGAGTTCATCACGAAAGGCCCGTAATGGAATACGGGCTCGCGAATGGGTTGGCCGCCCAGCAGCAGCACGTCCATCGCCGTCGTCCGCGACGACTCCTGCACTCGATTGGCGCCCAGGGTGATTCGGTCACCGGGGCCGAGCACCGCCAATTGGCCCGCGCGAATCGGGTGAGCGACCGGGCCGACGTATCCGCCGCCGGACAACACGTATACCAACGCGTTGAAATCGCGGCGCCACGGCAGGCTGAGCCGGCCGCCGTTTTCAATCGTGGCGTGCGCGAGCGTGATCGGCGTGTGGGTGAGGCCCGGACCCCGGTGACCGTCGACCTCGCCGGCGATGATGCGGACCAGCGCCCCGCCGTCGTCGGAGGCGATCAGCCTCGCGTCGGTGCCCTCGATGGCCTGATAACGGGGCGGTGCGAACTTGTTTCGCTTGGGCAGGTTCACCCACAGCTGGATGCCGTGAAAGAGGCCGCCGCTCTCGACCAGTTCGGCGGGCGGCGTCTCGATGTGCAGGATCCCCGACCCGGCGGTCATCCACTGGGTCGCACCGTCGGTGATCAGGCCGCCACCACCGTGGGAGTCCTGGTGGGCGAACTTGCCGTCGATCATGTAGGTGACCGTCTCGAAGCCGCGGTGCGGGTGCCAGTCCGTGCCCCTCGGCTCGCCCGGCTCGTAGTCCACCTCACCCATCTGATCCATGTGCACGAAGGGATCCAGGGCCGCGGCGCTCACCCCGGCGAAGGCGCCGACGACGGGAAAGCCCTCGCCCTCGTAGCCTCGCGGCCCGGTGGTGATCGACCGCACGGGGCGCTCGGTGTCGGTGGGACCGGCGGCGCCGACGCGTGGCAACGTCAGCGTGTTCGCGGTGATGGCGGGCATGTGACCTCCGTGAGTTTGAACTACCCGTATAACCGGACCGCGGTCCAGTTATTCCCCCGCGGGGCCGCCGTGGCGCTGCATAAGATGACTTGGTGCTTGCGGAACCCGCGCCGTGACCGAACAAGCGGACGGCGAACCACAGCCCACCGAGGCTCCGGTGGCGTCGGCTCCCGGGGCGGGCGGGCGATTCGGGGCGTCGATCAGGAAGTCCGGCTACCTGCAGAAGTGGTTGCTGCTGGGCGTCACGATCGGTTTCGTCGCCGGCCTGGGAGCAGTCATCTTCTACCTGGGGCTGAAGTACACCGGCGAGTTTCTGCTCGGCTACCTGGGCGGCTACCACATCCCGACACCTGTGGGCGAGGGCGGCGGCCGGGGTGACCCCGGGTTTCACCGCGCGTGGGCGATCCCGTTGGTGACGACGGGAGGGGCGTTGCTCTCGGCGTTTTTGGTCGCCAAGTTCGCCCCCGAGGCCACGGGCCACGGCACGGACCAAGCGATCGAGGCCGTGCACGGCGATCCACGTGCCATCCGCTTCCGGGCCGTGCTGGTGAAGATGGTGGCCAGCGCCCTGACGATCGGGTCGGGCGGTTCGGCCGGCCGCGAGGGGCCGACGGCCCAGATCTCGGCCGGCTTCTGCTCCTTGCTCGCGCGGCGGCTTCACCTGTCCGACGAGGACGGCCGGATCGCGGTGGCGCTGGGCATCGGCGCCGGCATCGGGGCGATCTTCGCGGCGCCGCTCGGCGGGGCGGTGGTGGCGGCGTCGATCACCTACCGCGACGACTTCGACTATCGCTGCCTGTTGCCCGGGTTCATCACGTCCGGCACGGCCTACGCCGTACTCGGCGCCTTCCTCGGTTTCGATCCGCTGTTCGGGTACATCGACGCCGAGTACCGCTTCGAGCGGGCGTGGCCGCTGCTGTGGTTTGTGGTCATCGGCCTGGCCGCCTTCGCGGTCGGCTACCTCTACGCCCGCACCTTCCACGCCGCGGTGCGGCTCACCCGGCGGCTGCCGGGCGGCCCGGTGCTCAAACCGGCGATCGGCGGACTGCTGGTCGGACTCCTGGGCCTGGTGATTCCCCAGATCCTCAGCAGCGGCTACGGCTGGGCGCAGCTGGCGGCCGACCGCCGGTCCCTGCTGGCCATCCCGTTGTGGATCGTCGTCGTGCTGCCGATCGCGAAGATCGTGGCCACGTCGCTGTCGATCGGTACCGGTGGATCCGGCGGGCTGTTCGGGCCCGGGATCGTGATCGGCGCCTTCGTCGGGGCGGCCGTGTGGCGGCTCGGCGAGGGCCTGACGCTGCCGGGCGTACCGCACGAGCCCGGCGTGTTCGTCGTCGTCGGGATGATGACGTGCTTCGGCAGCGTCGCGCGGGCGCCGCTCGCCATCATGATCATGGTCGCCGAGATGACCGGTTCGTTCTCGGTGGTGCCCGGGGCGATTCTGTCCGTGGGCATCGCGGCGTTGTTGATGTCGCGCACCAACGTCACGATCTACGAGGCGCAGCGCCTGAACCGCGAGACCGCCGCAGACGAGCGCGACGGCCGGGTTGAGGACTGCCGCTAGGACTCGCGGGCGCTGCTGGCGGCGTCCTTCTCGGTGCTCGAGCCCTGGTGGGTCAGCTTCCCGCCCGCGCTCTCCAGGTGCGCCCGAACGAACCACTGGAACTTCTCCAGGTTCCCGGCCTGGTCGATCAACAGGTCCTGGGTGACGGGGTCGAGCTCCTCGGTCTCCTCGATGTACTTGCGGATGTCCTCGATCACGCCGGTGTAGACCAGGTCGAGCGCGGCCAGATGGGCCTGGACGGTGTCGCGGCCGACCGAATAGTCGTCCCAGGTGCGGTCTTTGATGATCGCCCCGGGCGTGCCCTGCGGTGATCCGCCGAGGGCCGCGATGCGTTCGGCGACGTCGTCGGCGAAGCCGCGAACCGCCTCCACCTGCGGGTCGATCATCTCGTGAACACCAATGAAGTTGGGCCCCACCACGTTCCAGTGCACATGCTTCAGCGTCAAGTGAAGATCGTTGTACGTGCTCAGTTGTTTCTGCAGCAGTTCGGTCAGCCGCGCTCCCTGTTTGTCGGTGAGCCCCGGGATGGTGAACTGTGTCATCGATTTCCTCCGTTTTCACACGTCTTTGGGGATGGGTTACCCGATGGCCGTTGCTGAAAACGCGGCCCCGGCGAGGCCATGACCACGTTTAGAGCTCGCTGATGCGTTGCACCGGTAACCGGGCGCCGCGGCGCGGTTCGTACGCCAGCCCGCTGGCCTCCAGCAACCGCACTACCCGGTGGCGGTGCGGCCGCATGGGCTCGAGCAGCTCGACCATGCCGGCGTCGTCGACGGGGCGGCCGACCAGCGTCCAGCCGATCATCTTGCGAACGTGGTAGTCACCCACCGACAAGGCGTCGGCGTCCCCGAACGCCCGCTGCGCCGTTTCGGCGGCGGTCCACTCCCCCACCCCGGGCAACGACATCAACGCCTCGCGCGCCCGCGCGGGCGTGCGGGATGCCAGCCGTTCCAGCGAGCCGGCGCGCCGCGCCCCCCCCCCCCCGGTCCGCGCGCGCCCCGGGTCGACGTTGGCGCGATGGAACTCCCACGAGGGAATGTGCCGCCAGACCTCGGCCGACGGCGGCACCCGCATCCGCGCGGGCGCCGGTCCCGGCGCCGGTGAGCCGTACTCGGACACCAGCACGCGCCACGACCGGAACGCGTCGGCGCCGGGCACCCGCTGCTCGATGATCGCGGGGATCAGCGCCTCCAGCACCAGCCCGGTGCGGCCCAGGCGCAGGTGCGGGACGCGCCGGTGCGCCGCGGCGACGGTGGGGTCCGACGGCACGAAATCCGACGCGTCGTCCTCGAGGCCCAGCAGCGCGGGAAGCCGTTCGACGAACTCCTGCGCGCCGTTGCCCCACGCCACGCAATGGGCGGCGTTTGCGGCGGCGCGGCTGATCCGGGCGGTGACGGGCCCGGTCGGCAGCAGGCTGGTCCGCCAGATCGCGCCGTCGCCGGACGCCTGGAAGCAGGGGTCACCGGACCCGCGGCGAAGCGGCGCCAACGTGTGCCCGAAACTGACCGCCCCGGGGAACGTGACCGTGCGCTCGCTCTCCACCGACCAACTCTCCGATTGACCGTTAACGATGTGCCAAGTCAATATTGCGATGTGATGACGCCGTTCGATGACCCGCAGGGCGAACTGGCTTGGATGTTCCTACAGAGTACGAGCGATGGCGGCGACCTGGACGAGGGCTTCACGCTGCTCAGTGACGACTTCACCTACTGGACGCTGTTGACGCGCACCTCCTGCGACAAGCAAACCTTCCGCCGGGCGATCGAGCGACGCAAACGCGAGCTCGAGCTGACCATCGACCTGGTGCGCTGCGTCAACGAGGGCGAGACGGTGGTGGTCGAGGCGCAGGCCACCGGCACCACCACCGGCGGCGTCGAGTACGACAGCCCGTTCGTCTGCATCTTCGACACCCGCGACGGGCTGATCGTCTCGATGCGGGTGTACAGCGACACCCAGGCGCACGAGGCCGCGCTGCCCGGCTGGACCTGCTAGGACGGCGACACGCTGATTTCGGCCTTGTTCGGGTAGAACGCGACATGCCCGGCGATCTCGGCGACCGCGGGATAGGGCTGCTCGTAGGTCCAGATCACGTCCTCGACGGTGTCGCCTGCCGAGCTGGTCACGCTGTAGTAGCTGGCGTCGCCCTTGAAGGGGCAGTGCGTGCTGGTGTCGGTGCGGGTCAGCCGGTCCTGTGCCACGTCGCTCATCGGAATGTATTGCACCGCAGGCAAAGTGGCCTCGCGCAGTTCCAGGGCGGCCGTCGTGTCGGCGACCAGCTCGCCGTTGACGCGTACCTGGACCCGGCCCCTGGTCGGCTCGATGGTGATCGGGTGGCCGGCGTTGGGTTCCTTGATTTCGGGGTGGCTCATGATCTCCTCCTAGACGCCAATGAGGCTTTCAACGCGGGCCGGCGCCCGAGACTTCCCGATCGGCCTTATTCGGGTTGCGCGGCCGGGCTGGCCTTTCGCGGGGTGCGCATGGCGGCCCAGAACCGGGCCGCCTCGCGAATCGATTCCTCGACCGGGCGCGGCTGCCAGCCCAATTCGCGCTTCGCCTTGCTGCTGTCGACCTCGGCCTCGGCGCGCATCATCCGCACCGACGTCAGGCTGAGTTCGGCGTCCTTGCCGGTGAGCCGCGCCTTGAGAGTGCCGGCCGCGGCCAGGGCGTAGAGCATCGGGACGGAGATCGACCGTTGCGGCGGCGGAGTTCCCGCCTCGTCGGCGGCGATGCGCACGACGTCGTTCAGCGCGATCATGCGATCGGACACCAGGTATCGCTCACCGATGCGCCCGCGCTCGGCGGCCAGGATCATGGCCCGCGCGGCGTCGTCGACGCCGACGACCTCCAGCTGGATGCCGTTCATCAGGAAGGGCAGCTTGCCGAACACGGCGCCGGCGATGAAGGCGCCGTGCGGGGTGCCGCCCCAGTCCCCGCTGCCGTAGGTGGTCGACACGCACATCGCGACGGCGGGCAACCCGGCCTCGGTGACGTAGCGCATCACCAGATTCTCGGCCTGCACCCGCGATTGGACGTAGGGGGTCAGCTTGCGGGATCGGATCACGTCCTCTTCGGTCGCGACGTGCCCGTGCCGACGGCCCACCGTGGCGTAGGTGCTCGTGAAGACGAACCTGCGGAGCTCCGGTTGGTTGACGGCGACATCGAGGACGTTGCGCAGGCCGTCGACGTTGGTGCGGAACAGTGGCGCCGGGTCGCGCAACCAGGCGCGGGTGTCCACGACGCAGTAATAGACGTCGTCGACGCCGTCCATCGCCTCGCGCAGGGTGGCGTCGTCGAAAACGTCGCCGTGGAAGCGGGTCAGCTCGAGGTCGTCGATGGAGCGGGTGTTGGCGTTGGGGCGCACCATGGCCCGCACCTGCGCGCCGTCGGCGACGAGCTGGCGGGTGACGTGGGAACCCAGAAAGCCGTTGGCGCCGATGACCAGCTTGGGTTTGGTGCTCACTTACGATCCTCCGTATTGCTGCATCCAGCGCTCGGCGTCCTCGTCGAGCGTGCCCAGCGCCTGCGCCTTGCGGCACCACTTCATCCCCGCGCGCATGAAGCGCAGCGGGTTGTAGATGTCTTCTTCACGGCTCCACTGGCCGTCGCCCGCGTAGGTGATGATCGTGATGTTGGTGGCGCTGATGACGCTGCCGTCGCCCGGGTCGCGCATCGGGTTGTCCAGTTCGAGGATGACCCGCCCGGTGGGCTCGTCGATGACCGACCACAGCGTCGGGAAGGCGACCATGTGGCTGCCCGGGAAGGTCGTCATCGTCTGCTTGATCCACTCGCGGACTTCATCGCGGCCCCGCATGGTGCCTGCCGCGTGCTCGACGTATTCGACGTCGGGGGTGTACTGCTCGACCCAGGCGTCCCAGTCCCGGGTTTCGGCGGCCCGGGCAACCGTTGCCTCGAATTTCTCGAAGGCGGCGGACAGTTCACTGCGGGAGAACGAAGGGGTGGTCATGGTGCGCCACTTCCCGAAATCGTCGCGACGTTGCGGCTCATCGGCGGAGTGTAGCCTGGGCGGCACCGAGGCGGGTGAGGAGGACGAGCGATGGCAACCCAAAAGGCGATACTTGCCGGCGGCTGTTTCTGGGGGATGCAAGAACTCATCCGCAAGCAGCCGGGCGTGGTCTCGACCCGGGTCGGCTACACCGGCGGCGAGGTCCCGCACGCGACCTACCGCAATCACGGCACGCACGCCGAGGCCGTCGAGATCGTCTACGACCCGGCGGTCACCGACTATCGGACCATCCTGGAATTCTTTTTCCAGATTCACGATCCGACGACCAAGGACCGCCAGGGCAACGACCGTGGAGCCAGTTACCGGTCAGCCATCTTCTACCTCGACGAGGAGCAGAAGCGAATCGCACTGGACACCATCGCCGACGTCGAGGCGTCCGGGCTGTGGCCCGGGAAGGTGGTGACCGAGGTCAGCCCCGCCGGAGATTTCTGGGAAGCCGAACCCGAGCACCAGGACTATCTGCAGCACTACCCGAACGGGTACACCTGCCACTACATCCGCCCGGGCTGGAAACTCCCGCGCCGGGCCACCGCGGACCAGTAGGCCTACCGGCTCAGCGCCGATGCACCACGATCCGCCCGCCGTCCTTGGGCGTGTAGGCCACGCCCCGGCCGTGCCACCGCTCACCCGGTGCCGTCGTGGTCTCAATGGCGAACTCGCGCAACACCGTTCGGAGCACGACGTCCATCTCCATGTTGGCGAACGCCGCCCCGACGCAGCGGCGGGTGCCGCCGCCGAAGGGTATCCACGCGAACGCCGACGGCTTGGTCCCGACGTAGCGTTGCGGGTCGAAGCGCTCCGGATCTTCGAAGACGTCCGGGTTTTCGTGAATCTGGGCGATGCTCACCAGGATTGACTCACCGCGGGGAATGACCCACTCGCCGAGTTGGTAGCGCGCCGGGTAGACCCGCCGGGCGGCGAAATCGATGACCGTCCGCGCCCGTTGGACTTCCAGGATGGTCGCCTGGCGCAGATCTTGGCCGCCCTCGTCGGCCTCCGCGACCAGCGCCGCCAGCACGTCCGGATGCCGCGTCAGCCGCTCGAACGCCCAGCCCAGCGTGGAGGCCGTTGTCTCGTGGCCGGCCGCCAGCAGCGTGAGCA
Source organism: Mycobacterium sp. ACS4054 (assembly GCF_001667275.1). Taxonomy (GTDB): domain Bacteria; phylum Actinomycetota; class Actinomycetes; order Mycobacteriales; family Mycobacteriaceae; genus Mycobacterium. The sequence goes on from NZ_LZHV01000018.1 coordinate 69,782, forward strand.
ATTCGTCGCCGATGTCCTTGCGGGACATGGCCGAACCGTCTTCGTAGGTGCTGCGCAGCATCAACGCGAGCACGTCGCTGCGCTCGTCGAAGTGCGGGTCGGCCCGCTCGGATTCGATCAGCCTGTCGATGACGCCGTCGTACTGGCGGCGCCACTCATCCAGCCGCCCCCATGGCGTGAAGCGGCCGTAGCTGCGTTGCGGTTTGGGCATCGTCGCCATCCGCGAGCCCAGCGTGACCCACGGCGGGATGAGCCGGCGCAGCTCGTCGAGTTCGGCGCCTTCGGCCCCGAACACGGCGCGCAGGATCGCGTTGAGCGTGATGTGCATCATCGACGGCAGCGTCGCGAAAGGCTCGCCCTCGGGCCAGGTGGCGGTCTCCCGCAACGTCTCCTCTTCGATGATCGCCTCGTACTTCTTCATGCTCTTGCCGTGAAACGGCGGGGCCAGCAACCGCCGCCGCCGGCGGTGGTCCTCCCCGTCGAGCGCGAACACCGAGCCGGAGCCGAACAACCGGCTCAGGTTGGGCTGGATGTTGCCGAGCTCGTCGGGGCTGGTGGTGAAGATCTGCTTGGCCAGCTGCGGGTCGGCGACCACCACGACCCGGCCATAGATGGGCAGGTTCAGCGTGAAGACGTCGCCGTGACGGCGGGCCAGCCGCTTGATCATCCCCCGCCGTGACACGGCAAAACCCAGCCCCTGCAACACCTTTGGCAGCCGGGTTGCCGGCGGCATCCGGACGGCGGCGGCCGACGCTGGGGCGGTGACGACTTCACTCATGGCGGGCTGCTCCCCGTATCTGACCCGGAACCGGGCTGGTACCGCGGTGTACCAAATCCTTTCGGAATACGGTACTCTGTGGTACCAAACCTGACAAGGGTGCTCTCCCTACGGAAAGGGGCGCCGGCGTGACCCCAGCGGCGACGGCAACGCCTGACGAGGTGGTGCGGGGCGATCCGTTTCGGCTGCGGTTGCTCGACGGCCTGGCCGCCTCGATCGCCGAGCGCGGTTACCGCGCCAGCACGGTCGCCGACATCGTGCGCAACGCGCGCACCTCCAAGCGCACCTTCTACGACCAGTTCGCCAGCAAGGAAGAGTGCTTCCTGGAGCTGTTGCGCGCCGACATCGAGGAACTCGGCGAGAGCATCGCCGACGCGGTCGACCCCGAGGCCGACTGGCACAAACAGATTCGTCAGGCCGTCGAGGCCTACGTCGCGCACATGGAAGCCCGCCCGGCCATCACCTTGAGCATGATCCGCGAGCTCCCGTCACTGGGCGCCGCCGCCCGCCCCATGCAGCGCCGTGGGCTGCAGCTGCTGTCCAGCCTGCTGATCGACCTCAGCGCCAGCCCCGGCTTCCAGCGCGCCGAGCTGCCCCCGCTGACCGCCCCGTTGGCCGTCATCCTGCTGGGCGGCCTGCGCGAATTGACCGCGCTGGCCGTCGAAGACGGAAAACCGGTGCGGGGCATAGTCGAACCGGCCGTCGACGCCTCGATAGCCCTGCTCGGCCCGCGGCACTGAGCGGGCTAGGCTCGACCGCAGACCCTCAACGAGACGGAGGACCTCGCGATGCGGCTATCGACGCGAAACCAGCTCAAAGGAACCATCACCGAGGTCAACCTCGGCACCGTGATGGCGATCGTGAAGGTCAAGCTGGACGGCGGCGACCAGATCGTCACATCCTCCGTCACCAAGGACGCCGCCACCGATCTCGGGCTCGAGGTCGGCCAACCCGCGACGGTGTTCATCAAGTCCACGGAAGTCACCATCGGCGTCGAGTAGCCCTGCGGGGGCCTACTTTTCGGCCCGTAGGAAGCGCCGCACCCGGTCGAGCACCAGCTCCGGGCGCTGGTCGATGATCCAGTGCCCGACGCCGTCGACCAGCTCCACCTCGAAATCGCTGATGTGATCGGCATATCCGTCGGTGAGGTCGGGGGTGATCACCGGGTCCTCGGTGCCCGTCAGCCACCGGACGGGGACGTCCACCCGGGCGTCGTCGTACTCGCCGCGCATCCAGCGCAGCATCTCGCCGCTCTGGAAGCTGCGATACCAGCGGGAGCCCGCCTCCGCGTGGCCGGGCTGGCGCATGCACTCGGCGTAGATGCGCAGGTCGTCCTCCGGCAACGCGAAACCGCCACCCACCCATGACCCGAGCAGGCGGCTCGACCGCGAGTTGAGATTGCCGATCATCCGCGGCCCGACGACCGGCAACGAGATCGGGATCTGATACCAGAGCCGCCAAAAGTTGCGTGCCGCACGCAGATCGCGCTTCACCCAGGGCGCCACCGTGTTGACCCCGAAGAACCCGCTCACCTTCTCCGGGTGGCGCAGCATCATGATGAACGCGGCCGGTCCGCCCCAGTCGTGGGCGACGAGCTTGACCGTCGCAACGCCGAGCCGATCCAGGACGGCCGCCAAATCGTCTGCCATCTCGGTCTTGGTGTAACTCGAGCGTGGGGGCGCGGGGCCCCCCGCCCCCCCCCCGGGGGGGGCCCGGCCCCCCCGAACATGCGAAGGCCCCGCCCCCCAGGCCGTCAACCCAACACGAGCGCTACGCGCCCGCGCCCCCCGAACGCGAGAAAAGCACCGCAAACGAACCCTCGCCGCGGC
>NZ_LZHV01000019.1 GCF_001667275.1 Mycobacterium sp. ACS4054
CTCGGTCGCGGTCTCCAGCATCAACCGGGATTCGGGTTCCTCGGCATGCTCGCCTCGGCGCTCGCGGGGGTCGCGGCGTGGGGGGGGGGGGGGGGGGGGGGGGCGGGGGGGGGGGGGGGGGGGGGGGCCCCCCCCCCCCCGGCGGCGGCCGATCCGGCGGCACCGCAACCGAACTCGACTCAAGAACTCCCGGGCCTGCCGGCGCTGTCGCAGCTGAGCCCGATCATTCAGCAGGCCGCCACCAACCCCGGGCAGGCCACCCAGCTGCTGATGGCCGCAGCGCAGGCCTTCAGCCACAACCAGGGCGCGCCGGGCGAGTCCCGGAACGTTGCCCAGTCGGTGAACCAGTTCCTGGCGATGCCGGGCGCACCGGCCGATCCCGGCACGGCGCTTCCCGACGGTGCGCCCGTTCCGCACGTCCCCGCCGCGGGCGTCGAACCCGGCGCCCAGTCACACCTGCCGACCGGCATCGACCCCGCGCACGCGGCGGGCCCGGGGCCGGTCGCCGCTACCCCGGCCGCACCGCAGGCCCACCTGCCGGCCGGCATCGACCCCGCACACGCGGCCGGTCCCGGACCGGTCGCCGCGCCGCCGGCCCCGTCGGCACCCGCGCCCGGCACCGTCGCACCCGTCGCGGCACCCGCGCCCGGCACCGTCGCACCCGTCGCGGCGCCCGCGCCCGTGCCGCCCACGCCGGCCGCGGCCGCACCGTCGGCCGCACCGGCGCCGGACGCCGCACCCGCCCCGGCGGCGGCTCCGGGTTTCGGCCCTGACGCCCCGCCCACGCAGGACTTCATGTACCCCTCGATCGGCACCAACTGCCTGGCGGACGGCACCAGCGCCATCGCCACCGCGCTGTCGGTGGCGGGGCCGGCGAAGATCCCGACCCCCGGGCCGGGCCCCGGGCAGACCGCCTACGTGTTCACCGCCGTCGGCACCCCCGGCCCGGCCGAGGTGCAAAAGCTGCCGCTGAATGTCACGTGGGTGAACCTGACCACGGGCAAGTCGGGCACGGTGGCGCTCAAGCCGCGCACCGACATCAACGCCGACGGGCCGACGACGCTGACCGCGATCGCCGACACCGGGTCGGGCAGCATCATGTCGACCATTTTCGGGCAGGTCACCACCAAGGAAAAGCAGTGCCAGTTCATGCCCACGATCGGCTCCACGGTGGTGCCGTAGGGCCAGACCCAGGGCGCGCGTGCCCCCTTGGGGGGGCACGCGCGCTCGCTTTTTCCCCGGCGGCTAGTAGGCCATGAACAGGATCGCGTCGCGGTCGTACTCGAGACCCGGATGATCGCTGGCCAGGTGCGCCTGGGTCAGTTCGACCAACTCGTCCTCATCCTTGCCGACGATGGCTTCCCCGCACGGACACGTCAGGTGTGTCTTCACGTTGCCGCCCTTCCCTTCTCACCCTTGGCTGCTGCCTTCATCTGCTTTTTGTAGGAACGCACTTCGGCCATCGATTGCGCGTCGACGATGTCGGCGACGGAAATGTGCGTGCCGGCCTTGCCGAACTGCCCGGCCGCCGCGCGCCAGCCCTTGACGTTGACGCCGTACTGCTTGCCCAGCAACGCCAGGAAGATCTGCGCCTTGACCTCGCCGAAGCCGGGCAGCCCCTTGATTCGCCGCAGCAACTCCGCGCCGTCGGGGTCGCCGTGCTTCCACAAGCCGGCGGCGTCGCCGTCGTAGGTGTCCACGATGATCTGGGCCAGGGCCTGGATGCGTTTGGCCATGGATCCCGGAAAGCGGTGTATCGCAGGCCTTTCCGAGCACAGCGCGGCGAATTTGTCGGGGTCGTATTCGGCGATCTCATGAGCACCGAAGGCGCCCATCCGGTCGGCGATCTTCTTCGGCCCAGCGAAGGCCGTCTCGAAGGGCACCTGTTGATCCAAAACCATCCCGATGAGCAGGGCCAGCGGATTCTCGTCCAGCAGCTCGTCGGCCTCGGGATCTTGAGCGAGCCACAGTTTCACCGTCAACGATCAACCCTTCCGTGGGGCACCTTTGGAACAGACTACTGCGCGCCAATCAGATGACCACCGGGTTATCGTGACCGGGTGGTGGACGAGGCCCGACTGGCGCTGATGCTGGCCCGCGACGAACTGCACGCCCTCGTCACCGCTTACTGCCGGGCCGTCGACCGTGCCGACTACGAGGCGTTACGGGCCCTTTATCACCCCGACGCGACCGACGCGCACGGCTCGTTCTCGACGGGCGGCGTCGAAGAGTTCATCGCCCAGCTGCGGGCCGCCGAACCGTATGTGCGTGTCTCCCAACACAACATCACCACGACGAACTTCGCGATCGACGGCGAGGAGGCCCGCGGTGAGATCTACTGCCTGGTGTTCCACACGTTCGCCGGGCCGGACCACGACCTGGACGTCCTCATCGGGGGCCGCTACCTGGACGAGTACACCAAACACGACGGCCGCTGGAAGTTCCGTCGCCGCACCATCGTGGCGGACTGGGCATACCAGAACGACCCGTCCCAGGTGAACTTCGGACACCCCAGCACCCGGGGAAGCCTGCGCGGCAGACCCGGCCAAGACGACCCCTCGATCGGCCTATTCGCCCCGCCGAAAGGCTGAAGCCGTTGCCGCGCAACGCATGACGGGCGTCGATCACCCGCTCTTGCGGCGGAATTCGCGGCGGTTCTCCACCGGGCCGTGCGCCCGCGACTGCTTGTCGCCACTGTTCTTGTGGTCGGACCCGCCCGACGACTTGGCCATCTTGCGGTCGAGGGCCTCACGGAACTTGCGCTTGGTGTCGTCGTCCGATGCCGGCGCGTCGGGCGACTTCGATTCAGCCATACCGGCAGCCTAGCCCGGGACCGTCGAAAAGGGGCGGCTACCGCACGCCGGGCGGCATGCCGTACACGTGCGCGATCGGCAGGGTCAGCAACACCCGCCTATCGGTGACCATCGCCTGCCGGTATTCGTCCCAGTCGGGGTGTTCGCCGGCGATGTTGCGGTACAACGCAATCAGCGCCTCGACCGTGTCGTCGCCGGGGGCGGCCGCCGGCGGCGTCAGTATCGCCGTGCCCTCGGCCACCGCATACGACCACCCGTCGTCGGCGTCGACCAGGATCGACGCCCGCGGGTCGCGGCGCAGGTTGCGGGTCTTGGCCCGCGGCTCGGTGATGGACACCCGCACCGCCAGGTCACGCGGGTCGAAGTGGTAGCTGACATTCGACAGTTGGGGCCGCCCGTCGCGTTTGATGGTGGCCAGCACCCCGAGGGAGTTGCCACTGATCACGGCCAACAGCTTGTCGTCGAAGACTTGGCGTCCCATGGCAAGAGCCTACGTCGTGGTGAAATCGGGGCATGACCAAATATGCGGCGTTCCTGCGCGGCGTCAACGTCGGCGGCGTCAACCTCAAGATGGCCGAGGTCGCGAGCGCGTTGACCGACGCAGGATTCGCCGATGTCCGCACCATCCTGGCCACCGGAAACGTCCTGCTGGAGTCATCCGCCCGGGCGCCGTCGGTGCGCAAGAAGGCCGAGGCCGCGCTGCGCGAAAGCTTCGGCTACGACGCGTGGGTGCTGGTCTACGACCTCGAAGCGGTGCGGGCCGTCGTCGACGCCTACCCGTTCGAGCCCGAGGTGGACGGCTATCAGTCCTACGTCACCTTCGTCGCCGAACCGGCGGTGCTCGACGAGCTCGCCGGGCTGGGCGCGGCCGACGACGAGAAGATCGCCCGGGGCGACGGCGTCGTCTATTGGCAGGTCCGCAAGGGCGCCACCCTGGACAGCACGATCGGCAAGACCATGGGCAAACCGCGCTACAAGTCCTCGACGACGACGCGAAACCTGCGCACCCTGGCGAAGGTATTGCGTTGAGTATCAGCCGGTTTCGGCTCAGTCTTCCGGCACGTTGGTGAGATAGCGCATCGCGTCGGACTTGGTCAGCCCCAGCGCCCGGGCCACCTCGACGTACTCCTTGGCGGCCGCGGCCATCGCCGCGTCCGTCGGGTCGAAGCGCGAAATGAACGTGCCGAAGCGCCCCCGCGTTTCGACGATCGCCGCCGACTCCAGTTCCCGATAGGCCCGGGCGACGGTGTTCGCGGCGACCCCCAGCTGGCCGGCCAGGTCGCGCACGGTCGGAAGCCGGGTCCCGGGCGGCAGCGCGCCGGCGCGGACGCCGTCGATGACTTGGGTCCTGAGCTGGTCGAACAGCGGCTTGCCCGCCTTCACGTCGACCTTCAGCAAATCCCGCAGCTCCACGTCTTCAGTATGTCCCACGCGCGGCTATCTTTGTGGGATGCGAGTAGCGGTGCTGAGCGGCGCGGGGATCTCCGCGGAGAGCGGGGTGCCGACTTTTCGTGACGACAAGAACGGGCTGTGGGCCCGCTTCGACCCCTACGAGCTGTCCAGCACGCAAGGTTGGCGCGCCAATCCGGAACGGGTCTGGGGCTGGTATTTGTGGCGTCACTACCTGGTAGCCGACGTTGCGCCCAACACGGGCCACCGCGCCATCGCCGCCTGGCAGGACGGCGCCGAGGTCAGCGTCATCACCCAGAACGTCGACGACTTGCACGAGCGCGCCGGCAGCATGCCGGTTCACCACCTGCACGGCAGCCTGTTCGAATTCCGTTGCGACCGTTGCAATATGCCTTACACCGGCGCCCTACCCAAGATGCCCGAGCCGACGCTGGAAGTGGAGCCGCCGGTCTGCCACTGCGGCGGCCTGATCCGGCCGGACATCGTGTGGTTCGGTGAGCCGCTGCCCGAGGGGCCATGGCAGCGCGCCGTCGAGGCGACCGAGGCCGCCGACGTGATGGTAGTCGTCGGAACCTCGGCCATCGTCTACCCGGCGGCCGGGCTGGCCGAGCTGGCCCTGGCGCGCGGCACGGCCGTCATCGAGGTCAACCCCGAGGTCACGCCGCTGTCCAGAAACGCGACGATCAGCATCCGCGAGACGGCCAGCCAGGCGCTGCCCGGATTGCTGCAGCGGCTGCCCGCCCTGCTGGGATAGTCCGGCGCGAACTACGGCTTGCGGGCGCGGCCCAGCAGGAGTTCCGACACCGGCAACGGCGCCCACGGCGGCAACGTGAGCTCGCGCCGGGAAACGTCGACCTCGAAGCCGGCATCGACGATCGCGCGCTCAGTGTCGCGGTGGGTGTGGCAGTTGCCGAACAACCTGGGCCACAGCGTCGCGTCCGCGAACCGCTGCAGGCGGCCGCGGGCGCCGGCGCTGGCCACATGCTCGAGGTAGCGCAGCTCCCCGCCCGGCCGCAGCAACGCGTACAGGCGGCGCAGCACGTCGTCCGGGTCGCGCACGGAGCACAACACCAGTGAGCACACCACCGCGTCGAACGGCTCGTCGCCGCTGACCCCTTCGGCCGTCTGGTCCGTCACCACGACGCGCACGGGCACCACGTCGGCCGCGGCCCGGGCCTGGGCCACCAACCGCGGCTCGGGCTCCACCGCGACCACCTCGCGTACCGACTCCGGGTAGTGGGGAAAGTTCGTCCCGATCCCCGCGCCGACTTCCAGCACCCGCCCCGACAGCCCGGCCAGATTCTCCCGCCGCAGGGCCCGGATCGCGTCGGTTTCGTGGGTGGCGACGACGGGCCAGATGCGCGCGAAGAACGGGTTGTCCACCGCCGTTGTCATACAGTCACCTTCCGACTCGTGGCCAAATCCGACTCTGGCCAAAGGATAGGTGCGACGGACCGACCGCCGCCTCAACCGACGTTGGGCACGGGTTCGGCGAGCGGGCCCGCGTCGAGCTGGGCCGGCTCGACGCGGTCGGCGCCCGCCCCCGACTCGCTGATGCCGAACCGATCGTGCAGCCACGCCAGTGGCTTGGGCGCCCACCAGTTCCACCGGCCCATCACGTGCATGAACGCCGGCACGACGACCATCCGCACCAGCGTGGCGTCGGCGAAGACGGCGAGCACCAGGCCGAGGCCGAACATCCGCATGAAGGACACGTGGGCGGCGATCAGCGCGGCGAAGGACATCGACATCACCAACGCGGCCGCCGTGATCACCCGCCCGGTGCGGGCGACGCCGAGCGCGACGCTCTCGTCGTTGGCGGCGTGCGCCTCCTTCGCGCTCGGCCGTGCCGGCCGGGCGGCGCCGGACGCGAGCCAGTACTCGCGGATCCGCGAGAGCAGGAACACCTCGTAGTCCATCGACAGCCCGAACGCGATGCAGAACAGCAGCACCGGCATGTTGTTGACCAGCGTGCCGCTCGGTGTGGTTCCGAGCGCGCCCAGGTGCCCGTCCTGAAAGATCCACACCAGCGCGCCGAACGCGGCGGTCAGCGACAGGAAGTTGCAGGCGAGCGCCTTGGCCGGCAGCAGCACGCTGCCGGTGAGCAGGAACAGCAACACGAAGGTGACCGCGGCCATCAGCCCGAGGACCAGCGGCAGGATGTCGGTGACGGCGTCGACGCTGTCGCGGTTGACCTGGGCGACCCCGCCCATCATCACTGATCGGCCCGCCGGCCCGGGCACCTCGTGCAGCCGCTTGAGTTGTGCCTCGTTCGCCGGGGAGAAGAGCGGGGCGGTGCTGCTGACGGTCAAGAAGGCGCTGCCGTCGGCCAGCCCGGTGGCCCCGGCCGGGGGCGCCGTCCGGTTGCCGCCGGCGAACGTCCCGCCGGGGGCCGACACCGCCGACACGTCGGGCACCCGCGACAAGGCGGCGGCGTAGGAGTCGAGGTCGGCGGGGTTCAGGCCGCGCGCGTCGGGGACGACGATCGGCACGGCCGTCGCGGAGTCGTGCGCGAAGTCGTTGCGCAGTCGGTCGCCGACTTGATGGGACGACGCCGAACGTGGCAGCACCCGGTCGTCCGGGAAGCCCCACTTCACCCCCATGAACGGCGACCCGAGCAGCAACAGCAGCGCGACGACGGTGAGACCGATCGGGGCCCAGCGGCGCATCACCAACTTGGTCGACCGGTACCAGAACAGCTGCTCGACCGGCTTGTGCACCGGCTCCGGACGCCGGAACACGCGGCGCATCAGCCGGCGCACGTCCAGTGCGTCCAACCGGGGGCCCAGCAGCACGATGGCGGCCGGGGTTATCACGATCGAGGCGGTCGCGACGAAGGCCACGGTCGCCACGCCGGCGTAGGCGAACGACTTGAGGAAGTACATCGGGAACGCCACGGTCGCCGACATGGACAACGCCACGGTGACCGCGGAGAACAACACCGTGCGCCCGGAGGTGGCCATGGTCCGGATCAGCGCCTCGTCCCGGTCGCTGCCCTCGGCCAGCTCGTCGCGGTAGCGGCTGACGATCAGCAGGGTGTAGTCGATGGCCAGCGCCAGGCCCAACGCGGTGCTCAGGTTGAGCGCGAAGATCGACACCTCGGTGGTGAACGTGATCAGCCGCAGCACGGTCATCGAGCCGACGACCGCCAGGGCGCCCAGCGCCATCGGCAGCGCCGCCGCCAGCAGCCCGCCGAAGACCCAGATCAGGATCAGGAAGCTCAGCGGCAGCGCGATCATCTCCATCACCAGCAGGTCGGCCTGGTTCTGCGTGTTGATCTGGGCGTACTGCATCGCGGCGCCGCCGGCGCGCACGGTGACGCCGTCCCGGTCGTGGATGAATTGGTCCGCGAGGGTCTGGGCGTTGCTCTGGGCGTAGTTTTCGCCGCCTTTGAGGTTGACGATCAGCAGGCCCGACTTGCCGTCGCGGCTGACCAGGTCGGCCGCCGCTTGCGGCGGGACCGTCCACGGCGACGTCACGTTGTACACCAGCGGCGACGCCTGCAACTGGTGGACCAGGTCGGTGCCGACGTCGCGGGCCTGTTCGCTGTCGGTGCCCCCGGGGGCCGTCACCAGGATCAGCAGCTGCTGACCGCTCTGGCCGAACTTGTCGCTCAGCACACCGATCGCGCGGGCGGACTCCGAATCCGGGTCCTGGAACCCGCCGGGGGACAGGCTCTTGGCGACGGGGATGCCGAACACGGCGGCGGCGATGAAGACGAGGACACCCAACGCGATGATGCGGCGCGGCGCCGCGATGGCCATGCGGGCGATCCCCTGCAGCATTTTCAGCCCTTCCGCCGCCGGTGCCGATCGCACCTGGCGCTGGCTTACCTGCGACAACGTAACAAACGCTAGTTTTCACGCGTCAAACAGAGTCGTTCTTAAACACGGAAGGCGGCGGCTGCGGGGTTCAATCGCGACGTTCTAAACCGCTGCGACGCTAAGAGTCCGGCCAGAAAATTGTGCGGCAACTAAGCAGGTCAAGGGGCTAAATGCCGCGCTCGACGGTGTACAACCTACCCGCCGGTAAATTGCCACCATTTTCCGAATCGTGACTCAAAGATTCCTTAATGGTGGCCCATACGCTCAGTGTCATGTGGATCGACGACACAAGTGCCGACGTCATCAAGGTTGACTTCGAAGCCCTCTACCACGGCGACGTGCTGGTGGAAGGCGAGACCTCCGAGCAGTTCGACGAACTGCAAGCGGCGAGCTGAGGTACGACCATGAGCATGCTCGCACGCCTGCTGATGGCCGAACCCGCCGTCAGTCGATGGTTCCGTAAATAGGTTTTCTCTCTGCTACGAAAGCCCCCCGCTCGTCGCGGGGGGCTTTCGTGTCTGCGGGTCTCAGCGCGGCGCCATGCGGATCGCGCCGTCGAGGCGGATCACCTCGCCGTTGAGCATCGGGTTTTCGATGATGTGCACGGCGAGCGCGCCGTACTCGTCGGGATCACCCAGCCGGGCCGGGTGCGGCACCTGCTTGCCGAGCGACGCCTGCGCCTCCTCGGGCAGCGATCCCAGCAGCGGGGTCTTGAACAAGCCGGGAGCGATCGTCACCACGCGGATCAGCTCCCGCGACAGGTCGCGCGCGATGGGCAGCGTCATGCCGACGACCCCGCCCTTGGACGCCGAGTAGGCGGCCTGGCCGATCTGGCCCTCGAACGCGGCGACCGAGGCGGTGTTGATGATGACGCCGCGCTCCTCGCCGATCGGTTCGGTCTTCGCGATGCGCTCGGCCGCCAGCCGCAGCACGTTGAACGTGCCGATCAGGTTGACCTCGATCACCTTCTTGAACCCGTTCAGGGGGAACGGCCCGTCCTTGGACAGCGTCTTGATGGCGTTGCCGATGCCCGCGCAGTTGACGTTGATGCGCAGCGGGCCCAGCGACTCGGCGGTGTCCAGCGCCTTGCCCACGGCGGCCTCGTCGGTCACGTCGGCCTCGACGAACCGGGCGCGCTCGCCGAGCTCTTGGACCGCCTCCTCGCCCCGCAGGTCGATGACCACGACCTGCGCGCCGGCGTCCAGCAGCCGCTTGGTGGTGGCCAGGCCCAGGCCCGAGGCGCCCCCGGTGACGACGGCGACGGCGTCCTTGATTTCCATGCGAGTCCTTTCTCGGGATTCCAGCCAACCAGTTGGTTGGCGACTATACCCAGTCGTTCAGCACGGCCTCGGCGTCGGGCAGCGGCGCCGCCGGCGGGCGCGGCACGTCGGGCGTGGTGCGGGAGAACCGCGGGGCGGGCAGCGGCTGCAGGCCGCCGTCGGCGTCGTAGAACGTCTTGCGCTCGGTGATGTGCGGCTCGGTGTGCACCTCGCCGAACGCCAGCACCGGGGTCACGCAGGCGTCGGAATCGGCGAACACCTTGGCCCAGTGGTCGCGGTCGTGCGCCGCGAAGGCCGCCGTCAGCGCCCCGCGCAACTCGGGCCAGCGGGTGACGTCGTTCTGCGGCGGCAGGTTCGCCGCGTCCAAACCCAGGCCGGCCAGCATGGCCGCGTAGAACTGTGGCTCGATGGCGCCGACGGCGACGTAACGCCCGTCGGCGCACTCGTAGGTGTCGTAATAGGGTGCGCCGCCGTCGAGCATGTTGGTGCCGCGCACGTCGGTCCACATGCCCAGCCCCCGCATGGCCCACATCATCTGGATCAGCACGCTGGAGCCGTCGACCATGGCGGCGTCGATCACCTGACCCTTGCCGGAGTTCTGCCGCTCCCACAATGCGGACAGGATCCCGACGAGCAGGAACATCGAGCCGCCGCCGAAGTCGCCGACGAGGTTCAGCGGCGGAACCGGGCGCTCGTTCGCCCGGCCGATGGCGTGCAGGATCCCGTTCAGCGAGATGTAGTTGATGTCGTGGCCCGCCTGCTGGCTGCGGGGTCCGGTCTGCCCCCAGCCGGTCATCCGGGCGTAGATCAGCCGCTCGTTGACTTCGGCGCACTGCTCCGGGCCGAGGCCGAGCCGCTCGGTGACGCCGGGCCGGAAGCCCTCGATCAACACGTCGGCTTTGGCGACGAGCTTGAGCACGGTGGCCCGCCCCTCGTCGGACTTGAGGTCGACCGTGACGACGCGCCGGTTGCGCAGCATGGCGTCCTTCGCGGCCCCGCCCGGTCCGGTGGACGGCCGGTCGATGCGCACCACGTCGGCCCCCAGGTCTCCCAGGATCATCGCCGCGTGCGGACCCGGCCCGATGCCGGCCAACTCGACGACGCGAAGTCCCTTCAGCGGTCCAGCCACTATTGCACCGACCTTTCGTCTGCCCTGACGCCCGTTGTAGTTGGCATCTTCGCAGCCGCCCCGGATCGGCCTCACTTAGGGTGAGCCCATGCCGCAATCCGCAATCGACACCCTCGCTCCCGTCGCGGGCCTTTCCGTCACGCTGTCCGACGGCGTGCTGTCGGTGACCATCGACCGTCCCGACAGCCTCAATTCGCTGACCGTGCCGGTGATTACCGGCATCGCCGACGCGATGGAACGTGCCGCCACCGATCCCGAGGTGAAGGTGGTGCGCCTCGGCGGCGCGGGTCGCGGCTTCTGTTCCGGGGCGGGCATCGGCGCCGACGACGTCTCCGGTGCCGGCATCCCCCCGGACGAGATCGTCCTCGAGATCAACCGGCTGATCCGCGCGATCGCGTCGGCGCCGCACCCGGTGGTGGCCGTGGTTCAGGGTCCGGCGGCCGGCGTCGGTGTGTCCCTGGCGCTGGCGTGCGACGTCGTATTGGCCTCGGAGAGCGCGTTTTTCATGCTCGCCTTCACCAAGATCGGGCTGATGCCCGACGGTGGCGCGTCCGCGCTGGTCGCCGCCGCGGTCGGCCGCATCCGGGCGATGCGCATGGCGCTGCTGCCCGAACGCCTGCCGGCCGCCGAGGCGCTGTCCTGGGGGCTGGTGAGCGCGGTCTACCCGGCCGACGAATTCGAGGCCGAGGTGGACAAGGTGATCGCGAGGCTGCTGACCGGCCCCGCCGTGGCGTTCGGCAAGACGAAGCTGGCCATCAACGCGGCCACGCTCCCCCAGCTGGATCCGGCCTTGCACCGCGAATACGAGGGGCAGGCCGTGCTGCTGCGATCGCCCGATTTCATCGAGGGCGCAACCGCTTTCCAGCAGCGGCGCGCGCCGGAGTTCACCGACCGCTGAGCCCGGCACGCTTACGGGTGGCCCAGGCCGGTAATCCTCCCCGTCGTCGGGTCCGAATAATTGGCAGACGACGAACGGAGAATCCATGGCTGGACAGCTTCGCTGTCTCGTGACCGGGGCGACCGGCTACATCGGCGCCCGGCTCGCGCCGCGACTCCTGGACGAAGGCCACGGGGTCCGCGCCCTGGCCCGCGACCCGGCCAAGTTGGCGGACGTGCCCTGGCGGGACCGGGCCGAGGTCGCGCGCGGCGACCTCGCCGACGTCGATTCGCTGGTCGCCGCGTTCGACGGCATCGACGTCGTCTACTACCTCGTCCACTCGATGGGCACGGCCAAGGATTTCGCCGACGAAGAGACGCGCGCCGTGCGCAACGTCGTGACCGCGGCGCGGCGCACCGGGGTGCGGCGCATCGTCTATCTCAGCGGGCTGCATCCCGAGGGCCGCCGGCTCTCACCCCACCTCGAATCGCGGACGGCCGTCGGCGACGCGCTCATCGCCTCGGGCATCGAAACCGTCGTGCTGCAGGCCGGCGTCGTGGTCGGTTCGGGCTCGGCGTCGTTCGAGATGATCCGGCACCTCACCGACCGGTTGCCGGTGATGACCACACCGAAGTGGGTGCACAACAAGATCCAGCCGATCGCGGTGCGCGACGTGCTCTACTACCTCGTCGCCGCGGCCACGGCGGCGGTGCCGTCCTCGCGCACCTGGGACGTGGGCGGACCCGACGTCCTGGAGTACGGCGACATGATGCGCATCTACGCCGACGCGGCGGGGTTGGGCAAGCGCTACCTGATCGTGCTGCCGTTTCTGACGCCCACGATCGCCAGCCTCTGGGTGGGAACGGTGACGCCGATCCCGCCCGGGCTGGCGCGGCCGCTGATCGAATCGCTGGAATGCGACGCGGTCATGCGCGACCACGACGTCGACGGCATCATCGAACCACCGCCCGGCGGCCTGACCGGCTACCGCCGGGCCGTCGAACTGGCGCTGGACCGCGCCGCGCACGGCGTCCCGGAACCCTCGTGGTCGTCGTTGCAATCCGAACCGGCGGAGGCGCTGCCGTCGGACCCGGACTGGGCGGGCGAGATCGTCTACACCGACGCGCGCACCGTCGACACCACCACCGAGCCCGGCGCCCTCTGGAAGTCGGCGGAGGCCGCCGTGACTTCGCTCCCCGGCGGCTGGCGGGTCGAGGAACGCGCGCCGGGAACCCTGCTGCGGCTGCGCTCGACCAGGCGCGCGCCGGGACGGCAATGGCTCGAGATCACGGTCACGCCGCAGGACGGCGGCGGCAGCCGCTACACCCAGCGGTCGATCTTCCTGCCGAGGGGCCTGCCGGGCCGGGCATACTGGCTGGCCGCGCGGCCGGCCCACGCCGCCGCCATGCGCGCGCTGGCCCGCGAGGTCGTCGGTTCGGACGGCGTCTAGACGCCGAACATCGGGGGCAGCACCAGGACCATGATCAGCCCCCACACCAGGTGGGTGAGCACCGGCGCCAGGACGCCGCCGGTCGCCCGGCGCTCGAACGCGCACACCGTCCCCAGGATGATCGCGGCGAAACCGAGCATCGGGTTGCCGCTGGCCAGCGTCGCGAAGGTGTACAGGATCGTCGAGATCACGACCGGGTGGTAGCGGCCCAGGGCGGTGTACAGCGCGCCGCGGAAGAACACTTCCTCGGCCACGCCGTTGACGAGCGTGATCGCCACGATCACCGGATACCAGCCGTGGTGGGCGTATTCCAGCACCCGAGTGATCAGCTCGGCCACGGGTCTGATCTCCCGGGCGATCAACCCGCCGACTATGAAGATCGCACCGAGCAGCAGGCCGATAGCAGTCCCGGTGATGACCGGCCGCTGGTTGCGGCCGCGCCAGCAGATGCCGCCCAGGTGCAGCGGGCCGGAGGCGAACCCGCCGACGACCCACACCCCGGCCAGCGCCAGGGTCAGCCAGTAGAAGCTCGAATCGCCCGGGTGACGGCGCAGCGAGAAGCCGAGCACCGCGGCGCCGACGACCACCGTGACGGCCACGATGACCCGTCGACGCCGCACCACTGCGGGCGACTCATGGTGGGGCACAGCGACTTTGGTGAGGGCGCGCCACCACTCGGACAGCGCGCCGGTGTCGGACGGGGCGGTGGACTGGCTCATGCGGGATGCACCTTCGGAGTCAGGGCTATCAACAGGTCGAGACCGGTTCGAAGCGCTCCAGCCACCGGGCCGGGGACCATTCCCACCAGCCGCAGCGCCGGGCGCACGACGGGTGGGGTGAGCCGGCGCGCGACGTGGCGGATGCGGCGCGCGTCGCCCCCGGCCCACACGGGATCGGTGTTGGCCAGGTGATGGGGATCGGCCAGGGCGTTGACCGGGGACGGGCGATTCGTCTGATCGGCCAAGGCTAGGGCAATGGCTTCCTCGACGCCGAGCAACCCACCGGGCGGGTCGGGCACCCGATCGCGCAGATCGCTCTCGGACGCCACCATCGGATGGTCCAGCGATTCGACCAGATCCCCGGCCAGCCCGGGCGGCACCGGCAGCGCGACGCCGGTGATCAGCGACGCCAGCCCGGTGTCGACCCTGCCGACCGGCAACCCGGCGTGCCACCGGCCGGAGATGCGCGCGTACGTCTTCAGCAGCTCGCGGTAGGAGGTGGTGTCCGGCCCGCAGATGTCGTACGCCCCCGCCGGCAGCAGGTCGGGGTCTGCCGCGGCGACGAGGTAGTGCAGCACGTCGCGGATGGAGATCGGGTCGATCGGGTTGTCCATCCAGCGCGGGATCGGCATGACCGGGAATCGGTCTCCCACGTAGCGCATCATCTCGAACGACGTAGAACCGGCACCGATGATCATCGCGGCGCCCAGCCACACCAGCTCCGGGCCGTCCGGGACCGTCAGCGCCTCGGCCACCTCGGCGCGGCTGGTCAGGTGCTCGGACAGGACCTCGTCGGCGGGCACGAATCCGCCCAGGTAGACGATGCGCCGCACACCGGCGTCGCGGGCCGCGGCGGCCACGTTGGCGGCCGCGGCCTTGTCGGCGTCGCGAAAGCCGGGCTGACCGATGGCGTGCACCAGGTAATAGACCACCTCGACGGGGCCCGCGCCGGCGAAGGCCGCTCGGGTCGACGCGGGGTCGGCGGCGTCCAGCGTCACGGGCGTGACCTCGTCGAACCAGCCGAACCGCCGCAGGCGCTCGGGGTTTCGGGTGGCGGCCACGACGTCGTGCCCGTCCGCCAGCAGCGCCGTGACCAGCCGCGATCCGACATAGCCGGTGGCGCCGGTGACGAGGATCCGCATGTCTCCAACCTAGCCCGGCGACGGCCAACGCAAACCTGGCGGGCACGGGCCGCCGAGCGCGGACGTAAGGCCACGGCGATTTTCGGGCCGGATTTTCGCCATGCCGTTACGCTCGCGGGGTTGAACCCCCGCGGCAGCGGCATCGTGGACCCGGTACGGGAGTCCCGGTCAAGAGATAGTGGAGACATGTATTACCTGCTGGTTCTGGCGGTCGGCATCGAACGCGTGGCGGAACTGGTGGTGTCCAAGCGCAACGCGCAGTGGTCTTTTGCCCAGGGCGCCAAGGAGTTTGGTCGGCCGCACTATCCGGTGATGGTGGTCATCCACACCGCGCTGCTGGTCGGCTGCGTTCTGGAGCCGTGGGCCCTGCACCGGCCGTTCCTTGGATGGCTGGGGTGGCCGATGCTGGCGGTGGTGGCGCTGAGCCAGGGCCTGCGCTGGTGGTGCATCGCCACGCTGGGTCGGCGGTGGAACACCCGGGTGATCGTGCTGCCGCAGGCCCCGCTGGTGCGCGAGGGGCCCTACCGGTGGCTGCACCATCCGAACTATGTTGCAGTGGTGGCTGAGGGGTTGGCGCTGCCGTTGGTGCACACGGCTTGGCTGACCGCGGCCCTTTTCACCCTGGCCAACGCGGTGCTGCTGAGGGTGCGGCTGCGGGTCGAGAACTCGGCTCTGGGCTACACGTGAGCGACTACGACACCGACCTGTTGATCGTCGGCGGCGGGCCGGGGGGCCTGGCCACGGCGTTACACGCTCGCCGGCACGGACTTTCGGTGATCGTCGCCGACCCGCGGGAGGGCCCCATCGACAAGGCGTGCGGCGAGGGCCTGATGCCCGGTGGGCTCGCCGAGCTGATGTCGCTCGGGGTCGACCCGGCCGGCATGCCGTTTCACGGCATCGCCTACGTCAACGAACACCGCCGCGCGCAGGCGCGGTTCCGCAACGGGCCCGGCCGGGGCGTGCGCCGCACCACGCTGCACGCTGCGCTGGCCGCTCGCGCGAAAGAGCAAGACGCCGAATGGATTCGGGCACGGGTGACCGGTGTGCAACAGGATGCTCACGGGGTGACGGCCGCGGGCGTGCGCGCGAAATGGTTGGTGGCCGCCGACGGACTGCACTCACCGCTGAGGCGGGCCGTCGGAATCGCGGCGACGGCCGGAACGCCGCGACGCTACGGCGTGCGCTGGCATTTCCGCGTGCCGGCGTGGTCGGAATTCGTCGAGGTGCACTGGTCGCGCTGGGGCGAGGCGTACGTGACGCCGGTCGAGCCGGATCTGGTGGGCGTCGCGATCCTGTCGGGGGGCCGGCCCGACCTGGCCTGGTTCCCCGAGCTCGCCGGGCAGCTCGCGGGCGCCGACCGCGGGGAGGCGCGCGGCTGCGGCCCGTTGCGGCAGGTGGTCTCGCGCCGGGTCGCCGGGCGGGTGCTGCTGGTCGGCGACGCGGCCGGCTACGAGGATGCGTTGACCGGCGAGGGCATCAGCCTGGCCGTCAAGCAGGCCGCCGCGGCCGTCGCCGCCATCGTCGACGAGAACCCGTCGTCGTATGAGCCTGCGTGGCAACGGATTACCCGCAACTACCGCCTGCTCACCCGGGCCTTGGTGCTGGCCAGCGTCCCACCGGTGACGCGCCGCGCCATCGTGCCGGCGTGCACGCTGCTGCCCGGCGTGTTTCGGCGCGGGGTGAACGTCCTGGCGAGTTAGATCGCTACTAGCGCGCCTTCCACACCGGCTCGCGCTTCTCGGCGAACGCCAGCGGCCCTTCCCTGGCGTCTTCCGACCGGATGAGGTCGCGCATCTCGTCCATGGTGCGCCGCCAGCCCGCCTCCTCGTCGGTGACGACGCCGTTGTCGACCCCGGTGGCGATGCGCTTGCTGGCCTGCACCGACAGCGGCGCGTTGACGGTCACCCGCGCGGCCAGCGCCAGGGCGGCCTCGAGCACCGAGCCCTCCTTGACAACCTGATTGATCAGGCCCCACTCGAAGGCGTCCTCGGCGGTGATCGGCTCGCCGGTCAGCAGCAGCTCCATCCCCACCTTGCGCGGCAGTTGCTGCACGATCCGGAAGACGCCGCCGGCGGCCGCGACGAGTCCGCGCTTGACCTCCGGCAGTCCGAACTTGGCCCGCTCGTCGGCCACCACCAGGTCGCTGGCCAGGGCCAGTTCGGTGCCCCCGCCCAGCGCCGTGCCGTTGACCGCCGCGATGGTGGGCTTGTCGATGAAGTGGTGCACGTAACCGGCGAAGCCCCACTCGCCATGGTCGGGGTGATAGAGGTTCTCCCGGCGGGAGATCGCCTTGAGGTCGGCGCCGGCGCAAAACGACTTGTCACCGGCGCCGGTGATCACCACGGCCCGCACCTCGGGATCGTGCTGCGCCTCGTCGAGGGCGTCGCCGACGCCGATGCTGACGGCACCGTTGACCGCGTTGCGGGCCTCGGGCCGGTTGATGGTGATCACCATGACATTGCCGCGGCGCTCGACCAACACCGCCGGCGCCTCGGCGTCGGTCACAACAGCTCCACGATGGTGGCGTTGGCCTGGCCACCACCCTCGCACATCGTCTGCAGGCCGTAGCGAATTCCCTTGTCCCGCATGTGATGCAGCAACGTTGTCATGATCCGCGCGCCGGAACCGCCCAGCGGGTGACCCAGCGCGATGGCCCCACCGTTGGGGTTGAGCTTCTTCTCGTCGGCGCCAATGTCTTTCAGCCACGCCAGCGGGACCGGGGCGAACGCCTCGTTGACCTCGTAGGCCCCGATGTCGCCGATGGACAGCCCGGAGCGCTTCAGCACCTTCTGGGTGGCCGGGATGGGCGCGGTCAGCATGATCACCGGGTCGGCGCCCGCCAGGGTCGCGGTGTGCACCTTCGCGATCGGCTTGAGGCCCAACTCCTTCGCCTTCTCGGCCGACATGAACAGGATCGCGGCCGAACCGTCGGAGATCTGCGACGAATTCCCGGCGTGGATCACGCCGTCCTCCTTGAACGCCGGCTTCAGCGACGCCATCTTTTCCATCGGGGTGCCGCGGCGGATGCCCTCATCCTTCAGCACCACGTTGCCGTCCTGATCCTTGATGCCCACGATCTGGTCGTCGAACGCACCCGAATCCTGTGCGGCTGCGGCCTTTTCGTGCGAGCCCAGCGAGAACTCGTCGAGCGCGGTGCGGTCGAATCCCCACTGCTCGGCGATCATCTCCGCGCCGATGCCCTGGTTGGGGATCCGCCCCTGGTAGCGGTCCAGGAAGGTCTGCGGGTAGGGCCGCCCGCCGTTGGCCAGTGACGATCCCATCGGGGTGCGCGACATCGACTCCACCCCGCCGGCCACGACGACGTCGTAGTGCCCGGCCACCACGCCGGCCGCGGCGAAGTGAATGGACTGCTGGCTCGAGCCGCACTGGCGGTCGACGGTCACCCCCGGGACGCTCTCCGGCCAGCCGGCCGCCAGCAGGGCGGTGCGGCCGATGTCGAGGGCCTGCTCGCCGGCCTGCATGACGCAGCCCCAGATGACGTCGTCGACGAGCTCGGGGTCGACGCCCGCCCGTTCCACCAACCCGTTGAGCACCTGCGCGGACAGGTCGGCCGGGTGCACCCCGGACAGGCCGCCGTTGCGCTTGCCGATCGGTGAGCGCACTGCCTCGACGATGACGGCTTCAGCCATGGTTGTGTCTCCTTTGACGCTAGAACCTCGGGTATCGGTGAAAGTGAGCCTTGCCCTCGATTGTCAACCAACGCGTTGGGAGGTCGCGGGCGGGGGTGGGTTTGGACGATCAGATGGTCTTCCGATTGCCAGCTCTTCGGCACCCCGTCATGTGCGGTTCAACTTTCCGCGAGCCTCGGCGTCGTAGGGTGCCCCGGTGAGCAACCCTTCACCCGGCCCAGGCTGGTGGCTGGCTTCGGACGGCAATTGGTATCCCCAGCAATGGGAGAGCACGTTCGTCTCGTACACGAACGAATCCCTGCAGGCGGTGCTGGACGAGGCGAACCGCCTCACGCAGGCCTACGGCCAACAGGGTTGGGAGATAGTGGGGTCGTCGGTGCAACGCACCCAGGTTGCCCGCGGCTTCAAGGACTACGACAAGGGCGGGGACCACTACTTCGAGTGGAGCATCGTCTGCACCCTGAAACGGCCGGTCGCGCCCGCCTGACTCACGCCGAGATTGCCGCCGCGGTCGCGATCGAGCCAAAACTCGCGGCCATGACGGCAATCTCGACGAACTGAGCCTCACACCGCGGGATAGGCCACCGACTTGATCTCGGTGTACTGGTCGAAACCGGCTACACCGTTCTGGCGTCCCACGCCGCTGTACTTGTAGCCGCCGAACGGGGTGTCGGCGCCGTACGGTGCGCCGCCGTTGACGCCCATGAAGCCGGCCCGGATTCGCCGGGCCACGGCCAGCGAGTGCTCCAGCGAGCCCGACATCACGTTGCCCGCCAATCCGTACTTGCTGTCGTTGGCGATCCGGATCGCGTCCTCTTCGTCGTCGAACGGGATGACCGAGAGCACCGGCCCGAAGATCTCCTCCTGGGCGATCGTCATCGAGTTATCCACGTCGACGAAAAGCGTTGGCCGCACGAAGAATCCCTTGTCGAAGCCGGTGGGCGCGTCCGGCCCGCCGACCAGCGCCGTCGCGCCCTCTTCGACGCCCTTGCGGATGTAGCCCATCACCCGGTTGCGTTGTACCTCCGAAATCACCGGGCCGCACAGCGTTCCCGCGTCCTGCGGGTCGCCACACGTGACGTTCTCGTAGATGCTCTTGAGAATCTCGACGCCCTCGTCGTAGCGGGACCGCGGCAACAGCATCCGGGTGGGGTTCGCGCAGCCCTGCCCGGCGTGCATGCACGGCGCGATGCCGATGGCACACGCCATGCCGAAGTCGGCGTCCTCGAGCACGATGGTGGCCGACTTGCCGCCGAGCTCCAGGAACAGCCGCTTCATGGTGGCCGCGCCCTTTTCCATGATCCGCTGCCCGACCACGGTCGACCCGGTGAACGAGATCAGGTCGACCTTCGGCGACAACGTAAGTTCTTCGCCCACAAAGTGATCCGACGCGGTGACGACGCTGACGACGCCCGCGGGGATGTCGGTCTTCTCGGCGATCAGCCGGCCGAGGCGGGTCGCGTTGAACGGGGTGTTGGGCGCCGGCTTGAGCACCACGGTGTTGCCGGTCGCCAGCGCCTGGCCGAGCTTGTTGATGGTGACCTCGAACGGGAAGTTCCACGGCACGATCGCGCCGACCACGCCGACCGGCTCGCGCCAGACCTTGCGGGTGGTCAGGGTGCCGGTCAGGCTGATGACCTTGTCGCCCAGGTCGGTTTCCCAGGCGTAGTCGTCGATCAACCGGGCGGGATAGCGCAGGCCGTCTTCCAGCGGGGCGTCCAGCTGCGGCCCGAACGTGATGGCCCGCGGGGAACCGACCTCGAGGATGAGCTCCTCGCGCAGCTCTTCCTTCTCCGATTCGATCGCCTCGTGCAGCTGCAGCAGGCAACGCTTGCGCAGCTCGCGGTTCGTCGACCAGTCGGTCTCGTCGAAGGCGCGCCGGGCGGCGTCGATCGCCCGGTGCATGTCCTCCTTGGAGGCGTCGGCCACCTCCCCGAGCGGCTCCTCGGTGGCCGGGTTGATGTTCGTGAAGGTGCCGGCCTGCCCGTCGACGAGCTTGCCGTCGATCATCATCTTCGGCTCGAAGCGGACCTTTACAGCCTCAGTCATATCTGTCACTCTCTTCTGAATCGTGGAGGGGCTACAGAGAGCCTTACCGGAAACTAGCCGATTGGCAAGCTGCAACCCATGCCGGGCTGGCTATTGGGGGTCGAACAGCACCGGTACCGACGTCGGCGAGCGGAAAATCTGCCCGCGAATGTGCGGGTCGTCCGCGTCGGGGTCCAACCGCAAGTTGGGCAGCCGGTCGAGCAATAAGTTGATCGCGGTGCGCATTTCCAACCGCGCCAGGTGCATCCCGAGGCAGACGTGCACGCCGTGCCCCCAGCCCAGGTGCGCCCGGGGCGAGCGGAAGATGTCGAACGCGTCGGGATCGGGGTAGCGGTCCTCCTGCCGGTTGGCGGCGCCCAGCATCGGCATCACGGTCGAGCCGGCCGGGATCGGCACCCCGCCGAGTTCGGTGTCGCGGGTGGCCACCCGGGTGATGGTGAGCAGGGGCGGTTCCCACCGCACGCCCTCCTCGATGGCCTGCGGCAGCAGCGACCGGTCCGCGCGAATGGCGTCCAGCTGCGCGGGATCCGACAGCAGCGCCAGCAGCAGGCTGCCCAGCGACCGGTACGTCGTCTCCACCCCGGCGGGCAGCAGCAGCCGCAGGAAGGAGTAGATCTCCTCGTCGTCGAGCTTCTGCCCGTCGATTTCCGCCTGGGCCAGCGCGCTGATGAGATCGTCCTTCGGTTCGTCACGGCGGGCCGCCAGGATCGGCGCGAAGTAGTCGCAGAGCGCGGCCGACGCGGCAAGGCCGCGTTCGGGATTCAGGATCCAGCTCAGCAGCGAGATGGACCACCGCTGGAACTGCGGGTAGTCCTCCTCGGGCAGACCCAGCAGACCCGCGATGATCTGGCTCGGGTAGTCGAAGGTGAACTCCTTGACCAGGTCGGCCTTGCCGTTCGGCGCGAACTTGTCGATCAGGCTGTTGCCCACCCGCCCGACCAACTCGTCCTCCCAACGCGCCAACGCCTTCTGCGAGAACGCCTTTGACACCAGCGAGCGCAACCGGCCGTGCACCGGCTCGTCCATGCCCAGCATGACGCGCTCCCCCAGCACCGGGCCGAACGCGGCGATGACCGCCGCCGACGAGAACGTCTCGTTGTCGCGCAGCATCTGCTGGGCTTCCTCGTGGCGGTACACGATGAAGACCGGTTTGGATTCCTCGTGCGGCATGCCGGAGATGTCCAGCCGCTGAATGGGCTCCTCGCGGCGCAGCCGCGCCAGTTCCGTGTACGGGTCGCGCACGTCGCCGGAGACGGCGTCGTCGAAGGCGCCGAAGTCTTCCAGGTCGTCGAATAGCTGTTCCATGCCTGCCCCTCTAGTCCCCTTGAGTTTCCTTGCGGCGCTTGGCCGCCAGCGCGGTCAGGCGTTGCAACACCGGCTGCGGCAGCACGCGCGCCGCGAATACCATCGCCCGCTGGGCCGCCGTCAGCGGCCACGCCCCGTCCCGCATCGACCCCTGCCTGGGTATGCCGAGCACGACCCGCGACATGTGGTGCATGCCGGCGGCCGGAAGAATCCTGTTGGCGGCCAGCAGCATCGACGCATCCGGCCCAACGCCGCGACGGTCGAACGGGGCCCGGTCGTCGAGCGCTTTGAGCAGGCCGTCGGTGAACTTCTCGGGCGGCCTGGCGAGTTTCATCGCGGCCCGGCCCCGGCTGTTCATCGTGTTGTGCAGTCGGGCGTACGGGCCGCCGAAGTCGCGGTTGTCGGTGGTGCCCGCGTCGGTGATGATCTCGGTGTCAAACATGCCGGCGACCAACACGGTGACGCCCAGTCCGAACGGTGCGATCTCGCACGCCATGGCCTCACCCCAGCGCTCCAGGGCTCCCTTGGCGGCCGAGTACGGGGCGGTGGCCGGCTGCCCGCGCACGCCCGCCGCGCTGGACACCAGCACGATGCGCCCCTCCCCGGACGCCCGCATCGACGGCAGCAACGCCTGGGTGAGCGCGACGGGCCCCAGGACGCTGGTGGCGAACATGTTCTGCCACAACGCCATATCGGTCTCCTCGACCATCCCGGCGGCCGAGATCCCGGCGTTGTGCACCAGCGCATACGGCGCGCCGACGGTTTCTTCGACGACCTTGGCGGCCGCGGATATCGACGCGGGGTCGAGCAGGTCCAGCTGCACGCCGATCAGCCGGTCGTCCTCCTCGCCCGCCCCCACGGCCGCCCGAAGCGCCGGCATGCCGCTGTCGGGCGTGCGCATGGCGGCGACCACGCGCCACCCCTCGCGGTACAACCGCACCGCCGAGGCGAAGCCCAGCCCGCGGGACGCTCCGGTGACGACGACGGCGCGCGGCTCAGCCATGCGCGCTCGGGGTTGCGCAGGCACCGACACCCGGCGGTGGCGGCTCGACGTGCGGGCGCCCGTTGGGCTCCCCGCTCGCCCAGGTAGACCAGATGCCGACCGAGAACGGGCCCTGCGCGCCGGCCTGCTCGTAATAGCCCTGCGGGTCATACACTTTCGCCTCAGGGTAGGGCCACGGGCACGCGACGGAGGTTGCCGCATGGCTGACCTTGATGACCCAGAACCACGCCCCATAGGCGAAGTAGGACACGTTGATGATGGCGAACATCACCAGGAAGGTGCCGAGCACCGGACGCGTCGGGAAGATCCTGGCCTTGGCGGCCAGCTTCTCGGCCACCGATTTGCCGGTGTCGTCGCGGTAGCACAGGATCGCCGCGGGCACCATCACGAAGGTCACCGAGAACGATTCCCAGATCAACGGGAATTGGAACGTCGTGCCGGTGAAAACCGAACCCCAGGGGATCACCTGCGAGTAGATGTACATCCCCCAGTGGATGAGAGTGTTCTCCAAAAACGCATCGAAGACAAAACCGATGACCAGCGCAAGAAGGCCTAAGCTGACGAGCGGATGGCGCGAAACAAACGATGTGGGACCGTATTTGGCCTGAAGTTTGCGCAGAATCCGGATCGCCGGGAAGTACGGCCCGAAATAAAACATCACGTAGCCGAACACCACGAACGGTTCGACGGTCGGCGACAGCGACACCAGCGGCCACGACTCCGGCCAGTGAATGAGGTCGGGGTTGTACACCGCGAACGGCGACCAGTTCATGATCGGGTCCTGCCACACGATCAGCGTGGTGCACAAGAACATCAGCATCACCGGGCTGCCCGGATTGCGCCGCCACCCGCTGATGAATACGACCAGCAGCACGATCAGCGCCACCACGGTGGCCCAGTCCAGGAAGGTGATGTAGTCAAGCCCGAAGGTGAATTTCACCGGCCGGGGCCGGCCCTGCACGTTCGGATTGGCGACGCGCGGGTCAAGGGCGACACGGCAATTCGCGATGAAGAACAGGGCGAACGCGGCTAGCGCGGCGCCGGCGACCCAGCCACCCCAGCCCCGCCGTTCGGTACGTGGCGGCGACGACAATTTCTCTTGCGCCACAGGCGGTGTGGATTGCTCGGTGCTCATGCCTGTCAGCCTCACTCTCCGAAGCGGTCGACCAGATGCGAGTTGATGCCGTCCGCATCCAGGGTCCGGGCCACCAGATACCCGGAGCCCATCCACGCGCGGCGCGTCCACTTCCCGAAGGAGACGCGGGTGCCGGGGGCGCCCGAGGCGGCGGGCATCATCTTCACCCGCTCCAGCGCCTCCTTGACCCCGCGCGGGCTGAGCGGATGCGCGTCGGCGAACGCGCGCACCAGCGTGGCGGCGACGTCATGGTTGACCACCAAGACGCAATACTCCGGACGGCTGCCGTCGTACCTTTGCGCGTATCGGTCGAGAAAGTCCTGACCGCGCCGGTTCGCCTCGTCGTACTGGTCCACCCCGACCCAGCCCATGAACGCCTTCCACATGATCGGGTTCACCCAGGCGTTCTGGAATGCCGTGGTGGTGAAGCGCGGCGGGTCCCAGTTCACGGCTTCCAGCGCCGGGTTGATGAAGACGATGCCGAACCCGAAACCCAGATGCACGATCGCCTCGGACTTGGCTTCGTGCAGCGTGCGGACGGCGTCGTTGATGTCCTGCGCGGTCTGGGCGATCGCCACTTCGGCCACGATGCGAATCCCATTGCGCCGGCATGCGCTTCGCAGGTTCTTCAGGTAGCTCTCGCCGATCAGGTTCTGCTCCACGAGGACTCCGATTTCGGAGAGGCCCCGCTTGGCGACGAGGTCGGCGATGAAGATCGGCTCGTCGGTCATCGAGCCCTGCGGGAAGGCGAAGGTCCATTCGCCGAGCCAGTCATCGGTGCCGGTGACGCTGATCGCCGGCACCTTGAACCGCTCCTCGATCGCCTCGCGGGTGGGCACGCAGTTGTCGGTGATGTGCGGCCCGAACACCACCAGGCAGCCCTCGTCGACGAGCTCGCCGAACGCGTCGATGACCGCCTTGACCGAGCCCTTGGGTAGCCCCTCCACCTCGCGGTAGATCATGTGCACGGGGCGGTCGATCACGCCCTGCGCGACGGCCTCTTCGAAGACGAGGTCGAAGCACCGGGTGAAACTCGACATCAGCTCGTCGGGGAATCCCGGTGGCAGCTTGAAGTCCATCAGGTAGCCGACCTTGATCGGCTCAGCGCTACTTTCGTACGACATTTGACCTCCCGGGTGGACGACCGCACACGCGCCGATGCAAAAACCTAATATTTGTTCAGACCCTAGCGGCGGCGGTATGCAGCGTCAATCATTCGCCCGCCGCGCCCAGATAGATGTCGATCATCTCCGCCAGGGCCCTCCCGACCGCCACGTCGTCGGTGAGCGGTCCCGCGATCGCGGCCCGGGCGGCCCCACGCAAACTCAGCCCTTCCGCGACGAGCCTGCCCGCCGCGATCAGCACCCGCGTCGACGCGACCTCGCGCAGCCCGCCCGTCTCCAGCCGGCGGATGGCCTGCCCGAAGCGCACCAGCTCCGCCGCGGTGGCACCGTCCACGCCCGCCTCGTGCACGACGATCGCCTCCTCGACATCGGCTGCGGGAAAGTCGAATTCGATGGCGACCATCCGCTGGCGGGTGGAATCCTTGAGATCCTTCAGCACGCTCTGATAACCGGGGTTGTAGGAGACCACCAGGCCAAACCCGGGCGCCGCGTCCAGCGTGACCCCTAGCCGCTCGATCGGCAGCTGCCGGCGGTGGTCGGCCAGCGGATGCAGAACCACGGTGGTGTCCTGCCTGGCTTCCACGACCTCGTCGAGATAGCAGATCGCCCCCTCGCGTACCGCCCGCGTCAGCGGCCCGTCCACCCACACCGTCTCGTCGCCCTGCAGCAGATACCGGCCGACCAGGTCCGCGGTGGTGAGGTCGTCATGACACGCGACGGTGATCAGCGGACGGCCGAGATCGTGGGCCATCGCCTCGACGAAACGGGTCTTCCCGCACCCCGTCGGCCCCTTCAGCAGCAGGGCCAGTCCCTGGCGGTACGCCGCCTTGAAAACGGCTTCCTCGCCGCCGATCGCCTTGTAGTAGGGCCGCGCCCCCTCGACATCGGGGCTCGCGCCGTTCCGTTGGGCAAGCCCGGAGTCGTTGGCCATCGCTTCAGTCATGGTGAAAGGAGCCTATCGCGGAACAGATGTTTGTTTCAAGGCGCCTGACTTGCGGGTTTGGGTGCGATGGCGAAACCGCGCGTCGCTCACGACACCCTGCGGCGGACCTCGGCCGAGCGCAGCGCGGACCGGAACAGCGGGCCGATCACACCGGCGAGTTGGTCGGGGCGCGCGATGGTGGCGTGCGCGGCGCTGCCGAAGACGCGTCGCAACGACTGCACGTCGGTCCCCGCGCCGATGGTCAGGCACACACAGCCGGTGCCGCGGCGGCGGGCCTCGGTCAGGGCGCGCCGCGCATCCGCGGCGCCGTAGCCCCGCTCGTACCCGTGGTCGTATGCGAGCCCGTCGGACAGCACCACCAGCAGCCGCCGTGCGGTGCCCCCGCGCGCCTCCAGCACGGCGTACCCATGCCGGATGGCCGCCCCGAGGCGGGAGTACGCGCCGGGTTCAAGGCTGTTGAGCCGCTTTATGACTCGCACATCGAGATGCTCGTCGAACCGCTTGACCGGCACCATGCTCACCGCCCCGCGGCCCTGCGAGTAATAGGCGTAGAGCGCAACCCGGTCGCCGAGATCGTGCAGCGCGACCGTGAGATTGGCGACCGCCACGCGCTGCTGCTGGTGCACGGTGCGCCCCACCGTGCCGGGCTCCGCGGCCGAGCCCGACACGTCGAGCAGCAGCAGGACCGACAGGTCCCGGCGGCGCCGCAGGCTGTCCAGGTACACGGCCTCGTCGGGGACCGACCCGGCCAGCACCTCGACGCGGGCTTCGACCGCCGCGTCGATGTCGATGTCGTCGCCCTGCGGCTGCCGGTGCCGGCGGTGCAGGCCCATTCCCAGCCGCGACAACGGACGGCGCACGCCGATGGCGGCCTCGATCGCATGCGTCGCCGAGGCTTTGATCTCGGGCTCGACCTCGCGCACGGTGCACCACGCGGGCCGGTACTTCCGGCGCGTGGCGTCCCATTCCGGATACGTGACGCCGTCCGCGGCACCGAGTGCCGGCCGGTCGTCGCTGTCGTCGCCGGCCATGGCCGCCAGCGACGTCACCGCGTACAGCCCGCGCCCGCCGGAGTTCGTCCGATGCGTCGGGGTGTCCGCGCCGGGCGGCCCGCCGCCGCGGCCCGTGTTGCGCGCCGACGAGAGCATCTTCTTCAGCCACTTGCCGATGAAACCGCCGCCACCTACCGGACTGGTGAACATGTCCGGCTCGTCGGAATCGTCGACCTCGCCGTCGTCGAGTTCTTCAAGCTCCCCCGCGGCACGGCCTCGCGGGACGTGTCCGGCGTTTTCGCCCTCTTGGCGTTCGGCCGACCGGGCGGACGCGGCCAGCACCTTCGCCGCGCGGATGACGCCGAAATCGGCTGCGGGGTCGTCGATCGCCGCTCGGCCCTCGGCGATCCGCAGCGACGCGGCGGGCGAATCGCTGCGACTCGCCGTGCCCCGGTCGCCCAGTGCCGCCAGCGCGTTCGGCAGCAGGCCGGCGTTGGCGACGAGGGCGCGGTGCCCCTCCAACGCCAGGTAGCGACGCGCCAGTCGGGGATGGCGGAGCAGCGGCCGGATGACCTCCGGGTCCAGGCTGCCGGCCGCGATCATCGAGGCGTGCACGGCCACCGCCTCGAGCTGTCCGCGCGGGTCCGCGCCGACGTGAATCGTCTGCCCGTCGGTCCACGACGGCTCACCCGGTCGCGACGCGCCCACCGCGGCGGCGCGCCCCGCGAGCGCCGAGGCGAGCATGCCGAGGCCGGGAGCAACGGGAACTTCGGTGGACACGCTCAAGCTCCGAACGGTTGGACGCCGTTGACCAAATATCTGTTCCACCGTAAAGTCCGCTGCGATCGCAGTCAATCGGGCGAGGAGCACATCGTGATTGACTTCACCGGCCAGGTCGCCGTGGTCACCGGCGCCGGCCGCGGGCTCGGTCGGCTGTACGCGCTGGACCTCGCGGCCGGCGGCGCCGCGGTGGTGGTCAAC
>NZ_LZHV01000020.1 GCF_001667275.1 Mycobacterium sp. ACS4054
CCCCCCCCCCCCCCCCCCCCCCCCCCCCCCCCCCCCCCGCCCCCCCCCGCCCGCGCGCCCCCCGCCGCCGCCCCCCCCCCCCCCCCCCCCCCCCCCCCCCCCCCCCCCCCCCCCCCCCCCGGCGCGGGGGCCCCCCCCCCCCCCCCCCCCCCACGCAGGTCGGGGCACAGCACGCGATAGCCGTCGGCGGCCAGCGGCCCGATCAGGTTGTGCCATTCCCACCAATTCTGCGGGAAGCCGTGCACCAGCATGACCGCCGGACCTTCGGCTGGGCCCGCATCCGCGACGTGGATCGTCACCTCGGGTCCGAGCTCCACATACCTGTGTTCGACGCCGTCCAGCGCGGGCATAGTGACCATGAGTTGAGAAGGTAGCGGCCCGCGGTGGGTTAGGCCAGGAACCGTTCCACATACGGCGCGAAGCGGCCGCGCAGGTCGGCCTCGTCCAACCCGAACATCTCGCAGGACGTCGCGACGTTTCCCAGCCGGCCGCGACGGTGCGCCGCCAGGTAATCGTCAATCGCCGTTCGCGCTTCGGCGGTGAACGGCTCGCCGGCCAAGGCGTACACCCCCTCGGCCACCCCGGTCTCGTTCGCCATGAAGTCGTCGAACCGGATGTCGATCGACCGCTCCGGAGCGATGACGTCGCGATCGCGGACGAGCGCGGTCAGCATCTGTTCGAGCCGACCGATCCACGACGCCGCGATCTCTTCCACCGGCACCGGCGAGCGGTGCATGCGCGCGGAGTAGGTGATCATCGCGATCATCGAGAGCGCCACCGGCACGGGATCGCGGTGGGTGAAAACCACGATGGCGCTGGGGAATACGCGGTTGAGCACCGGAACCTGCTCGAGGTGCTGGGGCGACTTGAGCAGCCAGCGCCGACCGCCGCGCAGGAATTGCATCGCCTTGAGTTGCCGGGCCAGGTATTCGTAATGCGGCGTCTGGTCGTGGGCCTGGTAGTAGTCGCGCCAGCGGGGCACGTGCGCCAGCGTCTCGAAGAGCATGGTCGAAAAGTCGTTGGCGAGCAGCTGGATTTCCTCGTGGACGTGCTCGGTGGTCATCTCGTGCATCAGCCGGAAGTGCGGCATCACGGTATCGATCAGTCCGACCGCGACGTCCATGCGCGCCCGCCGGGGATCCGGCTCGATCCCGGCCTCGGCCGGCAACGGGAACGGCTCGACGCTCTCCCAGTACGGCATGGTGCGGAAGGTGGGCGGCGCCGCCAGCAGGTTGTGCAGGTGGGTGGTGCCGGTGCGGGGCAGGCCGGCGATCACCACCGGCGGCTCCAGCTCGATGTCGTCGATCTCGGGATGCCGGCGCAGCAGGTCGGTCAGCAGCAGGCGGTTCTTGAGCAACTGCAGCAGCTGCCCGTAGAAGTTGACGGTCCCGGCATAGTGGCGTCCGTCGATGTCGCGCAGCGCGGACAGGTAGACCTCGAGCCGCTCGCGATAGTCCGGCGCGCCGAAATCGTCCAAGCCGGTGTCGGCGGCGGCCTTGGCGTGCAGCGCCTCCGCGTCCAGCGGGCAGTCCGGCGCCAGCGAGGCCATCATGTCGAGCAGTTGCTGCGCCTCTGCGCTGAACCGGGGCTGGGCGAGGTCATCAAGGCGAACGGCATCGGTCACGGCGACTTATGTTACTCTGAGTTTCGTAATGGTAGTGGATTTTGGCCGACCCCGTGACCCTCGCATCGATGGTGCGGTGTTGAGCGCGACCGTCGAGCTGCTCGCCGAGACCGGCTATGCCGGGCTGCTGGTGTCCGCGATCGCCGAGCGCGCCGGTACCAGCAAGCCCGCGATCTACCGGCGCTGGCCGAGCAAGGCGCACCTGGTGCACGAGGCGGTGTTTCCGATCGGCGCGGCAACCGAACTGCCTGACACCGGAACGTTGCCCGGAGACCTGCGCGAAATGATCTGTCGCTCAATGCATTTCCTGACGACACCGGCCGCCCGGTCGGCCCTGCCCGGGCTGGTGGCCGAGATGGCCGCAGACCCAAGCCTGCACTCGGCGCTGCTGGAGCGGTTCGCGGGCATCATCGGCGGCGGCCTCGCCGAGCTGCTGACGCGGGCCGCGGGCCGCGGCGAGGTCCGGCCGGAGGTGAGCGCCACCGAACTGACGGAGGCCATCGCCGGCATCACCCTCATGGGTTTGCTCACCCGCGTCACCGAGCTCGACGACGCCTGGGTGGACCGCACCACCACGTTGCTCCTGAAGGGAATCAGCGCATGACACACGAAACGACGGCCGCATGGCAGGAGTTGCTCGGCACCCTCGGCACCCTGGACCGGTCGTTCCTGGAGGGCGAGCGGGCGGTGACCGACGAGCGCCACATCGCCGACGGCTACCGCGCCCTGGCCACGGCGCTGGGCGTCGCCCTGGACGCCTACCTGTTCCCCGAGCCCGGCCGCCCGCAGTTCGTCGCGGTGAACACGCCGTTCCGCCGGGACCGCCGGTGGGGCGGCGACAACACCGACGCCTATTACTTCATGTGCCCGGTGGATTCGCGGCGCCGCTACCGCATCAGCGGCAATCGCGGTGACAGCGTGTACTTTTCGGTGACCGCGTACAACGAACCGTCTCCAGGCGCGTGGTCCGACCGGGTCGTCGCGATCGTCCGCGACAGCGATCTCGACATCGACGCGGACGGCGACTTCGCCTTCGAACTCGGCCCCGTCCCCGACGCCGCCGTGCTGATGACCCGCGACTACCAGGCCGATCCGCTGACGGGGCGCCCCGTCGTCTGGCGCATCGAGGCGCTCGACGAGCCGGACCCGATCCGGCACGGCGACGCCCAGACCGCGGCGAGCCTGCGGGCGGCGGCCGCCTGGCTGCGCACGATGTTCGCCATCGTCCCGCTGGCGGTCGGCACACGCGCGGACGACGAGCATGCGCTCGGCCACGAAACCGCGCATGCCGCAAACGATTTCGCCGATCCTTATCAGGTGCCCGACGCGAACTTCGGCTGGTCGGCGCGCGACGCCTGCTATTCCTACGGCAGCTTCGTGCTCGACGACGACGAGGCGCTGGTGATCACGCACCGGCCGCCGGAGTGCAGGTTCTGGAACCTGGTGGTGTGGAACCAATTCATGGCCACCTTCGGCGCCTCCGATGCGCGCTGCTCGGTCAACGGGCACAGCGCCGAGCTCAACAGCGACGGCTCCGTCACGATCGTGTTGTCCCGTGCGCTGACCGCGCACCCCAATTCGCTGACCACGCTGGGCTACCCGCGCGGCAACCTCGCCTTCCGCTGGTTCCTGGCGGACGGGGTGCCGGAACGCCCGGAGGTGAAAGTGGTAAAGGCCTCGCAGGCGCCGACGGACGTGGCCTAGATGTACTCGGCCAGCAGGTTGGTCACAGTCGGCTGGTGGGTGGTAGTCCGTTGAGTGCGCTGTGGCGGCGTTGAGTGT
>NZ_LZHV01000021.1 GCF_001667275.1 Mycobacterium sp. ACS4054
CAACGCCGCCACAGCGCACTCAACGGACTACCACCCACCAGCCGACTGTGACCAACCTGCTGGCCGAGTACAGCTAGAGCCGGCTCAGGCTGTGCACCGGGAACTCCGCCAGCGCCTCGCGGCCGCCGAGCGCGGTCAGCTCGAGGATCACCGCCGCCGCGACCACGGTGGCCCCGGTCCGTTCCAGCAGCCGCGCCGCCGCGGCGAGGCTGCCCCCGGTGGCCAGCACGTCGTCGATGATCACCACCCGACGCCCGCGCAGCCGGATGCCGTCGGCGGGGATCTCCAGGGTCGCGCTGCCGTACTCCAGGTCGTAGTGCTCGGCATGCACCGGCGGCGGCAGCTTGCCGCCCTTGCGGATCGCCAGCACGCCGGTGCGCAGCCGGTCGGCGACCGCCGCCGCGGCCAGGAAGCCGCGCGCGTCGATCCCGGCCACCAGGTCGGCGCCCGACGCGATCTCGGCCAGCGCGTCGGTGATCGCCGCGAAGCCCTCGGGGTCGGCGAACACCGGGGTCAGATCCCTGAATTGGACACCCGGCTTGGGAAAGTTGGACACCTCGCGCAGCAGCGAGGCGATGACGCCGGCCACCGGCGCGCTCCCGCCGGCACGCGTCACTGGACCAGCGCCCATCGGTCCATGTTCCAGCCCGCGCCCCAGCGAGTGGGATTCTTGGTTACCGCGTACATCTTCTTCGACATCAACAGCGTGCGTTGCTGCCGGTAGAGGGGCAGGGTCGGCATGTCGCCCCACAGTACCGGCGCCGCTTCGCCCAGCAGCCGGGCGCGCTCGGCGGGGTCGGCCGAGATGGCCAGCGCCCCGATCGCGCTGTCGACCTGCGGGTTGGCGTACCCGGACAGGTTGTTGCCGTTGCCGCTGTGCAGGTCGTAGGCGTCCATCGCCGACGAGCCCGTCGACCCGCTGCCGGCGGCCCCGCCCGTGCTGGCCAGCAGCACGTCGATCTTGCCGTCCTTGAGCGCCTGCGGCCCCGAGGTGTCCAGGGCGACGTTGGCGACGGTGATGCCGGCCGCGGCGCAGGCCTTGGTGATCACGCCGACGTTGACCGCGAGCCGCGCGTTGGGCCCCTGGTAGCCGATCCGCACCGTCGTGGGCGTGCCACCGAGCGCGTCGCGGGCGGCGCCGGGGTCGGCCTTGGCGAACTGCCCGGCCACGGGGGCGCCGTCGGCGGCGGCGACGGGGTCGTCGGCGGCCGGGTTCAGGCGCGAATTGGCGATTGGCACCCCGGCGTCGCGCGCGAGCGTGTCGCGCGGGGTGCACAACGCGAGCGCGCGGCGGGCCTTGGGCTGCGACAGCGGCCCCTGCGGCGCGAAGATCAGCTGCTCGATGCCGGCCGACGGCGAATCGGAGCGGCTGTAGTTGTCCGGCGTGGTCAGCGTTCCCGACGAGCCCGCGGCCACGTCGACCACGTCGACGCTGCGGTTGTTGACCCGGTCCTGAATGTCGGGGCCCTGGGGCCAGACGGTGATGCGCTTGGTGATCGCCTTGGGGCCCCACCACCGGTCGTTGGCGACCAGCACCACCGCGCCGCCGTCCAGGACGCGTTCGATCTTGTACGGCCCCGACGACGGGAAACGCTTGAGATCGATGCCGGGTTTGAGGTCCCAGGTGGTGTTCCACAGCTTGGCGATCTGCTGCACCAGCTGGGTGTTGTTGCTCAGCAGCGCCGCCGTCACGTCGACGTGCAGCTGGTCGGCGATGACGTGCGAAGGCATCAGCGACGTGGCGGTGAACAGCTGGTTGTAGTCGACGATGCCGCGGTCCGGGACGAACGACACCCGGGCCTTCTTCTGGCCGGGCAGGCATTCGACGTTGGCGATGTCGAGGTAACCGGCCTGGGTGGCGGCGTTGAAGTCGGGATACCGGCCGGACTGCGCGGCCCAGGCCAGCACCAGGTCGTCGCAGGTCACCGGCTTGCCGTCGGAGTAGACGGCGTTGTCGGCGATCTGGTAGTCGAGCACCAGCGGCGAACCGCCCACCACCGAGACGGTGCCGAAGTCACGGTCGGCGACGGTCTGCCCGTCCGGGCCGTGATAGCTGAAGCCGGCGAGGGTGCGGGCGAACGCCTGCGCCCCGGCTGACGCCGCCCCGACGACGGTGTTGGTGTTGTAGGTGACCAGCGGCCCGTCGACCACGTAGTCGATCTGGGACGCGGCGCTGCCCGAGCACGCGGCCAGCGTGACGGCCGCGACGAGCATTGCGGCCAAACCGATAGCGCCCCCGACGAGGCGATACCTGGTGGCCATGGCGACTACC
The DNA here is from genome assembly GCF_001667275.1 of Mycobacterium sp. ACS4054. GTDB lineage: Bacteria > Actinomycetota > Actinomycetes > Mycobacteriales > Mycobacteriaceae > Mycobacterium. Next base: position 2,273 of record NZ_LZHV01000021.1, read on the forward strand.
GCCGGCCGGCGTTTCGCTTGCCGCTCGGACGCCGGGTTCCGGTCGGCCGCACCGGGCGCGCGCCGGGCGCCGGCTTGCTCGGTGCGGGCTTGTCGGGCGATGCGGGCTCGGCCGCGGTGGCCTCCGGCTCCGAGTCCTCGGTGGCCTTGGCCTCGACGGGCTCGGCCCCCGCGGAGCGGCGACGCTTGACGCGGCGGGTGTGCGTGCGCACCAGCTCGGTGCGCTCGCGCATGGTGACCAGCAGCGGCGTGGCGAAGAAGATCGACGAGTAGGTGCCGATCATGATGCCGATCAGCTGCACCAGCGCCAGGTCCTTCAGGGTGCCGACGCCCAGCAGCCAGACCGCGACCACCATCAGCGCCAGCACCGGCAACACCCCGATCAGGCTGGTGTTGATCGAGCGCATGAACGTCTGGTTGATCGCCAGGTTGGCCTGTTCGGCGAACGTGCGCCGGGTGGTGTGCTGGAAGCCGTGGGTGTTCTCCTCGACCTTGTCGAACACGATGACGGTGTCGTAGAGCGAGAAACCGAGGATGGTCAGCAGCCCGATGACGGTGGCCGGGGTGACCTCGAAGCCCACCAGCGAGTACACGCCCGCGGTGACGGTCAGGTCGAAGAACATCGCCGCGATCGCGGCGGCCGTCATGTAGCGCTCGTAGCGCACCGTGATGTACAGCGCGACCAGCGCCAGGAACACCACCAGCGCGATCAGCGCCTTCTTGGTGATCTGGTCACCCCAGGTTTCCGACACCGCCGAGTCGCTGATGGCCTGCTTGCTCGGCTTGCCGTCGGCGCCCTTGGGCCCGAACGCGTCGAACAGGGCGTTGCGGAGCTTGGACGTCTGGTCGTTGGACAGCGTCTCGGAGCGGATCTGCACCGTCGCCGAGGCGCCGTTGCCGACGATCACCACCGATTCCGGGTCGCGGCCAATGGTCTTGCGGAAGACGTCGGACACCGCGGCGGTGGTGACCGTGCCCGACCCGCCGTTTGCGGGCATCGACACGGTGGTCCCGCCGTTGAAGTCGATCCCGAAGGTGAAGCCCCGCAGGACGATGCTGAGCACGGCGATGGCGACGATCGCGCCGCTGATGCCGAACCACAGCCGGCGGCGTCCGACCACTTCGAAGGCGCCGGTGCCGGTGTAGAGCCGCGAGATGAAGCTGTGCCGCGGCTGACCGGCGCCGTCGTCGGCCAGCTCCTCGACGCCCGAGGCCTCGGTGATTTCGGCGGCGTCCTTGGATGCCTTGGAGGCACTCATGGGCTATCCCCGTCCCGTCTTCACTTGCGACGAAGCCCGGCGTTCGCGGGCGACCTGCTGAACGGCTCCGAGGCCGTTGTACGCGGGCTTTGCCAGCGTCGGCGACTTGGAGGCCAGGTACACCAGCGGCCAGGTCACCAAGAACACCACGACCAGGTCAAGGATCGTGGTGAGGCCCAACGTGAAGGCGAAGCCCTTCACCTGGCCGATCGCCAGGAAGTACAGCACCGCGGCCGCCAGGAAGGTGACGGCGTTGCCCGACACGATCGTCTTGCGCGCCCGCACCCAACCGCGCGGAACTGCCGAGCGGAACGAACGGCCTTCGCGGATCTCGTCTTTGATGCGTTCGAAGAACACCACGAAGGAGTCCGCCGTGGTGCCGATACCGATGATCAGACCGGCGATGCCGGCCAGGTCCAGGGTGTAGTTGATATACCTGCCCAGGAGCACCAATATGGCGAAAACCATTGCGCCGGAAGCGACCAACGACAGCGCGGTCAACAGGCCGAGCACCCGGTAATACAGCAACGAGTACAGCAGCACCAGGACCAGACCGATCGCACCCGCCATCAGACCCGCCCGCAGCGACGTCAATCCCAGTGTGGCCGAGACGGTTTGGGCCTCCGACGATTGGAAGGACAGCGGCAGCGAGCCGTACTTGAGGACGTTGGCCAGCTGGCGCGCGGTGGAGGCGGTGAACGGCGGGTCGCCACCGGTGATTTGGGTCCGCCCGCCGGGGATGGCTTCCTGGATCATCGGGGCGCTGACCACCTGCGAGTCCAGCGTGAAGGCGGTCTGGGTGCCGACGTGGGCGGCGGTGAAGTCGGCCCAGGTGTTGGCCGCCGCGGGCTTGAACTGGACGTCCACCACATAACCTATGCCGCGCTGATTCATGCCCGAGGTGGCGTCCTGGATCTGGTCGCCGCTGATGATCGACGGCGCCAGCAGGTAGGCCACCTTGTGATCGGTCGAGCACGTCACCAGCGGCAGGTTCGGGTCGTCGTTGCCGGCGAGGATGTCCTCTTTGTCGCAACGGGTGGCCTGGAACTGCAGGGCGAGGAACTGGATGCCCTGACGGGTGCTCTGCCGCCACTTCTTCTCATCGGAGATCCGGTCGGCGAGGTCCTTGCGCGGATCGGCGGGCGCGGGCTGCTCGGCCGGGGGCGCGTCGGCCGGCGGCGGGTTGCCCGCTGGTGCGGGGGCGGGCGCCCTGCG
>NZ_LZHV01000022.1 GCF_001667275.1 Mycobacterium sp. ACS4054
CCCCCCCCCCCCCCCCCCCCGCCCCCCCCCCCCCCCCCCCCCCCCCCCCCCCCCCCCCCCCCCCCCCCCCCCCCCCCACGACCGGTCGCCCCGGCGGCCCGATCCGAGCATCGAGGAAGTCAAAGCGGCGCTGGCCGGCCCGCCGTCGACGCCCCTGCAGCGCGACGCGCTCGAGGAGGTCAAGGCTGCGCTGGACAGCCGGACGTCGCCGCGGCGCGGCCGGACGAGTGCCGGAGGCCGGCCCCCGGGAGGGCCACCCCCGCCGCCACCCGGGCCGGGCGGACGCCCCGGCGGACCCGACGGCTTGGGGCCCCGGCGGCGAGACGTCCATTGGAAGCAGCAGATCAACTGGTTGTGGGTGCGCCGCGCGGCCTACCTGTCGGCGGCGGTGCTGGTGGTGTTGCCGATCGTCACGTTCGCCATGGCCTACTTCATCGTCGACATTCCCAAGCCGGGGGATCTGCGCACCAACCAGGTCTCCACCATCCTGGCCAGCGACGGATCAGAGATCGCGAAAATCATTCCGCCCGAAGGTAATCGGGTGGACGTCAACATCAACCAGGTGCCGGTGCACGTGCGGCAGGCGGTGATCGCCGCCGAGGACCGCAACTTCTATTCGAACCCGGGCTTCGACTTCAGCGGGTTCGCGCGGGCGGTGAACAACAACCTGTTCGGCGACGGCGACCTGCAGGGCGGGTCCACGATCACCCAGCAGTACGTCAAGAACGCGCTGGTGGGTTCGGCCCAGCACGGCCTGAGCGGCCTGATGCGTAAGGCCAAAGAACTCGTCATCGCCACCAAGATGTCGGGGGAGTGGTCGAAAGACGATGTGCTGCAGGCCTATCTGAACATCATCTACTTCGGCCGGGGCGCCTACGGCATCTCCGCTGCCGCCAAGGCCTACTTCAACAAGCCCGTCGAGCAGCTCACCGTGTCCGAGGGGGCGCTGCTGGCGGCGCTGATTCGGCGGCCGTCCTCACTGGACCCGGCCGTGGATCCGCAGGGTGCCCGGGCCCGCTGGAACTGGGTGCTCGACGGCATGGTGGAGACCAAGGCGCTGTCACCCAGTGACCGGGCCGCGCAGGAGTTCCCGCAAACCGTGCCGCCCGATCAGGCGCGGGCGGAGAACCAAACGACGGGGCCCAACGGGCTCATCGAGCGTCAGGTGACCAAAGAGTTGATGGAGCTGTTCAACATCGACGAGCGGACCCTGAACACCCAGGGCCTGCAGGTGACCACCACCATCGATCCGAAGGCCCAGCAGGCCGCGGAGAAGGCGGTGTCGAAATACCTTGACGGGCAAGACCCCGACATGCGGTCGGCCGTGGTGTCGATCGACCCGCACGACGGGGCGATACGCGCCTACTACGGGGGTTCCGACGCCAACGGTTTCGACTTCGCCCAGGCCGGGCTGCAAACCGGTTCGTCGTTCAAGGTGTTCGCGTTGGTCGCCGCGCTCGAGCAGGGCATCGGGCTGGGTTACCAGGTGGACAGCTCGCCGCTGACGGTCGACGGCATCAAGATCACCAACGTCGACGGCGAGGGTTGCGGGACGTGCAACATCGCCCAGGCGCTCAAGCAATCGCTGAACACCTCCTACTACCGGCTGATGCTCAAGCTCAAGGGCGGACCGCAGGCCGTCGCGGACGCCGCGCACCAGGCCGGCATCGCGACCAGCTTCCCCGGCGTGGACCACACGCTGTCCGAGGACGGCAAGGGCGGGCCGCCCAACAACGGAGTGGTGTTGGGCCAGTACCAGACCCGGGTGATCGACATGGCCTCGGCGTACGCCACCCTGGCCGCCTCCGGGCTCTACCACCGGCCACACTTCGTGCAGAAGGTCGTCAACTCCGACGGTCAGGTCCTGTTCGACGCGAGCAAGTCCGACAACAACGGCGAGCAGCGCATCCCGAAGGCCGTCGCCGACAACGTCACCGCGGCCATGGAGCCGATCGCCAGCTATTCGCGCGGCCACTCGTTGTCCGGCGGCAGGCCGTCGGCGGCCAAAACGGGCACCACGCAGCTGGGGGACACGAACGCGGACAAGGACGCCTGGATGGTCGGCTACACGCCGTCGTTGTCGACGGCCGTGTGGGTGGGCACCGCGAAGGGCGACGTGCCGCTCGTAACCGCCTCGGGCTCACCGGTTTACGGCTCGGGTCTGCCGTCGGACATCTGGAAGTCCACGATGGACGGCGCGCTGAAGGGCACGTCCAACGAGTCGTTCCCCAAGCCGACCGAGATCGGCGGTTACGCGGGCGTGCCCGCCCCTGCCGTCCTCGGACAGCGTGTGGTCCACGCC
>NZ_LZHV01000023.1 GCF_001667275.1 Mycobacterium sp. ACS4054
CCACCGGCATCGCCGACCTGCTGCGGCCCCCCCGCCCCGCCGCCAGCCGGGGGTTAGCCCGGTGCCCGCGCGGATGGATCCGCAGCGGTTCGACGAGCTGGTCTCCGACGCGCTCGACCTGATCCCGCCCGAGCTCGCGGCGGCCATGGACAACGTCGTCGTGCTGGTCTCCGACCGGCACCCGGAGGACGGCGAACTGCTCGGGCTGTACGAAGGGGTCGCGCTGACCGAGCGTGACTCCGACTACGCGGGATCGCTGCCGGACGCCATCACCATCTACCGCGAGGCGCTGCTCGACGTCTGCGAGTCCGACGACGAGGTGGTCGAGGAGGTGGCGATCACGGTGATCCACGAGATCGCCCACCACTTCGGCATCGACGACGACCGGCTCGAAGAGTTGGGCTGGGCCTGACAACTTTCGCCGCGCCGGTTTTCCGGGCGCGGCAACCGCGGTTTGTCCACGGCCGGTGCTATGAACGGGTTATGAGCGCTGACTGCCGCGACTGCCGGGCGGGCTTAGATCACTGTCACGGCACCATCATTCGCCATTCGCTGCGCCGCTCCGAATGCACCGAGCCGGACTGCTTCAGCCCCGAGCTGTTGCCGCACGCCTTCGTCGTCGACTGCGACGCCGTCGGCTGCGGGTGCTTCGAATCGGTGGCGCTGGCCGTCTGATCGGCCGTCAGCCCATCGGGTCGGTGCTCGAATGCACCGCGTCCGCGACCGGAGTCGCCTCGTCCTCGGGGTAGAACGGCGGCGTCAGCGTCCCCCACCGCACGCAGCTCCACCGCCCGTCGGTGATGGGGGCCAAGACCACCGATTGGGCGTTGTCCAGGTGGTTGTCCAGCGCGAAGGTGGCGTCCACCCCGGCCAGCACGGCGGCGGCCAGACGAATCGCCGCACCGTGGCTCACGACGACGATGTCGCCGGTCCAGTCGTGGTTGTCGAGGTAGCGCAGGCGCAGGTCGGTGAGCACCGGTACGTAGCGGTCCAGGACGTCGTTGCCGGTTTCGCCGCCGGGCAGCGGGATGTCGAGATCACCGTGATGCCATCGCTCGTAGATCGCGTTGAACTCCGCGACCGCGTCGTCGTCGCTGCGGTCTTCCAGCCCGCCGACCTGGACCTCGTGCACGCCGGGTACCTCGACGGCGGACATCTTGAGCTCGCCGCCGATGACCCCGGCGGTCTGGCACGCGCGAATCGCGACCGAGTGAGCCAGCAGCGCGGGCCGTCCCGTGCCGCGGGCGAAGGCGCGGGCCTGGTCGCGCCCCAGCGGCGTCAGCTCCGCCCCGGGCGGGCGGGTGTCGAGCCGGCGCTCGACGTTGCCGTACGACTGGCCGTGCCGCAGTAGCACCAGGCGACCGGTCATCGTTCGAGCTCCGCGGACTCGATTTCCGGTTTGCCCTCACGCAGCCGCGCCAGCCAGCGGGCCGCCTCGTCGGCCGGCGGCGGCAGCACCCCGGCGGGCGAGCCCGTCGGCCACGATCCCAGGTATCGCACATCGGCACAACGACGGTGCAGCGCCTTGAGTGCCTCCGAGACGGCGTCGTCGTCGATGTGGCCCACGCAGTCGGCGAAGAACATGTAGGTGCCCAGCGCGGTCCGGGTCGGTCGGGATTCGATGCGCGTCAGGTCGATGCCCCGGATCCCGAACTCGGTGAGCGCCCCCAGCAGCGCCCCCGGTGCGTTCTCGATGCGCAGCACCACCGCCGTCCGGTCGGCACCGGTGCGGGCAGGCGGCGGCCCCGGCGGACCGACGAGGAGGAACCGGGTGCGGGCGTTGGGTTCGTCCACGACACCGTCGGCCAGCGTGCCGAGCCCCCAATGGGAGGCGGCCAGCGGCGACGTCACCGCGGCGTCCGCTTGCCCCTCGGCCACCTGCCGCGCCGCGTCGGCGTTGGAATACGCCGGCCGCAGCTCGGCAGCGGGCAGGTTGTCGGCCACCCAGTGCCGCACCTGCGCGGCCGCCACCGAGAACGCGGCCAGGGTGTGGACGTCGGCGGCGGTACGGCCCGGTTTGACCACGATGGTGAAGGCGACGTCCAGGGTGGTCTCGGCGAAGACTTGCAGGGGCGACCCGATGGCGAGGCTGTCGAGCGTGGGCGTCACCGACCCGTCGATCGAGTTCTCGATCGGGACGCAGGCGTATTCGGCGCCGCCGTCGCGGACGGCGTCCAGCGCCGCGGCGGTGCTGTCGAGGGGCAGCCGCTGGACCTCGTCTTGGCCCTGGCCGGGGATCAGGCCGGCGTCCGTGATCTGCAACAGCGCCGCCTCGGTGAAGGTCCCTTCCGGACCGAGATAAGCGATGCGGACCACGCCCCAACCCTAGCCGCGGCGGCCGTCAAACGGCTCTTGCGGCGCCCCGCCTTCTAAGTTAACTTAGGCTTACCTAATCTAAGGAGAACGGTGTTACCGCTGACCTACCCCTCCCCGACGACGGCCGAACGTATCCGCAGCGCCTGCGTGCGCGCCGGTGGCGCGCTGCTTGCCCTGGAAACAGCGCAGCCACGCCAGGAGCCGGTCGTGACGCCCGTGCATCACCTGCTGCCCGACGGGTCCTTCGCCCTGGCGCTTCCGAATTCGAACGACGACCCGCCGCCGGCCGGGTCGCAGGCGCTGCTGGAGCTGACCGACTACGCGCCGCTGCCGCTGCGGGAGCCGGTGCGCTCGCTGGTGTGGGTGCGCGGGCGGCTGCGGGCATTTCCCCCGGCCGAGGTCGCCGAGACGGTCGACCGGATCGCCGCCGAGTGGCCGCACCCCGCGCTGCTTCAGGTCGACACCCCGCGGTGCGCGCCGCCCGACGATGAGGAAATGCGGTACACGCTGGTCCGGCTGGAGATCGCGTCCGTCGTCGTGACGGACGCCACCGGTGCCGAGCCCGTCAGCGTCGAGGATCTCCTCGCGGCCCGGCCCGACCCATTCTGCGAGATCGAGTCGAACCTGTTGTGGCATCTGGACACCGCCCACAGCGATGTGGTCGCCCGGCTGGTGTCCCGGCTGCCCGCGCCGTTGCGTCGCGGGCAGGTGCGTCCGCTCGGGCTCGACCGCTACGGCGTTCGGTTTCGCGTCGAGAGCCAAGACCGCGACCACGACGTCCGGCTGCCGTTTCACAAGCCGGTCGACGACATGACCGGGCTGAGCCAGGCCATCCGGGTGTTGATGGGTTGCCCGTTCATCAACGGCCTGCGCGCGCGCCCGTAGTCGGACGCCGGGCCGCCGGCCGCGTACGTTAACCGGGTGAACGGCGATCGACCCCCGCCCCGGCGCGACCCGCGCGTCGAGCCGTCGCAGGTGATTCGCCGCGGCGCCCGCCCGCCGACACCGGCCGAACAGACCACCCCGCTGCCGGGCAGGACCCCGCCGCCCCCCC
>NZ_LZHV01000024.1 GCF_001667275.1 Mycobacterium sp. ACS4054
TTGCACATGCCGGGGGCGGCCAGCTTGGCCAGCACCGCCTCGATGGTGGCCCGCAGCTCGGGGGTGAGCACCCCGCGCAGCTCCGACATCCCGTCGGGCCCCTGCTGACCCAGGGTCAAACCTCGCCTGCGGGCGCGCTCGGCGTCGCTATAGGTGCCGTCGGGGTTGAGGCAATAGGCAATATGCTCGGCGAGCGCCGCCAATTGCTCGGGGCGATAATGCGTTCCGTGCGTGGCGAGGTCGGCTTCGACCGCCTGGCGAGTGGCGAAGTCCACCCAGCCGGGCAACTGGTGGAAGAACTTACGGATCACCCCAACCTGTCCACCACCGAGCGTCCCGTCGCGCTGGGCGGCGGCCGTCGCGGCCAGGATCGGCGCCAAAGGTTCGCCGGTCAGCCCGTGCCGCGGCCCCAACTCGACGGCCTCTTTCACCCGCCGGGAGGCTTCGGCGCGGCTGATCAGCGTCGCCTCGGCAATGGCATGCGGCAGCGTGCCACCCAACTCCTCGGCGGTGGCCTGCCGACCCAAGGTGTTGATCACCGGATGCTCGATCGCGGGCAGCTGCCGGCGCACCCTTTCCGAGCGCTCCAGGTAGGCCAACTGCTCGCGGGTGCCCAGGGCATTGCAGTCGTAGCCGCGCAGAGTTTCCAAGGCGGCATCGATGGCGTCGAACGCCGCCGACACCGCCTCGGGATCAGTACTCATACCGCCAAACTATCGGCACCCACTGACAAAAAACGCTAACGTGAGACGGCTGAAACCAAAGTGGTGCAAGTGGTTTCAGCCCGCTTGTCCCAATCGGTCTGGGCAGTAGGTGCGGCGGTGACGCAAGTGATTTCAGCGATACGACGGGCCGGCGGTTAGCACCTCGGCACCACCGTCGGTGACGTGCACGGTGTCCCGGCGGAACACCGCCCCGACGCCGTGCTGCCACACGTAACCGGTGATCGCGAGCACCATGCCCGCCTCGAGCCGGTCGTGTTCGCCCGCGGCCAGCAATGTTTCGGACACCACCGGCGGATCGAAGCCCAAGCCCAACCCGTGCGCGATCGGCATCGGGGGTATGGGTTCACTGGCCGCCTGATAGGCGGCCAGCAGATCGGCGGTCGGCGCGCCGGGCCGGCACGCCGCAAGCATGTTGTCGTGCAACGCATCCGACCGGTCGAACAACTCGCGCGCGCCGTCACCGGCCGGCCAGGTCCGACCGACCTCGGCGACATAGCCATTCGCCAAGGCGCCGGCGGAGAACGCGACCAGGTCGCCGGGCCGCACCGCGTCGTAACCGGCGCGCCGCCAAGGTTGTTCCTTCGACGTCACCCATGCGGCGTCCTGGGTGGCCGGCGTGCTCACCCCACCAGCGGCCATGGCCTGCATCATCGCCCCGGCCAGGGTCCGCTCCGCCACCCCCGGCGCGAACTCCGATAACGCTGCAGCAAGTCCGCGTTCGGCGACGCGGAGAGCGGTGTCCATCGCAGCAACCTCATCGGGCGTCTTGATCCGCCGCGCCGCCCGCATGGCCGGCTCGGCGTCGACGAGCTCCGCATTGGGGAACGCGTCGGGCAACAGGGCGGCGAAAGTCGGTGTGATCGCGTCGGTTCCGACCCGCCGCGCCGTGTCGGCGCCGTCGATCTTCTTCAGCACGTCGATGAGCGTCATCGGGTTCCAGGCCAGCCCGTAGAGATGATCGCGGCCGATCTCCTCCGGAACCCCCTCGTCGTCGGTGCTGTTGAGATAGATGTCCCCGGACGCGCGCACCAGCACGCACATCGGACCGAAGGGCCGGGTGCCGGCTATCCACAGCTGCGGCGCGCCGGTGACGTAGCGAATGTTGGCTTGCCGCCCGAGCACGAGGATGTCGAGCCCGTGTGCGTCCATCTGGGCCAGCGCCCGTTCCCGGCGGCCCATCCGCAGTGCGGTGGGGTCGGGCAGAACCTCAGTCGCCATAGGGGGAATAGGGGTAGTCGGTGATCGGCAGGTAGCCGTCCTCGGTGATCACGACGATCTCCTCACTGCGATAACCGCCCGTGCCGTCCTCCCACACCACCGGCTCCAAAACCAGAACCATGCCGGGGGCGAAGACGAAGTTGTCGTCGAACTCTTCGCCGAGATCCGTTCCGATCATCGGCGCTTCGGCGGGATAGGTGCCGATACCATGGCCCAGATAGAAATGCGGCAGCCACGGTTTGCGGCCGCCGTTGGCCGCGATCGCCGCGCGTGCCAAATCGCCGGAGGTGACACCGGCTTTGGTCACCGCGAGCACGGCATTCAGGATTGCGCGCCATTGCCGAAACTGGTCCTGCTGGCGGGGAGTGGGCCGTTGGCCGACCACCCAGGTCCGGCCGAAATCGGAGCAATATCCGGCATAGGTGATGCTGATGTCGGTCCACAGCACATCGCCGTCCGCCAATTCCCGCTCGGTGGGCAGCAGCGGCAGCGCCAGGTCCCCGTGCGTCGTCCACACTCCGGCTGCCCGGGAACTCGGCATCACCTGCCAGATGGCCTCCAGCATGTTGGTGGTTGCCCCCAGCTCGAACGCGCGGCGCACCAACGTGGCCGAGAGGTCGATCTGCCGCACGCCGGGCGCCAGCGCCCGCTGCACGTCCACGACCGCCTCTTCGGTGATGCGGGCCGCCCGGCGCAGGCAGGACAGCTCGTCCCGCGTCTTCACCAGTTGCGCGTCCCCGAGCACCAGCGCCGCATCGGTCGGCTCACCGCCGGGGAACAGCGTGGCACCGGCCCGGCGCATCGCCCCGGTCAGCTCGTCGACGGCGACGCTCGCGGACGCGGGGATCAGTCCGGCCAGTTCGCGCGCGAATTGCTCGACGCCCGAGTCGAATTCGAGATACACCGGGCCGTGCAGGTGGTCGGCGGGCACCGGCAATTCCGCCGAGGCCCCGCCGCGGTACGGCATGAACAGGTGGGGATGTTCGTCGCCGGCGTCGTCGGCGGCGACGGGGCGCTCGACGTGCGAGAGGCCCGCGTCCACGAGCGGCCAGCTGATGCCCGTCGCGTATCCGACGTAGCCGTTCATCAACAGGATGAGCGCATCGACACCATGATCGGCCATCGCGGACCGCAGCCGCGCGCCGGTCTCCGCGCGCATGCGCGCCCGGTCCGGTTCGTCCGGTATCTCGACGGTGGAGGCGCTTCCGGGGAATGCCATGGCTACCCCTCCGGCTTCACCATGTCACTGGAAGCTCGTAGAGGCCGTAGGCCAGCGCGTCGTGTTTGAACGGCAGGTCCTCGACCGGCGCCGCGAGCCGCAGCGTCGGGACACGACGCAGCAAGGTGGGCAGGACGATCTGCAGTTCCATGCGCGCCAGCTGTTGCCCGACGCACTGGTGGCGACCGTAGCCGAAGCCGACGTGCGGGCCGTCCTCTCGGCGCAGGTCGAGCCGGTCGGGGGCGGGGAACTGCCGGGTGTCCCAGTTCGCCGGTGCGACGTCGAGGATGATGCCCTCGCCGGCGCGGATCGTCTCGCCGCCCACCTCGATGTCCTCGACGGCGATGCGGCGCTGGCCCGTCTGAATGATGCTCAGGTAGCGCATCAATTCCTCGACGGCGACGGCGATCACCTTCGGATCATCGCTGTCGCGCATCAGCGCCAGCTGATCGGGGTGGTCGAGCAGGGCGGCGACGCTGAGGCTGATCATGTTGGCGGTGGTCTCGTGGCCCGCGATGAGCACACCGGTGGCCAGCTGCGCGGCCTCGCGCACACTGAGCTCTTCGGCGTTGACCCGCTCGGCCAAATCGGAGACCAGATCCTCCGACGGGCTCTGCATTTTGGTCCGCACCAAGTTCGCCAGGTACTTCGCCAACGACGCGGCGCCCTGTGCCGTGTCCTCCTCGGTGGCGTAGCGGCCCATGCCGCGCTGGGCTTGGGTCTGGAAGAAATCCGCGTCCTCGTAGGGCACGCCCAGCAATTGGCTGATGACCAGCGAGGGGACCGGCAGCGCCAGCGTGGTGACGATGTCCCCGGGTTTAGGGCCGGCCAGCAGCGCGTCGATGTGGTCGTCGGTGATCTGTTGCACCGCCGGTCGCAGCGCCTCAACCCGCTTGAACGTGAAGGGTTTTGACAGCATCCGGCGAAACCGGGTGTGCTCTTCGGCGTCGGAGGTGAACACCGAACGGGGGCGTTTGTGCACCGTCGCCAGCATTCCCGCGTTCCAATGCGGGTAGCCCGGCAGCCGGTCGTCGACGCTGGTGCGCGAGTCGGTGAACAACGCGCGAATCGCCTCGTAGCCGTGGATCAGCCACGGCGTGCTGCCGTCCCAGATCCGCACCCGGCTCAGTTGCTTATCGGCGTTGAGCTGCAACACCTTTGGCGGCGGCGCGAACGGGCATCCCGGCGCCCGCGGCATCGGGAAAGCCGGAATATCGGTGGCGGTCGAGACGTCGGTCATCGTTCTCCTCGGTGCGGGGCCGGTGTGGTTTCGCTGGGCCGGCCGCCCGCCGCGCCCACGTGGACCGGGGCGCGCCACAGGCCGACGATCGCGTCGATCAGGCCTTCGCCGGCGACCGGCCAGGCCGAACGCGAACGAGGTCCGTGCTGGGCCAGCGCGCTTTCGTGCTCGGCGCAGGTGTGCATGAGCAGGTTGCGCACCATGACCATTCGTTCGGAACGAACCCGCCGTGGCAGGTCGGGGAGGCACCGGTTGATGCCGTCGATGGTCCGCACCAGCAGGGGCGACGCGAGCGCGTCCTTGGTGACGACGTGGCGGTACGTGGGATCGGCCATGGCCTGGGCGGCGAACCGGGCGTACCAGCTGGGCGCGCCCAGCGCGTGCAGGTGATCGGTGAGCGGCCGCACCAACACACCCACCCAGTCGCGCAGGTCCGTCGAACCCTCGATGGCGGTCAGCATCTGCGCCCGCAGTTGCTCGATCGGCTCCCGATGCTTGCCCTCGATCGCCCGAAGCAGGTCGGTCCGCGTCCCGAAGTGGTAGCAGGCCGCGGCGTTGTTGCCTTGTCCGGCCGCCTCGCTGATCTGCCGGTTCGACACCGCGTACATACCGCGCTCGGCGAACAGCTCTTCCGCGGCCGACAGGATCGCCTCCCGGGTGCCCGTCGACCTGTCGGCGCGGGCGACCCGCTCGGCTGTCATCGCCTCAGTGAACACCGCCCACGGAATTAAATCAAGCAATTTATTTACGACGGTGCGCCGCCCGGCCGTCGAGAGTGTTCCCGCCGGAATCCCCGGGCTTCAAGGTGATTTCATCGCTCGGCCGCCCGGGCCGGCCCGCGCCGGAATACAGTCTGGTGTATGAATCCGCTTCAGCGGGTGGCTCGCAATCCGGCGGCCTACCGCCGCCTGGTCCTCAACGGTCAGCCGGTGGCGGAACGAGTCGAGGCGCTGCTGCGGTTCGCGACGGGCGAGCGGTTCGGCGTGCTGGACCTCGCCGGACTTCCGAACGTCCGGATCACGACGCCGGGCCGCAAGACCGGTCTCGCCCGCACGGCGACGGTGCAATACGTGCCCGTCGAGGACGGGCTGTTGCTGGTGGGTTCGAACTGGGGCCGGGATCGCCACCCGTCCTGGTCGGCGAATCTGAAGGCCGCCCAACGCGTTACCGTCCGCCGGCGCGGCCGGCGGTTCGTGGCGACCGTGCGGTTGCTCACCGGCGAGGAGCGCGACCGAGCGTGGTCCACGGTCCTGGCGCACTGGCCGAACTATCAGCTGGCCCAGAATCGCGCGGCCGGGCGGCAATTCCGGCTGTTTCTCCTGACGCCCACGCCGTAGCCGTCGCGACGAACTACCCCGGGTGGGCCTTCTTCAGGTGCGCGATCTCGTCGCCCCAAACGGACTGAGCCCCGGCGTCGCCCACGCGGTAGATCTGCACCGTCGACGCGACGGCAATGGCGAGCACCACGATCGCGATGGTCGCCCGGACGGCCACCCGGCTCTTGTCCGAGCGGCGTTCGATCACGCGCATCACCACGAGCACCAGCGCGGCCGCCAGCAGTGCGGCGGCGAAGTAGTTCATCGTGCCGCCCAGGGTGGCGTGCTTTTGCAGGATGGCGCTGGGTTTGGCCCTCAGGTCGTAGAGCCATTCCCCGGCATTCACCGTGATCGGCGTCAACACCATGGTGGCGGCAGCCGAGATCACCGCGAGCCACAACAGCGGGCCGCGCCGCGCCGTCGGCCACAACACGCACACGATCTCCAGCAGGGCGGTCAGGGGCACCAGCACCACCACGAAGTGCAGCAGCAGGGCGTGGGCCGGCATGCCGTTGATGACGGTCATCGGGCTCCTCGGGTTGTCGGCGGTCAGCTCGCGCTCAGCCGCCGAGCCCCTTCTTGACGGCCGCGTCCTGTTTCTGGGCCACGTCGTTGACGAAATCGGTCGGAGCCAGCGTGTCGGGCGGCCCGTCAAACTGCAGCGTGACCAAGGCCCTGCCCTCGGTGAAGAGCACTATCGTCACGCCCTTGCTGCGGTCTGGGGAGTTGCCCAACAAGGTGGTTCCGCCGGCGCCGACGTTGGCCGCCTGGGTGGTCGGGTTCTTGATCACGTCACCCTGAGCGCCCTTGGCCGCGTTCAGCGCGTTCGTGGCGGCGCCGGGGTCGGCAAACACCTGGATCGTGTCCTTGATGACGTGGCTGCCGTCGTCGTCTTTGAACGTCGTCGCGACGCCCGGCTGGCCGTTCGGGTTGCTGGTCGGCGGGGCGGCCGTGAACGGTATCGGGGCGTTGATGTCGCTCGCCTGGATCAGCAGCCCGGTGTACTCGTTGGGCTGCGCGGCCGCCGACGAACTCGGTGCGGCGCTGGTCGCGCTGGTCGCCGAGCTGGACGACGCCGGTTTCGACGTGGAGGGCGTCGAACTCTTGCCGCCGCACCCCGCTACCGCCACCGCCAGCGCCGCCGTGACCGCGACGCCCGCGGTCACCGTCCGTGAAGTCCTCATCGAAGTCGAGCTCCCTTCCAGGGCGGCCTGCGGCGCCACAGTCGAGTCGTTTCCGAATCGCACAGTACATTGCGGAGGTCGCGCCGCTGTGGCGCTCGAGGGCTCCTGAGGGCCGGCAACGACCCTAGTCGAGCTGGTCGCGCAGGCAGCGCAGGGTGCTGGCCAGGATGCGGGAGACCTGCATCTGCGACACCCCGATCCGCTCGGCGATCTGGCTCTGCGTCATCGATTCGAAGAACCGCATCCGCAAAACCTCGCGTTCGCGCGCGGGAAGGCCGGCGACCAGGACGCGCAGCGCCTCCCGATTGGTGATGTGCTCGATCTGCGGATCGATACCGCCGACCGCGTCGGCGACCGACCGGGGCGTACCCGAACCGTCGGTGCCCACCGGCGCGTCCAGGGAATCCAGCCGGTAGGCGTCGCCCGCCACGAGGCATTCGACGATCTCCTCGCGGGGAACCTCCAGCACCTGTGACAACTCACCGGCGGTGGGCGCGCGCCCCAGCTTCTGGGCCAGGTCACCCGTCGTCCTGCTGATCTGCACGTGGAGTTCCCGCAACCGCCGCGGCACCCGCATGCCCCAGCTGTAGTCCCGGAAGTATCGCCGAACCTCGCCCATCATGGTGGGGACCGCGAAACCGATGAAGCTGGGCCCCTTGGCCGGGTCGAATCGGTTGACAGCGTTCATCAGCCCCACGCGCGCCACCTGCACGAGGTCGTCGAGGCCCTCGCCCCGGCGCGCGAAGTGACTGGCCACATGGTCGGCCAGCGGCAGGCATCGGGCCACGATGCGTTCGCGCTGGCGGCCATACTCGTGCGACTCGGCCGGCATCTGGCGCAGCGCCACGAACATTTCGACCACGTCGTCGTAGGAATCGTCGGATTTGCGGTCGCGGCACTCGGCGGGACGGCTGGGAGCTAGTACGTCGGTCATAGGCGCACGCGCCCCGTGTTGGCGCGGCTGATCCTGAAAACTTTGGTGCACAATCGGTTTGGCATTGCTGACTCACTCCTCTGAGTCGTGTGCAACGAGGCCTGGCAGCTATGCGCAGAGTCGCCTCACTGCACCTGTATCCGTAGGACTGGTCGATTCCCAACACGCAGGGTTACCAAGGAGATGACTCGAGGTGGTTTTCGCCGGAGCCATGTGCTCAGCAGCCGTGCGGCTGACTGGCCGCTTTGAGCTAAACGGCGACACGTCCATAACGGACTTCACTGGTGACTATACGCCCCATCGCCGACGCCCGCGATCGCTTGCCCAACCCGATTCAGATAATTTCTGAACAGTTTCCGTTGTGAACCGACCGGGCGGCGGCAAACGGCGGGCACATATCCAGGCCGCGGTCGCAAGGCGCCGGACCCGCGCCGCGGCCGTAGGTGCGCCGACCGTGGTTCTCATTTCCGTGGCGGCTGGGTACTGTTCGCCTAGTGTTCGTGACCAGCCTCCCGCGACCGGGTCTCTGCGTGCGCCGAGACCGGTTTGCGCCCAATGCATTACGGCTCGCATGACGACAAATGCGGGTGCCCGCCTGCTGGACGGGCGCGCAGTGGTGGTGGCCGGCGGCAGCCGCGGGATCGGGCGCGCGGTCGCCGAACTGCTCGGCGCGTTGGGCGCCGGCGTGGTGGTGAACGGGCGTGACGCGGACGCGGTCGAGGAGACCGTCGTCGCAATCACGGCGGCCGGCGGGCGGGCCAGCGCGGTGGTCGGTTCCGCGGACGAGGAGCGCATCGCGGGTGCGCTGGTCGACGACTGCGTGCGCAGCCACGGGCGGCTGGACGCCCTGATCAACTGTGCCGGCATCGCCGAGTCGGCCGGGTCGTCGATCCTGAACATCTCGCCGGAGGACTTCGACCGCCTGATCAGCGCCCACCTCGGGACGGCGTTCCATACGTGCCGCGCGGCGGCCCGCGTCATGGCCGCCCAAGGCCACGGGGCCATCGTCAACACCAGTTCGGTGGCGTTTCTGGGTGATTACGGCGGGACCGGCTATCCCGCGGGCAAGGGGGCGGTGAACGCCCTGACCATGGCGATCGCGGCCGAACTCAAGGCCCACGGCGTACGGGCCAACGTGGTGTGTCCCGGGGCCAGGACGCGCCTGTCCAGCGGCGCCGAGTACGAGGAACACATCGCGGACCTGCACCGCCGGGGGCTGCTGGACGAAATGACCATGCGCGCCTCGCTGGACAGCGCGCCGCCGGCCTTCGTGGCCCCGGTCTACGCCTATCTGGTGAGCGACTTGGCCCGGGCGGTGACGGGCCAAATCCTGGTTACCGCAGGCGGATTCGTCGGCCGCTTCGACCGGCCGGCGCCGCGGCTGCTGGGCTACCGCGACCACCACGAGGCCGAACCCTGGTCGATTGACGACCTGCACAAGATGATCGGCGCCGCGCAACCCGCGCGCTGAGCCCGCCGCGGCCAATTGGCAGCAAACCGATCCCGGCGCGTCGAGGGTGCGGCCCGCCGGACCGGGCGCTGCGTCCGAGACGCACCGTGATTTCGCCCTCGATCCACTCCGAAGTCGCACGTTGTGGGGGCGGGCGGCCTACGCTGTCCTGCGAACCGCAGGAGGGTGTTTTGACAATGCAACCGAACCCGCTCGACCCGGTGGCCAGCGAACGGCTGTCGCATGCAGGCAAAGTGTTCACTTCCGATCTGTCGATCAACGAATTCGCCTTGCTGCACGGGGCCGGGTTCGAGCCGATCGAACTCGTGATGGGCGTCTCGGTCTATCACGTCGGCTACCAGTTCACCGGGATCCGGCAACAATCCGAACTTCCCGTGCTCACCGACGCGACCTATCGCGCGCGCTGGAATGCGATGTCGCGGATGCAGGCGGAGGCCGATTCGCTGGGCGCCGACGGCGTGGTCGGCGTCCGCCTCGAATGGCGCCATCAGGGCGAGGGCGAGCATCTGGAGTTCATCGCGGTCGGAACCGCGGTGCGATACGTCGCGAAGCCCGGCGCCTACCGGCGCCCCAACGGGCAAGCGTTCACCAGCCACCTGTCCGGGCAGGATCTGACGACCCTCCTGCGATCCGGATTCGCCCCGGTGGCGTTCGTGATGGGGAACTGCGTGTTTCACATTGCCGTGCAAGGGTTTTTGCGCACCCTGAGCCAGGTTGGCCGCAACGCCGAGATGCCTCAGTGGACGCAGGGCAGCTACCAGGCCCGGGAGTTGGCGATGTCCCGGATGCAAAGCGAGGCCGAGCGCGACGGCGGAACCGGCGTCGTCGGCGTGCACTTCGCGATTTCGAACTACGCGTGGGGACACCACACGGTCGAGTTCTACGTGGCCGGCACCGCGGTGCGGCGCGGCGGTGAGGCGCAAACGCTGACCCCGTCGTTCGTCCTGCCCATGAGCGATTGATGACGACCCTCGATCACCAGCGCGTCGGCCAGGCGGTCGGAACGGCTTTGGCGGGGCCCGGGGGAGTCGGGCTGGTGCTGCGGGTGTTCTGCGGGGTTCCGGGGGTGATCCTGGTCCCCGCGCGGCGGGGCTTCTTCCGGTCCCAGCCGGAGCGGGTGCAGATCGGCGACTGGCGTTATGAGGTTACCGCCGACGGCCGCCTGAGCGCCGCGCACGTGGTCAACGGGATCGTCCTGGCCGAGGAGGTGCTCGCCGCCGGTGCCGTCGGGCCGCACATCGCTCGCGCACTCGGGCAGCTGGTGAACAGCTACGGCCCGACGATCATGCCCAACGTCGATGCGGCCCTCGAGGTCCTCGAGGCCGGGCCGCGGTGACGCCGGGCGCCCCCGCCTAGAGGCGACCGGCCGCGAAGTCGGCCGCCTGGTCGACCAAGCCCGCCTCGACGTACTGGCGGTGGGCGACCGGGTTGCCGGCGTCCGAGCACACCGGGTCGCCGGGCACGCACAACTCGATGGTCTTGCCCGCGTACTGCGGGCCGATCGTCACGGGCGGCTCGTTGAGGATGCTCATGAACTGGCTCGATGGTTTCCCGAAAAGCGCGATGGCGGCCACGTGGTTGGAGACCTCGGCCGGCATCGGCTGCAGCGACCGGACCAGGTGCACCCCGTCCGGCACCGCGCTTTCGGTGACGAAACCCATCACGGCCGCGCCCTGCGAGTATCCGCCCAGCACCATCCGGGTTCTGGGGCAGGACACCGCCATGTGTTCGACATGCGCGCCGGCGTCGCTGATGCCGTCCGCGGCCCGGGGGAAGTCCGTGGTCGCCGGGTAGTCGACCGGATAGACGCCGAGTGACCTGCCGCCCACGTGCGAGCGCAGGGTGTCGACGAAACTCTGGCCGATCCGGCCGACGCCCGGCGGCTCGTTGGTGCCCCGGGCGAACACCACCTCGACGTCGGGGCACGGCTCGGCTGCCGCGACCGGAGCGACGGTGAGGGCCGAAAAGGGTAGAAGGACAGCACAAATCAGCTTGCCGAGGGTGTTCGCCTGCACAGCGTGATTTTGTCACAGGGTGACAAAGTGCGCGCGTTATGAGGTTGCGGCCGAGGCCGGGGTTACCCCGGCGTGTCCGCGCCCGGGCCGTGGGGTCGTCGGTGCAGGTACGAGGTGGCGGCGCGCAGCGCGCCGCGAAACGCATACACGGCGCTCACGATGGTGAGGAGGATCAGCAAGATGAACATCGGCAGCCAATTGCCCCTGCTGTGGTCGACGTCCCACCAGATGAAGGTGAACAGCACCGCGCAGATGACGAGCACCATGTCGCGCCAGTTTCCCCGGTACGACAGCGCCGCCCTGCGCAGCGCCTGATTCCGGTCCGCGATCGCGACCAGGTCGTCGATGCGCGCGTCGATGCTGCGTTGCAAATCGGCGCGCCGCTTGGTGGCCTCGGGTGGCAGCCGTTCCAGCAAGTCCATGTCCTGCGCGATCAGGCCGCGATAGTCCGGTCCCCTGAACTGCCCTGCGGCGATGGCCAGCATGGCGCCGCCGAAAACGGGTGCACTATTGAGTGCGATCTGCCCCAGGCCCGCCATGCCCGCTCCTTCCGGTGGTCGTCAACGCCGCTCGCTGACGTAGGTCAGGATGCCTTGGAAGGGCGCCGTCGCGTGCGCTGCGGCTCGGGGCCTTGCAGCGCGTCCATCGCGCGCATCATTTGCGGATACGCGATCGCCGGCCCGAGCCAACGGGTGAGGTATCGGCGCAGATCGGCACCGCTGCGCGCGGGCCGCCCGGGGTCGGTGAGGAAGGAGTGCAGCAACCGGAGGCTGAACTCGTTCAGTTCGTCGAGGCCGGCGTCGTCGAAACCGTAGCTCTCCCAATCGATGTCGTAGCGGTGCAGCATCGACCGGCCGAATGCCAGGGCGGTGTCCGACACGATCGAGACCTTATGGCCCCTGCGTTGATTGAGCACGAACTCGACCTGGTTGTCGCAGGCCAGTTCCTCGATGGCGAACGCCAGGCCTTCGGTCATGGCCACCACCGGGTCCGTCACGCCCTCGAGGTGGGCGGCCATCCGATCCAGGAAGCCGTCGGCCGAGCGCATCGCCGACGCCACCAACAGCGCCTGCGTGCCGGGGAAGTATCGATAGACCGTCTGCCGGGTGACCCCGAGCGCCCGCGCCACATCGGCGATCCGGAGCGCGGAGCCGCGTTCCTCGACGATCGTGTCGGCCGCATCCAGGATGCGCTCGATGGCCTCCTCGTCGGAGGCGGGCGTGTTTCCTGCCCAACCGTGACTGCGCATCTAACGAGCGGCAAACCCGTAGTCGGTGAACCCCACAGCTGGATAATAGCCTCTGGGAGGGGTCTGATCAGTCCGGATGTGCACCGCGCGTCGGGCACGGCGGAAAGCCCGAACCGCGGGCCGCTAATCCGTTGCCGCGCCGCCGGTTAGGCCACCGAGGCGCCCAGGATGAGGTTGACGGCCTCGTCGAGCTGGCCCGCGATCTCGTCGAAGCTGACGAAGCGGGCCGTCATCAGGGCGCCGGAGAAGGTCATCTGCAGCGTGGATTTCACGGCGCGGGGCCAACCCGGCCCGAGGGCGGCACCGATCCGCGTGGACACCTCGTGGCCGATCTGCTCCCGAATCGGCTTGACCGCCGGGTCGTCCGCCATCAGGGCCGCGCCACAGGCGGCGGTCAGCTCGGGTTCGTCGGCGACCACCACGGCCATGTCCCGCAGCGTCGCGCTGACCCGCGTCTTCGTCGTGTCGTTGACGTCGGTGTGCACCGGCAGCTCGCGCAGGAATCGCAGGTATACCGCCGCCACCAACGCGCTCTTGGACGGGAAGTAGGTGTAGGCGCTGGCCGGCGATACTCCGGCGCGGGTCGCCACCGAGCGCATCGTCAGCCGTGCGTAGGACGACTCGCGCAGCTCCTCCAGCCCGGCGTCGAGGACCTTGCGGATCGTCTGCCCCGGCCGGCGGTCCGACCGCCGCGCCGCATCTCTAGACACCCGTCCAGTGTAGGAAGGCGTTCTCCGCGGTGGCCCGGTGTCCGCCGCAAGTGTTTTACGGACAGCCGTCCAGAATCAGTCGGCGAAGCGGTTGGCTCTAGAGTGGCGACCATGGCCGAGGCGGACCGGCATCGCTGGGACGAGCGGTACGCGACCCAGACACCGCCGTCGGTGGAGGCGGTGGGGCCGCCGGGGTTCCTGGCCCCCCACGCGGACGTAATGCCCACTGCGGGAACGGCTCTCGATCTCGCGTGCGGGTCGGGGCTCGGCGCGGTGTGGCTCGCGAGGCGTGGGCTGCGGGTGCTCGGCTTGGACGTGTCACCCGTGGCGGTCGGCCAGGCGCGCGACCTGGCCCGGCGGGCCGGGGTGAGCGATCGGTGCGGCTTCGAGGCCGTCGACCTGGACGACGGGCTCCCAGCCGGGCCGCCGGTGAACGTCATCCTGTGCCACCGATTCCGCGACCGGCGCCTCGACCGGGCGATCATCGACCGGCTGGCACCCGGCGGGCTGCTGGCGATCGCGGTGCTCAGTGAGGTCGGGGGCGCCCCCGGGCCGTTTCGCGCGGCCGCGGGGGAGCTCACCGCGGCATTTGCCGAACTCGACTTGGTCGCCGCCGGCGAGGGCGAGGGTCAGGCCTGGTTGCTGGCGCGGGCGTGACGTCAGGATTCGAGCCTGGCGCGCACCGCCGCCAGCCGCCCGGCCAACTCGTCCTCGTCGATGACGCCGCGTGCCACGAGCGAGTGTGCCAGCGCCATCAAGCGGTTCTCCGGATAGGGGAGGCCGGCGTACACGGTCGCCGACAGGGCGTCCTCTTCGTCGCGCCGGTCGGTGAAACTCAAAATGTCCGGGCCGCAAGGGCTTCGGTCGAGGGCGTCGCACATGCCGTCGAGGCTCGTTTTCCACGGCGGTACGGGATTGGCCACCCCGTACTCGGCCGCCATCCGACTCCAAACCTGGTTGCGCTCGACGATCTTCCTCAGCGGTGCGATCGCCGGCTCAGCGGGCGTGCTCACGTGTTTGGCTCCATCAATGTTCGACGGGATGCGTGGCGGGGCGGGTTTGGGTGATCGCGTTCGTCGTCACCCCGGGCTTGGGCAGCGCGACACCGATCAGGCAGTCGCGGGTGACGATCTCGGCCAGCTGGTCCTCCGTCCAGCCCTCGGTTCCCTCGGGCCGCACGGGCATCACCATGAAGCGGTGCTTCTGATTGGAGTCCTCGACCCGGATCTCGACGTCTTCCGGCAGATACAGGCCGAACTCCGCGAGCACCTGGCGCGGCCAGCGCACGATGCGGCGGCGAAAGTTTGGCGTCCGGTACCACTCCGGTGAGTTGCCGAGGATCGGTCGCGGATAGCACGAGCACAGCGTGCACACGATGACGTGATGCAGGGTGGGCGTGTCCTCGAGGACGTGAAAAGCCGTGAAGTCGCTGGGTGTTCCGAAACCCGTGGGTTCGAACCAGTCGACCCCGACCTCCTTGCTGGCCGCCAGCGGGTCGGACAGCGTCAGCCTCTTGTAGTCCGGGTCGAGCCACGCCCGGGCCACCATGTGGGCGGCCGGCGTGGGACCGATCTGTTCGGCGTACTCGGTGAAGCGGCGATGCTCCTCCGCCGTGAAAATGCCCTTCTCGATGCACAATTCGCGCAACGCGATCTCGAGGACTTCGAAGTCGGTGACCTCGTCGACCATTGGTGCGGCGGTGCGGTCGTGATCGTGGTCGTGATCGGCCATGCGGGAAGTCCTTTCGCGATTCGATGAGGGCACGTTCGAAGGGGGCGGGACTAACCGGCGGCCTCGAGCCAGCGCTCGGGGAGCTCGGTCTGCAGCGTGTCGTTGGCCGGCCCGGTATAGCCGTCCCACAGCTCGGAGAGGTTGAACCGCACGATGTAGAACCATTCGGGTTTTTGATCGGGGGCGTCCCACGTCTCGTCCTCGGCCGCGGGGCTTTCGTAGGAGACCGCCGCGATCTCCCCGGTGGCGCCCCGGACGTACTCCTGCGTGCGGGTGTAGAACAGCACGGGCAGCTCCCGGACCGAAACCCTTTCCCCGACTGCGAACTTCGGGGTGCCGGCCTGTCCGGCATACACCTGTGGATCGCCCTTGCCGACGGCGTGGAGGTGGTGCTCGTTGCGCCGCACCCCCTCGGGATCCCCTTCGCAGCGGGGCTCGGCGGCCAAGGCTCTGCCTTGCAGCCCGCCCGCGTAGCGCGCCTTGATTTCGGCCATTCGTTCCGCCAGCTCGCTCAGGCCGATGTGGTGTTTCTCGACGAGGACGCGCGCCACCGCAAGCAGCCACCGGCCGTAGTAGGGCAGCCCGAGATAGATCGTGCGGCCGAGGTCGACGTTGCCCATCCTGCGCCGTTCCTCGGACAGCCAGATCCCGCGCCAGCCGAGCAGCTCGCACATGACGTAGGTGTTCTCTTCCCACATCTCGTACTGCTTGTTCTCGAAGCTCAACGGGGCGTCCGGCTCGCCCCCGACATCGTGCGGGGTCTTGGTGTAGGCGGCGAAGCGGTCGTGATCGATGAGGTCGGGTGTTGGCGCATCAGGGAGTTCGGGGTAGGACGACTTGAGGCGGGCCACCAAGTCGAGCTGGTTCGTCCGGTCCCGGGGAGTCGCCATGAGACCTCCGCTCGCCGTCGCGATCTTGATGTTGCGGTCGTGGGCAAGCCAGCCGCACCGCGGTCCATTGTCCAACGAATCCGCGCTCGCCCGCGGCAAGATCGCGCAACTGCGGCGTGCGATGCGGCGTGTCTTTTCCCATCCTGCCGATCGGCGTGTCGGGTAAGGTCACGCGCATGGAGCGGCGGGTCCTGGAAGCCATCATCTACGAGCGCGAACCGCCGATCGCTCGGATCATCCTGAACCGGGTCGACAAGGCCAACACCAAGGATGCGGTGCTGGTCACCGAAGTCGACGAGTGCCTGCACGAGGCCGACCGGGACAAGGAGATCAAGGTCGTCATCCTCAAGGCCAACGGAAAGGGATTCTGCGGCGGGCACGTGGCGCGCTGGGGACCCGACGAGAATCCGTATCCGGACTTCGGCGAGACGTTCGAGGATCTGTACAAGGGCACCGCCGACCTGTTCCTGTGGCCGACGCTGTATCTGTGGGAGTTTCCGAAGCCGACCATTTCCGCGATCCACGGCTACTGCATGGGCGGCGGGATCTATCTCGGCCTGCTTACCGACTTCTGCGTCGCGTCCGAGGACGCGTATTTCCAGATGCCGCTTGCCCAAAGCCTCGGCGAGCCGGGCGGGCACACGATGATCGAGCCGTGGTTGCTGATGAACTGGCATCGCACCATGGACTGGCTGCTGCTGGCCCCCACGCTCTCCGCGCAGGAGGCGCTCGACTGGGGCCTGCTCAACAAGGTGGTGCCCCGCGACGACCTCGACGACGTCGTCGAGGAGATGGCGCGCAAGATCTCTCAAATCCCGTTGACCACGCTGATGGCGGTGAAGAACAACGTCAAGCGCGCCTGGGAACTGATGGGCATGCGGGTGCACCTGCAGGTCAGCCATATCCTGACGAACATGGTCGGCGCCGCCTCGGACGTCCAGGCGCGGCGGGCCGAGCTGAAGCAATCGGGCATGAAGCCGCGCGATTTCGTCGGCCGTGACGAATAGGCTTGCGCGACTGTGCGGCTGGCCGCACGGTCGGGGCCGAACGTGCGGCAGGCCGCACACTCGGCGGGGAGGCAGCGTTTAGCGGTTTCGCTCGCCGGCGACCCGCCGGCCGGCGGCGTGGCGGGCGGCCACATAGCCGAACACCATCGTGTAGGCGATGCTGCCGCCGGCGCCCAGATAATTGCGGCCCATCACCGTCGCCGTGATGTTGCCCGTCGCATACAGCCCGTCGATCACGCAGTCGTCCTCATCGAGCACCTGGGCGTGCTCGTTGGTGATCACCCCGCCGCACGTCCCGACGTCGGCGGGAACGACCTTGGTGGCGTAATACGGCGCCCGCGCGAGGGGGCCAAGGGCGGCGTTCGGGCGATACCCCGGATCGCCCAGGCAGTCGTTGTACGCCGACTGGCCGCGCCCGAAGTCCGGGTCGAGGCCCTTGACCGCAAAACCGTTGAAGCGCTTGATCGTCTGCTCCAGCGCGTCGGCCGGCACGCCCATTTGTCGCGCGAGGTCGCTGACGGTCTGGCCCCGGACGACCGCGCCCCGCGTGATGAGTTCCTCGGGCAGGCTGCGCTTCTTGAACGGGTTGGCGCCCGACACGTACCGGCCGATGTAGCCCTCGTCGAAGACCATCCAGCACGGCACCGCCTTGTGCGCGTACATCGCCTTGCCGACCTCGACGTAGGAGTTGGACTCGTTGCAGAATCGCCGGCCGGTTCCGTCGACGTAGATCGCGCCGGGCCGCTGCCGGCCGCTGCCCAGCGCCCGGGCGGCGTCTCCGCCGTCGGCGATGAAAACCGATGGCAGCCACCAGGCCTCGTCCATCAGGTCGGTCTTCGCGCCTAACCGGATGGCGGTCTGCAGCACCTCACCGGTGTCGCCGGCGTTCGCGATCGACCACAGGCCCTCGTTGGGTTGCTCGCCGCTGTAGCGGCGGCGCATGTCGGCGTTGCGGCTGAAGCCGCCCGCCGCGAGCACGACGCCCTTGCGGGCCTCGACGTTCAGCGCGGTGCCGTTGCGCGCGACGCGCGCCCCGACGACACGCCCGTCCTCGATGATCAGGTCCTCGATGGCGGCGCCGGTCCAGATCGGTGGCTCGCCGCGCAAATCGATCAGCGCCTTGAGCATCTGGCCGATGAGCGACGCGCCGTTGGTGAGCATCTCCCGGCGGCGCAGCCGCGCCGCCCTGGTGCGCGCGAACACCCGCATGGCCACCGCGAAGGCTCGCGGCGACCGGTTGAAGTACTGCACCGAACGCAGCTCGTTGGTCTTGAGGACGAACCCGCCGTAGCTCTTGGCCATCGAGGGCTGGACCCGGTCGTGCCAGCTGCCCAGCGCGGCCGCGTCGTAGGGGACGCATTCGATGGCGCGGCCGGCGTCGTTGCCGCCCTTGTGGTTTGGGTAGTAGTCGCTCCAGCCCGGGCACCGCACGAACCGGACGCCCTTGCGGGTCAGGAAGTTGATCATCTCGTAGCCGGCGGTCAGGAACATTTCGCGGCGGGCCGGGGACGACGCGGGGCCGATGTCGCCGACGACGTCGTCGAAGTACGCCAGGCCGTCCTCGTGCGAGTCCGGAATGCCGTCGGCCCGCATCAGCGGGTTGTTCGGCAGCCACACCATGCCGCCGGAGAGTCCGGTGGAACCGCCCACCAGGGGCTGCTTCTCGATCACCAGCGGCTCGATTCCGGAGTCGAGCGCCGCCAGCGCCGCGACCATGCCGCCCCCGCCGCTGCCCGCGATGAGCAGATCCACGGAGCGGTCCCACCGGGTGGTCATCGTGCCTCCGACGTCGCGCGCAGGCCGAGATCGGCGATCGGCACGTCGATGGTGGTGTTGGTCTTCTGGATGGCGGGCACCAGCGCCTCATACGGCAGGCCGGCGAGGAACCCGTCGATGACGCGTTCGAAGTTGGAGATCAGGCCTTCGATTCGGCTGGACAGGCGCATGTATTCAAACCCCTTGGAGTGCAATCCCTTTTGCTGTCTGGGCAGATTGGAGAAATCCTGCGCGGGGATCGGCGGCCAGCGCGGGTCGTCCGGCGCCATGGGTTCCGGCGGTGTCGGCCGGCCGGTGATCTCCTCCGGCGGGATGCGGGTCAGCGACCAGATCTCGAACAGCGTCTCCTCGGGGCCGAGCGGCCGGATCCGATACGAGGAGGCGCTGCTGTACTGCGGGAGCAGAAAGTAGTGCGGGAAGGCGAAATTGATGGCCTCGGTGATGCCGCGCCGCTCCAGCTCGTTGAGGTCGGGGATGTCGCAGCCCCGGGCCCGGTGCCAGTGGACGATCGCGTCGTTGAGGGTGCTGCGCCAGAGGGCCATCGCCGCGGCCGGGTCGGCCGGCAGCTCCATGTCCTGCAGGCCCTCGGCGATGCGGACGTCGTTCTCGTGGGTCATGCCCGCCATGCCTTCGCCCAGGGTGCGCATGAAGTACAGGTTGGTCCGCGCGAGACTTGGTGGCTTGGCGGCGTCGGGCTGCTTGGGCATGCTGGACGGCAACAACTGGGGGTGGGTCTGGGGGACGTGGTAGCCCTCCATGAATGCGGCCGTCGCCAGCTTCCAGTTCACCGGGAGCCGGCACGACTGCCACCACTCGACGCGCAGTGACTCGACCCTCCAGGCGTCGTAGATCGATGCGAACGGCTCGAAGCAGTCGCGCAGCGGCGGGGCATCGTCGTCGAGGTTGATCCACGCGCATCCGCCCCAGAGCTCGCATCGAACCGAAACCAGTCGAAGATCCTCCGGGTCCAGGTTGTGCTCGTCGAACTCCTCGGGCCGTAGCACAAAGGTGTTGCGTCCGTCGATACCCCAACACCACCCGTGGAACGGGCACACGAACGTGCGCCGATTACCGTTGCCCTCCACCAGCTTTACGCCGCGATGGCGGCAGGCGTTGTGATAGGCGCGGACATTTTCGGCGTCGAGGCGCACCACGATCACGGACTCATCGAGGATCTCGTATTCGACATAATCGCCGGGCTTGGGGATCTCCTCGAGGCGGCATGCCATCTGCCAAACCCGAGGCCAAAGCAGTTCGTTCTCCAGCGCGAAGAATTCCGGGTCGTAGTACCGCTGTTTGGGAATGCGGTCGGCGGCTTGTACGGCCAGCGGGACCGGCAGTGGGGTCCAGTTCGCGTTGACTTTCTGGGTGGTCACCATGTCCATTCCCTCGCTCATAGGATTCGGGATGCCCGCCCCTGCCAGTAACGCTCACGAATGCGCCTCTTGTACAGCTTTCCGTTCGGGTCCCGGGGTAATTCGCCGACGAATTCGACGGTGCGCGGGCACTTGTAGCCGGCCGCGTGTGCCCGGCAGTACTCGATGAGCTCGGCCTCGAGGTCCGGTCCCGGCGAGACGCCGTCGACCGGCTGCACGACGGCCTTGACCTCCTCGCCGAACTCGTCGTTGGGCACCCCGAAGACGGCCGCGTCGACGAGCTTGGGATGCATGATCAGCAGGTTCTCGATTTCCTGCGGGTAGATGTTCACCCCGCCGGAAACGATCATGAACGTGGACCGGTCGGTGAGGTAGAGGTATCCGTCGTCGTCGACGTATCCCATGTCGCCCAGGGTGCGCCAGCCGCGGTCGTTGGACACCGACGCGGTCTTGGCGGGGTCCTTGAAGTACTCGAACGCGGGCCCGCCCTCGAAGAACAACTCGCCGGCCTGGCCGGCGGGTAGCTCCTGGCCGTCGTCGGAGATGACGTGCACCGGTGACATCGGTCTTCCCACCGAACCCGGGTGGGCGAGCCATTCTTCCGGGCCGATGGTCGTTCCCGCGAATCCCTCGGTGCCGCCGTAGTATTCGTGGATGATCGGCCCGAACCACTTCATCATGTGATGTTTGACGTCGACCGGGCAGGGCGCGGCCGCGTGGATCACGCATTGCAGGCTCGAGACGTCATACCGCTCCCGAATGGCCTTGGGCAGCTTGAGCATTCGCACGAACATGGTCGGCACGAACTGGGCGTGGGTGACGCGGTGGGTCTCGATCAGCCGCAGGACGGTCTCGGCGTCGAACTTGCGCATCAGGATCGCCGCCGCCCCGACACGGTTGACTGCCATCGTGTAGTTCACTCCCGCGGCGTGATAGAGCGGGGCGGGGGACAGGTACACGCTCTGACGGGTCATCCCGTACTTGTGGGTGAGCGCCAGCTCCAGCACGGCCTGCGCCCACGAGCCGTTGCCGTCGACGGGCAGCGGCCGGCGGACGGCCTTGGGCCGCCCGGTGGTTCCCGACGAGTACAGCATCTCCGACCCGTCCGACACCGGGGGCGGGTCGCCCGCCGCCGCCAGCGCGTCCTCGTAGTCACGCCAGCCGGCCAGGTGGCCGCCGACCGCGAGGTGGACGGTGACGGCCGGGTTAGCCGCGCGCACGTGCGCGGCGAGCTCGGGCATGCCGGCGTCCACGAACACCGCCCGCGCGTCGGAGTCGTCGACGACGTAGGCGACCTCGTCGGGGGTGAAGTGGGTGTTGACCGCGGTGTAGTAGAGGCCCGAAAGCTGGCAGCCCCAGGTGATTTCGAGGAACTCGGGCCGGTTCGACAGCGCCAGGGCCACGCCGTCGCCCGGGCGCAGCCCGGCGTCGTGCAGGGCGGCGGCGACGCGTTGGCTGCGGGCGTACAGCGTGGAGTGCGAGATCGTGTCGCCGCCCGCGACGATGAGGGCCGGCGCCTGCCCGGCCCTCGTGGCGTGGTCGGCGATGTTCACCGGCGAGCCCCCGCGGAAACTTAAGTGGCCGTTGCGCCGTCGGTCGACGCGGCCGCCGCGGCCTGGCGCCGGGCCTGCTCGGACGGCAGCACCTTGTCCCGGAAGACCGTCTGGATCAGCTCCTGGACGTCCTTACTGATGGAGGCCAGGGCGACGAGGTCGTTGGAACTCTGCCAGTGCACCCGCATGCCCATCAGCTCCCAGGCGCGCTTCAGGTTGGCCTTGGTGGCCAGCAGCGTGGTCATCGGCGCCTGGGCGATGTGGCGGGCGATGGCCTCCACCCGGTCGTCGAGCTGGTCGCGCGGCACCACCTCGTTGACCAGCCCGACCTCCAGCGCCTTCTTGGCGTCGATGACCTCGGCGAGGTACAGGTAGTAGGCCGCGCGCCGCCAGTTCATGAAGACCCAGGGCTCGATCGAGCACTCGCCGGACGGCATCCCGAAGCCCTGCAGCGGCGGGTAGGAGAAGTAGGCGTCCTCGGAGGCGATGACGATGTCGGTGGTCAGGCCGTAGTGGGTGCCGCCGCCAACGCAGTAGCCGTGCACTTGGGCGATGGTCGGTTTGGAGAACTCCCACAGGTTGAGCACGGGCTTGACGAACAGGTCGGTCTGCGGCTTCCACGGTGTGCCCATGACTTTGGCGCCCTCGACGAACGCCGGGTAGTCGACCGCGTTGTTACCGATGGCGTGTCCCGAGCAGAAGCCCTTGCCGTTGGCCTTCAGGACGAGCACCTTTATGTCATAGTCGCGGTCGGCGTCCAGCAGCGCGGCATCGACCTCTTCGGCCAGCTTCTGGTCCTGGGCGTTCGCCTTTTCCGGCCAGTTCAGCGTGACCCGGGCGATGGGCCCCTCTTTTTCGTAGATGATTCTCTCGCGAGTCTCGTTGAGATCCATACGTGCTCACCTTTCCTGGTTCACGAAGTGATGACGCCGATTTCGGCGCCGATGTCATAGGTGGTTCCGACCTGCCCCGTCCACCGCACGGTGCCCGACGCTCCGGCTTCGATTTCCTGCTCTACCTTCTCGGTCGCGATCACGTAGATCGGCGTGCCCGCTTCCACGTGCTCCCCGGCGTCGACGAGCAGGCTGGTCAGCTCGGCCTCCGACACGGCCACCGAGACCCGCGGGATGCGAATGACGAAGTCAGCCATGCACTCTCGCTCCCGCACCGGTCTTATCGAGGGTCCGCTGCGCGGCGGCGACGATCCGCTCCGGCGAGGGGTACACCTGTGCCTCGAGCGCGGCCGCGGCCGGGTTCGGCACGAATCGGGCGGCGACTCGTTCGACCGGCGCGGCCAGCTCGGCGAACAGCTCCGAGTGCAGGATCGCGGCTATCTCCGCTCCGGGACCGGCGAATTGGACCGCGTCATGGATGACGACGGCCCGGCGGGTGCGGCGGGCGGAGTCGACGATGGTTTCGACGTCGAGCGGCACCAGGGTGCGCAGGTCGACGACCTCGGCGCTCACGCCCTGTTCCTGCAGTGTGGCCGCGGCGGCGAGCGCGTCGTGCACGCAGCGTCCGTAACCGATCAGGCTCACGTCGGTGCCGGGCCGCTTGATGTCGGCTTGGCCCAACGGGATTGAGAACCCGGGGTCGACGGGGACGGGACCCTTCTTGCCCTGCAGCCGGATCGTTTCGACGAACAGGCAGGGATCCTCGTCGAAGACCGCGGTCGTCAGCAGGCCCTTCGCGTCGCGCGGGGTGGAGGGCACGATCACCTTCATGCCCGGGATGTGCATGAACCACGCCTCCAGGTTCTGCGAATGCGTGGCGCCGGTGGCCAGCCCGGAGTAGACCTGGGTGCGGATGGTGATCGGCGCCGACGTGCGTCCGGCGGTCATGAATCTCAGCTTGGCCGCGTTGTTGATCAGCTGGTCGGCGGCGATGCCGATGAAATCCATGATCATGATCTCGGCCACCGGCAGCAGGCCGTCGATGGCGGCTCCGATGGCCGCGCCGACGATCGCCGCTTCGGAAATCGGTGTGTCCAAGACGCGTTCGTGGCCGTACTTCGTCGACAGACCCGCGGTCGGCCCGGACGCTCCTGGATCGGCGATGTCCTCGCCGAGCAAGAACACCCGGTCGTCGGCCGCGAGCGCCTGGTCCAGTGCGAGGTTGAGCGCCTCGCGCATCGTCATCTCTTGTTCTTGCATGTCGTCGTCTTGCCTGCTCACACGGGGAACTTGATCGGGGTCGCGTACACGTCGAGGTCCAGCTCGTTGATCGACGGCGATTCCGCGGCCAGCACGGTCCGCAGCGCCGTTTCCACCGTCGCCAGTGCCTCGTTGTCGATGCGGTCGAGGTCGTCGCGCTCGCAGATGCCGGTTTCGGCGAGGTGGTCGCGGAATCGGGGGACCGGGTCGGCCGCCATGGCGGCGGCCAGCTGATCCTTGGGGATGTAGGGCATCCGGTCGCCGAAGTAGTGGCCGCGGAACCGGAACGTCACGCATTCGATGAAGGTGGGGCCTTCGCCGGCGCGGGCGCGTCGCAGCGCGTCCTCGACCGCCGATTTGACGGCCAGCGGGTCGTTTCCGTCGACGCGCACCCCCGGCATGCCGTAGCCCGCCGCCCGATCCGCGACGTGTTCGAGCTTCATCGTGTCGGCCGTGGGGGTCATTTCGGCGTACAGGTTGTTCTGGCAGACGAAGACGATCGGCAGGTCCCACAACGCGGCCATGTTCGCCGCCTCGTGGAAGGAGCCGGTGTTGGTGGCGCCGTCGCCGAAGCTGACCACCGTGACGCGATCGGAGCCCTTGCGTTTGGCCGCCATCGCCAGCCCCACCGCCACCGGCGGTCCGGCCCCGACGATGCCGGTCGAAAGCATCACGCCCCGAGCGGGATTGGCGATGTGCATGGTGCCGCCCTTGCCGCGGCCGGCGCCGACGGTGCGGCCCATCATCTCGCCGTAGATCTCCTCGAGCGGGACGCCCTTGCCGATGAGGTCGTGCAGGCCGCGGTAGGTGGTCACCAACTGGTCGTCCGGGCGCAGCGCGACGCCCATCGCGGCGGCGATGGCCTCCTGGCCGCGCGAGGGCCAGTACACGCACATGAACTCGCCGGTGCCAATGCCTTTGGACAGCCGGTCGTCGGCCGCCTTCATCAGCGCCATCAGTTCGTACAACCGGCGCTCGACGCCCGTCGCCCCCTCGCTCATGCGATCACGCACCCGACCACGGCTTGACCTTCAAGAAGCCGCCGCCGTCGACACGGAGTTGTTGCCCGGTGATGTAGCGCGCCGCGTCGGACGCGAGGAACAGCACCGCCTCGCTGATGTCCTCGGGTTCGACGTAGGGGATCGGCATCGCCTGCACGAACGGGAAAACCGGTTCGGCGTCCTCGCGGGTCGGCTCCTTCAGGTCGGGCCGGAAGGCCCGATACATCGGCGGGCTGTGCAGCATGTCGGTGTTGACGTTGGTGGGGTGCACGGCGTTCATCCGGATGGAGAACCGGGCGAGCGCCAGGGCGAAGTCGTTAACATAGTGCGCGGCAGCCAGTTTCGCGAAGGCGTATCCGGCCCCGCCGGGGCCCCCGTCGATGCCCGTGGTGTTCATCGATGACATGAACGCGGCGTTGGAACCGATCACGATGATCGACGCGCCGGCTTGCAGATGCTTGAGGCTCGCGTGCACCAGGTTCAGCACGCCCACCAGGTCCACGTCCACCGCGTCGGCGAACGCCTGCGGGGGCAGCCCCGCGGTGAGCGGACAGATGCCCGCGTTGGCGACGACGATGTCCAGATGCCCGAATTCGGCGACGCCCTCGTCGATCGCCGCGGACAACGCCGCGCGGTCGCGCACGTCGGCGACCGCGGTGAACGCGCGCTGTCCCTCCTTCTCCACCAACCGGGCCGTCTCGTCCAGGTCCTCCGGCCGGGCCAGGGGGTACTCGTTGGTCTCGATGTCGGCGCACAGGTCCACCGCGATGATGTCCGCGCCCTCGGCGGCCAGCATGCGCGCGTGTGAACGCCCCTGACCGCGCGCCGCGCCGCTGATCACGGCCACCTTGCCCGTTACCCTGCCCATCGCCCGTCCTTCGTCCCGTGTCCCGCTACCGCGTTGCGGTCGAACGCGACCCGGTTGCGCCGGGATGCGCGGTCACGGGTGTCGGAACGGCGCCGACGGTCGGATCCATCGCATCCCTTTTCAAAAAAACTGCCCTGACCTGCAGCGGGTCTACCGCTACGCCTTAGACTAGCTAGAATATCTAAAATAGCAAGGAATGGTCGTTGGGCGAGGGAGTCGGGTATGTCGGACGTGCGCGGTGGTGTCCTTTCCGGGGTGCGGGTGGTCGAGTTGGCCTCGTGGACCTACGTGCCGTCGGCCGGTGCGGCCCTGGCGGACTGGGGTGCCGACGTGATCAAAGTCGAAGGCGTCGCCTCGGGTGATCCGGGGCGCGCGCTGGTGGTCGGCGGGTTCACCCGGCAAGCGGCGCGCCCGGATGCCGATTTCATCCTCGAGTTGGGCAATCGCGGCAAGCGCAGCATCGCCATCGACATCAAGTCCGAGACCGGTCGGGAGCTGTTCGGCCGCCTGTTGGCCAGTGCCGATGTGTTCCTTACCAATTGGCTTCCCGGTGCGCTGGAGCGGGCCCGGCTGACCGTGGACGACATCCGCGCGTTCAACCCGAAAATCATCATCGCGCGCGGCACGGGGCTTGGGGTGCGCGGGCCGGATCGCGACCGCGGCGGGTTCGACGCGGCCACCTACCTCGCCCGGGGCGGGGTCGCCTACACGCTCACGCCGTTCGGCACCGAGACGCCCGCCGTGCAGGGGCCGGGGTTCGGTGACCTCCAGGGCGGGGCGACGCTGGCCGGCGGCGTGTGCGCCGCGCTGTTTCATCGCGAACGCACCGGCGAGCCGACGATCGTCGATTCGTCGCTGCTGGCCCAGGCGATGTGGGCGATTGCGCCGTCCATCTGCGCGGCCGACTTCTTCGACATCGACGGCATCCCCGGCGCACCGCCCGGGTTGGCCATCAACCCCCTCGTCAACAGGTACAAGACCCGGGACGGCCGGTGGATCCAGTTGGTGTTCTTGCAGCCGGACAAGTTCTGGGCGGGTTTCTGTCAGCGCATGGGCCTGGCCGAGCTCGCGACCGATGAGCGCTTCGTGCCGTCCAGCAACCTGATAGCCAACGCCGCGGCCGCCACCCAGATCCTGACCGACGTGTTCGCCCTCCACGACCTGGCCCACTGGCAAAAGGCGCTCGAGGACGAGCCCGGCGTGTGGGGCGCCCTGGCGACGCCGCGGGAAACCCTCAATGATCCGCAGGTCGAGCCCAACGGGTACGTGATCACCAACGTCGACGATTACGGGGAGAAGTACCGGATCGTCGCCGCGCCCGTTCAGTTCGACGAAACCCCGCCGGCGCCCGCGCGAGCGCCGGAACACGGCCAGCACACGGAGGAGATCCTGCTGGAGCTCGACGTCGACTGGGACGACATCGCCAGGGCCAAGGACCTCAACGCGATTCTGTAGGGCGCATCGACGAAAGGCGCAATCTATGAGGACCAAAGTCATCGCGTGCCGATAACCGGGTGACCTATGCCGCCCGCGGTCGTACGTTCGGTGCGAGGAGACCGACATGACTGCATTCATGCGCGCCAGCGACGCGTTCACCTGGGCGATGGAAAGTGACCCACGGCTGCGATCCACCGTGGTCAGTGTCGTGCTTTTGGACCGGTCCCCGGACTGGGGCGAAGTGCGGACGCGATTCGACCTGATCAGCCGCAAGCTGCCGATGTTCCGGCAGCGGGTGGTGCAGTCGCCCCCGCCGGCCCCGCCGCGGTGGGAGAACTATCGCGACTTCGACCTGGACTACCACCTGCGGCGAACGACCCTGTCCGCGCCCGCGACCCTCGACGACGTGCTCGAGATGGCGCGGGTGGCCGAGATGCAGGACTTCGACCGGGCCCGCGCGCTGTGGGAGACCACGTTCGTCGACGGCCTGCAAGACGGTGGGGCCGCCATGATCTGCAAGTTCCACCACGCGCTGACCGACGGGGTCGGCGGTGTCCAGATCGCGATGAACCTGTTCGATCTCTCCGAAAATCTGTATCCGCTCGACTCCCTGCCGCCCGAACCGGAGGTCGCGGAGTCGTCGCTGCTCGGTGGCTATCGCGATGCCGTGCGCTATGACACGGGCCTGCTCAACGGAGCCCTGACCGGCGCGGCCATCCGCGTGCCGCGCTTGATGTACGACGGTGTTCGGCGGCCCGTGGCCACCATCCGCTCCGCGGCGACCACCGCGGCGTCGGTCTACCGAACCGTCCGGCCGATAAACCGGACCGGGTCGTCGCTGGCGACCGACCGCGGCCTGATCCGGCGCCTCGGCGTGCATCAGGTGCCGAAGCGGCCGCTGCGGGAGGCGGCCCACCGCTGCGGCGGGGCGCTGAACGACGCTTTCGTCGCCGGGGTCGCGGGCGGACTGCGCATCTACCACGAGAAGCACGGCGTCGAGGTGGGCGACTTGCACATCTCGATGCCGATCAGCCTGCGAACCGAAGACGACGGCATGGGCGGGAACCGGATCACCCTGATGCGCTTCGACGTGCCCGTCGGCGAAGCCGATCCGGCGAAGCGCATCGCGGCGATACGGCGGCGCACCGCGGCGGTGCGCAACGAAAGGTCGCTGCCGTACACGCAATTGATCGCCGGGGTCCTGAACCTGGCGCCCCGGTGGTACATCGGCTCCGTCCTGCGTCACGTGGATTTCGTGGCCAGCGATGTACCCGGCGTTCCGGTGCCGGTGTTCCTCGGTGGCGCCGCGGTGCGCGCGCAGTATGCCTTCGGCCCCACGATCGGATCGGCGGTCAACGTCACCCTGCTCACGTACGTCGACACCTGCGCGCTCGGTTTGAACATCGACACCACCGCGATTCCCGACTACGACGTGTTCCATGACGCGATCGTCAGCGGCTTCGACGAATTACTCGCCTTGGCAAGCTAATTCGGAATTATTGATTAGCGGCCGATCCCGAAACGGTCACGGGCGCGTATCGATCTCGGCGGTGCTCTGGCACAACGTGGCCGATCGACAAATCATGGCACAGGGCGCTATTGAGGTTTGCGGCCGCGACGATGCGTAGCGCAGGAATTCCTCATCCGCTACGCGAGTGCGGATTCGCGACGGCGCCGCAGGAGGTATCCATCAATGACGACGAATTGGGTTCCCGCCCAGACTTCGTGTGGCCCGCACTCCGGCCGCATTCTCGACACCGCGCGGGGCATCCTCATCGGCCTGCGCCGCTGCCCGTCGGACGCCGCGCTGGACGAATTGCACAGCGCGGCATTGCGGCACAAGGTGCCGGTATTCGCGATGGCGTGGGCGCTGGTGCACCTGGCCGGCGACGGCGAGAAGACACCGAGCTTCACCGATGCGCAGTCCGCGGCTCGGCACGAGTGGGGACAGCTGTTCGCGTCGGCCGCGGTGCCCTGCTGACCCGTTGGGACGGCCGAGCTTTCGAGGGGTAAACCCGGCCGTCTCCAACATCTAGCGGGCCCAGGCCGGCGATTCGGCCGCCGCCCGCAAGGCGGCGACGATGCGCTCTTCCTTTTCGGCGAAGCGCTCCGTCGGCGCCGGCACCGAGATGGCGACCATGTTGTCGGCCGTGGCGCGCCGCGCGATCGCGGCGGCGGATATCCCCGGGGTGTGCTCGTCGCGGTCGAAAGCGATGCCCGTGCAACGGATCTCGTCGATCTCCCCGCGGAGCCGGTCGGCGGTCTCGGCGGCCAGGCGCGAGAGCACCGCCTCGACGTCGGCGTCGTCGAGGGCCGCGAGCGCCGCCTTGCCGTTGGCGGTCGATTCCAGCGGGAACCGAACGCCGATGGCCGAGACGGCGCGCAGGCGGTGCGTCGATTCGATCTGGTCGATGAACCACATGCGCTGCCCGCGCAGCACCGACAGGTCGACCGTTTCGCCGTCGGTCGCCCGCGCCACCCGTTCGATGGTCGGCCGGAAGATGGCCGCAAGGCGCGCCCCGTCGGAATTGCCGAACCCGAGCAAGCGGTCGCCCAGGGAGAAGCGGCCCTGGGAATCGACGCTGGCCAGCCCGACCTCCACCAGGCCCACCAGCAGCCGGCGGGACGTGGACTTGGCCAGGCCCAGCCGCTCACCGAGGTCGACGAGCCGCAGCCGGCCGGGCTCCGCGGCGATCTCGTCCAGCGCGGCCGTGCGGCGCCGCAGCACCTGGATCCCTTCGTCGCGAGCGGCCGAAAGATTTCTCCCCGGGGACGGCATCCGTCCAATATAGTGTTCCGCATCGCGGATCGTAAAGATTCGAAGAACGAATCGAAGGGGATTCGGATGAGCGGGCTTCCGGACGGGCGGCACCACTTTCGCGGCGATGACGGCTACGAGGCGGCCCGCCGCCGCACCGTGTGGCACCAGCGGGTGCCGGACCGCTATCCCGAAGTGATCGTGCAGGCCGTCGGCGCCGACGACATCGTCGCCGGCATCCGCTACGCCACCGCCCACGGACTGAAAGTCAGCGTCGTCTCGGGCGGGCACAGCTTCGCCGCCAGCCACCTGCGCGACGGCTCCGTGCTGCTCGACGTCAGCCGGCTCGACCACGTCTCGATCGACACCGAGCAGGGCGTCGCCCGAGTGGGCCCGGGCAAGGGCGGCAGCCTGCTGATGGCCGAGCTCGAGGCGCAGGGCCTGTTCTTCCCCGGCGGCCACTGCAAGGGCGTCTGCCTCGGGGGCTACCTGCTGCAGGGCGGCTACGGCTGGAACAGCCGCGTCTACGGACCGGCCTGCGAGAGCGTCGTCGGCCTCGACGTGGTCACCGCCGACGGCGAACAGATCCACTGCGACGCCAGCAACAACGCCGATCTCTACTGGGCGGCGCGCGGCGCGGGGCCGGGCTTCTTCGCCGTGGTCACGGCGTTCTACCTCAAGCTCTATCCGCGCCCCGCGGTGTGCGGCACCAGCGTCTACGTCTACCCGTTCGAGCTGGCGGACGAGGTTTTCACCTGGGCCCGCGCGGTCAGCGCCGACGTGGACCCCCGCGTCGAGTTGCAGGCCGTGGCCTCCCGCGGCGAACCGAACATGGGCATCGAAGTCCCGTGCATTTCGTTCGCGTCGCCGGCGTTTGCCGACTCCGAGGAGGAGGCCGAA
The DNA here is from genome assembly GCF_001667275.1 of Mycobacterium sp. ACS4054. GTDB lineage: Bacteria > Actinomycetota > Actinomycetes > Mycobacteriales > Mycobacteriaceae > Mycobacterium. The sequence goes on from NZ_LZHV01000024.1 coordinate 30,732, forward strand.
AAGGCCCTGTCACTGTTCGGCACCTGCCCGGTCGCCGACCAGGCGCTCGTCAAGATTCCCTACCTGCCAACCGACTTGCCCACCTGGTATGACGTCGCGATGAGCCACTACCTGTCCGACCATCACTACGCGGTGGACAACATGTGGACCTCGGCGCCGGCCGAAGACCTGCTGCCGGGCATCCGGACGATCCTGGACACGATGCCCCCGCATCCCGCGCACTTTCTGTGGCTGAACTGGGGGCCCTGCCCGCCCCGCCAAGACATGGCCTACAGCATCGAGGGCGACATCTACCTGGCGCTCTACGGGTCCTGGAAGGACCCGGCCGACGAGGCGAAGTATGCCGACTGGGCGCAGTCCAACATGATCGCGATGTCCGAGTTCGCCATCGGCATTCAACTCGCCGACGAGAACCTCGGCGGGCGCCCGGCGCGGTTCGCCAGCGACGCCGCCATGGCCAAGCTCGACCGCGTGCGCGCCGAGTACGACCCCGACGGTTTGTTCAACAGCTGGATGGGACGACTGTGATGGCCGGCGAGACGTATCTGGGCTACCGCGACGACGACGCAAAAACCCCGTTCGGCAAGTTCTTCAAGCCCGAAATGGCGCCGCTGCCAATCCATGTCGTCGAGGCGCTGAACCACGGGCCGCAAGGCGCGATGGCGCTGTCGGCGTTCGACGACGCCGCGAGCGTGGCCGACGACGGCTACCAGCGGACCGAGAATGGCTACGGGGTCCTCGACGACGGCGGTTACCAGGTGTCGGTGCGCACCGACATGCCGGACGTCACGCCCGCGATGTGGTCCTGGTGGTTCGGCTGGCACGGTTGCGACACCCGGCGTTACAAGTTGTGGCACCCGCGGGCGCACCTGAGCGCCGCCTGGAAAGGGCAGCGGCAAGACGGCCGCGACGATGAGGGGGCCGGCCGTCGGGGACCCCAGCGCTACATCGGACGCTGGTCGCTGATCAGCGAGTACATCGGCTCGACGAAGCTCAACGGCGCAATCCAATTCGTCGATCCGGCGAGCATGGGCTGCCCACCCGACAGCGACGCGGCGGTGGCGATCTGTGCCCGGCTGGGCTCCAGCGAGGCCCCCGTCGACGTCGGATGGTTCATCCACCACGTCCGGTCGACCCCGACCGGGGCCGAGATGCGGTCGCGCTTCTGGATGGGCGGACGGCACATCGAGGTGCGCAACGTGCCGGGCGTCGCGTCGCGGGCGGTGCGCCCGATCGCCGCGCGGGTGCTCGGTAATGCGGAGACCAGCGCGCGCAACCTGATGGTGCATTGCGCCCAGGAGATGAATCACCTGGCGGGCTTCCTTCCGCAACTGTTCGAGGCCTTCGGCGACGAATAGGCGCGGCCGCTAGCGACGACGACTGCGGGTGGCTGTTTCTCGACACCAGCCACCGGCACAACCGCCGCTGGTGCAGTGCGGCCGACTGCGGCAACCGGGCCCGGGTCCGCAGGTTCTACGAGCGCAGGTCGTCAGGCGGGCGGCAGCTGTCGCGGGCCGGCGGGTGAATCCAGCTCCGCCGGTCCGTCCCGCCGCGTCAGTTCCGGATCCGTGCCCCGCTGCGACGTGCCGAGCGCTGGGCCACGCCGCGCCCGGCCGCCCACCTGCCGGTGCGTCACCGCCGGACGGTCCGCGCGCGTCGAGTCGATGAATCCGCTTCTCGGGGAATCGGATTCGCCGGCGGCGGGGGCCGCGGCGGCGCCCTGGCCCGGCTCGGAACTTTCGGAGTCCACCGTGATCTTGTGGGTGCGGCGCAGGGCGAAGGTGATCTCCTCGACCTCTTCGAAGACCTGGCGAGCGGTGCGCAGCGGCGCGCTGGTGGTGTCGATCACCCGCGCGACGAACGGCGGCACCAGCGGGCGGATCCACCGCGCGGCCGCCTTGGTGGCGTCGGGAATCGACGGGATCGGCGACGCGGTGCGCTCTTCAGGGAGCGCGACCTCCCGCGCGACGGGCGCCGGCAAGTTCTCCACCTCGGCGCTGTGCGTCGGGGTCGGCAGCCCCATGGCCGCGCGGCTGGCGGCCTCGGCTTCCGCCGCGATGGGCAGGTAGATGTCGTCGTCGGCCGGCTCGAAGGCGCGTTGCGACGATGCCTTCACCACCGGCGGTTCGATGGCATCCGCGATCCGCCGACGCTGCTGCTCCCGGTCGATTTCGGTCTGGGCCTCGATGGCCAGCCGGGCCTGGGTCAGCTGGTGCTCGGCCCACATGATCTCGGCCTCCCGACGGATCTCGGCCCGCTTGATCGCGATCGCGGTGTCCGCCTCGAGTTCCGCGCGTTCGCGCTCGGCGCGCGCCGCCGTGTGGCGATCGTGGGTGGTCTCGCCGCGCCAGCGGCCCAGGATCAGCGGCAGCAGGTAGAGCAGTACGCAAAAGGCGTCGGTCAGCAGCCGAAGCGTCAGCGCGCCGGCGCCCAGGTCGTTCATCGCGACCCAGCGCGCGCCGAGTCCGTGATCGGCGCCGGCGACCACGCCGCGGCGCGCTTCGTCCAGCGCTCGTTCCTGGCGCGCGATCGTCGCGTCCAGCGCGGGCGCCTGGCGGTCGCGTGCGGCCAGGGCACTGTCGAGTTCGCGCTGGCTGTCGGCGAGAAGTTCGTTCGCCGTTCGTGTTTCGGGCCCGGCGCCGGGATCACCGGTGATCCGGGTCTGCGGGCAGCCGGGGGTCGGACGGTATTCGCAGCGCGCGGTGACCAGGGCCTGATCCTGCTGCTGGTGGGCCCGGTCGACGGCGCCGTCGAGCGCGGCGCGCGCGTTCCTGGTTTGTTGCAGCGCCGCCGACGCCTGCGCGACCGGTGCCGCCGATCCGGCGCCGCGCAGGGCGCGTTCGTCGAGACGGTGGTCGATCGAGCCGGACAGCAGGACGATGGCGGCAAGTTCACCGACGACGACGCCGAGCGCCGCCGCAACCACCGCGCGTGCGGCAACGCCGGGGCGGCCGCGGTGAGACCCCGAGGTGGTCGCGCGGGTGACCGCGCCGATTAGCAGGCCGAAGACCAAGGCCAGCGGCAGCACCGCAAGCAGTGGCCAGCGGGCCGACTCGCTCACCGCCAGGGTCGCGACCAGCCAGGCCAGCAACCCGCCGAACAACACCACGGCGCCGGCCACCGCGTGCGTGGAGCGCTCGTGGCGCTCACCCAGTTCCCGCGACTGCCCGCCGCCGAGCCAGGTGAGCACGCCCGCGGGCGAGACTTCCGAGCGCCGGTCGGTAACCATCTGGGCGCACATCGAAAACACCTCCCAAGTCAACAAGCCTCCCAGGCCACCGCCCGCCGCACCGAATCGAACGGCCCCCCGTGTGGCGTGCTTCACAACAACGCGGCCGAATCGCCGGTGATCCGGGCGGGGGAGCTGCGGACGCGGATTTTTGGCGACGCGTGCAGATCAGCGACGGTTCCGACGGCCGACATGAGACGGTATAAGCCTATGGAGAATCACGATTATCTCACCTACGAAGAGTTCGGACGCAGATTCTTCGAGGTCGCCGTCACCCCCGAGCGTGTCGCGGCCGCCTTCGCCGACATCGCCGGCAACGAGTTCGCCATGGAGCCCATCGCGCAGGGGCCCGGCGGCATCGCCAAGGTGAGCGCCAACGTCAAGATCCACGAACCCAAGGTCACCCGTCGCCTGGGTGACAGCATCACGTTCGTCATCCACATCCCCCTGTCGATCGATCTGCTGCTCGACCTTCGGCTCGACAAGCAGCGGTTCGTGGTCTCCGGAGACATCGCGTTGCGGGCGACGGCGCGGGCCGCCGAGCCGCTGCTGCTGATCGTCGACGTCAGCAAGCCGCGGCCCTCCGACATCACGGTCAACGTGTCGTCGAAGTCCTTCCGCGGTGAGGTGTTGCGCATCCTCGCCGGCGTCGACGGCGAGATCCGCCGGTTCGTCGCCCAGTACGTCGCCGAGGAGATCGACGCGCCCCAGTCGCAGTCCGCGCAGATAATCGACGTGGCGCAGCAACTGAACGAAACCTGGCCCTAGCGCGCAACGCATAGGCTCGGCCCGCCCGGGGTACTCAGTCCCCGTTGCGCGCCGGTGGCCGCGCTGCCATGGTGGCGCCAAACCGCCACCATCGTCTGGGGAGGAGCGGCAGGACTTGGCACGAGTGGATGTTTCGGTGTCGTCGAAGGTGGACCCGGAGGCCGCCTGGAAGCTGGCGTCCGACCTCAGCCGATTCGACGAGTGGATGACGATTTTCGCCGGCTGGCGCGGGCCCATTCCCGACCAGATCGAGGAGGGCACCTGCGTTTCGTCGTGCGTGAAGGTCAAGGGTTTCCGCAACGTCATTCACTGGACGGTCACCCGCTACGACGAGCCGAAATCGATTGAGCTGCAAGGCCGCGGACGCGGCGGTATTCGGCTCGGCGTGGCGATGACCGTCACGGACAAGCATCCGGGGACCGATTTTCACCTCACCGCCGACCTGCGGGGCGGATTGCTCAGCGGTCCGATCGGAGGGTTGGTCGCCCGCGTTCTGCGCTCCGACGTGGAAAAGTCCGTGAAAAACCTGGCCTCGCTGCAATAGGTTCGCTGCAATAGGCGAGACGGTCTAGCGCGCCGCGTGGCCGACCGGCCAGTCCCGCTCCGTCTCGCGAATCCGCCTGCGGTCCATGGCAAGCCATGCCAGGCCGGCCCCGAACGCGAGCATGGCGAAGATGGCGGCGGCCACCCCCGCGCCGGCGTCTCCCAGCGCGAAAGTGGCCACGCACACCGCGAACGCCAGGACCGCGGCCCCGACGATGACCAGCCCGGGCGTGCGCCCGAAATCGTCGAAGTCTCGCTTGGCACCGAGTCGGCGAGTGGTGCTCTCGACAGGGCCGTGCGTCATGGCCGCCTCCTCCGGTCGCTTCGTTCGGGCGCTTTTTGGGAGCTACCCGAATCGCCGTCGGAACAAACGACGGGGGCGGCCGGCTACAGCGTCTGGTGCCGCCCGAAGTACTTGTGGTCCTCGCTGTAACCGCCGTAGCCGCTGCCGATGTCGCGGTAGTCGGCGACGAACTCGATTCCCTTGATCCACTTGACGAGCTTGAAGCCGTGCTGCAATTCGTTGCGCAACCGCAGCGGCTTGCCGTGCATGTAGGGGAGCGGCTGGTCGTTCATGTTGTAGGCGAGCATCGTCATGTGGTGGTCCAGCTGACCGATGTGGTGGGCGTTGTAATAGATGCCGCCGGTCGCGCCGAGGCCCATCGAATAAAACACCGCCCATTTGGCTTCCGGCAGCGGCTTGACGATGTCCATGATCGTCTTCATTTGCACGCCACCCCATTTCGCGACGCCCGACCAGGCCTGGATGCAGAAGTGCTGGCTGATCTGCTCGTGGTAGGGCAGCGCCTTCAGGTCCTCGAGCGAGAACTCCATCGGGTGCTCGACCAGACCGTAGACCTTGAGCCGCCAGTCCTTGAAGTCGTTGGCCTCCAGCTCCTTGTATTCGACGGTCTCCGGCAGGCGGCCGTTGCGCCAGTGGTGCGGCGAGATGTCCTTTTCGGTGAAGGCGCCCGGCTTCGGGTCGAGTTGCTCCAGCAGGCGCTGGAACGGGCCGACGAGCGCGTAGCCGACCCGCTGGATCACCCGGGGATGGCGAATGGTGAAGGGCGTGGCCCACACCCAGGCGACCGCCGTCACCACCATCGCCGCGGCGAAGATCCAGAAACCCACCCAGCTGTCGTCGTCACGCGAGGCGAACATGTGGTTGAGGTTCTGCAGCGCGCCGGTGGTCAACACCATCGTCACGTGGACCAAGATGAAGAACAGGAAGTACACCAGCACAACGAAATGCAGGGAGCGCGCGTGCTGAATGCTCAGCCGCTTGCTCAGCCAGTGGACGCGCTGCGACAGTGCCGGCGACATGCCCAAGCCGGTGATCAGGGCCGCCGGCGCGGCGATGAAAACCGTCGTGAAATAGGCGAGCAGCTGCAGGCCGTTGTAGGCGACCCAGCCGTTGTCCTTTGGCCAGTCCAGCGAGAGGTACTGCACCGCAACGGATACGGCGTTGGGAAAGACATCCCAATTGGTGGGCACGATGTGGCGCCACTGACCGGTGGCGAACAGCAGCACGTAGAAGACCAACCCGTTGACGAGCCAGAGCACGTCGATGCCGAGGTGCCACCACCGGGCCAGCCCGATGGAATGCCGGAATCCCGGCAACCCGAGTTGCGGTGGCAGCGCGACGGTGTCGGCGTTGGCCGTCCACAGCTCGTCGTCGGGCACCGGCGGCCCCACCCGCAACCACTCGTCCTTGCCCGGGGTGGCGTTGCGGCTGAAGTAGAGCCGGGGATGGTCACAAAGGATCTGGATGCCCGTCCGGATGATGAACATCATCATGAACAGGTTGAAGAAGTGGGTCCACCCGATCCATGCGGGCAGGCCCGGGCTGACACCGGTGTGGGTGTCGGTTCCCGGGTAGCGCTGGATGAACGACTGCACCGCCGGCATGTTGTGCAGGCCTTTGCCGATCGCCACGCCCACGACCAACAGGGCGAAACCGATCGGGATCAGCCACAGCAGGTTGAACCACCGGTCGCGGCCGATGCGCAGCTTCGGGGCGGTCGCCCGCCGGGTGAGATCGAAACCGCCACCGTAGGTTTCGACATCGATGATGTCTTCGGCGGTGTGGATCTCGTTGCGGTAGTCCGGGGCGGACTGAAGCGGCGTGCCCACTGCGAGTGTCGATACGTTGCCGTTCGGTGCTTGCCGTTCCGCGGTGGCTTCAGAAATGTCGACGTTGCGGTTCCGATGTTCGGTGTTCGTCACGCGGCCGAAAATACACGAACGCAATTGGATTAATTGGACTCGATCGGGAAGAAAAGCGCCGCCACGCGGCGTCGGAAACGGTACGGCCGCCGGCAACAGTTGCCGACGGGCAAAATCCGCCCCGGCACGGATAGCCGTTTCAGCATTTGCTCAACAAAACCGGTGATATCGCCGCATATACGGTTCCTTAAAGGCGCCTGTGGATTTGGGCACAAGTTTCTGGATGATCCCGGCGGCGCGCCGGGCGCCACGCATCGACGCGCCGGCCGGGTTCCGGGAGCGGTCCCGGGCGGCTGCACCGACGCCCACGGCGCGATGCCCGCCGCAACGGCTGCGTTTGGCCCCCGCCAGCAAAATGAATTCGCGGCACAAAGCCGAGCGGCCCCACCAAAGTTGGGTTACTGTACGGCGTCCGGACGACCGCGCATCGACAGGCAATGTTCGGGCAAATAAAAATACAATTCGATTTGGAGGTTTACATGATGCGACGCTGGCTGATTACGGCCCTTGTCCTTGCGGCGGCACTAATGGCCGGCTGCTCGAGCAGCAAACCTGCGAGTTCTCCGGCGAGTTCGGCCACGAGCAGTCGTTCGACCTCCACAGCAACTACCTCGTCCAGCGCTGCGTCGAGCGATACCAGTTCCGCAAACGCGCCCGCCGTCGCAACCCTGGATTCCAGCCAGTGCGTGGATGTCACCGGGGCGAACGTCGATTTGCTGGCCGCATCGGACAAAGACGCCGCGCGCAAGGCCGCCGACACCCTGGAGCGATACAACCCGCCGGCTTCGGTCAAAGATGCGATCGAACATTTCGCCAGCGTGGGCGGCGCCCACTTCGATGACCCGGATTACACCAAGAACAACAAGCTTGTCGACGGGTGGGTCAAGCAGGTGTGCCCCAGTTAACGGGCGAATGGTTCAAAGCTAATTCGCGTCGGGTGGCCGGACTCGGCGGACCGGACGGGTCTCGATCGCGTTGATGGTCAGGGCCCGGCGGCAGATCCGCCAGCGGTCGGTCAGCTCGTAGGAGTCGTCGTAGCGCAGATGCCAGACCACGTCGACCAACTCGTCACCGCGGCGGTCCCAGTGGTGCGCGACGCACGCGACGCGCCCGCGCGCGGTGCCCGGTCGGTCGCCCCCGTCATACACCTCGCCGACGATGGCGTGCTCGGTGCGAACGACCGCCGCGACGGTGGCGACGGCCGCGGCGATCGCGTCTCGACCGCGATGGGTTTGAATCGGTTCCAGCGACTTGGGCGGTTCGGGCACCTGCAGCACCGCGGTGTCGGTGAAAAGCGCTGCCACGAAATCGAATCGACGCTCGTCGACCTGGGCCGCGTAGCGGTGCACCAGGTCGCTGAGCGCGGATCGGTCGTCGGCTGACAGGGTCATCGGGGTCACGCGATCAACGAAAGGCGTTGCGCGCACGCCGACAGCCAGTCCTTGGCCTGCTCGATGTCGGTCGTCGGCGGCATGCCCAGCACGAGGCGGTCGGCCCCCTGATCGGCGAGGGCGCCCGCCCGCTCGGCATCGATCTTTGTGACCAGGTGGCCCAGCGAAACCTCCAGGGCGGCCGGGTCACGTCCGGCCGCGGTGGCCTCCTCGCGCATCAGCGCGATCAGCGACGCGAGTTCGGGACCGGTGACCCCCAGCGGTTGGAACCCGTCGCCGAGCCGACCGGCGCGGCGCGCGGCCGCCTTGCTGTGCCCGCCGATGTGTATCGGGAGCCGTTCGCGGGCAACGGGTTTGGGGTAGCACATGACGTTGTCGAAGTCGAAGAACTCCCCGTGGTGCGACACGCCCTGGGGCCGCTCGGCCCACAGCGCCCGCAGGACGGCCAGCTGCTCGTCGGCGCGCCTGCCCCGGCTGTCGAAGTCGGCGCCGCACGCCTGGACCTCTTCTTTGAGCCAGCCGACGCCGACACAGAGCCGCAGTCTGCCGCCCGAGAGCACATCGAGGGTCGCCGCGCGTTTGGCCAGCATCACCGGATGATGGTTGGGCAGCACGAGTACGCCGGTGGCCAACCCGAGCCGGTCGGTGTGGGCCGCCAGGAACGCCAACATTTCCAGGGGATCGGGGATCGGGCAGTCCGCCGCCAGCCCGACGCGCCCCGAACTGTCGTAGGGATAGACGCTGTCGTAGGTGGTGGCCAGGACGGTGTGTTCGGCGACGACGATCGACTCGAACCCGCACTGCTCGAGGTGCCCGGCGAAGCTCACCATCCACTCGGGGTCCGCGGTGACGCCGTCGGTCACCGGGGCGACGACGGAAACCTTCATGGCCTCAGAAGCTAACAGGCGCGGTTTCGACGGCCGCGGGCGCGATTGCCCGGCACACGGCGTCGACCAGTGCGGCCGCCCGGGCGTCGGTGAACACGTCTTCGAGCAGTAGCGGGTGGCCGTCCGGGGCGGTCAGCGGCACCCGCCAGTTGGGGTATTCGTCGGTGGTTCCCGGCTGGTTCTGGGTTCGCCGGTCGCCCACCGCGTCGGTCAGCGCGACGCCCACCAGCCGCGACGGGGTCCGCCCGAGATAGCGGTACAGGGCGAGCACGATGCTGTCCGGGTCGGTGTCACCCTCGTCGAGCAAGCCCACCCGGTTCAACTCCGCGATCCAGCCCGCCAGCTCCGCGCGATCGGAGGCGAGCTCCTCCTCGGCGGGCCGGGTCAGCAATCCCAGCGATTCGCGCAGCCGCACGTGGTCGCCCGCCAGGTAGCCGGCTGTGGGCGGCAGATCGTGGGTGGTCACCGAGGACAGGCAGTACTCGCGCCAGCGCTCGGCGGGCAGCGGACCGCCGTTGCCGTCCCGGTCGAGCTCGAACCAGAGGATCGACGTGCCGAGCAGGCCGCGCAGCAGCAGGTAGTCGCGCACCCACGGTTCGACGGTGCCGAGGTCCTCGCCGACGACCACCGCCCCGGCGCGATGCGCTTCCAGGGCGACGATGCCGATCATCGCCTCGTGGTCGTAGCGCACGTAAGTGCCCTGGGTGGGCGGCGCGCCCTCCGGGATCCACCACAGCCGGAACAACCCGATGATGTGGTCGATGCGGACGCCGCCGGCATGCCGCAGCACCGCCCGGATCAACGCCCGAAACGGCCGATATTCCTGCGCGTCCAGCCCGTCGGGCCGCCACGGCGGCTGGGACCAGTCCTGGCCGAGTTGATTGAACTCGTCCGGGGGAGCGCCGGCGGTCACGCCGAGCGCCAACACGTCCTGCATGGCCCACGCGTCGGCGCCGTTGGGATGCACGCCGACGGCCAGGTCGTGCATCACGCCCAGCGCCATGCCCGCGCGCAGGGCCTGCGACTGCGCCGAAGCGAGTTGCTCATCGAGTTGCCACTGCAGCCATCGATGGAAATCGACTGTCTCGGAATGCTTTTCGACGAATTTGGCGACACCCGGCGCGTCGGGGTGCCGGAGCGACTTCGGCCAGGCATGCCAGTCGTCGCCGTGCTTTTCGGCAAGGGCGCACCACGTGGCGAAGTCGTCGAGCGCGCCGCCCTCCCGGGCGCGGAAGGCCGCGTAGGACAGCTCGCGGCCCGCCGAGCGCGGCACCCGATGCACCAGCTCGAGCGCGGCCCGCTTAGCCGCCCACGCGCTGTCGCGATCGATGGCGTCGAGCCGGGCGGCCCGCTCCTGGACCTCGGAGCGCAGCCGTCGCACCCGGCTGCGCTTCTCTAGCTCGGCGAACTCCGGAATCGACTCGACGCGAAGGTAAATCGGGTTGACGAAGCGCCGCGATGTCGGCAGATAGGGCGACGGTTCCATGGGGCGCGTGGGGGCCGCCGCGTGCAGCGGATTGACCAACACGTAGTCCGCGCCGTGCCGCGACGCCGACCACACGGCCAGGTCGGTCAGGTCGGTCAGGTCGCCGACGCCCCACGACTGGCTGGACCGCACGCTGTAGAGCTGGGTGGCCAGTCCCCAGGCGCGGCGGGCGCCGAGCCGCTCGGGCAGCCCGAGCCAGTCCGGCGTCATGATCAGCGCGGTGCTGGTCTCGCCGTCGCGGGAGCGCAGACGCACCCGGTGATAACCCAGCGGCAGGTCGGCCGGCAGCACGAAGCTGGCCTCGCCGACCCAGCGGCCGTCCAAGTCGAACGGCGGGGTGAAGTTGTCGACCTGCTGAATCCCGCCGTGCACCGAACCGTCCTCGAGCTGCACCAACACCTCGGCGGGATCGCCGTGGGTCACGTGCACCCAGAATCGCGTCTGCTCACCGGCGCGGCCGACGATCGGCGGCGGCAGCCGGCGCGCCCAATACGCGCGCAGCTTCGCGGTCAGGGCGGCGTTGCGCTCCCGTTCGGTGCCGGCCGCCACGCCGAGCGCGGCCAACACGGCCACCAGGGTGGTTTCGGAGACCGGCACCCGCCGCCCCGTCCAGTCCTGGTACTCGGTCGCGATGCCGTACCGCTTGGCAAGTTCGACCAGCGACGGCGCGAGCTCACTCATACCGCTCATCTTGCTGCCATGCTTCGGCGCCCGCTCAACAGGACGAACGGCACGTGCGCCATTACGATGCCCTGAGAAGACATGAGGAGTCCGGGCGGGGATCGGCGGGGAAAACCCGAAGTGCCAGTTCAACGGCGCCTGGCGCGTCGCCCGCACGGCCGGGGCGGGCGGGCGGCCGAGCACCGGACACCGGCAGATAAACAGATGTAGCAGCGAACGCCATCGGCGCCGCGTGGCGAGGGCCGTACCGGTGCCTTACCGTTGTCGATGTAATTCGCGCGAGGGACAATATCCAGGCGTTCTAGCAGACCGGATGGTGAATTAAGTGGCGGAAGAGAGTCGCGGCCAACGCGGGTCGGGGTATGGCCTCGGGTTGTCGACGCGGACCCAGGTGACCGGCTATCAGTTCCTCGCTCGCCGCACCGCGATGGCGCTCACCCGGTGGCGTGTCCGCATGGAGGTCGAGCCTGGGCGGCGGCAGACGCTGGCCGTGGTGGCCTCGGTGTCGGCGGCGATGGTGATCTGCCTGGGCGCCCTGCTCTGGTCGTTCATCAGCCCGTCCGGGCAGATCAACGAGTCGCCGATCATCGCCGACCGGGATTCCGGCGCGCTGTACGTCCGCGTGGGGGACCGGCTGTACCCGGCGCTGAACCTGGCTTCGGCGCGGCTGATCACCGGCCGGGCGGACAATCCGCACCTGGTGCGGTCGAGCCAGATCGCCACCATGCCGCGCGGGCCGATGGTGGGCATCCCGGGCGCGCCGTCGAACTTCCACACCACCAGCCCGTCCACGTCGTCGTGGCTGGTGTGCGACACCGTCGCCACCTCGACCGGGGTCGGCGCGCCCTCCGGCGTGACCGTCACCGTGATCGACGGCAACCCCGACCTCAGCAACCACCGCCGCGTCCTCAACGGATCGGACGCCGTGGTGCTGAACTACAGCGGGGACGCGTGGGTGATCCGAGAGGGCCGCCGGTCGCGCATCGACGCGACGAACCGGTCGGTGCTGTTGCCGCTGGGCCTGACACCCGAACAGGTCGGCCAGGCGAAGCCCATGAGCCGGGCCCTGTTCGACGCGTTGCCCGTGGGCCCGGAGCTGACCGTGCCGCAGGTGCAGAACGCCGGCGCCGCCGCGTCGTTCCCGGGCGCCCCCGGACCGATCGGCACCGTGATCGTCACGCCGCAAATCAGTGGGCCGCAACAGTATTCGCTGGTGCTCGCCGACGGCGTGCAGACGCTGCCGCCGCTGGTGGCCCAGATCCTGCAGAACGCCGGGCCGGGCAATACCCGGCCGGTGACCGTGGAACCGTCCGCCCTGGCCAAGATGCCCGTCGTCAACAAGCTGGACCTGTCCTCCTACCCGGACGCGCCGCTCAACGTGGCGGACATCCGCGAGAACCCGGCGACCTGCTGGTGGTGGCAGAAGACCTCCGGCGAGAACCGGGCCCGCATCCAGGTCATCTCCGGCGCAACCATTCCGGTCGCGGCCAAGGACGAGAACAAGGTGGTGTCGCTGGTCAAGGCCGACACCACCGGTCGGGTGGCCGACCAGGTGTACTTCGGCCCCGACTACGGCAACTTCGTGGCGGTCACCGGCAACGACCCCGGCGCCAAGACGACGGAGTCGCTGTGGTGGCTGACCGACGCGGGCGCCCGGTTCGGCGTCGACGACACCCGCGACGTCCGCGAGGCCCTGGGCCTGAAGACCAAACCCAGCCTGGCGCCGTGGGTGGCGCTGCGCCTGCTCCCACAGGGTCCGACGCTCTCTCGGGCGGACGCGCTCGTGGAGCACGACACCCTTCCGATGGATATGTCCCCAGCAGAATTGGCGGTGCCTAAGTGAAACGCGGGTTTGCGCGGCCGACCCCGGAGAAGCCTCCGGTCATCAAGCCGGAAAACATCGTCCTCCCGACACCGCTGAGCATTCCGCCGCCGGAGGGCAAGCCCTGGTGGCTGGTCGTCGTCGGCGTCCTCGTGGTCGGCCTGCTGATCGGCATGGTCGGCATGACGTTCGCCAGCGGCTCGCGCGTGTTCGGCGGCGCGGGCGCCATCTTCCCGATCTTCATGATCGGTGGCGTCGCCATGATGATGTTCGGCGGCCGGTTTGGCGGCCAGCAGCAGATGAGCCGGCCCAAGCTGGACGCGATGCGCGCCCAGTTCATGCTGATGCTGGACATGCTGCGCGAGACCGCCCACGAGTCGGCCGACAGCATGGACGCCAACTACCGGTGGTACCACCCGGCGCCCACCACGCTGTCCGCCGCGGTGGGATCGCCGCGGATGTGGGAACGCAAGCCCGACGGCAAGGACCTCAACTTCGGGGTGGTGCGAGTCGGCGTGGGCATGACGCGGCCCGAGGTGACCTGGGGTGAGCCCCAGAACATGCCCACCGACATCGAGCTGGAGCCGGTGACGGGCAAGGCGCTGCAGGAATTCGGGCGCTACCAGAGCGTCGTCTACAACCTGCCCAAGATGATCTCGCTGCTGGTCGAGCCCTGGTACGCGCTCGACGGGGAGCGGGAGCAGGTCCTCGGGCTGATGCGGGCGATCGTCTGTCAGCTGGCCTTTTCGCACGGCCCCGACCACGTGCAGCTGGTCGTCGTCACCTCGGATCTGGACGAGTGGGACTGGGTGAAGTGGCTTCCGCACGTTGGTGATCCCCGGCGTCAGGACGCCGCGGGCAACGCGCGGATGGTCTACAGCTCGGTGCGCGAGTTCGCCGCCGAGCAGGCCGAATTGTTCGCCGGCCGTGGCTCTTTCACGCCCCGCCACGCCAGTTCGTCGGCGCAGACCCCGACGCCCCACACGGTGATCGTCGCCGACGTCGTCGACCCCCAGTGGGAATACGTGATCAGCTCCGAGGGCGTCGACGGGGTGACCTTCTTCGACCTGACCGGCTCCTCGATGTGGACGTCGGTTCCCGAGCGCACCTTGCGGTTCGACGAGAAGGGCGTGATCGAGGCGCTGCCCCGCGACCGCGACACCTGGATGGTGATCGACGAGAAGCCGTGGTTCTTCGCGCTCACCGACCACATCAGCATCGCCGAGGCCGAGGAATTCGCGCAGGCGCTGGCGCGCTGGCGGCTCGCCGAGGCCTACGAGGAGATCGGCCAGCGGGTGGCCCACATCGGCGCCCGGGACATCATGGCCTACTACGGAATCGACGACCCCGGTCACATCGACTTCGAGGCGCTGTGGGGCAGCCGCAACGACTCCATGGGCCGCTCCCGGCTGCGGGCGCCGTTCGGCGTTCGGTCCGACAACGGCGAGCTGCTGTTCCTCGACATGAAGTCGCTGGACGAGGGCGGTGACGGCCCGCACGGCGTCATGTCCGGAACGACGGGTTCGGGTAAGTCGACCCTGGTGCGGACCGTGATCGAATCACTGATGCTCAGCCACCCGCCGGAGGAGCTGCAGTTCGTGCTGGCCGACCTCAAGGGTGGGTCGGCGGTCAAGCCGTTCGCCGGGGTGCCGCACGTGTCGCGCATCATCACCGACCTGGAAGAGGACCAGGCGCTGATGGAACGCTTCCTGGACGCCCTGTGGGGCGAGATCGCCCGGCGCAAGGCGATCTGCGACAGCGCCGGCGTGGACGACGCCAAGGAGTACAACTCCGTGCGCCTGCGGATGCGGGCGCGCGGCCAGGACATGGCGCCGCTGCCGATGCTCGTGGTCGTCATCGACGAGTTCTACGAGTGGTTCCGGATCATGCCGACCGCGGTCGACGTGCTCGACTCGATCGGCCGCCAGGGCCGCGCCTACTGGATCCACCTGATGATGGCCTCGCAGACCATCGAGAGCCGCGCCGAAAAGCTCATGGAGAACATGGGTTACCGGCTGGTGCTGAAGGCGCGTACCGCCGGCGCCGCGCAGGCAGCGGGCGTGCCGAACGCCGTCAACCTGCCGGCGCAGGCCGGCCTCGGCTACTTCCGCCGCAGCCTCGAAGACATCGTCCGGTTCCAGGCCGAGTTCCTGTGGCGGGACTACTTCCCGCGCGGGCTCAACGATGACGGCGAAGAAGCGCCGGCGTTGGTGCACAGCATCGATTACGTTCGCCCGCAACTGTTTACCAACTCGTTCACCCCGCTCGAGGTCAGCGTCGGCGGACCGGAGCTGACCCCGGCCGCCATCACCAACGGCGAGACGCTGGACGCCGACGGCGCGACGCGCGACGACGACGACATCGAGGGCATCCGGGTGCCGAAGGTCGGCACGGTGATCATCGATCAGCTGCGCAAGATCGACTTCGAGCCGTACCGGTTGTGGCAGCCGCCGCTGAACCAGCCCGTCGCCATCGACGAGTTGGTGAACCGGTTCCTCGGCCACCCGTGGCAGGAGAACTACGGTTCGGCCAAGGACCTGGCCTTCCCGATCGGGATCATCGACCGCCCGTTCAAGCACGACCAGCCGCCGTGGACCGTCGACACCTCGGGGCCGGGCGCCAACGTCCTGATCCTGGGCGCCGGTGGTTCGGGTAAGACGACGGCCCTGCAGACCCTGATCTGCTCGGCCGCGCTGACCCACACGCCCGAGCAGGTCCAGTTCTACTGCCTGGCCTACAGCAGCACCGCCCTGACCACCGTCGCCCGGCTGCCGCACGTGGGTGAGGTGGCCGGCCCGACCGATCCGTACGGCGTGCGGCGCACGGTGGCCGAGCTGCTCGCGCTGGTGCGTCAGCGCAAGAGCACGTTCCTCGAGTACGGGATCGCCTCGATGGAGGTCTTCCGGCGCCGCAAGTTCGGCGGCGAGCCGGGTCCCGTGCCCAACGACGGGTTCGGCGACGTCTACCTGGTGGTGGACAACTACCGGGCGCTGGCCGAAGAGAACGAGGTGCTGATCGAGCAGGTGAACCTGATCATCAACCAGGGCCCCTCGTTCGGGGTCCACGTGGTGGTCACCGCCGACCGGGAGTCGGAGCTGCGGCCACCGGTGCGCAGTGGCTTCGGTTCGCGGGTCGAGTTGCGATTGGCCGCCGTGGAGGACGCCAAACTGGTGCGTTCCCGGTTCGCCAAGGAAGTGCCCGTCAAGCCGGGCCGCGGCATGGTCGCGGTCAACTACGTCCGACTCGACTCCGACCCCCAGGCCGGTCTGCACACCTTGGTCGCGCGGCCCGCGCTGGCCAACACGCCGGACTACGTGTTCGAGTCCGACAGCATCATCGACGCGGTCAGCCGCCTCACCAGCGCGCAGGCGCCGCCGGTGCGCCGCTTGCCCGCGCGCTTCGACCTCGAGCAGTTGCGCGAGGTCGCCGCGCGGGACACCCGCCAGGGCGTCGGCGCGGGTGGAATCGCTTGGGCCATCTCCGAATTGGATCTGTCGCCGGTCTATCTCAACTTCGCCGAGAACGCGCACCTGATGGTGACGGGTCGACGCGAATGTGGGCGGACCACGACGCTGGCCACGATCATGAGTGAAATCGGCCGGCTGTACGCGCCGGGGGCCAGCAGCGCGCCGACCCCGCCGGCCGGCCAGCCGTCGGCCCAGGTGTGGCTGGTGGACCCGCGGCGTCAGCTGCTGACCACGCTGGGTCCGGACTATGTCGAGAAGTTCGCCTACAACCTGGACGGCGTCCAGGCGATGGTTGGCGAGTTGGCGGCGGTGCTGGCGGGCCGGCAGCCTCCGCCCGGCCTCTCCGCCGAGGAGCTGCTGTCGCGGTCGTGGTGGAGCGGCCCGGAGATCTTCCTGATCGTCGACGACATCCAGCAGTTGCCGGCCGGTTTCGACTCACCGCTGCATCAGGTCGCCCCGTGGGTAACCCGGGCCGCCGACGTCGGGTTGCACGTGCTCGTCACGCGAACCTTCGGCGGTTGGTCGTCGGCCGGTAGCGACCCGATGCTGCGGGCGCTGGCCCAGGCCAACGCCCCGCTGCTGGTGATGGACGCCGACCCCGACGAGGGCTTCATCCGCGGCAAGATGAAGGGTGGCCCGCTGCCCCGCGGTCGAGGCCTGCTGATGGCCGAGGACACCGGTGTGTTCGTGCAGGTAGCGGCGACGGAGTTTCGCAAGTAAGACGGATACCGCTGCGCTGGGGCTGGATCAGCTCCAGCGCAGCGGTAACTCTTTGAGCGCGAAGCTCTTTGACGGGTAGTTGATCGCCGGGACGTAGTCGGCGGGCACCTCGAAGTCGGGAATCTGCCGAAGCCATTCCCCGACGATTACCGTCAGTTCGATCCGGGCCAGATGAGAGCCCAGGCACCGGTGCGGCCCGCCGCCAAATCCCCAGTGCCGGTGGACTTTTCCGTCCATGACCAGATCGTTGACGGACGTGGCGTCGCTGCCGTCGCGGTTGACCGCCGCCATGCACAGCCGCACCGACGTGCCAGGGGGCAGCGTCATCCCGCCGATGTTGACGAATTGCGTGGTGATCCGCGGCGCCACCGGCGCCGAAGGCTCCAGCCGGACGATCTCCTCGATGAAAACCCGGATCTGCCTTGGGTTGTCGCGAAGTGCCTCGCGTAGCTGCGGCCGGCGGGCCAGTTCGAACAGGCAGAATCCGATCGCCGCCGTCACGGTGTCCAGCCCGGCCAGGATCAGCAGGTGGCTCATGCCCAGCAGCTCCAGATCGCTGAAGTTACCGTCGCTGGCCATGACTCGCGACAGCATGTCGGATCCCGGATGCTGCCTGCGCTGCCGGATCGCGTCGGCCAGATACTGAAGCAGCAGTTCGCTCTTCTCGATGTCTGACTGGGTGACGTAGGGCTTGTCGCTGACGACCGCATCCTTCCAGTCGATCAGGCGATCGCGATCTTCGATCGGCAAGCCGTAGAGGTCCATGAAGACCTGGAACGGATACAGGTGCGCGAAATCCGCCATCACCTCGCACTTCCCTTGGCCGGCAAGGGCGCCGATCATTTCCGCGGCGTGGCGTTCGAGCACCGGCCGGGATGAACTCAGGCCGAGCGGACTGAAGAAGGGCTGCAGCACCTTGCGGTAGCGGGTGTGCTGAGGAGGGTCAAAAGCCAGCGGTACCACGGGCAATGGGTGGCCCGGCGGCTGCAGGATGGTGGACGAGAACACCTTGGGGTTGCGCAGCGCGGCCAGCACGTCCTCGCGGCGCGTGATGTAGTAGTGGCCGTTCATGAACACCACCGGCCCGGCGTCCCGCAGCGCCTTCCACCCGACGCCCCGGTCCACGGCCATCGGCAGCTTTTCGAAATCGAGCCGCGGCAGGTGGAAGGTGTCTTGCTGGCCTTGGCCAGGAGTGCTCATGGGCTCTCCGCTTGTCCGAATTGTTCTCCCAACCGCGGCGGCGGGGGCGTCGTCGGCACCGATTGCGGTTGGCACCCCAATATCGCATGTGTCGCAAGCGTCTACAGCGGCCGGCCCGGCTGCGCGTCGATCTTCTACACTTGGGCGAACGATCCATGGATGCTTCAAGTGCGATCTTGATTGTTCTGCGGGGCCGGGTAGGGAGGAAAACCCAGTGAGGGTTCGTCTCGAACAATCCAAATGCGTGGGCCACGCCCAGTGCTACGCCGTGGACCCGAACCTGTTCCCGATCGACGACTCGGGTTATTCGATCCTCGAAGAGCACGAGGTGCGCCCGGAGGACGAGCAGGTGACCCGCGACGGGGTCGCCTCCTGCCCGGAGATGGCGCTGGTTCTCGAAGAGGATTGACTGCGCCGCAGGCAAACCGGAGATGAACAAACCGTTGCCGGAAATGAACTCCAGTCGACGGGGAATGAACAATCGCTGGCCTGGAATGAACACTTGGCGTTGCGTATCGGAGCACCCCCGATAACGAACTAATCTCATTCCCGAGCGGCAGTTCGGGCAGACCATGGACTGTCGCTCGGTTGCTGACAGTAGGGATCAATCGAGGCTAAAGGTGCACGTTGTTCCTGACCGGATGTCCGAGAAGCGTGGTGCTACACCACATTTGGATGTCAGGCACGGAATTGGCAGGATGCGCCGGCCAGCCCGCCGACTGGGGTGGCAGACCGCGAGGTCTGAGTCGGGTGATTCCGGGCGGTCAGCGACCCACGGGTGGCGATTGCTTACGAAGCCGTGACCACGGCCACCACTGATTCCGATGCGACTGTCGCGGGCGCCCGCGACCGCGACGAACTGAGGAGAACAGGTGTTTGACTTCGGGGCGTTACCGCCGGAGGTGAATTCCGGGCGGATGTATGCGGGTCCGGGTTCGGGGTCGTTGATGGCGGCTTCGGCGGCGTGGGATGAGGTGGCCGCGGAGTTGGCGACGGCGGCCAGTGGGTATGGCTCGGTGGTTTCGGAGTTGACCAGTGGGCCGTGGGTGGGTCCGGCGTCGGCGTCGATGGTGGCCGCGGTGGTGCCGTTTGTGAGTTGGCTCTCGGCGATGTCGGGGTTGGCCGAGGAGACGGCCAGTCAGGGTCGGGCGGCCGCGGCGGCGTTTGAGGCGGCGTTTGCGATGACGGTGCCGCCGCCGGTGATTGCGGCGAATCGGGTGTTGTTGGCGACGTTGGTCGCGACGAACTTTTTTGGCCAGAACACGCCGGCGATCATGGCGACCGAGGCGCAGTACATGGAGATGTGGGCTCAGGACGCGGCGGCGATGTATGGGTATGCGGCGGCCTCGGCCACGGCCTCGGAGTTGACCCCGTTTGCCGCGCCGCCCAACACGACCACGCCTGATGGGTTGGCCGATCAGGCGTTGGCGGTGAGCCAGGCGGCCACCCAGCCGGCGGGCAACACCGCTCAGACGGTGGCCTCCAACGCCACCCAGGTCGCCGCGCTGGCACCGCAAGCCGCGGCCGTGCAGCAGGCCAGCACCACCGCCGCGGCCACAACCTCCCAACCGGGCCCGCTGACGTGGCTCTGGAACGCGATCCAGGGCTTCCTGCAGTACGGACCGCCGACCCCGACCAACAACTACTTGGGGCTCACGCCGTCGGTGTACACGGTGCTGCTCAAGCAGACCACCGGGCTCGGCTATTTCTCCAACGGGCTCGCGTCGTTCAGTTCGTCGATTGCCCAGCAGTTGGTGTTCGGGCCCGGTGGTAGCACGGCCGGTGCCGGTGGGGCCTGGTTCCCGACCCCGCAGTTCGCCCAGTTGGGGTTGGGCAACCTGGGCAGCTTGAGCAGCAACGTGGTCTCGGCCGGGGCCGGGCAGGCCGCCCACGTGGGCGGGTTGTCGGTGCCCCAGCAGTGGGCCACGCTGACCTCGGCGGTCAGCTCTGCCGAGAACGCCGAGGTCGCCCCGATCCAGACCGCCGGGGCGAGCAACCCGCCGGGCAACGCCCTGCTGCGCGGCATGCCCACCGGCGTCATGGGCCGCCGCGCCGGCGCCGCCGCGGGCTACTCGCACAAATACGGATTCCGCTACAGCGTGCTCACCCGCCCACCCTCGGCCGGATAGCGGCGGCATGAAAACACGCCATTCCATTTATTCGCGACGCGATTTTATCGACCGCCGAACGGGTCCAGGCCGGCCCGCTCCTTCGGCACGCGGCGTCGGCTTCGGCCGGGCGATGAATGTGGGTCGCCCCACCGGGGCTCTCTTCCCAGCTCATGGCGAACGAGCGGCCGGCCGCCCAACGCATGGCCAATGCCAAGTTAACCCGGACGCGGCGAGCAGGCCGGACGCGTTCCCGTCGGGCCGTTGCCGCCGCCACGGGATCGGGGCCGGAAAGCCGGCCGCAAGCGCATTATCGTCATTCAAAACGACGGGTTAAGGGGTAATTCGTGTTTGATTTTGGGGTTCTTCCGCCGGAGGTTAATTCGGCGCGGATTTACGCCGGTCCGGGGTCGGGGTCGTTGATGGCGGCGGCGTCGGCGTGGAATGCGATTGCCGCGGAGTTGCAGTCGGCGGCGTTGAGTTATCAGAGCGTGGTGACGCAGCTGGCCAGTGAGGAGTGGGCGGGCACCGCGTCGGCGGCGATGGCGGCCGCGGCCACGCCGTATGCGGAGTGGCTGGCCACGACCGCGGGGCAGGCCGAGCAGGCGGCCACCCAGGCCAGTTCGGCGGCGGCGGCGTATGAGGCGGTGTTTTCCTCGGTGGTGCCTCCGCCGGTGATCGCGGCCAATCGGGCGTTGGTGCAGCAGTTGCAGGCCACCAATGTGATCGGGCAAAACACCGGGGCGATCGCGCAGTTGGAGGCCCAGTACGGCGAGTTTTGGGCGCAAGACGCCGGGGCGATGGCGACCTATGCGGCGCAGTCGACGGCGGCGACCAAGGGCATCACGGCGTTTGCGCCCGCGCCGAAGGTGACCAACGATGCGGGCACGAGCACTCAGGCCGGCACGGTGGCCAACGCGGCGGCCAACACCACCGCGGGCAACACGGCCAACGCCGTGCAGAAGGCGGCCACCACGGCCACCACGAGCACGACCCAGCAGGCCGCGCAGGCGGCGGCGACCACCACCGATCCGTTCCAGGAGCTGTGGTTCCTGTTGACCGGCCAGACCACGCTGCCCACCAACCTGGGCACCCTGGTGAACGGTTACAGCCCCTTCGCCGGTCTGTTCTATAACACCGAGGGTCTGCCGTACTTCAGCATCGGTATGGGCAACAGCTTCGTGCAGATCGCCAAGTCGGTCGGCGCGATCGGGGGCGCGGCCCCCGCGGCGGCCAAGGCCCTGCCCGGCCTGGGCGGACTCGGTGGTCTGCTCGGTGGCGGCGCCGGTGCGGTGCACCCGGCGGCGGCCATCGGCGGGGCGCCCTCGATCGGCGGCAAGCTGTCGGTGCCGGTGGCCTGGAACAGCGCCCCGGCCGTGCCGGCGATGGGGCACACCGCGGTCCCGGTCAGCGCGATCAGCGCCGCACCCGAGGCCGCCGGGGGACCGGGCAACCTGCTCGGCGGCATGCCCCTGGCCGGCGTGGGCAGCGGCACCCACAGCGGCGCCGGCCCCCGCTACGGATTCCGCCCCACCGTCATGGCCCGACCTCCCTTCGCCGGATAACGGCTTTCGACCATTCGAACGGGGGGTTAACAAAGTGGGTGCGCCCGGCGTCGTGGGCGGCCGGAGCCGGCGCCTCGTGGAGGCGCGTCGCGAGCCCGTCCACCCGTTGCTAGCCGGCAAGGGGCAGATAACGGGCAACGAGATTTTTAGCGGGCCTGCCCTGGGAAAGCGGCCCGCGAGAGGCCTACCAGCACCTTTCGGACGCGGGACGGTCACGGTTTGCTGTGACCATGGTGTAAGGTGCTGCGCTCCCGCTCAGACGCTGTTACTGTGGCGTTACCAAAAATGAATTCGTCGTACTGCCACGTGAACAGTTGCAAACAGGCGGCTTCCGGAAGCGCTTCAGGGGCCGCCGTCATCTAGTCTCTGCAGAGTCGGGGATTGATCTTAGGAGGGAACCAAGTATGTCGTTCGTGACCACACAGCCCGAGGCTCTGGCTGCGGCGGCCGGAAACTTGCAGGCCATCGGCTCAACGCTGAGCGCACAGAACGCGGCTGCTGCGGCCCCCACGACCGGGGTTGTGCCCGCTGCTGCCGACGAGGTGTCGGCGCTGACGGCGGCGCAGTTCGCAGCGCACGCGCAGATGTACCAGGCGGTCAGCGCGCAGGCCGCCGCCATTCACGAGGCGTTCGTGAACACGCTCACCACAAGTTCTGGCTCGTACGCTGCGACCGAGGCAATCAACGCAGCTGCTGCGGGCTGATCGGACTGGCGGTTGTGGCTTCGGGATCCGACGTCTACGACGTGAGCTCCCACCTCACCGCCGAGCTACCGATGATCTCGGGGGCTGACGGCCGGACAACTCAAACGCCGTGGTTCGGGTTTGACGTCCGTCTCACCGTGTCACTGCGACCGGTGGCCGCCGGCTGACGGGAAGGGGGGATCATCCTTTTAGATTCGGCTCGGCGGTTCGCCAGCGCGTAACCGGTCCGGCCATCGTCGTAACCACAGCAGGTATCTGAGTAATCACGTATTAAGGAGACAGGCCAGATGGCAACTCGTTTTATGACCGACCCGCACGAGATGCGGGCGATGGCGGGCCGCTTTGAGGTGCACGCCCAGACCGT
>NZ_LZHV01000025.1 GCF_001667275.1 Mycobacterium sp. ACS4054
TCTCCGAAGACGGTTCCACGGTGGACGATTTGGTCGCGAGGGCGCGGGCCGGCCGCCGGATCGCGACGGCCGAATCCTGCACCGCGGGGCTGCTGGCGACGCTGACCCGGGGCCGCTGCCCATGGGAGTCGGGCCGGTCGGGGGTCAGCTGAAACAGCACCACCCCGGCGACGGCGGCGGCGATCGCGGCCAGCGCGCTTCCGGCGAGGAACATCGGCCGGCGCCTGCGGGGGACGACCTCGTCCTCGTCGCCGACGGCGCTGTAGGCCAGCACACCGGCGTCCGCGTTGCCCCAGACGTCGAGGTAGGTCGGCGCCACCGCGCGGGGACTCATCTCCCCGGTGCCCGGGTCCAGCGCGTAGGCCAGGGCCGCCGTGGAGGAGGCGAACAGCGGCGCGTTCGCCGACGCCAGCGCCGCCCCGCGGGCCAGCGCCATCTCCGGCTCCTCCGGCGCCGTCACCTCGAGCGGACTCGCCGCCTCGAGCGCGGGTTTGACCGGGACGATGTCCGTGCCGCAGCCGACCAGGAAGACGCCGTCCGCGCGCGTCCCCCGCTCGGTGAGGCCGGTGATCATCGCCGCCAACTCGGCGGCGATCGAACGCTGGGGCGCTGCCAGCTGCTGGCGGTGCAGGTCGACGATCGAACCGTCGGCGACGTCGACCACGGCCAGCGTCGCCGCCGCCGGCTCGACGAACAACATCGCGATGCGTGCGTAGTCGAGCGCGGCGCCGAACGTCTGGGCCAGCGCGGCCGCGGCCAGCAGCGGGGACACCAGCATCACGCCGCCCATGCCCTGGCGGGCCATCGCGTCCCGCAGCGCGCCGACGCCGGCGGCGTCCGTCCAGGTCACGCCGGTCGACTCCAGGTGGTAGCCGCCGGCGAGCGCGCCTTCGCGGGTGCCATCGATCGCCGCCAGCACTTGCTCGACCGCACCGGCCGCCCCCGGGTCCGCGCCGGCGGCGACTTCGAACTCGTCCTGTTCGACGGTGACGCCGTCGGCGTTCTGGCCCTCGATGACCACCAGGCGGACCGTCTCGGGGGCCAACGAAACCCCCAGCACGATGTCCACGCATGCCTCCACAGTCCGCTGATTTGCTCGCTGACTTGTTCCGGCCCCCCATGAGGCAACACCGGATAAACCCCGCCCGACGGGGCGAATCCCACGCTACCCGCGCGGGCGCGGACGCGCTCGGCAGCGGGGCCTCGCGGCTAGTAGCCCGGACTCAGGAAGGGGTTCTGCGAGTTCTGCGGATACTGCGGGTACTGCGGATACGGGGTGTACTGCGGGGCCGGCGCCTGCGGGGCCTGCGTCTGCGGAACCTGGACCGGTATGGGCACCGGCAACAGCGGCACGTGGATCCACTGGGTGGTCATCGGCACCGTCGTGCTGGTGGTCGTCGTCGTCGACGGCGGGGGCGGCTCGCTCTCGGTCGTGGTCGGCGGCGGCGGGGGCGTCGTCATGGCCGTCGTGGTCGGCGCCTGGGTCACCGGCGGCGCGGTGTGCCGCGGGGTGTACACGGGCGGCGCCTGCGTGGTGACCACCACCGGCGGCGGTGCCGGTGGTGGCGACGGCGGCGGTTCGGGCGGCGGCGGCGCCGGGCTGGGCACCGGCGCGGCGCTGGGCGCGACCGGCACGGCCGTCGGGGGTGGCGGCGCGACGGTGCGCGGAACCAGCGGGCTGGCCGGCGGGGCGGGCCGGGGCGCGACGCTGGGCGCCGGCGGGGCCTGACGGTTCTCGATGCCGGTCAGCGTGTAGGCGACACCGCCGATCGCCGTCATGGCCACCAGCGCGGACATCCCGATGATCAACTGCGACAACCGAAGGCGGCGCCACGGCCGGTCCGGGGCCGGGTCGATCACGTTCAACCGCATCGACCAGCCCGACGGGCCGTCTTCGTCGTAGGTTTCGCCGCCGAACCGCACGCGCAGGTCGCCGGGGTATTCGGTCTGCGACCACGCCAGCTCGCGATCGGTCATCGCCTCGTCGTCGATCACCAGCACGTCGCCCGCCCCGAGGTCGACGACGTCGCCGGTGGCGTGCGCGGACGCGAGCAGGCCGATCGACGTCCGCGTGCGCAGGCTCAGCTCGTCCCCGCGGGCGGCCAGCTGTAACGCGCCGCACGCCGCCGCGAGGGCGGGCTGCGCGGGCGTCAGGACCGGCGTGCGTCCGTGCACCGAAAGCCGTTCGGCGACAAGCGGAATGTGGGCGCCCCCGCCGACGGCCACCACGGCCGCGAGGTCCGTCCAGCCCTTGCGGTAGCGCACCAGCATGTCGTCCAGCGCGTAGATGAAGCCGGTCAGCCGGTCGGTCATCAGGTCTTCGAGGTCGTCTCGCCTGAGCGTGAGGCTGCACCGGCGCTCGCCGAGTTCGGCCGTGATCTCGGCAACCGCGTCGGTGGACAGCCGCTCCTTGGCCAACCGGCATTGCTCCCGCAGCTCGCCGAGCTGCCCCACGGCGGCCGTGCTGCCCGGGTCGATGCCGCTTCCGCGTCCCAGCTCCTCGAACACCCGCAGTAACAGCTCCTGGTCGATCTCGTCCCCGGACAGGGCCGCGTAACGCATTGTCGCGCTGACCAGTTCGAAATCGCCCGCGACGTTGACCAACGTGGCCGACGTGCCGCCGCCGCCGAAATCGAGCAGCCCCACCACGCCGTCGTCGGGCAGGCCGAGCTCGGACTTGACCGCGGTCAACGACGCGATCGCGTCGGAGACCAGCCGCGGCGCCATGCCGCTGCGCACGAATCCCAGATGCGTTCGCAATCCGTCGCGCAGCGCCTGCACCGTAACGGGTTTCCAGTAGGCGGGCACGGCGATCGAGATGTCCGAAGAAGAGGCGTCTGCGCCGGCGGCGCGGACCATCCCGTCGAGTGCCTCCACCGTGAGCAGCTCGGGGTCATGCGCGGACCCGTCGGCCGACACCAGCGCCACCGAGTCGCCGATGCGCTCGACGAAACCCCGCATCATCACGCCCGGCTCCGCCGGATACGAAGTCTCTTCGGGCACACCAACTTTCGGCGCGCAGTGCGGATATAGGGTCAGCACCGACCGCCGGGTTACCGGTGGGCTTTCGTTACGCGCGGCGACCAGGTTCGTGGTCCCGATCGACAACCCGAGTGGGTCGTACATAGAGCGAAAACTTTCGTCTATAGGGGTCGGTGGCCAGCGTTAACCATAGCCGCGGACACGCCCAAAACCGATGGCTTGCAACGTCATCGGTATCCGGTCGATGCCACCTCGTCACCGAAGCGGTACCGCAGGCCCCTTGACAAATCCGCGCCGGTGCTTACACCACGGTCAGCGGCAACGATCGCCTGGGTTCAAACTGGAATGTCGCTCCGCCACTGACTTTCGTTACCGACACCTCGGGCAGTTCGGCAGCCGCGGTGTCGGTTTCGACCAGTTCGGCGGTCCAGTCGGTGTTCGTGCCGCTGACCCGGACCTCGAGGTGCGGGTCGACTGCGGTGGCGATCGCCTGCAGCGGCTGCACGGATTCGGGTGAGCACAGGGCGATCCAGGCGGCGTCGTCGTGGGCGGGTGAGCGGTGCACCACGAGCCGGTCGGCCGTCTCCGCGCGGACGTAGCCGGCGGGGTTGAGCAGCGGGTGCAGTTCGAGCACCTCGAGCACCCCCTGGACACCACCCGGCAGCTTCAGCGCCCGGTGAATGCGTTCGGCGGCCACGCCCGCGATGCCGGTCAGGCCCTGGGTGCACACCGTCACGGCCTGGGCGTCGTCGGCGGCGCGCGCGGTCACCGCGATGGCGAACGACAGGTAGAGCAGATGCATCTGCAGGCAGACCTCGTCGGCCATCCGGACCAGCGCCGAATGCGAGAAGCCGGCGAAGTCGAAGTCGGACAGCAACGGTCCGGAGTAGTCCGCGTTGCCCTCGTCGGAGCGGTCGATCGGCTCGAGTTCCCATGTCGCGGCGCGGGTTTGGCGCACGATGTCCAGCGCGGGAATGCTTTGGGCCTCGGGGTAGGACTCGTCGATGATCACGGTCCACGCGCAATGTGGTTGGCGATCCTTGGGCGTCCGCGGCGGCCGGTGGATGGGGCGCACCTGGGCGCGCGCGTTGGTTGCCACCGCGGTGGCGTCGAACGTCGGATCCTCGATGGTGTGGCACATCCCGAAGACGTACTTCTCCCCCATCGGCTCGACGTCGAGCAGCGCGCCGCAGTGGTCGAGCTGGAACTCGCCGTGCCACTTGTCGTGGACGGTGTAGCGGAAGTCCATGAATTGCGGTGGCGCGCCGATGTCGAGCTGCAACCCCTTGAAGATGGTCGGCACGTCGTTGCCCTCGAAGTTGAGCGCCCGCTGCATGCGCCGGGTGTAGATGGGGCTGGCGCCCGCCCATTCCTCGATGGCGATCTGCACCATCTCCTCGCGGCCGAACGCGCTGATGCACCAGGCCATGCCCGAGCGGTCGATCAGCTGCCCGATCAGCAGCAGTTCGGGGACCAGCACGGCCAGCTGCTCGCGGGTCAACCGCGCGTATCGGCTCACCGGCCAAAAATAGACTCAGCTATGTTATAAAGTCAACAATGTCAATTGTCGCAGGTCAAGCCGGTGGCTCGGTTGGCCCCACCCGGCGCACCACCTCGCCGCGCAAGCGCGGTGACGACACCCGCGCGCGGATCATCGACGAGACCGTCCGCTGCATCACCGAGGAAGGATTCGCCGCGGCGACCGCCAAACACGTGGCCGAGCGCGCGGGCGTGACGTGGGGGGTGATCCAGTATCACTTCGGCGATCGCAACGGCCTGTTGATGGCCGTCGTGGACGACGGGGTGGACCGGCTGATCGACAGCCTGTCGTCGGCCGACGTCAGCGAGTTGCCCCTACGGGAGCGCATCGAGGTGGTGGTCGACACCGCGTGGGCCTGCTACAGCAGCCCTACGTCGATGGCGGCGTTCGAGATTCTGCGCGCCACCCGCGGCGGGCCGGGCGAGTCGCCGCGCCGGCACCTGCTGGAAATTAACGACGCCATCGGCCAGTTGGGGCGGCTGATCACCGACGATCCGGCGAATGCCGGTGTGGCCGAGGTCATCTGGGCCACCTTGCGGGGCGTGGTGTTGGTGCAGATGGTCACCGGGACCGCGATCGACTGGAGCCTGGAGCGGCGGGCCCTGATCGACATGGTCACCCGTGTGCTGCAATGACCTGATGACCCCTCACGATCTCGCCGACATCGAAGCCATCAAGCAGGTCAAGTACCGGTACCTGCGCGCGCTGGACACCAAGCACTGGGACGACTTCGCCGACACCCTCGCCGAGGACATCAAGGCCGACTACGGCCCGTCGCTCGGCAACGAGTTGCACTTCACCAACCGCGACGACCTGGTCGAGTACATGCGCACGTCGCTGCCCGCCAACGTCATCACCGAGCACCGGGTGACCCACCCCGACATCGTCGTCGACGGCGACACCGCAACGGGCAGTTGGTATTTGCAGGACCGGGTGATCGTCGCCGACCTGAACTTCATGCTGATCGGCGCCGCCTTCTACCGCGACACCTACCGGCGCACCGATGCCGGCTGGAAGATCGCGGGGACCGGGTACGACCGGACCTACGACGCCACAATGTCGTTGGAGGGCATGAACTTCGCGCTCAAGCCCGGGCGCGCGCTGGCCACCTGAGGCGCTACTTGGTGATCGCGATCACCGCGCCGGGCCGCAGCCATTTCATGATCGACACCAGCTGAGCGTCGTCGACGGCGACGCAGCCCTCGGTGGGTTTCCCGTCGGTGGTGTGGAAGAAGAACGCCGCGCCGCCGCCCGGGGTCTTGTTCTTGTTCACGCCCATCACGACCGCGTGCTTGTACTGCGGGATTTGCAGGTTTTCGCTGTCGGCGGTGTTGAACGGGCACTGCGCCTTCTGGCACACCTGCATGGAGTTGAAGGTCGGGCTGTGGTCGTCGCCGCTCCACCAGTGGTTCGGCCCCACCTGGGTGTAGGGCAGGCCGGTGCCGGGGTTGGGCGCGGTGCCGAAGGCGGAGTCCAGGGTGTAGACGCCCATCGGGGTGGCCGGCACCCCGCTCTTGGCCTGGGGCGCCATGCCCGCCGAACCGACGTGGGTGGGGATGCCGGTCCGCAGCGCCTGCCAGCCGGCGGCGGTGCGCTGGTAGATGTCCATGGTCGCGTTCGACCCGCCGGTGCTCATCACCGAAACCACTTGCGTGGCATCGCCGACCGCGTTCGCGAACCAGGGGGCCCCGGCCGCGCCGCCGACCGGCGCCAGGGCCAGCGCCACGAGAAACGCGCACGCCGAAGCGAACAGCGAAGCGAGCAGTCGGCGCATGACCTCAATCGTCGAACCCGCGGGGCGCGGGGTCAAGTAAAGCTTTCGACCCGGTTAGGTCACTGCGCCGTGACCAAATCCTCGGTGTCACACGGTCTTCGGGAGAACGCCGCGGTCGGGGGCCGAATCACCGTGATACACAACAGGAAATACAGGTAGCCCAGCGCCCAGCCGGCCAACACGTCGGACGGGTAGTGCACGTTCAGCGCCACCCGGGAAATCCCCGCCGCCACCGCGATCAGCGCGACCACCGCGACCGCGACACCGCGCACCGCCCCGCGGATCGCCGGCAACGCCAGGCTCAGCGCGGCGAGCAACGCGGCCGTCACCTCCAGCGCGTGCCCGGACGGAAACGACGTCTCGGCCGCGGCCACCAGCATGGTCGACGGCCGCGGCCGGTCCGCCATCGCCTTCGCCGCCACCGTCACCAGCCCGCTGAGCGGCGCGCAGGCCAGCAGCAGCAGCCCCGCGCGCACCCGGCGCAGCGCCAGGGCGACCACCGCGGCCACCGTGCCCAGCACCCGCAGCGGGACCGGGCCCAGCGCGAACGAGACGTCCGCCCAGAGTCGCACCCACCACGAGTGGTCGACCGCGCCGGTACGCGCGGCGTCCAGCAGCGACGAGTCTCCGCGCTGCACCCAGTGCCACTGCTGCGCGTACCCCACCCACATGAGGGCGTAGACCGCCAGGGCGATGCAGACGGCCGCAACGGCCCGCGGTCGGGTCATACCCCACCGATACCAGCCGGGCCGCGCGAAGCGTCGAGCGGCCTGACCACGCCGTCTCCTGACCCGGTCCATACTGGCGTCATGGCCGTATTCGTTCGCAGGTTGTTCGGCATCGGCAAGCTGCCCGACGACGTGCACGCACAGGTGGAGGCGGAGGGCCTGCGCTATCTCGCCGACTTCGTCCCGGTCACCAGGCGGTTCCGCGGCGCCATCCCCGGCGTCCGATTGCCGCACAGCGTCGCCAGCTACACGGGTTCGCTGGTGTTCACCGACGAGCGGGTGCTGGCCACGCTGTCGATGCTGCCCCGGCTCGCGGGCCCGACGGTCGACGTCCGCTGGGACGCGCCGGAGACCGGCGGGGCGCGGGTGGAGATATCGTCCACCGGCCTGCAGGTCGATGTGGACGTCGCCCGCGTCGACCCGAAGTTCAGCGGTGAGCTGTCGCTGCACTACAAGGTGGCCATCGGCGACGACGTGCTGGGCGGGCTGCCGCGGCGATCGCTGGCCTTCGACATGCCCCCCGAGTACGTGTTCCGCGCGGTCGGCGTTACCTATAGTCCGTGATCGTCATCCGCGGCCACGGCGGCTGCCGCAGCACCGCCAGGCTGCCGATCACGGCCGCCAGCAGGCCGGTGATCACTCCGATCAGCGCGATGCGGTTGCCGTCCAGGGCGGGCTTCCAGGACGCCTCGCCGTTGCGGATGACGAAGACGCCCAGAGGTTTGACCACGGGGATCACGGTGGCGCCGTCCGGTGTCTGATAGGGCTCGCCGTACACGCGGCCGGCGGCCCCGTCGGTGGGCAGCCGGTCGAGTAGGTCGAAGGGCTTCACGGAACACTCCTTTCTTCGGGTGTTCGCCCGGTCAGGGTTCACGCTAGCCCCGATTCCCTACGATGACTCCCGTGACCGACGAGCCCTTCAGCCCGCAGGAGCGGCGGGGCGTCTATCGGGCGATCTTCTCCCGCCGCGACATGCGCCGGTTCTCGCCCGGCGGCGTGGTCGGTGAGGACGTGCTGGCCCGCCTGCTGCAGGCCGCCCACGCAGCGCCCAGCGTCGGCCTGATGCAGCCGTGGCGGTTCATCCGGATCACCGACGACGCGCTGCGGCGGCGCATCCACGCGCTCGTCGACGAGGAACGCCCGCTCACCGCCGCCGCCCTGGGCGAGCGGGCCGACGAGTTTCTCGCCCTGAAAGTCGAAGGCATCCTGGACTGCGCCGAGTTGCTGGTGGTGGCGCTGGGCGACGACCGCGAAAAACACGTGTTCGGCCGCCGGACGCTGCCGCAGATGGACCTCGCGTCGGTGTCGTGCGCGATCCAGAACCTGTGGCTGGCCGCACGCGCCGAAGGCCTTGGCATGGGCTGGGTTTCGCTGTTCGATCCGCACCGGCTGGCGGCCCTGCTTGCGATGCCCGCCGGGGCGGAGCCGGTGGCCGTTCTGTGCCTGGGTCCGGTGCCCGAATTTCCCGAGCGCCCGGCGCTGGAACTGGACGGCTGGGCCGTCGCCCGCCCGCTGTCGGAGTTCGTGTGCGAGAACCGCTGGAGTGAGCGCATCCAGGCTTCCCCCAAGTAGCTGCGGTATCGTCGCCGGTCGCGAGGCAAGTTAACGAGGTGACGCAATTGGCGCCGGACGACGCAGCGGGCAACAAAGACAACGTGCTGATCGTGCACTGGCACGACCTGGGCCGCTATCTCGGCGTCTACGGCCACCCGGACGTCTGCAGCCCCCGGCTAGACCGCCTTGCCGCCGAGGGCATCCTGTTCACCCGGGCGCACGCCACGGCACCGCTGTGCTCGCCGTCGCGCGGATCGCTGTTCACCGGCCGCTACCCGCAGACCAATGGCCTGATCGGGCTGGCCCACCACGGCTGGGAATACCGCAACGGCGTGCGCACGCTGCCCCAGATGATGACCGAAGCCGGTTGGTACTGCGCGCTTTTCGGCATGCAGCACGAGACGTCCTATCCGCAGCGGCTGGGCTTCGACGAGTTCGACGTGTCGAACTCGTACTGCGAATACGTGGTGGACAGGGCCAGCCAATGGCTGCGCGAGGGCACCGAAGACCTCGCGGGTCAACCGTTCCTGTTGACCGCGGGTTTCTTCGAGACCCACCGGCCGTATCCGCGGGACCGCTACGAGCCCGCGGACCCCGCCGGGGTCGACCCGCCCGACTACCTACCCGACACCCCCGACGTACGCGGCGACCTCGCCAGCTTCTACGGCTCGATCGCGACGGCCGACGCCGCCGTCGGCCGGTTACTGGACACGCTGGCCGAAACGGGGTTGGACGCCAGCACCTGGGTGGTGTTCTTCACCGACCACGGCCCGGCGTTCCCCCGCGCCAAGTCCACGCTCTACGACGCGGGAACCGGCATCGGCATGATCATCCGGCCCCCCACCGGCCGGGCGTTCACCCCAACCGTGTACGACGAACTGTTCAGCGGCGTGGACCTGCTGCCGACGCTGCTCGAGCTGCTGGGTCTCGACGTGCCGGCCGAGATCGACGGGGTTTCGCACGCCCGCGCGCTGCTCGCGCCGGACCCGCACACCGTGCCGGTCAGGGACCACGTGTACACCACGAAGACCTATCACGACTCGTTCGATCCGATCCGGGCGATTCGCACCAAGGAATACAGCTACATCGAGAATTACGCGCCGCGGCCGCTGCTCGACCTGCCGTTGGACATCGAGGAAAGCCCGTCCGGGGCGGCGGTGGCGCCGTTCATCACCGCCCCGCGCCCGCAGCGCGAGCTCTACGACCTACGCGCCGACCCCACCGAGACCACCAACCTGCTGGCCGGTGACGATGCCGACGCCGACGAAGTGGCCGCCGATTTGGCTGTGCGCCTTCATGATTGGCGGCAACGCACCGGCGACGTGATCCCGTCGGAGTTCGCCGGCACCCGGATCTCGGCGCGTTACACCGAGACGTATCTGCAGATCCACCGGGTCAAGCCGACCGCCCGGTCGGCGCTCGCGGCCGACCGCGGCATCGAGAAGGAAGCCAGCGGCTAGCCGGGCGAGCGCCGGGAACCGCCGACCTCGGCGACGATGAACACCCGCCGGAACGGGAAGATCGTCGTGCCGTCGGCCCGGGGCGGGTACGCGTCGTCCAGCAGCGGGATGAGCTCCTCGCGGAACCGCTCCCAGTCCTCGGCGCTGAGCCGCTCCCGCACCGGAACCAGCGCCGTCCCGGTGATCCACTCCAGCACCGGGTTCTCACCGGTCAGCTGGTGCAGGTAGGTGGTCTCCCACACGTCGACCCGGCACCCGGCGTCCAGCAGCAGATTGGCGTACTGTATCGGCGGCTGTACCACGGCGCCAACCCGAAATGGTATGTCCCGCATGACTTTCGCGTAGGGCTCGCGGCGGGCCAGGGTCCGCACCGTGGCGTGCGACGGCGTCTCGAAGTTGCCGGGGATCTGGACGGCGATCCACGACCCGGCCGCAAGCTCGTCCGCCCACCGGACCAGCAGGTCGGCGTGGTCGGGCACCCAGTGCAGGGCCGCGTTGCTGACCACGACGTCGGTGTCGGGCTTGGGCTTCCAGTCCCGCAGATCGCCGATCACCGCGTCGATGCCGCGTTCCTTCGCGGCGGCGACCATCTCCGGTGAGGTGTCCATCGCCTCGATCACCGCGTCCGGCCAGCGCCGGGACAGGTACTTGGTCAGATGCCCGGGCCCACAACCGAGGTCGACGACCCGCCGGGCCCGCTCGGTGCCCACCCGGGACAGCAGGTCGTAGAAGGGCCGGCTGCGGTGGTCGGCAAAGGCCAGGTAGACATCGGGATCCCACATGTCGGTCCTCCTGATCAACGCGCCGCCGCTAGTCGGGGAGATAGACCAACCGTATTACCGCACGCCACCCCGGCGCCGCCCAACTGGCCCCGGGGGCCGCGCCGGGCCGTTAGCATCGGGGTTCGTGGCGCCCGACACTTCGACTGATCCGCCCATCTTCGTCCCGGACATTCCCGCCGCCTTGCAGGGCGCGGACGTGCCCGTCGACGTCGACGGATTACCCCCGAATTCCGCGTTGTCCCCCCGCCAGCGCATGGTAATCGAGGGCTCGGCCATCGGCGACCTCGCCCTGCGCACCTGGGTGTCATCGCTGCTCACCGCGACGGTGGCGCCGGCCGTGCTCGCCGCCTCGCTGCGGCACTCCGCCGCGCGCGCCGAGCGGGCCAACCTGAACTTCTACGCCGAGCTGGCGGCGCAACGCGATCCGGCGAAGTCGTTTCCCGCACCGGCCGAGTCGCCGCGGGTTTCGTCGCGGCCGGCGAGCCCACTGACCGAGTGGGCCGCGGGCGGCACGGTGGAAAACATCGCGTTCGACAGCGGCTTCACGGCCATCAATCCCGCGATGCGCGGGCAGTGGGGCGCCTGGAAGGCCAACAACATCGTGCGCGCGCAGCACTGGCGCCACGACGACGGGCCGCGTCCCACGCTGTGCGTCATCCACGGCTTCATGGGGTCGTCGTATCTGGCCAACGGCCGGTTCTTCACGCTGCCGTGGTATTACCGGTCCGGCTACGACGTTTTGCTGTACACCTTGCCTTTTCACGGCAAGCGGGCCGAAAGATATTCGCCCTTCAGCGGTTTCGGCTATTTCGCCGGCGGCCTGAGCGGTTTCGCCGAGGCGATGGCCCAGGCCGTGCACGACTTCCGGTCCGTCATCGACTATCTGCGCGGCACCGGCGTCGACCGCATCGCGTTGACCGGCATCTCGCTGGGCGGATACACCTCGGCCCTGGTGGCCTCGGTCGACGACCGGCTCGAGGCGGTCATCCCGAACTGTCCCGTTGTCACGCCGGCCACGTTGTTCGACGAATGGTTTCCGGCCAACCGACTCGTGCGGCTGGGGCTGCGCCTGTCGCACATCAGCCGCGCGGAGTTAGCGGACGGGCTGTCCTACCACTGCCCGCTGACCTATCGGCCGCTGCTGGACAAGAACCGGCGGATGATCATCACCGGGCTCGGCGATCGCATGGCGCCGCCGGATCACGCCCTCAAGCTGTGGGAGCACTGGGATCGCTGTGCGCTGCACTGGTTTCCGGGCAGCCACGTCCTGCACGTCAGCCAGCTGGACTACCTGCGCCGGATGACCGCGTTCCTGCAGACGGTCATGTTCTAGCCGGTTCGGCGACCGGCGCCGGTGTCGCCAGCGGCGGCCAGTCCAGCTCGGCCAGCAAGCCCGCCGGCGCTTCGGTGTGCCCGTCGAGGCGCCGAGTCGACAACAGGTCCAAAGCCGACAGGGCCGGCCGGTGATTGCCGTGCTGCGGGGTCAGCCCCGGCAGCGGCGCGGTCCGCTCGGGTGCCGTATCGGTGAGGAAAGCGCACGCGGCCGCGACGGTGATGTGCGTGCCGTCACCGGCGAACTCCACCGCGGTGCACGTTTCCCGCGCCGGATGCGTCCGGATCGCCTCGAGCGTCTCGGCCAGCTCGCCGTCCACCTGGATCCGGTATGCCGCAAGGTAATCCGACGCGCCGCGTTGCACCCCGGCCCAGCGTTCGCGCGGGTTGGAGGTGAGCAGCCGCGGGACGTCGTCGGCTGCCACGCCGTTGACGTCCCAGCCGAGCTCCCTCAGATGGTCGGCGAGCCGGCGCGCCGCCACCTGCGCGGTCTCGTGCAACGGGATGCGCGCCGAGCGCGCCCGCAGCGCCGCGAGGTTGTCGGTGGCCGATATCGTGAGCCCGATCCACGTTTCCCGCCTCGACGCATCGGATGCGTTGTCGCGGCTGGTGATTCGGATCTTGTCCGCGCAGATGCCGTAGCGGTCCAGGTAACGGGCGATCAAGGGCAGCGGCAGCACGTCGGCGGGGCCGTCCGGCCCCCCGACCCGCAGCAGCGCCGTTGTCGCGGTGCCGGATTCGGGAGCGGTCGCCTCGCCGCGCCCCATCATCGCCACCCGGCGGCGCAGCAGCGTGGTGAAATACGAGCCGCGCCAGCAGCCGAAGAGCACGATCACGACGGCCGCGGCGATGCCCAGCAGCCAGTAATCGCGCGGCGACCGCCAGGGGTACGCCATCAACGCGGGCACGACGGCCAGCAGCGCCAGCGTGATGCGCCCGGCTCCAGGGGTGGGTATCCAGCGCTGCAGGCTCACGGGGTGGGGTCCTTTCGTCGGCGGGTGGCGGTGGCGGCGATGCCGCCCGCGACTGCGACAAGCACAGCGAGCGCGGCGGTTCCGGCCAGCGCGACGGTCCGCGGGGTGGTGTCCTTGGGTGCCGGCGCCGGCGGGGCGGCGACCGGCTTGACCGGCGCGGCGGGAGGCTGATTGGCGGGGGGCAGCTGCCAGGTCAGCGCCGCGACCGGGTCAACGCTGCCGGTGCCGACGACGTTCGACGGCGCCCGGGCGCCGCCCCGCGCGGTCGCGGTGATGCGGTGCACGACCTGGGTGGCGTTCAGCTCCGGGTACTTGCTGCGCACCAGCGCCGCGACGCCGGCCACATAACCGGCCGCATAGCTGGTGCCGCTCAGCGCGATCTGTTGCTGGTGTTCGTCGGGCAGCCCGTTGGCCAGTCCGCCGCCGTCGGCGTTGCTGATCGACACGATGCGCTCCCCGGGCGCCGCGACGCCCACCCACGGCCCGGCCATGGTGAATTTCGCCGGCTGGCCGTCCGACGTCAGCGCGGCCACCGACAGCACGTAGGGCTGCCACATGGACGGGATGGACAGCGAGGTGACGCCGGCCCAGTTGCGCGGGTCGTCGGGGCGGCTGAGGTCGGTGAGCGGGTTGGACTCGCACGACGTTCCGCCGGCGACCGCCCCGGTCGGCCCGGTGTTGCCGGCGGCAGCCACGATCACCGCGTCCTTGTCCACCGCCGCGTAGCGAATCGCCGCGCCGAGCGCGGCCTGGTCGACGGGCCGGTCGGCGGGCAGGCAAGTGAGCGTGGAGATGTCGATCACCCGGGCGCCGAGGTCGGCCGCGTGCACGATCGCCCGGGCCAGCGTCGCGACGTCCAGCGAGGCCCGAGCCAGCAGCGGATCGCCGCCGGGGGTCCGGGGCGAGAACTTGGCCGACGTGGTCCTGATCGACACGACCCGCGCGGCGGGCGCCACGCCGGCGAACCCGTCGTCCCCGGGTTGCCCGGCGATGAGCCCGGCCACCAGGGTGCCGTGGCCGTCGCAGTCGGTCAGGCCATCCGTCGTCTCGACGAAGTCACCGCCCGGATCGACGTTCGGCAGCCGCGGGCCGGGCCGAACCCCGGTGTCGAGCACCGCCACCAGCTGGCCCTCACCCCGCGAGAACTGCCACGCCCCAGGCAGATTCAGCGTCGCCTGGCCGGGGGCGACGGCCGCGGGATCGCTGCCGGGGATCACCCCGGAGGCGCTGCACGGGCCGCGCTGCTCCATCGGTTGCACGGGGCCGGGGCTCCCGCTGGGCGGCGGGACGCCAGGGTCGACCTTCGGCGCTTCGATGGCCAGCGCGGACGGGCACGTCCACAGCACAGCCGCCAAAGCCGCTGCGAGACAGGCTGACCCGGACCGGATCATCGATTGAGTATCCAGGTGAAGATGCCGACCAGGTAGGCCATCACCGGGATCAGCGACGCATCGAGCCCGGCCGCGACGAAGCCCACCAGCCGGCGCACCGGCAGCGAATAGCTATCCGGCTCGGCGATCCGCGGGTTGAGCGCCACGACAATCCACACCGAGGCCAGCGCGACCAGCACCAGGGCCGCGCCGAGCGCGGCCGCGTAGCGTCCGGTCGCGGTGTAGAGCACCAGCAGGACGCCGGCGGCCAGGTAGGGCTGAGTGAGCAGCCAGGCCTTGCAGGCGGCCGAGTCCCACACCCGGGCGCGCAGCACGGCCGTCGCCGCGGTGGCGCCCACCACGTACCAGCCGACGCCGCCGAGCGCCTCGGGGCGCAGCGCGATCGCAACCGAGCCCAGGACGCTGAGCAGCACTGCGGCCGCGATGAATCCGTTCTGGTGTGCGTCGCCGACCCGGACCCGCCGCGGCAGGTCCTCGAGCACCCGCAACGACGGGGCCGACGGCGTGGGGTCGCCGGGCGCGGGGATGACCGGCAGCGGGAAGCGCGCCCACAGCGCCGAGAGCTGAGCCGCCTCGATGGTGACCAGCAGCGCCGCGACGATCAGGCCGCAGCCGATGGCGACCGGGCGCAGCTGCCAGAGCACCTCGGCGCCCGCCGCCAGCGACACCCCGGCGCCCACCACCGCGGTGGCGGTGAACAGCGCCACGACGCGCTCCCGTTCGGCGCTGGGCACCATCAGGGCGATCAGCGACCACGCCGTGACGCCGGCCGCGGCGAGCATGATCTGCGCCGGCCCGAACCGTCCCGGCACCGCCAACGCCAGGGCGGCGCCGATGGGCGCCAGTGCGGCGATCGAGCACGCCGTCCCGGTGCGCGGCGAGCGGGCCGCGACCAGCAGGCCGACGATCGCGGTCACCGCGGCGACGGCGCTGACGGCCACCAACCCGGCCAGCGCGCCGGTGGCCACCCGGTAGGTGACCGAGAGGCCGGTGAGAAGGAGGGCGACGGCGATCACCGCGGCGAGCGCGCCGCGCTGGATATGCGTTGCGCCCCAAGGCCGCAGCC
Source organism: Mycobacterium sp. ACS4054 (assembly GCF_001667275.1). GTDB lineage: Bacteria > Actinomycetota > Actinomycetes > Mycobacteriales > Mycobacteriaceae > Mycobacterium. The sequence continues at coordinate 15,584 of NZ_LZHV01000025.1, forward strand.
GCGAGGTCGAGAAGATCATGGCCGCGTCGGCGATGTCCTCGACGATGCCGGGGGCCGCCTGGCCGACGGGCACCGGCTGCAGCGCCAGCAGGTCACCATCCACCACCCCGACGGTGTCCAGGCTGGCGTCCAGGCTGAACGGTGCGCCGCCGATCGGGGCGAGGCTCAGTTGGATCGCGCCACTGAGGTCGGCAGCCCCCCGCTCGTCGGACTCGCCGTTGGACGCCGCGGGCACCACCAAACGCTGAACGGCGGGCAGGATTTCACGCAGCGGCAACTCGGCCGGCAACGCCATTTCCGTCAGCCTGCTGTCCGCGAGGATTGCCACGCGGACGATCGGCATGACGGCGCCGGACGTCACCGGACCCTCGAAGGACGCTGGGGCCATACCTGAAACATCGTTGCTCTCTTCTCTATTGGGTTGCGTATTGCGCGGTGAAATCTCTGGCCAACCGATGGCCGGGGAACCATTCGGCCTCCGGCAGCAGCCCGATCAGCTGTTCGATCGCGACGGCGATCGCGAACGGCGTGCCGGGGGCGAACGTCGACACCCACTCGCCGTCGAAGGCGCGCGACGGGCTCACCAGGACCCGCCCCGCCTCCGCGTCGACGATGCTCATCCCCACCTCGGTGGTGGCGTGCCGGCCGTCGCGACGGCAGCCGGCGACGATCTCGACGTAGCTGCGCGGACCGGTGAACACCGACTCCACCACCGGGCGCGCCGACTGCGGAATGCCAAGGTAGTCAACGACTTCGGACAGTGAGGCGCCCGAACGCAGCCGTTCGTCGGCCCGCGCACCGACCCGGGTCGGCATGCTGAACGCGTCGAATCGGGCCGGCGGTTGCTGCGCCAGACCGACGCCGAGCACCGGAACCAGAGCCCGCGGGTCGCCGATGTCCATGGCCGTGAACGTGATCAGCTGCGCGCTGCGCAGCGCCACGATCGTCTTGGCCGTGGTCGCGGAGCGCTGCGCCACGATGCCGCGCAGCAACTCGCCGGTGCCGGCCGCGTCCTTGGCGGGGCCCACGTAACGCAGGTCGAGCCAGCGCTCCGGGAAGCACACCACCCTGATCCAGTCGGCCACCACCGGGTTGACGATTCCGCCGTCGGACACCAGACCCATCCGGGTCAGCTCGGCGCGCTGACGGTCGAGGAACGCCTGGCGTTGCGCGGCATCGCTGTACGGCGAGGTGATCGCCAGCACCCACGGGAAGCTGCCCGCCCCAATGGTTTCGGCGATGAACCAGGCGTGATCGACCGTCAGCTCGACGGCGTTGGGTTCAGCACTCATCTATCTGGTGACTAACCGCCCCATTTGGCGGCTTCGGCCTGGTCGCGGGCGAGCATGGACGTGGTGTTGGCTTCGTGGGTGCTGGCCATCGCCTGGTAGGCGCGCACCAGACTCTCCATCGCCTGGTTCCACTGGGCCTGCCACGCCTGGTAGGTCATACCGGTGTCGCCCTGCCAGGCGTTGGACAGCGTGGCCTGCTCGCTGGCGATGTCCGAACCGAGCCCCTGCAGCGTGCCGGCATAGCCGGACATGTCCGCGGCGTGGCTTAACATCGCCGGGTAGTTGTACATGATCTGGGACATCACAAGTCCTTTCGCGGTGGGTGGCGTCTGGCGGGATCAGAAGGCGGTGTAGCCGGAGGCGGCGGCTGCGTCGGCGGCCACATAGGTGCCGGCGGCGTCGCCGAGGTTGGCCTGGGCGATGTCCAGCAGGGTGTTGACCCGCGCTGCGGCCTCGACGAAGCGCGCGTGCGCGGCCTGGAAGGCGGCCGAGGACTCGCCCTGGTGGAACGCCTGCGCCGACATCGCTTCCTGCTCCGCCTGGCTGATGGTGCTGCGCATCAACGCCGCCTTGGCGCCGAACGCCGACTGCGCGGCCACCAACTGGGGAATATGAGCGTCCAACATGCTCATGGTGATTCCTTTCTTCTCGGTCTCATGGGGTTTCGCTGACTGACGAGCATCGTGCTGACTGCCTTAGCCCCCTTCCCTCGGCCTCGTCGGGCGCGCCGGGTCTTGGTCCGCGTCGTGGTCCCAGGTGCCGGGCATCATCGGCATCCTTGGGCCGTCGCCGAATTCGCCGTCGGTCAGCTTGGTCAGTCCGGCCGCGCGGAAGGCGTTCTCCTTCCGCGCGGTGCCGGCGAAGCCCAGCGGCCCGGCACCCGCGCCGGATGCCACCGCCGCGGCCAGCCGCTCGTCGTCGCCGTAGTCCGGTGGGACGCCGATGTCGGAGTCCATGTCAGCGAACTCGTCGGCGTGGTCGCGCATCGCGGCGCGCCGGCGCCGTCGCGCCCGCACCTCGGCCCGGCTGGCCGCCGCCGCCCCGGCCGCCGGGATGGTCGCCGCGGGCGCCTTGACGCCGCCACGTCCGCCCAGCGTCGGGCCGACTCCGGTCTCCGGGTCCCCGCCGTAGGCGACCAGATAGGCCAGCGTGCTCGGCGCCGGCGCCGGCGCCGGCGCGGGGGCCGCACCCGAGCCCGCGGCGACCGAACTGGCCGGGGCGCCAGCGGGAGTCGCCACCGTCGGGGCCAGCGCGACCGCAGGCAGCAGCGAGGCCGGCTTGGTCGACGTGACGAGCGGTGTCGCCGCGGCCCCGGCCGCGACGGGCGCGATCTCGGCGGGCGCGGCGAACAAGGAACTCAGGCCGATGCCGAGCAGCAGCGGGATCAGGAAGGGCGCGGTCAGGATCGCGCCCCAGGTCGGCCAGCCGACGGCGTTGAAGAACACCTGGTAGGCGACGAAGAACAGCAGGGGGCCATTGGCCGCGAGCAACGCGGGCAGGTTCGCCCAGAAGTCCTGCAACATCTTGCCGATGTTCTGGAAGAAGTCCTGCAGGAACTGGGCCAGTTGCCGGAAGAAATCCGAGATCGGATTGGACGAGCCCTGCAGCGCGTTGGCCGTGGCGTTGTCCGCCTCACCGCCCGGCCGCACGATGGCCGGCGCCGGTGCGCTGCGCGGCGCCGACGCGAGCGCGGCTCCCGAGGTGGCCTGATAGGCGCTCATCACCGTGGCGGCCTGGACCCACATCCGCGCGTAGTCCGCCTCGTTCAGCGCGATCGGAATCGTGTTGATGCCAAAGAAGTTCGTCGCCACCAACACCCCGTGCACGGTGTGGTTGGCCGCCAGCTCCCCCAGCGTCGGCATCGCCGTCAGGGCGGCGGTGTAGGCCGCGGCCACCACCTCGTGCTGCGCGGCCACGCCCGCGCTGTCGGCGCTGGACTGGGTCAGCCAGGCCAGGTACGGCGCGTGCGCGGCGGCGTACTGCTCGGCGCTCGGGCCCTCCCACCCCGCCTGCGCCTGAGCCAGCACGCCCGTGAGTTCTGCTGCCGCCGTTGCGTATTCGGCGCTCAGCGAGGTCCACGCACCGGCCGCCGCCAACAGCGGCCCCGGTCCCGGACCGGCGCTCAGCAACGCCGAATGCACCTCGGGTGGCGAAGCCATCCAGAGGGGCGCAACGGGGGCCGTCATTGTCAGGCGCCCCCATAGGTCGCGGCGGCCGCGGTGTCTCCGGCGAGGTAGCTGGCGCCCGCCTCGCCGACGCCGACGCCGGCGCGGCCCAGCTCTTCCACGCCCTGGGCGGCGACGGCGGCGTGCTCCTGCCCCTGGGCGCTGAACCCGATGGCCGTCTGCAGCGACACCGGGTCCACGGCCGGCGGCACCACCGCGGTGATCGCGGGCGCGGCCGCCGCGTGCGCGGCCGCCAGCCGCGCCGTCAACGCCTCCACCGCGGCGCTGGTCGCGGCCAGGCCCTCGGGAACCACTCGCAACGTCATGACTCTCCCCTTACTGTTGCGTTTCACCAAACATCGCGGCCTCACCCACCAGCGGGTTGACCAGCTGCACGTACGTCGGAGTGTCGCTGTCGCCCAACAGGATCGCCCGCCCGGCCGGCAGCCGGCCGAAGCGCTGGCCGCGGATCTTGCCGCTGTCCTGCGGGTTGCCCGCCAGCATCAGCGTGGTCGCCTGCAGGTCGTTGAAGCGGCGCAACAGGGTGTTCGTCATCAAGGCGTGCCCGGATCCGGTGGCGCGCGCCGTGACGATCACCCGCAGCCCCAGATCGGCCGCCTGCGAGAGGATCCCGATCAGCGGCGTCCAGGGGCGCTGCCCGATGTACGGGCCGCCCATCGCCGGCGCATCCGGGATCTGGTCGACGTCGTCGATGATCAGGTAGTGGGTGTGGCCCGCATACCTGAAGCGGGCCAGTTCGGCGGGAGGCAACCCGGCCGGGGGACGCCGCGACTCGATGAGGTTCGCCAGGCCCAACATCGCCGGGGTGATGCGGTCGATGTTGGCGGTGTACTCGTTGTCGGCGAACAGCGGCTCGTCGACCAGGTGCAGCCGCCGATCCACCACCGTGAAGGCCACCTGGTCGGGCGTGGAGTGCTCGCGGATGGTGCGAATGATGTGGCGCAGCAAGGTGGTCTTGCCGGACTTGCTGTCGCCGAACACCATCAGCAGCGGCTCGTCGGCGAAGTCGACGACGACGGGCGCGAGGTCCTCCTCGCGCTGCCCGATGACCACCTGCTCGGGACCGCGATAGAGCGCCCCGAGCGCCTCGGGGGCGAGGTTGGTCGGCAGCAGCCGCACCGGCGGCGCGGTGACGCCCGGGTAGCGGGCGTTCAGCGCGGCGATCTGGTCCAGCTCCGGCGCGGCGAACAGGAAGTGCTCTGCGGCCATCGTCAACCCGCGGCCCGGCTGGTCGTGCGGCACGGATTCCGCGGGGCGCCGCAGCGCGCCGACGAGCCGCACGTTGCTGTCCCGCGGATCGTGCAGCTTGAGCTCCAGCCGCAGGCCCAGGCCGTCGCGCATCGCCAGTGGCACCTCGAGCCAGCTCGGGGTGGTGACGACGACGTGGATGCCGTAGGCCAGCCCAACGTTGACCAGCTCGGTCACCTTGGCCAGCAACGGATTACGGGTGTTGAACTGGTCGGTGTTGTCCCGCCCGAACGCGTAGAGGTTGTCGATGACCAGGAACACCTCGCCGTACCCGTCGTCGGGGGCGGCGACGCGCGAGTCGCGGAACATCTCGCGCCGCTGCCGGGACAGCAGCAGTTGCTCGAGCTCGCCGAAGGTGCGCCGGATCCGCTCGGGTTCCAGGGCCGAGGCGACGCTGCCGACGTGCGCCAGGTCTTCCAGCGCCCGCAGCTTGCCGCCGCCGTAGTCCAAGCAGTAGAACGTGACGTCGCGCGGTGAGTGCAGGCTGGCCGCCGACAGGATGAACGTTTGCAGCGCGGTCGATTTCCCGGACTTGGGGCCGCCGTGGATCAACACGTTGCCGGCCGACGAGGTGGCGTCGAACAGCAGCGGGTCGCGGCGCATCTCGAAGGGTTTGTCGATCTCGCCGAGCGGCCACTGCCACTGCCGCTGCGGCACCCCGGCGCGCGCCAGCACCGCGGTCAGCGGGATCGGCTCGTCCAGCGGTGGCAGCCACAGCTGCGGCGCCTTCGGCCCGTAACGCGCCAACTGGTCGCCGATGGTGGCGATCAGCTTGCGCGGCGGCCCGGTGAACTCCTCGTCCTCGGGCGAGATGATCGTGTCCTGATCCGGCTCGACCCGCCCGGCCGTGAACAGCTTGGGCTCCGGGGCGGCGTGCACCACAAGGGCTTTCGCCTGACGCGGTGGATCGTAGATGCCGTCGACGTAGGTGCTGCGGAACTTGATCGGCGTCGCTCCCGGGGCCGGCACCAAGAAGCCCACGCCCTTGTGTTCCTTGCCCGATTCGATGTGGTAGGCGTCCTCCACCCCGATGATCTGGCGGGAAACGCTGGGGCTGGCCACCTTCAACCCGATGCGGTACGAGGTGTTCTTGTCGATGTCCTTGATCTTGCCCACGTCCAGCGTCTGGGACGCGAACAGGATGTGGATCCGGAACGAGCGGCCTTTGCGCGCAACGTAATCGAACAGCTCGGCGTATTCGGGGTGATCGGCGAGCATCAGGGTGAACTCGTCGGCGACCACGAACAGCGTCGGGATCGGCGGGAGGTCATGCCCGGCCGCGACGGCGTTCTCGTATTCCACCACCGAGTTGAACGCGCTGCCCTGCACGCGCCGGCCGGCCTCGCGCAGCAGCGTCTCGCGGCGGGCCACCTCCCCGCGCAGCGTGTCGGCGAACCGGTCGGCCAGCGACTTCTTCTCGGCCATGTTGGAGATCACCGCGACGACCTGCGGGAAATGCCGGAAGCTGTCGGCGCCGGCCTCGCCCTTGAAGTCGGCGTAGATCACGATCAGCCGGTCGGCCGAGTGGGTTGTCAACAGCGCCAACAGGATCGACATCAGGGTCTGCGACTTGCCGGATCCCGTCATACCGATCATCAGGCCGTGCGGCCCCATCCCGCCCTCGGCCTCGTCCTTCAGGTCGAAGATCAGCGGCTCGCCGGTCGCGGTGACGCCGATGGGCACCCGCAGCTCGTCCTCGCGGGGGCGCGGCGCCCACAGCGTGGGCACGTCCAGTCGCGAGGCGTCGCCGATACCCAGCAGGGTGGTGAAGGTGGCGCCGCGGGTGGCCGCCGACCGCAGGCCGGTGTGCGTCGGGTTGGAGTCCCAGCGGGACAGTTGGCGCGCCAGGTGGGCGGCATCGTCGGCGCCGAGCCGGTCGGCGTCGTCGATGTAGGGCCGCCAGCCGCCGGTCTGCCAACGCTCGATCGCGCCGTTCGCGACGCGCAGGATCGGCTTCTCCGGATCCGAATACTGTTCGCGGTGCGGCGGTGTGGCGCTGCGCTGCACGACGGTGACGCCCGCGCGGCCCAGCGCCAGCGTCGAGGTGTTCAGGTCGAAGTCGGGATCGTCGACGACGATCAGCAGGTGCCGCAGCGCGTCGGCGGCCCCGCCAGTGAAGGCGGGCCGGTCGACGAACGCGGGCCCCAACAGCAGCACGAGCTCGTCGGGGTTGGTCACCAGGAAGCGCGCCGGCCCGACACCGTCGAGTTCGCCCGGAACGTCGGTGTGCGGCAACCATTTCAGCCAGGACCAGTCGGGGCCCTCCAGGTCGCGGGCGACCAGGGCCACGCCCAGCACCGTCGGGTCGTGCCACGTCACCGCCTGGGCGATCCAGGCGCGCATCGCCGCCCGCGCCTCCTCGGCCTCGCCGAGCACGGTGATCCGCGAGACCTTGGTCAGATCGATTCCGGTCGGCACGTCGCGCACGATGCGGTGGGTATCGAGCAGGCTGCGTAATGCGCTGTGCGACACCGGCTCCAGGTCGACCTCGTCCGCCGTGTCGTTGACCCGCAGGGCGGTGCTCAGCGGCACCTCGTGCCGGCCGGCCCGCAGCACCAGGAAGTCCGCGTCGTGCGGGTCTCGCTCCCACTGCCGGCGCGAACCGGACACGCCGGCCAGGGCCGTCGGCTCCGGATGCGACCATTCGGCCGCCGCGCGCTGCTGGGTGGCCTGCGTGCGGATGTTGTCGCGCACCACCGACAGGTAGCGCAGGTAGTCGGCGCGCTCGGCGTCGACCTCCTCGGTCCGCGTCTTGCTGTCGTTGCCGCGGTACATCGCGGTGGCCGCCAGCAACAGCACGAACGGGAAGAACAGCGTCTGCGGGGAGATCAGCCGCATCCCGGTGGCGAACAGGGCCACGACCATGCCGACGATCAGGATCACCAGCACATAGGGCATCGCCCGGCGCAGGAACGACGGCGGGATCACCCGCGGCAATTCGGGCGGCGCCTCGATGTTGATGGTGCCCTTGCGGGTGACCGGGGGCGCCAGCCGCCGGCGGGCTTCGAAGATGAGTCGGCTCATCGGGGCGCTCCCTCTGCTGATGCCACGCGGCCGGGCTTGGTGTCGGGGGGTAGTCCGTCGTGCGCCAGCAGCGCGTCGGCGCGCGACAGCGTCGGGCCGCCGGCGAACAGCGACAGCACCGACCACGGCGCGGGCACCGCCGGCTCGCTCAGGCCAAGCGCCTCAACGGTTTTGCCGCGCCCGGCGGCCGCATTCTCGGCCTCGTTGTCGATGCCGTAGCGAACCCCGGTGTCGGACACCCAGAACAACGACCCGGTGCCGGGTGCACCCCCGCCGCCGGTGACGGTCTGGGCGAAGTAGCCGGTACCCGGCGCCAGCGCGACGCGGGTGGCGGTTGCCGGGGTGGCGCCGACCAGGTCGACGGTGCGGATCGATTCGGGTACGGGCAGCGCCGAGCCGGACAACAGGCTCAGCGAGCTGGTCGCGGCGCCGGCCGGCTTGCTCCAGTACGCGCACGTGACCGGGTCCTTGGCCGCGTCGACGAGCGTGACCTGCTGGTCGGGATAACGCGCCGTGTCCAGCATCCGCGACACCGGCAGCTTGGCCACCGCGTCCGCCCCCAGCCGCGGGGGTTGTTCCAGGCCATAGGAATTCGTGTTGCGCAGGATCGCCGCGAGCACCGGGGAGATGGGCTGCAGGCCGTCCGGCAACACCGCGTAGTAGCGCGCCGCACCGGGGTCCAGGGCGTACGACACCACGACCGCGCCGATCGGCGCGGGCACGCTGAAGGCGGCCGGGGCGCCGGCGTTCGGGATGCCCGGCGCCGTCAGCGGCGGCGCCTCGGGGATCGCGTTGAACAGTCCCAACGCGATGGGCCGGGGCGCGGGCACCTCAGAGTTGTTCAGCCCCAGGCCGAGTGCGTTCGTGACGGCGTGGTCGGACAGGTTGATCTGGCTGCGCCTGCCGTCCCAGAGCAACCAGGTGCTGTTGCCGCTATCGACCAGGATCGCCTGCTTCGCATCGAGTTTGGCGGCCCGCGCGCCGTCGCTGTCGGGGCGGCCGGCGATCACCGTGACGCCGGTGCTGTGGATGGCGTGTGCCGTGCCGCCGATGCCGTCACACACGGTCCAGTTGGCGTCGCGTGTGGTGTTTTGCACCATGCGCTCCGGCGCGCCCGGGATGCCGATCAGGTTGCCGCGCGGAAACCGGTCCAGCTCACTGCTTTTCACCGTGGTGGGGTTGACCGGCTTGCCGACGATGAGCCTGGCCGACGTCAGGTTGAGCACCGGGTGCAACTGGTCGCCCACCCGCACGTAGAGCGCGGCGGTCGCCCGGTCGGCGAGCACGGCGTTGGTGCCCACCGTCCCGTTGGGCCGGATCAGCGAGAACACGAAGCAACCGGCCAGGCCGGTGGCCAGCAGGACGACGCCCATCAGCACCGCGCGCGACTGGGTGCGCAGCGGGTCGACGAGCATCCTGGTGTCGTGCAGCGCGATGCCGGAGGCGATGCGCCGCATGACGAATCGCCAGCCGCTGACCTGGTGGCGGGTGACGAATCCGCGCCGGTATTCGACCCTGTCCGGGTTGTCGTTGACCGGGGTGCGCGAGGCGAACGAACGCCGGTCGTCGGACTCGTGATTCGAGGTCATGCGGGCACCGACAGCCCGAGGCCACGCAACAACGGCTGCACCGAGTTCTCGACATCTTGGTCGGTGATCGTCATCAGCTCCTCGTCACTGAACTCCCCGGTGCCGGCGTGTTCCGAATGGTCGAGCCGGAATTCCCGTTCTTCCTCGGAGCGTTCGACGATGTTGCGGACGAACCGGCCGTTGCCGGCGATGTCGAGGTTGCGCCGGGAGATCCCGTTGGCGTCCGGTGTCGACTCGGTGGCCAACTTGGTGAACAGCGCCTCCATGTGGTCCAGCGCGGCCTGCTCGAAGACGCTGTCGCGCTGCTCGGCCATCTTGTTCGCGATCTCCACCAGCTCCGAGGGCGCGTACGACGGGAAGTCGATGTTGCGGGTGAACCGGGAACGCAAGCCCTCGTTGGTGTCCAGGAACTTGTCCAGATCGGCGCGGTAGCCGGCGATGATGACCACCAGCCGGTCGCGGTCGTTCTCCATCCGCGCCAGCAGCGTGTCGATGGCCACCAGCCCGAAGTCGTTCTTGGCGCCGGTGGCGACCAGGGCGTAGGCCTCGTCGAGGAACAGCACGCCGTCGAGCGCGCTGTCGATGATCGCGTTGGTCTTGGCCTCGGTCTCGCCGATGTGCTGGCCGATCAGGTCGGCGCGGTGCACCTCTCGAATGTTTTCCCGCTTCAAAAGCCCCAGGCCGCAATAGATCTTGGCGACCACGCGGGCGATGGTGGTCTTACCGGTGCCGGGCGGGCCGGCGAACACGAGGTGGTGGGCGCGCTGCGCGACCGCGAGCCCGCGCTGCTTGCGCACCAATTCCATGGCGACGGAGCTCTTCAGGCGGGACACCTGGTTCTTGACCTCGTCCAGTCCGATGAATTCGGAGAGCTGAAGTTCGGCCTCGTGCAGCAGCACGGCCTTGCGCTCGTGGGCCGCGGGGTCAACGAAGTCCTCCACGCCGGGCTCGGTGTCCGGGTCCCAGGGGTCGGTGCGGGCCTCGATCCGCGCCGCGGTGGTGGTCACGATCCCAAAACTGGTGTCGGACAACGCCTGTTCGATCTGTTCGTTCTCCGGATGGGCCGCGTACAGATCCTGCAGCACCTCGCTCGCCGATTCCTCGTCGACGTGCGCCCGCAGCACCAGCGCCTTGGCCAGCGCGCCATCGACCGCCGCGACCGCGACGGGACCGTCGGGCTCCTCGAGGTAGGACAGCGCCGGGGCGAACATGCCCAGCCGCGCCAGCGCGGTGCCCAGTGCGATCTTGGCGGCGTGGCTGAACGCCTCGTCGAGGTCGGTGTCGTTGACGACCGGCGTCAGCAACTTCACGACGTCCGACCACCGCTCGGCGCGGTAGTTGATGACCACGGCGACCCAGCGCGCTTCCCGCCAGCTCGGGCGGCGCGCGGTGAGGCCGGTGACGATCCGGTCGGCGTCGGCGAACCGTCCGGCGGTGGCCAGGGCCGCCGCGTAGGCGAGGTGGAAGTCGTCCGGGGTGACGGCGCGGAACTGTAGGTACAGGCCGGTGTCATAGCGGAAGCCGAGGGCCCCAGGCGCCAGATCCACCTTGCGCTGCAACACCCCGGCCGTCGTCGCCGTCCGCGACACCGCCTCCAACACCCGCAGGGACGCATCCCCGGCGGCCGCCAGCCCGGTCCAGGCGTCGCACTGGTCGTGGGCGATGCGGGTCAGCGCGGTGAAGCCGGAGCGCGCGGCGGTGAGGTCGGCCGGGCGCTGGCGCTGGTACACCGAAATGCCGAGCGCGCGGCAACAGGTGGCGAACCGGCTGACGACGTCGCCGTCCACCTTGGTGTCCGCTCGCGAATTGACCGGCTGAACCGCCAGCAAGCCAGTGTCACCGACTTCCACGGCCACGTCTTTCCATGTATGTAGCCTCCCCTAACCTGACCCGCCTGAAGTTAGCATTGCATAAGCTAAGTGTCGAGGCGCGAGGGCCCGTCCGACTCACCACAACACTCCCCGTCCATTACCGCTAATGAGCACGTCAACGGCCATAATCAGCCGCACTTTCGGTCGTCTTCCCCGCTTCGGCGGGTTCGCGGGTGTTGTCAGCGGCTTCTAAGCGGCTGAGCTTATCGAAAATCATTTTCATTATCAATCCGAAGATCCCCGCCGGAAACCGCGACGAACACGCAGCCAGTAGTCGTCCGGCGCGCCCCGAAAGTTCCGGTCTCGAGCGAGGCCATCCGGCTTCCCTAGTCCGGCTCCCAGGAACCCGGCAGCATGGGCATCGACGGCCCGCCGCCGAACTCGTCGCCGGCCAGCGTCGCCAGGCCGGCCGCGTCGACGGCCCCCTTGCTCGCCGTCCCGGAGAAACCCAGCGGGCCCGCGCCGTGCGCGGACGCCGCCACGGCTTGCGGTTCGGGCTCGACAACGCCGTCTCCTACGGCGTCGCCGTCGACGAATTCGTAGCGGTAGCCGCGCTGGTGCTCGTCCATCGCCGCCCGCCGGCGCCGGCGCGCCTCCCGCCGCTCGCGCGCCGATTCCGCCGCGGCCGCCGCCGCGGCGGCCGCATCGGGCTGCGGTGCCTTGCGCTGCGTGCCGGCGCCGGCGCCCGACCCGGAGCCCACGGTCGGACCCCCGACGATGTACGGGTAGGCGGCGCCCTCGACGCCGGTGGGCGGCGGCGTTCCGGTCGCGGGGGCCGAGGCGGGCGCGGCGGTCGCCGCCGAGGCCGGAGCGGTGGACGGGGCGGGCGCGGCGGTCGCGGCGCCCACCGAAGAACCGCCGGCCGCCGCCGTCATGGTCGGCGCCTTGGGAAGCGGGGCGGCGGCCGCGACCGGCGCGGGGGCCGGGGACGGCTGGGGCTGGACCGTGGTCAACCCGGCCAGGCTGGCCAGGCCCGCCGCGGCCCCGGCCGGCAGGGCGAGCGCGAAGGCCGCGATCTGCGGGGCGAACGCCTGGAAGGCCTCGATCGCGTGGCTGAACTCGTCCGCGATCAGCAGCCCGATGTCCTGGACCAGCTGCGCCAGCGCCTCAGACGGGTTCTCGGGGAACTCCTCCAAATCCCTGCCGATGGTCTGGAAGATCTCCAGGAACCGGTTGATCCACCAGCTCAGCTGATACGGGTTGCCGCCGTCGTTGTCGACGATCCCGCCGTCGTCGGGCTCGTCGCCACCGTCATCGGCGTGCAGGATGACCGGCGCCGGGTCGGCCGGAGGCGCCGACGCCACCGCCGCGGTGGAGACCGCCTGATAGGTGGACATGGTGGTGGCGGCCTGCACCCACATCCGTGCGTAATCGGCCTCGTTGACCGCGATCGGAATCGTGTTGATGCCAAAGAAGTTGGTGGCCACCAACACCCCGTGCACGGTGTGGTTGGCGGCCAGTTCCGGCAGCGTCGGCATCGCGGCCAGCGCCGCGGTGTAGGCCGTGGCCGCGGTTTCGTGCCGGGCGGCGGCCGCCGCGCTGTTGGCGCTGGCCCGCGTCAACCACGCCAGGTAGGGCGCGTGGGCGGCCGCGTACTGCGCGGCGGTGGGCCCCTCCCACGCCCCGCCCTGCGTCGCGGCCAGGGTCGCGGACAGCTCGTCGGCCGCCGACGCGTAGGTCGCGCTCAGCGAGCTCCAGGCCGCCGCGGCGGCCAACAAGCCGCCCGGCCCGGGACCGCTGCTCAGCTCCGCCGAGTGCACCTCGGGGGGCAGTGCCATCCACACCGGGGCGGTCATTGCCCGCCACCGGCCCAACTGTCGGAGAAACCTCGTAGCGCCATGCGCCGAACTCCTCGCCGGACCGAGACCGGCGCCGCCCGGGCTGTTGGGCGGCGCACCGATCAGCCCGGTAGTAGTCGGGGCGCGGCGCGAAAAAGTTCCACCGCGGGATCAACTCATCGGGAACTCTTGACGAGCTCAGTCTTTGACGGCGCTCATCAGGGTGTTGCGGGCGACCATCGGGCCGGCGTCGACGTCCGGCCCGGGGACCGGCCTGCCGTTCTGGCGCAGGAAATCGGCCAGCGGGGTGCCGACGGCGGTCCAGCCGCGCTCGCCGAACCACTCGGTCGCCGGCGCGATCCGCTCGTTGTACACCAACTGATAGAAGGGCCGCTCGGCACCGTCGGCCATCGCGGCGCGCTCCTCGTCGCGTTTCGCCTCGAAGTCGGCCTGGTCGAGCGGGGCGCCGTCCTCGACGGCGACGTGGCTGCCCGGGGCGGCCAGGTTGTCGATGCCGGTGAACAGCTGCTCCTCGGCGGCGGCCGGGAGGTAGATGAGCAGGCCCTCGGCTATCCAGGCCGACGGCCGGCCGGCGTCAAAGCCGTTGTCACGCAGCGCCTGCGGCCAGTCCTCGCGCAGGTCCACCGCGATCTCGCGCCGTTCGGCGTTCGGCTGGGCGCCCTGGCCGGCGAGCACCTCGCGCTTGAAGTCGAGGACCTGCGGCTGGTCCAGCTCGAAGATGGTGGTGCCGGCGGCCCAGTCCAGCCGGTAGGCGCGCGAGTCCAACCCCGCCGCCAGGATGACCACCTGCCGCACGCCCGCGGCGGCGGCGCGGCGGAAGTACTCGTCGAAGTACTTGGTGCGGGCGCCCTGGAAGTTGACGAAGTGCTCGCCGAATTCGGGCGTCGTCAGCTCGTGGCCGGGGGCCTTGCCGTCCAGCACGTCGGCGGCCCACCCGCCCACGGCGCGGCAGAACACCTCCGCGTACGGGTCGACGGCCAGCGGGTCGGGCTTGCGCGCCTCCAACGCTCGGGCGGTCGCCACGAATAACGCCGTCGAACCGACACTTGTTGTGATGTCCCAGGTATCACCTTCGCTACGCACAGAGTCGACATTACCGGCGTCCGGCGTCGGGCCGATCCGGCGCGGTGGTCGCCCCGGGGCTCCAGCCGCCCGGCAGCATCGGTACCCGGGGCCCGGCCCCGAACTCGTCGGCCGACAGCGCTGTCAGTCCCGCCGCCGGGGCGCCGGCCCCCCGGCGCGCGGTTCCGGCGAACCCCAGCGCCGCGGCGCCGCGCTCCGATGCGACCGTGGACGGCTCGCCATCCGGGGCGCCCCAGTCCGGGTCGACGTCGACGTTCATGTCGGCGAACTCGTCGCCGTGGTCGCGTTGCGCCGCGCGCCGGCGGCGGCGCGGGGGGGCCGGTGCCGCCCCCCCCCCGCCCCCGCGGCCGCCGCGCGCTATCCGGCCCCGGCCGGGTGGTT
>NZ_LZHV01000026.1 GCF_001667275.1 Mycobacterium sp. ACS4054
ACGGTCTGGGCGTGCACCTCAAAGCGGCCCGCCATCGCCCGCATCTCGTGCGGGTCGGTCATAAAACGAGTTGCCATGTTGCCTTTCTCCTTTTCCTTCAAGTTTCAGTGTCGAAGTTCTAACAGTTGAAATTGATGCGGTGGTAGCCGCGTTATGGATAGATTACGGCCTACCGGTTAACTGATCGCCTCAAACGGGTGACATGTACCCCCTTAATTCCCGTACCGGTTTTCCCGACATCAGACGACAACCTGCTTGGGCATGACGATCGGCTTGAAGCCGTACCGCGGTCCGGCGCCGTAGGCGCCGGCGCCCTTGGCCGCCGCAGCCATGCCCGGCATCCCGGGCATCGCCGCGACCAGCTCCGGCGCGGCCGCGGCCGTCCACCCCGAGCCCTCGAGGGGAGCGGTGGAGGAGGCCAACGACGCGGGGGCGGCCGCATTCCAACCGGCCGGCACCGACAGGCCGCCGACGGCGGAGGCCTCGCCCAGGGCGGCCGATGCGCCCGCGCCCGACACCGAGCCCACCATGGTGCCCGGAATCATTCCACCGGCGAGCGGCGTGACGGAGTCGGTGAGCGCGAACGGGATCGACGGCACCGAACCCAGCGTGTGTCCCAGGGAGACCGCGGTCGGGATGGTGTTGCACACCCACCATGCCGCGGTGTTCACCGCGCCGTTGATGCCGTTGAGCACAGACGGCGTGCCGAGGAAGTTGTCGATCGAGCCCAGAATGCCGTTGGTCGTGAACGGGAGGCTGGGCGCGGCCGCCGCCGCGGGAGCCGCCAGTGCTTGGGCCGTGCCAGCCGTCGAGTCCGCGGCCAGCGCGGTGCTGCTGGCGGCCGCGGCGGTCGCGGGGTTGGTGGTCGACGTCAGCGGAGTCACCGGGGTGAGAACCCCGGCGGCCGCGGAGGCGGCCTGGTAGGCGGCCATCATGGCAGCGTCCTGCGCCCACATGGCGGCGTACTGCGCCTCGGTCGCGGCGATCGCGGCCGAGTTGATGCCCAGGAAGTTGGTGGCCACGAGCGTCGCCAGCAGCGTCCGGTTGGCCGCGATCACCGGCGGCGGCACCGTCGCCGCGAACGCGGCCTCGTAAGCGGCCGCCGAGGCCATGGCCTGCGCGCTCGCCTGCTCGAGCGTCGCCGACGTTTCGGTCAGGTAGGCGATGATGGGCTGGGCCGCGGCCGCGGCCGCAGCCGAGCCGCCGCCCGTCCACTGCTCGCTGGTCAGCAACGAGATGATCGATTCCCACTGGGTCGCCGTGGTGCTCACCTCGGCGGCCAGGTTGGCGTACGCCGTTGCGGCGGCCATCAGCGGCGCGGCGCCCGCGCCGGCGTACATGAGTGAGGAGGTGATCTCCGGCGGAATTGCTGCAAAGTCAAGAACCATTTGTGTTTCCCGCTCCTTTTGTCTCTAGGAATTTGAAGTCTGGATGGCAGGGCTAGACGGCCGTGGGCTTGGGCATGACGATCGGCTTGACGCCGTAGCGCGGTGCACCGAAGCCGGCGCTGTTGCGCGCGGCCGCGCCCATTCCCGGCATCCCCGGGATGATCCCGCCCGTGCCGGCCTGCGGCGCGGCGGCGGTCCAGCCGACCGTCTCGAGCGGCGCCGCGCTGGTGCCCACCACCGGGGTGGCCGGGGCGGCCCACGTCGGCGGCACCGAGAGCTTGCCGACCAGGCTCGCCTGGCCCGCCGCGGCCATTGGCGCCGCGCCGATCCCGGCCATACCACCGCCGGCCATCGGCGCGGTCGTGTCGGCCAGGCCCGCCGCGTCGGCCGCCGAGCCGGCGGCGTCGGCGGCGGAGGTGTCGAGCAGACCGCCACCGGCCAGACCCAGGAGGTCGGAACCGGCCGAGGCCCAGTTGCCGCCGCCGATGTTGAAGAGGTTGGCGGTGTTGCTCGAGAGGCCGAAGATCCCGCCGAGCATTTGCGGGTTGGTGCCGTTGCCGGTGCTACCGAGCAGGTATGCCAGCCAGTCCAGCGGGGTGTTCGACGGCGCGGCGGCAGCGGCGGCGGCCGGAGACGCGGCGCTCGACAGCGTGGCCTGGGCCGCGTTGATGGCCTCAGTGTCGCCGTAGCTGCCGGAGCTGATGCCCAGGGTTTGGGCGTAGTTCTCGAGCAGCGTTTGCGCCTCGGTGGCGATCGCCTGGTACTGGGTGCCGTACGCCGAGAAGATCGCGGCTTGCTGGGCCGACACCGGGTCGGCGGCGGCCGGAGCGATGACCGTGGTCGCCGCCGCGGCGCCCGCGTTCTGCGCGGCCAGGTTGGTGTTGATCCCCGACAGCAGCTGCTCGGCAGCGAGCATCTCTTCGGTCTGTGTTGTCAGAAATGCCATCGATTGCTCCTAATGTTGGAACGAGTCGACCCCCGTGTGTTGGTCGACCTGTGTGTTCGCGTAACGGCCCCTGTGCGTTGGCGTAACACTAACGACCCACGACTCCACGGTCCCGACCGAAAGCGCCAGCGTGACAGCCGTTTACGGCTTTTTAACGATGAAGTCGGTAGTTTTAACACGGTCCTGCCGCGCGACATAGTGATGTGATCTGTCATCTGCCGGAAAGCCGGGGTTAATGCGCGCGGGCGCGGATCCTAGCGGACGTCCCGCAGCAGCGCAGCTTGGGAACTTCGCGCATTTCCGGTGGGACGCGATGGTCCGGAACGCGCCCCGGCGCGCTAGATTCGCCGCCGAGCCCCCATAGCCCAATTGGCAGAGGCAGCGGACTTAAAATCCGCCCAGTGTCGGTTCGAGTCCGACTGGGGGCACCGGGCGAATATGCAGGCAGACGCCGCACGAGCGGCCGTCAGCGGTCAGTTTCCGAAAAAGTCCGGGCCGCGCCGTCGCACACCGTCAACTCACGCAGCCCGGGCAAGGGCCGGGGTCGCCCTATGACTCGGTCTCCCGCCGCGCGCATGAGGTGATCGCCTCATTTTGGCCACGACACGTCAACGAATTGGGATCGGTAGTCCGTCGGCCTCCATCTACTTATCGCACGCGCCGCCACCAGGTGGCGCATCCCCCGTAGGACTCGGCAGGAAACGAAAGGAGCCGGCCATCAACACCAACGTCGCTACCCATCACGCAGCCCCTTCGACTGCTCGCAAGACCCGCATGGCCGGCCTGTACGCATTGAAGCCGTGGTTCACCGCAAGGCTGGCCCCGATCGTCGACTTTGCGGTGGCTCGGCGAGTGTCTCCCGACGTCTTCACCGCCGCCGGTGTCGCCGCGGCTGGTGCCGCCGGAACCGCCATCGCGTTCGGTTGGTGGCCGCTGGCGGCGGTCTTCATGGTGATCCGGCTGGCCGGCGCCAACCTTGACGGAGCGGTCGCCCGAGCGCGTGGCGTGAGCCGGCCGTGGGGCTTCGTGGTCAACGAACTCGGCGACCGCACCGCAGACCTGCTCGCCTTCGCGGGCCTGGCGGTCTGGGCGGCGCGGCAGCACGGCTCCGGATTGCACTGGTTGTCCTGGCCCGTGCTTCAGGTTCTGCTGGCCGCGCTGGCCGCCACGTTGCCGACCTTCGCGTCGCTGGCCGTCGCCGCGGCGGGCCTCACGCGCCGCAACGGCGGACCGCTCGGCAAGACCGAACGCTGCCTGTTCCTCGTGCTGGCCACCGCCTTTCCCATCGCCATGCCGATCCTGCTGGCGCAGTTGGTGAACGGATCGCTGCTCACCACTGTCCTGCGGCTGCGGGCCGCCCACCGCGAGTTGAAGGCGCGGCCCGCGCACGAAACGCCGGTCGAAACGACCGAGCGCCTCGCGCTGTTCGAGCAGTTCGATGCGATCACGCAGCCGTTCATCGTGACTCACCAGCGGTTCGACGCCGTCACGCTGCCCATGGCGCAGGTGGCCGCATGACCGTCAACCGAACTGCGAGCGTCCTTCGCCACTGGCTGTGGCGGACGGTGTGCGCCGTCTCCGGCGGCCTCACGGTGACCGGGCGGTGGACCGCCGAGGGCGGCTGCATCGTCGTCGCCAATCACGCCTCGCACGCCGACACCGCGGTGCTGGTGGCGGCGTTGCCGCCCACAGCTCGCCCGGTCTTCGGCGCGGCCGCCGATTACTGGTTCGACGTGCCGGTGCGACGCTTCATCGCCACCTCGCTGATCGGAATACTGCCGGTGCGACGCTCGGGCGACGGCAACTACGACGCGCTGGTCGCGGCCGTCGGCCCGGCGCTGCGCGCGGGACGGACCGTCGTCATCTATCCCGAGGGAACGCGGTCCACGGACGGCACCATCGGCGAATTCCGTTACGGCGCAATACGTCTGGCGCGAGAGTTCGGGGTGCCCATCGTTCCGGTAGCGATCGTGGGGACTGCCGACGTGCTACCGAAGGACGGAAGCTTCTCGCCCGGCCCGATGGAGGTACGCCTCGGTGCACCTGTCGATCCCCACACCACCTCGGCACCGCAACTGCGGTCGCGGGTGCTGGCACTGCGGGGCGACTTCGTGGCCGATGACCGCTTCGCGCTGGCGTCGTAGAACCGGGGGCCCGCAATGTCACTCGTCGAGCACTGGTTGCCTCGTCTCGATCGGCGGATGCCGCTCAACATAGACCTGGGTCCGCTGCACGTTCACATGTATTCGCGGGCGGTGTTCCTGATGTGGGTCACGGTGGCGATCCTCGCGGTCGCGGGCATCGCCGTCGCGCTCTCGCGCAAGCAGGAGTTGGTGCAGAAGTGGCGCACCTGGGTGCTGATCGCCCCGGCTGTCGGGCTCCCCGTCTGGGCCGGCCACGGCACGGCGGCGGGCTTGGCCGCGGCACTGGCTGTCGTCGCGGTGATCGAGTACGCGCGACTGGTCAAGCTCGGCCGCGCCGACACCTACGTGCTCGTGGTGCTGGCCGTGGCATACCCGATCGCGGCGTGGCTGCGCCCCACGCTTCTCCAGTTCGCGCCGATCGTCGTGCTGCTGTGCGTGGTGCCCTCCGTCCTCGAGGGCGACGTCGAGCATGGCGCCAGGCGGGCAGCGTCCGCCGCGTTCGCGTCGGTGTGGATCTGCTGGTCGCTTTCCCACCTCGTCATGGTGGGGGCGGACGCGTACCTGCTGTGCTTCGCCGTCGCGGCCACCGACGTCGCGGCCTGGTGTGGCGGAAAAGGGTTGCGCCGCATGCGATGGGCGCGCAGGCCGCTCTCCCCGCTGAGTCCCAACAAGACCATCGGCGGGATGGTCGGCGCCATTGCCGGCGCGTTCGTAATCCTCACGCTCCTGGGCACCATCTCCGTCGGCCTGCTCATCGCCGTCTCCATCGGCGGTCTGTTCGGTGACTTGCTCGAGTCCATGCTCAAGCGCCAGGCCCAGGTCAAGGACGCCGGTGGCTGGCTGCCCGGCTTCGGCGGCCTACTCGACCGCATCGATTCACTGCTGGTTGTCCTCCCACTCGCGTACTTCCTCGGATGAGAGATCTCGATGAATAACGACAAGCCCACGCTGCCGATCACCCTGCGTAACCGGACCGACGACGCCACGGATATGCGTGCTCGTTGGCGATTCCCGGCAGCGCCGTTCGGGTCGATCCCGATAAGCCGGAGCGTCCGGCCCGCGGCGACCGATGGCCTGCAGATGCAGGATGTCACCCTCGCCGTAGACGGCAAAAAGGTTCTCCTGGACCAGGTTTCGTTCACGGCGCGCCCCGGTACCCTGACCGCGGTGATCGGTCCATCGGGCGCGGGCAAGTCGACGCTGGCCAAGGTCGCCGCCGGGGCGCAGCGCCCGACCGGCGGCACGGTGTGTTTCCGGGCGAGGGCCGTGCACGCCATGCGCAGCGAGATCGGGATGGTGCCCCAGGACGATCTGGTGCACGGCCGACTCACCGTCACTCAGGCGCTGCGGTTCGCGGCGGAACTCCGAATGCCCGCCGACACCACCGCAAGCGAACGCGGGCAGGTGATCAGCACGGTGCTCGAGGAACTCGAGCTCTCGCCGCACGCCGACACCCGCATCGACAAGTTGTCGGGCGGCCAGCGTAAGCGCGTGTCGGTGGCGGTCGAATTGTTGACCCGTCCCGACCTATTGGTGCTCGACGAACCGACGACGGGGCTGGATCCGGCCCTGGACCGCTCGGTGATGGCGATGCTGCGCCGGTTGGCCGACGCCGGCCGCGTGGTCGTGGTGGTGACGCACTCGTTGACGTTCCTGGACGTGTGCGACCAAGTGCTGCTGCTCGCGCCCGGCGGGAAGACGGTTTTCTGCGGACCACCCGATCGGCTCAGTTCCTTTCTGGGAGCGTCGGATTGGGCCGACATCTTCACGAAGGTATGTTCCGATCCGGACGGTATGCACCGACGGTTCGTGCAGGGCCGGGGCTCCCAGGCCGCGGACACCGGGTGCCGCGCCGCGCCGGTGCAGCCGGCATCACAACCACCCCGGGTGGGCGTGTGGCGCCAAACGTCGACGCTCGCACGCCGCCAGGTGCGGTTGCTTGCGGCGAACCGGGGTTACCTCGCCTTCCTCGCGGTGTTGCCGTTCGTCGTCGGCCTGCTGCCGTTGACCGTCACGGGCCATGCGGGCCTGAGCCACATGCCGGCGCTTGGCGCACCGCCGTTCGAAGCCAAGCACATCGTCGCGTTGACGAGCTTCGCGGCGATCCTGATGGGAACCACACTCAGCGTCCGCGATCTCGTCGGCGAACGCGCCGTCTTCCGGCGCGAGCGGGCGGCGGGATTGTCGGCGTCGGCTTACCTGCTGGCGAAAACAACCGTCTTCGGCGCGGTCGCGGTGCTTCAATCCGCCATACTCGTCCTGATCGTCACGGCGCCTTCGATCGGCAAGCCTGGCCCGTCGAGTGCGGTGGTCTTGGGCAGCCCGACCTTCGAGTTGTTCGTCGGTGTCGCGACGACGTGCGTGGTGGCGGTCGTTCTCGGGCTTGCGCTTTCGGCTCTCGCGCGCACCGGCGATCAGGTCATCGTGCTGTTGGCGATGACCCTGATGGCGCAACTGGTGCTCGCGGGCGGTTTCATCCCGGTGACCGGCAGACCGCTGATGGAGGCCCTTGCCTGGCTGACTCCCGGACGATGGGGGTTCGCGGCCACCGCGTCGACGGCCGATCTGACCAAGCTGGTCGCGGGGATTGCGAACGAGTCGCTCTGGCGGCACTCCAGCTCGGCATGGCTCATGAACATGGCCATGTTGGGAGTGCTTGCCGTGCTCTTCGCGGGCATCACGCGGTGGCGCCTTCGACGTTGAGGCACCTCGCTGCCGGAGCTAGAGCCTTTGTGCCCTGTCTAGCCGGCGCCGCCGGAACGAAGATCACCATGCACGGGGTTTAGGAGGCCGGTGGTGATCAAGCGAGCCATGGTGGGCGCGGCGGCGGTGCTTCTCTTGGTGGCGGGCTGCTCGTCTGGAACACACACCGGCGCTGGCGGCACGACCACCACGAGCACGTCTCACGCTCAGGCGGTGCGCGGTTGGGTCGAAATGACCAAGGACCACATGCAGGAGTTGGGAATCGCCATGGGCAAGGCGACATTTGCCATCGGTACCCAGGACTACGCCGCTCTCGGGGCGGCCTGCCGCGACGGGCACGAGGCGGCGAGCTTCCTGCAAGGGCATATGCCGTCCCCCGACAAGGAGCTCACCGACGCGTTGCAAGCCAGCCTCGACGACTTCGACGCCGCCTCCCATTTCTGCGTCGCCGCGATCGAGGATCGCGACACGAACGAGGCGCGCCACGCGGGCGAATTCATGAATTCCGCGGAGGCGCATCTCACCACCGCCAGCGCCATCCGTGACCGCATTGTCAACGGTTCCCCGTAGGCGCCGGCGAGATGAACGCCCACCCCGGTAAGCGGTCGGCCGTCTGTGCCGTCCTGCTGCTCGCCGCGACGCTGCTTTCCCCGGCGCCGGCGTCGGCCGACCCGGCCGATGATGCGTTCATCGCGTCACTGGCGAATTACGGGATCGAGGTTCGGGACAGCGACATCGCGATCGCGATGGCCCACCGGGTGTGCACCGGGTTCGACAACAACGCCAATGCCAGCGTTCTGGCGATGAAGGTGAAGCACGACACCGATCTCACGATGAGAGAGTCCAGCTACTTCGTCGGCTTGTCCGTGGCGGCCTACTGCCCGCAGTATCGGGGCCTCATCGACAGTTCGCTGATCTGGCTGATCCCGGGGCCGCCGCTGATGTGAGTGCGCGCCGGGCACAGTAAGTTGGTCGCGACCGCCACCGCGAAGGAGGGTGCGCCGAAGTGACCGACGATCCGCGGGTCGACGAGGTCTCCCGCCAATACGATCGCTGGGAGTATCCGCCTCCGGTGACCGACCTGGCGGCGTGGAGCAAGAACCACTGGGATTGGTTCGATCCCTTCTGGGCGCACCGGGTGCTGTGGCCCGACCGGGACTACAAGCCCGACCTAGACATCCTGATTGCGGGGTGCGGCACCTTCCAGGCGGCCCTCTTCGCCTTCATGAACCGCGGCGCCAAAGTGGTCGCGATCGACGTCAGCCGGTCGGCGCTGAAGCACCAGCAGTACCTGAAGGACAAGCACGGCCTGGACAACCTGGAACTGCGCCTGCTGCCCATCGAAGAGGCGTCGACCCTGCATCGCGACTTCGACCTCATCGTGTCCACCGGCGTCCTGCACCACATGGCGGATCCGCTGGCCGGGCTCAAGGCGCTCGGCGGGTGCCTGCGCACCGAAGGCGCGCTGGGCGTCATGCTTTACGCGAAGTACGGCCGGCTCGGTGTCGACATGCTCGAATCGGCTTTCCGCGACCTCGGGCTGACGCAGGACGACGCGTCGGTCCAATTGGTCAAGGAGGCGCTTGCGGTGCTGCCGCCCGATCACCCCGTCCGCCCCTACCTGAAGGGCGCTCGCGACCTGGTGTCCGACGGCGCCCTGGTGGACACGTTCCTGCACAGCCGCCAGCGCAACTACACCGTTGCCGAATGCCTGGACCTGGTCGACTCCGCTGGGCTGGCGTTCCAGGGCTGGTTCCACAAGGCGCCGTATTACCCGCACGACTTCGTCGCGCCGGCGAGCCAATTCCAGGCGATGCTCGACCGACTGCCCGACGCCGAACTCTGGTCGGTGATGGAACGCCTGCAGCCTGCCAATGCCAGCCACTTCTTCATCGCCTGCCGCCCGGAACGTCCCAAGGAGCAATACACGATCGATTTCTCGACGGCCGCGGCGCTCGACTACGTCCCGCTGCTGCGGACGGCCTGCCTGCTCAGGGGCGAGGAAATTCACCTGCCCGGCACGACGCTGAAGCTCAACCCGGCCCAGCTGCCCTTCGTTGCGCAGGTCGACGGCCGTCGCACGATCCGGGACATCATCGAGCAGGTGGCGCAGCGCGACGACGTCGGCCCGGAAAACGCCGACTTGGTGCGCGACTTCGGGCGCAAGCTGTTCCAGTCGCTGTGGCGGCTCGATTTCCTGGCGATCGCGCTGAACGCGTGAGATGCCTTGCGTCGCAAAGGGTTTAGCCAGCGTCCGCCGCCGGCTCGTCGATGATCCCGCGAGCCAGCCGCGCGAGGAGGCCCCCGATGTCCCGTGCCGCCGCCGTCTGGTCGGCCACACCGGCCCGGATGGCGTTTCGGGGCAGGTCGGGATACAACGCGTCCGCGAGCTCCTGGACCACCGTCGTCCCGCCCGCGGCCTTGATGGCGCCCAATCCGGCCACGCCGTCGTCGAGCAGCCCCGACATCAGCACGCCGATCGCGTGCCGGCCGTAGTCTAGGGCGACAGATCGAAAGAGCGGGTCGATGGCGGGTCGGCGACCGCGTTCCAGGGGCCCGGTCGACAGCACCGCGCGATGGTCACGGGCGAGCAGATGGCGGTCGGGCACCGCGGCGTAGATTCGCCCGGCCTCCAGCGCGGCGCCGGCGACCGCGGTGACCGCCGGCAACGGGCCGCTGCGGTCGATGATCTCCGCGAGCAGCGAGGGCGTTTCGCGGCTCATGTGCACGACGATCATGACCGCGAACGGAAGGTCCGCCGGCATTCCCGCCGCCAGGTCGCACAGCGCTTCGATACCTCCGGCGGATGCGCCGATCGCCACTACGCCTTCGGCGGGTGCGGCCGTAGGTTCCATCGCTCGACCTAGCCTTGCTCTGCCCTGGCTGACAGCTCGGAAGACCCCGCCACCGCTTACCAGCGTAGGACTTCAACCCTGGCCCTGCCACATACGGATTGCCAAGGGCCATAAGCCCTCCGCTCGCAACGGCTTTGATGGCCTAGCGTCGCGGCTCGGGGCGGCCCGCGGACCAAATGTTCGGCCTGCCGACCGGGCGACGAACCAGCGCTCATACACTGACCCATCGTGGGCATGCTCTTTGGTCTTGCGCCGTGGATCGCGTACTGGGTGCTCGTCGGCAACGTTCCGTTTTCTGCCGCCGCGATTGTCGGGCTGATCGTCGCGGCCACCGCGCTGTTGATCGGGAACGTCGCCGACGAGGCGGAGCGGACGCTCGAAATCGGTTCCGCCGCAGTCTTTGTGGCGCTGACGGTGCTGTCTTTCGCGGTGAGTTCCTCGTTCGCCCAGCGGTGGATGTTGCCGGTGAGCGCCGCCGGGTTCTTCCTGGTGGCGCTGGTCGGCACCCTGACCGGCAAGCCATTCGTGCGCGCCTTCGCGGCCGCGGAACAACCCGCGGACGTCGTCAAGACCGGGCTGTTCGGCCGGATGGTCGGCGTCCTGAGCTGGATCTGGTTGGCGACGGCGGCCGGCATGACGGTGTCGTCGGCCATCCCGGCGATCGCGCGCCGTGATGCGACGATCCTGGACACCCGAACCCCGCTGTCCTACGTGTGTTACTGGATCGTTCCGTTCACGCTGTTGGCCCTGGCGGCCCTCGCGTCTCGGTTGGTGGCCGACCGGATGCTGGCCGGCATCGACGACCTCGTGCGGGAGACCTCGTTCGTCGCTTACGACGAGGCGACCATCGACGAGCTGTACTACCTCGCCCAGGAACACGCGAACCGCGAGGTCGGCCCCGGCAAGGAGGCCTACAACGTGAAGGTGGGGGGCGTGGGCACCCCGTTGACCGGGGACGAGTCCCGCAAGTCGTGGCCGTCGACCTACAAGGTGCGCGACAAGCGGCGCTGAGCGCTCGGGTTTTTCCGATACGTTGGTTTCCGGCGGGGCGGCCCGGCGCCAGCCGCATGCGCCCCGCTCCCGGTGTCGGCCAGCCACGAGGAGTCGCGATGAACGCGCCCAGTCCAGACGCCATCCGCGCGGAGACCATCACCATCACCGGGCACGGCGGCGACGAGATCGAGGCCTACCGGGCTTCCCCCTTGGCGGAGGGGACGCGCGGCGGAGTCGTGTGGATCCATCACATGCCGGGCTATGACCGCGAGACCAAGGAGTTCGTCCGGCGCCTCGCCGTCACCGGCTACCACGCCGTGGCGCCGAACCTCTATTCGCGCGAGGCCCCGGGCGCGTCGCCCGACGACGCCGCGGCGGCGGCGCGCGCCGCGGGCGGGGTGCCCGACGAGCGGCTCGTCGGTGACGTCGCGGGCGCGGTAGAACACCTGCGTTCGTTGCCGGGCGCCAACGGCAAGTTCGGGGTCATCGGGCACTGTTCGGGCGGCCGGCACGCCTACCTGGCGGCCTGCTCGCTGCCGTTCGACGCCGCGGTGGACTGCTACGGCGCGTTCATCGTCGAGGATCCGCCGGAGGGCATGCCCAAGGTCATGAAGCCGATCCTGCAGCTGGCACCCCAGCTCGGCTGCCCGCTGCTGGGCCTGTTCGGCCTCGACGACCGGTTCCCGGCGCCCTCGGCGGTGGCCGCCCTGGACGAGGAGCTGAACAGGCTGAACAAGCCGCACGAGTTCCACTCCTACGAGGGCGCGGGTCACTCGTTCTTCTCCGTCGATCGCCCCGCGTATCGGCCGGAGGCCGCGGTCGACGGCTGGCGCCGCATCGACGAGTTCTTCGCCACCCACCTGAAAGGTTAGGTTTCGCCGCTCATGTGCACCTATCTCACCGAACACGTCGCGATCGACGGCAGCGGCAAGGGCGCCACGGGGTGGTTCGGCGCCAGCCGCGCGACCGTGTACGTCGACCATCCCGTGCACGCCGCCTACGGCCACACGGTCAACATCGACGTCATCAACCCGCAGCTGGGGCCGTCGGCGCGGGTGGCGCTGGAACTCACCGAGGAAAGCGCCCTGGCGCTGGCCGACGCCATCCGCGCGGCGATCGCCCACGCCCCGGCCGGGCTGGCCTCGAAGGATCAGCCGTGACCGCCGAGCGTGACTACCCCCAGATGGCTGCCGCGCGCGGCAGAATCGAGCCGGCGCCGCGCCGGGTGCGCGGCTACCTCGGGGACGCGTTGGTCTTCGACACCACCGCCGCCCTGTATGTGTGGGAAGTTCCGTACTACCCGCAGTACTACATCCCGCTGGCCGATGTCCGTGCGGAGTTCCTGCGCGACGAAAACCATTCGCAGCGCGTGCAATTCGGTCCGTCGCGGCTGCACTCCATCGAGGCCGCCGGCCAGACGCACCCGTCCGCCGCGCGGGTGTTCGACCCCGACGGCGACGGGCCCGTGGCCGGCACGGTGCGATTCGAATGGAATGGGCTGCGGTGGTTCGAGGAAGACGAGCCTATCTACGGCCACCCGCGCAATCCCTATTCGCGCGTTGACGCGCTGCGCTCGCACCGGCACGTTCGGGTCGAACTTGACGGAATTGTGCTGGCGGACAGCAGTTCTCCGGTACTGCTGTTCGAAACAGGTTTGCCGACAAGGTATTACATCGACCCGACCGACATCTCCTTCGAGCACCTCGAACCCAGCACGACGCAGACGCTTTGCCCGTACAAGGGCGTGACGTCGGGGTACTGGTCGGTGCGGTCCGGCGACACGCTGCACCCCGACCTGGCCTGGACCTACCACTACCCGTTGCCGGCCGTCGGCCAGATCGCCGGTCTGGTGGCCTTTTACAACGAAAAGCTCGATATCTTCGTCGATGGCGCCGCATTGGCCCGTCCGCAAACCCAATTCAGCTAGCGAACCGGTGTGATCTTTCCCTCTTTGTGCGCAGACCCTGAGAGTTTCTTAACCTGGACGACGCCAC
Organism: Mycobacterium sp. ACS4054; assembly: GCF_001667275.1. Classification (GTDB taxonomy): domain Bacteria; phylum Actinomycetota; class Actinomycetes; order Mycobacteriales; family Mycobacteriaceae; genus Mycobacterium. The sequence continues at coordinate 13,024 of NZ_LZHV01000026.1, forward strand.
CGCGGTGACCGGCGACGTTAGCGGCGTACGCGAAATCCGCCGGATGCGCGTTTGCGTCGCTTTCGCTACGGGTAAGCGACTGCGATACAGCGTAATTGAAAGCCTGAGCAGAACCTGAGTGCGGGGAGTGACGTAGCTAACGTCGGGGGATTTCGACCCGCTTGGACGCGAATTTCGGCCGGTAGACTCGCAAAAACCAGTCGCTTCAGCGCCTTTCGGTGCTGAGATCCTCCTGGATCCGGAGGCCGATCGTCGCGCGAGTCCGGCGACTTCGCCCCCGTGCCGACAACATAGCAAAGGCGGTGCAGCGTGAGCGGTATGGATGACCGCAAGGCCTTCCGGCACGACCGGAATGAGCGGACGTTCCGATTCCACGACGCCCCGGTGGTGCAGATCCCGGTGCGAAACGGTCCGATCAGCGACATCGGCATCAACGGTGACGGCAGCCGACTCGTGGTGGCCAACCACGGCGGCGACACGGTGTCGATCATCGACACCGATTCCCGTCGGGTGGTGCAGACGCTGGGCATCGAGGAACCGTTCGCGGTCGCCCTGAGCGGTGGGGACTCCCCGCGCGCCTACATCAGCGCGGCGTCGGCCGCGTATGACTGGATCGCCGTCGTCGACCTCACCACCAACGCGCACGTCGCGACGCATCCGCTGGCGTCGCACGTCAGCGACCTGACCGTGAGCGCCGACGGCCGCTTCGTGTACGCCAGCCGCAACGGCGCTGCCGGCGCCGACGTCACGGTCGTCGACACCACCGCCGGCGACTTCGAGGTGATCGACCTCGCCACCAGCCCCGGGACCACCGCCGAATGCGTCCGCATCAGCCCGGACGGGCGGCACGTGTACGCCGCCACCAACGGGCCGTTTGGCGGCCAGCTGGTCGTCATCGCGACCGGGGCGCGGTCCGACGGCCGCGTCGTCGGCTCCTATGACCTGGGTCTGCCCATCCGCGACGTCGCGCTTAGCGCCGACGGCGGCACGGCCTACGTCGCCAGTTGTGGCCCCGTCGTGGGCGCGGTGCTCGACGTCATCGACACCCGGACCCGCAAGATCACCGGCACGCGCAAGCTCAGCGAGGTGGCCGGCCCGCTCACCCGCTTGTCGCTCAACCGCGACGGCCGGCGCGCCTACCTGGTCAGCGACGACCGCGTCGTGGTGGTGTGCACGCGAACGCACGACGTCATCGCTGACATCGGCGCGGCCAAGCACCCGTCCTGCGTGGTCGAAAGCCCCGACGGCCGATACCTCTACATCGCCGACCACGCCGGCGCGGTCACGGTGCTGCCGATCGCCGTGGGCCCGGGGCCGGCCGAGGCGCCGACCACCGGACTCCGCGAGCTGCCCCAGCGGGAGCCCGTCTTCGCGTAGCGGCGATCGCCGGCGCCGGCGAGGCTTAGGGTGGAGCTGCCGACGGCCCTTCGCCGCCGGCCCGCGGCGCGGCCGGACCGCGTCCGCGGGTTGACATCAGGCGACGCTTGAAAAGGCGGTACCTCAATGGACAGCACGATGCAGGACTTTCCGTTGACGATCACCGCGATCATGCGGCACGGCTGCGGCGCGCACGGCGCCCGCACGGTCACCACCGCCACCAGTGACGGCTACCGGCGCACGAGCTACCGGGAACTGGGTCAGGACGCCGCGCGGCTGGCGAACGGATTGCGCCGCCTCGGCATTACCGGGGATCAGCGGGTCGCGACGTTCATGTGGAACAACGCCGAACACCTGGCGACCTACCTGGCGGTGCCGTCGATGGGCGCCGTGCTGCACACGCTCAACATCCGCCTCTTCGCCGAACAGATCGTCTATGTCGCCAACGAGGCCGAAGACCAGGTGGTGCTGGTCGACGCGTCGCTGGCCAAGCTGCTCGCCCCGGTGCTGGGCGACCTCAAGACCGTGCACACCGCGATCGTCGTGGGGGAGGGGGACACCTCCGCGTTCGAGGGCTCGGGCAAGACCGTGCTCCGGTACGCCGACGTGCTCGCCGGCGAGCCCACCGAGTTCGACTGGCCGGAGATCGACGAGAAGTCCGCGGCCGCCATGTGCTACACCAGCGGCACCACGGGCAACCCCAAAGGCGTGGTGTACAGCCATCGTTCGAGTTACCTGCACACCATGGCGGCCTGCACCACCAACGGCATCGGCGTGGGTTCCGTGGACAGCGTGCTGCCGATCGTGCCGATGTTCCACGCCAACGCGTGGGGCCTGCCGTATGCGGCGCTGATGGCCGGCGCCGACCTGGTGTTGCCCGACTGCCACCTGGACGCGCGGTCCCTGATCCGGATGGTGGAGGACGAGCGGCCGACCCTCGCGGGCGCGGTGCCCACCATCTGGAACGACGTCCTGCATCGCCTCGAGGACGAACCCGATCACGACATGTCGTCGTTGCGGCTGGTGGTCTGCGGCGGCTCGGCCGTTCCGGTCTCGCTGATGCGCACGTTCGAGGAAAAGCACGGCGTGCAGATCCGGCAGCTGTGGGGCATGACGGAAACGTCGCCCATGGCCACGATGGCGTGGCCGCCCCCGGGAACGCCCGACGACCAGCACTGGGCGTATCGCGCCACCCAGGGCCAGCCGGTCTGCGGGGTGGAGATGCGGATCGTCGACGACGACGGGCAGGTGCTGCCCAACGACGGCAAGGCCGTGGGCGAGGTGGAAGTCCGCGGACCGTGGATCGCCGGCTCCTACTACCTGACGGCCGACGACTCGAAGTTCGACTCCGGCTGGCTGCGCACCGGCGACGTGGGGCGGATCGACGAGCAAGGATTCGTCACCCTGACCGACCGGGCCAAGGACGTCATCAAGTCCGGTGGCGAGTGGATTTCCTCGGTCGAATTGGAGAACGACTTGGTCGGGCACCCGCACGTGGTGGAGGCCGCGGTGGTCGGCGTGCCCGACGAGCGGTGGCAGGAACGGCCGCTGGCCGTCGTGGTGGCCAAGGAAGGCGCCACGGTCAGCGCGGAGGATCTGCGAAAGTTCCTGGCGGAGAAGGTGGCTCGGTGGTGGCTGCCCGAGCGGTGGGCGTTCGTCGAGGAGATTCCCCGCACCAGCGTGGGCAAGTACGACAAGAAGGCCATTCGGGCGCGCTACGCCGAGCATGGCTACTGGGTGGTCGAGGCCCGGGACTGACAACCGATGACACAGCCCCTGGCCGTCGAGCAATCGCATGTGGTGCCGCTCGCGCCCGACAAGGCGTTTCACGGCACGCTGCCCATCCCGCTGCCGGAGATCTTCGGCCACTGGTACGGGCCGTTCCCGCCGATCAAAGAGGTGCGCGACCAGACCGGCGCCTGGGACGCCGCCGGGCAGAGCCGCACGATCGTCCTGGTCGGCGGCAGCGCGCGTGAAGACCTGACCAGTGTCGACCCGCCGCGGTCGTTCGGTTACCGGCTCACCGCGATCCGCGGCCCGATGGCACTGCTGGTCGGCTCCGTCACCGGCGAATGGGCCTTCCGCCCGGCCGGTGACGGCACCGAAATCACTTGGCGCTGGACGATCTACCCCAAGTCGGCCTTGACGGCCCTGGGCCTGCCGCTGTTCGGGATGCTGTGGAAGGGCTACGCGCGGCGGGCGTTGCGCGACCTTGCCGGGGCGTTGACCCGCTGACGCTTGGGTACCGTCGAGACCATGTGTCGACTCTTCGGGCTCCATGCCGGGACGCGGGTCTGCTCGGCGACGTTCTGGTTGCTGGACGCCCCCGACAGCCTGGCCGAACAGAGCAAGAGGAACCCGGACGGCACGGGGTTGGGCGTCTTCGACGAGGGCGGCCGGCCACGGCTGGACAAGCAGCCCATGGCGGCCTGGGAGGACGCCGCGTTCGCCACCGAGGCCCACGAGCTGACCGGCACGACGTTCATCGCGCACGTGCGCTACGCGACGACCGGTTCGCTCGACGTCCGCAACACCCACCCGTTCCTGCAGGACGGGCGGATCTTCGCGCACAACGGCGTGCTGGAGGGGCTCGACGTCCTCGACGAACGGCTGCGCGAGGTCGGCACGGACGCTTTGGTCCTGGGCGACACCGATTCCGAGCGCGTGTTCGCGTTGATCACGGCCTCGATCCGCGCGCTCGACGGCGACGTGACCGCGGGCGTGGCCGACGCCATGAAATGGCTCGCGGCGAACGTGCCGATCTACGCGGTCAACGTGTTACTGAGCACGGCGACCGACGTGTGGGCGCTGCGGTACCCCGAAACCCACGAACTCTACTTTCTGGACCGGTCCGGCGACGATGCCAACCAGGCCCCCGAATTCGACTTGCGCACCAAGCGAATTCACGCGCGATCGGAGCATCTGTGTACCCGCCCGTCGGTGGTGTTCGCCACCGAACGCATGGACACCGACCCGCGCTGGCGCCTGCTCGATCCCGGTGAGCTGGTCCACGTCGACGCCGCGCTGCGGGTCGAGAGGAGCGTGATCCTGCCCGACCCGCCCGCGCACCCGCTGCGGCGGGCGGATCTGAGCGCGCAGGTTCAGGACGCGCAGCACGCGCTGCCGAGCGCTCGGCGGTAGCCCGTGGCGAACAGACGGGCGCTTGTGTTGGCAGGCGGGGGAATTGCCGGAATAGCCTGGGAAACGGGCGTTTTGCGCGGCATCGCCGATGCGTCGCCGGCCGCGGCGGAACTGTTGCTCGCCTCGGACGTGCTGGTGGGGACCTCGGCGGGTTCGGCGGTCGCCGCGCAGATCGGCAGCGGCAGCACGCTCGACGCGCTGTTCGAGCGGCAGGTCGCCGAATCGTCGCCCGAGATCGATTCCGGCGTGGACATCGACACCATCACCGGCATGTTCCTGGCCGCCCTGGCCGAGCCCTACCCGGACCCCGCGGACCGGACGCGGCAGCAGCTGCGGCGGATCGGCGCCGTGGCCGTGGCGACGCAGACCGTTCCGCCGCCCGTGCGCCGCCGGGTGATCGCGCAGCGCCTGCCGTCGCACGACTGGCCGGACCGGGCGCTGCGGGTGACCGCAATCGACGTCGCCACCGGCGAATTGGTCGTTTTCGACCGCGATTCCGGCGTCGACCTCGTCGACGCGGTGGCGGCCAGCTGCGCGGTACCCGGCGCGTGGCCGCCGGTGGCGATCGCGGGCCGGCGCTACATGGACGGCGGGGTCGGCAGCACGATCAACCTCGGCGTGGCCGGCGACTGCGACGCGGCGGTTGTGCTGGTGCCCTCGGGTGCGGACGCGCCGTCGCCATTCGGCCCCGCACCGGCCGCGGAGATCGCCTCCTTCGCCGGCGCGACGCTCGCGGTTTTCGCCGACTCCGGCTCGCTGGCCGCGTTCGGGTCCAATCCGCTGGACCCCAAGTGTCGCGTCGACTCGGCGCTGGCCGGACGCGAGCAGGGCCGACGCGAGGCGCCCGCCGTCGCCCGGTTCTTGGGCGTGTAACCAAATTCGTTGCAGCAGCGTGGATTTCAGTCCTCGGCCGCGGGTAGCGCGGCGCGGTCGTTCTCGAAGGCGTCCAGCGCCTCGTCGGCCAGCGCACGGCCCACGGCGATCACCTCGGCCGCCCGGTGAAATTCCAGGCCCCGGCACGTCGAGCGGGGGATCTCGATCAACAGATCGGGCGGGTAGACCGCCAGCGTATGGCGCGCCAGCGCGGCCTGGGCGATGTCGATCGTCCGATTCATCACCTCGAAGCTGCCCAGCTTCGGGATCTCCGGCCCGATCTCGGCCAGTTCAGCGGTCGTATCATCCTCGGCCCCAGGCGTTTCCGCGTCCAGATCCTCCGACCAGCCGTCCGCTTCCCCGGTGGACCCGCCGAACCTGCCCAGCACGGCGCGCGCGGTCGGCCGGTCGAGCAGCGACCGGGCTGCGGCGGTGTCGAGCAGCGCGGAGGTGCTGCGCACCATGCGATTCAGCCACTCGGCCGTGACGCCGGCCTCGTCGTCGCGCGCCGCGATCGACTCGCTGCCGGACAGGCTCACCGCGATGGTCACGTCGGCGTTGACCGCCGAAAGGGGGGCCATCGGCAGCGGGTCCAGGATGCCGCCGTCGGCGAGCAGGCGCCCGTCGACTTCGTGCGGGGCGATCACGCCCGGGATGGCGATGGACGCGCGGATCGCCTCGTCGACGGGACCGCGCTGAAACCACACCGACTTGCCGGCCAGCAGGTCGGTCGCCACCGCGGTGAAGGGAATGGGCAGCTCCTCGATGGCGACCGGCCCGAGGATGTCGCGCACCGCGTCCAGGATCTTCTCGGCCCGCATCACCCCGGCCGCGCTGATCGAAAAGTCGAGCAGCCGCAGGATGGTGCGCTGCGTCAGCGACTTCGCCCAGTCGGCGAATTCGTCGCGGCGCCCGGCCGCCTCCAGCCCGCCGACCAGCGCGCCCATCGACGAGCCCGCGATCCCGACGATCTCGTAGTCGCGGGCGCGCAGCGCCTCGATCACCCCGATGTGGGCGTAGCCGCGGGCCCCGCCGCTGCCCAGGGCCAGGGCCACGCGGGTGGGTGAGGATCGGCGTCCCTCCGGCATGCCTTCATTTTGCGCGGCGCGAGCGCCCCGCACCGGCCGGGTGGGCACTTTATGTACCCGTGAATTCAATCGCGCACGAGTTCGAAGGGGCTAGCCGCATTCGTCGTTGGCGGCGGCCCGCGCGGCCGTGATCACGGCCGCCTGCCGGGCCGGCGTCAGGTCCGCCCAGCGGGCGTTCCAGCTGCCCGCGGTGCCCGACGGTGCGGCCTGGACCATCCCCAGATAGGGCTCGAACAGCGACTGACCGGTCCGTGGCTGGGCGTCCATCCACACTTTCGCGGCGTGACAGGCCTGGTAATACTCTTCCTCGGTCGAATTCGCGGGAACGTCGACCCGGGTCGTCACGCCGGCGGGGGACAGCCCGACCGCCCCCGGCGGCGCCGCGCCGGGGCCCGGCGGCCGCGCCGGCGAGGACGCGGGCGTGCCGGTCGGGGCGCCCGACGAGCACCCCGCGACCCCCGACAACCCGACCGCCACGACGACGAGCGTGCCCCACAGTCGGGGTCGATGACCGCACCAGCGCACCCTGCCAATCTATGCAACACTGGCGGCCGTGATGGAGCGCTTCGGATTTTGCGAGTGTTGTCGGCCCTAACCCGCCGCCGCCCGTCCGATCCCGTTTCTCTGGAGCTCCACCATGTCGTTGCCCTTAGCGAGCCGTGCGCCCGTCGCCGCCCCCGCCGCGTTGCGCCCGCGCACCATCTCGTCCCCGGCGTCCGGGCCCACCCGCCTGCGGGTTCCCGACCTCCTGCACGCCACCGACCAGGCCGCCGACGATGTGCTGAGCGGACGGTGCGACCACTTGCTGCCCCCGGGCGGGATCCCCGAGTCGCGCCGCTGGTTCACCCGCATCCACGGTGACGAGGAGCTGGACGTCTGGCTGATCAGCTGGGTCCCCGGTCATCACACCGAGCTGCACGACCACGGCGGATCCCTGGGCGCGCTGACGGTCGTGTCCGGGTCGCTCAACGAGTTCCGGTGGGATGGCCGCGCGCTGCGGCACCGCCGGTTGGACGCCGGCGATCAGGCCGGGTTTCCCCTGGGTTGGGTGCACGACGTGGTGTGGGCGCCGCGCCCCGTGTCGGTGCCCGTCGCACCGCGGCCGTCGCTGAGCGTGCATGCCTACTCGCCGCCGCTGACCGCGATGTCCTACTACGAGGTGACCGGCCGAAATCGGTTGCGCCGCCAACGGACCGAACTGACCGACCAACCGGAAGGACCGTGATGAGCCGCATCGACGTCGTGTTGAGATCCGCCCGGCGCCGCCTCCGCCGTCTTCCCGCCGCCGAAGTTCCCGAAGCGATCCGGCGCGGGGCGGTGCTGGTCGACATCCGGCCGGAGGCCCAGCGTTTGCGCGAGGGCGAGATCCCCGGCGCGCTGGTGATCGAGCGCAACGTCTTGGAGTGGCGCTGCGACCCGACCAGCGACGCCAGGCTGCCCGAGGCCGTCGGCGACGACGTCGAATGGGTGATCGTGTGCTCGGAGGGCTACACGTCCAGCCTCGCGGCGGCCGCGCTGCTCGACATCGGCCTGCACCGTGCCACGGACGTCGTCGGCGGCTATCACGCGCTCGCGGAAGCCCATGTGCTCGAACAGCTTTCGGGGGCCCCGGTCGACGCCGGGCCGGGACTGTTCGCCGACTCCGGGCGCCGCTGGCTCTAGCTACCCGGTGGAGGTGGCATCCGAATGCAGCAGCGGCCGTAGCCTGTTGGTCTTCTCCGGCGTCCAACCCGGCGGGGAGAGCACCGCGGCCCAACCGTCGGCCGCGTCGGCGACGTAGTGGTGGCCGTGCCCCTCGGGCACGTCGACCGCCACCGCCATATCCGCCGACACCTGCAGAAACGTCACCACCGGGATCCAATGTGTTTCGGGCAGCACGTCGTAGCCCCGCCGCTCCCGCAGCCAATCGGGTTGGCTGAACAGCAGATCGGGGGACCACCAGGCGATCGGATCCGAGGCGTGCTGCAGATAGACCACCCGCGGTCGGTCCCACGCGGAGTTCGGGCGGCCCAAATTGCTTGGGCGCGCGACGAACCGGACGTACTTGCCGTGGTCGTAGATCGGCAGCCACTCCGGGGAACCGGCGTCGCGCGTGGAGGTCAGGTCGGTCCAGATGGTGTTCTGGAACGTCGGTCCGCTGAACAGGGCGCCGTCGGTGCGCGCGAGGACGTTGTTGAGGCTCATGAACGGCGCCTCGCCGCCGAACGATCCCAGGCTTTCGCCGAAGACGACGAGCTTGGGCCGTTGGGCCTCGGGCATCTGGCGAATCAGGCGATCGACGGCCTCGAACAGCGCCTGCCCGGCGTGCCGGGCGTTCTCCTTGTCCACCAGGAAGGACAGCCAGCTCGGCAGGAACGAGTACTGCATGCTGACGATCGCGGTGTTGCCGTTGTACATGTACTCGAGCGCGTCGGCCTCGGCCTCGTTGATCCAGCCGGTGCCGGTGGTCGTGGCGACGGCGACGACCGCGCGCTGCAGCCCGCCGGTGCGCTGCAACTCGCGCGCGGCGAGTTCGGCGGTCGCAGTGATGCCGTCCGCGGAGTTCAGCCCGGCGTAGGCGCGGATCGGTTCGGCCGCCGGCACGCCGTTGAACGCGCTGAGCTGGGCGACCGTGGGCCCGGCCTCCACGAAGATGCGGCCTTGGTGGCCAAGGGATTCCCACGACACGAGCGACTCGGGGCCACCGGATCGCAGCGGCGTCTTCGGCGGCGCGGTGTCGGGATTCATCTCGTTGTTCGCCGAGGCGAAGGTGTTGTTCATGGTGCGCATCGCGAACTTGAGCACGACACCGTTGAGCAAGGTGATGGTGAGCACCACCAGCAACGCCACCACGATGGTCGCCGACAGTCGGAATGGCGCGATGCGGTCGACCTGAGCGACCAGGAACCTGACCAGCAACCGGATGAACTGGCCGATCTCGACGAGCGAGAACAGCACCACCACGGACAGCCCCGCGGCCACCGGGTAGTCGTACCACTGCAGGTGCGCGACGCCCATCAGGTCGCGCACGTTGTCCTGCCAGACGTGGAACCAGATCGCCATCAACACCATGCCGAGCGCACCGACCGGGATCAGCACCATCCACGCCCACCGCGGCGGCGGCGGGCTGTGATCCTTGGCGCGCATGTAACGGACCAGCCATACGGCGAAAACGCCCAGCCCGTAACCGATGGCGCCGGAGATCCCGCTGACCAACGCCTGGAACAGCGCCCCGCGGGGCAGCAGTGACGGCGTCATGGAGAACCAGATGAAGACGAGCCCGACCGCGGTGCCGGTGAACGTGTAATGGCGTACCCACCAAGGCTTTCGGGTCGAGGGCGGCGCCTCGCTTTCCGGGGCGGCCTCGGGTCCGGCCTCCGGGCCCGGGGCTTCCTCGGTGACGGCTGATCCGGGTTCGCTCATCGCAGGCCTACCGGTGCGTGAAGTTGGGAGTGCGCTTTTCGATGAACGCCGTCATGCCCTCGGACTGGTCCTCGGTCGCGAAGGTCGAGTGAAAGAGCCGACGTTCGTAGAGCAGCCCCTCGGTCAGGGTCGATTCGAACGCGCGGTTGACGGCCTCCTTGGCCATCCGGGCCGCCGACCGCGACATTTGGGAGATGGTGGTGGCGACGGCCTTGGCCTCGGTCAGCAGGTCGTCGGCCGGCACGACGCGCGAAACCAGGCCGCTGCGTTCGGCTTCGGCGGCGCCGATGGTGCGCCCGGTCAGGATGAGGTCCATGGCCTTGGCCTTGCCGATGGCGCGGGTCAGCCGCTGCGAGCCGCCCATGCCGGGCAACACGCCGAGTTTGATCTCCGGCTGACCGAATTTCGCGGTGTCCGCGGCGATCAGCAGGTCGCACATCATGGCGAGCTCGCAGCCGCCGCCGAGCGCGTGGCCGGCCACCGCGGCGATGGTCGGGGTGCGTACGGCGGCCAGTTTGGCCCACGGGGCGAAGAAGTCCGCGTCGAACGCCTCGGCGAACGTCAGCCCGGCCATCTCCTTGATGTCGGCGCCCGCGGCGAACGCCTTGGCCGATCCGGTGATGATGATCGCCCCGATCCCCGGATCCTTATCGAATTCCGTTGCCGCCGCAGTGACTTCGTTCATCACCTGGGTGTTAAGCGCGTTGAGCGCCTTCGGCCGGTTCAGGGTGATGATGCCGACGCGCTCCTCGCGCTCGACCAGGATGGTTTCGTAGCTGCTGGAGGTCGTGTCTGTCACCGAATCGCCTTTCTAGAAGCTCAGGTCGTCGTCGACCGGGGTGAAATACGCTTCGACGTCGGCCGCGGTCACCTCGGCCAGCGTCGCCGGCGACCACTGCGGGTTGCGATCCTTGTCGATCAGCTGCGCCCGGATGCCCTCCACCAGGTCGTGTGACCGCAGCGACGCCGACGACACCCGATAGTCCTGAACGAGAACGTCTTTCACCGTGTCGAGTTTCGCGGCGCGCCGGATGGCCGCCAAGGTCACCGACAACGAGATCGGCGAGCGGGTGGCGATCAGGTCGGCGGCCTCGCCGGCGGGGCCGCCGCGCCCGCGAAGCGCGGCGACGATGTCTTCGACCGTGTCGCCGGAGTAGCAATCGTCGATCCAATCCCGTTGTGCGACAAGCTCACTGGGCGGCGGCTCAACCGCATGCCGGGACAGCGCGCTGTCGACTCCCTCGGCGACGACCGCCCGGGTGAACGCCTCGAGGCCTTCGTGCGGCACGTAGTGGTCGGCGAATCCCATCGCGATGGCGTCGGCGCCGGTGAACGGCGCCCCGGTGAGCGCGGCGTGCCGGCCCAGCCCGCCGGGCGCCCGGGACAGCAGGAACATCCCGCCGACGTCGGGCACGAAGCCGATGCCAACCTCCGGCATCGCGATCTTGGAGGTATCGTTCACCACCCGGGTGTCCGCGTGCGCGCTGACGCCGACGCCGCCACCCATCACGATGCCGTCCATCAGCGCCACGTACGGCTTGGCGAAGTCGGCGATCTGGGCGTTGAGCTGATACTCGTCGCGCCAGAACCGCCGCGCCTCGACCCCGTCCTTGCGGGCGCTGTGATAGATCGAGACCACGTCGCCGCCCGCGCACAACCCGCGTTCGCCGGCGCCGGAGAGCACCACCGCCCGCACCGCGTCGTCGGCCGCCCAGCGGGTGAGGACGGCGCTCAGCGCGTCCACCATCGGCTGGTTGAGCGAATTGATCGCCTTGGGGCGGTTGAGCGTGATCAGACCGACGTTGCCGTCGACACGGGTGAGAACCTCATCGGATTCGTCGGTCACGCCCTGGCCTCCCATCGCCATCCTCGACGAAAAATCTAGATCGTGACGACCGGCGCGATACCCGCGGGTAAGGGTTATCTTTAACGCGACGACATGGGAACCCGGACGGGACGCTGATCGTTGAGATTGTGTTCGCACAGCTCGAAGCCAATAGAGAGGATCCGACGGTGCGGGAGACAAGCAATCCGGTATTTCGTTCGTTGCCCAAGCAACAGGGCGGATACGCGCAATTCGGCACGGGCGCGGCCCCGATGCCCGGGTATGGTGCCGACCCCTACGCGGCCCCCTACCAGGCCCCGTACCAGGAGGCCAGGGCCTCGCGCCCGCTGACCATCGATGACGTCGTCACCAAGACCGGCATCACGCTGGCCGTGCTGGCGGTGTCCGCGGTGGTGTCCTACTTCTTGGTGGCGTCCAACCTCGCGCTGGCGATGCCGCTGACCATGATCGGCGCGCTCGGCGGCCTGGGCCTGGTGCTGGTCGCCACCTTCGGCCGCAAGCAGGACAGTCCGGCCATCGTGCTCAGTTACGCCGTGCTCGAGGGGCTGTTCCTGGGCGCCGTCTCGTTCGTGTTCGCCAACTTCTCGGTCTCGCACGCGAACGCGGGCGCCCTGATCGGGGAGGCCGTCCTGGGCACCTTCGGGGTGTTCTTCGGAATGCTCGTCGTCTACAAGACGGGCGCGATCCGGGTGACGCCCAAGTTCACCCGGATGCTGGTCGCCGCCATGTTCGGCGTGCTGGCCCTGATGCTGGGCAACTTCGTGCTCGCGATGTTCCACGTCGGCGGCGGCACCGGCCTGGGCCTGCGCAGCGGCGGGACGGTCGCGATCATCTTCTCGCTGGTCTGCATCGGCATCGCGGCGTTCAGCTTCCTGATCGACTTCGATGCGGCCGACCAGATGGTGCGCGCCGGCGCGCCGGACAAGGCGGCCTGGGGCATCGCCCTCGGCCTGACCGTGACCCTGGTCTGGCTGTACCTCGAGATCCTGCGTCTGCTCAGTTACCTGCAGAACGACTAGTTCTCGTCAACGAAAAGACCGGCACGCCCTTGGCGTGCCGGTCTTTTCGTGCTCGGCGCCTCTGGGTGCACACCCGAATCCCCGGACGCACCCTCGACGAGTCGCGGCAGATCCGTCAGCTGAGCCGCTCGATGATCATCGCCATGCCCTGCCCGCCGCCGACGCACATGGTCTCCAAGCCCAGCGTCTTGTCGTGCGTCTGCAGGTTGTTGATCAGCGTGGTCGCGATCCGTGCGCCGGTCATGCCGAACGGGTGGCCCAGCGCGATCGCGCCGCCGGACACGTTCAGCTTCTCCTCGTCCATGCCCAGCTCGCGCGCCGACCCCAGCACCTGGACGGCGAACGCCTCGTTGATCTCGTAGAGGTCGATGTCGTTGATCGACATGCCGGCGCGGGCCAGCGCCTTCTTGGACGCCTCGATCGGGCCCAGGCCCATGATCTCCGGCGAGAGGCCGCTCACGCCGGTGGACACGATGCGCGCCAACGGCGTCAGGCCGAGTTCCTTGGCCTTGGTGTCGCTGGTGATCACCAGCGCGGCGGCGCCGTCGTTCAGCGGGCAGGCGTTGCCCGCGGTGACGGTGCCGTTGGGCCGGAACACCGGCTTGAGCTCGGAAACCTTCTCGTACGTGGTGCCCGCGCGCGGCCCGTCATCCTTATTCACGGTCGTGCCGTCCGGCAGGGTCACCGGGGTGATCTCCCGCTCGAAGAACCCGCTGTTGATCGCCTCCTCCGCCCGGTTCTGGCTGCGCACGCCCCAGCGGTCCTGCTCTTCGCGGCTGACGCCGGTCAAGATGGCGACGTTCTCGGCGGTCTGGCCCATGGCGATGTAGACGTCGGGCAGGTTGCCGTCGGCGCGGGGGTCGTGCCACTCGTCGGCCCCCGCGGCCGCCGTCGACGTCCGCTCCTGGGCCTCGTCGAACAGGGGGTTCTTGGTGTCGGGCCACGAGTCGGAGTTGCCCTTGCCGAACCGGGACACCGTCTCCACGCCCGCGGAGATGAACGCGTCACCCTCGCCGGCCTTGATCGCGTGGAACGCCATCCGCGTCGTCTGCAGCGAGGACGAGCAGTACCGGTTCACGGTGGTGCCGGGCAGGAAGTCGAAGCCGAGCTCGACGGCGACGACGCGGGCCATGTTGAAGCCGGACTCGCCGCCCGGCAGACCGCAGCCCAGGATCAGGTCGTCGATCTGGTGCGGGTTGAGGGCCGGCACCTTGTCCAGCGCGGCCCGCACCATCTGGGCGGCAAGGTCGTCGGGCCGCATGGACACCAGCGACCCCTTCATCGCCCGGCCGATCGGCGAGCGAACGGCGGAGACAATTACGGCTTCAGGCATGACGGTTCCCTTCAAATCCCTTCCGGATGGGACAAGCTCGCTCCGTACACCGGGTGGGTGATTCCACGCCGACGGGCTAGCACGAATCTAGTCGTTGCCGACCGGTGGGTGCGCAGACGGGGCGGGTCCCGGCACCGGGCGCCGCCACAGCCGCGACATCACGCTGTGCCGGGTGTGGCGCGGGCCGAGCACCGGCTCGGTCGTCGACGCCGCCAACTCCAGCGGCGGCAGGTCGACCTCGACGTCCAACGCTTCGCACAGCGCGCGCAGCAGCGCGTCGGCCGCGATCGCGTACGCCGGGGCGGACGGGTGAAAGCCGTCCGGTGAGAACATCACGTGGGGCGTGGAGCGGAATTGCGGGGTCAGCAACTGCGCCAGCGGCACCGGCAGGCCGCCGGCGGCCCGAACCGCCGCGGCCTGGGCGCGCGCGAGTTGCGAACAGCGCTCGTGCGCCAGCGACCGAAGTGGTTGGGGGATCGCGGTGATGACCCCCAGATCCGGGCACGTGCCGGCGATCACCACCGCGCCGCGGGCGCGCAGCTTGCGGACGCTCAGCCCGAGCCGCTGCGCCGACTGGCTGACACCGTTGAGGGCGGTCACGTCGTTGGCGCCGACCATGATCACCGCCGCGTCCGGCGGCGCTCCCGCCACGAACATGGCGTCAACCTGGCCGCACACACCCTTCGACGTCGCCCCGACGATGGCCTTGGTGCTCAGCCGGATCCGCTTGCCGGTCTGCTCGGCGAGGCCGCGCGCGATCCGCACGCCCGGCACCTCCTCGGCGCTCACGCAGCCGTAGCCGGCGGCGGTCGAGTCGCCGAAGATCATCAGGCTCAGGTCGAAGGGCACGCCGCGGTGCCACCGTTCCACCGGGCCGCCGCCCGGGCTGTACACGCCGTCGGCGCGCGGGGGAATGTCCCACGACTTGGGGATGACCGTGCGCGCGTGTGTCGCCTGGCCGACTAGCAGGTTGCGCGCCCCCAGGTATGCGGTTCCTGTCGAGGCGAGTGCGCCTGCGGTGGCCAGGGCGATCGCCGAACGGCGAGGCACCCGCATGGTCACGGTGTCCAGTTTAGATGCGCTCGCATGTTTGCGGGGCTCGCTGATCAACAATGTGGTCACGGCCCGAACCGAACTTGGTAACAAATCGGACTCTTTAAACGTTCTCTTAAGAAGTGGCTGTCAAGCTGAGTTCGCGGGGTTGGCTGAGCGCCCGGCGCGAACGGCTGAACCAGACGCTCAGCTGCCTCGTCACATGCTGTATCGCACTACAACGGCGTAGAAAGTGTTGAGCATGAGCGCACCCGGCAGAGTATCCGGCTTCCCCCGGAATGCCCTTCGTCCTCACGAAGTCCTTAGGGTTCGGCGGGTTAAGACCCGCAAGTTCGCCATGAGCGATGGGGCGCCCGTCGAGGTTCTCGAATCGGGGCCCAGCGTTGCTGCGCGGGTGGCGAACCTGACGTCGCGGGTGACCATCCGGCCGGTGCTGTCCGCCGGCAGCCACGTCCCGAACTTCCCCTGGCCCTGGGGCCTGATCGACCTGGCCGCCCGCGTGGTCCTCCCGGTGTCGGCCACCGTCCGCGAGACGGTGAAACTGCCCAACGCGTCCGCGCAGCTGGTGCGCGCGCCCGGAGTGCTGCCCGCCGACGGCACCCGCCGCGTGGTCGTCTACTTCCACGGCGGGGCGTTTTTGACCTGCGGGGCGAACTCGCACGGCCGGCTGGTCGAGACCCTGTCGAGGTTCGCCGACTCGCCCGTCCTGGTGGTCAACTACCGGCTGCTGCCCAAGCATTCGATCGGGATGGCCCTCGACGACTGCCACGACGGCTACCAGTGGCTGCGGCTGCACGGATACCAGCCCGAGCAGATCGTGCTGGCCGGCGACTCGGCGGGCGGCTACCTGGCGCTCGCGCTGGCGCAGCGCCTCCAGGCCGAAGACGAGGAGCCGGCGGCCCTGGTGATGATTTCGCCGCTGCTGCAGCTGGCCAAGGAAAACAAGCAGGCGCATCCCAACATCAACACCGACGCGATGTTCTCGCACCGGGCCTTCGACGCGCTGGCCGCGCTGGTGGCCAGCGCGGCCGACAAGCACAAGACCGCGGGGCGGCCCGAGGAGATATACGAGCCGTTGGAGCACATCAAAGCGGGCCTGCCGCGGACGCTGATCCACGTCTCCGGGTCCGAGGTGTTGCTGCACGACGCGCGACTGGCGGCCGACCGGCTCGCGGCGGCCGGGGTGCCGGCCGAGGTGCGGGTGTGGCCCGGCCAGATCCACGACTTCCAGCTGGCCGCCCCGATGGTGCCGGAGGCGGTCCGCTCGCTGCGCCAGATCGGCGACTATATCCGCGAGGCCACCGAGTAGCGACCGCCGTCGGACCGCCGGGGCGAGCACATCGTGCACCCGCGGAACCCGCCTGACACCATGAAGGCATGCGGATCGCCCAGCACATCAGTGAGCTCATCGGCGGCACGCCGCTCGTTCGCCTGAATTCCGTCGTTCCCGACGGCGCCGGAACCGTGGCCGCCAAGGTCGAGTACCTCAATCCCGGTGGTAGCTCGAAGGATCGGATCGCGGCGCGGATGATCGACGCCGCCGAGGCGAGCGGGCTGTTGAAGCCCGGCGGCACCATCGTCGAACCGACCTCGGGCAACACCGGCGTCGGCCTGGCGCTGGTGGCCCAGCAGCGCGGCTACAAGTGCGTGTTCGTCTGCCCCGACAAGGTCGGCGAGGACAAGCGCAACGTGCTGCTCGCCTACGGCGCGGAGGTGGTGGTGTGCCCGACGGCGGTCCCGCCCGAGCACCCGGACAGCTACTACAGCGTCTCCGACCGGCTGACCCGTGAGATCGACGGCGCCTGGAAGCCCGATCAGTACGCCAACCCGGAAGGCCCGGCCAGCCACTACGCCACCACCGGCCCGGAGATCTGGGCCGACACCGACGGCAAGATCACCCACTTCGTCGCCGGCATCGGCACTGGCGGCACGATCACCGGCGCGGGCCGCTACCTCAAAGAGGTGTCGGGCGGGACCGTCCGCGTCATCGGCGCCGACCCCGAGGGCTCGGTGTATTCCGGCGGCACCGGACGGCCCTACCTGGTCGAGGGCGTGGGCGAGGACTTCTGGCCGGCCGCCTACGACCCGACCGTGCCCGACCAGATCATCGCGGTGTCCGACTCCGACTCGTTCGACATGACCCGGCGGCTGGCCCGCGAGGAGGCGATGCTGGTCGGGGGGTCGTGCGGAATGGCGGTGGTGGCCGCGCTGAAGGTCGCCGAGGAGGCCGGCCCCGACTCGCTGGTCGTGGTGCTGCTGCCCGACGGCGGCCGCGGCTACATGGCGAAGATCTTCAACGACGCCTGGATGTCGTCGTACGGCTTCCTGCGCAGCCGCCTCGACGGTTCCACCGAGGAGTCCACGGTGGGCGACGTGCTGCGCGGCAAATCCGGCGCCCTTCCCGACCTGGTGCACACCCATCCGTCCGAAACCGTGCGCGACGCCATCGGCATCCTGCGCGAGTACGAGGTGTCGCAGATGCCCGTGGTCGGCGCCGAGCCGCCGGTGATGGCCGGCGAGGTCGCGGGCAGCGTCTCCGAGCGCGAGCTGCTGTCGGCCGTCTTCGAGGGCCGGGCCAAGCTGGCCGACGCCGTCGCGCAGCACATGAGCCCGCCGCTGCCGATGATCGGCGCGGGCGAGTTGGTCAGCGCGGCCGGCAAGGCGCTGCGCGACTGGGACGCCTTGATGGTGGTCGAGGAGGGCAAGCCGGTCGGCGTGATCACCCGATATGACCTGCTCGGATTCCTCTCGGACGGGCCGCGGCGACGCTAGCGGGGCGCGCGACGCAAGTCTCGCCCGGCCGCTGCGCGCTCAGGTACTGTAATGCGGCCTGGTTCAGCTGGTCCGCAGTGGAAGGGTGCTCATGACCGATCAACCGCCGTCCGGCGGCTCCTACCCGCCACCTCCGCCGTCGCCCGGATCACCGGGTGGGCAGGAGACCCCGCCCGCACCCACCGGCGCATCGGCGCTGGTG
>NZ_LZHV01000027.1 GCF_001667275.1 Mycobacterium sp. ACS4054
AGGCCGCCGCCACCGTGTCGGACGTGGTTCGAGATTGCGGTCAGGGCGTCGAACCAGAGTTGGCTGAGCCGGCCGATCTGCGCGTGATCCAACACGGAGGGGGCCCAGGTCCAGGTGGCGTTGAGGCGCGGACCCGTGTCGGTGTCGATGGTGGCGGCGTTCAGCTCGACACTGTGGGACAACGGCATCGGCACCGCGGCTGCCGCGGCGGCGACCTCCAGGCTGTCGCGGCTCACCCCCCACAGGTCGCCGGGGAGGTCGGCCGCGGCGCCGAGGCGGCCGAGGTAGTTGAAGCCGATCGTGGGCTCGGGTGTGGTCAGCTCGGTGGTGAGGTAGCGCAGCAGTCCGTAGGTCAGCGGGTGGGGCAGGGCGCGCAGTTGTTCCTTGGCGGCCTTGATGATTGGGCCCAGCGCCGGGTCGCCGGCGGTGACGCGCGACCAGCCCGGCCCGGCCACTGACAGCGTGACCGGGTATTTGGTGGTGAACCAGCCCACCGTGCGGGACAGGTCCACGTCGCGGGCCAGCTCGTCGTGGCGGCCGTGCCCCTCGACATCGATACCGATCGCGTCGCCGGTGCCCAGGAATTCGGTCCAGGCCAGCGCGTAGGCGATCAGCAAGATCTCCTGCACTCCGGTGTGAAACGCCGCGGGCACCTCGGTAAGCAGACGCCGCGTCGTCTCGACATCCAGCGCGGTCGTCAAATGTCCAGCGGCGGTATAGGTGTCCCCGGCTTGGGGAGGGGGCAGGGTGGCCGGAGCCGCCAGTTGCCGCCACGTGTCGGCCTGCTGTATGACGTCCGGCCGGTGAGCGTGCGTTTCCAGAAGTGCCGCCCAGCGCTGAAACGAGGTGCTACCGGTGGGCAGGGTGATCGTTTGGCCGCTGTGGTGCTGGGCCCAGGCGATGTTGAAGTCCTCCACCAGGATCCGCCACGACACCGCGTCGACGGCCAGGTGATGCACGATCAACACCAATTGACCGGTG
>NZ_LZHV01000028.1 GCF_001667275.1 Mycobacterium sp. ACS4054
CCCCCCCCCCCCCCCCCCCCCCCCCCCCCCCCCCCCCCCCCCCCCCCCCCCCCCCCCCCCCCCCCCCCCCCCCCCGGGGCCCCCCCCCCCCCCCCCCCCCCCCCCCCGCCGCGACTTACTTCTGGGTGACCTTCTTGGCGGACGCCTTCTTGGCCGGAGCCTTCTTGGCGGGCGCCTTCTTGGCGGGCGCCTTCTTGGCGACAGCCTTCTGGGCCTTCTTGGCCGACTCGTCGGTCTTCTTGGGCAGCTCGATACCGACCAGCTTGGCGGCGCGCTCGCCGACCGCGCGGGTCTGCGACGCGACGGTGCCCAGGGCCTCCTGGGTCAGCTCGACGGCCTGGTCCACGTAGCCCTCGGCGCGCGCGGAGGCGTCCTCCAGGCCGGTCTGGCTGCGCAGCCGCTGCAGGGCGGCCTCGCCCCGCTCGACCAGCTCGTTGTAGCGGTTGGTCGCCGCGTCCAGGTAGCCCTCGGCCGCCTTGCGCAGTTCGTCGCTGGTGAACCGCTCGCGCAGCTCGCCGATCTGCTCGGGCAGGTCCTCCTGCAGCTTGGTCAGGCGAGCGCGGCTCTCCTCCACCCGGGTGCGGGTGTCGGCGCGCGTCTCTTCGGCGCGGTCACGCAGGTTCGCGATCAGCTCGTTGACCGTCGCCAGGGCCAGGTCGGCCGCGCCGAGGGCCGCGAGCAGCGGGGCCCGCAGATCTTCGATGTTGGTGTTGTCCGCCATGGTGTTTCCTTTCGTTATAGGCGTTCTTGGGTGTCTGTTGTGAAAGCCGGGGCGAGCGGTTCTCCTCCGCTCGCGGGCGCCGGATCCTCGCTTCTGGGTAACCCGGGTGGGCGGTGGGCTATACATCGCCCGGAACCGGCCTCACTCGTCGGCGATGGATTCGGGGGCACACTCCTCGTTGCTCGGTTCGGTGGATTCGTTCTGTTGGGTGAACGACGTGTAGATGTCGAGCAGGATCTGCTTCTGGCGCTCGGTGATCGCGGTGTCGGTGATGATGGCGTCGCGCACCTGGCTCTTGTCGCTGGGCTCGAGGATCCCGGCCCGCACATAGAGCACCTCGGCGGAAACCCGCAAGGCCTTGGCGATTTGGCTGAGCACGTCGGCGGACGGTTTGCGCAGTCCCCGCTCCACCTGGCTCAGATACGGATTGCTCACCCCAGACTTCTCGGCGAGCTGGCGCACCGAGACCTGCGCTTGTTCGCGCTGGGTCCGGATGAAGCTACCGATGTCCGAGGCCATGTCGGAGGCGGCGTTGGACACCTTGGCGGAGAGCTTCTCCTCGGGTGCCATGGCGTGCTCCTGGTCGGACGGTCGATCTGACGGCCCTCAGACTACTACAAGTGCTTGCTATTGCAAGCACTTGTTAGCACTACTAGAAAAACAGCTGCGCGACGGCGTAGATCACCAGGCCGGCGAGCGAGCCGACGACCGTGCCGTTGATCCGGATGAACTGCAGGTCACGGCCCACGTGGAGCTCGATGCGCCGGCTGGCCTCCTCGGCGTCCCAGCGCTCGATGGTGTCGGTGATGATCGCTGTGATCTCCACCCCATACTGGGAAACCAGGTGCTGGGCCGCCCGCACGATCCAGTTGTCCACCTTGTCGCGCAGGTCGGCGTCGTCGCGCAGCGACTCCCCGATGCGGACCACCGTGTCGGCGATGCGGGTGCGCAGCGTGCTGGACGGGTCGTCCACGCCCTCCAGCACCAGCCGTTTCAGCGTCTTCCACGCCGTCGCCGCCGCGTTGGCGATCTCGTCGCGCGCCATCAGCTGCTCTTTGATCGCGTCGGCGCGCGCGATGGTGTCCGCGTCGTGTTGCAGGTCGTCGGCGAATTCGAACAGGAACCGGGTCGCCGACCGGCGCAGCTCGTGATCGGGATTGCGGCGCACCTTGTCGGTGAAGTCCATCAGCTCGCGGTGGATGCGGTCGCCGACCAGGTGGTCGATGAAGCGCGGCGACCACGTCGGCGAATCCCGCTCGACCACCCGCTGGATCACCTCGCCGGCGTTCAGGGACCACTGGAAGGCGCGGTCGGCCAGCAACTGGATCAGCGCCTCCTGGCGGTTCTCGGCCAGCAGGGTCGCCAGCACCCGTCCGACCGGGGGCCCCCACTGCGGTTCGGCGATGCGGCGCACGATCATCCGGTCGATCACCTGCTGGACGTCGTCGTCGCGCAGCAGCTCCACCAACACGCGCAGCACGGTGGCCGTCTCGCCGGCCACCCGCTGCGCGTGCGACGGCTCCGACAGCCACTTGCCGAGCCGTCCGGGCACCTGCGCGTCCCGCAGCTTGGTCTCCACCACCGGCGGCGACAGGAAGTTCTCCCGCACGAAGGTTCCCAGCCCCTCCCCGAGCTGATCCTTCTTGCGCTTGATGATCGCGGTGTGCGGGATGGGGATGCCCAGCGGATGACGGAACAGCGCCGTCACCGCGAACCAGTCGGCCAGCGCGCCGACCATCCCGGCCTCCGAGGCGGCGCCCACGTAACCGACCCAGGCGCCCAGGTTGGCGTGGGCCTGGGCCCATCGGCAGGCCAGGAACAGGCCGGTGGCGCCGATCAGGAAGCTCAGCGCCACGGCCTTCATCCGGCGCAGCGCCACCCGGCGCTCGGCGTCGGCCTGCGGGTCGGCACCGGCGAAGGACTCGGCGAACGACGCGTGCGGTCGCCCCGCAGCGGTCGACGGAATCAGTGCGTCCGGGCCCGCCACTCGGGGGGCCGGCGCTTCGCCTCGCGACGAGGCTCTGTGTACCACCCCACCATCATCTATCGAAGCGGCCGATTGATGCGACGACACTGCTCCCGGGCCCGCAGCGGCGCGCGGTCAGAGTTCGAAACAGGCCCGCACGCCGTAGTATCGAGGGCGTCTAGTGAATGGGATATCGGCGACAGTGGCAGAGCGAATGTTGGCTGTGGCGGCCAAGACGGATGGTCGCAAGCGGCGCTGGCACCAGCACAAGGTGGAGCGCCGCAACGAGTTGGTAGACGGCACGATCGACGCGATCCGGCGCCTCGGCGGCACCATCAGCATGGACGACATCGCCGCGGAGATCGGCGTCTCGAAGACGGTGCTGTACCGCTACTTCGTCGACAAGAACGACCTGACCACCGCCGTGATGATGCGGTTCACGCAGACCACCCTGATCCCCAACATGGCCTCGGCGCTGACCTCCAACCTCGACGGCTTCGACCTGACCCGCGAGGTCATCCGCGTCTACGTCGAAACCGTCGCGAACGAACCCGAGCCCTACCGCTTCGTGATGTCGAACAGCTCGGCCAGCAAGAGCAAGGTGATCGCCGACTCCGAGCGGATCATCGCCCGCATGCTCGCGGTGCTGATGCGCCGCCGGATGCAACAGGCGGGGATGGACACCGGCGGCGCGGAGCCGTGGGCGTACCTGATCGTCGGCGGCGTTCAGCTGGCCACCCACTCGTGGATGTCCTACCCGCGCATGAGCCGCGACGAGCTGATCGACTACCTGACGATGCTGAGCTGGAACGCGCTGAAGGGCATCGTCGAGGTCGGTGGGTCGCTGGAGAAATTCCGCGAGGAGCCCCACCCGTCGCCGATCGTGCCGCCGCCGGGACACCAGGATTCGTCCCCGGCGTAGCCGGCCCACGGCGCGGCGCCGGGGTCGCTCTTTTTGTGCATTCGGGCGCTGTCGTGTGACGCTTTGCACCGCTAGCGAAGACGACTCGCATCGCCGCGACGACTAGCATGCAGGGATGCACCGGGGGTGACGCAGGGTTGCGTCGTGCAGGCCGGCCATCCCGCCTCCGCATAAACGAAAGGCTTTATCTCGACATGTCCGTGCAGCTCACGCCGCATTTTGGAAACGTGCAAGCCCACTACGACTTGTCCGACGACTTTTTCCGGCTGTTCCTGGACCCCACCCAGACCTACAGCTGCGCCTACTTCGAGCGGGACGACATGACGTTGGAAGAGGCGCAGCTCGCCAAGATCGACCTGGCGCTGGGCAAGCTGAAGCTCGAGCCCGGGATGACGCTGCTGGACATCGGCTGCGGCTGGGGCGCGACCATGCGGCGGGCCATCGAGAAGTACGACGTGAACGTCGTGGGCCTGACGCTGTCGGAGAACCAGGCCGAGCACGTGCAGAAGTCGTTCGACGAGATGGACACCCCCCGCACGCGGCGGGTGCTGCTGGAGGGTTGGGAGAAATTCCACGAGCCCGTCGACCGCATCGTGTCGATCGGCGCCTTCGAGCACTTCGGCCGCCAGCGCTACGGCCGCTTCTTCAAGATGGCCTACCAGGTGCTGCCGTCCGACGGAGTGATGTTGCTGCACACCATCGTTCGGCCCTCGTTCAAGGAGGCCCGGGCGCGCGGCATGACGCTGACCCACGAGATCGTGCACTTCTCGCAGTTCATCCTGACCGAGATCTTCCCGGGGGGCTGGCTGCCCACGCCGCAGACGGTCGGCGAGTACGCGGTGACGGCGGGCTTCGAGCTGACCCGGGTGCACTCGCTGCAGCTGCACTACGCGCGGACCCTGGAGACGTGGGCCACGGCCCTGCGGGCGAACCGCGAGGAGGCGATCGCCATCCAGTCGCAAGAGGTCTACGACCGGTACATGAAGTACCTGACCGGCTGCGCCAAGCTGTTCCGCCAGGGCTACACCGACGTTGACCAGTTCACGCTGGAAAAGTAGGCGCGCCAAGCGCTTTCGCGGCGCCCGCCCTCAGTACGTGTAGAAGCCCTGGCCGGTCTTCTTGCCCAGCCGGCCCGCCTCCACCATGCGCAGCAACAGCGGCGGCGGGCCGTACTGCGGCTCCTTGAATTCCTCGAACATCTTGTCCGCGATCAGTTTCAGGGTGTCCAGCCCGACCAGGTCGGACAGCCGCAGCGGACCCATCGGGTGCGACAGCCCGGCGACGACCGCCTTGTCGACGTCTTCGATGGTGGCGAAACCTGCCTCCACCATGCGGATGGCCGACAGCAGGTAGGGCACCAGCAGCGCGTTCACCACGAAGCCGGACCGGTCCGAGCAGCGCACCACCTGCTTGCCCAGCACCGCGCTCGCGAACTCCTCGGTGCGCGCCGCGGCGCCCTCGTCGGTGACCAACGTGCAGACCAACTCGACCAGCGGCAGCACCGGCACCGGGTTGAAGAAGTGCAGCCCGAGCACCCGCTGCGGGTTCTTGGTGGCCGCTGCGATCTTCATGATCGGAATGCTGGAGGTGTTGGACGCCAGCACGGCGTCGGGATCGGTGATGGCGCGGTCGAGTTCGGCGAAGATCTCCGCCTTGACGGCCTCGTCCTCGACGATGGCCTCGATCACCAGCTGGCGGTCGGCGAGGTCCTTCAGATCGGTGGTGAAGGTGAGCTTGCTCAGGGCGCGGTCGCGCTCCCGCTCGGTCACCTTGCCCGCGCTGACGCCGCGCTCCAGCGACTTCACGATGCGGTTGCGTCCGGCGGTGATCAGGGCCTCGGTGGTCTCGAACACCGTCACGTCGACACCGGCGCGGACCGAGACCTCGGCGATGCCGGACCCCATCTGGCCGGCCCCGACCACCCCTACCCGCTGAATCGCTGCGTCGCTCACTGTCATCTCTTTCGGTGTCGTATCGTCTTGCACCGCAATAGGCCCCGCCCAGGTTCGCTGGGCGGGGCCAATGCTACTTCACGGTCAGCAGGCGCTGATTCGCACGATCTGGATCGCAGCGGTGCGATTTCGCGACTGCTCGGCTCCGCAGACGATCAGTGAAACTGACCCTCTTCGGTGGAGCCGGTCAGCGCGGTCGTCGACGAAGTGGGGTCGACGGTGGTGGCGATGCGGTCGAAGTAACCCGCACCGACCTCGCGCTGGTGCTTGGTCGCGGTGTAACCGCGCTCCTCGGCGGCGAACTCGCGCTCCTGCAGCTCGACGTAGGCGGTCATCTGGTTGCGGGCGTAGCCGTAGGCCAGATCGAACATCGAGTAGTTCAGCGCGTGGAAGCCGGCCAGCGTGATGAACTGGAACTTGAATCCCATTGCGCCAAGCTCCTTCTGGAACTTCGCGATGGTGGAGTCATCCAGGTGCTTCTTCCAGTTGAACGACGGCGAGCAGTTGTAGGCCAGCATCTGGTCGGGGAACTCCGCCTTGACGCCCTCGGCGAACTTGGCGGCGAGTTCGAGGTCCGGCGTGCCGGTCTCCATCCAGATCAGGTCCGAGTACGGCGCGTAGGCCTTGGCGCGGGCGATGCAGGGCTCGAGGCCGTTCTTGACCCGGTAGAAGCCTTCCTTGGTCCGCTCACCGGTGATGAACGGCTGGTCACGCTCGTCGACGTCCGAGGTGATCAGCGTGGCCGCCTCGGCGTCGGTGCGGGCGATCACCACCGTCGGCACGCCGGCGACGTCGGCCGCCAGGCGGGCCGAGGTCAGCGTGCGGATGTGCTGCTGGGTCGGGATCAGCACCTTGCCACCGAGGTGACCACACTTCTTCTCCGAGGCGAGCTGGTCCTCCCAGTGCGAGCCCGCGACGCCCGCGGCGATCATCGCCTTCTGCAGCTCGTAGACGTTCAGCGCACCACCGAAGCCGGCCTCGCCGTCGGCGACGATCGGCGCCAGCCAGTTCTCCACCGAGGTGTCGCCCTCGACGCGGGCGATCTCGTCGGCGCGCAGCAGCGCGTTGTTGATCCGGCGGATGACCTGCGGCACCGAGTTGGCGGGGTACAGGCTCTGGTCGGGGTAGGTGTGGCCGGACAGGTTGGCGTCACCGGCGACCTGCCAACCCGACAGGTAGATGGCCTTCAGGCCGGCCCGCACCTGCTGGACGGCCATGTTGCCGGTCAGCGCTCCGAGGGCGTTGATGTACTCCAGGTCGTGCAGCTGCTCCCAGAGCACCTCGGCGCCGCGGCGGGCCAGCGTGTGCTCCTCGACCACGCTGCCCTGCAGGGCGACGACGTCCTTGGCGGTGTAGGTGCGGTTGACGTCCTTCCAGCGGGGGTTGGTGTCCCAGTCCTTCTGGATCTCTTCGGCGCTCTTGGGGGTGCCAACGGCAGACATTGGGCATGCTCCTTCAACGATCTTCACTACTGGTTAGGTGAACGCTTCACCGGCGGTAGCTAGCGGCTCAACTTCGCTGGTGTGCTAACTCGACGATGGCACAGCTGTTGACGCAGGTCCAGCCGTTTCATTTGCCAATTTCGGCAACGACTCCGCGGGATTTAGCAAATCTTGCAAAGATGAACGGGAACTGAACCGTTTCAGAAACTACCGGCCGGTAACCAGAATTCGCAGGTCAGCCGGGAAATTAACGGGACGCTTGTCCGGTTAGCGGGAGAAGAGCGCGGCGACGGCTTTCGTCTCGTCGCCGACCGCGTATGTGAGCGTTGTAACAGTGCGATCGGCCAGGTTGGGACCGAACTGATCGGTCGAACCGGGCGGGTGCACGTGCGAAATGATCTCCAGCTTGTCGCCGAGGGCCACCGGCGCCTCGTGCTCGATGGTGATCCGCAGGGGAAGCTGCATCAGCTCCAGATGAGAGGCCAGGTAGTCCTCGATCACGCTCCAATACACCGAGTTGTTCATGTGGTCGAACAGGTCGATGTCGGTGACCCGGACCGGAAACTCGTGGATCTCCGAGGCGTCGTCCCGGCTGCCCGGCTTCAGGTAGCCCTTCCAGCGCAGCCGGTCGATCGACGTGGTCTTGTGCAGGCCGGCGAGGAAGTCGTCGGAGATGCGCGACGGCATCTGGGTCTCGCGGTTGATGTTGATCCAGAAGGCCTCGGACTCGATCAGGCCGCCCTTGCGCCCGTCGACGCGAACCCGCATCTCACACCAGCGGTTCGAGGTGCCCGAACACCACCGGCGGCACCGCAGCATGTCCTGGAATTCGATCGGGCGGATCAGGTCGAGCATGGTGCGGCGGACGATCCAGAGCGGGTGTGTCTCCTCGAAGCCCATCTCGCGCAGCTGATCCTGCCCGATGTCCTGGATGTGCCGGCACGCCGCGTCCAGCCGCAACCGGCCGGTGCGGTCGATGTCGGCGACCCGCAGCGGCCATTCGCGGTCGAACACGTCGGGGTGCCCGTCGGGAACCGGCATCATTTCTTTGTCCAGGCTCACGGCTTCGCTCCCCGTTTCCTCCTCGTGGGCACCCCAGGCCAGTCCTGGGGCCTCCGCAGCGAATCATGCCAACCACCTGGGTCAAAAACCAATTGCGACGCGAACGCCGCCCCATGCGAACTCTGCCAACGTCCGCTTAGCAACCCCGGTACCCTGGGCAAAGTGTCCAAGACCTTCGTCGGCTCCCGCGTCCGCCAGCTGCGCAACGAGCGCGGGTTCTCTCAGGCCGGCCTGGCGCAGATGCTGGATATCTCGCCGAGCTACCTGAACCAGATCGAGCACGACGTTCGCCCCCTGACGGTGGCGGTGTTGCTGCGCATCACCGAGGTGTTCGGCGTGGATGCGACGTTCTTCGCCTCCCAGGACGACACCCGGCTGGTCGCCGAGCTGCGCGAGGTCACCCTGGACCGCGACCTGGACATCGATGTCGAACCCGCCGAGGTGGCCGAGATGGTCGCCGCGCACCCGGGGCTGGCCCGGGCGGTGGTCAACCTGCACCGGCGCTACCGGATCACCACCGCGCAGCTGGCGGCCGCCACCGAGGAGCGGTTCTCCGACGGCAGCGGCAGCGGGTCGATCACCATGCCGCACGAGGAGGTCCGCGACTACTTCTACCAACGCCAGAACTATCTGCACGAGCTGGACACCGCCGCCGAAGACCTGACCATCCAGATGCGGATGCATCACGGCGACCTGGCTCGCGAGCTGAACCGCCGGCTGACCGAGGTGCACGGCGTGCACATCAACCGCCGCATCGATCTCGGCGACACCGTGCTGCACCGGTTCGACCCCGCCACCAAGACGCTGGAGATCAGCAACCACCTCTCGCTGGGTCAGCAGGTTTTCAAGATGGCCGCCGAGTTGGCCTACCTCGAATACGGCGACCTGATCGACGCGTTGGTCCAGGAGGGCAAGTTCACCAGCGACGAGTCGCACACCCTGGCCCGGCTGGGGCTGGCCAACTACTTCGCCGCGGCCGCGGTGCTGCCCTACCGCCAATTCCATGACGTCGCGGAGAATTTCCGTTACGACGTCGAGCGGCTGTCCTCCTTCTACTCGGTGAGTTACGAGACCATCGCGCACCGGCTTTCGACGCTGCAGCGGCCGTCGATGCGCGGCGTGCCGTTTTCGTTCGTCCGGGTGGACCGGGCCGGCAACATGTCAAAACGCCAGTCGGCCACCGGTTTTCACTTCTCGTCCAGCGGCGGGACCTGCCCGCTGTGGAACGTGTACGAGACGTTCGCCAACCCGGGCAAGATCCTGGTGCAGATCGCCCAGATGCCCGACGGCCGCAACTACATGTGGGTGGCCCGCACCGTGGAGCGCCGCGCCGCCCGGTATGGTCAGCCGGGTAAAACCTTCGCGATCGGGCTGGGCTGCGAGCTTCGCCACGCGCACCGGCTCGTCTACTCGGAAGGACTCGACTTGTCGGGTGATATCGCCACACCGATCGGCGCGGGCTGCCGCGTCTGCGAGCGCGACAACTGCCCGCAGCGGGCGTTCCCGGCGCTGGGGCGCGCCCTGGATCTGGACGAGCACCGCAGCACGGTCTCCCCTTACCTGGTGCAGCAACCGTGACCGCGCCTGAAAACGGCCGCATCCCGTCGGGGCGGTTGCGTGAACTCGGGCTGATCAACTGGATTCTGGCGAAGTCGGCCGCCCGCAAGGTCCGCGCGCCCGAGATGCACCTGTTCACCACGCTGGGCCAGAACAAGTTCCTGTTCCTGGTGTGGAGCATCTACAGCGGCCGCGTGCTGCGCGGCCGGCTGCCGGCGATCGACACCGAGCTGGTGATCCTGCGGGTCGCGCACCTGCGCTCGTGCGAATACGAGCTGCAGCACCATCGCCGGATGGCCGCCAGGCAGGGGCTCGACGCGGACCTGCAGGCCGCGATCTTCGCCTGGCCCGAGCGGCTGGAGCCGGTCGAGGCGCGGCTGACCGTGCGCCAGCAGGCGCTGCTGACCGCGACGGACGAGTTCGTCAAGGACCGCACCATCACCGACGCCACCTGGCAGCAGCTGGCCCAGCACCTGGACCGGCGTCAGCTGATCGAATTCTGCTTGCTGGCAAGCCAATACGACGGCCTGGCCGCGACCATGTCGGCCCTGGCAATCCCGCTGGACAACCCCCGCTAGACCCGCCCGCTCACAGGTAGACGCTGGCGAACACGGCCAGCGTCAGCAGTAGCGGCGGCACCGGCAGCCCGAACCCGAAGCCCGACCACGCGTACTTTCGGCGCCGGCGCTGCAACGACGCCCACATCGTCGCGCAGACCGCCAGGGCGAGCGAGGCCAGCAACACCGTCGGCGCCCACTGCCCCACCGCCGCGTTGTCGTCGGCGATCGAAAAAGCGAGCAGCCACAGGACATAGCCCGCGGCGAGGCCGCCGACGGCCCCCAGAACGACGTCGCTGCGCATGGGCCCGTCAGAAGTTGATCATGTGGCCGGTCAAGCCGTGGAAGCACTCCTGCAGCGCCTCCGACAACGTCGGGTGGGTGTGCACATTGCGGGCCAGCTCGGTGGCGGTCAGGTCCCACTTCTGCGCCAACGTCAGCTCGGGCAGCAGCTCGGACACGTCGTGGCCGATCAGGTGCCCGCCCAGCAGCTCGAGGTGTTTCGCGTCGGCGATCAGCTTGACGAAGCCGCTGGGGTCGCCCAGGCCGTGCGCCTTGCCGTTGGCGGTGAACGGGAACTTGGCCACCACCACGTCGTAGCCCTCGTCGCGGGCCTGCTGCTCGGTCAGCCCGAAGCTGGCCACCTGCGGCTGGCAGAACGTCGCGCGCGGCAGCATCCGGTAGTCGCCCAGCGCCAGAGTCTCTGCGCCGGCGATGGTTTCGGCCGCTACCACCCCCATGGCTTCTGCGACGTGAGCGAGCATCAGCTTGCCGGTGACGTCCCCGATAGCGTAGATGTGCGGCACGCTGGTGATCATGTAGTCGTTGATCCCGATCGCCTTGCGGCCGGTGAGCGCGACGCCGGTGTTCTCCAGGCCGTAGCCCTCGACGTTGGGCGCAAAACCGATGGCCTGCAACACCTTTGCGGCCTTGAGCTCCTGCTTCTCGCCGTCCTTGCTGACGGCGACGGTCACCTCGGAGCCGTTGTCGTCGATCGACTCGACCTTGGTTCCGGTGAGGATCTTGATGCCCAGCTTCTTGAACTGCTTCTCGATCTCCTTGGACACGTCGGCGTCCTCGTTGGGCAGCGCGCGCGGCAGGAACTCCACGATGGTCACGTCGACGCCGTAGTTCTTCAGCACGTAGCCGAACTCCATGCCGATCGCGCCGGCCCCGGCGATCACGATCGACTCGGGCAGCTCCCGGGACAGGATCTGCTCCTCGTAGGTGACCACGTTGGTCGACAACGAGGTCCCCGGAACCAGCCGGGTGCTGCTGCCGGTGGCGATGATGGCGTTATCGAACGTGACGTTCTCGGTGCCACCGTCGTTCAGCTCGACCGAGAGCGTGTTGGCGTCGGTGAACCGGCCGTAGCCGTGGATCTCGGTGATCTTGTTCTTCTTCATCAGGAAGTGCACGCCCGCGACCCGGCCCTCGGCCACCTTGCGGCTGCGGTCGAAGGCGGTGCCGTAATCGAAGGTCGCCTCGCCGTTCATGCCGAACGTCTTGGCCTCCTTGGTGAAGATGTGCACCAGCTCGGCGTTGCGCAGCAGCGCCTTGGACGGGATGCAGCCGACGTTGAGGCACACACCACCCCAGTACTTCGGCTCGACGACTGCGGTGTTCAGGCCGAGCTGTGCGGCGCGAATGGCTGCGACATATCCGCCGGGACCGGCCCCGACGACGACGACGTCAAAATGGGTCACGGCCCTACCCTAGTGGCCCCGCGGGCCGGGCGTTAATACGGAACGACGCCCAGCAGGCAGTGGCCGACGCGCGCGCAGTGGTAGTAGCCAGCCACGGGCGCCGCGGCGGCCAGGGCGGCGAACGGCCCCGACATCACCGCCAGCGACAGCGCCGAAACCAGCGGCCGGCCCTCCACCATGGCGAGCAGCACGCCACCGACGGCGCACGCCACCACGTACACCAGGACCGCGAACAACGCCGGTGTCTTGTCGCCCGCGTGGTACCACCAATAGAACAGGCCGAGGCCGACGACGGCCGCCACGAACCAGACGCCGAGGATGACCAGCAGCAGCTTCCACCACTTGAGGTAGAAGTAGCGCCCGGGGACGGTGACGGGCTGCACCGGCACGACGGCGGATTCGGCCTCGTCATCGTCCGGCGCGGCGGCCGGCTCGGCCGGTTCCGGCGCGTCCTTCGCGGCGGCCGGGCGCCCGCCGGTGTCGTCGTCGTCCGAGAAATCCGGCACCCACGACTGCGTCCCGGTGTCCTCCTCGGAATCGGAGAAGTCCGGCACCCATGACTGGGTCCCCGGGCTCGACGGGGTGTCCTCGTCAGCCACCGGCCGTCACCTGAAGGGCGACGAGCACGCCGAACCAGCCCGGTCCCACCGACAGGACGAACGCGCCCAGCATGGTCACCCATCGACGCCCGGAGAAGAGGATGGTCACCAGCCCGAGGGTGCCGGGAATTCCCACCACCAACGCCAGGGCGACGGCCGGGCGGACATCCCCGTGGGCCGGGACGGCGAATCCCACCCCCGCCAGCAGCCCGAGCGCGGCGCCAATCAGCATGGCGCCGGCCAATAGTCGCGGGCGCGGCAGCGGGATCACGCTTTCGACACTACTGGCCTCACCGACCCGGAGGGCACGTTCGCAGCGCCGCGTCGGCCACCACCCGGCCGCGCGCGGACGGGCGTTCACCGCGCTCGTAATCGGCGCCGGTGATCACCGGCGCGGCCCGCAGCACCGCCTGCTCGTCGTCGCTGAAGACCCGTCCGCGCGACAGGAACCGCAGCCCTTCGGGCGCCTCCAGGCTGAAGCCGCCGCCGCGGCCGGGGACCACGTCGATCACCAGTTGGGTGTGCTTCCAGGTCTCGTACTGCGGGCCCGAAATCCACACCGGCACCCCGTCACCGACGTCGAGGACGCCGAGCAGGACGTCGCGGTCACCGACCAGAAAGTCCCCGCGCGGGTAGCACATCGGCGACGACCCGTCGCAGCAGCCGCCGGACTGGTGGAACATCACCGGGCCGTGCCGCTGTTGCAGTCGCTCCAGCAGTTCGGCGGCGGGGGCGGTGATGACCACCCCGGTGACGGGGTCCCGGGCCATCAGAAGAAACCGAGCGCCTTGTCCGAGTAGGACACCAGCATGTTCTTGGTCTGCTGGTAGTGCTCGAGCGCCATCTTGTGGCACTCACGCCCGAAGCCGGACAGCTTGTAGCCGCCGAACGCCGCGTGCGGCGGATACACGTGGTAGCAGTTGACCCAGACCCGGCCGGCCTGGATGTCGCGGCCGGCCCGGTAGGCGGTGTTGCCGTCGCGGCTCCACACGCCCGCGCCCAGGCCGTAAAGGGTGTCGTTGGCCATCGCGATCGCGTCGTCGTAATCGGAGAACGGCGCCACCGCCACCACCGGCCCGAAGATCTCCTCCTGGAAGATCCGCATGCCGTTGTTGCCCGAGAAGATCGTCGGCTGCATGTAGTAGCCGCCGGACAGGTCGCCGCCAAGCTCGGCCCGCTCGCCGCCGGTGATCACCTTGGCGCCCTCGTCCTGGCCGATCGCGATGTAGGACAGGATCTTTTCCAACTGGTCGTTCGACGCCTGCGACCCCAGCATGGTTTCGCTGTCCAGCGGGTCGCCCTGGCGGACCGCCTTGGTCCGGATGGCGGCCAGTTCGAGGAACTCGTCGTAGATGTCGGCCTGGATCAGGCTGCGCGACGGGCAGGTGCACACCTCGCCCTGGTTGAGGGCGAACATGGTGAAGCCCTCGAGCGCCTTGTCCTGGAAGTCGTCGCCGCGCGCCATCACGTCGTTGAAGAAGATGTTGGGGCTCTTGCCGCCCAGCTCCAGGGTCACCGGGATCAGGTTCTGGGAGGCGTATTGCATGATCAGCCGCCCGGTGGTGGTCTCCCCGGTGAACGCGATCTTGGCGATCCGGTTGCTCGAGGCCAGCGGCTTGCCGGCCTCCGCGCCGAACCCGTTGACCACGTTGACCACTCCGGCGGGCAGCAGGTCCCCGATGAGCGACATGAGGTAGAGCACCGAGGCCGGGGTCTGCTCGGCGGGCTTGAGCACCACCGCGTTGCCGGCCGCGAGGGCGGGCGCCAGCTTCCAGGCGGCCATCAGGATCGGGAAGTTCCACGGAATGATCTGCCCCACCACGCCGAGCGGCTCGTGGAAGTGGTAGGCAACGGTGTCGTCGTCGATCTGGGACAGCGAACCCTCCTGCGCGCGCAGCGCCGCGGCGAAATACCGGAAATGGTCGGCCGCCAACGGGATGTCGGCGGCCAGCGCCTCGCGCACCGGTTTGCCGTTGTCCCACACCTCGGCGACGGCCAGCGCCGCCGTGTGCTCATCGATGCGGTCCGCGATCTTGTTCAATATGGCCGCCCGCTCGGCGGGGGCGGCCTTGCCCCAGGCCGGGGCCGCCGCGTGGGCGGCGTCGAGCGCCTTGTCCACGTCGGTCTCGTCGGAGCGCGGTATCTCGCAGAACGGCTGGCCGGTCACCGGTGAGGGGTTCTCGAAATAGCGGCCGGCCGCCGGGGCGACCCACTGGCCCCCGATGAAGTTCTGGTACCGGGATTCGTACGACATCAGCGCCCCGGCAGCACCCGGACGTGCGAAAACAGTCATCTGCTGCGCTCCTCGTCTCGCCTGTGTAATACACCTCACAGTACCGCCGCGGGCCACAATGGCAGCCATGACGTCACACGCCGCCGCCACCCCCGAGGACCCGCACGACCCCTACCTGTGGCTCGAGGATGTCACGGGCGATGAGGCGCTGGACTGGGTGCGCGCGCGCAACGAACCGACGCTGGCCAAGTTCCGCGACGAGGCTTTCGAGCGGATGCGCACCGAGGCGCTCGAGGTGCTCGACACCGACGCCCGCATCCCTTACGTGGTGCGCCGCGGCGAGCACCTGTACAACTTCTGGCGCGACGCCGCCAACCCGCGCGGCGTGTGGCGGCGCACCACGCTGGACAGCTACCGCTCCGATTCCCCGCAGTGGGACGTGCTGATCGACATAGATGAACTGGGGCGCGCTGACAATCAGAAGTGGGTGTGGGCCGGCGCCGGCGTCATCGAACCCGAGTACACCCGCGCCCTGGTCGCGCTGTCCCCGGGCGGCTCGGACGCCTCCGTCGTGCGCGAATTCGACATGGCGACAAGGGAATTCCTC
Source organism: Mycobacterium sp. ACS4054 (assembly GCF_001667275.1). Lineage (GTDB taxonomy): Bacteria > Actinomycetota > Actinomycetes > Mycobacteriales > Mycobacteriaceae > Mycobacterium. The sequence continues at coordinate 15,325 of NZ_LZHV01000028.1, forward strand.
GACGATGGATTCCAGCTGCCGGAGGCCAAGTCGCAGCTGAGCTGGGTGGACCTCGATACCGTCCTGGTGGGCACGGACTTCGGCGACGGCTCGCTGACCGACTCGGGCTACCCGCGGGTGATCAAGCGGTGGCGCCGGGGCACGCCGCTGACCGAGGCCGAGACCGTGTTCTCCGGCGACCGCACCGACGTTCGGGTGTCGGCGTCGGTGGATCGCACCCCCGGCTTCGAGCGCACCCTGCTCGGGCGCGCCCTCGACTTCTGGAACGAAGAGGTCTACGAACTGCGCGGCTCGGCAGAGCACCCCGAGCTGATCCGGATCGACGCTCCCACCGACGCGAGCCTGTCGATACACCGCGAATGGCTGTTGATCGAGCTGCGCACCGAATGGTTCTACGGCGCCGACAGCTATCCGGCCGGCGCCCTGCTGGCGGCCGACTACGACGAATTCCTCGCGGGCACAGCACAATTGACCGTGGTGTTCGCACCCGACGAGCACACCGCGTTGAACCACTACGCATGGACGCGCGACCACCTGCTGATGGTCACCCTTGCCGACGTGGCCAGCCGCGTGGAGATCGTCACGCCAGGAAACTGGCGCCGGGAGCCGATCCCGGGCATTCCGGACGCGACCAACACCGTCGTGGTCGCCGCCGACGACACCGGCGACGAGTTCTTCCTGGACTCCAGCGGATTCGTCACGCCGCCGCGGCTCATGCGCGGTACCGGCACCGGCCCGCTCGAACAGATCAAGTCCGCGCCCGCCTTCTTCGACGCCGAAAACATGACGGTGGCACAGCATTTCGTGCCCTCGCGGGACGGCACGCCGATCCCCTACTTCGTGGTGCGCCCCGCCGACGCGCGCGGCCCCGGCCCGACCATGCTGTACGGCTACGGCGGCTTCGAATCGTCCAACACCCCGGCCTACAGCGGGGTGCTCGGCCGGCTGTGGCTGGGCCGCGGCGGTACCTACGTGCTCGCCAACATCCGCGGCGGCGGCGAATACGGGCCCGGCTGGCACACCCAGGCGATGCGCGAGGGCCGGCACAAGGTAGCCGAGGATTTCGCCGCGGTGGCAACCGATTTGGTGGAACGCGGCATCACGACCGTTGACCAGCTCGGCGCGCAGGGCGGCAGCAACGGCGGCCTGCTGATGGGCATCATGCTGACCCAGTACCCGGAGAGATTCGGCGCGCTGGTCTGCAGCGTGCCGCTGCTGGACATGAGGCGCTACCACCTGTTGCTCGCCGGCGCGTCGTGGATGGCCGAGTACGGCGACCCGGACAACCCGCAGGACTGGGCGTTCATTTCGGAATACTCTCCCTACCAGAACATTTCGGCGACGCGCCACTACCCGCCGGTGCTGATGACCACGTCGACGCGCGACGACCGGGTCCATCCGGGCCACGCCCGCAAGATGACGGCGGCGCTTCAGGCCGCCGGCCACCCGGTCTTCTACTACGAGAACATCGAGGGCGGCCACGCCGGGGCGGCCGACAACGAACAGGTCGCGTTCAAGTCCGCCCTGACCTACTCGTTCCTCTGGCGGATGCTGGGCCCATAGGATCGTGGCGTGTCAGCGACCCAACGCATCGAACTCACCCTGCTGGCGACCGGGCTGATCTTCGTCCTGGTTTCGGCGGCGCAGGCACGCTACCGATTCATCGGCGACCGCCGCGCCGGCCGGCGGTTCTACTGGGCGACCGCGGCGATCGGCACCGTCTGCTTCGCGATCGGCACGGGCCGGCTCTGGCCCAACGCCGTCTGCGTGACGCTGATCTTCTCCGGGCTGATCGTCATGTCGGCCTACCTGACGACGCCCTACCTGAAGATCGGCGACCGCATCTACGCGTCGTCACCGGAAAACCGCCAGCCCGACCCCTAGGGAAGCCATGCCGACACCCGACTTCGAGACGCTGCTGTACACAACGGCCGGCCCGGTTGCCACCATCACGCTGAACCGTCCGGAGCAGCTCAACACCATCGTGCCGCCCATGCCGGACGAGATCGAGGCGGCCATTGGGCTGGCCGAGCGCGACCCGGCCGTCAAGGTCATCGTGTTGCGCGGCGCTGGCCGGGCGTTCTCCGGCGGCTACGACTTCGGCGGCGGCTTCCAGCACTGGGGCGACGCCATGATGACCGACGGGCAATGGGACCCCGGCAAGGACTTCGCGATGGTCAGCTCCCGCGAGACCGGGCCGACGCAGAAGTTCATGGCCATCTGGCGCGCGTCCAAGCCCGTCATCGCCCAGGTGCACGGCTGGTGCGTCGGCGGGGCCAGCGACTACGCGCTGTGCGCCGACCTGGTCATCGCCAGCAACGACGCGGTGATCGGCACCCCGTACAGCCGGATGTGGGGCGCGTACCTGAGCGGGATGTGGCTCTACCGGCTCAGTTTCGCCAAGGTCAAGTGGCATTCGCTGACCGGCCGCCCGCTGACCGGGGTGCAGGCGGCCGAGATCGAGCTGATCAACGAGGCGGTGCCGTTCGAGCGGCTCGAGGCGCGGGTCGCGGAGGTCGCCGCCGAGCTGGCCCGGATCCCGTTGTCGCAGCTGCAGGCGCAGAAGCTGATCGTCAACCAGGCCTACGAGAACATGGGGTTGGCGTCCACGCAGACGCTCGGCGGCATTCTCGACGGCCTGATGCGCAACACCCCGGACGCCCTCGACTTCATCACCACCGCCCAGACCCGGGGCGTGCGCGCCGCGGTCGAGCGCCGCGACGGTCCGTTCGGCGACTACAGCCAGGCCCCGCCGGAGCTGCGGCCCGACCCCACACACGTCATCGTGCCTGATCGGGACCAATGCTGAGCTGACCTAGGAATTCTCCGCCGGCGGCCAAAAAGTGTTACCGTAGTTCCTATGTCTCGGCTGAGTTCTGGCCTGCGTGCAGGCGTCGCTGTCCTCGCCCTGGGTATCGCCGCCACGGCGTTCCCGAAAACGGCCCTGGCCGATTCCACCGAGGACTTCCCGATCCCGCGCAGGATGATCAACACCACCTGCGACGCCGAGCAGATCATGGCGGCCACCCGCGACACCAGCCCGGTGTACTACCAGCGCTACATGATCGACTTCAACAACCACCCGAACGTTCAGCAGGCGACCATCGACAAGGTGCACTGGTTCTACTCGCTGTCGCCGGAGGATCGCCGGACGTATTCCGAGAACTTCTACAACAACGACCCACTGTGGTACGCCTGGCCGAACCACATGAAGCTGTTCTTCAACAACAAGGGCGTCGTCGCCAAGTCGACCGACGTGTGCGCCCAATACCCGCCCGGCGACATGTCGGTGTGGAACTGGGCCTAACGGCTTAAAAAAATCCGCGCGTCCGTGAGGAAGGACGCGCGGATTTTTTTGTCCGATCAGCGCGGCTGTACCACTCCGCCCGCCGGGCGCTCGTCGACGTTCTTGAGCAGCAGTTCGCGCACCGCGGGACGCGGTCCGTACGGTCGGAGCATGGTGCTGGCCGGGCGTGGACGCACGTGCTGCGGCCACCAGAACCAGCGCCCGAGCAGGGTGGCCAGCGACGGCGTCATGAACGACCGCACGATCAAGGTGTCGAACAACAGACCCAACGCGATCGTCGTACCCACTTGGGCCATCACCAGCAGCGGGCTGAACATGAACGTGGCCATGGTCGCGGCGAACACGAGCCCGGCGGAGGTCACCACGGAGCCCGAACCGGCCATCGCGCGGATCGTCCCCGTTCTGAGCCCGGCGTGGATTTCCTCCTTGAACCGCGATATCAACAGCAGGTTGTAGTCCGAGCCCACCGCCAGCAGCAGGATGATCGCCATCGCCAGCACCATCCAGTGCAACTTCATGCCCAGGATGTACTGCCATAGGAGCACGGAGAGTCCGAACGAGGCGCCCAGTGACAGCAACACCGTACCGACGATCACCAGGGCCGCGACGACGCTTCGGGTGATCACCAGCATGATGATGAAAATCAGTGTGGCAGCGGCAATTCCGGCGATCAGCAGGTCGATGTCGGAGCCGTCGTGCATGTCCTTGTAGGTCGCGGCGGTGCCGCCGAGGTAGACCTTGGAGCCCTCCCAGGGCGTGCCCTTGATGGCCTCGTGCACGGCCTGCTTGATCGGTTCGATGTGGCTGATGCCTTCGGGACTCGCCGGGTCGCCTTCATGGGAGATGATCAACCGGACTGCGTGCCCATCGGGCGAGATGAAATTCTTCAGACCCCGTGCGAAGTCCGGGCTCTTGAAGGCCTCCGGCGGAAGGTAGAACGTGTCGTCATTCTTTGCTTTATCGAAGGCGTCGCCTTGCGCGGTGGCGTTGTCCGCCTGCGCTTTCGACTGTTCGTTGAGGCCCATGGTGGTCGCGTAGTTCGACATGATGGTGTCGAGGTTGCGCTGCTGACTCTCGATCTGCGGCGGTATGAGCGCCACCAACTGTGGCTGAATCCGATCCAGCTTGTCCAGGTTCGCGCTGAGCTCCACGATGTTCTGGGCCACCTGGTCGATGCCGTCGAGCGCGTTGAAGACCGACCGTAGCGCCCAGCAGACCGGGATGTCGTAGCAGTGCCGCTCCCAGTAGAAAAAGCTGCGGATCGGCCGCAAGAAGTCGTCGAAGTTGGCGATGTCGTCGCGCAACGCCTCGGTGATCTTCACGGTTTCTTTTGTGAGCCTGGTGGTTTCATGCGTCGTGTTGCTGAGGTCCTGGGTCACCCGCATCTGTTCATGCAGGGTGGCCATGGTCCTCTTCAGCTCGTCGGCCTGCTTGAGCAGATTGTTCGCCTGCTCCTCCTGATAGTGCTGGGTCTGGATGCGACCCGCGGCTTGTGCACTCATCTGAAAACCGAGGGTGCTGTGGTCCAGCGGCGTGCCCAGCGGCCGGGTGATGGTCTGCACCCGGCCGATACCCGGGATGTGGAAGACCGCCTTGGCAACCTTGTCCAGGACGAGGAAATCGGCCGGGTTACGCAGGTCGTGATCGGTCTCGATCATCAACAACTCGGGATTGAGCCGAGCCTGGTCGAAGTGCCGGTCGGCGGCGGCATAACCGACGTTGGCCGGGGTGTCCGCCGGCAGGAAGTGGCGGTTGTCGTAGTCCGTCTTATACCCGGGGAGGGCGAGCAGACCGACCAATGCGATGCCGATGGTCACCGCGAGAACCGGTGCGGGCCAACGGACGACGGCGGTGCCGATGCGACGCCAGCCCCGGGTCTGCAGCTTGCGCTTCGGATCCATGAGCTTGAAGAACGAAGCCACCGTCAACATCGCCGGGGCCAGCGTCAAAGCCGCCAACACCGCGACCAGCATGCCGACCGCGCACGGCACCCCGAGCGACTCGAAATACGGCAGCCGGCAGAAGCTCAGGCAGTACATCGCGCCGGCGATCGTCAGGCCCGATCCCAGCACGACGTGCGCGGTGCTGTGGAACATGGTGTAGAACGCTTGCTCGCGGGTCTCGCCCAGACCGCGGGCCTCGTGGTAGCGGCCGACCACGAAGATGGCGTAATCCGTCCCGGCTGCTATCGCCATCAGCACCAGCATGTTGTTGGCGAAGGTCGACAGCCCCATGATGCCGTAGTTACCGAGCGTCGCGACGACACCGCGGGCCGCAGCCAACTCGATGAACACCATGGCCAGCATGATCAGAACGATGCTGATCTTCCGATAGACGATCAGCAGCATCACGATGATCACCAAGAAGGTGACAAGGGTGACGAGCATGACGCCCTTCTCACCCGCGTGGGACTGGTCGGCGAACAGCGGACCGGCGCCGGTCACATACGCCTTGATGCCCGGCGGCGCGGGCACCGAGTCCACGATCTTGCGCACGGCCAGGGCGGACTCGTTCGCCAGCCCGCCGCCCATGTTGCCGACGAGGTAGACCTGGACGTAGGCGGCCTTCTGATCGTGGCTCTGGGAACCCGCCGCCGTCAGCGGATCGCTCCAGAAATCCTGGACGTGCTGAACGTGTTTCTTGTCTTGCTCTACGCGCCTGACGATTTCGTCGTAGTAGCGGTGCGCTTCGGCCCCGAGTGGCTTGTCGCCCTCCAGCAAGATCATGGCCGAGTTGTCGGAGTTGAACTCTTTAAACGTCGATCCGACCTTCATCATCGACTGAAAGGACGCCGCGTCCGTCGGGCTCATCGACACCGAGTGGGTTTTGGCGACGACCTCCAGCTGCGGGGCCACCGTGTTGGTGACGAACACGATGCCCAACCACACCAGGACGATCGGCAGCGCCAGCCGGTGGATCATCCGCGGCAGGAACGGGGGGATCAGCGGCTGGTCTACGCGCGGCGGAGCCTCGGCTGGCTCGCTCATGCGGACTTGTCCAGGCAATAGACGAAGGCGTTCACGGTTTGGGTGGAATCGGAGCGGTTCGGAGTCTTGATGACGTCACCGCTCCCGTCGTGCTTGTTCACCACGAATTGGCAGGCGATCCAACTGCCGTCGCCTTGCGCCACCAGGTTTGCCGGGATGCCGGGCTTCGTTGAACTCAATACTTTGCTCCAGGGCAACGGCACGTTGAGGGCCTGCTGTGGATGGGAGTTTTCGTCGAGGTAGTTGATGGTTGCCGTGCTGCCCGGTGGTCCCCAGACCTGGAGCGTGATCGTCTTGGCGTTGAACTCGTCGAGGACCTCGCCCGAGGTGCCACCACCGAACGAACCTTTGTGAACGCCGAATACACCGTGCAATCGGTATACGACGAATCCCGACAGCGCGACGACAGCCGTGATCGTGAGCACCAACCAGAAACGCGCGAACAGGCCTTTCAGGCCTTTCTTCTTGGCGCGCTGCGGAGCGAGGTTTTCGCCCTCCCCGCCGGCAGAGCCCACCTTCAGCGGCTCGGTCCTTGGCTCAGTCGTCGTCATGGGCACTCCGAGTCCTTCCCCCTAATCATGGCTTCTCCGCGATGAGGCCGACGCACGTCGCGGTCAGCAGCCGGGTGAGGGCCGACGCGAAGTCCAGATTCCATTCCGGCGGAATCACTTCCGGCTCCTCGGCATAGGCGTCGTTGAGGCGCTCCGGCGGGTTGGCGACCTGCCACAGCGTGGCCGCGAGCGAGTACGCCGCGAGCAAGATGTCGAGCGACCCCGAGCGGCCGAGCTCCGGCAGCGCGCTCTCGATGGAATCGGCGAGCGAGAGCGTGGCGGCGGTGCTGATGCGCTTGACCTCGACGACCCGCTCCACGTCCACCTCGTGTTCGAGGTGCAGGTGCAGGTTCGCCAGCAGGTCGCAGAAGAGCGGGTCCTGGGCCAGGGCGTCGGCCAGCGTCTCAGCGATCTGCGACGGCGACTTCCGGCCGGGCTGGGCCAGTTTCTCGGACACGGTGTTCGACCAGCGCACCCAGCCCTCGGCGGACAGGTGCAGGAGGACTTCCTTGTGCGAGGTGAAGTAGCGGCGCACGGCCGAGTAGTGAATGCCGGCGCGGCTGGCGACGGCGGTCAACGTGACCGAGGCGACGCCCGTCTCGAGCGCCAGCGAACGCGCGGCTTCCACGAGTGCCTCCGCACGTTGGCGCTTCTTCTCCTCGGTGCGGGCACGCTGGAAAGTCAACTGCGCCACCGACAGAGCGTAACGCACATTGTGTGATTTGTATAACGCACGCCGTGTGATTTGTGCCAGGTCACCGCGGCGCGCTGCGGCCGGGCAACGGCGCCGGTGTCAAGCCTTGGGCGGCAAGCCTTTTCGCAAGCCGCCCAGCATCGCCGCGACCACCCCGGCGACCACCAGCGCGGCCCCGGTCAGCAGCGTCAGGTTGAGCCATTCGTGCAGGCCCCCCTCGGCGCGGCCGACCATCACCTCGGCGATGCGGCGGATGTCGCCGGTGGTGCGGTTGAGCGCGTCGTTGACGTACCGCTGGGCGATCTCGATGCCCGCCCAGCCGCCGGCGCCGACCAGCAGCGCGGAGATGCCCAGGCTGGTGAGCGCCTGGCCGCGGCGGCGGGCGAGGGCCAGCGTGAGCACCGCGCAGACGACGCCGAGCGCGGCCGCCCCGATGCTCACCCAGGGGCCCCAGGTGGCGAGCGGGCGCAGCTGCCCCTGCCGCAGCGATCGTGGCGGCGATGCGGTCAACGGAACGGTAAGCGTCGCAGGAACTTTCACGTTGTGGCTGCTCAGGATCCGCTGCAGCGACGGGTCCTGCAGCATCGGGGCGACGTCGATCTCCCAGGCCTCGCCGGCGCCGTCGGCCGCGAACAACCAGCGGTGCGCGGCGCTGTTCGCCCGGGCGAACAGCCCCGGAAACGCCGGCCCGGCGGTGAACGCGGCGGCGGCCCGGTGCAGCTCCGCGCCGTCGACCGGCCGGCCTCCCCTGGTGTGCTCGGCGATGAGCGCCGTCGCGCGGCCGGTCAGTTCATTCGCGGCGGCGGCCTGCAGCGCGGGGTCCGTCGCGGCCCGCTGGGCCAGCGCCGCGTAGCCGCCCTCGCTGACGACGTTGAGCTGCAGCCACGCCGCCGGGATCGCGACCGCCAGCGCGACGGTGGTGGCCAGCCACAGCACCGCCCGCAGCACCGCGGCCAGGAAGCGCACGCCGGAAAACCCTAGGGCGCGATGCCGCGAACGTAAGCGGCCTGCCCGAGGTGTTGGGCGCAGTCGTCGATGATGCTGACCAATCGCGCGCTGGCCGTCACCGGCGGGTCCCAGTTGGTGTCGACCACCCGCTCCAGCTCGCCGGCGGTCACGCCGGCGACGTATTCAAGGGTGAGCTCGTGCACTGCGTGGTAGTACGCGGAGAGCAGGTCCGCGGGCGCCTTGACCTTCCCGACCTGCTCGGGCTTGTGCCCGTAGCCGGTGTCGTTGCGCGGCAGGTCCAGCCCGAACCGGTCCACCCAGCCGTCGCGCAGCCACACCTGCTCGACGCCGGCCACGTCGGCCAGCTGGACGTCCTGCACCCGCGCGCTGTGCCAGAGCAACCAGGCGATGCTGTTGGCGTCGGGCGTCGCCCGATAGTCGGCGACCTCGTCGGTCAACCCGTCGGCGATGTCGTCGACGTGTTCGATCAACCGGGTGAAGGCGTCGCGGAGCACTTCTTGGACGGCGGCATCGGGGCTGGAGGTGTTGGCCATACAGCGACACTAGATCCTGGCACGACCCACCGGCGCGGTCGTAGATTGTTTGGATGACGTACGACCTGATCATCCGCAATGGCACCATCGTCGACGGTCTGGGCGGTGAGCCGTACGTCGGCGACGTCGCGGTGCGAGACGGCCTCATCGCGGCGGTCGGCCACGTCAACGGCGAGACCGCCGACCGCGAGATCGACGCCACCGGGCTGCTGGTCACCCCCGGCTTCGTCGACCTGCACACCCACTACGACGGCCAGTCCATCTGGTCGGAACGCCTGACCCCGTCCTCGGCGCACGGCGTGACCACGGTGGTGATGGGCAACTGCGGGGTCGGCTTCGCCCCGTGCCGCCAGGAGGACCACGACGTGCTCGTCGACGTGATGGCCGGGGTCGAGGACATCCCCGGCGTGGTCATGACCGACGGCCTGCCCTGGACGTGGGAGACGTTCCCCGAATACCTGGACGCGCTGGATTCGGGCAAGCGTGACATCGACGTCGCGGCGTACCTGCCGCACTCGCCGCTGCGGGTCTACGTGATGGGCCAGCGCGGCGCCAACCGCGAACCGGCCACCGCCGAAGACTTGGCCAAGATGCGGGCGCTGGCCAAGGAGGCGGTCGAGGTCGGAGCGCTCGGCTTCGCATCGTCCCGGCTGACCATCCACAAAACCGAAAGCGGTTCGCCCATCCCGAGTTACGACGCCGCCCGGGAGGAGATCGAGGAGATCGCCCGCGGGGTCGTGGACGGCGGCGGGGGCCTGCTGCAGTTCGTGCCGGACATCCCCGCCGGTGGCTACGAGCCCGTGCTGCAGACGGTGTTCGACGTGGCCGAGGACGTGGGCCTGCCGCTGACGTTCACGCTGGTCGTCGCGAACGCCGGCGATCCGACGTGGCCGGACGCCATCACGATGATCGAGAAGGCGAATTCACGGGCGGGCTCCGACGGCCCGCAGATCACCGCGCAGCTGCTGCCGCGCCCGATCGGCCTGATCATCGGGCTGCAGCTGTCGGCCAACCCATTCGTGCTCTACCCCAGCTACCGCGAGATAGCGCACCTGCCGCTGGCCGAGCGGGTCGCCGAGATGCGCAAGCCGGAGGTGCGCGCCCGCATCCTGGCCGACAAGCCCGGCGCCGGCCACCCGATCCTGTACGTGGCGCAGATGTGGGATTGGATCTTCCCGCTGGGCGACAACCCCGACTACGAGCCGAACCCGGCGGACAGCATCGGCGCCCGGGCGCGGGCCAAGGGGGTGGCGCCGATGGAGGAGGCCTACGACCGGCTGCTCGACGACGACGGCCGCGCCATGCTGTTGGTGGCCACCAGCAACCTGCAGGGCAACTCGCTGGACACCGTCGGCGAGCTGCTGCACCGCGACGACGTGATCCTGGGGCTCGGCGACGGCGGCGCCCACTACGGGATGATCTGCGACGCCAGTTACTCCACGTATTTTCTGGCGCACTGGGCGCGCGACCGCAAATCGGGGCGGTTCACCGTGCCGGCGGCGGTCCGGGAGCTGACGTCGGTGCCCGCCCGGGTCGCGGGGCTGGGCGATCGGGGCCGCATCGCCGTCGGGTACAAGGCCGACCTCAACGTCATCGACCACGCGGCATTGCGCCTGCATAAACCCGTTATCAGCTACGACCTGCCGGCCGGGGGGCGGCGCCTGGACCAGACCGCCGACGGGTACGTCGCGACGATCGTGGCCGGGGAAGTGATCGCGGAGAACGGCGTCCCCACCGACGCCCGTCCAGGCAAGTTGGTGCGGGGGCGGCAAACTTGCCCGGTACCCGCGCAATAACGCCACCAAAGCGGCCAAATCCCAGGTAAGTTGAGCCGGTGACGAGCCCGCATTTTGCGTGGTTGCCGCCAGAAGTCAACTCGGCACGAATCTTCTCGGGTCCCGGAGCCGGGCCGCTGCTTGCTGCCGCGGAAGCGTGGGACGGGTTGGCCGAGGACCTGGCATCGTCAGCATCGTCGTTTTCTTCGGTCACGTCAAATCTTGCCAACGGATCCTGGCAGGGGCCGTCGTCGGCGGCGATGATGGCGCTCGCCACGCACTACGTCAGCTGGCTCAGCGCGGCGGCGGCGCAGGCCGAGGCGGTGTCCAGCCAGGCCTCGGCCGTCGCGGCCGCGTTCGAGGGGGCGCTGGCGGCCACCGTGCAGCCCGCAGTGGTCGCGGCCAACCGCGCGCTGGCGCAGGCGTTGTCGTCCACCAACTGGCTGGGACAGAACACCCCGGCGATCGCCGACATCGAGGCCGCCTACGACCAGATGTGGGCCTCGGACGTCGAGGCGATGTACGGCTACCACGCCGACGCCTCGGCGGCCGTGGAGAAGCTGGCGCCCTGGCAGCAGGTGCTGCAGAACCTCGGTTTCCACTTCAGCAGCAGCGGCCAGCTCACGTTCGGCCTGCCGGCGGCGCGGGTTCCGCGCACGCTGTAGCCGCCCGGCCCGCGCCTATCCTGAGCATCATGCGCACGAAGAAGAGCGTGGACTTCGAGCGGCTCGCCGCCGCTCTCCCCGACTACCCGTACGCCTACCTGGTCACCGTCGATGACGACTACCGCGTGCACACCGTGACGGTCGAGCCGCAGCTGGGCGAGGCCAGGCTCGACATCGGGCTCATCGGCGGCCGCACCCAACAGAATCTGGCCAGGCGCCGCGACGTCACGCTGCTGTGGCCCCCGACGGAGCCGGGCGGCTACTCGCTGATCGTCGACGGCACGGCCGAGGTGACCGAGGCCGGCGACGCCGTTCGCCTGGGCGTCGTGCCCACCCGCGCGCTGCTGCACCGCGACGCCGGCCCCGACTCGCCGGAGGCGGCCAAGGGCTGCCTGCACGACTGCGTGGTGTTCTCCAAGTGAGCCGCGTCGCTCCGCTCGCCCCGCCGTGGAGCGAGGAAGATGCCGCCGGCATCAACAGCTGGGGTCACCCGGACCGCACCTACGAGCCGCTGGTGTTGGTGCGCTGCCTGCAGCGCCACCCGGCGCTGGCCACCCGGCTGCGTAAGCTCGGCGAATCACTCTATGTCTCAGCGCTTTTGCCGGCCCGCACGCGGACGATCGCGATCCTGCGCATCTGCGCGCTGCTGGGTTGCGAGTACGAGTGGGGCGGGCAGGCGGCGTTCTGGGGGCCGATCGCCGGGGTCAGCGACGACGAATGCGACGCGCTGGTGACCGGCGGCGCCGACGACCCACGGTGGGGCCCGGACGAGCGCACGCTGATCGAGGCGGTGGACGAGTTGGAGCGCACGGGCTCGTGGTCGGAGGCGACTTGGACAGGACTGGGGCGTTTCCTTTCTGACGAGCAGCGGATCGAATTGCTCACGGCCGTCGGCTGGTATCGCACCATCTGCACGCTGTGCAACGCGCTCGCGCTGCCGGTGGAGGGCTGGATGCGGCGCTGGCCGCTAGCTGGCTGACCGATCCCTGCGCAGCCCCGGGTGCTGGTTCTTCAACAGCGGCAGCAGCACGCGCCGCGGCATGAACTGGAACAGCCGCGTGGACAGCTGGCTCGGCAGCCCGGCGATCACGGTGCCGCGGTCGTGCTCGAGCGCGTCGACCCCGGTTCGCGCGACGTCCCGCGAGGGCATCCACATGAACTTCGGGAAGGCGTCGGCGAAGGTGCGCTCGTCCATGCCCGCGTTCTTGAGGAAGTCGGTGCGCACCGGCCCGGGGCAGAGCAGGGCGACCGTGACGCCGGTGCCGGCGAGCTCGCCGCGCACCCCCTCGGTGTAGGTCTTCACGAACGCCTTGGTGGCGGAGTAGCCGGCCTGACCCGGGAACGGGTGATACCCCGCGGTGGAGCCGACGTTGAGGATGGCGCCGCGTCCGCGCGCGACCATCTGCTGGACCGCGCGGGTGGTCAGGTCGATGACGGCCTCGACGTTGACCCGCACCTGGGCGATCTCGTCCTCGACGCGCGTCTTGGTGACCGAGCCGATGGTGCCGATGCCGGCGTTGTTGACCAGGATGTCGGCGGTCAACCCGCGGCGGTCGACCTCCTCGAGGAGGCCGGCGCGGGCCGTCGCGTCCGCCACGTCGCAGGCGATCACCTCGACGCGGACGCTGCCCGAGAGTTCGTCGGCCAGCTCGCGCAGCCGGTCCTCGCGGCGGGCGACGAGCGTGACGCCGTGGCCGCGGTCGGCGAGCTCGCGGGCGATGTCGGCGCCGATGCCCGACGATGCGCCGGTCACCACGGCGGTGCTGGCGGGATTGGGTGTCGGTAGGGCCACGCCGTTCACCCTAGGCCGCCACGCGGTTAGCCGGACAGCGCGTCGAACAACGCCGCCAGTTGGTCCGGCGACACCGAGGTGTTGCACCGTCCGCGCAGGTCGAGCAGCGGCTGCGCAATGCCCTTGAGATCGAGCGCTTCACCGGGATGACCGAGGAAGTAGCCACGCACCGAAGCCCTCGCGTCGGCGGGCGTTTGGCCGGCCGCGGCGGTCAGAACGCTATTGGCGTCGGGATGGCCGTCGAGATACCCGCTGGCCGAATTTAGGACCCCGCTGGCCACCGCGGCCAACCCGCTGGCCGAACAGGGGTCCGGCGTGGCAGCTGCGGTCGGCGCGACCAAGACGCACAGAGCGCAGCCAAGAATCGCTCCGAAAGCCGCGCGCCATAACGATCTGCCCATTGCCTGGTCCTCCCGTGCCCAACTGATCGAACGTTCAGTACATCAGTTACCCAAAAACGCGGTCGAACTCCCGGATCAGCGAATGTGCGGCTGGCTGCACGCTCGGCGCCGAACGTGCGGCCAGCTTCACACTCGGCGCGCACGAAAAAGCCCGGCCCCCAGAGGGGACCGGGCTTCTTCGTTGACTTACTAGAAGTCCATGCCGCCCATGCCGCCGGTCGGGTCGCCCGCGGGAGCGGCCGCCTTCTCCGGCTTGTCGGCGACGACGGCCTCGGTCGTCAGGAACAGCCCGGCAATGGACGCCGCGTTCTGCAGCGCCGAGCGGGTGACCTTGACCGGGTCGGCAACGCCGGCCTTCAGCAGGTCCTCGTACTCGCCGGTGGCCGCGTTCAGGCCGGTGCCGGCCTTCGCGTTGCGAACCTTCTCGGCGACAACGCCGGGCTCCAGCCCGGAGTTGAAGGCGATCTGCTTCAGCGGAGCCTCGAGCGCCACGCGCACGATGTTGGCGCCGGTGGCCTCGTCACCGGTGAGCTTGAGCTCCTCCAGGGACGGCGCCGACTGCAGCAGGGCCACGCCACCACCGGCGACGATGCCCTCCTCGACGGCGGCCTTGGCGTTGCGGACCGCGTCCTCGATGCGGTGCTTGCGCTCCTTGAGCTCCACCTCGGTGGCGGCCCCGGCCTTGATCACCGCAACACCGCCGGCCAGCTTGGCCAGGCGCTCCTGCAGCTTCTCGCGGTCGTAGTCGGAGTCGCTGTTCTCGATCTCCTGGCGGATCTGGGCCACGCGCCCGGCGATGGCGTCGGTGTCACCGGCACCCTCGACGATGGTGGTCTCGTCCTTGGTGACGACGACCTTGCGGGCCTTACCGAGCAGCGCGACGTCGGCGCTCTCCAGCGACAGGCCGACCTCTTCGCTGATCACCTGACCACCGGTGAGGATCGCCATGTCCTGCAGCATCGCCTTGCGGCGGTCACCGAAGCCGGGGGCCTTGACCGCCACCGACTTGAAGGTGCCGCGGATCTTGTTGACCACCAGGGTGGAGAGGGCCTCGCCCTCGACATCCTCGGCGATGATCAGCAGCGGCTTGCCGGCCTGGATGACCTTCTCCAGCAGGGGCAGCAGGTCCTTGACGGTGGACACCTTGGAGCTGACCAGCAGGATGAACGGGTCCTCGAGGACGGCTTCCTGACGCTCGGCGTCGGTGACGAAGTAGCCCGAGATGTAGCCCTTGTCGAACCGCATGCCCTCGGTGAGCTCGAGCTGCAGGCCGAACGTGTTGGACTCCTCGACGGTGATGACGCCCTCGTTGCCGACCTTGTCCATGGCCTCGGCGATCAAGTCGCCGATGGACTGGTCGCCCGCGGAGATGGCCGCGGTGGCCGCGATCTGCTCCTTGGTCTCAACGTCCTTGGCGGACTTGAGCAGGACCTCGGTGACCTTCTCGACGGCCTTCTCGATGCCGCGCTTGAGGCCCAGCGGGTTGGCACCCGCGGCAACGTTGCGCAGGCCCTCCTTGACGAGCGCCTGGGCCAGCACCGTGGCCGTCGTCGTGCCGTCACCGGCGACGTCGTCGGTCTTCTTGGCGACTTCCTTGACCAGCTCGGCGCCGATCTTCTCGTAGGGGTCCTCCAGCTCGATCTCCTTGGCGATGGACACACCATCGTTGGTGATCGTGGGAGCGCCCCACTTCTTCTCCAGGACGACGTTGCGGCCCTTGGGACCCAACGTCACCTTTACCGCGTCGGCGAGGGCGTTGAGCCCCCGCTCGAGGCCGCGACGGGCCTCTTCGTCGTACGCAATTGTCTTGGCCATTGCGAAGTGATTCCTCCGGATCGGGAATGACACCGGGTGACCACAGCGTGGCCACCCCATTACTTACGCTGGCCGGGTGCAGTGCCCGCGACGGACGACCCCAGGTGTCTGCTGGTCTCACCGTCCCGACCTAGCACTCGCCAGTCGCGAGTGCCAACGTCATTCTTAGCACTCGCCTATGCCGAGTGCAAGGACAGTTCGCCCTTATCGCGGCGGGCGTAAACCGTCGATGACGACGTCGGTCGCCCGCTCGGCCAGCGCCGCGTCGTACGCCTGCATCGCCTGGCAGCCGACCAGGATCGCCTTCAGATCCCGCATCTCGACATCGCGGCGGGCGGTGCCGGCCTCCTGCGCTGCGTGCAGCAGCTCGCCGAGCATGGCCTTGAAGGCGTCTTCGGCCTCGGGCGCCACGCACGCGATGTCGATCCCGTAGCCGGCAAGGGCGTCCACGAGGCCGCGGTCCGCGGGTCCCCAGTGCAGCACCATCGAGCGCAGAAACGCGAACAGCGCCTCACCCGGCCCGGCCGTCTCCAGCAGGGCGCGGCCGTCGTCCACCATGCCCTGCATCCGGTCCTCGATGACCGCCGTGAACAGCGCCTCCTTCGTCGGGAAGTGCCGGTAGACCGTTCCGGCCCCGACCCCCGCGCGCCGGGCGATCTCGTCGATCGGGACGGACAGGCCCTCGGCAGCGAAGGTGTCGTAGGCGACGTCCAGCACGCGCGCGCGGTTGCGCGCCGCGTCGGCGCGCAGCGGTCGCGCGGGCTGCGCCAAGAGTTCACCCCTCACCGGTTGACAAAGCGGGGCGTGCGTTCCGTATAGTTGCGATCAACCGGAGCGCTCGCCCCGTTTACCTTACTAGCTCGAGGAGCTTCCCATGGCCAAGTGGACCGCATCCGACATTCCCGACCAGACCGGTCGCGTCGCCGTCATCACCGGGGCCAACACCGGCCTCGGCTACGAGACGGCCGCCGCGCTGGCCGGCCGCGGCGCCCGCGTCGTGCTCGCGGTGCGCAATCTCGACAAGGGCAAGGACGCCGCCGCGCGGATAACCGCCGCCAGCCCGGACGCCGAGGTCGCGCTGCAGGAGCTCGACCTCACGTCGCTGGAGTCCGTCCGGGCCGCCGCCGCGCAACTCAAGGCCGACTACGACCGCATCGACCTGCTGATCAACAACGCCGGCGTCATGTACACGCCGAAGGAAACCACCAAAGACGGCTTCGAGATGCAGTTCGGCACCAACCATCTGGGCCACTTCGCGCTCACCGGCCTGCTGCTGGACCGGCTGCTGCCGCTGCCCGGATCGCGGGTCGTGACGGTGAGCAGCATGGGCCACCGCATCCTCGCCGACGTCCACTTCGACGACCTGCAGTGGGAGCGCTCCTACAACCGGGTCGCCGCCTACGGGCAGGCCAAGCTGGCCAACCTGCTGTTCACTTACGAGCTGCAGCGCCGCCTCGCCCCGCGCGGGACGACGATCGCCGCCGCCGCCCATCCCGGCGGGTCGAACACCGAGCTGGGCCGCTACGTGCCCACGGCGGTCCGGCCGCTCGTCAACGTCTTCTTCTCGGTGATCGCTCAGGACGCGGCCATGGGCGCCCTGCCGACGCTGCGCGCGGCCACCGATCCCGGCGTGCTCGGCGGCCAGTACTACGGCCCCGACGGGTTCGCCGAAACCCGGGGCTACCCGAAACTGGTGTCCTCCAGCGCGAAGTCGCACGACGTCGACGTCCAGCGCCGGCTGTGGGCCGTCTCCGAGGAGCTAACTGGCGTCGTCTACCCCGTCGACTGACGGGGAGAATAAGGCCCATGGCGGGCGTGCTGCAGGGTTACGACGTGGCGGGCACGCGGCTGCGCATCGTCGATGAGCCGGGATCGATCGCGGCGGGCGTGGTCGCGACCGAACTCGCCATGGACGGCTACGGGCTCGGCCGCATCACGTTCGAACCCGGGGACGTCGTCGTCGACGTCGGCGCCCACGTCGGGATGGTCGCGATCTGGCTCGCGGTGCGCAACCCGTACGTCACCGTGATCGCGATCGAGCCGGAACCGCTCAACCTCGCCCACCTGCGCACCAACGTCGCCGCCCACGGCGTCGACAACGTGGTCGTGGTGCCGCTGGCGTTGACCCGCGACCGGCGCACGGTGCGCATCGCGCGGCCGCCGCTGAACAGCGGGGGCGCCGGCTGCTACCACGGCCGCGCGGATGGCTACCCCACCGCCGAGGTCCGTTCGACGACGCTGGACGCGATCTTCGACGAGTACGTGCCGGGGCGATGCCGGCTGCTCAAGGTGGATTGCGAAGGGGCGGAACATGAAATCCTCCCGGCGAGCCGCGCCCTGCGCCGCGTCGATTGGTTCGCCGGCGAATTTCACGTCAGCTCCCGCCTGGCAGCCGGCGGCCACAGCGCCGAGGCGCTGACCGCGTCGGTCGCGCGATTCGTCGGTCCCGACCGGATGTCGGTCACGACGGTCGACCTCGACGACATGGCGGCGTGGGAGCGGCGATTCGCCGGAGCGGCCGGGTAGCCGCCGACGCGCCACACTGGAGGCATGTCGCTCGTCGTCCCGCCCTATCCCCCGCCCCGATACACCAAGGACGAGCCGGAGATCAGCGCCTGGCTCAAGCGCGCTGACGCGCCGCCCGACTACGAAACCTTCGGGACCAAATACCACTACCTGGCCAACCAGCAGGCCACCGACGGCGACTACGGCCTGTACCGGGTCGACATCGCCCCGGCCGGCGGCGGGCCCCCGGCCCACTTCCACCGGGCGATGTCCGAGGCCTTCTTCGTGCTGTCCGGGACGATGAAGCTCTTCGACGGCAACGAGTGGGTCGACGGGCATCCGGGCGATTTCCTCTACGTCCCGCCCGGCGGCGTGCACGGCTTCCGCAACGAGGCCGACCAGCCGGCGTCGGTCCTGATGTTGTTCGCGCCCGGTGCACCCCGCGAGGCCTACTTCGAGGGGTTCGGGGCGCTGGCCGACATGACCGACGACGAGCGACGGGAGTGGTTCATCCGCCACGACAATTACTGGGTCCAATAGCCGGCGGTGAACGGTCGGCCAACTTTCTGCGCCCGACGGCCATGCGCGCCCCGGGCCCGTCGTAGGGTTTGGCGGTGCAGGTCAGGTCGAAGCGCGCCGCGGCATGGTTGCGGATGAAGGTCGAGACGGCGTTCAGCGCCCCGATCAGGACCGCGGAGCGGGTCAAACGGCCCCGGCGGCCGGGCCTGCGGCCGGTGCCGACCGCGTCCGCCAGGCTGCGCGGGCGGCGGCTCAGGCCGCCAACAAGTCACCGACCGAAGCGGTAGTCGGCCTCGACCAGCTCGCGGGTGCGCTCGAAGAAAACCCGCCCGCTGTAAGGCAATTGGGTGACCACCTTCCCGCTGGGATGCCGGAAGTAGTTGCTGCACGCCAGCCACACCTTGCCCGCCATCGCGGCCTGTAGCTCGTCGTTGTAGCGGCGCTGCGCGTCGGGCGTCACCTCCACGGTGTGCGCGCCGCGGGCGTGCATCGCGTCGAGAATGTGCCGGACGAAGGTGGTCTGCGCCTCATGGATGTAGATGATGGAGTTGACGCCGTTGGTGTTGGGGCCGTACAGCGTGAAGAAGTTGGGGTACCCGGCCACCAGCGTGCCGAGGTACGCCTCGGCGCCGCCGCGCCAATCCTCCGCGAGGCGGCGGCCGCCCGTCCCGTACACGTCGATGCTGGCCAGATAGTCGGCCGCGGTGAACCCGGTGCCGTAGATGACGGTGTCGACGCGGTGCTCGACGCCGTCGACGGTGCGCACCCCGCGTTCGGTCAGCTCGGCGATGGCGGTCGTCTCCAGCGAGACGTTGGGCAGCGCGAAGGTGGGGTACCAGTCGCGCGACATCAGCGGCCGCTTGCAACCCGCGGGATAGTCGGGCGTCAGCTTGGCCCGCAGCTCGGGGTCGGTCACCTTGCGCATGAGGTAACTGCGGGCCAGCTCGGTCGCCTCGCGCGTCTGGTCGGCATCGACGTCGAAGCTGGCCGACTCGTAGGCGTCGAACGCCTCGTCGCGCAGCTTCTGCGCCATCTCGGGATGGCGTTCGAACAGCTCGTGCTGCTCGGGCGTGAACGGGAAGTCGAACCGCGGTGCGATCCAGATCGGGGTCCGCTGAAAAACGGTGAGGTGCGCGGTTTCTCGCGCGATCGCGGGGACGTACTGGATGGCGCTGGCGCCCGTGCCGATGGACGCCACCCGCTCGCCTGCCGTGGACTTGCTGTGATCCCAACGCGCCGAATGGAATTGGCGTCCCCGGAATCGGTTCGCCCCGGCGATGTCCGGAATGTAGGGCACGTCGAGCATCCCGACGGCGCTGACCACGACGTCGAACTCGTGGTCACCACCGTCGCCGTCGACCAGGGTCCAACGATGCCGGGTGTCCGACCACCGGGCGGTCACCACCGCGGTGTTGGCGCGCAGGCGCGCGGCCAGCCCGTGGCCGGCGGCCACCTTCTCGAGGTAGGCCAAGATCTCGGGCTGGTTGGCGTACGTCTTGCTCCACCGCGGGTTGGGCGCGAAGGAATACGAGTACAGGTGCGAAGGGACGTCGCACGCCGCACCGGGAAAGGTGTTGTGCCGCCACGTTCCGCCGAACCCGTCGGCCCGGTCGAAGATGGTGAACTCGTGGCCGGCCTCGGCCAGCTGGATGCCCATGGCGATGCCACCGGCGCCCGCGCCGATGATCCCGACGGTCGGCTTCATCCCCATTGCGCGTAGTACGGGCGCTGCGGGCGGCTCTTCTCCACCAGGATGAACACCACGCCCCAGGGGTCGACGAACCAGGTGGTGCGGACCCTGGCCACCTCCGCGATGCCGTTGACCAGAAAACGCACGCCCTTGCTCTCCAACTCCGCCCGGGTGGCGTCGAGGTCCTCGCAGATCAGCCCGACGTGCGACAGGCCGTGATCGGTCAGGGTCCGACCGGCGCTGCCGCCGTCGGCGTTCAGGTATTCGATGACCTCGAGCACGCGGTCGCCGTCGCCGTCGAATCCCACGATGGCCGCCTTCATGCTGGGGTCGGACACCAGCTCGCCCATGTCGTCGCGAATGGCGTTACCGCTCATGACATACGGCGGCGAAAGCACACGCAGGCCCAACACGTCGCGATAGAACGCCACGGCGGCCTCGCAGTCCGGAACACACACCCCGGTGTGGGCCATCCCGGTAATCACGTTCTCGACTCTACGTCGGCCCGCCCAATTCGGCGGGCCGATAATGGCCAGGTGCGGTCGGTCCAAGAACATCAGCGCGTCGTCGCCGAACTGATCCGTTCCCGGCCGGCGGCCACCGCGGCGCTGGCGGTGGCGCAGGGCCTGGCCCTGGCCGACGACGTGGTCGCCCGGCTGGCGCTGCCGGTCTTCGACAACTCCGCGATGGACGGCTACGCGGTGCGCGCCGAGGACATCTCCGGCGCCACCCCCGAGCATCCGGTGGTGCTCAAGGTCGCCGAGGACATTCCCGCCGGGCGCACCGACGAGTTGACGCTGCAACCGAATACCGCGCACCGCATCATGACCGGCGCGCCGCTGCCGGCCGGGGCGACGGCCGTGGTGCCGGTCGAGGACACCGACGGCGGGGTGGACGTGGTGTCGATCCGCGCGGCGCGCGAGCCCGGCAAGCACATCCGGCGCGCGGGCGAGGACGTCGCCCCCGGCACCACGGTGCTGCGGCGCGGCCAGGTGGTGACGCCGGCCGTGCTCGGCCTGGCGGCGGCGCTGGGAATGGCCGAGCTGCCGGTGCTGCCCCGCCAGCGGGTGCTGGTGATATCGACGGGGTCGGAGCTGGTGACGCCGGGCGATCCGCTGCGGCCGGGGCAGATCTACGAGTCGAATTCGATCATGCTGGCCGGCGCCGTCCGCGACGCCGGGGCCGACGTGATCGCGGTGGCGACCGCCGAAGACGATGTCGCACAGTTCAGTTCGCTCATCGACGAGTACGCCGGCGAGGCGGACCTGATCATCACCAGCGGCGGGGTCAGCGCCGGCGCCTACGAGGTCGTCAAGGACGCCTTCGGCCGCGAGGGCGACCAGGGCGTCGAGTTCGTCAAGGTCGCGATGCAGCCCGGCATGCCGCAGGGCATCGGCCGGGTGGCCGGCGCGACGATCGTCACCCTGCCCGGCAACCCGGTCAGCGCCCTGGTGTCCTTCGAGGTGTTCATCCGGCCCGCGCTGCGCCGCGCGATGGGCCTGCCGGACGCGGACCGCCCGCACCGGGCCGCGGTGCTCACCGAGTCGTTGACCTCGCCGCGGGGCAAGCGGCAGTTCCGCCGCGCGGTGCTGGACCGCGCCGCCGGCACGGTCACCAGTTACGGCCCGCCGGCCTCGCACCACCTGCGCTGGCTGGCGTCGGCGAACGCGCTGCTGGATATCCCCGAGGACGTCGTCGAGGTGCCGGAGGGCACCGAGCTGCAGGTCTGGGATCTCACCTAGCCGGCGGGGGTGGCCACCTGCCGGTGAAATTCGTCGGCGCGGTCGAACGCTGCCGCGCAGCGGATGGCCAGGGCGACGATCGTCATCAGCACCGGGATCGTCACCAGGGCCGCCGACAGCCCGACCCGATCGGCCAGGTGGCCGATCAGCGGCGGCCCCAGCAGGTAGCCCAGCCAGCCCGTCGCCGCAACGATGGCGATGGCCGAGCCCGCCCCGCCGGCGCCATAGGCGGCGCTGAACGCGGTCGGCACCAGCAGCGCGACGCCGACCCCCAAACAGGCGAAACCGGCAACGCTGACAACGGGATTGGCGGCCACCAGCGTCACCCCCATGCCCGCCGCCGCGAACAGCGCGAGCACCGGCAGCAGCCGACGGGCCGAGACCCGCGCGTGCAGGCGTATCGCGCCCAGTCGGGTGACGACCATGGTCAGCGTGTAGGCCGCGTAGCTGAGCGCGGCGATCCCCGGGCCGGCGCCGACGACATTGCGCAGGTAATTGGCCGACCAGTCGGTGGCGGCGCCCTCGCACAGGAAGGACACGAAGGCCACCGCCGCCAGGATCGCCACGGTCGGCGTCAACCAGGACCGCTTGGACCGCTCTTGGGGTGACACCCCGGCCGCCGAGTCCGGGATCAGCCCACGCGCCAGCACGCCGACGACGATCAACACCACCAACCCGACCGCCGCCAATTGGGGCGTCAGGCCGATGCCCGCGGCCACGCATCCCGCGCCGATCAGGGCGCCCAGCAGCGCGCCCAGGCTCCACATGCCGTGGAAGCGGGCCATGATCGGGGCCCGGGCCAGCCGCTCGACCGTGCCGGCCTGGGTGTTCATCGCGACGTCCAGCCCGCCCTGGAATAGCCCCCACACCGCAAGCCCCGCAAACAGCGCCGCCCCGGACCGCGCCAGCCCCACCGTCGTCCCCGCCAGCGCGTAGCCGGCGGCCGTCGCGGGAATCAGCCGGTGGCTGCCCCAGCGCGGCAGCGCCCAATGGCTGAGCAGCGTGGCCACGACCGAGCCCAGCGGCGCCCCGAACAGCGCCGTCCCCAGCGCCGCGTCGGACAGGCCGAGCTCGGCCTTGACGGACGGAATGTGGGCGGCCCACGAGGAGAATCCCACGGCGTGGGCGATGAACACGGCGGTGACGGCGACCTTCGCGCCGCGCAGTCGCGGCGCCCACTCGTCAATCGGTTGCATGTCGAAGGTGGGCGTTCCCCGTGCGGGCCCGAACCAACCGGCCACGGCTTTCGTAAGATGGCCGCGTGGCACGACGCCCCCGCCCAATCGGCCCCACGGCCGAGGAGCCAACGTTCAGCCCGCAGCACGCGTTGGAGTTGGTGCGGGCAACCGTTCCGCCGGTCCACCCCGCCGGCCGCCCGTTCATCGCGGGCGGGCTGGCGGTGGCGCTCGCCGGCCGCAAGCACCGGTGGATTCGGCGGGCCGGCCTGCTGGCGGCGGGCGCCTGCGCCGGGTTCTTTCGCCACCCGCCCCGGGTGCCGCCGAACCGGCCGGGCGCGATCGTGGCCCCCGCCGACGGGGTGGTCTGCGTGATCGATTCCGCCGCCCCGCCCGCCGAACTCGGCATGGGTGACGCGCCGTTGCCGCGGGTGAGCATCTTCCTGTCGCTGCTGGACGCCCACGTCCAGCGCGCGCCGGTGAGCGGCGAGGTGATCGCCATGCAGCACCGGCCCGGCCGCTTCGGCTCGGCCGATCTGGCGGCGGCCAGCACCGAGAACGAGCGCACCAGCCTCCGGATCCGGACGCCCGCGGGCGCGGAGGTGGTGGCGGTGCAGGTCGCGGGGCTGCTGGCGCGGCGCATCATCTGCGACGCGCGTGTCGGGGACAAGCTCACCATCGGCGACACCTACGGGCTGATCCGGTTCGGCTCCCGGCTCGACACCTACCTGCCGCCGGGCGCCGAACCGCTGGTCTTTCAGGGCCAGCGGGCGATCGCGGGCGAGACCGTGCTGGCCGAGCTGTCATGATCAGCAAGCCGCGCGGCAGGCCGTCGGTCAACCTGCAGATCCTGCCCAGCGCGATGACCGTGCTCTCCATCTGCGCGGGCCTGACCTCGATCCGGTTCGCCCTCGAGCACCAGCCGAAGGCGGCGATGGCGTTGATCGCCGCGGCCGCCATCCTCGACGGGCTGGACGGGCGGGTGGCCCGCATCCTGGATGCCCAGTCGCGGATGGGCGAGGAGATCGACTCGCTGGCCGACGCGGTGAACTTCGGCGTCACACCGGCGATCGTGCTCTACGTGACGATGCTGACCAAGTCGCCGGCCGGCTGGGTGGTGATCCTGCTCTACGCCGTCTGCGTGGTGTTGCGGCTGGCGCGCTACAACGCGCTGCAGAACGACGGCAGCCAGCCCGCCTACACCCACGAGTTCTTCGTCGGCATGCCGGCGCCGGCCGGCGCGGTGTCGATGATCGGGCTGATCGGGCTCAAACTGCAGTTCGGGGAGGGCTGGTGGACGTCGACGACGTTCCTGTGCATCTGGATCACCGGGACGTCGATGCTGATGATCAGCAAGATCCCGATGCGCAAGATGCACGCCGCGGCGGTGCCCCCCAGCTGGGCCGCGCCGCTGCTGGCGCTGCTGGCGATCTGCGCGGCCGCGGCGGTGCTGGCGCCCTACGTCCTGATCTGGGTCATCATCATCGCCTACCTGTGCCACGTGCCGTTCGCGGTCCGCAACCAGCGCTGGCTGGCCGCGCACCCCGAGGCGTGGTCCGAGGAACCCAAGCAGCGCCGCGCCGCGCGACGCGCGACCCGCCGGGCGCAGCCGAACCGCCGGTCCATGGCGCGGCTCGGCCTGCGCAAGCCGGGCGGGCGCCTGCCATGAGCCGGCCGGGCGAGGATGCGCCCCGTCAGCTCACGCTCACCGCGCGGTTGAACACCTCCGCCGTGGACTCGCGCCGCGGGGTCGTTCGCTTGCATCCGAGCGCCATTGCCGCGCTTGGCATTCGGGAGTGGGACGCGGTGGCGCTGACCGGCTCGCGGACCACCGCGGCGGTGGCGGGCCTGGCCGGAGCGGACACGCCGGTGAGCACCGTGCTGCTCGACGACGTGACGCTGTCCAACGCCGGGCTGCGCGAGGGCACCGCGGTGATCGTCGGCGCGGTCACCGTCTACGGCGCCCGGTCGGTGACGCTGTCCGGCTCGTCGCTCGCCAGCCAGTCGATCGCCCCGGTCACCCTGCGGCAGGCCCTGCTCGGCAAGGTGCTGACCGTCGGCGACGCCGTCTCGCTGCTGCCCCGCGACCTGGGCCCGCCGTTCTCGACGTCGGCCGCCGCCCGCGCGCTGGCCGCCTCGGTCGGCATCAGCTGGACCTCGGAGCTGCTGACCGTCACCGGCGTGGATCCGCAGGGACCCGTTAGCGTGCAACCGAATTCGCTGGTCTCCTGGGGAGTGGGCGTCCCGTCGGGCACCGGGACGTCGTCGCCCGTATCGATCGAGGTCACCACGCCGGACACGGTGGTCGAGGAACTCAAGGGCTCGCAGCCGCAGGCCGCCAAGCTCACCGAATGGCTCAAGCTCGCGCTCGACGAGCCGCACCTGCTCAAGACCCTGGGCGCCGGCGCCAACCTCGGCGTGCTGGTGTCGGGCCCGGCCGGCGTCGGCAAGGTGACGCTGGTGCGCGCGGTGTGCGCGGGCCGCCGGCTGGTGAACCTGGACGGCCCGGAGGTGGGCGCGCTGGCGCCGGAAGACCGGCTCAAGGTCGTCGCTTCGGCGGTGCGGGCCGTCCGCGACGGCGGCGGCGTCCTGTTGATCACCGACGTGGACGCGCTGCTGCCGGCCACCCCCGAGCCGGTGGCCGCCCTGATCCTGGGCGAGCTGCGCACCGCGGTGGCCACCGAGGGCGTCGCCCTGATCGCCACCTCCGCGCGGCCGGACCAGCTCGACGCCCGGCTGCGCGCGCCGGACCTGTGCGACCGGGAGCTGAGCCTGCCGCTGCCCGACGCCGGGACCCGCAAGGCGCTGCTGGAGTCACTGCTGAAATCGGTGCCCGCCGGTGTGCTCGATCTCGATGAGATCGCCGCGCGCACACCGGGTTTCGTGGTGGCCGACCTGGCCGCGCTGCTGCGCGAGGCGGCGCTGCGCGCGGCGTCGCGGGCCAGCTCCGACGGCCGGCCGCCGGAGCTGAACCAGGAGGACCTCGTCGGTGCCCTGACGGTCATCCGGCCGCTGTCCCGTTCCGCCAGCGAGGAAGTGGCCGTCGGCAACATCACCCTGGACGACGTCGGCGACATGGCCGAGGCCCGGCAGTCGTTGACCGAGGCCGTGTTGTGGCCGCTGCAGCACCCGGACACCTTCGCCCGGTTGGGGGTCGACCCGCCCCGCGGGGTGCTGCTGTACGGGCCGCCCGGCTGCGGCAAGACCTTCGTGGTGCGCGCGCTGGCCAGCACCGGTCAGCTGTCCGTGCACGCGGTCAAGGGATCCGAGCTGATGGACAAGTGGGTGGGCAGCTCCGAAAAGGCCGTCCGCGAACTGTTTCGGCGCGCCCGCGACTCCGCCCCCTCGCTGGTGTTCCTCGACGAGATCGACGCGCTGGCGCCCCGGCGCGGGCAGAGCTTCGACTCGGGCGTGACCGATCGGGTGGTGGCCGCGCTGCTCACCGAGCTCGACGGCGTCAACCCGCTGCGCGACGTCGTCGTGCTGGGCGCCACCAACCGGCCGGACCTGATCGACCCGGCGCTGCTGCGCCCTGGCCGCCTCGAGCGGCGGGTGTTCATCGAACCGCCCGACGCGGCCGCGCGCCGCGAAATACTGCGCACCGCAGGCAAATCCGTGCCGCTCAGCGACGACGTCGACCTGGACGAGGTGGCCGCCGGGCTCGATGGCTACAGCGCCGCCGACTGCGTGGCGCTGCTGCGGGAGGCGGCCCTGACCGCGATGCGGCGGTCCATCGACGCCACCGACGTGACGGCCGCCGACATCGCCGCGGCGCGCCAAATCGTGCGCCCCTCATTGGATCCCATGCAGGTGGAGTCGCTACGGGCCTTCGCCAAAGCTCCGTAGCACGGCCAGCGCCGAGGCCGCGACGTCTTTTTCCAGCCAGGACGGCATCGGGTCGTCGTGGGCGTGGCGGCGCACCACGGCGTAGGGCAGGTCCGCGACCGCTCGCGCGACGGCGTCCACCGACCGCGGCCTGCTGTTCCCGTACAGCTGCCGCGCCAGCACCGCGAGGCGCTCGGTCAACGGGGCGTTCATCGCGGCCAGGGTTTCCCGGAATGAGGCGTCGGGTTCGTCGTCGAGCAGGTCGCTTGGCCGGATCGTCAGCAGCAGGCGGGCGTCCTCGGGCAGCTCGCGCGCGAATCTGACGGCCGACACCGCCATCGCTATCGCCGTTTCCATGGCGGTGTCCGCCGCCGTCGCGGCGTCAGCGGCCAGCGCCCGCGCCTGGAAGCGTTCGAGCGCGCGCAGCCAGGCCGCCGTCAGGATGCCGTCCCGGTTGCCGAACCGGTGATACAGCGTGCCCGCCGGGGCGCCGCTGGCCTTGGCGATGGCCGCGACGCTGGCCGCGCGCGGCCCGCCGTCGAGCACCAGCGTCCGGGCTGCGTCGAGGATCACATCGGTTTCATGCTTCCGCGGAGGGGCCATAATCTAGTACATTCCTTCTATATGGAACGATTACCCTATATCGATGAGCATGCCATAACCGTCGACGCGGAGCGCGCGGACACGTGGTCCGCGCTGCTGCGGGTGCTGTGCCGGGACCCGGGCGACCCGTCGACCGTGCCGCCCGGCTTCGTGCTGGACGAGGCGCGACCGCCGGCGCGGTTCGCGCTGAAGGGCCGGCACCCGTTCGCGGTGTACCGCTGGGTGTTCGAGCTGGACGACGATCCGGCGGGCGGCACCCGGGTGCGCGCGGCCACCTGGGCGGCCTTCCCCGGCCTGCACGGGACGATCTACCGGGCGCTGGTCATCGGCAGCGGCGGGCACCGCGTGGTGGTCCGCCGGACGCTGAAACACATCGCGGCGGCCGCCGAGCGGGCCGACTACACCGACGTGTTCGAAGTGCCGCTCCCGCAAGGGGATTCGCGCGGCGCCGAGCAGATGTTCCGCGACGCCCTGGGGCACGCCCCGGGCGGGGGCATCGTGCCGTGGATCCACCGCCACGTGCTGAGGTTCGACCTCGGGCCGGGCTCGTCGCCCGATCACCCCATCGGCTGGACGATCGTGCGGTCGGAGCACGACGAACTCGTGCTGCGCGCGCGGGGGCCACTGATGGACGGCGAGCTGACGCTGCGCCGCGAGGACGATCGGCGGGCCGCCCTCACCACCCGCGTGCGCTACCGCCGCCGGCTCACCGCCCGAGCCGTCTGGACGGTCGTCGGCCCGCTGCATCGGGTGGTGGCGCCGCGGCTGATGGCCCGCGCGGCGGTGTGGCAGCCTATACCGGCATGACCGAGGATCCGACCGCGCTGCAGATCGTCGACGGAGTCGACTTGTCCGGCAAGGTCTGTGTGATCACCGGCGCGTCCTCCGGGCTGGGGCGCGAGTCGGCGCGGGCGCTGGCGGCGGCCGGCGCGCATGTCGTCCTGGCCGCCCGCGACGCCGAGGCGTTGGAGGCGACCGCCCGTTGGATCGCGGCCGAGGTGCCCGGCGCGGTCACGTCCCGGGTGCGGCTTGACCTCACCGCGCTGACCGCGGTGCGCGCGGCGGCCGGCGCGATTCGCGAGATCGCCCCGGCCATCGACGTCTTGATGAACAACGCCGGTGTCATGTTCACGCCGTTCGGCAGGACGCGCGACGGCTTCGAAATGCAGCTGGGCACAAACCATTTCGGGCACTTCGAACTCACCCGGCTGCTCGTCCCGCAACTGGCCGCCGCCGGCGGGGCCCGGATCGTCAACCTGTCGTCCGGCGGTCACGTCCTGGGCGACGTCGACTTCGACGACCCCAATTGGGAGCGCCACCCGTACGACAAGTTCGTCGCGTACGGCGCGTCGAAGACGGCGAACATCCTGCACGCCGTCGAGGCCGACCGGCGGCTGCGCGATCGCGGAATCCGCGCCTACGCCGTGCATCCCGGCACCGTGGCCACCGCGCTCGCGCGGCACATGTCGCGGGCGGACTTCTCCCAGCTGCGCGAGCTGGCCGGCGGGTCCCTCGACGTCACGACGCCAGAGCGCGGCGCGGCCACCCAGGTGTGGGCGGCGGTCAGCCCGGAGCTGACCGACCGGGGCGGGCTCTACCTCGAAGACTGCCGCGTCAGCGAACGGGCGGCCCCCTACGCCCGCGACGGGCAGCGCGCGGCGCGGTGGTGGGAGCTCTCCGAGCAGCTCACGGATCGGGCAGCGCGGTCCACTCCTCCGACAGTCGCGACGTGAACGACGGCGGCCGGCGCTCGAGAAAGGCCGCGACCCCTTCGCCCGCGTCGGGGGCGCCCATCACCCGTTGGTGCAGTTGGGTTTCCAGCGCGGCGACCTGCCGCGGGGTGTAGCCGTTGATCGCGGTATCCCACAGCAGTCGCTTGCACAGCGCCGCCGACATGGGCGCCACGTTGACCGCGATGTCGCGGGCCACCGTCACCGCGTGGTCGAGCACCTGCCCCGCGGGCAGCGCCCGGTTCGCGATGCCGAGCGCCGCCGCCTCGGCCCCACCGAAGGTCCGCCCGGTGAGCAGAATGTCCGCGGCCACGCCCAGCGTGGTCAGCCGCGCCAACGTCCAGTGCGCCATGCAGTCGGGGAGCACGCCCCGGCGCACTTGCACCACACCGTATTTCGCGTCGTCGGCGACGAAACGCAGGTCGGCCTGCAACGCGATGGTCAGCCCGATGCCGATCGCGTGGCCGTTGACGGCGGCGATGACCGGCTTGCGCAACTCGAAGGCGGCCGGGGCGATCGGCGACGCCGAGAATTCCTCACCCGGGGCGTCGAAAGGGCTTGTCTCGCCGGAGAAATCCGCGCCCGCGCAGAAGGCGCGCCCGGCCCCGGTCACCACGATGGCCCGGACGTCGTCGTCGCCGTCGCAGTCGGCGTACGCCCGGCTCAGCAGCGCGCCCATCTCGGCGGTGTAGGCGTTGAGTTGCTCGGGCCGGTTGAGCGTGAGCACCGCCACGCCCGCGTCGACATCGACCGTCACGTCCGGGCTCATCGCAGCGCCGGTGTGCGGTGCAGGGCGCCGATCAGGTCCGCGACGTCCGCAGCGGCCGGCGTATAACCCGGGAAGTAGCAGCACACCTCGGCGGCGTGCTCGCCGAACCGGGCGGCGATCTGTTGCGCGCAGTCCTCGGGGGTGCCGACGATCCCGATCCGGGCCACCATCTCGTCGCTTATCAGCCGGCGCATCTCGGGAAAGCGGCCCTGTTTGGACAGGGCGTTTAGCTCGGGCTGGACGTCGGCCCAGCCCTCGGCCTCAAGCACGGGCAGGTAGGCCGGCGTCGAGCCGTAGAACGAAATGAGGCCCGCGACACCGGCTTTCGCAGCGGCCAGGTCCGCCTCGTCGCGGCCGACGGCGACCATGGCCTGGACGATGATCTCGAAGTCCTCGGCGGATCGCCCGGAGCGCCGCAAGCCCTCGTCCACGGCGGGCAGGGTGCGCTCGGCGAAGTGGCGGCCGCTGTTGAAGGGCATCACCAGCAACCCGTCGGCCACCTCGGCGGCGGTGCGCGTCATCACCGGGCCCAGCGCCCCCAGCAACACCGGCGGCGGCCCGAACGGGTTGGGCCCGGGATTGAAGTTGGGCGCCATGATGGTGTGGGTGAAGAATTCGCCGCGAAAGTCCAAGCGGGCGCGGCCTTCCCAGGCTGCGAAGATCGCCTTGATCGCCGCAATGGTTTCGGCCATTCGGGCCGCGGGCCGCTCCCACTTACTGCCGTAACGCTTTTCGATGTGGGCTTTCACCTGCGAGCCGAGGCCGAGCCGGAACCGCCCCCCGCTGTAGAGCTGCAGGTCGTAAGCGGCGTGCGCCAGGTGCAGCGGGCTGCGAGGCGGTGCGATCGCCACGTTGGTCATCAGCTCCAGGCCGGTCGTGCCGGCGGCGACGATCAGCGGGAAGAACACGTCGTGCTGGCCCTCGAAGGTGAACAGGCCGTCGGCGCTGGCCGCCGCGTCCACCGGCGAGCCGTTGACCTGCAGATGCACCTTCATCTGATCCCCTGTCGGATTATTCGGAGAGCTGGAACTCCACCACCTCGGCCACCGCGGCCACCGCCTCGCGCAGCGCGGTCAGGCGCTCGGCGACCGACGGCGCCGCCAGCACCGTGTATCGATCGGCGGTGCCGATGGGGATGCGGGACGCCAACGCGTACAGGCGTTCCCCGGGATCGCCGGCCGCGTCGTCGCCCAGGATCGCCTCGCGGCCCGGCAGCGCCAGGCCGCGCGCGTCGGCGATCCTCTCGAACAGCGCCATCACCGCGTCCTCGACCTCGCGCAGCTGGGCCGGGGTGACCGGATCGCCCGGCTGGTCGGGCCAGACCGCCACGGTCGCGCGTGGGTAGGGCTCGTCGCGCAGCCACTGCGACACCCGGATCCGTTCTCCGGTGCGGCAGTGCATCGAGTACCGGCCCGCGCCGTGCTCGACGCAGTCGGTGATCCTGGCCAAAACGCCGACATCGCAACGTGATTCGCCGCCGCCGACCTCACGTCCCCGCGAGATCAGCACCACGCCGAACGGATCGCCGGTGGCCAGGCAATGCCGGACCAGCGCACCATAGCGCGGCTCGAAGATGCGCAACGGCAGGTCCTGATCGGGCAGGAGCACCGACTCCAGCGGGAACATCGCCAGTTCCATCAGATCTCCAGCTCGGCCACCAGGGCGTCGACCACCGTCCGCAGGTCGCCGTCGTTTTCCTCGGCCACCCGGCGCTGCCGCTGATAAGAGGCGCCCTGTCTGGGGATCTCGGCCACCGCGGCCAGTTCGTCAACGCAATTCAGCGATTTCGCGACGGGCTCGAGCCGGTTGAGCACGTCGTCGAGGTCCTCGGTGACCAGCCGCTCGTTGCTGTCGGCGTCCTGGATGATGATCGCGTCCAGCCCGTAGCGGGCCGCGCGCCACTTGTTCTCCTGGTTGTGCCAGGGCGGCATGGTCGGCAGCGTCTCGTCGGCCTCCAGCCTGCGGTCCAGGTCCACCACCAGGCAATGCGTCAACGCCACCAGCGCACCCAACTCACGCATGTTGGACACCCCGTCGCACACCCGCACCTCGATGGTGCCCAGGTGCGGCGAAGGCCTGATGTCCCAACGGACTTCGTCGACGTGATCGATGATTCCGGTCTTCTTCTGGTCGTAGACGAAACCCTCGAACTCCGCCCAGGTCTGAAACTGGAACGGCAAGCCGGCGGTGGGCAATTGCTGGAACATCATCGCGCGGTTGCTGGCGTAACCGGTGTCCACCCCGGCCCACCACGGCGAGGACGCCGACAGCGCAAGCAGGTGCGGGTAGTACTTCAGCAGCGACGTCATGATCGGCATGACCTTGTGCGCCGAGGAGATCCCGACGTGCACGTGCACGCCCCAGATAAGCATCTGCCGTCCCCACCATTGGGTGCGCTTGATCAGTTCGGCGTACCGGGGCGCGTCGGTGAGCTTCTGGGTGGTCCACTGCCCGAACGGGTGCGCGCCGGCGCAGAACAGCTCCATCCCCCGGTCCCGGACGATGCGGTGCGCGGGCCCCAGGGTTTGGCGCAGATCCTCCATCGCCTCCCCGGTGGAATTGCACACGCCGCTGACCACTTCGACGGTGTTGCGCAGCAACTCCTTGTGCACGCGCGGGTTTTCGCCGATCTCGGCGATCACCGCCGTTGCCTCGTTGCTCAGGTCGCGGGTCTGCGCGTCGACGAGCGCGAACTCCCACTCCACGCCGAGGGTGGGCCGCGGTGAACGGGCGAAATCGATGCGCGCGGTTGCCCTGTTAGCCGGCACCGATCACACCGCACGCGACCCGCTTGCCGGCGTCACCGGTGCTCATCGTCATCTGGTCGGGACCCGGGGTTCCGTTGCTCTGGTTGTAGCGCTCCGGCGGGATGTTGGCGAAATTGTCGGCGCCGGCGTGGATGATGATCGCGGTCTTCTCGCCGGTGAGCAGGTCTTCCATGGCGAACGCCTCCGTGGTGGTCATCAGCATCGCGGAGCCGTCCCTGCGCACCTGAAGCGACGTCAGGTCACCGCTGGCCGGCTCGCCCGTGTGGCCGGGCTTCTGGAAGTGGCCCCCCGCGGACAGGAAGTCGCCCGGCGCGCCACCGGTCGGGGCGACGGAGCTGGGCTCGCACTTGCCGACCTTGTGAATGTGCACCCCGTGGAAGCCGGGCGTCAGCTCCCCGTTGGCCGTCGTCTCGATGGTGATGGTGGCGTAGCCGTTGTTGAACTGGAATGTCGCGGTGCCGACCTCGGTGCCGTCGGCCGCCCTGAGGTGGGTGGTGATGTTCTGCCCCGGCGCCGCGGCGGCGCGGCCCTCCGGGGTCCCGCCGCCCGCCGGCGCCGGCGCCCCGGTCCAGACCGCCGGCGTGGTGCCCGGCGACGACGAGGCGTGTTGGGGCGACGAGCACGCGTTCAAAAGCGCCATGGAAGTGGCTGCGCAGAGCGCGGAAACGGTGG
>NZ_LZHV01000029.1 GCF_001667275.1 Mycobacterium sp. ACS4054
GTTGGGCGCCGCGGGGGGCGCTCCGGCGTCCGCGGGAGGCGGGGCCTGCGGCGGTGCTCCGGCGTCCGCGGGGGGCGGCGCCTGCGGAGCCGGGGAATTCGTTGCCGGCGCCTGGGGCGCCGTCTCCACCGGCTGCTGGCCCGGCAGGTGCTGGTTGTTCGGCGGGATCTCCGGGACCGAGCCCGCCTGGCTCGACGGCGCCTGAGCCGGCGCCTGGGCCGGCACCTGCAGCGGTATCGGCGGCATCGTGAGCCGCTCTTCGGGGATGTCGGGTGGCGGCACCGGCGGCTGACCGTTGATCAGCAGCTGGCCCTTGGCGCTGTTGACCAGGGTGGCCCAGCCTCCGTTGCCCAGCGTCGCGCCGATGCTGCAGGCGACCTCGCGGCTGCCGGCCGTCCAGCTGGCCAGCGGCACGGTGGGGTAGATCAGCGTCAGGGTGGTGGTGCGCAACTTGACCGGCGCCAGGTAGGCGTCCGTCATCTTGGTGCACAGGTCCTTGATGAACCCGTCCTGGTCGGGCTCGGCCGGCAGCGCACCGGGAAACTTCTCGGCCAGGTTGACCGTGCCGGTCACCTCCATCGCGTGCGGTGCGGCACATTCGACCGGGGCGTCGATCGGCTGGTTGGTGTTCGTGTCGATGCCCAAGCAGGTGCCGGCCGGCCAGACCTTGGACTGGTCGATCTGGGCGACCTTGCCCTTGAACGGCTGCTGCTGGTTGTTGGTGGCGGGCAGCTGCAGCCCGCAGAGCATCCGCCGCTCGCCGGACTGGCGCCAGGCGCGGTCACCGGGCCACAGCAGGCTGACGATGAACTTGCTGTTGGGATCGAACTTGGGGCCCAGGTAGTTGCGCACCGCGGACTCGCATTGCTCCTGGGTGATCTGCTGAATGCGCGCGGGCGACGGCGGAGCGGCGTTGGGACCGTACTCGGCACCCGGGAAGGTGCGCATGTCGACGGATTCCGCCACTTCGAACTTGTGGTCGTCGGCGCAGTTGACGATCTTCGCCGACTCCGGGGTGGTGTCCGGCCACGTCAGGCAGTCGCCGCTGGCGGCCTTGTTGAACGCGGCGTCACTCTTGCTTCCGGTGGTAGGCACCGGATTGCCGTCGAGATAGCCGGACAGCCGGCCCGGGCCGGTCCCGCCGACCGGAAGCGCGGTCACCAGGCCGGCGATCAACAGGGCGCCCAGCGCGGTCAGCAGCAGCGCGCGGCGGGTGGCCGTCGCCTGCAGACTGCGCGGCCACCGGAAGCCGGCGTGCGGCTGGTCCGGCTCGGCGGCCGGCGCGGCGGACGCCGGGGCTTCCGGATGGTCCGTCTCGGGGGCTTGCGACATCGGCTCCATTCTGACAGCACCACCTGTGGCGCGTGACAAAAGTTACTGATGTGAGTCCTGGGATCGGCCCGGGTGGATGCTCTGCGATCGACCGGAGCCCGAAAAAGTAGTGTCTTGGCCGTGATCGACCTGAAGCTGCTCCGGGAAGACCCCGACGCCGTGCGCCGCTCCCAACTCGACCGTGGCGAGGACCCGGCCCTGGTCGACGCCTTGCTGGCGGCCGACACCGCCCGGCGGGCGGCGATCTCGTCGGCCGACGCGCTGCGCGCGGAACAGAAATCCGCCAGCAAGAGCGTCGGCGCCGCGTCCCCCGAGGAGCGCCCGGCCAAGCTGGCGCGCGCCAAGGAACTGGCCGAGCAGGTGAAGGCCGCCGAGAGCGAGCAGGCCGAGGCCGAGGCCGCGTTCACCGCGGCGCACATGGCGATCTCCAACGTCGTCATCGAGGGGGTGCCCGCCGGCGGCGAAGACGACTACCGCGTCCTGGACGTGGTGGGCGAACCCGCGCAACTCGACAACCCGAAGGACCACCTGGAGCTCGGCGAGGCGCTGGGACTCATCGACATGCAGCGCGGCGCAAAGGTGTCCGGCTCGCGGTTCTACTTCCTGACCGGCCGGGGCGCGCTCCTGCAGCTGGGGCTGCTGCAACTGGCCCTGCGGCTGGCCGTCGAGAACGGCTTCATCCCGATGATCCCGCCGGTGCTGGTGCGCCCGGAGGTGATGGCCGGCACCGGATTCCTGGGCGCGCACGCCGACGAGATCTATCGGGTCGAGGCCGACGACCTGTACCTGGTCGGCACCTCGGAGGTGCCGCTGGCCGGTTACCACGCCGACGAGATCCTGGACCTGTCCGCCGGGCCGCTGCGATACGCGGGCTGGTCGTCGTGCTTCCGGCGGGAGGCCGGCAGCTACGGCAAGGACACCCGCGGCATCATCCGGGTGCACCAGTTCGACAAGGTCGAAGGGTTCGTCTACTGCACGCCCGACGAGGCCGAGGCCGAGCACGAACGGCTGCTGGGATGGCAACGCGAGATGCTGGCCCGCATCGAGGTGCCCTATCGGGTGATCGACGTCGCGGCGGGTGATCTCGGATCGTCGGCGGCCCGCAAATTCGATTGCGAGGCATGGGTTCCCACGCAGGGCACCTACCGAGAGCTGACCTCCACGTCGAACTGCACCACCTTTCAGGCGCGCCGGCTGGCGACGCGCTACCGCGACGCCAACGGCAAGCCCCAGACCGCGGCCACCCTCAACGGCACGCTCGGCACCACCCGGTGGCTGGTGGCGATCCTGGAAAACCACCAACAGCCCGACGGCAGCGTACGGGTGCCCGACGCGCTGGTGCCGTTCGTCGGCACGGAGCTGCTCGAGCCCGTCGCTAGCTAGCTAACGCGCCCTCGCCGCCAGCCTGCCCGGGGTGTGGCCGAAGGCCCGCCGATAGGTGTCGATGAAGGCACTCGTTGTGGCCCAACCACATTCGGCCGCCACCGACGTGACGTCGTGCCGCTCGGCGAGCAGCACCAGCGCGTGCTGCAGGCGAAGCTGCGTGCGCCACTGCGGGAAGGTCATCGCCAGCTCGTCGCCGAACAGACGGCTCAGCGTGCGCTGGCTGACGCCGATCCGGTGGCCGATCTGCGGCAACGTCAACGGCGCGGCCAGGTTGTCGGCGATCAACGCGCACGCTTCGCGCAGCCGGGCGTCGACGGGTGTGGGAATCCACAGCGGCTCGCCGGCGCTGGTCGCCCGCAATTGATCCTGGAGCACGGCCAGCATCCGGTGGTGCTCGTCGGTGTCGGTGCCGTCGGTTTGCGAACACGCGATGATGAGTTCGCGCATCAACGGGGTGACCGCCAGGACTGCGGGCGCCGCCGGCCCGCGACGGTAGCGGCGGGGATCGAGTGCGACGCCGTGAAATCGCGTGGGGCCGTGGAACTTATGTTCGTGCCAGCAGCCCGCCGGGATCCAGATCGCCCGGTTCGCCGGCGTGATCCAGGTGCCGGCCGGGGTGGTGACGGAGACCGCCCCCGACGACGGGTAGACGATCTGGTGCAAGGGATGCCGGTGCCGCTCGATCCGCGCCCCCGGCGGCAGCGCCTGCGACGACGTCGCCCGCCCGTGATGGCTGATTTCCGACATAACACGGCAGAATATCGGAAGCCCGCATCCGGCACGAGCGGTTAGCTTTACGGCTATGGCAATGAATCTCTTGCACCGGCGCCGGTGTAGCTCGGCGGCCTGGGAGAAGGCGGTGGAGGGCCAGCTGTTGCCCTGGGCGCTGGACGGCGTCGAATTAGGTTCGCGGACTTTGGAAATCGGTCCCGGATACGGGGCGACGACACGCGCCCTGCTGGACAGGGCCGATTCGCTCACCGCCGTCGAGGTGGACGCCGCGATGGCCGATCGCTTGCAGCGCCGCTACGGCGACCGGGCCCGCATCATCCACGGCGACGGCACCGACACCGGGCTGCCCGCCGATCACTTCACCTCGGTGGTGTGCTTCACGATGCTGCACCACGTTCCCAGCGCCGACTTGCAGAACCGGCTCTTCGCCGAGGCGTTCCGGGTGCTGCAGCCGGGCGGGGCGTTCGCCGGCACCGACGGCGTCCCGTCGCTGACGTTCCGGCTCCTGCACATCGCCGACACCTACAACCCGATCGCACCGACGGATCTGGGCGCGCGCCTGCGGAACGCCGGATTCGCCGATGTGCAGATCGACGCTTCCGGTGGGCGGCAACGGTGGCGCGCCATCAAACCGAGCTGAGCGCGGTCAGCGACCGATGCCGGCGAAGGTGGGGCTGCCCGCCTCGAGCGGCACCCGGGCGGCGCGCGCGGTGAAGCTGATCGCGTGATACCACCCGCACAGCATCGTGAGGTCGAGGATCTCGCGTTCGTCGAACTCGGCGCGCAGCGCCGCCCAGAGGGCGTCGTCGATGTCGCGACGGTCGCAGAGCGAATCCACGGCGCGGACCAGGAGCCGATCCCGCTCGGCGGTCCAGCAGGGGTCGTCGGCGCCGCCGTGGGTCAAGGAGCGGACCTGCTCGCTGTCGAGGCGCACCTTCTCCGCGAAAAACGCGACGTGCACGCCCCACTCGTATTCACACCCGCAGCGAGCGCAGGTGCGGTCGATGACGATCTCGCGGTCGCGGAGGGACAGCGACAGCTTGCGGCTCAGCTCGTAGCCGCCTCAGAGCGTCATGGCCTCGGCCATGGGCATGTTGCGCACCACGGTGCGGAACAGGGCGATGGGCGGCACGTTCGGCGGCATCATCTTCTGCAGCAGCGCCGCCACCGCGTGCTCGTACGGCGGGTCGAGGACGCCGATGCGAGGCGTTACTATTTCCGTAACCATGGACAAGAAAGCTACGTTACGGAATCCGAAACGTCAACCGGTGGTTCGCCCGGGGCACCCGGTGCGGGGGTCGACAACGGGGCGGCCCCTCATGGCGGCCCTGGATCTCCTCGGGCGGCGCTGGGCGTTGCGGATCCTGTGGGAGCTTCGCGACGGCCCGCTGGGGGCGCGGGCTTTGCGGGAGCGCTGCGACGGCATGTCTCCCAGCGTTTTGTATGACCGTCTCGGCGACCTGACGGGCGCGGGGCTGGTCGTCCAGCGCGACGACCAGTGTTACGAGCTCAGCGAGGCCGGCCTGTCGCTGGGCGAGGCCCTCAACCCCCTGGACCAGTGGGCCCGGCGCTGGGCGAAGGGAACCTAGGCGTCCACCGTCTCGCGGGCCTGCTGGTGCCGGCGCTGGCGCTCCATGGTGGCGAAGTAGAAGGCGAACGCGAACGCGAAGCTGGTGAACAGGCTGGACACGAAGTACAGCCACGGATGCCGCAGCCCACGGCGGTAGCCGTCGACGATCGTAAACAATGGCAGCAGAACGACATTCGCGATCGTGTAGTCCTGGCTGGCGGAGGACGCGGCCGGGTTGGTGAACATCAGCCTGATGTATTCGGCCCAGCTCCCGTGTTCGCCCCACAGCGGGTTGGTGGAACCGTGCGAATACTGCGCGACGTAGGTGATGTTGAAGTACCAGCCCAAGGCCACCGACGCGATCCCGACGAGGTAGTAGACGCACTCCAGCGGCGAGAACAACGGGCCGCCGGCGGGCCGGGCGAAGACCTTTGAGTTCGCGGCGACGATCCAGCCGATGACACTGAGCCCGAGAACGGCATGCACAAGAAGCGAGACCATGCGCGCAGTCTCACCCCCCGACCAAAGTTTTGTCAATAGTGACAAAAGCCGGGTGGGGTACCTTACTTGCATGGTCAGGCCGGCGCAGACGGTGCGCAGCGAGCGCACGCGGGAGGCGCTGATCCAGGCCGCCATGGTGCGTTTCCTGGGCCAGGGCGTCGAGGAGACCTCGGCCGAGCAGATCGCGGCGGACGCCGGGGTCTCGCTCCGGACGTTCTATCGGCACTTCAAGTCCAAGCACGATCTGTTGTTTGCCGACTACACGGGGCTGAACTGGTTTCGGGCCGCGCTGGACGCCCGGCCCGACGCCGAACCGATCATCGATTCGGTGCAATCGGCCGTCTTCTCGTTTCCCTATGACGTTGAGGCAGTGGCGAAGATCGCCGCCCTGCGCGGTGGTGAGTTGGACCCCGGCCGCATCGTCCGCCATATGCAGGAGGTCCAGGCGGACTTCGCCGACGCCATCGAGGCACAGCTGCACCGGCGTAGCTGCGCGGCGCGCGAGACGCTGGACGCGAGGTTGCGCGCCCGGGTGACCGCGCGGTGCATCGCCGCGGGGGTGTTCGGGGCGATGGAGTTCTGGATGCTCGGTGAGGACCGATCGCTCGGCGAGCTGGCGCGCATGTGCCACGCCGCGCTGGAGTCGCTCCGGGCGGGCATCACCGGCTCGTGGGTCACCGACGCCGACTGAAAAGCTTCGTAAAGTTTCGTCACAATTGACAAAACTTTGCGACCATGCCAGCCTCCATTGCTGGAGGGCAGGACATGACTGACTATGACGCGATAGTTATCGGTGCCGGGCACAACGGTCTGGCCGCGGCGGTGCTTCTACAGAAGGCCGGGCTGCGGACGGTGTGCCTGGATTCCAAGCTGTACGCCGGCGGAATGGCGTCCACGGTGGAGCTTTTCGACGGGTACCAGTTCGAGATCGCTGGCTCGGTGCAATTCCCCACCTCGATGGTGGTCGTCGAGGAACTCGGCCTG
Organism: Mycobacterium sp. ACS4054; assembly: GCF_001667275.1. Taxonomy (GTDB): domain Bacteria; phylum Actinomycetota; class Actinomycetes; order Mycobacteriales; family Mycobacteriaceae; genus Mycobacterium. The sequence goes on from NZ_LZHV01000029.1 coordinate 6,506, forward strand.
GACACCTTGCCGACCATCGACCTCGAGGTGATGTCGGTGGCGGTCCGCGGCGTCGGGGACGACCCGCTTATCCAGTACAGCGACCCGATCAAGCTGTTCACCCACCTCAACGAGGTGCACGGGGCCGACGCCGTCAACGGGATGGCGGGGCTGATGGCCTGGAGCCAGGCCCCCACGCGGGCGTTGGGCCGGTTCGAGGCGGGCACCGAGCCCAAGACCTTCGACGAGATGTATGCCTGCGCGACAAACGAATTCGAACGCTCCGCCATCGATGACATGCTCTTCGGATCGGTCACCGACGTGCTGGACCGCTACCTTCCCGACCGCGAGAAGCACGGCGCGCTGCGCGGCTCGATGACGGTGCTGGCCGTCAACACCCTGTATCGCGGGCCGGCCACGCCCGGCAGCGCGGCCGCGCTCGCCTTCGGCTTGGGCGTCCCGGATGGCGACACCATGCAGATGAAGAAGCTGCGCGGCGGCATCGGCGCGCTGACCTCGCACCTGGGCGCGCTGCTGGAAAGTCAGGGCGGCGAAGTGCGGCTGCGATCCAAGGTCACCGAGATCCTGGTCGCCGACGGTCGGGTGCGCGGGGTGCGCACCGAGGCCGGCGAGGAGTTGACCGCCCCGATCGTCGTCTCCGGCATCGCGCCCGACGTCACCGTCAACGACCTGATCGATCCGGCCCTGGTGCCCGCCGACATTCGGGAGCGGTTCGCCCGGACCGACCACCGCGGCAGCTACCTGCAGATGCACTTCGCGCTCGAGGAGGCGCCGGAGTTCGCCGCCCCCTACGAGGCGCTCAACGACCCGGCCATGCAGGCGTCGATAGGCCTGTTCTGCACGCCGGAGGAGGTCCAGCAGCAGTGGGAGGACTGCCGCCGCGGGATCGTGCCGGCCGACCCCACGGTGGTGCTGCAGATTCCGACGCAGAACGATCCGGACCTGGCGCCCGAGGGCAAGCACGCCGCCTCGGCGTTCGCGCTGTGGTTCCCCATCGAGGGGGGCGCCGACTACGGCGACGCGAAGGTCGAGATGGGCCAGCGCGTGATCGACAAGATCACCCGGCTGGCGCCGAACTTCGAGCGCAGCATCATCCGGCACACCACCTTCACTCCCAAACACATGGGCGTGATGTTCGGCGCCCCGGGCGGCGACTACTGCCACGGGCTGCTGAGCTCGGACCAGATCGGGCCGAACCGGCCCGGCCCCAAGGGTTTTCGCGGTCAGCCCATCCCGATCGAAGGGCTGTACCTGGGCAGCGCCGGCTGCCACGGCGGTCCGGGCATCACCTTCACCCCCGGCTACAACGCGGCGCGCCGCGCGCTCGAAGACCGCACGGCCTAGCGGCGGCGCTAACCGCGCCGGCTCAGCAGCTCGTCCAGCAGGGCGGTGAACTCGTCCGGTCGCGCCGGTGTGAAGGCCGGGCTGGGCGAAATGCCGGGCACGTCCAGGGTGATCAGCGTCGACCTGAACGGCCGGCTCACATCCAGCGGCAACCAGCGACGTAGGTCCGAGCTGCCCCAGATCCGGAACCGGTGGGTGAGCAGGCCCAGCCCCTCGGCCTTGTAGCCACGAATCGCGCTCAGGGCGATGACTTTCGACGTGCCCGACGGAAAGTGATAGCGCCGCAACGTGATCGCCGCGCGATCCAGCTGAACCAGGCCGTCGTCGTAAGACTGGCCGGGGCCGTGGTTCATGCCCGGGAACTTCGCAGTTCGTGGCCGCGCGCCGTCAGGCAGCGCCCGTCGTCCAACCGCCACTGCCAGCCGTGCAGATTGCAGGTCAACGTGTTGCCCTCCACCACACCGAATCTCGACAGGTCGGCCTTCAGGTGGGGGCAGCGCCGCTGAATCTCCCAGCCCTCCAGCGTGATCGACGAGGTATCGTCATGCGTCTCGGCGAACCAGCCGTCGGCGTAGGCGATTCGTTCGTCGGTGAGGCACTTGAAGAAGGTGTACAGGTATTCGTTGTAGCCGCCGACGCGCCACGCCCGGAATCGGGTGGACAGGAAGATGGTGTTGACCCAGTCCGGTTCCCGGTCGCGCAGCACGGTGCGGACCAACTCGGGGGCGATGGCGAACCCGTATCTCACCTTTTCGTCGGGAATGCGTTCCCGCACGGCACGTTTCGGAAAGTCCAGGACCACCGTCTCCGGGCCGATGACGAGCTCGACGGGATAGCCGATGCCGTCGCAGATCTCGTCGCTTTGGGCCATGATCGGTTCGAACAGCGCGCGCAGCGGCTCAAGCAGCGGTTCCCCGGTGGCCGGGGCCCAGCCGGCCCGCTCCGCGGCCAGCACGGGCGCCATCCGCTCGGCGTAGTCGGCGAGGTAGGCCCGCTTCCCGGTGGTGAAGATCGCCTCGACTTGGTCGTCGGGCAGCGGATGGCGCAGCGAGTTCAACGCGGTGCCGGTGAAGTCGGCGGTCGAGCCGGGGATCATCAGCAGGCCGCCGTCGTGGCCGTGGGTGCGCATCTGGTCGAGGAACACCATCTGGTCGGGAAAGATGTTCGCCGCATCGTCGTGGTCGTCGTTGAGGTGACGCAATTCGGGGTCCAAGAAGCACGGCGGCCCCGCCGACGGGATCACCCACGTCGCGCCGACCTGGGCGATGTACTGGCGGGCGCGGTCCATCTGCCGCTGCCGCTTCTGGACACCGAACGACTCCTTCGCGCGGGCCGGCATGTCGTAGACCATCGGGTACCAGATCGCACCGGAGTACTGCAGCATGTGCACGTCGATGTGTCCGAAGGCGGACGTCAGCACGTCCAAGTCGACCGGCCGGGCGTCGTTCATGTTGAAAGCGGTTGTCACGCCGTCGGACACCACCAGGGCAGAGTCGCCGAGCGGGCCGTCGGCCGGCGCCCGCAGGGCGATGATCATCACGTCCAGGTCGCCCTTCGGGCCGCTGACCCGGTGCTTGACCGAGTTGCTGGTCTCGAAGAACCGATAAAACCCCAGCTCCTGCAACGCATTTCGGAGGTCGGGCACCGGGAAGTCGGGCAGCAGCACCACCGCGTCCTTGTTGACGTGCTCGGCCAGATTCTTGGCGTCGAAGTGATCCTTGTGCAGGTGCGACAGGTACAGGTAGTCGCAGTCACCCAGCCGGTCCCAGTCCAGCCCGGTGTTGTCCGGGAAGGGGAACCACGACGCGAAGTAGGCGGGGTTGACCCAGGGGTCGCAAAGGATGCTGCCCGCGGGGGTCTCGATCAGAAATCCGGCGTGACCTACGCTCGTGACCTGCACAAACACCTTCCTGGGGCCGCTGGAGGGGCCTTAGCGGCCCGCGGCCGGGTAACGACTTTTCAGCCCCCGAGCTTAGCGCGAGGCGGCGGGGCCGGCGTGACGTCGCAGGGCGCCCCGTTTCGGCACTTCGGGTGACTCACAGCCAGGAGCACTAGGCTGGGCAGCTGTGGAACCGGTATACGGGACTGTCATTCAGCTTGCCCGCTTGGTGTGGCGCCTACAGGGTCTCAAGATCACAGTCGCGGGCGTGGAAAACCTGCCCAAAAGCGGCGGCGCGGTCATCGCCATCAACCACACCGGCTACCTCGACTTCACGTTCGCGGGCCTACCCGCCTACCAGCAGGGTCTGGGCCGCAAGGTGCGGTTCATGGCCAAGCAGGAGGTGTTCGACAACAAGATCACCGGGCCGATCATGCGCAGCCTGCGGCACATCTCCGTCAATCGTCAGGACGGGGCCGCCTCCTACGAGGAAGCGGTCAGGAATCTCAAGGACGGCGAGCTGGTCGGCGTCTACCCGGAAGCCACGATCAGCCGCAGCTTCGAGATCAAGGAATTCAAGTCGGGGGCGGCCCGGATGGCGGTCGAGGCCGGGGTGCCGATCGTTCCCGTGATCGTCTGGGGCGCGCAGCGCATCTGGACCAAGGGCCACCCCAAGAAGCTGTGGCGCCCGAAGGTGCCCATCACGGTGCTCGTCGGCGAGCCGATCGAACCGACGCTGGGCGTCGAGGAGCTCAAGGGGTTGCTGCACTCGCGGATGCAACACCTGCTCGAGCGGGCCCAGGAGATGTATGGGCCGCATCCCGCCGGCGAGTACTGGGTGCCGCGCCGGTTGGGCGGTAGCGCCCCGTCGCTGGCCGAGGCCGCCCAGATGGACGCCGAGGAGGCGGCCGAGCGCGCGGCTCGGCGGGCTCGGAACGCGCGACCGCCGGAGTAGCGATCAATGGTGGAGCCGATCTTCCGCACGCTCGAGGTTCTGGCTCGGCTGGTGGTTGTGGCCACCGGCACCCAGATCTCCTACGGCGGCGAGGAGAACATCCCGGCCTCCGGCGGCGCCGTGATCGCGATCAACCACACCAGCTACGTCGACTTCCTGCCCGCCGCGCTGGCCGTGCACCGGCGGCACCGCCGGCTCAGGTTCATGATCAAGGCCGAGATGCAACAGGTGAAGATCGTCAACTTCCTGATCAAACACACCCGGACCATTCCGGTGGACCGCGGAGCGGGGGCCGGCGCCTACGCGGTGGCCGTGCAACGTCTCCGCGAGGGCGAGCTGGTCGGGGTCTATCCGGAGGCCACCATCAGCCGCAGCTTCGAGCTCAAGGAGTTCAAGACTGGCGCCGCCCGGATGGCCATCGAGGCCCGCGTCCCGATCGTTCCGGTGATCGTCTGGGGTGCGCACCGTATCTGGACAAAAGATCACCCGCGCAACCTCCGGCGCGGCAAGATGCCGATTAAAGTGCAGGTGGGCGCGCCGGTGCCGGCGGCCGAAGACATCGCGCGGACCGACGCCGCGCTGCGCGAGTCGATGACCGCGCTGCTGCACCAAGTGCAACAGCAGTATCCGCACGAACCCGGGGCGTACTGGACGCCGCGCCGCCTCGGCGGCGGGGCACCGACAATGGCCGAGGCCGCGCGGATGGAGGCGGACGAGGCTGCGGCGCGGGCAGCCGGCCGCAGCGAACGGCCGTCAGGGTAGGCGAAGGAGACGACATGCCCGAGGGGTTCTACCGGTTGTGCGAGTGGATCGTGCCGCCGATGGTCGCGATGCAGGGGACCAAGTTCACCTATCGGGGGCTGGACAACATCCCCGAGCGGGGCGGCGCGCTGCTGGCGCAGAACCACACCAGCTACCTGGACTGGCTGCCGACGCTGCTCGCCGTGCGCGAACGCCACCGCCGCGCGTACTTCATGATCAAGGCGGAAATGGCCGACGTGAAGGCGGTCAACTACGTCATCAACCACGCCCGGCTGATCCCGGTGGACCGCACCAACGGGAACGGCGCGTTCGAGCTTGCCACGCAGCGCCTGCGGCAGGGCGAGCTGATCGGGATGCACCCCGAAGCCACGATCAGCCGCAGCTTCGAGCTGCGGGAGTTCAAGACCGGTGCGGCCCGGATGGCCCTGGACGCCCAGGTGCCCATCGTGCCGGTCATCGTCTGGGGCGCCCACCGGATCTGGCCCAAGGATCATCCAAAGAAGGTGTGGCGCAACAAGGTTCCGATCACCGTCGCCGCCGGGCGGCCGCTGCCGCCGCGCGGGACGCCCGAACAGCTCAACGCGGAGCTGCGCCAGGCGATGAACGCGTTGCTGTACCAGGTGCAGGAGGAGTATCCGCACCCGGAAGGCGAGTTCTGGGTGCCGCGGCGGCTCGGGGGTGCCGCGCCCACCCAGGACGATTCCCGGGCGATCCGCCTGTCGGAGCTGCAGGCGCGGATGCAGAAATACGGCACCGATGGCGTGACCCGGCCCGGGCAGGACCAGAGCGGAGTGCACTGACCAGATGACGTCAACGTGACCCAGCCGGCGCTCATCGCCTGCGACGTCGACGGCACCCTCTTCGACGACAACGAAACCATCACCCCGCGCACCCGCGACGCCATCCGCGCCGCGGTCGGCGCAGGCGCGAAGTTCGTCGTGGCGACCGGCCGCCCGCCGCGCTGGATACGCCCCGTGGTCGACGCGCTCGGCTTCGCGCCGATCGCGGTGTGCGCCAACGGCGCGGTCGTCTACGACCCGTCGACCGACCGGGTGGTGTCCGCGCGCACGCTGCCGGTCGACACCCTGGCCGAGCTGGCCGAGATCGCCACGCGCGTCATCCCGGGGGCGGGCCTTGCCGTCGAGCGCATCGGCGAACGCGCCCACGACACGGCGACCCCGCAGTTCATCAGCTCGCCCGGCTACGAACATGCGTGGCTGAACCCGGACAACACCGAGGTGTCGATCGAGGACCTGCTCAGCGCGCCTGCCATCAAGCTGCTGATCCGCCGCAACGGGGCCCGCAGCGCCGATATGGCCGCCGCGCTGGCCAAGCATGTCGGCCTGGAGGGCGATATCACCTACTCCACCAACAACGGCCTGGTGGAAATCGTGCCGTTGGGCATCAGCAAGGCCACCGGTGTGGACGAGGTGGCCAGGCCGCTGCAGATCGGCAGCGAGGAGGTGGTGGCCTTCGGCGACATGCCCAACGACCTACCGATGCTGCGCTGGGCCGGCCATGGCGTGGCGATGGGCAATGCCCACCCCGACGTGCTGGCCGCGGCCGACGAGGTCACCACCGTCAACAACGACGACGGGGTGGGGCGGGTGCTGGAACGCTGGTGGCTCAGCCCCTAGGTCGACGGATGCGCCGGCAGCGAAAAGTGCTCGGGCGGAACCGTTGGGCCGCTGGGGGATTGGGTCGACAGCGGCGTGGTGATTCCCTCGGCGACCTCGGTGACGTTGCCGGTGAGGCGCTCGTAGTTCAGCGTCCCGTGCTGGAAATTCTGCGTAATCTGCAGCGGCTCTTGGATCTCCGCGCTGGTCGGCAAACCGAGCGGGCCTCGTTCGTAGCTCAGTGACGCCCAGGCGTCGTAGATCGCGCCGGTGACGGGCTGGGCGCCGGTGGCGGGCGACCAGTACATGGCACCCCTTGCGAAGGTGACGTACCGAGCGTCGCCCTCGGCGCTGTCTTCCGGTGAGGTCGGCGCGCCGAGCACGCTGTTCATCCCGCCCATCGCCTGCCAGTGGTCGTAGATCGCGCCGCCCTGCAGGGCCTTGATCAACTCCTCCGGCGGATCGTTGAAATGCGAAGCGATGTCGCGCACTTCGTCCATCAGGGCGTAGGCGGCGTTGCCCGGGCAATCGGTGTTGCCGACGTCGCGGTGGGTGAAGATGGTCGGCAACGTCGCGACGGAACCGGCCGGGAAGGTGGTGTAGTGACTGTCTGCCGACTCCAGCGCGACCGTGCCCTTCGGGTCGACGTCGTCCAGGCCCAGTCGCCAGCCGAGCAGCCGGCCCAGGGTGCGCAGCTGAATCGGGGTCGGGGGTACGTCGTCGAAATTGCCGATCATCGCCACGCCCCAGGTGTTGCGGTTGAAGCCGCCGGTGTGGAACGCCTCGACCGCTTTGGTGAGTCCCCCGGCGCTGCCCTCGAACACCTGGCCGTACTTGTCGACCAGGGCGTTGTAGGCGATGTCGCACCAGCCCAGGGTCTTGCTGTGATAGGTGTAAATGGCCTTGACGATCCCGGCCGATTCCAGCGGCGAGTAGTCGTTGCTGCCCGCGGTGTGGTGCACAACGGCGGCGCGAATCCCGTTGTCGTACTGGGGACTACCGCATCGCAGCGATTCGTCGGCGCCCCACTGCGCCCGGCTGATGATGGCGGGCGCCTGCCCGGGCATCAGGACCCCGGACGGTGGGGTCCACTGCGTCTCGGTGGGCGCTTGCGGCGGCGAGATGAGGATGGCGGAGATGTTCTGCCCGAACGGCTGTTCGCGGGACGCCGGCTTGTAACCCAGGGCGGCCTCGCTGGGCGGTGCGGGCGGCGCTTGGGTCACCGGCGCATCGATCGGACGGGTGACCGCGATCTCGACGGTCGTGGTGGTGCCGACGAACACCGGGTCGGTGCCGCGCGGCCCCTCCAGGGACCCGGCGGCCGTCGCCCCGTCGGGCGCCGCCGTTTCGTACTCGGTCTGGTACCACGGCCCCCAGGAACCGTCGGGGCGCCTCGCCCGCACCCGCGTCGACGTGCCGGCCAGGTCGCCGGTGAGCGCGACGAGGGAGAACGGGGTGTCCTGGCTGATCTGGCGAACCGTCACGCCCCCGCCCAGGCCGACCAGCGGCTGTTCGGCCAGTTGGGTGCCGCGGGCCGGCGGCGACCCGGCTGTGCCGCGGTCGCGCGTCGTGTCCGCCACCCAAGACACGATGACGACGGTCGCCACGATGGCGGTGAGCAACGTCGTCGGCCCACGGCTAGGAGACACCAGCCGATGTTACTTGTGTTTCTAATGTTAATGATGAGACGACACGAGCTGGGCGTCCCGAATGTGGACAAAAATCGACGGCACCGCAGAAAAAATCTGCGGTGCCGTCTGGTTGGAGGGTTCCCCGAAGGTCTAGACGGGAGGCAGGACCGGCGCCGCACCGGCGGCGGCCGGCAACGCCCCGGCAGCGCCCGCGGCGGCCGGCAGGGCCCCCGCGGCAGCGGGCAGAGCGCCCGCTGCACCCGGCAGGGCACCCGCCGCGCCGGGCAGAGCGCCCGCCGCGCCGGGCAGAGCGCCCGCAGCAGCCGGCAACGCGCCGGCGGCCGCGCCCGGCAGCGCACCCGCCGCACCCGGCAGCGCACCGGCGGCGCCCGGCAGCGCCCCCGCGCCGCCGTGCAGTCCCTGCGTGATCGCCGGCATCACCAAGCCCTTGAGCAGGTCGATGGCCTGACCGGCGCCCAACTGGTTGGCGGCCTGCATGACGTCGTTGACCAGACCGCCGCTGCCGCCGCTCGAGCTCCCGCCGCCGCCGCTGCCGAGGCCGGTGCCGCCGCCGATCGGCGAGCCGTTGCCGAAGGACGACGGGTCACCGAGGATCGGGTAGGTCCCGTCGGCGCCCGGGTCCAACGCGGCCGGGGCCGTGATCGGCACCTCACCGGCGGCCGTCGGACTGCCCACTCCGGGCGCGACGCCGGCCGGGCTGGTCAGCCCGGGGTTGGAAAGCGCCGGGTTGAGCCCCGCGCCCGGGGTCGCCACTCCGGCACCCGGGGTGGTCGGCAACGCGCCGGGCGCGGTGAGCCCCGGCGTCGTGGGCGCCAGGCCCGGGGTCGTCAAGCCGGGGCTGGCCGCGCCGGGGCTGGTCAGGCTCGGGCTGGTCAACGCGGGGCTGGTCAAACCGGGACTGGTCAAGCCTGGGCTGGTCAAACCGGGGCTGGTCAGGCCCGGGCTGGTGAGCCCCGGAGTCCCGAGGCCCGGAGTGCCCAGGCCGGGGCTGGTCAGGCCCGGGGTGCTGGTCGCACCCCCGCCCAGCGCGGGCACCGGGGGCAGGTTGATGCCGAACTGCGACAGCCCCTGCGACAGCGCGCCCATCAGCTCGCCCGGCAGGTCGCTCATCACGGCCGCCTGCTTGAAGTCGTGGTGCTCGGGTGGCTTGCTGCCGGTCGTCGATTCGTAGACAAGGAAATACGCGCAAGGACTCGCCACTGCCAGGGCGGCGACCGCGCTCATGGCTGTCGAAAGCTTGCGTCGGCGTCGGTTCGGCACGGAAGTCTCCTCAATCTGGACAACTCAATCGTCAACTGTGTTGTGTCGGTGTGGCCCGCCGGCTCCACCCGGCGAGATCCACACAGAATCGATGGTACGAGTGAGATTGTTGTGACTAGAGTGGTGATATTGAATCGTGAGGTAATTGCGACCCCGACCGTGATCGCCGGGCTGAGGCGCCCGCGCTCCTCGTCAATCGGCCGATCGCGGACTCCGTGGCCTCGCCAAATGGGTTAGGCCCACGCGGTCGGATACCCTAAGCAACCGATGACCGCTCGTTTCGACCTCCTCGTCGTCGGCTCCGGATTCTTCGGCCTGACCATTGCCGAGCGCGTGGCTACCCAACTCGGGAAGCGCGTGCTCGTCGTGGAACGCCGCCCGCACATCGGCGGCAACGCCTATTCCGAAGCCGAGCCGCAGACGGGCATCGAGGTCCACAAGTACGGCGCGCACCTGTTCCACACCTCTAATAAGAGGGTTTGGGACTACGTGCGGCAGTTCACCGACTTCACCGACTACCGGCACCGGGTGTTCGCGATGCACAACGGGCAGGCCTATCAGTTCCCGATGGGGCTGGGCCTGGTGTCGCAGTTCTTCGGCAAGTACTTCACCCCGGACGAAGCGCGCCGGCTGATCGCCGAGCAGGCCGGTGAGATCAAGACCGAGGACGCGCAGAACCTCGAGGAGAAGGCGATCTCGCTCATCGGGCGACCGTTGTACGAGGCGTTCGTCAAGGGCTACACGGCCAAGCAATGGCAGACCGATCCCAAGGAACTGCCGGCCGCCAACATCACCCGGCTGCCGGTGCGCTACACCTTCGACAACCGGTACTTCAGCGACACCTACGAGGGCCTGCCGATCGACGGCTACACGGCGTGGCTGCAGAACATGGCCGCCGACGACCGCATCGAGGTCAGGCTGGACACCGACTGGTTCGACGTCCGCGACCAGTTGCGCGCCGACAGTCCCGACGCGCCGATCGTCTACACCGGCCCGCTGGACCGCTATTTCGATTACGCCGAAGGCCGGTTGGGCTGGCGCACACTGGATTTCGAGGTCGAGGTGCTGACCGATCGCGGCGACTTCCAGGGCACGTCGGTGATGAACTACAACGATCTCGACGTCCCTTACACCCGCATCCACGAGTTCCGCCACTTCCACCCCGAGCGCGATTACCCGACCGACAAGACGGTGATCATGCGCGAGTTCTCCCGGTTCGCCGAGGACGACGACGAGCCCTACTATCCGATCAACACCGAAGCCGACCGGGCCCTGCTGGCCGCGTACCGGGCGCGCGCGAAGGCCGAAACCGCTTCGTCCAAAGTGCTTTTCGGTGGCCGGTTGGGTACCTATCAGTACCTGGACATGCACATGGCGATCGCCAGCGCACTGAACATGTACGACAACACCATCGCGCCGCACCTGCGCGACGGCAAAGCCCTAGTGGAGGAAGGTGCGGGGGGATGACCGCCGGCGACGAAATGAGGAGGCCAGCGATGAGGTGGGGGTACCACCCGCTTGCGGGGGAGAGCGGCGCTAAATGACCGCTGTAAGCCTGCTTTCCAGGATCATCCTGCCGCGGCCGGGGGAACCCCTCGACGTGCGCAAGCTGTACCTGGAGGAGTCGACCACCAACGCCCGGCGCGCGCACGCGACCAGCCGCACGTCGCTGGAAATCGGCAAAGAGTCCGAGGTTTCGTTCGCCACCTACTTCAACGCGTTCCCGGCCAGCTACTGGCGCCGCTGGTCGATCTGCACGGCGGTGGTGTTGCGCGTCGAACTGACCGGAACCGGCCGCGTCGACGTGTACCGGACCAAGGCCACCGGGGTGCGGATCTCCGTGGAGGGCCGCCAGTTCGTCGGCACCGACGAGCAGCCGGCGATCGTCGAGATCGAGGTGCCGCTCAAACCATTCGAGGACGGCGGCTGGATCTGGTTCGACATCACCACCGACACCGCGGTCAACTTGGTCAGCGGCGGCTGGTATGCGACCGAGCCCGCTCCCGGCACGGCCAACATCGCGGTGGGGATCCCCACGTTCAACCGGCCGGCCGACTGCGTCAACGCCCTGGCCGACCTCACCGCGGATCCGTTGGTGGACGAGGTGATTGGCGCGGTGATCGTCCCGGACCAGGGTGTCCGCAAGGTGCGCGATCACCCGGACTTCGCGGCGGCGGCCGCGGGCCTGGGTAGCCGGCTGTCCATCCACAACCAGCCCAACCTCGGCGGTTCCGGCGGCTACAGCCGCGTGATGTACGAGGCGCTGAAAAACACGGACTGCCAACAGATTCTGTTCATGGACGACGACATCCGCATCGAGCCCGACTCGATCCTGCGGGTGCTGGCGTTGCACCGCTTCGCCAAGAAGCCGATGCTGATCGGCGGCCAGATGCTCAATCTGCAGGAGCCGTCGCACCTGCACATCATGGGCGAGGTGGTCAACCAGTCCAACTTCATGTGGACCGCCGCGCCGCACGCGGAGTACGACCACGATTTCGCGGAATTTCCGTTGAACGACAAGAGCTCTCGCAGCGCACTGCTGCACCGACGGATCGACGTCGACTTCAACGGCTGGTGGACGTGCATGATCCCGCGGCAGGTCGCCGAGGAACTGGGCCAACCGCTGCCACTGTTCATCAAATGGGACGACGCCGAATACGGTCTGCGCGCCGGCGAGCACGGGTATCCGACCGTCACGCTGCCCGGCGCGGCGATCTGGCACATGGCCTGGAGCGACAAGGACGACGCCATCGACTGGCAGGCGTACTTCCACCTGCGCAACCGGCTGGTGGTCGCCGCCATGCACTGGGACGGTGACATCACCGGCCTGGTCCGCAGCCACCTCAAGGCCACGCTGAAACACCTTGCCTGCCTTGAATATTCGACCGTCGCGATCCAGAACCGGGCCATCGACGACTTCCTGGCCGGCCCCGAGCACATCTTCTCGATCCTGGAATCGGCGCTGCCCGAGGTGCACCGGCTGCGCAAGGAATACCCGGACGCGGTCGTGTTGCCGGCGGCCAGCGAGCTGCCGACGCCGTCGAACAAGACCAAGGCGATGAAGCCGCCGGTGAACCCGGTGTCGATCGGTTACCGGCTGGCCCGCGGCATCGCGCACAACGCGACCAAGGCCGACCCCGACGCGCACCGGCGTCCGCAGTACAACGTGCCCACCCAGGACGCCCGCTGGTTCCGGCTGTGCACGGTCGACGGCGTCACCGTGACGACGGCCGACGGGTGCGGGGTGGTCTACCGGCAACGCGATCGGCGCAAGATGTTCCAGCTGCTGTTCGCCTCGCTGCGCCGGCAGCGCCGGCTGGCGAGCCGGTTCGACGAGATGCGCAAGATCTATCGGGACGCGTTGCCGGTGCTGTCCAGCAAGCAGAAGTGGGAGACGGCGCTGCTGCCCGCGCACGCCGAGCGAGAGCATGCCTGAATCGGTCCCCCCGGGCGGTGAGGTGGCCGCCCTGGTGGCGGTGCAATCCGCGCTCGCCGACCGCCCCGGCGTGCTGACCGTGGCGCGCGGCCTGTCCCACTTCGGCGAGCACAGCATCGGCTGGCTGGCCGTGGCGGCGGTCGGTGCGCTGCTGATGCCGAAGCGGGGCTGGGATTGGCTGGTGGCCGGGGCCGGCGCGTTCGCCGCGCACGCCGCCGCCGTGGTGGTCAAGCGGGTGGTGCGGCGCCAGCGGCCGCACGATCCGGCCGTCGTGGTCAACGTCGGCACGCCCAGCCAGCTCAGTTTCCCGTCGGCGCACGCCACCTCGACCACCGCCGCGGCCATCCTGATGGGCCGGATCACCGGTCTGCCGCTGCCCGCCCTCCTGGTCCCCCCGATGGCCTTGTCGCGGATGCTGCTGGGCGTGCACTATCCCAGCGACGTGGCGTGCGGCATCGCGCTGGGCGCCACCGTCGCGCGAATCACGGTCCGGCTGCAGGGCCGGACGGGGAAGGTGTGGCCGAATGAGTGAGGACGTGGTGACCGGGCCGTCGGGCAACGTGGTTGTCGGGGTGGTCAAGGCGATCCGCCCGCGGCAGTGGGTGAAGAACGTTCTGGTGCTGGCCGCGCCGCTGGCAGCGTTGGGCGGCCCGGTGCACTACAACTACGCCGACGTGCTGACCAAGGTGTCCGTGGCGTTCGTGGTGTTCTGCCTGGCGGCCTCGTCGATCTATCTGGTGAACGACGTGCGCGACGTCAACGCCGACCGCGAGCACCCCACCAAGAGGTTCCGGCCGATCGCGGCGGGTGTGGTGCCCGAATGGCTGGCCTACACCCTCGCGGTGGTCCTAGGGGCGGCTTCCCTGGCGCTCGCCTGGTGGCTTACCCCCGACTTGGCGGTGGTGATGGCCGTGTACCTCAGCATGCAGCTGGCGTACTGCTTCGGCCTGAAACACCAAGCGGTCATGGACATTTGCATCGTGTCGTCGGCGTACCTGCTGCGGGCCATCGCCGGGGGCGCCGCGACCGGCATCCCGCTATCGCAATGGTTCCTGCTTTCGGCGGCGTTCGCGTCGCTGTTCATGGTCGCCGGCAAGCGGTATGCCGAACTGCAGGTCGCCGAGCGCACCGGCGCCGCGATCCGCAAGTCCCTGGAGAGCTACACCAGCACCTATCTGCGGTTCGTCTGGACGATGTCGGCAACTGCGGTGGTGCTCTGCTACGGGTTGTGGGCGTTCGAGCGTGACCGCCACTCCGGATCGTGGTTCGCGGTATCGATGGTTCCGTTCACCATCGCGATCCTGCGCTACGCCGTCGACGTCGACGGCGGGCTGGCAGGCGAGCCCGAAGACATTGCGCTGCGCGACCGGGTGCTGCAGCTGCTTTTCCTGGCGTGGATCGCGACGCTTGGAGCCGCCGTTGCCTTCGGCTAGCCCCGAACTGCAGGCCCTCAAAGCGCGGATGATGCGCAGCCGGCCGGTCATCAGGCGGTTGGGCTGGCCGGTATTTCCCTACACCACGATGGTGCGGGTCAGCCTGTGGGTCAGCGTGGTGGTGGTCGTCGTCCTGTTCGGTTGGGGCGCTTGGCAACGCCGCTGGATCGCCGACGACGGGCTCATCGTGTTGCGCACCGTGCGCAACCTGCTCGCCGGCAACGGGCCGGTGTTCAACCAGGGTGAGCGGGTGGAGGCCAACACGTCGACCGCCTGGACCTACCTGATGTACGCCGGGGCCTGGGTGGGCGGTCCGATGCGGATGGAATACGTGGCGCTGGCTCTGGCTCTGACGCTTTCGGTCCTGGGCGTGGCGCTGCTGATGCTGGGGGCCGCCCGGTTGTACGCGCCCAGCCTGCGCGGCCGCAGGGCGCTGATGCTGCCGGGCGGTGCGCTGGTCTACGTCGCGCTGCCGCCGGCTCGTGACTTCGCCACCTCCGGTCTGGAGAGCGGGCTGGTGCTGGCCTATCTCGGTTTGCTGTGGTGGATGATGGTCTGCTGGGCGCAGCCGGTGCGCAACCGCCCGGATCGCCCGATCTTCGTCGGCGCGCTGGCGTTCGTCGCCGGGTTCAGCGTCCTGGTCCGGCCCGATCTGGCGCTGATGGGCGGGCTGGCCCTGATCATGATGCTGGTCGCCGCGCGCGGCTGGCGCCGTCGGGCGCTGATCGTGGTCGCCGGCGGATTGCTGCCCGTCGGTTACGAGATCTTCCGGATGGGTTACTACGGTCTGCTGGTCCCCGGGACCGCCCTGGCCAAGGATGCGGCCGGCGACAAGTGGTCGCAGGGCATGATCTACCTGGCCAACTTCGACGCGCCCTACGCGGTATGGGTGCCGGTGGTGCTCCTGGTGCCGCTCGGCGTGCTGCTGCTGGCCGCGCGCCGCCGGCCCTCGTTCCTGCGTCCCGCGTTGGCCCCCGACTACGGGCGGCTGGCCCGGGCCGTCCAGAGCCCCCCGGCGGTGGTGGCCTTCGTCCTGGTGAGCGGTCTGATCCAGGCGCTCTACTGGATCCGCCAAGGCGGTGACTTCATGCACGGACGGGTGCTGCTGGCGCCGCTGTTCTGTTTGCTGGCCCCGGTCGCCGTCATCCCGGTGGCCATCCCGGACGGCCAGGACTACTCGCGGGAGACGGGGTACTGGGTGGCCGGGGCGGCGAGCGCGCTGTGGCTGGGTCTGGCCGGCTGGTCGCTGTGGGCGGCGAACTCGCCGGGGATGGGCGACGACGCCACCCACGTCACCTACTCCGGAATCGTCGACGAGCGCCGGTTCTACGCCCAGGCCACCGGCCACGCGCATCCGCTGACCGCGGCCGACTACCTGGGCTATCCGCGGATGGCGGCCATCCTGACCGCCCTGGACAACACCCCGGAGGGGGCCTTACTGCTGCCGTCGGGCAATTACATCCAGTGGGACCTGGTGCCGATGCTCCAGCCGCCACCGGGTAGTGCCCCCCAAAAGCCCCAGCACGCAGTGTTTTTCACCAACCTCGGCATGGTGGGCATGAACGTCGGCCTCGACGTCCGGGTGATCGACCAGATCGGATTGGCGAATCCGCTTGCGCAGCACACGGAACGGCTGCAGCACGGCCGCATCGGGCACGACAAGAACCTCTTCCCCGATTGGGTGATCGCCGACGGCCCGTGGGTGAAGGTGTATCCCGGTGTTCCGGGTTATCTGGACGAGCAGTGGGTCGCGGAGGCGGTAGCGGCCCTGAAATGCCCCGAGACGCAGGCCGTGCTGAGTTCGGTGCGCGCACCCATGACGCCGCACCGATTCCTATCCAACCTGCTGCATTCCTATGAATTCACCACGTACCGGATCGACCGCGTGCCGCGATACGAGCTCGCCAGATGCGGACTGCCGGTGCCCGCAGAGGCGCCACCTCCACCGCGCGAGTAAGGCCCGCGCAGAAGAATTTTCGGCCGATCTCAAAATCGTTACGAACCGTGCCGGATGAAAAATTCCCAGCAACATCACATTTCGGGCTTAACCAGCTGGCCATAGCGCGCAAGCACATGCGGAAACACCGTTTACACCGTCGTAGATTCGCCTTGAACACGCCGGGTGACGGGGGCCGAATTGCGCTCTGCGGGCCCGCCTCGATGCGACTCGACGGTTCAAGGTGTGGTTGACTACACGGGCACTGCTGCGCGGAGATCGTATGCAGTACGACCCACACATGACGCGTCCGGATGACGGGCGCGCCGAAGAAGGATGAGGAAGCAAGGATGACGCTTGTCGACAGGTTTCGCGGCGCCGTGGCCGGCATGCCGCGGCGGCTCGTGGTGGCAGCCGCAGGCGCGGCGCTGCTCTCGGGCCTGATTGGCGCCGTGGGGGGCTCGGCGACCGCTGGTGCCTTCTCGCGCCCCGGTCTGCCGGTGGAATACCTGCAGGTTCCTTCCGCGGCGATGGGCCGCGATATCAAGGTTCAGTTCCAAAGCGGTGGCGCCAACTCGCCCGCGCTGTACCTGCTCGACGGAATGCGCGCGCAGGACGACTTCAACGGCTGGGACATCAACACCCCGGCGTTCGAGTGGTACAACCAGTCCGGCATTTCGGTCGTCATGCCCGTCGGTGGTCAGTCCAGCTTCTACTCCGACTGGTACAAGCCCGCCTGCGGCAAGGCCGGCTGCACCACCTACAAGTGGGAGACCTTCCTGACCAGCGAGCTGCCGGCCTACCTGTCCGCGCAGAAGCAGGTCAAGTCGACCAACAACGCCGCCGTCGGTCTGTCGATGGCCGGGTCGTCGGCGTTGATCCTCGCCGCCTACCACCCGAACCAGTTCGTTTACGCCGGCTCGCTGTCGGCGCTGCTGGACCCGTCGCAGGGCATGGGCCCGTCGCTGATCGGGCTGGCCATGGGTGACGCCGGTGGCTACAAGAAGGACGACATGTGGGGGCCGTCGAGCGACCCGGCCTGGGCGCGCAACGACCCGTCGCTGCAGGTCAGCAAGCTCGTCGCCAACAACACCCGCATCTGGGTGTACTGCGGTAACGGCAAGCCGTCCGACCTCGGTGGCGACAACCTGCCCGCCAAGTTCCTCGAGGGCTTCGTGCGGACTTCCAACCTGAAGTTCCAGGACGCGTATAAGGCCGCCGGTGGCAACAACGCGGTGTGGAACTTCGACGCCAACGGCACCCACGACTGGCCCTACTGGGGCGCGCAGCTGCAGGCGATGAAGCCTGACCTGCAGTCGGCGCTGGGTGCCACCCCGGGCGCCGGGCCGGCCACGGCCGCTGCGGCCGCCGGAAACGGCACCAACGGCCAGGGCACCTAAGCCCTAAAAATCACGCGACTGGCGGCGGGAACCCCTCGGGGTTTCCGCCGCCAGTGGTTTTGGTGTGTGATTTGTTTCACTACCCCGCGGGCGGGGGAACTACGGCGCTGGCTAATGTGCAGACAGCGACTAGACGATGGAGGGTGGACATGAGGGTCGTGCGGGGTATGTCGGCGCTTCTTCGGGCGGTCTACGTGGCCGCGCTGGCGGTCGGCTTGATCGGTGTCATCGTGACGGGCGGACCGGCCGGCAAGGCGAGGGCGGCCGGTTACGAGAGCCTGATGGTGCCGTCGGCGGCGATGGGCCGCGACATCCCGGTGGCCTTCCTGGCGGGCGGCCCGCACGCGGTCTATCTGCTGGACGCCTTCAACGCGGCCCCGGACGTCAGCAACTGGGTCACCGCGGGCAACGCGATGAACACGCTGGGCGGCAAGGGAATCTCGGTGGTGGCGCCCGCGGGCGGGGCCTGGAGCATGTACACCAACTGGGAGCAGGACGGCAGCAAGCAGTGGGACACGTTCCTGTCCAGCGAGCTGCCGAACTGGCTGGCCGCCAACAAGGGCCTGGCACCTGGTGGCCACGCCGCCGTCGGCGCCTCGCAGGGTGGCTACGGCGCGATGGCGCTCGCCGCGTTCCACCCCGACCGCTTCGGCTTCGCCGGCTCGCTGTCGGGCTTCCTGTACCCGTCGAGCACCAACTACAACGGCGCCATCCTGGCCGGCCTGCAGCAGTTCGGCGGCGTCGACGGCAACGGCATGTGGGGCGCACCCCAGCTGGGCCGGTGGAAGTGGCACGACCCCTACGTCCACGCCTCGCTGCTGGCGCAGAACAACACCCGCGTGTGGGTCTACAGCCCGACCAACATGGGCGGCGACGACGCCGCGATGATCGGCCAGGCCGGCGCGGCCATGGGCAGCTCCCGCGAGTTCTACCAGCAGTACCGCAGCAACGGCGGGCACAACGGTCACTTCGACTTCCCCGGCGGCGGCGACAACGGCTGGGGCTCGTGGTCGGGGCAGCTGGGCGCGATGTCGGGGGACATCGTCGGCGCGATTCGGTAGCGGCGATCGCAAGCGCGGCGGTGGGGGCACCGCCCGCTTGCGGGGGACCGGGCGCCGCGGGTCGGCGCCATTTCGGTAGCCGGTCGACGCCCATTCGGTAGCGGTCGCTGCCCGGCTGACCCACTCCCGCGAGCCGGTACCGTGTAGAGGGTGCGGCGGGGGTCGGAGGACCGTTTCGCTGCGATCCACCGACTCTGCTAGCAGGAGAACATGGCTACCGACGCCCGGCGCAAGCGCCACCGAGCCCTCGCCTGGACCGCCGCCCTGGCGATGGCGGGCGTGGTGTTGTTGGTCATCGTGCTCGTGGTCGTCATGCTGCGTGGCCGCGAATCGCCGCCCAGCGCGGTGCCGCCCGGCGTCCTTCCGTCGCCGTCCACGACCACCCATCCGCACAAGCCGCGGCCAGCCTCGCAGGACGCGTCGTGCCCGGATGTCCAGTTGGTCAACGTCCCCGGCACCTGGGAATCCGCCCCGCAGGACGATCCGCTCAACCCGATGCAATTCCCTAACGCATTGCTGCACAAGGTGACCGCGTCGATCACGCAGCAGTTCCCCGCGTCGCGGGTGCAGGAGTACACCACCCCTTACACCGCGCAGTTCCACAACCCGCTCAGCGGTGACACCCAGATGTCGTACAACGAAAGCCGCGCCGAGGGCACCCGCGCGACGGTCCAGGCGATGACGGACATGAACGCCAAGTGCCCGCTGACGAGCTACGTGCTGATGGGCTTCTCCCAGGGCGCGGTGATCGCCGGTGACATCGCCAGCGATATCGGCAACGGCCGAGGGCCGGTCGACGACGACCTGGTTCTGGGTGTGACGTTGATCGCGGACGGCCGCCGCCAGCCCGACGTGGGCAAGGACATCGGGCCCAACCCGCCGGGTCAGGGCGCCGAGGTCACCCTGCACGAGGTGCCGGTGCTGTCCGGGCTGGGCCTGACCATGACCGGGCCGCGGCCCGGCGGATTCGGCGCGCTCAACGACAAGACCAACGAGATCTGCGCGCCGGGCGACCTGATCTGCGCCGCCCCCGACGAGGCGTTCAGCGTGGCCAACCTGCCCAACACGCTCAACACCCTGGCCGGCGGGGCCGGCCAGCCCATCCACGCGTTGTACGCGACGACGCAGTTCTGGAACCTGGACGGGCAGCCCGCGACGGATTGGACGTTGAACTGGGTGCAAGGACTGATCACCAACGCGCCGCACCCCAAACATGGATGACCGGCCGCGGGACACAGCGGTTTGGAGCCCGTTGCGGGTGCCGATCAGCGGTACCTTGTGATTTGGTGTGCTGCGGGCCGCCCCTTAACATTAAGAGGAATTTAAGAGCTAGAGACTTTGTCGCGGACCCGGTCCTGGTTGAAGCCGGCCTGGGATGAGCAGGAGGCCGGCGCCCGTGGCGCCGCGCGAGGACTGGCCCGCGGTCGAGATGGGAAACCGTCGGCGTCGCCGACCATAGGACGAAAGTCGGCGTGGCGCCGACTTAAACAGGCGTGACAGGAGAGCGGAATGCCGTACCACAACCCGTTCATCGTGAATGGAAAGATCAGGTTCCCGGACAACACCAACCTGGTCAAGCACGTTGAGAAATGGGCGAGGGTTCGCGGCGACAAGCTGTCCTACCGTTTCATCGACTACTCCACCGAGCGCGATGGGGTGTACCGCGACATCGTGTGGCGCGACTTCAGCGCCCGCAACAGGGCGGTGGGCGCCCGGCTGCAGCAGGTCACCCAGCCGGGCGACCGCATCGCCATCCTGTGCCCGCAGAACCTGGACTACCTCATCGCCTTCTTCGGCGCGCTGTACGCCGGCCGGATCGCGGTGCCGCTGTTCGACCCGAACGAGCCGGGCCACGTGGGCCGGCTGCACGCGGTGCTCGACGACTGCACGCCGTCGACCATCCTGACCACCACCGAGGCCGCGGAAGGCGTCCGCAAATTCATCCGCGCGCGCTCGGCCAAGGAACGCCCCCGCGTGATCGCCGTCGACGCGGTGCCCGACGAGGTGGCGTCCACCTGGGTCGAGCCCGAGGCCGACGAGAACACCATCGCCTACCTGCAGTACACCTCCGGCTCCACCCGTACCCCGACCGGCGTGCAGATCACCCATCTGAACCTGCCCACCAACGTGCTGCAGGTGCTCAACGGCCTCGAGGGCAAGGAAGGAGACCGCGGCCTGTCCTGGCTGCCGTTCTTCCACGACATGGGCCTGATCACGGCGCTGCTGTCGCCGGTGCTCGGCTACAACTTCACGTTCATGACCCCGGCCGCGTTCGTGCGCCGGCCCGGACGCTGGATTCGGGAGATGGCGCGCAAGCCCGACGACGCCCCGAACTGCGAGGTCGTCACCGTCGCCCCGAACTTCGCGTTCGAGCACGCCGCGGTGCGGGGCGTGCCCAAGGACGGCGAGCCGCCGCTGGACCTGAGCAACGTCAAGGCGATCCTCAACGGCAGCGAGCCGGTGTCCCCGGCGTCGATGCGCAAGTTCTACGAGGCGTTCAAGCCGTACGGCCTGCGCGAGACCGCGATCAAGCCGTCCTACGGCCTGGCCGAGGCCACGCTGTTCGTGTCCACCACGCCCATGGACGAGGCGCCCACGGTCATCCACGTCGACCGCGACGAGCTGAACAAGCAGCGCTTCGTCGAGGTCGCCCCCGATTCGCCGACGGCCGTCGCGCAGGTTTCCGCCGGCATCATCGGCGTCGACGAGTGGGCCGTCATCGTCGACCCCGACACCGCCAGCGAGCTTCCCGACGGGCAGATCGGCGAGATCTGGCTGCACGGCAACAACATGGGCACCGGCTACTGGGGCAGGGAAGACGAGACCACCGAGACGTTCCGCAACCTGCTCAAGTCGCGCATCAGCCAGTCGCACGCCGAGGGCGCCCCGGACGACGGCATGTGGGTGCGCACCGGCGACTACGGCACCTACCACAAGGGCCACCTCTACATCGCGGGCCGGATCAAGGACCTCGTCATCATCGACGGCCGCAACCACTACCCGCAGGATCTCGAGTACTCGGCGCAGGAAGCCAGCCGAGCCCTGCGCACCGGCTACGTGGCCGCGTTCTCGGTCCCGGCCAACCAGCTGCCGCAGGTGGTGTTCGACAACCCACACACCGGCCTCAAGTACGACCCCGAGGACAGCTCCGAGCAGCTGGTGATCGTGGCCGAGCGCGCTCCCGGCACGCACAAGCTGGACTACCAGCCGATCGCGGACGAGATCCGGGCGGCGATCGCCGTCCGCCACGGGGTGACCATCCGCGACCTGCTGCTGGTGCAGGCGGGAACGATCCCGCGTACCTCCAGCGGCAAGATCGGGCGCCGCGCGTGCCGCGCCGCCTACCTCGACGGCAGCCTGCGTAGCGGCGTCGGATCGCCGACGGCCTTCGCCGGCGCTAACGACTGAACCCAGGAACCATGGCTGAATTAGACGATCCCCAGGACCAGCAGGAGAATCTGCCCGCCAAGAAGACCGAGATGCGCGCCGGCGACGATGCAGAGCGGAGCGATGAGGAGGAGCGGCGCAAATTAACGGTCCCCGAGATGCGCGAGTGGCTGCGCAACTGGGTGGGCAAGGCCGTCGGGAAGTCGCCGGACGACATCGACGAGTCGGTGCCGATGGTCGAGCTCGGCCTGTCGTCCCGCGACGCCGTGGCGATGGCCGCCGACATCGAAGACATGACCGGCGTCACCCTGTCGGTCGCGGTGGCCTTCCAGCACCCGACCATCGAGTCGCTGGCCACCCGCATCATCGAGGGCGAGCCCGAGATCGACACCAGCGCTGACGACGTCGCCGACTGGACGCGCAACGGCCCGGCCGAGCGCGTCGACATCGCGATCGTTGGCCTGTCCACCCGGCTGCCTGGCGACATGAACTCCCCCGAGGAGACGTGGCAAGCGCTGATGGAGGGTCGCGACGCCATCACCGACCTGCCCGAGGGCCGCTGGTCGGAGTTCCTCGAGGAGCCGCGGCTGGCCGAGCGGCTGGCCAACGCCCGCACCCGCGGCGGCTACCTGAAGGACATCAAGGGCTTCGACTCCGAGTTCTTCGCGGTTGCCAAGACCGAGGCCGACAACATCGACCCGCAGCAGCGGATGGCGCTCGAGCTGACCTGGGAGGCGCTCGAGCACGCCCGCATTCCGGCGTCGAGCCTGCGCGGCGGATCGGTCGGCGTGTACGTCGGCGTCTCCAACAACGACTACAGCTTCCTGGCGGTGTCCGACCCGACCGTCGCGCACCCGTACGCGATCACCGGCACGGCGACGTCGATCATCGCCAATCGGGTGTCCTACTTCTACGACTTCCGCGGCCCGTCGGTCGCCGTCGACACCGCCTGCTCGAGCTCGCTGGTGGCCGCCCATCAGGCGGTGCAGGCGCTGCGCAACGGCGAGTGCGACGTGGCCGTCGCCGGTGGCGTCAACGCGTTGGTCACCCCGGTGGTGACGCTCGGTTTCGACGAGATCGGCCAGGTGCTGTCGCCCGACGGCCGGATCAAGTCGTTCTCCTCGGATGCCGACGGCTACACCCGCTCCGAGGGTGGCGGCATGCTGGTGCTCAAGCGGGTGGACGACGCCCGCCGCGACGGCGACCAGATCCTCGCCGTGATCGCCGGCAGCGCGGTCAACCACGACGGCCGGTCCAACGGCCTGATCGCGCCCAACCAGGACGCGCAGGCCGACGTGCTGCGCCGGGCCTACAAGGACGCCGGCATCGACCCGCGCACCGTCGACTACATCGAGGCGCACGGCACCGGGACCGTCCTGGGCGACCCGATCGAGGCCGAGGCACTGGGCCGCGTCGTCGGCCGCGGACGTCCGGCCGACCGCCCGGCGCTGCTGGGTGCGGTGAAAACCAATGTGGGCCACCTGGAGTCGGCCGCGGGCGCCGCGAGCCTGGCCAAGGTGGTGCTGGCGCTGCAGCACGACAAGCTGCCGCCGTCGATCAACTTCGCCGGCCCCAGCCCGTACATCGACTTCGACGGGATGCGCCTGAAAGTCGTTGACACCGCGACCGATTGGCCGCGCTACGGCGGCTACGCGCTGGCCGGGGTGTCCAGCTTCGGGTTCGGTGGGGCCAACGCGCACCTGGTGGTGCGCGAGGTGCTGCCCCGCGACGTCATCGAGCGCGAACCGGAGCCCGAACCGGAGGTGAAGACCGCCGCCGAGGCTGCCTCGGAAACGGGTGTGGTTCCCACCATGGAGGGCCACGCGCTGCGGTTCGACGACTTCGGCAACATCATCCCCGACGCCGAGGCGCCCGAGGAGGAAGAGTACGAGCTGCCGGGCGTCACCGATGAGGCGTTGCGGCTCAAAGAGATTGCACTGGAAGAGCTCGCGGCCCGGGAGGCCGAGGAGCCGACCAAGCCGCTGATCCCGCTCGCCGTGTCGGCCTTTTTGACCTCGCGCAAGAAGGCCGCCGCCGCCGAGCTGGCCGACTGGATGGAAAGCCCCGAAGGTCAGGCCTCCTCGCTGGAGTCCATCGGGCGGGCGCTGTCGCGCCGCAACCACGGCCGTTCGCGCGCGGTGGTGCTGGCCCACGACCACGAGGAGGCCATCAAGGGCCTGCGCGCGGTCGCCGAGGGCAAGCAGCGGCCGGGCGTGTTCAGCGTCGACGGCCCGGTGACCAACGGCCCGGTGTGGGCGATGGCCGGATTCGGTGCGCAGCACCGCAAGATGGGCAAGAACCTGTACCTGCGCAACGAGGTCTTCGCCGAGTGGATCGAGAAGGTCGACGCGCTGATTCAGGACGAGCGCGGCTACTCGGTGCTCGAACTGATCCTCGACGACTCGCACGAATACGGCATCGAGACTTCCAACGTCGTGATCTTCGCGATCCAGATTGCGCTGGGTGAACTGCTCAAGCACCACGGCGCCAAACCCGCTGCGGTGATTGGTCAATCGCTCGGCGAGCCCGCGTCGGCCTACTTCTCCGGCGGCCTGTCCCTGGCGGACGCGGCGCGCGTCATCGCCTCGCGTTCACACCTGATGGGCGAGGGCGAGGCGATGCTGTTCGGCGAGTACATCCGGCTGATGGCGCTCGTCGAGTACTCCGCCGACGAGCTGAAGACCGTGTTCGGCGACTTCCCCGGCCTGGAGGTGTGCGTCTACGCCGCGCCCAGTCAGACCGTCATCGGCGGCCCGCCCGAGCAGATCGACGCGATCGTCGCCCGCTGCGAGGCCGAGGGCCGCTTCGCCCGCAAGCTGCAGACCAAGGGCGCCGGGCACACCTCGCAGATGGACCCGCTGCTCGGCGAATTCTCCGCCGAGCTGCAGGGCATCGAGCCGATGAGCCCGAGCGTCGGAATCTTCTCGACCGTGCACGAGGGAAGCTACATCAAGCCCGGGGGCGAGCCGATCCACGATGTGGCGTACTGGGTCAAGGGAATGCGTCACTCGGTTTACTTCACCCACGGTGTTCGCAACGCCGTCGACAGCGGCCACACCACCTTCTTAGAGCTCGCGCCCAACCCGGTGGCGCTGATGCAGATCGGCCTGACCACCGCGGCCGCGGGTCTTCATGACGCCCAATTGATTCCGACGCTCGCCAAAAAGCAGGACGACGTCGAGTCGATGATCTCGGCCATGGCCCAGCTCTACGTGCACGGCCACGACCTCGACATCTGGACGCTGTTCAGCCGAGCCACCGGACCGGCCGATTACGCGAACATCCCACCCACCCGCTTCAAGCGCAAGGAACACTGGCTCGACGCCCACTTCTCCGGCGACGCGTCGGTGATGATGCCCGGCAACCACGTCGCGCTGCCGGATGGCCGGCACGTGTGGGAGTACAAGCCGCGCGGCGCGACCGACCTGGCGACGTTGGTGAGAACCGCTGCGGCAGCGGTCCTTCCGGACGCTCAGCTGGCCGCCGCCGAGCAGCGTGCGGTGCCGGGCGAGGGCGCCCGGCTGGTGACGACGCTGACCCGCCACCCCGGCGGCGCATCGGTCCAGGTGCACGCGCGCATCGATGAGTCCTTCACGCTGGTCTACGACGCGCTGGTGGCGCGGTCCGGGCAGGAAGGCGTTGCCCTGCCGGCGGCCGTCGGCGCGGGCGCGGTCATCGCGGCGCCGACCAACGGGGCGGTGGCCGAGCCGGAGGCGTCCGGCGATGAGGCCGACGCGGAGACCCTGACCGACAGCCTGACCAACCGGTACTTCTCGGCGAGCATGGGCAAGTGGTCGCCGGACTCCGGGGAGACCATCGCGGACCGCCTCGGCACCATCGTCGGCGCGGCCATGGGTTACGAGCCCGAGGACCTGCCGTGGGAGGTGCCGCTGATCGAGCTGGGTCTGGACTCGCTGATGGCGGTGCGCATCAAGAACCGCGTCGAGTACGACTTCGACCTGCCGCCGATCCAGCTGACGGCGGTGCGCGACGCGAACCTCTACAACGTGGAGAAGCTGATCGAGTACGCGGTCGAACACCGTGACGAGGTCGACCAGCTGCACGAGTACCAGCAGACGCACAGCGCCGAGGACATCGCCAAGGCGCAGGCGCAGGTGTTGAGCGGCGCCTCGCCGGCCTCGCTGGCGGCGCCCGCGCCGGACCCGCAGGCGGAGCCCGAAACGCAGCCCGCGCCGCCCCCGGCGTCGGACGTGCCGATCCCGCCGCCGCCGACGGACCCGTCGGGCCCGACGCCCAACGGCAAGCAGCCCAACCTGGCCGGCGCCGCCCAAGCGCTCAACCAGGAGGCGGTCGCCAAGGCGCTCAACTCGGACGTGCCGCCGCGCGACGCCGCCGAGCGGGTCACCTTTGCGACGTGGGCGATCGTCACCGGCAAGTCGCCGGGCGGCATCTTCAACCCGCTGCCCAAGCTCAACGACGAGCAGGCCGCCAAGATGGCCCAGCGCCTCTCCGAGCGCGCCGAGGGGACGATCACCGCCGAGGACGTGCTGGCATCGGAGACCATCGAGGCGCTGGCCGAGAAGGTGCGGGACTACCTGGAGGCCGGCGTGATCGACGGCTTCGTCCGCACCATCCGGGCGCCGCAAAACGATTCGCAGATACCGGTGTTCGTGTTCCACCCGGCCGGCGGTTCGACCGTGGTGTACGAGCCGCTGCTCAACCGGCTGCCGGCGGATACCCCGATGTACGGCCTGGAGCGGGTGGAAGGCAGCGTCCAGGAGCGGGCCGCCCAGTACGTTCCCAAGCTGCTGGAGATGAACGGGGACAAGCCGTTCGTCCTGGTCGGCTGGTCGCTCGGTGGCGCCTTGGCCTACGCCTGCGCGATCGGGCTCAAGCGGATGGGCGCGAACGTGGCGTTCGTCGGCATGATCGACACCGTGCGGGCGGGCGAGGAGATCCCGCAGACCAAGGAGGAGACCCGCGCGCGTTGGGACCGCTACGCGCGGTTCGCCGAGCGCACCTTCAATGTCGAGATCCCCGCGATCCCGTACGAGCATCTCGAGGAGCTTGACGACGAGGGCCAGGTCAAGTTCGTGTTGGAGATCGTCCAGCAGAGCGGCGTGCAGGTGCCCGGCGGGATCATCGAGCACCAGCGCACCTCGTACCTGGACAACCGGGCGCTCGAGACGGTCCAGATCGAGCCGTACGACGGCCACGTCACGCTCTACATGGCCGATCGCTACCATGACGACGTCATCGAGTTCGAGCCTCGGTACGCCATCCGCCAGCCGGACGGCGGCTGGGGCGAGTACGTGGCCGACCTCGAGGTCGTGCCGATCGGTGGCGAGCACATCCAGGCCATCGACGAGCCGATCATCGCCAAGGTGGGTGCACACCTGACCGAGGCGTTGGACAACATCGAGGCGGGGCGCCGCCGGACGAGTGAGGTGGGCAAGTAGTGACCGGTGCGGAGCCTTCTCGCGCTCACACGACAGCCGAAAAGCTGGCCGAGCTACACGTTCGTCTGGAACGGGCCATGGAACCCGGCGGCGAGAAGGCCGCGGCCAAGCGCGAAAAGAAGGGCATCCCCAGCGCCCGCGCCCGCATCCACGCGCTGGTCGACCCGGGCACCTTCATGGAAGTCGGGGCGCTGGCCAAGACGCCGAACGACCCGAACGCGCTCTACGGCGACGGGTGCGTCACCGGGCACGCCATGATCGACGGCCGGCCGGTCGGGGTGTTCTCCCACGATCAGACCGTCTTCCAGGGCACGGTCGGCGAGATGTTCGGCCGCAAGGTCGCCCGGCTGATGGAGTGGTGCGCGATGGTCGCCTGCCCGATCATCGGCATCCAGGACTCCGGCGGGGCCCGGATCCAGGACGCGGTCACGTCGCTGGCGTGGTACGCCGAGTTGGGTCGCCGGCACGAGGCGCTGTCCGGGCTGGTGCCGCAGATCTCCCTCATCTTCGGCAAATGCGCCGGGGGAGCGGTGTATTCGCCCATCCAGGACGACCTGCTCGTCTCGGTGCGAGACCAGGGCTACTTCTTCGTCACCGGGCCCGACGTGATCCGCGAGGTCACCGGCGAGGAGGTCACCCTCGACGAGCTGGGTGGCTCCGACGCGCAGGCCCGTTACGGCAACATCCACCAGGTGGTGGACTCCGAGGCCGAGGCGTTCCAGTACGTGCGCGACTTCCTCTCGTTCCTGCCGTCGAGCACCTTCGGCAAGCCGCCGATCGTCAACCCCGGCCTGGAGCCGGAGATCACCCCGACCGACCTGGAGCTCGACGCGATCGTGCCGGACTCCGACAACGCGGCCTACGACATGCACGAGATCCTGCTGCGCATCTTCGACGACGGCGACTTCCTCGACGTCGCCGCGCAGCACGGGCCGGCCATCATCACCGGGTACGCGCGCGTCGACGGGCACCCCGTGGGGGTGATCGCCAACCAGCCCATGCACATGTCGGGGGCGATCGACAACGAGGCCTCCGACAAGGCGGCGCGGTTCATCCGGTTCTGCGACTCGTTCAACATCCCGCTGGTCTTCGTGGTGGACACCCCGGGCTTCCTGCCTGGCGCCGAGGAGGAGAAGCGCGGAATCATCAAGCGCGGCGGGCGCTTCCTCTACTCCGTCGTCGAGGCCGACGTGCCGAAGGTGACGATCACCGTGCGCAAGTCCTACGGCGGCGCGTACGCCGTGATGGGGTCCCGGCAGCTGACCGCCGACTTCAACTTCGCCTGGCCCACCGCGCGCATCGCGGTGATCGGCGCCGAGGGGGCCGCGCAGCTGCTGATGAAGCGGTTCCCCGACCCGACGACGCCCGAGGCGCAGCAGATCAAGAAGGACTTCATCGAGGGCTACAACCTCAACATGGCCATCCCGTGGACCGCCGCCGAACGCGGCTTCATCGACGCGGTCATCGACCCGCACGAGACGCGGCTGTTGCTGCGCAAGTCGCTGAAGCTGTTGCGGGACAAGCAGTTGTGGTTCCGCACGGCCCGCAAGCACGGGCTGATCCCGGTTTAGCGGCGTCAGGTTGAACCGGCCTGCCAGACAAGGGGATCTGCATGTCGGAAAACCAGGAGGCGGTTGATCCGGTCACGGCGGCTGTTGAGAACTGGCAATCGGTGCATGCCGCGCTGGGGCCGCAACACGAATCGACTGCGGCTGCGCTGCTGGCGCTGGCCAATGCTCGCCAAAGCGCCGGCGAAACTCTAGGTGCGGTCCGCGATGCCGGCGCAGGCCTCGACATGCGCCGCGACGCACTCGGACCGGAACACCCGGACACGCTCGTGGCGGCCGGCGCGGTGGCGCGGTGGCGCTTCCTTCTCGGCGACATCGGTGCGGTCGACCAACTGCGCGAACTGGTTCCGACCATGGTGCGTGTGCTGGGCGCCGAGCACCCCGACACGCTCCGTGCACGCCATGTCGTCGCCTACGTCGAGTATCCCGATGAGGATGCCGGGACCAGGCTGGTCCGCTGGGTGCAGTTGTGCGGCGCCGAGACTCGCGCGTTCGGTGTCGAGAACGAGGTGACGCTGTCGGCGGCCTACATGGTGGCGCAAGCCCGTTACGATCTCGGCGACCCTTTCGGCGCCAGCTCGGACGCGGTGCCTGTAGTCATGTACCGCCGCCAGCTCCTGGGAGAGCGTCATCCTGAGACTCTGGCCGCCGAACTGGCGCGGCTGGGGTGGCTCGCGGACGCCACAGGCGCCACCACTTTCGTTCTCGAGAGCCTCAACAAACTGATAACGGCCACCGAAAACGCGCTCGGCCACGACAACGAAATCACCCTGCGGGCGCGTTACGTTCTTGCGCTTTTGGCGCCGAAAACGGCGGGCACCGAAGTGGACCGCATCTCCGATTGGGAACCACTGGCCGAGGACATGGCCCGCAGCCTTGGCGACGAGCATCCGCTGAGTGTCGCTGTGCGCGAACAACGTTCGGCTGCGCGCGCCGAGTGGGAGGAGGATCTCGACGAAATGCGCGATCTTGCCTTCCATTTGTACGTCGACATGGAATCCGAAGAGCGCGACATCGAGCAGCCCCCGGGCCGGGGCTGGCTGGACACCGGAGACCTCGACGAGGACACGGTCGACAAGGTGACCGAGGATGCCGACGACCAGCGTTCCGAGCGCGCCGAGTTGATGGAAAACGTTGTGGCAGCAAAGAAAGCGCTGTCCCGAAGTGCCCGAACCGCGGGCAATGACGCCTACGAGACCCTGCTGTGGCGTTATTTTGTGGCCTGGCTGTTCTGGGAGGGACACGAATTCGAGGCGGCCGGCCAGCGGACCCGGCGGCTGATCGACGACTGCACGCGGTTGCTAGGCGGCGACCACGAACTCACGCAGGCATCGCGAACAATGCTGCACTTCATCGACACTCGCACCTGGACCGGTCTGCCCCTGTTCTGGGATGGCAGCGCGATGGTCTGAAGCGCTTCGTCGTTCGCAGAGACGGCAGCGCCGAATCCCCTTACAGCTGCAGCGCGCCGGCGACGAGTTCGTCGAAGCGCTCCAGCGCCTCGTCGGAGTCGGCGTCGATGCCGCGCAGCGCACCGCGGTCGGCGAGGTAGCGCTGCGCGTAGAGGCGGGCCACCAGCGCCTTGCGCTCCCCGCCGCGGGCGGCGCGCTCCCAGGCGGCCTGCTCGGTGAGCAGCGCCCCCGCGTACACGTCGCCCATGAATTGCGCCAATGGGAACAGCCGCGCCTCGGCCATGTCGCGGTCCAGTTTGGACCACGCCGTGATCGCCGCGTCCAGGTCCTCGATGCGCCCGGCGACCAGCCGGGTGGTGTCGTCGTCGTCGGAGACCGACACCGCGTCGCGCAGCCGCGCCAGCAGGGCCTCGTGCGCGCGGGTCTGCTCGATGCCGCGCCGCACGTCCAGGCACAGGATGTTGTCGGGCCCCTCCCAGATGGTGTTCACCTGCGCGTCGCGCAGCAGCCGGGCCACCGGCCAGGTCTCGATATAGCCGTTGCCGCCGTGGATTTCGATGGCGTCGGACGCCGCGGTGATTCCGAGCCGGCACACTTTCAGCTTGGTGACCGGCACCGCGATGCGCTGCCGCATGCCGCGGGGCTGGCGATGGTTGGCGGCCCCGGTGCCGTCGAAAACCAGGGCCTGCGCGGCCTCGACGTCGACGATCAGCTCGGCGAGCTTGCGCCGCATCAGCGGCTTGTCGATCAGCGCGTCGCCGAACGCGTGCCGCCGCCGGGTGTAACACAGCGACTCCACCAGGGCTCGGCGCGCGTTGCCGAGGCCGAACAGCGCGATGCCCAGGCGCGCGGCGTTGGTCAGCTCCATCATGCGGCCCAGCCCCTTGCCGTCGGACGGGCCCGCCTCACCGGTGGGCTCGCCGGACAGCAGAAACGCCTCGGCGTCAACGAATTCCACCTCGCCGGAGGCCACCGAGCGGGTGCCGAGCTTGTCCTTCAGGCGGCGCACCCGCACCCCGTTGCGCGACCCGTCGCGGCGGGTGCGCAACACCAGGAAATTGGCCACGCCGCGCGTCGAGTCGGGGGCGCCCTCCGGCTTGGCCAGCACGACGAACGCCTCGCCGGCACAGTTGGACGCAAACCACTTGAAGCCGTTCAGGATCCACGCGTCGCCGGCGCGCCTGGCGGTCGTCTCCAGCGCGCCCAAGTCCGAGCCGCCGGTGCGCTCGGTCAGCAGCTGCGCGGTCTCGCCCGCCCACTCGCCCGAGGCGAACTTGGCCAGCACGTGTTCCCGCACGTCGGGCGGCGCGTAGGCGGCCACCAGCGAGGAGACCATGCCGCCGCCGGTGCCCAGCGCGCACCCCATCCCGATGTCCGCCTGGTTGAGCAGATAGTTGGACGCGAACAGGCTCAGGCCCGAGCTCACCTTGGCGGCGCGCGCGTCGTCGCGCAGGGCCTGCTGGGCGTCCAGGACCGCGCGCTTGGACTGGGTGAAGGACGCCGGCATGACGACCTGGCTGACGTCGTGTCCCCACCGGTCGTAGCGCTCCAGCCGCGGCGGGTTGTGGTCGGTTTCTTCCGCCCATCGCGCGACCGGGCCGCCCATCAGCTCGCCCATGCGCACCAGATGCGGCTCCACGACCGCGAGTTCCTCGGGCTGCAGGTAGTACGCCATGGTGAATTGCAGGGTGGGGTCGGTGAGGTACCAGTTGAGACCGACGGCCCCGCGGTAGTTCTCGGTCCGGTAGCGCTGGGCTTTCTCCTCGGTGGAGAACGGCAGCCTGTCCACCGCCTCTGCGGCGTAGTCGCTCATGGGACAAACGCTACGCGTTGGTGAGGAAAACCAGACGCACCCGGCCGATCTGGATTTCGTCGCCGTCGGCCAGCACCGCCTCGTCGACGGGCTCCCGGTTGAGATAGGTGTGATTCATGCTGCCCACGTCGATAATGCGGAATTGCCCACCCGCGCTGTGGAATTCGGCATGCCGGCGGCTGACGGTGATGTCGTCGAGGTAGATGTCGCTTTCCGGATGCCGGCCAGCGGACATGACCGGTTGGGTCAGGGTGAACCGTGAGCCGGTGTTGGGCCCGCGCTTGACGATGAGCAGCGCCGTGCCCGGGCTCAGCGTGGGCCTGTCGTCCTCCGCGGCGGTTTCCGGGGCGTCGAACTCGGCGGGTACCGCGGTGCCGATGTCACCGGTGAGTTCGTCCTCGCCCGCGCGTTCGGTTGGCCGGTGCGGCGGCGGTCCCTGGTCGCTCACGCGGCTCGCGGCAGATCCGGGTTGACCGCCGCCCCTTGAGTTGTCGGCCGTTTCGGCGCCGGTGCCCAGCCGACGTAGGTCAGGTACAGGCCGACCAAGGCGAAGACGACACAGAGCGCGATCCACCAGCCTTGCGCGCCGATCATGTCGTTGGCCAGCGAGGCGAAGAACTTGGGGAAGGCGACCAGCAGCACCCCGCGCAGGACGATCAGCCACCCGAGCAGCGAAACGGTGATCGCCGCGGCCCCGCGCCAGTTTTGGTGCGCGGCAACGATAGTGAGGCCGAGCAGCAGGATGAAGGCGCCGGTCACGAACGTCCACATCGAGTTCGCCTCGAACTGCGACAGCAGCGACTGCATGTCGGAGGCGCGCGCCACCGCCGTCACGTCGACGACGACGAGGAAGGGGCCGAGCACGCGGCACAAAAAGCGTGTCGGGGTCGGCGGCTGTTGCGGAGCGTTCATTGCCGTGCCTCTCATCCGACGCCGGTCATTCGGCGACCCCTTTATCGGAGCACTCGACCGTGGCGTCGAGATAGGGACTTAAGGCACTGGCTGCCGGGGCGGGAGTTAGACGGGCGCGACGAACTCGGAGGTGTAAAACTCCGCCGGATTCTGCGAGTTTCCGTTGCGCCGCTCGATAATCACCCACACGCCCGTCGTGCCGGGCCGAATGGCGTCTTGCACGACCGCCGTTCCATTGCCCGCCGCGTCGGTGTCCATGCCGGCGAAGGCGGTGCCCGGATCGCCCGGTCCGCAGGTGCTCGACGACGATCGCGGCATTTGGATGAGCCCGACGTCGAAGTGGGTGCCCGGCTCGGGTTCGTCGTACAGGTGCACCTCGGCGACGGCTCGTGAGCCGGAGGTATGGATCAGCGCCGAACCGGTGCCGAGCATCGGGCTCGGCACCTTGGGGGCCTCGGCCACGCGGCTGAAATCGCAGCGCCGCAAGTAGTTGTCCATGACGACCGTGGTGGCGCCCTCGGCGCCGGCCGTGGTGATTTCGAACGTCGCCGCCGGGGTGATCACCACGGTGATCGCCGCCGCACATGTTCCGACGCGTGTCAGCGCGCGCATAATGCCACCTATTGGGTCCCGTGTGAACTCGATCACAGCGGAATAGGTATTAGCCCGCCTTCGGCCGAATTAAACCTTTCGGCTGCAATTACTCAATCGTTAATTTGTGCGGTTATTTGGCGGCTGCCGAATTACGGCGAAAGCCTTTATTAATCGTCACGGCTTAATCCGGATCGGGCCCGGGGACCACCAGCCGCTGCGCGTCGCTGTGCCGAGATCGAGCTGGGCGGGCTGCGCGTCGGCGATGGTGTCGAACTTGCGCAGCGATCCCCAGTCCCGGCCCCAGTCGCGGGACAGGTAGGTGGACATCACGTGCGCCCGCAACAGCAGGTCGGTGATGCCCAGCAGGCCGCCGTTGACGCCGTCCTGCCAGGTGTCGGTGTCCTGCTTCTTGGCGTTGTAGTCCGGGGTGATCCGGAATTTCGGAATCTCGGTGACCCCGTTGACGTGCAGCATCGGTTGCTGGCACGGGAACGCCAACCCGACCGCCCAGTCCATCAGCACGGGCTGCGTCGAACCGATGTACTCCTGCAGGGAGCGCAGTTCCGGCACGCGCGGCGGGGTCAGGGCGACCCAGTCGTCCGGCGTCAGGGACAGGTCCTCGGCGACCACGCGCACAGCGACGGCGTCGGCGGGGATCTGGGCGCGCGGGAAGCGCAGGTTGCGCCACACCTTGGGCTGCTCGCCGTAGAGGTCGTAGGGCACGATGCGCCCGGCCGGCAGGACGTCGCCGCCGGGTCCTGGCTTGCCGTACTCCAGCACGACGGTCTGGCCGGTGGTGTGGTGGTGCAGCACGCTGTTGCCGGTGATCGTGCCCGCGGCGGTCACCGCCACCAGGGGGTGCCCGTCGTCCGCCTTCGGCAGCTGGTACCACGCGGAGGTCAGCCTGCTCTGCTGTTGCGGCCCGGTCGTGTAGCTGCCGGCCACCGGAACCTGCCCGGGGTTGAGGCCGTACGGCAGCGGCACCGTCGACCCGTTGACGCCCGGGGTGGTCAGCTTGAGCGGCGCGTCCCAGTCGTAGTCGGTGCCGGGCTGCGGCACCGAGGTTTCCTTGACCGACTCGGCCAGGGTGCGGTCCGGAACGCCGTTGGGGGTGAACCCGGTCGGGTTGACGCCGCCCAGTGGGCCCAGCGGTCCGTAGTCGCCCGGTAGCGGCGCCATGAAGCCGGCGTTGCTGTCCGGCTCGACGAGCACGTCGTCGGCCAGCCCGCATCCCCCGCTGAATTCCCGCAGGTTGTCCCAGGCGTTGGAGTAGGTGGGGTATTGACGCACGATGCCGGCCGTCATCGACGCGATGAACACCAGCGTCATGAAGCCGGCCGCCAGCGGGACGGGTGCGGCCGTCAGCGCCCGGGCCAGCCGACCCTCGCCATGGCTGGGGCCGGCGAAGTGCAACCAGGCCGCGTACACCGCGGTGATCGCGAAGAGCGCGAAAAAGACTCCGCTGATGGTGATTCCGCCGATTTTCGGCATGCTGTTGTTGAACGGCACGCCGTAGCTGGAGACGTACCACCAGCCGTTGGTGGTGGCAAAGCACAGCGCCAACACGAACAGCACCGCCGCCAGGAAGGCCATCCGGTTGCGCGACCAGCGCAGCACCTTGGGCGACACCAGCACCGTCGTCAGCGCGGCCATCGCGGCGCCCCCCGCCGCGAACAGCCCGAAGTGGTGCACCCACTTGGTCGGGGTGAACATCAGGAAGAACATGGTGCCGAAGATGACACCCATCAACCGCCAGGCCGGGCCGCGGGCGACGCCGGGAATTCGCTTGCGCCGCAACATGATGAACACGGCCGTGAAGAGGCACAGCGCGGTGATCAGGAAGCCGAAGCGTCGCGACAGCGAGCCGTCGACGGTGGGCAGGATCAGATAGTAGTAGCGCAGGTTCTCGGTGTACCAGGCCTGGCTGGGTCCGATCGCGGTCCGAATCCTGGTGGCTTCCAACACCGTTGACAGCGTTTGGTCTGCGAACACCACCGTCAGGATGACCGTGCCCGCGGCCAGCATGGGCGCCACCAGGGGCAAGGTGCCGACCAGCCGATGCCGGCGGACCAGGATGCGCAGGATCGGGCGGCCACCGGCGACCAGCGCGGCCACCGCGATCAGGCCGGTGGGCTGGACGCCGAGGGTGAACGCCGCGGTGATGACGGCCAGCGCGGCGGGCGTCAGCCGGCTGTAGCGCATGGAGCGCTCGATCAAGACGTACGTGATCAGCGAGCCGACGGCGATGATCGGCTCGGGGCGCAGGCCGTTGTCGAACGGCATCCACGCGGTGAGCAGCACCATGCCCGCCGCCCAGTTCGCCGGCCTGCTGGCCGCGACCGCGGGCCCCAGTCGGGGCAGCACCTCACGGGAGAGCAGCAACCAGCACACGATGCCGGCGATCAAGTCCGGCAACCGCATCCACAGGCTGGCGTCGCTGACATGGGTCATCAGCGCCAGCAGGTTGTAATACCAGCCGAACGGGTCCTCGGGGCTGCCGAACCAGCGGAAGTAATTCGACATGTAGCCGGCGTGATCGGCCACCCGGGCCATGCCCAGGATGTAGCCGTCGTCCGACGAATTCGCCCCGATCACGTGCCACAGCAGGAACCCGAAGATCACCGCGACGTCGGCCAGGGTGAACGTGCGCCAGTTCGCGGGGATGAGCCGGCGCATCCGGTGGCCGTCCAACTGGTCGAGGCGCCACAGCGCGACCAGCGCGACGATCGTCGACAGGATCGCCAGCACCATCGCGGTCAGCTTCAGCGTCGTCGGCGTGGTGGAGAACCGGGTGTCGATGGTCGCCGACAACTTCAAGCCCGGCGGCGCGGGGCCGGTGAGGTCGGTGAACACCCCCACGATCTGCGGCCGCAGGTTCGGGTCGGCGAAACCACCGTTGATCGGTTTGCCCGCCGGATCATTGAGCCCGACGAAGGTGGCGAACGCGCCGGCCTTGGTCGAGGTGATCTCGATGCGCTGACATTGCGGGGACTCCACCTGGTCCCGCGGCGCGCTGGCGATCACCACATTGCGGTCGGTGACGTCCACGCGCTTGCCGTTGACGACGACGAACAGGGCGTTCAGCGCGGCGTCCTTGCCCTTCTTGGGCGCCGTGCTCAGCACGACCCCGCCCTCGGGCGGCAGGGCGCGCACGGCCGAGCACGGCACGGTCGCCGTGATGTCGACCGGGGTCAGCGAAATCAGCGGCGCCGTAACGCTGTTCAGCTGGCCGGATTGTGGCCAGTTCAAGGTGGCGGTGGTCTGCACGACGGGTAGCAGCGGGGTCGCCATCGACAGCACGAACCCGAGCAGCCCGGCGATGGTCGCCACCCAGCGCGTCGTCCGCACGTCCTTGCCGGCCGCCGTCGTCGTGCTCATGGCAGCGCCCGAATCGGTCCCTGCCGGCTCCAGCCGTGCACAGTGATCACACCCTGTTCGATAACGGCGTCCGGCGCCTGGTCAGCCGGCACCAACCGGAAGTACTGCTCCACGGATCCCCAGTCGCGATGCCAGTCGCCACGCAGATAGGTCGCGAGCGTCGAGGTGCGAAGCATCGCCTGGGTGACCAGGAACGGGCCCCCGTCCTCGCCGGCCTGCCACCCGTTCGACGAGGCCGCCGTCTGCTTGTGATCGGGCAGGATCCGGTAGTCCGGAAGTTCGGCAACGCCAAGGTGTTCGGTGAACGGGTGCTGGCACGGGAAGTTCGCGGCGGTCGCGATGTCCATCAGCACCGGGGTGCGCGACCCGATCAACTGCTGCAAAGTCTCCAGCACCGGGACCCGCGGCGGCGTGACGGCGAACCACTGATCCGAGCTCAGGTTCGGGTCGTACGCGACGATGCGCGCCACGTTCGCCTCGGGCGGCGCCCAGGTCAGCGGGAACCGCAGGTTGCGCCACGCCGGCTCCGGCCCGATGTCGATCGGATACACCTCTGCCAGTGGCTGCGTGGGGGCGTCGGGACGGGCCAAATCGCGGTGGCCCCACTGGAGTTTCAGCTGCTGCCCATAGGTGAAGGTGCCGTCCTCCTTGTACGACCAGATGGCGCCGGCGGCCGTCACCACCACGATCGGCCGGTCCGGGCTACGCGGCGGCAGCTGGTACCACGCCGAGGTCGCGGTGGCGGCCAGCGAGTTCTCCCCGTAGCTGCCCATCACCGGGGTGCGGGCCGGGTCCAGGCCGAACGGCAGCGCCGCGTGCGAGCCGTTGACCCCGACCGGGCCTTTACCGCCGGCGGTGCCGGCCGAGTCGCTCATGGTGGCATTGGGCTTGTTGGGTGACCCGGTGGAATTCACTACACCCGGCTTGGTGACCACCGGGTACGACCTGAGGTCGTCGCCGACGCCGTCGGGTTTGAAGCCGACCGGGTTGCTGCCGCCGAGCGGTCCGTCGGGGCCGAAGGTCTGGCCGGGCGCCGGCTGCAGCATGCCCGCATTGGGGTCGGGCTCGGCCAGGACGTCGTCGGCCATGGCGCAGCTGGTCGGCGAGAGCCCGGACGTCAGGGCGGCGAGGTTGGCCTTGCCGGTGGTGTAGAGCGGGTAGCGGAACACCGCGCCCTTGGTCAGTGAGGCGACTTCACCGACCACCATGATGGTCGCGACCACCAGCAGTGGGGTCGACGCGAGAACCCGGTTGCGCCGGTTGTCCTTGACCTCGGTGTGCCCCGCGTAGTCCATCCGGAAGTGCTGCCAGGCGGCGAGCAGCCCGGTCGCGATCGACAGCGCCAGGAACATCGACGTCACCGGGTGGCTGGCGATGACCGGCTGGATGTCGTACCAGGGCACCCCGTAGTTGCCGACGTAGAACCAGCCGTTGACGCCGGAGGTCGCGACCGCCAGCACGAAGAGCAGCGCGGTGACGTACAGCGTCAGGTTGCGGCGGTTGTGCAGGCCGATCCGGGCCAGGGCGAATGCGGTCACCGCGCCGAGCGCCCCGGCCAGCCCGGCGAACGCACCGAACTGGACCGCCCACTTCGTCGGCGTAAAAGTCAACAACAGCAGGCCGAACGCCGTGGTGCCGATCAACCGCCACGCCGGGCCGCTGGCCACGCCCGGGATGCGGCCGCGGCGCAGCAGGGTGACCAGCATGCCGAACATGCACAGCAGCAGCACCAGCACGGCGAATCGGCGCGCCATCGACCCGTCGGGGTTGGACTCCACCGTGAGGAAGTAGTAGCGCAGCCAGTCCTGGTACCAGGCGATGGTCGGCCCGACCTCGTATTTGATGCGCGCCGACTCCGCGACGGTGGCCAGCGTCTGACCGCGGAACACCACGATGGTGATCAAGGACAGCGACGACGCCAGCACGGCGACCGGAGCCAGCAGCCCGTCGGTGGCCCGGCGCCGCCGGATGATCTGGACGATGGCCCGGGCCCCGGTCAGCAGCGCGGCGACGGCGATCAGGCCCTGCGGCGCCAGCGTCACGGTGAGCATCGCGACGAAGATCGCGACGGCCGCGGGGGCCAGGCGCTGCAGGGCGATCGCGCGCTCCACCAGCATCCAGGTGATGATCACGCCGAGCGCGATCAGCGGCTCGGGGCGCAGCCCGTTGTTGAACGGCAACCACGCGGCCAGGAACACCGCGCCCGCGGTGAACACCGCCACCCGATTCGCGGCCAGGCCGCCCCTGCCGGGCCCCAGCCTGCGCAGGATCCAGTGGCTGATGATCAGCCAGCAGGTGATCCCGGCCAGCGTGGCGGGCAGGCGCATCCACACGCCGGCGGTGCTCACCGACGCCAACCGCGACAGCAGGCCCAGATACCAGTCGAACGGCGCGTCGGTCGTGCCGAAGTAGCGGTAGTAGTTGGCGATGTAGCCGGCCTTCGGGGCGACGCGGGCGATGGTCAGGTTGTAGCCGTCGTCGGAGGAGGTGGCGCCGATGACGTGCCAGAGCAGCAACGTCGCGATCACCCCGGCGTCGGCGATCCATGTGGCGATCCCGACGCGCCGCCACGAATTCCACCGGGCCCGCGGGCGGTAGCGGGCGAGCCAAGCGATCGGCGAGCGCCAGTTCACCAGCGCGCCGCCGCCGCGACTGCGGCGATGCAGCGCGGCCAGCGCGGCGACGGCCGTGAGGACGGCCAGGGCTCCGACGGCCATCGCGAGCTGCTTGACGGCGGTGGGGGCGGTGATGAACCGGGTGTCGATGTCGATGCGGGCCGACAGCCCCGGCTGGGCGGGCACCTTCAGATCCGTGAAGATGCCGCCGACTTGGGGCTTCTTTTCGGACGGCAGGATCCCGGAGGCGCCCGGGATGCCGACGAAGTCGGCCCCCGCGTTGCCCGCGTCGGCCCAGACGTGCAGCACGCTGCAGGCGCCGCCGGTGACCGCCGGGCGCGGCGCCGCCACGGCCACGGTGTCGCGGAATGCGACCACAACCAGGTCCTTGTCGGCCCTGACGAACAGGCCGTTCTTGCCGGCGTCCAACCCGCCCGCGGGCAGGGTGGAGACCACCAAGCCGCCGCCGGCGGGCAGCGTGGCGATCGCGGCGCACGGGATGGAGATGTCTAGCGCGCGCGGCGCGCCGGACACCAGGGCCGCGGTGACTTGGGTGACGTGCCCGTCGGCGGTGCCCTGCGGCCACAGCACGGTCGCGGTGGTCTGCTTCACCGGGAGCAACGGGACCAGCGCGCACAGCAGCAGTCCGACAAGCCCCGCGACGACGGCCACCAAGCGTGGGATCCGCTGGGATCGCCGATCATCGTCGTGGGGCACGAGGCTCGATCGTAAGCGAAGCCACTATGTCCGCTGAGGACGCGGGGCCGCGCAGCGGGTCTTCGGGCTGTTCACCGGGTCAGCCGGCCGGCCAGCGTGTCCAGGCCCGGGCCGTCGAGCTCGGCGAGCGCCGCGGGTCGGCCGGACATCGCCATCAGGAGCGCCTCGCCGGGCCCGGTCACTTCGGGGCCGCGGCCGTGCGCCCAGTCGATGTCGGTGGCGCGCAGGTGCAGTCCGCGGATCCGGCGGCCGGCCCCGAGCCTGGGATTGCCGGGGACCAGACCGAGCACCCGCTCGAGCCGATCGGCCGGCACGGTGCGCGGGCGGTCCAGCGCGCGGCGGATGTCCTGGTGGTGAATCGTGCCGTCGACGAGCGCGATCATGCCGCCGAAACCCGCCGTCAGCCCGCGCGGTTCCAGATGGGCGCGCAGGAAGTCGAGCAGCTGCTGGGGGCTCAGGTCGGCGAACTCGTCGACTCCCACCTGGTTGGCCCTGACTACCCAGCCCTTCGCGAAGCGCTTCAGCAGCCCCAGCGCGCCGAGCTCCTCGTAGCTGATCATATGCGCGACAACGTCTTTGACGGTCCAGCGCGTGCACAGGCTGGGCGCGTCCCACTGCTGTGGCGTCAGGGTGGCGAGAAATTCGGCCAGGTCGGCCCGCTCGTCGCGGGCCATGCTCATCAGGGTCGCCGTCATGTCGGCGGTGCCTATGTCTTGCGCAGCGGCGCGGGGCTCCACAGCCCGCTGCGCGTGGTCGTCCCCAGCTGGAGCCGGGCGGGCTGGGCATCGGCGTAATACGGCGTCAACCGTTGCAGCGAGCCCCAGTCACGCGACCAGTCGTCCTTCAGATAGGTCGCCATGGTGGTCGCCTTCAACAGCAGCTCGGTGACCCCCAGCGGGCCGCCGCCGTTGTTGTCCATCACCGGCGAGTTCGCTTCGGCGCCAAAGCGATCCGGCAGGATGCGCCACTTCGGCGTCTCGTCGACGCCGTTCTGGTGGCCGAACGGCCGCTGGCAGGGGAACGCCAGCCCGACCAGCCAGTCCAGGAACACCGGATCCTTGGAGCCGACCACGTCCTGCAGCGTGCGCAGCTGCGGGATCCGCGGCGGTGTGAGCGCGATCCAGTGCTGCGGCGCCAGGTCCTCGTCGTCGGCGACCAACCGCAGCTGGGTGGCGTTACTGGGGATGGCCGACAGCGGCAACCGCAAGTTGCGCCACGCCGGCGAGGCGCCCACGTCGGCGAACTGGAAGGACCCGCCGGGGTGTCCGCTCGCGGCCTCCTCGTCGGTGGCCCACTGCACCTGGACCTCGCGGGGGTCGAAGCGGCCGGCCGCGCTTACCACCAGCAGCGGCCCGGCCTTATCGCGGGCCGGCAGGCGGTACCAGCCCGACCGCAGGTGCGCGGGCACCTGGATGCCGGGGCGCCAGCTGCCCAGGACGGGCGTGCGCGAGGGATCCAGGCTGTAGGGCAGCTGGGCCACCGAACCGTTGATTCCCGGCGCCGGGTTGGTGCCGCCCTCGGTGCCGGCCTCGGCACCGGTGACCAGCTTGTCGTCGTTGATGAAGCTGCGGTCGCCCGGACGCTCCATCACCGGGTCGGCGCGGACGTCGGCGGGAATGCCGTTGGGGGTGAAGGCTTCCGACAGGCTCGCTCCCAGCGCGTCGCCCACCGAAGCGCCCACCGGGGCCAGCGCCCCGGCGTTGGGATCCTGTTCCACCAGCACGTCCTCGGCCAGGCCGCACGACTTGCCGGCCAAAGCCTGCAGGTTGGAGCGGCCCACCGACCAGGCGGGGTACTGGTCGGTCATCGCCAGGGTCAGCGACGCGACCTCGAACACGACCAGCAACCACGTCGCAATTGCCAAGGGGGACTGGATGATTGCGGTCGCGCGGGTCGGCGACGACCCGTTGTTCGGTGAAACGAAATGGAACCATGCCGCCACCAGCAGCACCAGAACGGTCAGCCCGAGCAGTGCCGTGGCGAAGGCGTAATGCCACGCCGGGAACGAATTCGACCATGGCACACCGAAATTGGACACATACCACCAGCCGTTGACGCTCGCGAACGACAACGCCGCCAGGAACAGCACCACCGCGGCGAACATGGTTCGGTTGCGCCGGGACCGCATCGCCGCGGCGGTCACCGCGACCGCGGCCAGCGCACCCAGCGATCCGGCCAACCCGGCGAACACCCCGAAGTGATGGGTCCACTTGGTGGGCGTGAACATCATCGCGATGAACGAGATGATGGTGATGCCGACGATGCGGCGGCTGGGCCCGGCGGCCGTGCCCGGAATTCGCCCCTTGCGCAACGACATTGCCACGGTGATCGCCAGCGCCAGGATCAGCGCCAGCACGGCGAAGCGGCGCGCGACCGACCCGTCGGGGCTGGCCATGAACAACCGCTCGTAGCGGATGTGCTCGTCGAACCAACTCAGGCTGGGCCCGACGGCGCGCTTGAGCATGCTGGCCTGGATCTCGCCGGCCAGCGTCTGGTCCCGGAAGATCAGGATGGCGGTGACGGTGACCGCGGCAAGCAGCGGCGCCACCAGCGGCAGCGCGCCGAACCGTTTGGACCTGCGGTGCAGGATGGTGCGCAGCGGCCCGATCGCGACCAGCAGCGCGCCGATCGAGGCGATGCCCGTCGGCCCGGAGAACAGGGTCAGCGCGCCGATGATGCAGGCTATCGCCACCGGCAGCAGGCGGCTGGTGGCCACCGCGCGCTCCACCGAGCACCAGGTGAGCAGGATGCCCAGCGCGATGATCGGCTCGGGGCGCAGGCCGTTGTTGAGCGGCAGCCACACCGCTAGGAACATGCCGGCCGCCGTCCACGCCGCACCGCGGTTTCGTTTGACGGCGTGGCCCAGGCGGGGCATCACTTCCCGGCTGATCACCCACCAGCACGTCAGCGCCATGGCCAGGGTGGGCAGTCGCATCCAGATGCTGGCCGTGCTGACGTGGGCCCACAGCGCCAGCAGGTCGTAGTACCAGCCGAAGGGGGCCTCCGGCGTGCCGAACCAGCGGTAGTAGTTGGCCATGTAGCCGGCGTGCTCGGACACCCGGGCCATGGTCAGGATGTAGCCGTCGTCGGAGGTGTTCGCGCCGACGAACTGCCACCACACCAGAACGGCGATGACCAGCGCGTCCAGCCCGCTGACCGA
Organism: Mycobacterium sp. ACS4054; assembly: GCF_001667275.1. Taxonomy (GTDB): domain Bacteria; phylum Actinomycetota; class Actinomycetes; order Mycobacteriales; family Mycobacteriaceae; genus Mycobacterium. The sequence continues at coordinate 50,216 of NZ_LZHV01000029.1, forward strand.
CCACCAGCGCGACGGCAGGAAGCGGCGGTGCCGGGTGCCGTCGGCGGTGTCGAGCAGATGCAGCGCGACCAGCGCGGCGGCCGTCAGGACGACCCCGAGGATCATCGCGGCCATCTTCAGCTGCGTCGGGCTGCTGCTGTAGCGGGTGTCGACGGTCGCCGAGAAGCTCAGGCCGGGCGGCGTCGGCCCGGCGAGATCGGTGAAGATGCCGACGATCTGGGGCCGGAAGTCGTAGCCGCTCTTCTCCCCGCGCAGCGGCGCGCCGGGGTGCTCGGCGTTGGGGCCCTGGGTCAGCCCGACGAATTCGGCGGTGACCTTCTCGGCGTGCGCGGTGAAGGTCAACCGTTGGCAGGCCGGGCTGAGCACCTGGCTGAGCGGGGCGGTGACGACCGCGACGTTGCGCACCACCACCACCAGGTAGTCGTTGGCGCGCTGGATGAGCAGCCCGCGGTCGACGGCCTTGGGCGCCTGCTTGGGCACGGTGGACAACAGCACCGTCTTGCCGGCGTTCTGCGGTCCGGCCAGCCCGGCGGCGGCCTGGCACGGCACGGTGATGTTGAGGTCGGTGGCCACGTACCCGATCAGGGGGGCGTCGACGCTTGCGAACGTGCCGTTTTGCGGCCAGTTCAGCTGCGCGGTGGTCTGATTGACCGGCAGCAGGGGTGTGGCGAGGGCCAGCAAAGCCCCGAGCAGCCCGGCGACGATTGCAACCCACCGCGTGATCCGGTGGTTCGCTCCCGTGTCGGCCACGGTGGTAGATGCTAGTTCTTCGACGCCCGGCGGCGAGGTGTCGGTGCTCATCAGCGGCTCGGTCCGGGCTTGCGGATGGCCACCACGAACGGGCCGGCGCTGTGGACCACGAACTGCGGGCTCTCGAAGAGCGCGGCCCGCAGGTCGACGGTGTAGCGACGGACGTTGGGCTGGTTGGGGTAGACGTCCTCGGCGAGCCGCAGGGTGTAGTTGCCGTTCGCGCCGCGGCGCATCAGAAACACCGTCGGCGGCGGCCAGGGGCAGGTGTCCAGCGCGTGGAGGAGCTCGTCGGCGGACTTGAGTTTGGACCACTTTTTGATCTGGGCGGCCCGCAGGTCGAACTGCGCCAGCGGGTTGGCGTAGTGCGACGTCAGTCCCTGAAATCCCCAATAGGGATAGAAGGACAGGAAGCTGTAGTCGGCGGTCATCACGACGGTCTGGTCGCGCGGCCGGCCGGTCACGGTCGTGATGGCGTGGTCGATGTCGGGGTAGAACTTCTCCGAGCTCGGCGGCCTGCGGTCGCCGCGCTGCCCGTTGCCGTCGGTGTCGGTGTAGGCAACGGTGAGGTCGGGCCGCAGCACGTCGGGAATGTCCTGGCTGAACGCGATCGCCGCGGCCAGGCCGACGGCGCCGGCAAGGGGGAGCACGGCCCGGCCGCGCGCGGACAGCGCCCGCGTCGCCTCGACGAATCCGAACGCCCCGGCGGCCACCAGCAGCACGGTCAGGGTGGGCTGCAACCGGAACGACAGCAGCGTGGTGCGCGCCAGCGTGGTGAGCATCGACAGCAGCGACCACAGGTAGACGGCCAGCACGCCGATGGCCAGGGCGCCTGCCCGCACCGACGACCGGGCGCGCACGACCAGCCACAGCGCGCCCAGCAGGCAGACCGCCCCCAGCAGGGAGAACTGCAGCATCGGGAAGGTCAGAACGGCGCCGTCGGCCGGCAGGTAGTGCGCGGCGCTGCCGGAGTTGCTCACCGGGCTGCCGACCGCCCGCAACAGGAAGGGCAGCCAGGTGGTGCTCGCGATGGCCGCCGCGATGACCGCGATGACGGCCAGCCGGCGCAGCGGTTCGAGCGTCGCCCTCAAACCGCCCTGCCGCCAGCGCGACCCGGCCACCCATAGGCCCATCACGCCGAACGTGAAGGCGCTGAAGCCGAACAGCAGCGTGTACCACGTCGCGGTGAATCCCAGGAACAGACCGGCGGCGATGACGGCGGCCCAGCCGCGGCGCGGCTCGAGTGTGCGGCCAGCTTCACGCTCGGGCTCGAGTGTGCGGCCAGCCGCACTGTCGGCCTCGCGTTCGCCGGCCCGCAGCCCCGACCAGGTCAGCACCAGCACCGGCGGCAGCAGCACGGTGATCATCGCGGCGTACGGCTCGGGCGCGCCGTAGGCCAGCGTCGCCGCGGCCGTCGCGGTGGTGACGATCAGCCCGTAGGAGAACCGGATCATTCGCCACCACAGCACCAGGGCCACGGCGACCGCGATGGTGATCGAGGTGACGGCCCAGGGCTTGTACACCTCCCAGGCCGGCGTTCCGCTCAGCGCCGCGGCCCGCCCGCCGATCCAGAACCAGCCCGGCGGGTAGAACGGCGGCAGCCCGATGTAGGTCATGTCACGCAGGGCCGGACTGTCGGCCAGCCGCGTCAGGTACTCGGTGCGGAACTGCTGATCGACGGAAATGCCGAACAGGTACAACTTGGTCGCGCCCAGCGGCATGCCCAGCGTCACCACGGTGAACGCCGACACGAACACCAGCCCGGCCAGCTGCGCGGGCCAGCGCCACCGTCGCCATGCCCAACCCGCGGCGACCAGACCGGCCAGGCAGCCCACCTGCCCCACCGTGGTGAGCGCGTGCAGCTGGTTTGACGACGGGAAGGCGGGCCACTGCACCCGGGAGATCGCGGTCAGCGAGACCACGGCGACGACGACGGCCACCGCCACCGCCACGAACATCTGGCCGAGGCTGGCCAGGGCGTTACGCATGATCAGATGGGCAGCTTGCGGAAGATGGGCCGCGGGATGTGTCGCAACACCATCATCACGTAGCGGAATGCTCCTGGCGCCCAAACTAATTCCTTACCCTTTGCGGCCGAGGTCACCGCGAGGTTGGCGACGTACTCCTTGTCGACGGTCAGCGGCGCTTCCTTCACATGCGCGCTCATCCGGGTGCGGACCTGGCCCGGGCGGATCACCAGGACGCGAACCCCGTACTCGCGCAGGGCTTCTCCGAGTCCCAGATAAAACCCGTCAAGTCCCGCCTTGGTGGAGCCGTAGACGAAGTTGGACCGTCGCACCCGTTCCCCCGCGGCCGAGCTCATCGCGATGATCTGGCCGAAGCCCTGGGCGCGCATCTTCTCGCCGAGCAGCACACCCACTGAAACCGCTGCGGTGTAATTGATTTCGGCGGCCAGCACGGCCTTGCGCTGGTTCTGCCACAACTCCTCGGCGTCCCCGAGAATGCCGAAGGCGACGATGGCCACGTCGACGTCGCCATGAGCGAACGCCTCCTCGATCATCTTCGGATGGCTGTCGGGGTCGGTGGCCTCGAAGTCGATCAGCTCCACCGACCGCGCGCCCGCGGCCTTCATCTGAGCGACGGCGGCGTCGCGGCCCGGGTCGCCGGGCATGGCGGCCAGCACGATCCGGGCGTGCGCGTTCTGCAGGTAGCGCTCGCAGATGGCCAGCCCAATCTCCGAGGTGCCGCCGAGCAGCAGGATGGTCTGCGGGTTACCCACAGCGTCGAGCACCATTTACAACAGCTCCAAACGTCGGGCCATGTCCGAGGCGAACACCCCCGAGGGATCCACCTTGCGGCGCACCGCGATCCACTCGTCGATGCGCGGGTACATGGCGTGAAAGGTTTCGGCGCTGGTACGGGAATCCTTGGCCGTGTAGACCCGGCCACCGAATTGCAGTACGCGCCGGTCGAGTTCGTTGAGGAACTCGTTGATCCCCGGCTTGTTGGGGAAGTCCATCGCCACGTTCCACCCGGCCATCGGGAAGCTCAGTGGCGCGCGGTTGCCCGGGCCGAACAGTTTGAAGACGTTCAACGCCGAGTAGTGGCCGCTGGTCTGGATCCAGCGGATGATGTCCTTGAATTCGTCCATCGCGTCCGGCGGAACCAGGAACTGGTGCTGGGCGAAACCCGTTGGGCCGTAAGCATTGTTCCATCCGCTGACCAGGTCGAGCATGTGGTAGAACTGCGACAGGTTCATGATCTTGCCGGAATAGGTGCCGCCCAGCCGGTAGTACACCTCGCCGATGGCCATGAAGGACAGCTTGTTCATCGCGCTGACCGGAAAGACGTTCGGCACCGTCAACAGTTGCGGGGCATCGAATTTCAGCGGATTCTTGGCCAGCTTCGCGGGCAATTGGTCCAGCTTCGCCAGGCTGCCGCGGCTGACCGCGGCCCGGCCGAGCTTGGGCGGCGGACTGATCAGGTCGAACCAGGCGCTCGAATAGGTGTAGTTGGCCTCGCTGCCGTCGAGGTGGACCGCGACCGTCTCGTCCAGGTCCTTGGTGGCGACGCCGTCGGCGATGAAATAGGCCGTCTCCGTTGGTGTCATCTCGATCGTGGCGCGCAGCACGATCCCGGTCAGGCCGTTGCCGCCGACCGTGACCCAGAACAACTCGGCGTCCGAGGCGTCCGGGCCGTCGGGGGTGATGGTGCGGATGGTGCCGTCGGCCATCAGCAGGTCCATCGAGCGGACGTGATTGCCGAAGCTGCCCGCGCTGTGATGGTTCTTGCCGTGGATGTCGCAGGCGATCGCCCCGCCCACGGTGACCTGACGCGTGCCCGGCAGCACCGGAACCCACAGCCCGAAGGGCAGCGCCGCCTTCATCAGCTGGTCCAGGCTCACCCCGGCGTCGACATCGACCAGCCGGGTGTCGGCGCTGATCGAGTGGATGCGATTGAGCCCGGTCATGTCGATCACCAGGCCGCCGCCGTTCTGGGCGTTGTCCCCGTAGGACCGGCCCAGCCCGCGGGCGATGACGCCCCGCCCGTTGGGGCCGCCGGACTCGGCGACCCGGGCCACCGCCTTGGCGATCACCTCCGGATCGCGGGTCGAGAGCACCTCGGCCACCGACGGCGCGGTGCGGCCAAAGCCGGTCAGCCGGGTGGTGGTGGTTACAACATCGGTGCTCAACATCGTCAAAGAGGGTACCGCCTGCGGTGTGTGGCTCAGCGGATGCGGAAGATAACGGCTCGCTGCACGATGAAGTTGATCACGGTCGCGGTGCCCTGCGCGATCACGAATGCGACGGGTATCGCCCACCCGCGATAGTGCATAAGCGCCAGGCACAGGTGGTTCAGCCCGACCTGCACGGCGAAGGTGATGGCGTAGAGGATCATGACCGCGACGAACCGGGCGGTGCTGGGCGCCGCCTGGAACGTCCACCGACGGTTGATCAGGTAGGCGGTGATGGTCCCGACGACGAAGCTGGTCGCCTTGGCCAGGTCGACCTGGACGCCCACCGCCTTGTACAGCGCCAGGTACAGGCCGAAGTCGACGATGCCGGCCAGGCCGCCGGTGGCGACGAAACGCATCACCTGAGTCGTCAGGCTCAACTGCGGGCTCGGCGGCGCGGCATCGGGCAGCGGGGCAACCATTGGGGGGAGTCTAACGGGGCGGCCGGGGCGCCCCGGGATGCGGCGGGCGTGCTATCGGGGCAGCTTGACCGCTATCAACTCGACCTGATCCTCGCCCTGCGGGGTCGAGTAGGTCACGGTGTCGCCCGCCTTGTGCCCGGCCAGGGCCTGGGCCAGGGGGCTGCGGGCGGTCAACGTCTCGCCTTCGCGACCGATGGGCGTCTCTTCCACGATCGAGATGACGTGCATCGTCACCACCTCGCCGTCGGAGAACCGCAGGGTGACCTCGGTGCCCCCGGGCAGCGTTTCCGAGGCGTCGGGCTGCGAGGGCCCGGTGCGCAGCCGGCGGTCCAGCTCGTTGATCCGGTCGCTGAGCCCCACCAGCTCCTCGGCGCGCTGGATCGCCTCCGCGGCGTCGCCGTGATCGCCCACCATCCCTCGGTCGTTGCGGACCTCGACCTCGAGGCGGTCACGCCGCTGCCGCAGCCGGTCGAGTTCCGCGGCCAGGCTCTCTTTAGCCGCGTCCGCCGCTGACTGGCCCTTCTTGCTCACGTCGGTGGACCCTTTCGCCCAATTAGCTCAGATGGCGTTCCAGTGTCGCACCACGGCGAGCCGGCCGTCACCATTATTGGACAAGCGGCGAGTTCCCCCTCAGTGGGCGATCGAACCCGATTCGGAGTTCGTGGTGATCGGCGCCGCGTCGTCGGAGTCGTCGTAGTAGTCGACCGTGCCGCGCAGGGCGTCGAAAATGGCCCGGCCCTGCGCCACCAGCCCGCTGGCCACCTCGGTGAGCCCCTCGGCGCCATTGAGCACGGTCACGTTCGCGTTGGCCAGCCCGCGGGCGGCCTTCTCCACGATCTCGGGCAGCTGATCGATCAGCGCCTTGTCCAGCGCCACCCGGTTGTGCGACGCCGCGGCCTCGGCCTGGATCTTCATCTTCTCGGCGTCGGCGACGGCCAGGATCCGCACGCGCTCGGCCTCGGCCTCGGCGGGTTTGACCACCTCGGCGACCAGTTCCTGCTGGCGCAGTTCGGCCGCGCGCTGGGCCAACTCGGTGCGCATCTGCAGCACCTCGCGCTGGGCCTCGGCCTCCGCCAGCGGACCCGCCTGCGCGGCCTCGGCCTGGGCCTTATCGACCTCGGCCTTGTACTGCGCCTTGACGATTGCGGTCTCGCGGGCGAATTCCGCCTGCTTGCGCTGCGATTCCTGCTCGGCTTCGGCGGCCGCCTGGTTGGCCTGCGCCTGGGCGATCTGGGCCTGCTGCTGGATGGCCGCGTTGTGCGGCGCCGACATCGCGTTGATGTAGCCGAGCCCGTCGTCGTCGATGGATTGAATCTGCAGCGCGTCGACGGTGAGCCCGATGCGGGCCATCTCCTCCTTGGAGCCGTCGAGGACCTCGGTCGCCAGCTTCTGGCGTTCCCGGATGATCTGCTCGACGGTCATCGAGCCGATGATCGACCTCAGGTGGCCGGCGAAGATCCGGCCCGTCAGCACCGACATCTGATCCTGTTCGGACAGGAATCGCTGGGCGGCGCTGATGATGCTCTCGGTGTCGTTGCCGACCTTGAAGGCGATCACCGCCCGGACGTTGAGCGTAATGCCCTGCTGGGTCACGCATTTCTCGCCGACCTCGGCCTCGCACATCGCCAGCGTGAGGAACCGGGCCTTGCGGAAGAACGGCATGATGAAGGCGCCGTGGCCCGTCACGACGCGAAACGGGGCGTTGCTCTTGCTTCGGCCGCCCGAGATCAGCATCGCCTCGTCGGGGGAGGGCACCTTGTAACCGAGCATGGGGACTCCTTTTTGGGTTTCGCTGTTGTATCCCGGACGATCCGGGTGGTCAATTCAGATCAGGCGAGGCCGTGCCAGGGTTCGACGACCACCGTCCGGCCTCCCCTGACCTCCACCACCAGCACCTCGGCGCCCTTCGGCAGCGGCTCGTCGGACCAGGCCAGGAAGGCCTCCTTGGCGCCGTGCACGGTGACCAGTACCTCCCCGGCGCCGCGGTCGCCGCGGGTTGCCACGGTCAACGTCCCAACGCAGCCGATTGCCGAGGCGTCGCTCACGAACGCATACTCCCGCATCGGCATTGCGAGCGTCGTGTTTCGTTCTAAACGGGTCCCGCCGTCAGGGTGACGACGTTGTTGCGGCTCTCGCGCGCCTTGATCCGCGACACCCAGACGCGGCCGCCGGTCGCCCGCCCGACGATGCGTTCGACCGTCTCGAAGGTCCAGGCGGCCGTGCCCGCCATCCCGGTGTCGTCCATGATCCGCAGGTCGATGACGCCCCGGTCGGCCAGCAACTCGAACAGGTCGCGCTGGGGGTCGTCGACGGCGATCAGCGTGGTGTGGTCGAACTGGTCCCGCAGTGCCGTCTTGACCTCGTCGAGGGTGCCCTCGTCGATCACCGCCTCGGTTCCGGGTTCGGTTTCGGCGCAGGCGAATTCGATGTCGAAGGCCCGCTCGAAGCCGTGCAGGAAGAAGCGTTTGCCTTGGTTGGCCCACGAGCGGTGGCAGCAGGGCAAGTTGTCGAACAACTTACGCAGGTGGAACCGGGCCGTGCGGCCCAGCGGCGCGTCGGCGCGGTGCATCGTGGCCACGCGGGCGCCGTGGAGGTAGATGGTGTTGCCCATGGATCGCAGCTTCCGTCGCGCTCCTTGCGGGATCCTCAAAGGATCCTTGGAGGCCTATCGTTGATGACATGAACGTCGGTCCGGTGAAGTGGTCGACAGTCGTGGCGGCCGCGCTGTGCGCCGCGCTGTTCTCGGCCGCCCCGGCCGCGGCGGATCCGCCCGACGATGCCTTCCTCGGGGCCCTCGCCGACAACGGGATCGTCATCAACGACCCGGGCACCGCGATCTCGATGGCCCGCTCGGTGTGCGCCGGGCTGGACAACAACCAGCGGTCGAGCCTGCTCGCGATGAAGGTGATGAAAGACACCAATCTGACGGCGCGACAGGCCGGGTTCTTCGTCGGCCTTTCGGTGTCGGCCTACTGCCCGCAATACAAAGGGCAGATCGACGATTCGCTGGACTGGCTCAACCCCGGGCCCCCGCTCATGTGAGCTACACCCAGTAGGGCACCCGGGCCCGGTATTGCCGCATCGCGACCGCGGCCAACACCCAGCCGACGACGGTGAGCACCGCCACCACGGCCCAGTGCCGCAGCTCCTGGTGGGCGCCGAGCAGCGGGGCGCGCACGATGTCGAGGTAGTGCAGCAGCGGGTTGAGCTCGACGATCTTCGACCACCGGCCCGCGCCCTGCTGCCGCAGGGTGTCGTCGTTCCAGATGATCGGCGTCATGAAAAACAACAGCTGCACGACGGAGAAGAGCAGCGGCCCGATGTCGCGGTAGCGGGTGGCCAGGATGCCGAAACACAGTGACACCCAAATGCAATTCAGCACGATCAACGCGAGCGCCGGGATCACGGACAGGTCCGCCCACGACCATGGCTTCGGATAGATCATCGCGATGACGACGTAGATGACTATGTTGTGCGCGAACAAGATCATCTGCCGCCACACCAGCCGGTAGACGTGCACGGACAGCGGCGTCGGCAGTTGCTTGATCAGACCCTCGTTGGCGACGAAGACGTCGGCGCCCTCCAGGATGGCCGCGTTGATCAGGTTCCAGATGATCAGGCCGAGCGTCACGTAGGGCAGGTGCACGGACAGCTCGAGGTGAAAGAGCTTGGAGTACAAGCCGCCCATGGCGACGGCGGTGGTGCCGGTCGCGATGGTGATCCAGAACGGCCCCAGCACCGAGCGGCGGTAGCGCTGCTTGATGTCCTGCCAGCCCAGGTGCAGCCACAACTCGTGCCGGCGGAAGCCCGCGACCAGATCGCCCCGGGCGCGGGTGAAGGTCCGCGACTGGGCCGCGGCGTCCAGAAACGTCATTGCGTGCCTCCCGGCTTGCCGAATTGCTCGCGACGCCCCAAGCGGCGCAACCGAATCCACTCCGCCAGGCCCCTGGGATCGCGGCGGGTCAGCAGAAAGTACCAGCCGAACCGCACCCACTCCTGCACCTGCAGCTTGCGCAGCCCCGGCTGGGACAACAGGTAGCCGCGGTTGCGGTAGGTGTAGAACCGCTTGGTCGGGTCGTCGGGGTACTGGGTGTGCATGCGGCCGCCCAGGATCGGCCGGAATTCCGCGGATCCGCAGGGATGCAAGTAGATCGCGTCCAGGCAGGTGCCGAACGGCAGGCCCGACCGCACCAGCCGCCGGTGCATCTCGACCTCGTCGCCGCGGATGAACAGCCGCAGGTCGGGGACGCCGATCGCCTCGAGGGTGGAAGCCCGGAACAACGCGCCGTTGAACAGCGACGCGATCCCGGGCAGCAGGTCCTGTCCGGGCTCGGTGCGCAATTCGGTTGCGCACCTGCGCCATACCAGCCCGCGGCGCAGCGGGAACGCGAGCCGCTCGGGGTCGTCGAGGTTGCACACCATCGGCGACACCTCGGCCAGGCCGTGTTTCTGCGCGCACGCCAGCAGGGTGGCCAGCACGTGCGAGTCCTGCGGGCGCCCGTCGTCGTCGGCCAGCCAAACCCAGTCGGCCCCCTGCGCCAACGCGTGCAACATGCCCAGCGCGAAACCGCCTGCGCCGCCGAGGTTTCGGCGGGAGGCCAGATAGGTGGTGGGGATCGGCTGGCCGGCGACCAGGTCGCGGACCCGGCCTGAACCGGAGCCTTCGCCGGAAAAATCGTTATCGACGACGATCAGGTGATCGGGCAACCGGGTCTGGCTGCTCAGGGCGCCCAGCGACTTGGCCAGCTCGTCGGGGCGCCGGTGGGTGACGACGACGGCGAAGACGGACTCACTCATCCCCGGATGCTCTTTGCGCCAGCGGTTTTTCTGCGGCCGTCTCGGCCAGCACCTCGCGCACGTGCCGGGCCGCGTCCTCACCCTCGTAAGCGCGCACCACGTCTTCGATGCCGCCCGACTGGCGGATCACGCCGTGGTCGATCCACATCGCCGTCTTACAGAGGCGGGCGAGGAATTCGTTGGAATGGCTGGCGAACACCAGGATTCCGGACCGCTCGACCAAGCCCTGCAACCGGGACTGGGCCTTCTTCAAGAAGTCGGCGTCCACCGCGCCGATGCCCTCGTCGAGCAGCAGGATCTCGGGGTCGATGCTGGTGACCACGCCCATGGCCAGCCGCACCCGCATGCCGGTGGAATACGTGCGCAGCGGCATCGACAGGTAGTCGCCCAGCTCGGTGAACTCGGCGATCTCGTCGACCTTGGCCAGCATCTGCTTGCGGGTCTGCCCCAGGAACAGCCCGCGAATGATGATGTTCTCGTAGCCGGAGATCTCGGGGTCCATCCCGACCCCGAGGTCGAAGACCGGTGCGACGCGGCCGGTGACCTGCGCCCAGCCGCGGGTGGGTTCGTAGATGCCCGAAAGTAGGCGCAGCAGAGTCGATTTCCCCGCGCCGTTGTGGCCGACCAGCCCGACCCGGTCACCCAGCTCGAGCGACATGGTGATGTCGCGCAGCGCCTCGACGACGACCACGTTGGACGCGTTGCGGCCGATGGTGCCGCCCGCCTTGCCCAGGAAGGCTTTCTTCAGCGAGCGCGACTTCGCGTCGAAAATGGGAAATTCCACCCACGCGTTGTGCGTCTCGATGTGAGGACCCGCCACCGTGCTTCGCTTTACAGGTACTGACCGTGCCCGGATCCGCCGGGCTTGCCGATGCCCGGGGGCAGCGCGCCCTGACGCATCTTCTCCAGCTGCGCGCGGGCGGCCATCTGCTGCGCGAATAGTGCCGTCTGGATGCCGTGGAACAGGCCCTCCAGCCAGCCGACCAACTGCGCCTGGGCGATGCGCAATTCGGCGTCGGACGGTGCCGCGTCCTCGTTGAACGGCAGGGTGAGGCGGTCGAGCTCTTCGCGAAGTTCCGGCGCCAGGCCCTCTTCCAGTTCGCGGATGCTCGTCGCGTGGATCTCCCGCAGCCGGTTGCGGCTGGCCTCGTCGAGGGGTGCGGCGCGCACCTCCTCGAGCAGTTGCTTGATCATCGTTCCGATGCGCATCACCTTGGCCGGCTGCTCGACCAGATCGGTCAGTGAGCGCTCGTCGGAGTCCTCGTCCGCCACCGCCATGATCCGCGGGTCGACGCCGCCGATGATCTCAATGCCATCGTCGTCGTTGCCGGTACTCATCCATCACCATCCTTTGCGCACTAGGAGTGCGGCGCCGCGCCGTCGTTTCCGCGCCATTCGTAGATTCGGGCTCCACCGTTGTCGTAGATCAGCGCCCACGACTTCGATTTATCCAGTGACACTAGTCCGTCGGGTACGGCGAAGCCCCGGACCGTCGGCATGCTCGTGTAGATGTACCGGATATTGAGCGCTTTGATCGCCTCGACCACCCGGGGATCGGCCTCACCCTTGCGGGCGCCGGCCCAGAAGATGTAGCGGTTGGGGCCGGGGCCCATTTGCTGCGGGTAGTCGTAGTGGGTCCAAAGCGGGTGCAGGTCGGCGACGGCGTACATCCACGCCGTGCCGTCGGTGTTGGCGTTGCCGATCACGGTGGTGTGCGCCCCGGGCAGTTTGGACAGATAGGCCATGGCCATCAGGTCGCGCTGGTCGATCATCACCGAGTCGTACTTGTCGCCGAACAGGACCAGGTGTCGATAGAAGTAGTGGCGGGCGGTGAACACGGTCGTGGCCACCAGCAGGACCGCGGTGGCCGCGGTCCAGGCCGGTGCCGGCAAGGGTTTGAAACGGCCGGCGACTCGTCGAGCGCCGGCCATCACCACCATGACGATCAAGAACAATGCGACACCGGCCATCGGCTCCAGCAGCAGCGTGATGGCGGCCGAAATGCGGCGCGGGTCCTTATAGAAGAACTCCCCGAACGCGCCGGCCACCGCGCCGAGCGGGCCGCCGAGCGGCGTTCCCGCGTCGACGTCGACCACCACGAGCAACAGCCACACCGCCAGCGGCCACCAGATCCTCTTGTAGGCGAAGATGATTCCGCCGACGATCGCCAGCGTCATCAGCCCGTACTGGTACGGGAAGTCGTTGAGATGACGCGAATGCTGGAAGACCGCGTCCCACACCCCCCGCTTCTTGCTGAGCTTGGTCAGGAATGAGTGCCCGGCGATGATGTCTTCCTGCTGGCGGACGCTGATGAACTGCGGCAGCAGTATCAGCGTTGTGATCGCGGCCACGCCGGCCAGCGTCAACCCGTCGGCGAGCCGCCCGCGCACCGGGTGCCACAACACGTCCAGCAACCACCAGGCCACCAGGAACAGCACAACGATGAATCCGCCGGTCAGGTGCACGGACATCAGCCCCACGAAGGCCAGCACCGCCAGCGGGATCCGGTCGCGGTGCCGCAGCGTCGAGGCGATCAGCACGAACGTGGGGACGACAACGCCGTAGGCCGCCAGGTTGGGCATCGCGGCGACGCCGAACTCGACGTAGGGCAGCGAGGTGAACGACACGGACAGCGCGGCGGTGGTGGCGGCCACCCCGGCGGTGCGCCATTCCCCCCAGCGCCCCCGCAGCAGCTTCCAGGTCAGCATCGCCGCGCTGGCGGGAAACAGCCACACCGAGGCCGCCACCGAGCTCACCGTGTAGCCGGTCGTGGGCGCCGCCCCGGTGAGCTGACAGAACACCGCCACCCAGGCGTGGAACACCGACGGGTAGTACAGCGTCTGATGCGTTTCGACGTTGCGCAGCTCGCCCATGTGGGTGGACGACGCCTGCCCGGTGTCCAGGATGAACCGCACCTCGTTGGCGTGCCAGACCGCGTCCCACGTGCTCGGCACCGTCTGCCAGTGGGCGGCCAGGCCGCGGTAGGCCGCCCACATGATCAGCAGCGCGCCCAGCAGCACCCCGGCCGCCACGGTCAGCGCCGGCAACCGGCCGATCCCGCGCGCCTCGGCCTGGGTGTCGCGGAAGCGGCCGAGCAGCAGCTGCAGGACCGTCATCGCCAGGCACACAACGATCAGCGTGGCCAGCGCGGTCCAGCCGTTCCACGGGATTCCGACGGCGCCGAACGGGATGATCGCCAGCGCGATGGCGCCGAAGGTCAGCGCCGGGCCGACCGCGACGGCGATGGGCCAACTCAGCTGACTGATTCGCGCGATGACCGCCCCGGGCGCTATCAGCAAGAACAATGCGATCAGCGTTCCGAACCAGAGGCCCACTCGACTAGTATGGCTGGCCGGGTGTCCTGCCTCTTCGAAGCCACCGGCACGCTGGAACGGCTCGAGCGTCTCCGGGCACCCGCTACCGTCACAGTTTCGCGGAGAAGCGGAAGCTCTAAGGTGGCTGGCATGGCTTACGACGTCGCCCGGGTGCGCGGACTGCATCCGTCGCTGGGTGACGGGTGGGTGCACTTCGACGCACCGACCGGGATGCTGATCCCCGATTCCGTCGCGACCACGGTCTCCACGGCGTTCCGCCGGTCCAGCGCCACCGCGGTGGGTGCACACCCGTCGGCGCAGCGCAGCGCCGCGATCCTGGAGGCCGCGCGGGCCGCGGTGGCCGACCTGTTCAACGTCGACCCGGCGGGCGTGGTGCTCGGCGCCGACCGCGCGATCCTGTTGTCGGCGCTGGCCGAGACGTCGTCCTCGCGGGCCGGGCTGGGCTACGAGGTGATCGTCAGCCGCCTCGACGACGAAGCGAACATCGCCCCGTGGCTGCGGGCGGCGCACCGCTACGGCGCCAAGGTGAAGTGGGCCGAGATCGACATCGAGACCGGCGAGCTACCGACCTGGCAGTGGGAGGGCTTGATCGGCAAGTCGACCCGGCTGGTGGCCGTCTCATCGGCGTCCGCGGCGCTGGGCACGGTCACCGACCTGCGGGCGATGACCAAGCTGGTGCACGACGTCGGCGGGCTGGTGGTCGTCGACCATTCCGCCGCCGCGCCCTACCGCCTGCTCGACGTGAAGGAAACCGACGCCGACGTGGTGGCGGTGAACGCGCTGGCGTGGGGCGGCCCGCCGATCGGCGCGGTGGTGTTCCGCGACCCGGCGCTGCTCAACTCGTTCGGCTCGATATCGACGGACCCCAAGGCCACCGGGGCGGCGCGCCTCGAGATCGGCGCGCACCAGTTCGGTCTGCTGGCCGGGGTGGTCGCCAGCATCGAGTATCTGGCGGCGCTCGACGAGTCGGCCCGCGGCAGCAGGCGCGAACGCCTCTCGGTGTCGATGCAGTCGGCCGGCCTGTACATGAACCGGATCTTCGACTACCTGATGGTGTCGTTGCGGTCGTTGCCCCTGGTGATGGTCATCGGCCGGCCGGAGGTGCGCATACCGGTCGTCAGTTTCGCGTTGAACGGGGTGCCCGCCGAGCGGGTGGTGCAGCGGTTGGCCGACAACGGGATCCTCGCCGTCACGTGTGAGAACTCCCGCGCCCTGGACGTGCTGGGCGTCAACGACGTCGGCGGCGCGGTGACCGTCGGGCTGGCGCACTACTCGACGACGGCGGAGGTCGACCAGTTGGTGCGCGCGCTGGCGTCTTTGGGCTGACGGCCGCTCCCCCCTTCGCCGAACGTGACGTCACGGCGGCGAAACGGGCGGAACGTCACCCTCAGTTCACGCTCGGCGGCTAGACGGTCAGCACGACCTTTCCGGTCACCTTGCTCGACGTCAGCATTTCGTGTGCCTCGCCGGCCTTTTGGATGGGGAGGCGGGCGCCGATGATGGGCCGGACGCGGCCCTTGGCGATCATCGGCCACACCGACCCGATCACCGCCTGCACGATCTCCGTCTTGCTGTTGGGCCCGGTGACCGGGCGCGCCCGCAGGGTGGTGCCGATGACGCGGGCGCGCTTCATCAGCAGCTTGGCAATGTTGAGCTCACCCTTGATGCCACCCTGCATGCCGATGATGACCAGCTGCCCGTCGGTGGCCAGGGCGTCGATGTTGCGGTCCAGGTAGGCGGCGCCCATGATGTCGAAAATCACGTCGGCGCCGCCGCTTTCCCGCAGCCGCTCGACGAAATCCTCGTCGCGGTAGTTGATCGTGATCTCGGCGCCGAGCTCGCGGCAGAACTCCAGCTTCTCCGCCGAACCGGCCGTGACGGCCACCCGCGCACCTAGCGCGCGGGCGACCTGAATCGCGTGGGTCCCGATGCCGCTGGCGCCGCCGTGCATCAGCAACAGCTGGCCCTTGCCCAGGTGGGCGGTCAGGACCAGGTTGGACCACACCGTGCAGGCCACCTCCGGCAGCCCGGCAGCGTCGACGAGGTCGACACCAGAGGGAATCGGCATCACCTGGCCCGCGGGCACGGCGACGTACTCGGCGTATCCGCCACCGGCCAGCAGCGCGCAAACCTCTTGTCCCGCTTGCCAATCCGTGACGCCGCCGCCGGTTTCGGCGATCACGCCGGACACCTCCATGCCGATGATTTCGCTGGCGCCCGGCGGCGGGGGGTACTTGCCGGCGGCCTGCAGCACATCCGCGCGGTTCACGCCCGCCGCGGCGACCTTGATCAACACCTCGCCCGGGCCGGCGGACGCGTCCGGCACCTCTTGCCAGGAAAGCTGATCTGGGGATTCGGCGACGATTGCGCGCATGGTGGCCACGCTACCGAGTCCCGCTACCCTAATCAGCGGTGGCGTGGCAGAGCGGCCTAATGCACTCGCCTTGAAAGCGAGAGACGGCTAACACCGTCCGGGGGTTCAAATCCCTCCGCCACCGCTCTGAGCGCGGCGTCGGTTAGTAGCTGCGATCGCCCTCGCTGTCGTCGAAGAAGCGCCATTCGCCGTCGGCTTCGACCTCCATGCGCCAGCCCAGTTCGTTGCCCTCGACCGCCTCATCGGCGAACCACGCGTGCGCCTTGTCGGCGCTTTCGATGTCCTTGGTCGCGACGACGTCGCCCTTCGGGTTGAGCACTCGGTAGGTAGCCATGGCGGCAGTGTTCCCACCGCAGGGCGCGCTCAACCGGCGGGGATCTCCGCGGTGATCTTGTCCAGCAGGGCGGTGTAGCGCTTGGCTTCCGGATCGCGGCCGGGTTTGCCGCTGCTGACCACGCCGGCCGCCAGGCCGCGCGCCGGGTCGGCCCAGATCGCGATGTTGACCAGGCCGAGGTTGCCGAAGGCGTGCGGCGCGTGGCGCCCGAACGGCCCCCACCGGTCGGTCCCCAGGATGAAGCCGGTGCCCCACCGCGCGGGTTGCAGCCCGACGGCGAAATCCGGGCGCAATCGGCGGCATTCCTTGACAGCGCCGTACATCGTCTCGGGGCTGACCACCCGCACCCCGCCGAGAGTGCCGCCGCGACGCCAGATTTCGGCGAACCTCGACATCTCGTTGGCGGTCGAAACCGTGTTGGACGACGGGATGATCGTGGTGAGAAACAGCGGGGTGTTGGTGATGGGGATCTGCTCGTGCACCGTCCCGCCGATCGCCTTGCGGAAGATCTGCGCGACCACCGGCGGCAACGGTCGGCCGGTCGCGTGACTCGGGGCGACCAGGGGCAGGTCCTCCTTGGCGACGCCGAAGTTGGTCCACCGGAAGCCGAGCGGGTCGAGGATCTCGGTCGCCAAAATGTCGCGGATCTCCTTGCCGGTTGCGGCGTAGACGATCTCGCGAACGAGCGGACCCCAGGTGAGCGCGTGGTAGATGTGCACCAACCCCGGCCGGTACAGGGGGCGCAGCTCGCTCAGCTTCTGCTGCGCGTACTCATGGTCGTCCGCGCGTCGGACGTCCGGCTTGGGTCCGGTGGGGAAGGGCAGCCCGGCGCTGTGCGTCATGACGTGCCGGATGGTGATCCGGTCCTTGCCGTGGCTGGTGAACGTGGGGATGTAGTCGCAGACGCGGTCGTCGAGGGAGAACACCCCGCGCTCGACCAGCATGTGCACCACGGTCGCCGCCATCCCCTTGGCGGCGGAGTACACGCAGAACGGCGTGTCCGGTGTGACGGGGATCTTCTCGGCGTCGGGCGGGTCGGTCGGGGCGTTGCCCCAGCCGTGGCCGATGGCCCGGTTGAGGACGACGCGCCCGTTGCGGCGGAGGCACAGCTGGATGGCGGGGTGGAAGCCGGCCGCATACCAGTGTCGGGCGGCGTCCCAGATCCGGTCGGCGGCGGCGCCGTCGATCTCGGAATGGTCTTCCTCGCCGATCGTCGTCACGGCGTCCAAGTCGGCCGGGACGCGGATTCTCCCGTCTGATGTCACCTCAGCGAGGGTACGTGCCGGCGGATCACTCGCCGGTGAACCGCGGCGGGCGCTTCTCGAATGTCGCCGCGATGCCCTCGGTCAGGTCCTTGGACGGCAGGAAGGCCGCGTTCCAGGCGGCGACGTAGCGCAGGCTCTCCGACACGGCCGCGGCGCGCTGCTGGTCGAGGACGTCCTTGACGCCGTGGACGGTCAGCGGCGGGTTGGCGGCGATCTCGGCGGCGGTGGCGTGCGCGGCGGCCAGCGTGGCGTCGGCGTCGGCGTACACGTCGTTGACCAGGCCGATCTTCTCCGCGCGGGCCGCGTCGATGTCCTTGCCGGTCAGCGCCAGCTCGCGCAGGTGGCCGTCGCCCAGGATCAGCGGCAGGCGGGCCAGGCTGCCCACGTCGGCGACGATGGCGAGCTTGACCTCGCGCACCGAAAATTTGGCGTCGGCGCTGGCGTAGCGGATGTCGACCGCCGAGATCAGGTCGACGCCGCCGCCGATGCACCAACCGTGCACCGACGCGATGGTCGGGGTGCGGCAGTCCGCGACGGCGGTGATCGCGCCCTGCATCCGTTTGACCTCGCGGTGGAACACCGCGCGGGGGCCGGCCAGCGCGTCCCCGGACAGCAGCGGGGTGAACGACCCACCCATCGCGGGCACGTCCAGGCCGTAGCTGAAGTTCTTGCCCGAACCGGTCAGCACGATCGCCCGCACCTCGGGGTCGGCGTCCAGCGCCGCGAACAGCTCCGGCATCTCCGACCAGAACGCCGGGCCCATCGCGTTGCCCTTGCCCGGCCCGATCAGCGTCACCTGGGCGACGTGATCTTTCGTTTCCACCGTGACGGATTCGTATGCTTGCGCCATATCGAGACCGTAGCGTGGCAAATATGGCTCCTGATTTGCGGCCCGGCCCGCATTCCCCGCCCACCGACGAACTGCACAGCGCCGAGGACACCCTCGGGGTGCTGCAGCGGGTGCTGCACACCATCGCGGCCGACGACCTGTCCCGCCAGACGCCGTGCGCCCAGTTCGACGTGGCGGAGTTGACCGATCACCTGTTGAAGTCGATCACCGCGCTGGGCGGCATGGTCGGCGCGGAGATCCCCGAAGCCGGCGACGGTGATTCGGTGGAACGGCGGGTGGTCGCGGCGGCCCGGCCCGCGCTGGACGCCTGGCATCGGCACGGCCTGGACGGGTCCGTGCCGTTCGGCAAAGGGGAGATGCCCGCCAAGGGCGCCTGCGGCGTCCTGTCGATCGAATTCCTGGTCCACGCTTGGGATTACGCCGCCGCGGTGGGACACGAGGTGAACGCGCCCGAGCCGCTGTCCGAGTACGTACTGGGGCTGGCCCGCAACATCATCCGGCCGGAGTTCCGCGGTGGCGCCGGCTTCGACGACCCGGTCGACGTGCCCGAGGACGCCGGCGCGCTCGAGCGGTTGGTCGCCTTCACCGGCCGCGACCCGGCGCGTTAGTGCCTAGCTTTCAGGCCGAGTGTCCGGCCAGCCGCACACTCGAAGTCCGAGCGGCTACACCCGCTCCAGGTAGAAGTAGTAATACCGTCCGTTATCCCGGACGCCCTTGCCGTTCATGATGCCCATCACGGCGTCGTCGTCGATCTTCTTGAAGTGGTCGTGCACGGGCTGGCCGTCATAGACCATCGTCGCGGTGACCTCGCCGCGGAACTCTTCCAGCCACAGGCTGGCCTCGCCCTTGCCCATCTCGACGTTCGAGAACTTGTTGCCGTCGGCGTCGAGGCAGACCAGCGGCTGCACGTCGCGGACCGAGTTGAAGGTCTTGCCGAACCAGCCGGCCTTCTCCAGCTGACCGTTCATCCGGTGCCCGGTGCGGAACTCGCCGCCCTTCCACTCACCGAGCATGCCCTCGATGGTCGCGGGCTCGAGCCCCGCCCAGAAATCGTCGAGCTCGGCATCGGGGATGTCGCCGTCGCGCTCCTTGAACTCGGTGAACTGTTTGCGCGCCAAGTTCAACGGACGACTCCTTACGGTTCGGTGCGGGAAATCCAATCGCAGGCGAATTGCAACAGGGCGTCATTCTCCTCCACCGCACCGATGGTGACGCGCACCCCCTCGCCGGCGAACGGCCGCACCACCAGCCGCGCGTTGGCGGCCTGCTCGGTGAAGTCCTCGGTCCGAGCGCCCAGCGGCAGCCAGACGAAGTTGGCCTGCGACGGCGGCAAGGTGAACCCGGCGCCGCGCAGCTCGGCGATCACCCGGGTCCGCTCGGCGACCAGCGCGTCGGTGCGGGCCATCAGTTCCCCGGACGCCTCCAGCGACGCGATCGCGGCCGCCTGCGCGACGTTCGTCACCGCGAACGGCATGACGACCTTGTCCAGCGCGGTGATCAGGTCGGGGTGGCTGACCGCATACCCGACGCGCAGGCCCGCGAGCCCGTAGGCCTTCGAAAAGGTCCGCAGCACAACGACATTGCTGCGGTTGAGGGCCAGATCGAGGCTGCCCGGCAGCATGCCGTCGCGGATGTATTCGACGTAGGCCTCGTCGATGGCGATCAGGATGTGCGGCGGCACGGCCTCGACGAAACGCGTCAGGGCTTCGGGATCGACCACCGTCGACGTCGGGTTGTTCGGGTTGCAGACGAAGATCAGCCGGGTGCGGTCGGTGATCGCGGCGAGCATGGCGTCGAGGTCGTGGGTGTGGTCGGTCAACGGCACTTTGACCGCGGCGGCGCCGGACACCTGGACGATGGGCAGGTAGCACTCGAAGCTGCGCCAGCCCATCATCACCTCGTCGCCGGCGGATGCGGTGATTTGCACCAGCTGCTGGCACAGGGTGACGGAACCGCTACCGACTGCGATGTGTTCGGGGGCGACGTCGGGGCCCAAGTGCATGGCCAGCGCCGCCTTGAGGTCGACGCTGGCGTTGTCCGGGTAGCGGTTGACGACGGCAACGGCACGCTCGATCGCCGCATGCACGCTGGGCAGCGGGCCGTGCACGGTCTCGTTGCTGGCGAGTTTGATGGAGCCCGGCACGTTCTTGCCGGGCACATACACTGGCAATCCGGCCAGTTCGGGACGCAGGCGGGCGGTCACTTCGACAGTTTATGTCGCGAATGTGTACAGTATGGCCGGTTCCGCGAGACCGGAAAGGGGTCGGGTACCCTCGAAAAGTCCAAGGGAGGCGTGCCAGAGCGGCCGAATGGGGCTCACTGCTAATGAGTTGTCCCCCTCAAAGGGGACCGGAGGTTCAAATCCTCTCGCCTCCGCTGACTCCTGTTGGAGGAGCACAACGCAAGACAACTGAACGACCGGCGCCCGTAGCTCAACGGATAGAGCATCTGACTACGGATCAGAAGGTTAGGGGTTCGAATCCCTTCGGGCGCGCTCTAATCGCCCTGGCCGCTTCACATCCCCGTTGATCCCTGGCCGAAAACCGTTGTGTCCCAGCCTTGCCGGCGACGGGACGAAATCCCTACCGTCCCCCGAACGGGCCCCCGAACGGCCCGCGGCGCGGGGGAACCGTCACGGTTTGGGTGACGGTGCTGGTCTCGGTGCTCGGCGAGGCCGTGACGGTGCTCGGCGGCTCAGTCGTGGTGGGGGTCGGGGTGTCGGTGCTGGGGGTGTCGGTGCTCGGCGGGGGCGCCGTCTCGGTGACGGTCTCGGTCGGCGCCACACCGCCACCGCCGCCGTGATGCCGAGACGGTTGCGAGGTCGTGGTGGTCACCGTGGTGGACGGAATGGTGGTGGTGGTGGTCGTTGTCGTCGCCGCCGGGCCGTGGGCGGGCGAACCCGTCGCGAGTTTGACCACCGCGAACACCAGCGCGGCGAGCACGATCACCCCAAGCGCGCCGGCCGCGACCAGCGCCGCCGGACGGCGGTACCACGGGGTGGGGGGTTCCGGCTCGGGCGCCGGCTCGTCGTAGTACCCGCCATACGCGGCCTGGGTCGGCTCGGAGTAGAAGTCGGGTTCCTCTGGGTAAGGCACGAACGCAGATGTTAGTGGATCAGGCGGCGCCGTCGATGAGGCGCAGCGCCCGCTCGAACAGGTGCACCGTGGCCGCGTGCAGCTGATCGCCGACCTCTTTTTCGGCCTTGCCCGCGCAGGCCCGCGCCAGCGTCCCCTCGATCACGATGCCCAGCTTGAAGCAGGCCAGCACGGTGTACCAGGTGATGTGGGACAGGTCGCGGGTGGTGTTGGCGGCGTAGCGTTCGAACAGCTCGTCGGTGCTGGCCAGCCCGTCCTGACCGCCCAGGGCGTGGCTGAACACGCTGGACCCGT
The DNA here is from genome assembly GCF_001667275.1 of Mycobacterium sp. ACS4054. Lineage (GTDB taxonomy): Bacteria > Actinomycetota > Actinomycetes > Mycobacteriales > Mycobacteriaceae > Mycobacterium. The sequence goes on from NZ_LZHV01000029.1 coordinate 71,924, forward strand.
CGGGCTGGCGCCAGGTAGCCAACAGCCAGCCCAGGTCCAGCAGGGGGTCGCCGATGGTGCACATTTCCCAGTCGACGATCGCGACCACGTCCGGCCCGGTGCGGGAGAACATCACGTTGGCGGCGTGGTAGTCGCCGTGCATGATGCCGGGTGTCCAGGTTGTCGGCCGGTGGCGGTCCAGCCAGCTCGAGACCTCCTCGATGCCCGGGATGTCGGGCCCGGGGTAGCCGTCGTACTCGCTGTAGGAGTCCAGCTCCGAAAGCCAGCGCGGCACCTGGCGTTCCAGGAAGCCCGACGGCTTGCCGAAGTCGGCGAGACCCACCGCCACGTGGTCGACCGCGCCCAGCTTGGCCAGCGCGTCGGCCATCGAGAGGCCCATGCCGTGCCTCACGCTGGGATCGCCCGCATGCAACGGCGGCAGCCCCTCACCGGCGTTGAACCCGTCGACCGGGTCCATCAGATAGAAGACGGCGTCGCCCAGCACGCCGGGGTCCTCGCACGCCGCGATCAGGTGCGGGTGCGGCACATCGGAGCCGGCCAGTGCGGCAAGGACTTTCGTTTCCCGCAGGATGACGCTGTTGCTCCGCGGGCGTAGGTGGCGCGGCCCGCGCCGCAGCACGTAGGGCCGGCCGGCCCGGGTGAACCGGAGCATGACGTTCTGGGTGCCACCGGTGACGGCGGAAACATCCTGAATCGGGCCCTCGCCGAGCCCCCGCTCCGACATCCATGCCGCTACGGCGTCGAGGTCGACCCCGGCCACGGCCAATTCGTGCGGCGTGCGCGTCATCGCGGCGCTCCCTTCGGCAACCTGTGGGCCCACTGGGAAAGAGCGTAAGTCACCGCCTGAACCCGGCCGGGGGTGGCGGAGGCTGGAACAATAGTGTGCGGAACTAACTGACTCTCGGGCCTGGAAGGGACTGGCGATGCCGCGTACCGACAACGACTCCTGGGACATCACCCAAAGCGTGGGGGCCACCGCATTGGGCGTCGCCGCGGCGCGGGCAGCCGAGACGGCGAGCGACGACCCCCTGATCAACGATCCCTTCGCGCGGGTGTTCGTGGACGCGGCGGGCGAGGGCATGTGGAGCATCTACGCGGATCCCGCGGCGCTGGCCAAGGCGGTGGAGCTGGAGCCGGAGGTGGGGTCGCGGATCCAGCTGATGATCGACTTCATGGCCACGCGCACAGCGTTTTTCGACGAGTTCTTCCTGGGCGCGGCGGACGCCGGCGGCCGCCAGGTGGTCATCCTGGCCGCCGGCCTGGACGCGCGGACCTGGCGATTGCCCTGGCCGGACGGCACGGTTGTCTACGAGCTGGACCAGCCCAAGGTGCTGGAGTTCAAGTCCAACACACTGCGTGACCACGGCGCCGAACCTAGGGCGCAACTGGTGAACGTCGCCATCGATCTGCGGCAGGACTGGCCAACGGCGTTGCGGGAGGCCGGGTTTGACCCGTCGCGGCCGGCGGCCTGGTCGGCGGAGGGCCTGGTTCGATACCTGCCCGCGCAGGCCCAGGACTTGCTGTTCGAGCGCGTCCACTCGCTGAGCGCGCAGGGCAGTTGGCTCGCCTCCAACGTGCCCGGTGAGGGTTTCACCGACCCCGACATCGTCCGGCGCCAGCGCGAGGACATGCAGCGCATGCGGGCCGCGGCGGCCAAGCTGGTCGACGCCGAGATCACCGATTTCGACGACCTCTGGTACGCGGAGGAGCGCACGCCGGTCGACGGCTGGCTGCGCGAACGGGGCTGGGACGTCGCCACGGCGACGTTTTCGGAGTTGATGGCGCGCTACGGCCGGCGCGTACCGCAGGGATCCGAGCAGGCGATGCCCCCCACCCTGTATGTCTCCGCGCAGCGCCGCGGCTAGGGCGGACGACACTCAAACGCCCACGCGCACATGGCCGCTACCCTCACCGGTGTGGCTGATCGACCGGCGCGAGTGCGCGACGTGCACGAAATCGCCGCGTCGATGCCGCACGTGCAGCGTCTGGAGGGCCCGAAGGGCAACGCGATCTATCAGGTGGGCGGCAAGTCTTTCGTCTTCTTCCGCACGCCGCAGCCCGATGCCGCCGATCCCGACACCGGCGAACGATATGCCGACGTGATCATGCTCTGGGTGGAGTCCGAGAGCGACAAGCTGGCGTTGATCCAGGACCCCGCGTCCCCGTTCTTCAGCACCGACCACTTCGACGGGCATCCCTCGGTGTTGGTGCGGGCCGCCCGGCTCGGCGAAATCGGCAGGACGGAGTTGGCCGAGCTCATCCAGGACGCGTGGCTTTCGCGGGCCTCGAAGCGGCGGGCCGCGGCGTGGCTCGCCGAGCACGCCTGATCCCAGCGGGCTCCGCTGGGGCACTGCCGAATTCATCCCGGGCCATGTTTAGACGCAAGTCGAATGGGTAACTACCGTCCACGAGAAATTTTTCTCGTCCACATTGGAGGTCACCATGCGTGGCAGCGGAATCATCGGCACCATTGCCTTGGTATGGCTGCTGATCGGGGTTTTTGCGGCATGGCAACGCGATTACTTCAAGGGTGACTCAACCAGTTGTGTCACGGCTGGAAACATCGCGTTGACCGTGGTCGCGGGCCCTTTGAATTACGCGGGCGTCAACCCGAAAGTCAAGGATTGCCATGTCCCGCAGCCCAGCTCGATGCCCAGCAGCATAGAACCCCTCACATTAAGGAAAGTGTCATGATTGTCCTCGGTGCGATCCTGCTAATTCTCGGATTTGTTTTCGGTATCCATTTGCTGTGGGTACTCGGTATCGTCTTGCTCGTTATCGGGGCCATCTTGTGGATTATGGGCTCCGTCGGGCGTCCAGTCGCCGGCCGGCGCTACTGGTATTAGCCACCTCGCCGGGGAAAACGGAATCGGGGGGGGGGGGGGGGGGGGGGGGGGGGGGGGGGGGGGGGGGGGGGGGGGGGGGGGGGGCGGGGCGCGGCGCCGGCGGGGGGGGGGGGGGGGGGGGGGGGGGGCCGGGCGGCCGGGGGC
>NZ_LZHV01000030.1 GCF_001667275.1 Mycobacterium sp. ACS4054
CACGTGCGCACCCGGTGGGGGGGCCAGGTTTTTTGGGGGGGGGGGGGGGGCCGGCGGCGGCGGGGGGCGCCGGGGGGGGGGGGGGGGGGGGCGGGGGGGGGGGGGGGGGGGGGGGGGGGGCGCGCCCCGCGCCCGGGGGGGGGGGGGGGCCCGCGGGGGGGGGGGGCGCCCGCTTCGCGGCCGCGGCGACGCTCTTGGCCCGCGCGGACTCGGAGCTGGCCGCCGGTGCGGTGCCCGACCGCCTGCCGGTGCGCCGCGGCTGGGTGGCCGCCGAGTTGGCGATGGCTCAGGGTGACGGCGAAATCGCCGTCCGCCATGCGAACGAAGCGGTGGACCTGGCCGGCGCCATGGCCGCCCCGTCGGCGCGCGCCTCCGCGTCCTCCCCGGCCAGCGCGAGCGCGCGCCCGTCCCAGCCGCGTGCCAAGGTGTGCCAACCGAGTTGGCGCAGAAACGATCCCTGCGTGCTGTGGGCCAGCGAGACCAACCGCCCGGCGGGCGCGCTGCGCCGCAGCTCCGCCAAATCGCGGTGGGCGCTGCCGTAGCGGCCCTGCCCGCCCGCCGCCACGGCGCGCAGCCACAGGTTCTCCGGCGTGACCGCCGTCGGAAGCGGCCAGGTGCCGGGCCGGTCACCGAAGGCGGCGGCGGCCAACTGCCCGCCAATCACGGAAGTGTGACGAGTTTCAATCACCACGATGGTAGTAAACACTTTGTGCAGTTCGCGTTACCGAACTGTTAATCACAATGGCTTCTGTACTAACCGCGCTCGCCCCTCCGTCGGCCCATGAGCTGGGAAATCTCGTTTCGGTCAAGTGCCTGGTAGCACGGTGCGTGTTTCACCAATGAGTGACAGATGAACGCGACGTTAATTCTTTTATAACCATTACATACTTTGTCGGGCTAAGTGGCTATTGACGCAAATTCACCGTCCGCCCTAACGTACGCATGACGGGTAGTCATCGGTGACGCCGCTTCATTTCAGTTGCACTATCGCTTCGCGATCCTGACCTTACTGGGCGTGCCGTGCAGAGAGGGAAACACCAATGCCACAGCCGGAGCAGCTACCTGGACCCAACGCCGACATCTGGAACTGGCAACTGCAGGGCTTGTGCCGCGGCGTCGACTCGTCGATGTTCTTTCATCCCGACGGTGAGCGCGGCCGAGCCCGCATGCAGCGCGAGCAGCGCGCGAAAGAAATGTGCCGGCAGTGCCCGGTCATTCAGGAGTGCCGCTCGCACGCCCTGGAAGTTGGTGAGCCCTACGGGGTTTGGGGAGGCCTGTCGGAATCCGAGCGCGACCTGCTGCTCAAGGGCGACATCGGTCGCGCGCGCGGCATCCGCCGCTCGGCCTAAGCGCCCATCCAGCCGCCCCGGTGGGGCGGCACGCCTCCTGCCACGACGTCGTTGAACGATTCGCCGTCGCGATCCGTGTAACCGTCATGGACTAGGCCGCCGACCGGCCGAGTTCTCATCGAAGCGGCGCGAAATGGCGTCGCACCGATACAGAATTCGGGCGTTCCGTCGTGCAGGGGAGCCCGCGTCGGTTCGCTCACGCGCACAGGAGGTGCCGTGAAGCAACAATCACACGCAGCAGTGACCGCCCTGGGACGCCAGGAATGGCTGGATCGGCCGAGCTATCGGCTCGAGCACGGCCTGACATTCCTCTTCGCGGCCATGGGCCGGCACCGGGACCGGATCAGCAACGCGCTGCACGGCACCTGGCTGGGCCATCCGCTGCACCCGGCGCTGACGTCCGTGCCGACGGGAGCCGTGACGACGACGGTCGCGATGGACGCGGCCTCGATGCTGCCCGGAAACGCCGGCCGGTGGCGGGACGCGTCGAGGTTCGCGCTCGGCGTGGGGCTCGCCGGCAGCGTCGGCGCCGCCGCGACCGGCCTGACCGACTGGCAGCACACCCACGAGGAGTCCCGACGGGTCGGCCTCATCCATGGCGTGTTGAACGGCGTCGCGACCGCGTTGTACGCGCTGTCGTGGTGGGACCGCGGCCACGGCCGCCGGCGACGCGGGGTGGCGAGCAGCGCGCTGGGCTACGGCCTGACCCTGGGCGGCGGCTATCTGGGCGGGGCCTTGGTGTTCGGATCGGGCACCGGGGTGGATCGTTCCGGCAGCCGGCTCAGCGAGAACCGCTGGACGCCGGTTCTGCCGGCTTCGGCCCTGGACGGCCGGCCCCGGCGGGTCGAGCTGAACGGCGTGGGCGTGGTGCTCTACCGGGACGACGAACGGGTGCTGGCCGTCGGCGCGCACTGCCCCCACCTGGGTGCGCCGATGGACGACGGCTGGATCGATCGTGACCGGATCGTCTGCCCCTGGCACGGCTCGCGCTTCGCGTGCGAGTCGGGGGAAGTGCTGCGGGGGCCGGCGACGGCGGCGCTCCCCCACTACCCGGCGCGCATCCGCGCCGGCTTGGTCGAGGTGCGGGGAGGCGCGAGATGAACGCCTACAACGTGCTTTTCGAGCACCACAAGGTCTTGCGCGGGTTCTGCGAGAAGATCACCGCGCTGCCCCCGGACAGCGACGAGCGCCAAGATGCCCTCGACGGCTTGCTGATCGAGCTCGACATCCACATGCGGATCGAGGACGACCTGTTCTATCCGGCGGTGTCGCAGGCGAGCACGCTGGTCGCCATCGCCCACGCCGAGCACCGACAAGTCTGGGATCAGCTGGCCGTGCTGCTTCGAACACCGGCGTCGGCGTCGCAGTACGAGGACGAATGGCATTCCTTCGTCACCGTCCTGGACGCTCACGCCAGCGAAGAGGAGCGTGACTTGTGTCCCGCCCCAATAGATTTGAGCGCCGAGATGCTCGACGCACTGGGCGAGCGGATGCTCGAGCGGATGGATCGGTTACGTCGTTCCACCATCAACACGCTGCGCGTACGCGGCCGCGCGGCCATGCTGAGTTTGCTGTAATCGTTTCGATCGGGGCCAATCGGGGTACGACCGGCCCATGAAGAACAAGGGCGTATCCTTCACGACCGCGGTACTAGCCGCGGCCATTGCACCGTTGGCCGCATGCGCAAACCAGCAGGGTGGCCAGGCCACCACGTCGCCGTCCTCGAGTGCGCCGCCCGGCAGCGAGCGGATGACGACGCAGTTGAAGAGCGCCGACGGCAATCAGGTCGGCACCGCCACCATCGATTTCGCGAACGGCTACGCGACGGTGACCGTGGAGGCAGGTCCCAATCAGGTACTGAGCCCCGGGTTCCACGCGCTGATGGTCCACAACGTGGGCAAATGCGAAGGGGACTTCAGCTCCGCCGGAACCGTCTACCAGGCGCCCGGCCACACGGGCTCCCCGGCCAGCGGTGACCTGACCGCGTTGCAGGTGCGCAACGACGGCGCGGCGAAACTCGTCACCACCACCAGCCTGCTGACCGCGTCGGACCTGCGCAGCAGCTCCGGGACCGCGCTGGTGATCCACCAGAACGCGGACAACTTGAGCGGTAGCTCCACCGGCGATTCGGGCAAGATCGTGGCCTGCGGCGTGATCGCCGCGTCTTCCGCGACGACGACCTCGTCGTCGACCTCGACGACGACCAGCGTCACGACGATCACCACCACGACCGAAGTGCCGCCGCCGTCGACGAGCACCAGCACCGTCACCGTCACCCCGAGCTACACGTCGACACTGCCGACCACGACGGTGACGACGCCGCCCAGCCTCCCGCCCGGAAGCCGCTGATCCGCAGAAGGCGTCGACGCGCCTAGTCTTCTGGCATGCAGACGCTGCTGTTCACGCTCGGGCTGGTCCTCTTCCTGCTCGGTCTCCTCACCGGGTTCGCTGTCGCGGCGTTGAAGAACCCGCGCATGGGGTTGTCGAGTCACCTCGAGGCCGTACTCAACGGCATGTTTCTCGTGCTGCTCGGATTGCTGTGGCCGCACATCCATTTGCCCCACGCATGGGGAGTCACGGCGGCCGCGCTGATCGTGTACGCCGCGTACACGAACTGGCTGGCGACCCTGCTCGCGGCGGCCTGGGGCGCCGGTCGCAGGCTCGCGCCCATCGCGACGGGCGACCACGAGGCGTCGGCGGCGAAGGAGTGGATCATCAGCTTCCAGTTGTTGTCCCTCGCCGTCGCGGTCATTGCCGGCGTCGTCATCGTCATCGTCGGGGTCTTGCGATCGTGAAATCCCTCGCCGACTTCTTTCGCGATACGGTCGCGGCCCGGATTGGGGTTGCGGTCGTGCTCGGGGTCGCCGTCGCGTTCGGGGTGGGTAACACCATCGGCTGGCGATTCGCGCTCGCCGGCTGGATCGTCACCGCGGGTGTCTACGTGGTGTGGACGCGGCTCATCCTGGGCGGAATGGATGCCGAGCAAACCTGCAAATACGTGACGAAGGAGGACCCCACCCGCTGGGTGGCCGACGCCGTCATCGTGTCGGCGAGCGTCGCGAGCCTGGGCGGGGTCGGTTACGTGGTGGCCGCCGCGTCGCGCTCGGGCCCCGGCGCCGTAACGGCCGCCGTCGTCGGCGTCCTGACCGTCGCGGCATCCTGGTTCGCCGTGCACACGTTGTTCACCGTGCACTACGCGCGGCTCTACTACTCGGACGACCCCGGCGGCATCAACTTCCACGACCCGGAGCGGCCTTGCTTTCGGGACTTCGCCTATGTCGCCTTCACCGTCGGCATGACCTTTCAGGTGTCGGACACCGAGATCGGGTTGTCGTCCATCAGGGCGACGGTGTTGCGCCACGCGTTGCTGTCCTACCTCCTCGGCGCGGTCGTCTTGGCGGTCACCGTCAACCTGATCGCGGGATTGGGCTCGAAGCTCTAACGCGTCGGCTTGAGCGCGGGGTCGAGGCCGAAGACTTGCACGGCGGCCGACTTGCCCTTGAGCGCGTGAAATCCCCTGTCCGCCAGCCCGATTGGCGGAGAAGTCAAGGCGTCGACGGACTGCTGGGTGAGCAGGATCGCGTCGCCGGTGGTCTTGGTGAGCTGCTCGACACGCGCCGCGACGTTGACGGTGTCACCGATCAGGGTGAATTCGAGCTTGCCTCCACCGCCGATGGTGCCGGCGATCACCACGCCGGTGTTGATCCCGATGCCGATCCGCAGCATGCCGTCGAATCGCTCGGCGACCAAGCGCAGTATCAGTGCGGCGGCGCCCAGTGCGGCGTCGGCATGATCCGCCAGATCGTTCGGGGCGCCGAAGACCGCGAGGGCGCCGTCGCCGAGAAATTTGTTCACGTGCCCGCCGGCCTCGACCACGGCGGGAACGACGATCTCGAACAGCGCGTTGAGTCGCGCGACGGTGTCCTCGGCGGAATTCGCCTCGGCGAACGGCGTGAAATCGCGGATGTCGACGAACATCACGGTGACCTCGCGCCGCTCCCCGGTGAACACATCATCGCCCTGCTCGAGCAGCCGCGAAGCCAAGGCGGGGTCGACGTAGGTCCCGAACGCCGCCTGAAGGCGTTGCCGCTCAGCCAAACCCGCCTGCATGCGATTGAACGAGGCCGCCAGCGCACCCAAGTCATCGTCCTGAACCACCGGCAGGCGCTGGCTATAGTCACCGGCCGCAACGCGTTTGGTGCCTTCGGCGAGGTCGCGGATCGGCTGCAGGGACGGCGAGAACACACTGATGACCGTGATCGGCACGGCGAGGCCCAGGGTGAACAAGCAGGCGATGCTCACCCACAGCAGGGGAGATTGCCACGCCCGGTCGAACTCACCCGCCACCATCGCGCCCCCCATGGAGAAGCCGAACGCGACGGCGAGTATCGCCAAGTTCGACCACGCCGCGAAAGTGGGTCGTAACCGGGGCAAGGAGTCACCGATCCCCGAATCGCCGGCGAGTGCGGCCCGCACCGGCCGCATCGGGCCGTCCGGCACGGTGTGCGCACCGATCAGGTGCGAAACGGCCCCGAGAACGCCACCCAGGAGCGCGTACTCGGCCAGCCGCGGTCCGGCCGCGCCGGCCATGACACCGGCCACCACCGAGACCGCCGCGCCGCACGCGGTGACCACCGCCAGCCCTCGGGCAATGGCACGGCGCGACCAGGCGTAGGTGGCCTGCAGCGCGCGCGCCGGGTCCACCGCCTCGCCCGCTGCCCATCGCTCGGCGAGCCGCCATGCGCCCCGGCCGGGCAGGACGATTCCATACGCCAACACCAACATCACGACGGCGGTGGCCGCCACCGCTTCCAGGTAGCGATCCGATTTCTCGAAAGCCACTATGGCACAAGACAAGAAAAGGTATATCGGCGTCGGCACCACGATGGAGAAGCCGAAGATCACCCACGAATACCGCGCGCCGAACCGGTCCCACGCCCACTGCATTAAGCGGTCCATGGCGCGAGACTAAACGCCGGTAACCCTCGAGATCAGGATTACGTGTCACCCGTGCGCGAATTCGGCGAGCTTGGCATCGAGCGCCGCGGCGTCCGGGCTCGCGTACACCTTCGGCTCGCGCTTGTTGACCCACACCATGAAGGGGCAGCCGGTCACCGGACCATTCACCGAGCCCAGCTGTTCGATGCGCTTGCCGGTCCTCGCCTCGCGCAGTTCGACGTCGTACTGAACGGCGTAATAGTCGACGGTTACCCGCTCGCCCGAGTCGGTCTTGAGGTCACACGTGCGAGACTTCACCTCGCTCCCGGGCTTACGGGTAAGGCACGCAACCACATTGGTCGACTGGAAGTCCGCCGGATTCACCCGGTAGTCGGCGCGGGAGTCGAGCGTCACCTCGTTCCAGTGGGTGTTTGACAACTGGTTCATCGGGTTCGGCTCGTCGTCCGGAGCGAACGCCACAATCTTGTACGGCTTCCCGTAGACCGCGGCGTTGCTGATGGACCCGCGCTCGCAGACCACGTCAAAGCTCATGACGGAGGTGGCTTTCTGGACTCCGCCGCGCCCGTCGAGGCCGTCGCGGGCGATGTCGCGAATCACGTAGAAACCGACCAAGGCCACCGGCACCATGACGACGAGGGCCGCGACCACAAGCACGACCACCAGCGCGACGTTGGTCTTGCGCGGCGGAGGCGCCGGCGGCGGGTACGGCGGAGGCCATTGCTGGGGGTGCTGTGGTGGTTGCGGCGGCCACTGCTGCGGATAGCTCACGCTCGCGCCCCCCACGTCATGGTGCGGCCAGCTTAGCAATACCCGCGGTTCGGGGCCGCCTCCTCCGCGACACATAACCCGCGTACACGACACGCCGTGACGGGTGTCCGTGGTTTATGTCTCGAGGTTCCGTGCCCCCCAAACGGTCGGCTGAGCACTCTTGGGGCCACACCGAGGCCGGCTCTGAATTTCACCAGAAACGACGTGAGAAGGCGTGCAGCAGTATTACGGTGCAATTTTGGCCCTGCAGTCAGCCGCAACGAATTTGATTCTGGTGGTGAACACATTGTCATCGAGGACGCAGACTCTAAGCAAAGCGATCAAACTCCTTGTGGCACCGGGGGTTACGTTGTGGGCAGTCCTCAATGCCCCGGCGGCCTGGGCCGGACCGGGCGGCAACATTCCCGGCCCCGGGGTGTGCGACTACCCCGGTGTCGGCGGAAGTACTTTCGAGGCGGGGGCCACGACGTACTATTGCGATTTCCCCATCGAGGAGAACAGCACCCACTGGCATTGCGAATACGGCGGCTGGAACATGGGTGGTCCGGGCGGTAACTCCATCATCGGTGGACAGTTCATGGGTTTTGGGTTGACCATCCCGGCAGGCGATTTCGGGGGTGCTTCCGGCGGTTGTTCATGGCGCTGGCCGGACAACACGATCGGCCCACCACCGAACCCACCCGGCGCGTGGCGGAACTACTTGGTGCCCAAGCCGCCACCGCCCGAACATCGGGCACAACCGGTTCCGGCGGCCGAACCGGAGTCGGGGCCGGCGCCGGTCGTGACTCCCGATGCCGGCCAGGAGCCAGAGACACCGGCCTACACCAACCCGGCGTTTCCGAATCCCGGCAGGACCCAGAATCCGCCGTTTTAGGCTCGGTCGCGGCCGATGTGCCTTGAGTCCGAGCTAGGGGCACATGAAGCTGATCGGCGGGCAGTGCCTGATGGTGATCGCCTCGATCGGCGGGTTGTCGCCGTCCCAGATCGAGGTCGGCCGGCCCTGCATGGTGACGTTGCCCATCCCGTATTGGGTCGGGTACCAGGTGTGGCAGACGCTCCAGTCCCAGTCGATGTACTGGTTCACGACGTAGGGCATCTGCTTAGGGTTGCCCGGGCACCAGCGGTGCGGTTCCATCGTGTCCGCGTGGGCGACGCCCACACCCCAGCCGGTTAGCGCGGTACCCCCCGCCAGCACGGCGGCGGCAGCGAGTGTCTTGGTCCTGTGGGCAAACAGCATGATGGCCGTCCTTCCTGGTCTGATCGTCACAACCAGTGCACAACCCCCGCGTCGCTACCGATCTCAACAGACCGGATCCGAGGAATCAACATAGCGACCTACGCCGGGGCGGAAGCAACGAGCAAATGGTGTGGGACCACCACATCGGCGAGGCGACGCTGCTCTACATCCTCGAGGCCCGCTCTCCTCAAGGAGGCGACGACTTCAGCGATCGGGCGAAGCGTGAACCCGTACGCGGTAAATGGCAAGCGGGCCATCGCGTCGGGATCTCCGATCCCCAACACGGCCCGACCACCGGGTCGCAGAACGCGGGCGAGTTCGGCGCAGGCCGCGTCAAGGTCGGTAACGAAGTAGACCGTGTTGACTGTGATCGCCGCGTCCAGCGACCCTTCGTCGATCGGCAACGCGGTCAGCGACCCGTTTTCGAGCACCAGCGAGCCGGCGGCAATCTGCGTGGCGAAGCGCGCCCGGGCACGCGCGAGCATGTCCTCGGCGATCTCGACGCCGTGGACCCTCCCCTGCGGACCGACTCGCTGCAGCAGCAGTTCAAGCCCGAGTCCGCCGCCAAAACCGATGTCGGCCACTGCATTCCCGGCTGCGACTTCGGTCGCCTCGACGGCGCCGGCCACCGCCTGGCGATTACCGCGGTTGAGCAGTAGCGCTACTCCGCGGCCCACCAGACCATGGGGCCGGCCGAGTTGTCCGGCGACCGTCGCCAACATCCGCTGGCGCAAACCCATGACCATTACCTCACTCGAAATGCCGTCTGCCCGGCCCAATGATGCTTGATTCGCGACCGCATGCAAGAGCCCCCGACGCGCCTGGGGTGGCGTGCGAGGGCTGTTGCGTTTGCTCGAGCGGTTCTAGTGATGGTGGTGATGACCGTGCCCGTGGTCGTCCTCCTCGGCGGGCTTGTCGACGACGGCCGTCTCGGTGGTGAGCACCATCCGCGCCACCGACGCCGCGTTGAGCACCGCGGAGCGGGTCACCTTGACCGGGTCGATCACGCCGTCGGCGAGCAAGTCACCATAGGTGAGCTTGTCCGCGTTCAGGCCGTGCCCGGCCGGCAACTCGCTGACCTTGCTCACCGCGACCGCGCCGTCCAGGCCGGCGTTGGTGGCGATCCAGTACAGCGGTGCCGCGAGCGCCTCGGCGAACACCTCGACGCCCGCCGCCTGGTCACCGGACAGCGACCCGCGCAGGTCCTGCAGCGCCGCGCGCGCCTGAATCAGCGCCGTGCCGCCGCCCGAGACGATGCCCTCTTCGACGGCGGCCTTGGCCGCCGCGACGGCATCCTCGACGCTTTCCTTGCGTTCCTTGAGCGCGGTCTCGGTGGCGGCGCCCACCTTGATCACCGCCACGCCGCCGGCCAGTTTGGCCAGCCGCTCCTGCAGCTTCTCGCGGTCCCAGTCGGAGTCGCTCTTCTCGATCTCGGCGCGCAGCTGCTTGATCCGGTCGGCGACCGCGTCCTTCGAGCCGCCGCCGTCGACGATGATGGTGTCGTCCTTGCTGACCACCACGCGACGGGCCGAGCCCAGCACCTCGGCGCCGACCTCGCGCAGGAGCAGGCCGGCGTCGGGGTTGATCACCTGGCCGCCGGTGACCACCGCCAGGTCCTCCAGGAACGCCTTACGCCGGTCGCCGAAGAACGGCGCCTTAACGGCGACCGCCTTGAGCGTCTTGCGAAGCGAGTTGACCACGAGGGTCGCCAGGGCCTCGCCCTCGATGTCCTCGGCGATGATCAGCAGCGGCTTACCCGACTCGGCCACCTTCTCCAGCATGGGCAGCAGGTCGGGCAGCGAGCTGATCTTCTCCTGGTGCAGCAGGATCACCGGGTCGTCCAGCACGGCTTCCTGCGAATCGAAATCGGTGACGAAATACGCCGACGAGAAACCCTTGTCGAAGCCGACGCCCTCGGTGAACTCCAGCTCGGTGCTCAGCGTCGAGGATTCCTCGACGCTGACGACGCCGTCGGCGCCGACCTTGGTCATCGCCTCGCCGACCAACGCGCCCAGCTGCTGATCGCGCGACGACACCGTCGCCACCTGAGCGATCCCGTCCTTGCCGGACACCGGGGTGGCCGCCGCCAGCAGCGCCTCGGACGCCGCGTCCGCGGCCTTGGAAATTCCGAGCCCGAGCTCGATCGGGTTGGCACCGGCCGCAACCAGGCGCAGACCGCCCTTGACCAACGCCTGCGCCAGCACCGTCGCGGTGGTGGTGCCGTCGCCGGCCACGTCGTTGGTCTTGGTGGCCACCGACTTCACCAGCTGCGCGCCCAGGTTTTCGAACGGGTCTTCCAGCTCGATCTCACGCGCGACCGTGACGCCGTCGTTGGTGACCGTCGGCCCGCCAAATGCCTTGGCCAGCACCACATGCCGGCCGCGCGGGCCCAGCGTCACCCGGACCGCGTCGGCGAGCGCGTTGACGCCGGCCTCGATGGCGCGGCGCGCGGTCTCGTCGTACTCAATAACCTTGCTCATCAGGCTCCTTGTTTGATACCCGCTAACGCATGCCGCCCCGGAAATCACCCGCGCATGCGCGGGGATCGCCGGGGCGGAACACGGTGCTTACTTCGATACGACGGCCAGCACGTCGCGCGCCGACAGGATCAGGTACTCCTCGCCGTTGTACTTGATCTCGGTGCCGCCGTACTTGCTGTAGATGACGGTGTCGCCTTCCGAGACGTCCAGCGGGATCCGCTTCTCGCCGTCCTCGTCCCAGCGGCCGGGACCGACGGCGACGACGGTGCCTTCCTGCGGCTTCTCCTTGGCGGTGTCAGGAATGACCAGACCGGACGCGGTCGTGGTCTCGGCCTCGTTGGCCTGCACGAGAATCTTGTCCTCGAGTGGCTTGATGTTCACCTTCGCCACGATTGGAGCCCTCCACTAGTTAGATCGGGTCCGGGGTGGGTCCCCCGGAATTATCAAGGGATTCGGCAGTCGTCCGTGCCCAAGGGCCGTCGTCGCGGGTGCCGGCACAGGGTTTGGCCGATTGCCACCTAGCACTCTATACACGAGAGTGCTAGCACTCAAGGGCGGCCCGGTGCGTATCGGGTGTTCGCTACCAGCGATCAGCTGACCTGGGCTTTTACCACCGGGAGTCCCGGGTCGGTGGGCGCATCCAGCGGCGAGGGGGGCGCCCCGGCGGCCACCAGGTGCGCGGCGAAGGAGGCGATCATCGCCCCGTTGTCGGTGCAGAGCCGCGGCCGGGGGATCCGCAGCGTCAGTCCCGCCGCCGCGCAGCGCTGCTCGGCCAGCTCCCGCAGCCGCGAATTGGCGGCCACTCCCCCGGCGATCAGCAGCGTCGAGACGCCGAGCCCGGTCGCCGCCCGCACCGCCTTCATGGTCAGCACGTCGGCGACGGCTTCCTGGAACCCGGCGGCGACGTCGGCGTTGATCGCGTCCGGGTGACTCTCCAGATAGCGCGCCACGGCGGTCTTGAGCCCGGAGAAGCTGAAGGCGTACGGGTCGTCGGCGGGGCCCGTCATGCCGCGCGGGAAGGTGATGGCCTCGCGATCGCCGGTGCGGGCCAGGTCGTCGAGAACCTTGCCGCCGGGGTAGCCCAGCCCCAGCAGCCGCGCGACCTTGTCGTAGGCCTCGCCGGCGGCGTCGTCGACGGTGCTGCCCAGCTCGACGATCGGTTCGCCGAGGGAGCGCACGTGCAACAGGTGCGTGTGCCCGCCGGACACCAGCAGCGCCACGCACTCGGGCAGCGGGCCGTGCTCGTAGACGTCGGCGGCCAGGTGCCCGCCCAGGTGGTTCACGGCGTAGAACGGCACCCCCCACGCGGCCGAATACGCCTTGGCCGCAGCGACTCCCACCAGCAGGGCACCCGCCAGGCCGGGCCCGATCGTGGCGGCGACTATGTCGGGCTTGGCCACGCCGGCCGTCGCCAGCGCCCGGCGCATGGTAGGCCCGAGCGCCTCGAGGTGCGCCCGGGACGCGATCTCGGGGACCACGCCGCCGAAGCGGACGTGTTCGTCGACGCTGGACGCCACCTCGTCGGCCAGCAGCGTCACGCGGCCGTCATCGTCGAGCCTGGCGATGCCGACTCCCGTTTCGTCGCAGGAGCTTTCGATGGCCAAGATGATCATTGGGCTCCCCCGCAAGCGGGAGGTGCCCCCACCCGGCGCATCGTGTAGGCGTCGGCGCCGCTCGCTTTGTAGTAACGCCTGCGCAGGCCGATCTGTTCGAAGCCGACGCTGCGGTACAGGCCGATCGCCGCCTCGTTGTCCGTGCGCACCTCGAGGAAGACGACGCCGCCGCCGGCGAAGGCCAGCAGCTCGTCGAGCAGCCGGCGCCCGATGCCGCGGCCCTGATAGTCGGGGTCGACGCCGATGGTGTGCACCTCGTATTCGAACGGCGGGGTGCGGCCCAGCCGCGAGATTCCGGCATAGCCGACGAGCGTGCCACCCACCCGTGCGCCGACGTAATGGTTGTGCCGACTGGCCAATTCGCGGTTGAAGGCCGCCGCGGGCCACGGGTCGTCACCGTCGAACAGCTGACGTTCGAGCTCGGCGCACCGCGCCGCGTCGGCGGGCGTCAAGGCGCCGAGCGTCACGGGCTCGCTGGGCGCGGTCATCGGGGGGTCGCCATCGGTTTGGCGTCCGGGCGGCGAAGATACAACGCCACCAACGGCAATGGGCGCTGCGACCAGTCGGGCACCGCGGCCACCAGGCCGGCCGGCGTCGGGTGGGTGGGCCCGGTCACCGGCAGGCCGAACAGCGCAGCGTGCTCAGGCGAGCCGGCGACGGCGCGCGCGGGGCCGGGGTCCACGTCGGCCGGGGCGTTGACGCCCGGACCCGCCATCCGGAAGCCGTCGCGGTAGCGGGCCCAATAGACCTCGCGGCGGCGGGCGTCGGTGACCACCAGGACGTCGCCGGTGGTGCGCACCCCGATCGCGTCCAGGCTGCACACCCCGCGCACCGGGATGCCCAACGCGTGCCCGTAGGCGGCGGCCGTGGCCATCCCGGCCCGCAGGCCGGTGAACGGCCCGGGCCCGCAGCCCACCACGACGGCGTCCAGGTCGGTCATGGACAAGCCCGCATCCTCAAGGGCGGCAATCACATTCGGGGTCAGGCGTTCGGCGTGCGCCCGGGCGTCGACGGTGACGCGTTCGGCCAGCACCGTCTGATCGGCGCGGCGCACGATCCCCGCGGTGACGGCCGGGGTGGAGGTGTCCAGGGCGAGAACGGTATTCACGACCGGCTCCACTGCCACGACGCGATCCGCACGTCGGATCCGCTGAGGCGCTCCAGGCGAATGTCGAGGTGCCGCTCGGCGAGGCGCTCGACGAGACCCTCGCCCCACTCGACCACCACGACGGCGTCGTCGAGCTCAGTGTCGAGGTCCAGCGAGTCGAGCTCACCCAGCAGGTCGGCGCCGTCAGTATCCAACAGCCGGTACATGTCGACGTGAATCATCGCCGGTGCGCCCGGCCGCCGCGGCGGGTGCACCCGCGCCAGCACATAGGAGGGCGAGGTGACCGGGCCGTCGACGTCCATCGCCGCGGCAATCCCCTTGGCCAGCACAGTTTTTCCCGCCCCCAGCGGGCCGGTGAGCACCACGACGTCGCCCGCACACAGCTGCGCGCCGAGCCGCGACCCGAACGCGATGGTGTCCTCGACGCGTTCGAGGGTGGCGGTGCCGCCCGACTCAGCCACGACGGCGCAGCCTCTCCCGCAGCCACCGGGCCGTCAGCGCGGTGCGGCCCGGGGTGGCCCGCTTGACCAGCCGGACCAACCCGTGATTGATCGCCTCCGGCTTGTCCAGCAGCGCGAGGTGGCTGGCCCCGCGAACGATGACCAGCTCGGACTGCGGCAGTGACGCCGCCATCTTGCGGGAGTATTCATCCGGCGTCAGCAGGTCGTGGTCACCGCAGGCGATCAGGGTGGGGACGCGCAGCAGGGTCCACAGCCCGGCGGTCTCGTCGTGGGCCTCCAGGGCGTCCAGGAACTCGACCATGGTCGGGATCGGGGTGCCGTTCATCATCCGCTGCGAGAAGGCGTCCAGGCTCCGGCTCACGTGCAGGTCGCTGTAGGAGGCGGCCCGCAGGATCGGGCCGATCAGCGACCGCGACACGTTGCGGCCACGGTGCAGCAGCTTCGGCGCGGACCGCGCGGTGAACCGAAACGCTTCCAGCGCCGGGTTTTTCAGGATTTCGCCCAGCGGCGACCGGGCGACGCCCTCGGCCGCCGAGCTGATCAACGCGGCCCCCACGATCCGCCGGCCGTACCGGTCGGGGAATTGGCGCGCGTGCGATAGCACCGTCATGCCGCCCATCGAGTGGCCCACCAGCACCACCAACCCGCGCGGTGCGACCACCTGCAGCACGCTTTCCAGGTCTTTTCCGAGCTGGGTCAGCGTGTAGCTCTCGGGCGGGGCCTCGTCGGATTTGCCGTGCCCGCGCTGGTCGTAGAACACCATCCGGACGCCGGGGCCAAGGTGGTGGGGCAGCCGCGTCCGCTGAAAGTGGAAGGCGCCCATCCGAAGACAGAAGCCGTGGACGAAGACCATGGTCAATGGGGCGTCCGCCGGGCCGGCCTCGCGGATGGCGAGCGACACGCCGTCGGGGGTGGTGACCACCGAACGGCGGTCGTCGTCTATCCGGTCGAAATCCTCGTCGGCGTAAGGGTCTTCGGCGCCGTGGGTGCGCTGGATCATCGAACGGCGGGCGGAGGCTCCGACGATGGTGGCGAGGGCAGTCACCCCCGCACCTCCCGCAAGCCATGCCCCCTTCTGGCGCCTGCGGGCTCTCTCACGGCTCAATGGTTCGTGCCTCGCGGTAGGTCCGGGTGATGCGCCCGCGCGGGCTGGTCACCACTTCGTAGTGGATGGTGCCGAGCAGGTCGGCCCAGTCCTGCGCGGTGGGTTCCCCGCCGCTGCCCGGGCCGAACAGGATGGCCTCGTCGCCCTCGGCCACGTCGGGCCGGCCGGGGCCGAGGTCGACGACGAACTGGTCCATGCAGATTCGCCCCACCCCGGGCCGTCGCTTGCCGTTGATCGACACCTCCAGCCGCCCGCCCAGCGAGCGGAAGACGCCGTCCGCATAGCCCACCGGCAGCAGTGCCAGATTGGTGTCACGCTCCGCGGTCCACGTGTGCCCGTACGACACGCTCTCGCCGGCGCTGATCGACTTAACAAGCGCCACCGGGCATTTCACCGTCATCGCCGGGACCAGCCCCATGTCACCGAGCTCGGGGACCGGGCTCAGGCCGTACACGGCGACGCCCGGCCGCACCAGGTCGAAGGCCAGATCGGGGCGCGACATGGTGGCCGACGAGTTGGCCAGATGGGCGACCTCGAACCGCACCCCCTGCTCGGTCGCCTGCGCCAGCATGTCGTTAAAGCGTTGGGCCTGAAGGTCATTGACGGGGTTGGCCGGTTGATCGGCGAACACCATGTGGGACATCAGTCCGCGCAGCCGGATGGCCTCCTCGGCGACCGCCCGGCGCAGCGCGGTCAGCATCGACGGGTACCGCGCGGGGTGAACGCCGTTGCGGTTCAGCCCGGTGTCGACCTTGAGGGTCACGGTCGCGGTGCGGCCCGTCCGGCGCGCGGCGTCCAGCAGCTCGCCCAGCAGCCGCTCGGACGACACCGCGATCTCCACGTCGGAAAGCAGCGCGGGCCCGAAGTCGATCCCGGGCGGGTGCAGCCAGGCCAGCACCGGCGCGGTGATGCCGTCGGCGCGCAGCGCCAGCGCCTCGGCGACGGTGGCGACGCCCAGCTCGGCCGCCCCGCCGGCCAGCGCCGCGCGGGCGGACTGGCTGGCGCCGTGGCCATACCCGTCGGCCTTGACGACGGCCATCACCTGCGCGCGCCCCGCGTGCTCGCACAACACCCGCGTGTTGTGCTCAATGGCGCCCAGGTCCACCACGGCCTCGGCGAGAACGCCCGGGGTCAGGGATATCGGGGTAACGGCCACCCCACCATTGTCCCAGAAGTGCCGAACGGCCCGTCGAGCGTCGACTTACCGTCGGCGTTTCAGCTCGATCGGCCCAACAATTCGACGTTGGGCGCGCTGCTCAGTGCGCGAAGTGCTGCGCGTCGTAGTGCCCGCCCGGCTTGACCTTGTCCAGCGACGCGAGCGCCGAGGTTGCATCGTCGTGCAGCGCACGCGCCAGGTCGGCCGAGAGCCCCTCGCGCACCACGATGCGCAGCACCGAGACGTTCGTGGCGTTGTCGGGCATGGTGTAGGCGGGCACCTGCCAGCCGTAGGTGCGCAGCTCGTGGGAGACGTCGAACTCGGTGTAGCCCCGGTCCTTGGCCAGCCGGAAGGCGATCACGGGGATCGCCGACCCGTCCGAGATCAGCTCGCAATGCTCGCTGACCCGCAACTGCTCGCCCAGCCAACGGGCCGTCCCGGACAGCGCCTGCATCACCTTGGTGTAGCCGTCGCGGCCCAACCGCAGGAAGTTGTAGTACTGGCCGACCACCTGGTTGCCCGGGCGGGAGAAGTTCAGCGTGAACGTCGGCATGTCGCCGCCGAGGTAGTTGACCCGGAACACCAGCTCCTCGGGCAGGTGCTCCTTGCTGCGCCACACCACGAACCCGACGCCGGGGTAGGTCAGCCCGTACTTGTGCCCGCTGACGTTGATGGACACCACCCGGGGCAGCCGGAAGTCCCACTTGAGCTCCGGATGCAGGAACGGCACCACGAACCCCCCACTGGCGGCGTCCACGTGCACCGGCACGTCCACGCCCCCGTCGGCCGCCAGCTTGTCCAGCGCGCCGCAGATCTCGGCGACGGGTTCCAGCTCGCCGGTGTAGGTGGTGCCCAGGATGGCCACCACGCCGACGGTGTCCTCGTCGACGGCGTCGACGACCTGCTCGGGGGTGATGACGTAGCGCCCCTCCTCCATCGGCAGGTAGCGCGGCTCGACGTCGAAGTAGCGGCAGAACTTCTCCCAGACCACCTGGACGTTGGATCCCATCACCAGGTTGGGGGTGCGGCCCTTCCAGTCTTTGCCGACCCTCTGCCGCCACCGCCACTTCATGGCCAGCCCGCCCAGCATGACCGCCTCGCTGGAGCCGATCGTGGACACCCCGCAGGCGCTGTAGGGGTCGGCGTCGTTCAGGCCGTCGGCGTGGAACAGGTCGGCCACCATGCACACGCAGCGTTGCTCGATGGCCGCGGTTGCCGGGTACTCGTCCTTGTCGATCATGTTCTTGTCGAACGTCTCCGCCATCAGCCGCCCGGCCTCGGGGTCCATCCAGGTGGTCACGAAGGTGGCCAGGTTCAGCCGCGAACTGCCGTCGAGCATCAGCTCGTCGTGGATGAAGCGGTAGGCGGCCTCCGGGTCCATCGATTCGTCGGGCATCCGCAGCGCGGGCACCGGCGCGGTGAACAGCCGGCCGGTGTAGGCGGGGGCGATGGCGTGCGCGGGCAATGAAGGATGTTGGGGCACTTGGGATCCTCTCGTTATAGGGCGGCCAGCGCGGCCCTGATGTGCGGCACGATCCGGGACGCCGACGTCGGCGCGTCACCGGGGCCCGGGTCGGCGGCCGAAAGCGCCGCGGCCCGCGCGTGGACGAACGCGGCCGCTGCGGCGGCCTCCGCGGCCGGTAGGCCCGCCGCGAGCAGCGCACCGATCATGCCGGACAGCACGTCGCCGGAACCGGCGGTGGCCGCCCAGGATTGGCCGGCCGGGTTGAGGTACACCGGGCCGCCCGGATCGGCGATCACGGTGACGTTGCCCTTGAGCAACACGGTGACGCCGAGGGCGTCGGCCAGCTTCCGGCACGCGCCCACCCGATCGTCACCGGGCGGATTGCCGGCCAGGCGGGCGAATTCACCGGCGTGCGGCGTCAGCACGGTGGGCGCCTTGCGGCCCGCGACCAGGTCGGGGTGCGCGGCCAGAATGGTCAGCGCGTCGGCGTCGACGATCACCGGCAGGTCGGTCTCCAGCGCGAACCACAGCGCGGCGGCCCCAGTGTCGTCGGTGCCCAATCCCGGCCCCACAACCCAGGATTGGACCCGCCCGGCCGACGCCGGGGTGGGTGACGCGATCACCTCCGGCCAGTGCGCGAGCACCTCCCGGTGCGCACTGCCGGCGTAGCGGACCATGCCGGAGGTCGCCGCGACGGCGGCGCCGGTGCACAGCACGGCGGCGCCGGGATAGGTCGACGAGCCGGCCATCACGCCGGTCACGCCCTGGGTGTACTTGTCGTCGTGGGGGCCGGGCACCGGCCAGCGCGCGGCCACGTCGGCCGCCTCGAAGCCCACCAATTCGGTGTCCGGCAGATCGAGCCCGATGTCGATCAGCTTCACCCGCCCGCAGTCGGCGAGCGCGTGCACGGGTTTGAGCCCGCCGAAGGTGACGGTCAGGACCGCGCGCACCGCGGGCCCGGGGATCGCCCCGGTCGCCGCGTCGACGCCGCTGGGGATGTCGACCGCGACCACCGGGATACCCGCGGCGTCGACCGCGGCGAACACCTCGGCCGCGGCCGGCCGCAGCGCCCCGGAGCCGGAGATGCCGACCACCCCGTCGATGACGAGATCGGTTGTGGGCGAGACGCTTTCGACGACGCGGCCGCCGGCCTTGGTGAACGCAGCCAGCCCCTTGGCGTGGGTGCGTTCCGGATTCAGCAGCACCGCGTCGGCGGCGGCGCCGCGCCGGCGCACGAAGGTGGCGGCCCACAGCGCGTCGCCGCCGTTGTCGCCCGAGCCGACGACCGCGCACACCCGGCGGCCGGACACTCCGCCGGCGCGGGCCCGCAGTTCGGCGACGATCTCGGCGGCCAGGCCGAAGGCCGCGCGCCGCATCAGGGCCCCGTCGGGCAGGCTGGCCAGCAGCGGCGCCTCGGCCCGGCGGATCGCGTCTACGGAGTAGTAGTGCCGCACCATTGCCACATTACGGGTCGGCGGCCGCGCGGCTCAGGCCGATGCCTCGGGCGAGCGCCCGCGCCGCATCGCGGCCCGCAGGCGGGCCGGGCTGAGCTGCCGGCGGTCCTTGTGCCGCGTCATCGGGTAGAAGCAGAGCCCGACGAGGATCGAGGTGAAATGCCCGATTGCGGTGAAGTTCAGCTCAATACGGTCCATCGTGATCAACGGAAAGCCGAAGATGATGAACAGCACGGCCAGATAGCCCCACCGCCACGGCGGCGCGATGTGATAGGCCAGCACCGCCATCACCCCGACCAGGAAGTAGCTCACGCCGATGTCGCGGGCGTTCACCAGCCGCTCCGACGCGTCGCGTTGCTCGATCGCCAGATAGAGCAGACCCTCGCTGAAATAGGTGGACAGGATGTGGGCACTCAATCCCACTGTGAGCCAACGCAATTGACCGAGCCAGTGTTCGGCCGGCGCCAGGAACAGCGTGAACAACAGCAGGTAGGGCGTCAGGTTGTACCCGTCGATCCACAACAGGCTGGAGAACAGCACGTCGAGCGGATCGCGCACCAGTCCGTGGATGTTGGTGGAATGGTGCATCAGCATCTTGTGCAGTTGCCGCTGGGGCAGCCAGTGCTGAAGGAGCGTCGTGATGAGCAGGACGATGAGCCACCCGTAGGTCAGCGGCGCGCCGCTGACGTAATGCCATACCGCGAGGCCCATGCTGCGCAGTCGGGACCGCACCGGTGCATCCGTCACGTCATCACCTTCGCACGCTCGCGACGCGCCGTCCCGGTTAGACGGCAAACGCGTCAGGCCGACTTCGCCGGTGGTTCGGCGTCGGGACGCAGATGCCGCCACCAGCAGGTGATGTAGAGCAGCATCGAGATCACCAACGCGACGAGCACCCAGAGCACGATCGTGATGTCGATCCAGCCACCGAACGGCGGCGAACCAGGAAGCGCGTTGCGCAGCGGCACCACCGCGAAAAGCATCGCCGCGTACCAGGTCGTCATCGGGGGCTGAAACTTCCGCCGGTCACGAACGGTCTGGATCGCGACGAAGGCGCCGAGGGCGGCGATGGCGATCAGCACCCCGCAGATGACGATGCCGAACGCCGCCGCGCTCAGCGAGCGTTGCAGGCTCACCCGGTACGGGCCGAGCCCGCCGCCGTTGCTGGCGTGGACCTGCCAGCCGGGAAGGTGGTTGACGAAGGTCGCGGGCAAGCGCTCCGGGACGCCCCCCTCGCCGCCGTGCAGCAGTTCGACCTCGATCGGCCCCGACTCGTAGCGGTCGAACGGCCAGCGTTCGATCTCTCCGGCGATGGTCACCGGGACGGGAAACACCCCGGGCAGCATGCCCTTGCTCCAGCTCCGCCGGACCGGCGTGGCCGCGGACCGGACCCACAGGCTGAGGTCTTCGTTGAGATGCTGCGTCTGCGGATCCAGCAGGGACGACCCGGGCGAGATGGACAGGTTGATCACGAGAACGCTGTAGTTGGATTGCACGTCTTCGACCGAAAACGTTGCGGTACTGGTGCTGCCGGTCGCCGGGAGTTCGGCCCGGTGATGCGCCGTACGGCTGTGGGCGTACAGCGCAACCGACGCGACGTATGCCGCGATGAGGGACGCGATGACACCGACGACGGCGAACCTCATGCTGGATTCGCCTGTGCCGCGGCCACCTCGGGTCGCAGATGCCGCCACCAGCAGGCGATGTAGAGCAGCATGGACAGCACCAGGACGACGAGCACCCAGAGCACCAGGGTGATGTCGATCCAGCCGCCGAACGGCGGCGAGCCGGGAAGCGCGTTGCGCAGCGGCACCACCGCGAAAAGCATTGCCGCGTACCACGTCGTCATCGGGGGCTGAAACTTGCGGCGGTTGCGCGCCGTCTGGACCGCGACGAACAGGCCCAGCCCGGCGATGGCGACGAGCACGCCGCAGATGACGAGGCCGAACGCCGCGGCGCTCAGCGAGCGGTGCACGCTCACCCGGTACGGGCCGGACCCCTCGGTGGACACCTGCCAACCGGAAAGGTGGTTGACGAAGGTCACCGGCAGCCGTTCGGCGACGGTTTCGCTGCCGCCGCGCATGAGCTCGATCTCGACCGGCCCCGACCCGTAGCGGTCGAACGGCCAATTCTCGATCTCCCCCGCGATGGTCAGCGGGACGGGAAACACCCCGGGCAGCATGCCCTTGGTCCAGGTGCGGCGGGTCGGCGTCGCCACGGATCGCACTCGGAGGCTGAGGTCTTGGTTGAGGTGCTGGGTCTGCGGATCCAGCAGGCCCGACGCGGGCGAGATGGACAGGTTGGCCATCAGCACGCTGTAGTTCGATTGGATGTCCTCGATCACCAGCGTGGCCGTGCTTCGGTCACCCGCCGCGGCGGTGTCCTGGTGGTGATGGTGTCCCCCGCTGTTGGCATACAACGCGACCGAGGCGACGTACGCCCCGACGACCCCCACGATCAGAGCCACGACGCCGAACTTCACGGCCCCCCCTACTCGATATCGAAAAGCGTTGCAGCGGGCGGGCTTTCAGCCCGAGGGCGCCGGGACCGGGTCGGGCGTCGGGGTGGGAACCTCGGCCGCCGGGGCCGGCTCGGGCGCCGGAGCGGGAACCTCGGGCTTCAGGTGCCGCCACCAGCAGACGATGTAGATCAGCATCGCCGTCACCAGCGCGACGATCACCCAGAGCACGATGGTCACGTCGATCCACGCGCCGAAGGGGGGCAGGCCGGGCAGGGCGTTGCGCAGCGGCACCACGGCGAACAGCATCGCCGCGTACCACGTCGTCATCGGGGGCTGGAACTTGCGCCGGTTACGCAGCGTCTGGACGGCGACGACGACGGCCAGACCGGCGATCGCGATGAGCACGCTGCAAATGACGATGCCGAAAACCGCGGTGCTCAGCGCCCGCCGCACATGCATGCGGTACGCCTCGTGGCCCGGGATCTTGCTCATCGTGACTTTGAAGCCCGACAGGTGGTCGATGAGCCTGACCGGGATGAGGATGGGGGGCTTCGTCGTGTCGCCGCCGGGGAAGAGTTGCACCTCGATCGGCCCCGACTCGTAGTTGTCGAAGGGCCAGCGTTCCAGGTGACCGGCGATGGTCAGTGGCAGCGGGAAGACGCCGGGAAGCATGCCCGGGGAATAGTCCTTGCGACTGGGCTGGGCCGAAGATCTGATGCGCAGCACCAGGTCTTCCTTGAGGCGATGGGTGACCGGATCCAGCAGTGAAGGCCCGGGCGCGACAGCCACATTGGCGACGACGGCGCTGTAGTTGGACTGCATCTCTTCGACGGTCATGGTCGCCATGCTCTGGCTGGCCGTCTCCGCGTTGTCGCTCAGGGTGCCGGGTGCGGACCCTTCGACGGTGTCCTTGTAGAGCCCGATCAGCGCGATGTATGTCCCGAGAACGAGCACGATGATTCCCACCGTGGCGAGCCTTCTGACCGCCGGTCGCATGCTGCTCCTCACCCCATGGAGTTGCTATCCAGAGGGCAATCTAATGGAACGGCCGCGGATCTCGCGGCGATACGGCCGAAGCCGTTCGTTTGTCGACGCGGCGCATCGTCACTCGACGGTGACCGATTGTCTCGTTCCTCCTCGCCGCGCAGTGCGCGGCGCATCGTCACTCGACGGTGACCGACTTGGCCAGGTTGCGTGGCTTGTCCACGTCGTAGCCGCGGGCCTGGGCCACCGAGGCGGCGAACACCTGCAGCGGGATGGTCGACAGCAACGGCTGCAGAAGTGTTGACACCGCTGGTATTTCGATCAGGTGGTCGGCGTAGGGCCGCACCGTGTCGTCGCCCTCCTCGGCGATGACGATGGTGATCGCGCCGCGCGCCTGGATCTCGCGAATGTTGGACAGCAGCTTGGCGTGCAGCGTGGCCTGCCCCTTGGGTGAGGGCATGACGACGATCACCGGCAGATCGTCCTCGATCAGCGCGATCGGGCCGTGCTTGAGCTCGCCGGCGGCGAACCCCTCGGCGTGCATGTAGGCCAGTTCCTTGAGTTTCAGCGCGCCCTCAAGCGCCACCGGGTAACCGACGTGGCGCCCCAGGAACAACACGGTCGAGGACTGGGCGAACCGATATGCCAGCGCGGCCACCGGCTCGATCATCGCGAGCACCCGCGCGACCAGGTCCGGCATCGATTCCAGCTCCTGGTACTCCCGCTCGACCTCGTCGGGGTATTTGGTGCCGCGGGCTTGGGCCAGCGCCAGCCCCACCAAATAATTGGCGGTGATCTGGGCCAGGAACGTCTTCGTGGAGGCCACGCCGATCTCGGGGCCGGCGCGGGTGTAGAGCACGGCGTCGCACTCGCGCGGGATCTGGGAGCCGTTGGTGTTGCAGATCGCCAGCACCTTGGCCTTCTGCTCCTTGGCGTGCCGGACGGCCTCCAGGGTGTCGGCGGTCTCCCCGGACTGGGAGATGGCGACCACCAGGGTGCTGCGGTCCAGCACCGGGTCGCGGTAGCGAAATTCGCTGGCCAGCTCCACTTCCACCGGCAGCCGCGTCCAGTGCTCGATCGCGTACTTCGCGAGCAGCCCGGAGTGATACGCGGTGCCGCAGGCCACCACGAACACCTTGTCGATCTCGCGCAGCTCCTGATCGGAGAGCCGCTGTTCGTCCAGCACGATCCGGCCGTCGACGAAATGCCCCAGCAGGGTGTCGGCCACCGCGGCGGGCTGTTCGGCGATCTCCTTGAGCATGAAGTACTCGTAGCCGCCCTTTTCCGCGGCGGCCAGGTCCCAGTCGATATGAAAGTGGCGGGCACTCGCGGCCTCATCGTTGCCGTGGAAGTCGGTGATCCGGTAGCCGTCGGCGGTGAGCACCACGGCCTGGTCCTGGCCGAGTTCGATGGCGTCGCGGGTGTGTGGGATGAACGCCGCCACGTCGGAGCCGACGAACATCTCGCCGTCGCCGATCCCGAGCACCAGCGGAGTGGAGCGGCGGGCGGCCACGATGGTGCCGGGCTCGTCGGCGTTGGTGAACACCAGCGTGAAGTGGCCCTCCAGCCGGCGCAGGACGGCCAGCACCGAGGCGGGGAAATCGCCGGCGGTCTCGCCGTGCCGGTAGGCGTGCGCCACCAGGTGCACGGCGACCTCGGTGTCGGTGTCGCTGACGAATTCGACGCCCTCGGCCTCCAACTCGTGCCGCAGGCTGGGGTAGTTCTCGATGATGCCGTTATGGACGACGGCGATCTTGCCGGCGGCGTCGCGGTGCGGGTGCGCGTTGCGGTCCGTCGGGCGCCCGTGGGTGGCCCATCGGGTGTGGCCCAGGCCGGTGGTTCCGCCGAGCGATTCGGCCGGCATCTGGGCGACCGCGTCCTCCAGGTTGGCCAGCCGGCCGGCCCGGCGGCACACGGTCAGCGTCCCGGCGCCGTTGACCAGTGCGATGCCCGACGAGTCGTAGCCGCGGTACTCCATCCGGCGCAGCGCATCCATGACGACCTGGCAGGCAGGCTGCTGCCCGACGTAGCCGACAATTCCGCACATTTGAACCAGGGTAGTGCAGGCCGCACCCCCAGCCCGCACTCCGCAGGTAGGGTTAGGCCGCCCACCTGCGCGAAAGGCCCGATTTGAGCGACCCGTACCGCCAATTTTCCGTCCGGCTCACCGAGCACATCGGCGCCCTCGTGCTCTGGTACAACCGTCGCTACACCTTCACCGGCACCCTCGAACAGTGCGAACGCGCATACCGCTCGGCGCAGACCCTCAACCTGGTGGTCGGCTGGTGGAGCCTGCTGTCGGTGCTGGTCATGAACTGGATCGCGCTGATCTCGAATTGGAACGCGATCCGGGACGTGCGCCGGCTGGCCGCGCAGCCCGCCCCCGCCGGCTACGGCGCGGCCCAGGCCCCGGCCGCCGGCTACGGCGCCGCGCCACCGCCGGCCCCCGGCCCCCCGCCGGGGTGGTATCGCGACCCGTCGGGGCCCGGACAGCGCTACTGGGACGGGGCCCGGTGGACGTCGTGGACGCATCCACCCGGTTTTCCGGCGCAAGGACGCTGAGCTTCCGCTTCACACCGCCTTCATAAACGGCAGAAAAGTTTTTCACCTGATGTATTTGTGGCGTTTTCGCATGCGTCATCGCTCTAGCAATTCAGCTACTTAGAATTCTGCTTATCGGCTAGGACTGGCTCCCACCGAAGTCAGCAGAAAGGACGGCTCGTTGACGCCCGCATGATGATCACTACCTGGGGGAATCGCAGATCCGCCGGTGAGAACGCGCGCAGCGCAACCATATCTTCTTCCGCAATAACCGTTTAAAACAGACATCAATGCCGATTGTCTAGCTACCCGGTAACCGCGTTTAATGCCACGCCGCTAATTCGGCTCGGCTAGAAAATTACAACTACGCGTAAACCGCTTGTTCATAACTGTTAATCCGAAATTCTGTATTCCTTCAAGGGGAGAATCATGACTGCTGTCCTGTTCGACGACGTGGTAACCACCTCGCCCGCGCCCGCCTTGACGCTGGCTCCCGCGCCCAAGCCGGCGCCCCGTCGGCGTCGCCCCGAGCCGATCGGCGGTGGCGACCCGATGGTGGACGCCGCCGCCCGGCTGCTGAGCATCCCGCTGCGTCAGGTGTACGCGGTGCTCTGGCGGGTGGGCGTGATCGAAGTCAGGGCCTAGCCGCGATGCGCTAACGTCGACGCGTGGCCCGCACCCGCAAGCTCGTCGCAGCCCTGTCTCGCCGTGGCCCGCATCGGGTTTTGCGCGGTGACCTGGCGTTTGCCGGGCTGCCGGGGGTGGTGTACACGCCCGAGGCCGGGCTGAACCTGCCCGGGATCGCGTTCGGCCACGACTGGCTCACCAAGGCCGCCCGCTATGCGGGTCTGCTCGAACACCTGGCGTCGTGGGGCATCGTCGCCGGCGCCCCCGACACCGAGCGCGGCCTGGCCCCGTCCGTCCTGAATTTCGCCTTCGACCTCGGCACGGCCCTGGACATCGTGTCGGGTGTGCGCCTGGGGCCCGGGAAGATCAGCGTGCATCCGGCCAAGCTCGGCGCCGTCGGGCACGGTTTCGGCGGCTCGGCCGCGGTGTTCGCCGCGGCCGGCATGCCGAACAAGCTGGCCGCGGCGGCGGCCCTGTTTCCCGCCGTCACCAGTCCCCCCGCCGAGGATCCGGCGCGGACGCTCAAGCTGCCGGGGCTGATCCTGACCGCGCCGGGCGATCCGCACTCGCTGACCTCCAACGCCCTGTCGCTGTCGCGCGCGTGGGACGCGGCCACGTTGCGCATCGTCAGCAAGGCCCAGCCCGGCGGACTGGTCGAGGGCCGGCGGCTGACCAAGGTGTTCGGCCTGGCCAGCCCGCACCGGCGCACGCAGCGGACCGTGCGCGCCCTGCTGACCGGTTACCTGCTCTACACGCTGGGCGGCGACAAGACCTACCGCGACTTCGCCGATCCCGATGTGCAGCTGCCCAAGACCGACGCGCTGGATCCCGAGGCGCCGCCGGTCGCGTTGGAAGAGAAGATCGTCGCGCTGTTGAAGTGACGCGGTATCTGGGTAATTGCCCAACTGTGCCGAACGTGCAAGCGCTGTACACCCGCTGGATCGCCGAGCTGTGGGCCGGCCGGCCCGTCGCGTCCGAGATCGTGACCGACGACTTCGTGGGGCACTGGCCCGGCCGCGACGTGCACGGCCCCGAGGAGCTTCAGCGGATCGTCGAGGAAACCCGAAACATGATGGCGGACTTGACCTTCGCCATCGAGCTGGGCCCGCTGTCCGAGCGTGACCTGGTCGCCGGCCGCTGGGTGGCCAGGGGCCGCGGGCCCGACGGCCCGGTCTCCTTCACCGGCAACGACATCCTGCGCCTGTCCGGCGACGGTC
The DNA here is from genome assembly GCF_001667275.1 of Mycobacterium sp. ACS4054. Lineage (GTDB taxonomy): Bacteria > Actinomycetota > Actinomycetes > Mycobacteriales > Mycobacteriaceae > Mycobacterium. The sequence goes on from NZ_LZHV01000030.1 coordinate 26,986, forward strand.
AACGGTTCGCGGAGTACTGGACCGGCACCTCGGCGGGCTGAAGTTTACCGAAGCCCCCGCCGCCCGTCGGTGCGGTCGTGGTATCTGTCGTTGATGCGAATCGGGATCGCTCTGGATTATTCGGGCGGCTTTCATCAGGCCGTCGACCGCGTGGTGGAACTCGAGAAGGCCGGCATCGACATCGCCGTGGTGGCCGAGGCGTACGCGTTCGACGCCGTGAGCCAGCTCGGCTATCTGGCCGCCAAGACGAACACCGTCGAGTTGGCCTCGGGGGTGTTTCCCATCTACATCCGCACGCCGTCGCTGCTGGCGATGACCGCCGCGGGCCTGGACTTCGTGTCCGACGGGCGATTTCGGCTCGGCATCGGCACGTCCGGGCCGCAGGTGATCGAGGGCTTTCACGGCGTGGAGTTCGACGCCCCGCTGGGCCGCACCCGCGAGATCGTGGAGATCTGCCGCAAGGTGTGGCGTCGGGAAAAGCTGCAGCACAACGGCAAGCACTACCAGATCCCGCTGCCCGCCGACCGCGGAACGGGTCTGGGCAAGTCCCTCCAGCTCATCAATCACCCTGTGCGCGAACGCATTCCGATCACCATCGCCGCGCTGGGCCCGAAGAACGTCGAGCTCACCGCCGAGATCGCCGAGGGCTGGCAGCCCGTGTTCTACCTGCCGGACAAGGCCGCGTCGGTGTGGGGCGACGCGCTGGCAGCCGGTGCGGCCAAGCGGGATCCCGCGCTGGGGCCGCTGGACGTGATGGTGCACGCGTCGGTGGCCATCGGCGACGACGTCGACGACCGGCTGGCGTGGGTGAAGCCGCAGCTGGGGCTGTACCTCGGCGGGATGGGCGCCAAGGGCCGCAACTTCTACCACGCCCTGGCCACCCGGTACGGGTTCGGCGAGGTGGCCGACCGGATCCAGGAGCTGTACCTGTCGGGCCGCAAAAAGGAGGCCATCGACGCGGTGCCCGACGAACTGGTGCGCGGCATGTCGCTGGTCGGCCCGCGCGGATACGTCGCCGAACGCCTGGCCGCCTTCGCCAAAGCCGGCGTGACGACGATGCTGCTCAGCCCGCTGGGCAACGACCGCGCCGAATCCCTGCGCTTTATCGAGGAAATCCTGCAGCTGCGCCCCTCCTGAGCGCTCACTGCCCCGCCTGCGGCAGCTGGTCGGCGGCGATCTCGCAGGGCGTTTTGCCATCGGTCCCCGGCGGAGGCGGTTCGCCCGCCGGCGCCGCATCCGGTGCGGGCGCCGCCGGCGGCGGAGCTTGCGGCACCGGCGCGTCAGCCGGCATCGGCGCGTTCTCGGGCACCGGCACCTCCTCGGGCACTGATGCACCCTCCGGCGTCGCCGCTTCGACCGGCTGCACCGCCCCGTCGGGTGTGGCCTCTTCTTTCTCCGCGGGCTCGTCGTCCGCGTCGTCGGGCTGAAAGGGGTCCTCGTCGAAGGCATCCCCGTCGTCGAGGGCATCGGTAACCCCCGACCCGTCACCCGCCGAGCCGATCAGCCCGCCGACCGCGTCGACGATCCTGCCGGCCAACCCGAGCAGGCCGTCCGCCCCACCGCCGAGCCCACCGTCCAGGCCTCCCCCCGGCATACCGGCGGCGTCACCAAGCGCGCTTCCCCAATCCTGTTGCGGCGGCGCGGGAATCGGGGCGGGCGCGAGCGTCGTCGCGGTCGGCGCCGGATCCGCCGGCGGGCCCGGGACCGCGGCGGCGGGCGCGACCGCCACGGGCGGTGCGGCGGGCGGGGTTGGCCGCGGCGGCTGGTATCCGGGCCCGAGATCACCCGGGGACCCGAAGCGGGCGGTCGGCGCGGCGGCCATCCGGTCGGTGACCATGTCGTAGGACGTGCCGACGCCGTCGCGCGTCGAGCGCATCGTGGTCAGCCAGTCGTCGCGAATCTCGTTGTCCACGTACGGCATTACCTGCTCGCGCACCAGGCCTTCGGCGGCTTGCCGATCCCCCGCGCCCGTCGTGACCGCGGCGGCGGCGCCCAGCCATGCGGGCCGCTGCGCCTGTGTGCGGTCGTCGATGGCGATGGCGGTCGCCACCTTCGAATCGACCAGGTACCACAGGTTGTCGCGCAGCGATTCGCACCGTTGCGCCGCCGCGCGCAGTTCGGTGGCCACCACGCCGGCGGTGTCGCAGTGGTGCTCCACGAACCGCACCGCGGCATCGCCGGCCGGCCCCGTCCACGCCCCGGCCAACTCGGCCACCTGCGCGCGCTGCATGCGCAGCGCTTCGGAGACCGCATCGGCCGCCGCGCGCAGTTCCGCGCAGTCGCGGTCGAGCGCGCGCAGGTCAAGGCCGTCTTCGGTGTCGTACCAGTCGCGGATCTGCGAGGGCTGCGCCGTCAGATCGGGATGTTGATAGCCCAGGGCGTGGCACGCCCGCACGTAAGTCTGGGTGCGCTCGACGGCGGGCAGCCCCTCGGCGAGGCGCCCGGCGACGTCCAACCGGTCGGCCATGTCAGGCGATCCGCGCCTCGGCGTACAGCTCGGCGTCGGCGTAGCGGTCGGCGCTGGCCCGCAGTGCGGCCGCGATCTCGACGGACGCCCGCGACCACTGCTCGACCTGCGCGGTCAGCCGCTCCAGCTCGGCGCGCAGCGCTTCGCCGCGGGCGGCGTGCGCGCGCCCGGCGCCGGCCCCGCCGAACGAAAGCCGGCCCAACTGATCGCTGACCGCGCGGTCGAGAATGTCCGCGGCGGCGCGGAATTGGCCGGCGATGCGGTGCGTGGCCGCGACGTCGATCTCAGTGCGGGCCACGGTGACGGGCCGTGTTCCCCTGTCGAATCTCATGCCTAATCCGACGCCCGGGGACGCGTCCGGGTTCCTCGCAGATTCAGCAGGGCCGGTGTGGCGCATCCAATAACAGTGAAACCCGTTGCGGGCGAGTGCTATTGGTCGCTAGGATGCTGGGCTTGGTGCTGGCCAGCCCGGGGCTGGTGGCTGGGTGGGAAAGTTCGAGCGTGGATATTCACCGCCACGAACGAGATCGGGGTGTGGGGGCGCTTTGGCGCGGCAGGCGTCGGTGTCGTGAGCGATATCGGGCCATTCCGTCGGGAGCCCGTATTCGGCGAAGTACCCACCCTGATGACCGGTGATCCTCCAGCCGCCGAAAACGTCGACCGACGGCGCGCGCGCCGGTCCCTGCTGGGCGGGCAGTTGCGGGCCGGTGGTGGCGGGAGCCGTCATCGTGATTCGCATCGGCTCGATCCCCGAATCGGGGGGAGGCTGGCCGATGTTCGGGGTGTACCCGTGACCCTGCGCTTGCGCGGTGCCGAACGTGTATTCACAGACCACCGCCGTCACGTCACGGCCAGCGGTCGCGATCGAAAGGATGTGGTCGTATTCGGTTCCCACCCAGGGTTTTTCGGTCCTACGGTCGGTCTTCGGCCACAGGAACCGGGTGCCCGTCGGGTTGTCGATCGGCTTGTTGGCGTCTACCGCCTGCTTGAATCCCGGGTACAGGAATTTGTCCTCGCCGGTAATGGAGACCAGCAGGTAGGACTCGGCGTAGGCCCGAACCGCCACGGCGGGCCAGGTGGTGATGGCGATGTCGGGTTCCGCGCTCCACACCACGCTGAAATCGTTCAGCGTCGGCGGCCACCCAGCCGGCGTCGTGGAGGTGGGCGACGCCGGCTGGCCGGAGTGACTGCCCGAAGCGCAGCCGGCCAGCGAAACCGTGATGGTCGACAGCGCCATCAATAAGCGCGCTGCGCGCCGAATGTAAGTCATTTCTTCCCTGGGGGTTCCGGTACGCCGATGACGTTGTTGTAGCGGTCGACCATGTATTGATCCGGCGACATCTTCTCATTCGGCGGCAGGTTCAGTGACTGGGACAACGCGGGGCCCAGGACATTGTTGTATTGGCCGGCGGTGAGATCGGGATGTTTGGCTTGCATCTCGTCCAGGGTCGCGATTCGCCCGTTTGGGTGGTCGTGGTCGTAGACAAGATATTCGGGCGGCACTCCCGAGATGTGCTGGTTTGCACCGAGCAACGCATCGAGCATGTGTTCGTCGGCGTTTCCGATGTCCATGGGCTGGATCGGCGTCTGGCCCGGTGCGGTGGGCGCCGGCCCCAGCATGTCGTTTTCGAGGTTGTGCCCGAGCATGCCGATGGCGGGCCCGGTGACTTTGCCCACCCCCGGGACCCAACCACCGGCCGTGCTGGCGGCCTGGACGCCGTCTTCGTAGGCCAGCTTCTTCGAGTCGTATTCCGAAAGTTGTTGGTGGTAACCGTTTTGTTCGTTCGCTTCGTAGGCATTGTGGGTTCCCACGTCGACCAGTCCCCGCAACGTGGCGGCGTCGTAAAGTTGGTCGCTGTAACCGTCGTGATTCGGGTTCAACGCGAATGACGAGTCGTGCAGCAACGCCTGGGTGTAGGCATTCTTGTTGAAGTCCCGCGCCGCGGTGGGGTCGCTGTCGATCACCGAGAAGATGCCCTTGGCGAGAGGCAGTGCGCCGGAATGGACGTCGCCGTTGGTGTCGAGCGGTTTGCCGAATTCCGAAAGCCCGCCCGATGTTCCGGCGATGTTGTTGACGTACGGGTCGAGACCGTGGCCCATCGCTTGGACAAGGTCGGGGTTCACTTGCCCCAAGGTGTGGTTGCCCGGGAGATGGAGCAAGTCCGTGGACGCGTGGTGGCCGACGTAATCAGCGTAGGCGCGGGCGGTTTCACCGGCGATCTTCGCTTCCGGCCCCTGCGCGGCGTCGCCGGTCCAGGAGAACAGCGAACCGACCGCCTGACCGTTGTCCTTCCACGCGTGATGGGTCAGATTCCGCAGGAACTTGTCGTGATCGCTGCCGGTCATGGCGTCGTGGACGACCTGGTGATCCGGCGACGCCGCGGACAGCACGTTGGACACCGCGGGGTCCATGGCGGGATCGCGTTCGACGTTTTGGCCCTGGCTCGCCGGGTCGTGCTGCCAGAGCGGGGTGTCCATCATGGCCCCCGCCTTGCGGATCATCGCCCGATCCAGATCGGTGTTCGTCTGGAAGGACTTGTCGCCGTCCTTGACGATGTTGGCGATGTCGTTGGTTTGGCGCATGTATTCCAGGCCGGACGAATTCAGCGCCTGCTGGACACTTTCGGGCAGCTGCGCCGCCCCGCCCTTCACCGTTTCGGTGCCCTGCTTCGCACCGACCTGTAGCGGCGTCTTGGGGAACGTGAGGTTGGGATTACTCATCAGCTGCCACGAGTTGCCGATCATGCCCTTCTCGTCGCCGAGCCGTTGTTCGGCGGTGTTGAGGGCATCGATCGACATGCCGTGTTCTTGAGCTTGCAGCTGGCTCAACACCGACGCCTGCTCGGCGGTCAACGGCACCTTCCCCGCCCGCTGATCGGGCGTGATCGAGTTGAGCACCCCGTTCACCCGCGCGGCGGCGCCCTTGTCGCCGCCCAGCGCGCCCTTGACGTCTCGCTCGGCTTGCTCGGGTGTCTCGGCCTCGTGACCGTCAACACCGAGGACACGGCCCGGGTCGTACCCGTCGTTGGCCAGATTGGTCTGGGCCTGGTGCAGCGAGTTCGAATAGTTGTCGCGGGTGGCGTGCAACTGGTCGAGCGCATCCTTGGTGTCCTCGACGGCGTCGGCTTTCGCGTCCTTGATCAGGGTTTCCAGCGCATGGCGATCCTGCGCACTGAGGTCGGAATGCCTCAGGTCCTCCTTGGCCGCGCCGATGATTCGGTCGAGCACCTGCAGCCGGCGATCCAGGGTGGCGATGTCCGCGGCACCGGTTTTTTGCGCCTCGGCCAACGCGGCGGCGATGTTTTCCAAATCCGCGCCGATCTTGGGCAACTGCTCGGACTGCGCTCCCAGCGCCTGGGCCGTGCGCTGCACTTCGGCGGAGCCGTTGATCGGGTGATCCCCATTCTGGTGATTCCAGGCGGCGTCGAAGCGCTTGCGGGCTTGCTCAAAGGCGTGATCGGCCTCGGAAGTGGAGCGCCCCGCTGTGTGAAAGGCGTTGGCCAGGTTGGCGATCTGTGCGGGCTGCCCCGCTTGCAGCGTCTGGTTGACCGCCCACGGATCACCGCCGGCCCCGGCCACCAGCTCACCGACACTCAGGTTAGCCAGCTGAACCAACCCGAAGCTCCTCCCCGCCCGACGCTTGCCGCCACCCGCCATCGAACGTCATCACACTACTGCCGCACGCTATCCCGTCAATTCAGCGTGGTGCGACGGCCGGGTTCCGCTTCAGCGCGCGGAGCTGACCGCCTCGGCCACCCGGTTCGCCACGCGCTGGGCGACGTCGGCCTCGGGGGCTTCCACCATGACCCTGATGACGGGCTCGGTTCCAGACGGGCGCAACAGGATTCGGCCGGTGTCACCGAGTTCGGCCTCGGCGTCGCCGACCGCGGTGCGCACCGAGGGTGCGGCCGCGGCGGTGTCCTTGTCGGTGACCCGGACGTTGATCAGCACCTGGGGCAGCGTCTGCATCGGCGCGGCGAGCTGGGTCAGCGACGAGCCCGTCTGCACCATGCGGTTCATCAGCCGCAGCCCGGTGACGATGCCGTCGCCGGTGGAGCCCAGCGCGGGCATCACGATGTGGCCGGACTGCTCGCCGCCCAGGCTGTACTCGCCGGACCGCAGCTCCTCGAGCACGTAGCGGTCGCCGACGCCGGTGGTGCGCACGGTGATACCCGCGGCGCGCATGGCCAGGTGCAGCCCGAGGTTGCTCATCACGGTGGCCACCAGCGTGTCGGAGGCCAGCTCGCCGGCGTCGCGCATGGCCAGCGCGAGCACGACCATGATGGCGTCGCCGTCGACGAGCTCGCCGTTGGCGTCGATGGCCAGGCAGCGGTCGGCGTCACCGTCGTGGGCCAGGCCGAGGTCGGCGCGGTGGTCGATGACCGCGGCGCGCAGCGAGTCCAGGTGGGTGGACCCGCAGTTGTCGTTGATGTTCAGCCCGTTGGGGTCGGCGTTGATCGCGATCACCCGCGCACCGGCCGCGCGGTAGGCGCGCGGCGCCACCGACGAGGCCGCGCCGTGCGCGCAGTCGACCACCACGGTCAGGCCGTCGAGCCGCAGCGTGCTGGCCTTGCTGAGGTGGCGCAGGTAGCGGTCGTCGGCGTCCGTGGCGTCGATGACCCGGCCGATCCCGGCCCCGATCGGGCGCGGCCCGGCCTCGGCGGTGACCAGCGCCTCGATCCGGTCCTCGGTGTCGTCGTCGAGCTTGCGGCCGCCGGGGCCGAAGATCTTGATGCCGTTGTCGGGCATCGGGTTGTGCGACGCCGAGATCATCACGCCGAAGTCGGCGTCGTACGCGCCGGTCAGGTAGGCCACCGCGGGGGTGGGGAGCACCCCGACCCGCAGCGCGTCGACGCCCTGGCTGGTCAGCCCGGCGATCACCGCGGCCTCCAGCATCTCGCCGCTGGCCCGGGGGTCGCGCCGGCTCACGGCGACGCGCCGGCCCGGCCCGCCCGCGCTGGCCAGGTGCCGCGCGGCGGCGGCGCCCAGCTCGAGCGCCAGCTCGGCGGTCAACTCCCGGTTGGCGACCCCGCGGACACCGTCGGTGCCGAATAGTCGACCCATGCGGAAAAACCTCTCACAGTTGGCGGCCGTTCACCTAACGTGCCCGTTCTTTTCTGACCGAAACGGGGCGCGTTTGGGCGCAGACACGCCGATACAAGCGCGGAACGCCCCAGTTTGAGGCCCCGTTGCGGCCAGAAAGTGATGGTTGATCAGCGCTTGCTGTACTGAGGCGCCTTGCGGGCCTTCTTCAGGCCGTACTTCTTGCGCTCGGTGGCACGCGGGTCGCGGGTGAGGAAGCCGGCCTTCTTTAGCGCCGGCCGGTCCTCGGGCTGCGCCAGGATCAGCGCCCGGGCGATGCCCAGCCGCAGCGCACCGGCCTGGCCCGACGGGCCGCCGCCGTGCAGCAGGGCGAAGATGTCGAAGCTCTCCACCCGATCCACCGTGACCAGCGGGGCCTTGATGAGCTGCTGGTGCACCTTGTTGGGGAAGTAGTCCTCCAGGCTGCGGCCGTTCAGGTCGAACTTGCCGGTGCCGGGCACCAGGCGCACCCGCACCACGGCCTCCTTGCGGCGGCCGACGGTCTGGATGGGCCGGTCGAAGACGAACGGCTCCGGGGCGGGCGCGGGCGCGGCGGCCTCGGCCGGCACGTCCGGGGTTTCGGTGGCCGTGGGGTCCAGGGCCTCGGTCGTTTCGGTCACTGGGCCACCTGCTTGATCTCGTACGGAACCGGCTTCTGAGCGGCGTGCGGGTGCTCCGGGCCGGCGTAGACGTGGAGTTTGCGCTGGATCTGACGGCTGAGCTTGTTCTTGGGCAGCATGCCGACGATCGCCTTCTCGACGACGCGGTCGGGGTGCTTTTCCATCAGCTCGCCGGTGGTGCGCGAGTGCAGGCCGCCGGGATACCCCGAGTGGCGGTAAGCCAGCTTGTTCTGCAGTTTGTCGCCGGAGAGGGCGACCTTGTCGGCGTTGATGACGATGACGAAGTCACCGCCGTCGACGTTGGGCGCGAACGTCGGCTTGTGCTTGCCGCGCAGCAGGGTGGCTGCCGCGACGGCAAGGCGGCCAAGCACCACGTCCGTGGCGTCGATGACGTACCACGACCGCGTGGTGTCACCCGCCTTTGGCGCGTAGGTGGGCACAGCGCTTACCTTTTCTTTCTCGAGGTGGATCCCGGGTCGAGCCGGGTGCCGGTCAGGCGGTTGCGGTGGGGCTGGTCTCGGCGACCGACGTTGACCCGAGGCCCCGGCGTACCGCACGCCAACCGAGCAGCTTACCGATGCGCGTCCCCGCAGGTCAAAACGACTGCGTGGTCCCAGCGGCTCTCCCCCGCCGGGACCACACAGACGACTATGGGCGCAGCTACCGTCCCCAGACGCCGGCCGCCCGCCGATCGGCGTCGGCCACCTCGTCCGCGCCGTCGCGCACCGCGTTGCCGAGATCGACCAGTATTTCGTTGAGCGCCGTCGCCGCCTGGTGCCACTTCTGCTGCTCAACCTGGTAGGCGGCCGCCGCCTCGCGGGTCCAGAGCTGCTGCAACGGGGCGATCTGCGACCTCAGTTCGTCCAGCGCCGCATTGAAGCGGGCGGACGTGCTGTGGATCTCCTGGCGCACCGAGAACTCGATTTCGCCGAAGTCATAGGAAAGCACCGATTCCACGGATCATCCTTCCGATCACAGGTCTCCGCCGGCGGCGGCGATATGGGTTGCGTGGGCGTGGCCGGCCTCCTGCAGGGTGATCGCGTTGTGCCGAATGGTCTCGCCGATCGCGTGCAGGACGTGATAGAGCCGCAATGACTCCGCGTTCCAGCGATCCACCACCTCTTTAAACCGCGCGGCCGCGACCCCACCCCACACCGACGGCGGCACCGCGCCCATGCGGCCGATGAACCCTTGCAGCGTGGCCCGGATCTCCTCGTTGCGGGCGTCCGTCGTGGCCGCGACCGACCGCATCAGGTCGAAATCGGTGCTCAGGGAGTTCGGTGCGTTCATACCAAGTTCGACCCATGCGCCGTTGATTCGGTTCCACCCGATTTTCGGTTCACTCGATCGCATGCGCGGACCGCACCGCCAGCTCGCAGGGGCCACGGACGGCTTCCTCCTTGCCGGACCGGCTCTGGCACCCAAGGCTGATTCGCACCGGCCCGTCGAGCAGCACCGTCCACCGCACGTCATGGGCGGCGCGGACTTCGCGGTACGTCACCGCCGGCCTGCCGACGCTTGTCGCGGAGGGATTGAAGTCGACGAACACCCCGGCCGGCTCCGCGTCGATCGCGCGTTTCAACCGCTCGGCGGTGGTGTTCAGCGTGTCGCCCGCGACCGGTGACTGCGTGACGTGCAACGCCACCTCGGGATCGGATGGCGAGGTGACCTGCACCCGGGCCGACCCCGGCCCGGCCACCACCCGCTGCGTGGACCAGCCCGCGGGCACCGTCACCGCCACCCGGCCTTCCACCAAAAAGGTGGTGGGCGCGGCTTCCACCGCCGGCGGGGTGACCGTGCCGTGCCGGTCCTGGCTGATCAGGGCGGGAGCCACCAGCAGCGCCACGGTGGCCGCGCCGATCGCGCTGAGTGTGCGCGCGCCGTATCGCACACGATGGCCACCCGGCTCGCGCGGCTCGTCGAGCTTGGAGCCCGCCAACCGGGCCAGCCGGGCGTCGTCGATTTCCACCGCCGTCCGCCCGTTGGCGCGCGCCGCTTCGGCGACGGACTTGCCCAGGGTCGACGCCCCGGCGACCGTGCCGGGGGCGTCGATCAACACGACACCGGCGGAGGTGCTCACGATGGCGGCCACCACCTCGTCGGCGACGGGATGTGGTTCGGGCCTGCGCGGTACCGCGACGACGTCGGGCCCACCGATCACCACCATCCGATCGGCGATCTCCACCACGATCGCCACCTCCGCGTCGGCGCCCGCGGCCCGCGCCAACAACCACGAACGGGGCCGCACCAGCACGTCGCCGAACGCGGTCTTCGCCGCCCCGCTTACCACTCCCACGCGCGACGCCGACCACCAAGACGGATGCACCACGACCACGCCCCCGCCGCGCGGGCAGGCCACGGACCGAAGCGCGTCAGCCCACAGGGAAGCAACGGCGACCGGGCGATCGCCCACCAGTGCCACCCGATCGTCTATCGCGCGCAGTGCCGCCTCGGCGATCTCGGAATTTCCATCCTCGCCGACGATGCTTGTCCCGCAACATAATCGGCGGATCGTGCCCGGCCCGGTTTCGATGATGGTGCGATGCGCACTCATGGTGCGCTCCAGGCCACCTGGACGAGTTGCTCGTCGCCCGATCGGGTGAGAAGAACACCGCGGCCGGCCGGCAACCGCGCCGCGCGACGGGAGCCGAACGAACCGTCCTCGCGTGGGCAGCCGTTCATCATCAGCGTCATGCAGCCGAGGTCACGCATTCCCGCCAGCAGAGGCTCGAAAAGCGCGCGCTCCGCGCCGCCGCTGCGCCGCGCAATGACCAGATGTAAACCCAAATCCTGTGCGTAAGGCAGGTATTCGGTGATCGGGGCAAGCGGGTTGCCGCCCGAGCCGGCCACCAGCTCGTAGTCGTCGACGACGAGGAAGATTTCCGGCCCCGAACCCCACCCGCCGGCCCGCAACTGCGCCTGGCTCGCATCGGCCGGCGGCATTCGCCGCCGCAACACATCAAGCAGATCCGGCAGCAATCCGGACAAGGCGCCTGCGGACATGGCATAACCGACGAGGCGCTCCGGCGCGACGACGCCGAGCAGGGAGCGCCGGAAATCGACGATCGCGAGGCGGGCTTGCGCGCTGGTCTTCGTCCGGACGATCTCGCGGCACAGTGTCCGCAGCGTCGCTGTCTTGCCACATTCCTTGTCGCCGAGCACGAGAAGATGTGCGTGTTGGTCGAATTCGCACGTCACCGGTGCCAGCCGACGCTCCTCGACGCCCAGCAGGACGCGGTCACCCGCCCGCTTCACAACGGTGTCGCGCTCGACCAATCTGGGCAGAAGCGCGATCGGCGGCGCCACCGATTCCGTGGGAGGAATCTCGGCCAGGGGCAGGGCGATCATCATGTGCGATCCGTCGCTGCAAAGGCCGCGGCCCGGCTTGTCCCGGGCCACGTGTTGCGCCGCTTTGCGATCGAGTTCGGAATCGGCGGGATCCCCCAGCCGCAGCTCGATGCGCGTGCCGATCTGATCCCGCAATGCCGGCCTGATCTCGGCCCATCGCGTGGCCGAGAGCACCACGTGCACCCCGAACGAAAGGCCCTGTCTGGCAACGGCCGTGATCGAGGCTTCCAGCCCATCGAATTCCTGCCGCAGTCGCGCCCAGCCGTCGATTACCAGAAAGACGTCCCCGAACGCATCGCCCTCTGGCGCCTTGCGCCGCGCGCGGAGCGTACGGTACTCGCCGATCGGTGTGACCCCGTGGTCGCTGAAGATGTTCTCGCGCAGCTGGATCAGCGACTCGCATTCGGCAACCATCCGCGCGACCAGTCGCGGCTCGGCCCTTCCTGCAACCGCCCCGACATGCGGGACGGCCCGGGTCGATGTCAGCGACCCACCGCCGAAGTCCATGCAGTAGAACTGCACCTGCCCCGGATCGTGAGTGGCTGCCAAGGCCGTAATCAGTGTGCGCAGCGCCGTCGACTTTCCCGACTGGGGCGCCCCGATGACCGCGACATTGCCGGCTGCCCCACGCAGATCGACCATCAGCGGTGTCCGGAGCTGATCGAAGGGGCGGTCGATGATGCCGACGGGAACCGTCAGGGCATCCGGCGCGGGCGCAACGTCGAGAAGCAGCGTGTGCAGGCTGGGTGCCCGGTCCAGCGGTGGCAGCCACACCCGGTGCGCGGGCGGCCCGTGTCCGCGGAGCCGGTCCAGGACGGCTCGCAGGGTCGTCGGTTCGGACAGCGCACTGGTGCCGCCGGAGCGGGTGATCGCTCCGACACTCCAAGGCTCGAACCGCCGTACGGCAAGATTGCCCACGGAATCAACGGCCGGCGCGCGCGACGGTGCCGGGCCGGAAACGTATGCCGCGGAGAAGCGGATCAAGTCTCCGCCGCTTGTCCGCAGGTAACCCGCTCCGGGCGTGTTCGGTAGTTCGTACGCGTCGAGCGTTCCCAGCACCGCCCGTGATTCGTTGGCCGACAGCGTCTTCAAACAGATCCGGTAGGACAGATGGGCGTCAAGACCGCGCAGCCGGCCCTCGTCGAGTCGTTGGCTGGCCAGTAACAGGTGCATGCCCAACGACCGGCCAAGCCGCCCGATCGCCACGAACATGTCGGCGAAGTCCGGATGTTGGCTGAGCAACTCGGAGAACTCGTCGACGATGATGAACAGCGTGGGGAGGGCGGGCGACGTAGCGCCCGCCGGGCGGGCGCGTTCGTACGCCGCGGCGCTGACGCAGCCCGCCGCGCGCAGCAGCTGTTGTCGGCGATTCATCTCACCGGCCAGGGCGTCGCGCATGCGGGCCACCAGTGGTGCCTCGTCGGCGAGATTCGTGATGACGGCGGCGACATGCGGAGCGGACCCGAAATCGAGAAAGGTCGCGCCGCCTTTGAAGTCGATGAGCAGCAGATTGAGCACCGCGGGAGAGTTACGCGCCATCATGCCGAGCGCGATCGTCCGCAAGAGTTCCGACTTGCCCGAACCAGTGGTCCCGACGCAGAGGCCATGCGGGCCCATGCCGCTTTCCGCGGCCTCCTTGATATCCAGTTCCACCGGTGCCCCGTCGGCGCTGACCCCGATCGGGACGCGAAGCCGATCGCGGCTGCGCCACAACGGGATCGGGTCGAAGACTGTCATGTCGCCGATTCCCACCAGGACCGCCCAATCGGTGGCGGCGCCGCGGGAGGCGGCGTCGGCCCGGTACATCGCCAATCGGCGCGCGCATACCAGTGCCTCCACCGTGCTCATCCGGTCGGGGTGCGGCACCGTTCGGGTTTCGCCAGAGCGGCTGATCGTCACCGGCGCGTCGTCGCGGCCGCCGCCGAGTTGGACGACGGTAGCGCCCGTGATCACATCGATGGTCTCGTCGACGTCGGCGATCACCACCGTGTACTCCGAGCAGATTTCACCGACCGCCGCTCGTGCCTCGGCCACACTGCGATACATCAGCCGCACCTGACCCGCATCGTCGGCCGCGATCGGATGTTGGTTGTGCGGCAACCATTTCAGCCACTCCCAATGCCCCTGACCCTGGTCCGGGATCGCGGCGACGATCCGCAACTGATCGGGCGGGTGCAGAACGGCGAGTTGGCAGATCATTGCGCGTAGCACTCCCCGCGCCGCGGACGCGTCGCCTTCGAGCTTGACGCACGGGCTTTCCCGCAGGGCGGCCGTGACGGGCGCGACGACCGTCGAATGCGCACGCATGAACCGGTCCAAAGCGGCGGCGGTGACCGGGTCCGTAGGCTCTGTCGTCGGCGGGGCTACCAAGCGGGTGGCCAGCAGCTGGGCGCCGACGCCGATTCGGACGCGGCAGAAATCGGGGTCGGTCGACCGCCGCTCCCACATCCGGGGTCCCCCGATCAACGTCCACAGCGTGTCGGGGTCCGGGTGAGCCCACATCAGCGAGTAGTGCTGTGCCGCAGCAGTTTCGGTAGCCGTGGCGCGCAGTTGACTGAGGTATCCGAGGTAACGGAGTCGATCGGCGTTGATGCCGCCGCCCCGCTGGCGGGCGCGCGCCGAGATCGCGGTCACCACCGTCGAGGTCAACATCATGACCGGGAAGGCCAGGAACATCGGCGTGCGGCTGCCGCCCGACCCCAACGCCAACGTCGCCGCCACGACGCCGCATCCCGCGACGGCCAGCACGGCCGGCAGCAAGCGGGAAAGCAAGCCGGCCGTAGCCGGCGACGGCGGCTCCGGCGGCGCCTCGACGACGAGATCGCCGGTCGCCACCGTCGGTGGCCCCCGCCGTGCTGCGGGCACGAAACTCTGGGTCATCTCGTCCCTCCAGTTCGGCGACGCTAGGTAGCACCGACATTCACGGCAAGTCGGTTGTGGACAGCCGCAGACGGGACGACGGAAACCCGGCTACGTTCTGGCAATCCGACCGAAGGGGTTTCGTCGTTGCCTGCAACCGATTCAGGGCTTCGCCGCGTATCGATCCATGCCGGCAGCGCCGCCGCCGACCTGGCCCTGCCGGCCGAGATACCCCTCGCCGTCCTCACCCCGACCATCGTCGAGATCTTGGAGGTAAACCATGCCCACGACCGTCTGACCGCGAAGCGCTACCACCTGTCGCTCCCCGGCTCCTCACCCCTGGATCCGTCGAAGTCGCTGGCGCAGAGCGGTATCGGGGACGGCACCGTGCTGCTGCTGAGCCAGCCGCCGGACGCGCCACCCGCCCCTCGTCACCACGACACCGCGGAGGCCATGGCCGAGGCGCTGGCAGCGGCTTCCGAACCGTTCGGATTCCCCGCCCGCCTCGCCGGGGCGGTGGCGGCGGGCTGTGTGATCGCCATCGGTGCGCTGGCGCTCGCACGAAATGCCCTGGAGGCCAACGCGCCGCGCACCGCTGTGGGGGTGCTGGCATGCGCGGGTCTGGTCGCGCTGCTGTCAGCCGTGGTGGCCCACCGGACGTATCGCGACGCGGTTGCGGGGCTGACGCTTGGCGCGATGGCCGCCGCGTTCGCTGCGGTGGCCGGCTTGCTCGCGGTGCCGGGGCCGCCGGGCATCTGCAATGTGCTGCTGGCCGCGACGGCGGCGGCCGCCACCTGTGTCGTGGCTATGCGCGTATCGGGCTGCGGCGTGGTCACATTGACCGCCGTGTCATGCGCGGCGACGGTCGTCGCCGTTGCCGCGTTGGTGGGGGTGGTGACCGCCGCACCGCCGCACGCCATCGGCGCCGCAGCCGGGCTGGCATCGCTCGGCATGGTCGCGGCGGCGGCGCGGGTGTCGATCGTGTTGGCAGGGCTGTCACCTCGGCTGCCGGAGACACCGGCCATGGATGAAACGGATGCGGGTGAGCGGCGCCTGCGGGAACGGGCGCGGCGTGCCGACGCCTGGCTGTCGAGCCTGCTTGCCGGGTTTTCCTCCGCGGCGGCGGTCGGCGCCATCGTCACCGTGCTGGCCGGTGCCCCGCGCCCGTCGTGCATGGCGTTCGGCGGCATCACCGGCGCCCTGTTGCTGCTTCGCGCGCGTTGCGCTGACGGCGGCCGGATGGTGACGTTCATCGCCGCCGGGATCGCCGTCGTGGGAGTCACTTTCGGTGTCGCCGCCTTTGGCGCGCCGGGGCAGGGGCCGTGGGTCGCCGTGGCGACGGCGACGCTGGCCGGCGCGGCGACGTATCTCGGCTTCGTAGCACCGGCAGTGACGCCTCCGCTCCTGGTGCGCCGAGCCATCGATGCGCTGGAGTGGCTTTCGCTCGTCGCGTTGGTGCCCCTGACATGCTGGCTCTGCGGACTTTACGGCGTCGCGCGGGGACTGAATCTCAGGTGAGGGCGTCGCGCGTCGCGCGCCTGCTGGCGGTATCGGCGTTGGTTTGGGCGCCGTTGGCCGGACCCGCTCCGGCGCAAGCGGTTTCGCCGCCGCAGGTGGATGACAAATGGCTGCCGAATCCCGCGCGGCCCGCACCACCCTGGCCGACGGTGCAACGCGAGGTTTGCGCGACGATGACGACGGGATCCGCACCGGATCGGCCGGCCGACCTGCCCGACCTGTCGCGGGTCCTGCAGCTGAGCCGCGGCGCCGGGCAACGGGTGGCCGTCATCGACACCGGTGTGTCGCGGCACCGCCTGCTGCCGGACTTGGTGGCGGGCGGAGACTTTGTCTCCAACGGCGACGGCACCCAGGATTGCGACGCGCACGGCACGCTGGTGGCGGGAATCGTTGCCGCCAAATCGGATTCCGGTGTCAGCGGAATGGCGCCCGAAGCGACTTTGATCAGCATTCGCCAGTCCAGCGCTAAGTTCTCCCCGGCGACCGATCGATCCCGCGGCGGCGTTGGCGACGTCGACACCATGGCGAAAGCCGTCCGCACCGCCGCCGATCTCGGGGCGTCGGTGATCAACATCTCCTCGGTTGCGTGCGTTCCGGTCGCATCGGCGCCGGATGACCGCGCGCTGGGCGCCGCCCTGGCCTACGCCGTCGACATCAAGAACGCCGTCGTCGTGGCCGCGGCGGGCAACACCGGCGGGGCCGCGCAGTGCCCCCCTCAGCGTCCAGGCGCCACCTGGGAGACCGTCACGGTCGCGGTCAGTCCCGCCTGGTACGACGATTACGTCCTGACCGTCGGTTCGGTGAACCCCGAAGGGGCGCCGTCGGCATTCACCCTTGCCGGCCCGTGGGTCGATGTCGCGGCCCCCGGCGAGGCAGTCACGCCGCTCGGCTCGGAACCGGTGTCCGGCACCAGTTTTGCCGCCCCGGTGGTCAGTGGGCTGGCCGCGTTGATTCGCGCCCGCTTCCCCACGTTGACCGCACGGCAGGTGATGCAGCGCATCGAATCGACGGCGCATCACCCGCCCGCCGGGTGGGACCCGGTCGTCGGCAGCGGCATGATCGACGCGTTGGCGGCGGTCAGCACCGATGCCGGCCCGTCCCTGCCCACCCCGGCACCCGCCCCCCCCCCCCTAGCCCCCCCGCCCCCCGCCCCGCCCCCCGCCCCCCCGCCCCGGCACACCGCGTTGCGCCGCGCGGGCCGCGGGCCGGCGCCCGGGGGGGGGGGG